>NZ_CP011494.1:1332865-2665731 GCF_001043175.1 Marinobacter psychrophilus
TGAAAACCCAGTTCTCGCGCCAAATCGTGGTTAAAACACACCATCTTTGCGTCTCTAAGCGGGCTGGGCTGCACACGGGTGAAGAAGCTCTCCGGGAGTTCCAGGTAACGATGCTCTACGCGAAAACCGTTGCTGCTCATAAAACCTCTACTCCCGTATGGCATAAACTCTGCTGAATTTTTTAGTAACCCATTTCTCAACGATAGAAATTTTAACGCGTCTGCCAGTGCGCTTAAACCCTTTATCTTGACCACTCACCCTGGCCTGACCCTTCCGCTGTCGGACTTATTCTGGATGGCGTCGCTATTCCACAGCTTGGCAGCCAAATTTACCAATGGGCCAGCGACCAGTCAGTCAGCAGCACCAGCACTTCGAAAAACAGTGCATAAGGCACTCGATAATGGGTGCAATAGTTTGCGAGACGCCGTGCAGTTTCTGTTCGCAGCATTGCCCAACCTGGCCGGCGGCAATGCCGCCACTGAACCCGCATTTCCGATGGATCAAGGATGAACCGGCTTCTTGCCCCTAACTACAGTTCGTTCACTTGCTGCCAGTTCGCTACGGCAGGGGAGAAGTCGTACCTGTTGATGCCGGTCCAGGCTACCCCTTCGCGCTGACCTCCCGACCGGTTGGTTATCGCCTTCTGAAAAATGGTCATATTTATGTATTGGATGCCGGTGTGGGTGGAGACGCCGGTGGAGATACAAATAGGAAGAAGCTCCACGAGTATCTGCATAAAAATGGTGAACTGACCGGACAAAACGGCGGCAAGCTGGAGTACCCGACCTCGCATACGCTGTACGTCGCTTTTTCTGAGATTGCGTGGACGGCGCAGAGAAAATCGCAAGTACTGGACGATTCCGAACCGACTGGTGGAGTGGGAGGTCAAAAAGATCATGCGCATGGTTAAAAAGACGCTTCCCAAAGCAATGTCTGAGTGGTCGGAACCACAGCCTGAAAAGCAGTGGGCAAAACCCAGTGACGGGCTGAAATATCAAGGCAGGCGCGTGCTGCAACTGCAACAGGCCAACCCTCAAAGGCCCATTATCGAAATCTTTGCTCAAATGAGCGAAGAAACTTAAATCAATGTTCAGGGAGAACATGAGGACTGAGGCAATGGATGCGACCTGCCTTCCCCGTCTTTTCTGTTATGCATCAACCTCTTTGTTGCGCTGACTGCTTTAGCTTGGGCGATATTCAATATGGCCGCTTACCTGGTACACAGCCCGTATGGCATGAATTCTGCAGGACCAAACTGTCTATTTGCCGCATTATCAACGGCAGGAATCTGAACGGGCCTGCCATTATACTTAAGTCATCCGTGGATTCGCTGATCGAGCGGGAGCGACTCATCGGAACACACGAAAATGGCCCGTTTTTAATGGGCGCGCACTGAATGAGGGCGTTGCCCTCACTTTTAGGCTTAACGCCCAAGGAGTCTGCCGTGACCAAGCCGCGACTGATTATATTTTCTGATCTTGATGGAACCCTGCTCAATTATGACCGCCATTGCTGGCAGCAGGCATTGCCAGCGTTGAAGCGGGTCGCAGCTGCTGGTATTCCACTGATACTGAACTCCAGCAAAACCGCTGCGGAAATTCGTGAAATACGTCAGCAACTGGAAAACACCGACCCTTTTGTCGTTGAAAACGGTGCGGTCGTCGTTATCCCTGCGGATACTTTCGGAAACCACAGTGAGAAAATCGTCCGTTTTGGGGCATCCAGAGCAGAGGTTTTAAAGGTACTGGCCGGGCAAAGGACCGGTGGCGCACGTTTTCGGAGTTTTTCGGATATGTCGGATGACGAGCTGGCGCAATTAACGGGGCTGGACCCTGCATCAGCCGCACGGGCCAGGGAGCGCGAAGGAACCGAGCCGCTGCTGTGGGAAGGCAGCGAAGACGAACGGTCACGTTTTGATGCAGCCTTACGTGCTGAAAACCTGCGGCTGGTAAAAGGCGGTCGGTTCTATCATGCCATGGGCATTTTTGATAAAGCCGATGGGGCCCGTTTTTTGCTGGATAAATACAGAGAGCAATACCAGAAGCAGTATGGTGACCAGCCAATAACGGCCATTGCCTTGGGCGACAGCCCCAACGATCAGCAAATGCTGGAGGCCGCAGACATCCCGGTTGTTATTCGCGGGGTAAATAGCGATGAGGTGCAGTTGCCTTCCGAAAAGCATGCGATGCGCTCCCTCAAGCCAGGCCCTGAGGGTTGGAACGAGTGCGTACTCAATCTGCTGTTTGAGTACGGATACTAGCACTGCAAAGGAGGTTTGCCATGGGTGACTTTTATCAGAACGGCATTATCACCACGCTGCATAATCTTGTTCGCCGGCCGGTAGAAGATCTGGAAGCCGAGCTGATGACTTTTCGCAAGTCCCGACCCATGTCGCTGGTGTTGCCTTCGCTGTATTCCGAATTGGAAGGGCCGGCGTTAAAGAACATTGTGCACGAACTCACCAAGGTTCCCTATCTGGACCAGATCGTTATCGGCCTGGATCGGGCCAATGAAAAACAGTACCGCCACGCTCTTGAGTACTTTTCTGACCTGCCACAGAATTTTAAAGTGCTGTGGAACGATGGCCCGCGCCTTCGTGCTATTGATCTGAAACTTAGTGAACAGGGTTTGGCGCCGACGGAAATGGGTAAGGGCCGCAATGTCTGGTACTGCTTCGGTTATGTGTTGGCTTCCGGAGTGAGTGAGTCGGTCGCGCTGCACGATTGTGACATTCTGACGTATTCGCGGGATCTGGTGGCGCGCCTGATTTACCCGGTGGCCAACCCCGGCTTTAATTATATGTTCTGCAAAGGCTATTACGCACGAGTCGCAGACGGCAAGATGAACGGGCGAGTGAGCCGTTTGCTGGTGACCCCGCTGATCCGTGCACTGAAGAAAGTGTGTGGCCCGAATGAATTTCTGGATTATCTGGACAGTTACCGTTACCCACTGGCCGGGGAGTTTTCCTTTCGTACCGATGTGATCAACGACCTTCGAATTCCAAGCGACTGGGGGCTGGAGATTGGCGTGCTATCGGAAATGAAGCGGAATTACGCCACCAACCGGTTGTGTCAGGTGGATATTGCTGATGTGTACGATCATAAGCATCAGGAACTCTCACCGGAAGACGCCAGTGCCGGCTTGTCCAAAATGAGCATCGACATCGCCAAGGCGCTGTTCCGCAAATTAGCCACCAACGGCGAAATTTTTTCCAGTGAGAAATTCCGCACCATCAAAGCAAGCTATTTCCGCATTGCGCTGGATTTTGTGGAGACCTACCAGAACGATGCGATCATCAACGGCTTGACGTTTGACCGCCATAAGGAAGAGAAAGCCGTCGAGCTGTTTGCTCAAAACGTGATGCACGCTGGCGCCTATTTTTTGGATAACCCTATGGATACCCCGTTTATTCCGAGCTGGAACCGGGTCACCAGTGCCATTCCCGATATCAAAGAGCAGCTGCTCGAGGCCGTGGATCTGGACAATGAGGAGTATCGGGCATGAGCCAGGTGTTGAAATCCAAGCTGGTTAGCATGCTTGAGGCTGTTTATCCGGCGCTGGATTGTGACTTTCTTGCTGAGCGGCTACTGACAACAATGGGGTTGCGTCCAGATCAGCCTCCGCCGCCGGCGCATCAGAGCCACTGGAGTGAATCGGATGTGGTGCTGATTACCTATGCGGATACTGTGCAGCAGGGAGAGGAGAAACCGTTAGCGACCTTGCACCAGTTCCTGAATCGACACTTTTCTGACAGCGTGTCCGCCGTCCATATCCTGCCCTTCTTTCCTTACAGCTCCGATGACGGTTTCTCGGTAATGGATTACCTTGCTGTCAACGAGTCCCACGGTGGGTGGGAGGACATTGAGGCCATCGCACAAGACTTCAAACTGATGGCAGACTTGGTGGTCAACCATATGTCAGCCCGTAGTCGTTGGTTTGAAAATTTCCGTAAGCGAATAGACCCTGGTAAGGACTATTTTTTTGAGGGAAACCCCGGCGACGATTTGAGCGCCGTGGTCAGGCCGCGCACATCACCGGTTCTCACGCCGGTTCAGACAGACGATGGCGAGCGTTATGTATGGTGCACTTTTAGCGAGGATCAGGTCGACCTTAACTTTGCCAACCCGCAGGTTCTGATCGAGTTTGCGGCCATTATCCGTTATTACCTTGAACGCGGCGTTGTTATCTTTCGGCTGGACGCCGTCGCTTTCCTTTGGAAAGAGCCTGGTACGTCCTGCATTCATCTGCAACAGACCCACGAACTGATCAAGATTTTGCGTTTGCTGATGGAGCACCATAGCCCGGATGCGGTGGTGATTACGGAAACCAATGTGCCCAATCGCGAGAATCTCACCTATTTCGGCAACGCCAACGAAGCCCATGCAATCTATAATTTTTCTTTACCGCCGCTACTGATCAATACGCTGGTAACAGGTGACTGCAAACATCTGAAAACCTGGCTGATGAGTATGCCGCCGGCGCAGATGGGCACCACCTACCTCAATTTCATTGCGTCCCACGACGGGATTGGCATGCGTCCCACAGACGGCTTGCTGACCGAGGAGGAAAGACAACGGTTCATCAATACCATGAACTCGTTCGGCGGGAAGGTGTCTTATCGGCGCACGCCCGACGGCCGGGATCAGCCCTACGAAGTGAACATTGCCCTGTACGATGCGTTAAAGGGCACCGCCGGGAACGGTGCAGACCATTGGCAGCTACAGAGATTTATGTGTGCGCATACGGTGATGCTCGCTTTGGAGGGGATACCCGCTTTTTACATACACAGCTTGCTGGCAACGGAAAACGATACCGCGCGGGTTGAGCATACCAGCCGTTTGCGTTCCATCAATCGCAGCCAGTGGCAGCTTGGCGATCTGGAACGGGAGCTGGATAACCCGCTGAGCCACCACAGCAAAGTCTGTCACGAACTGAAACGCCTGATTGCGATTCGCCGCGGGCAAGCGGCATTTCATCCCAATGCGACCCAGTTCACCTTGCACCTTGGGCTAAAGCTGTTCGGCTTCTGGCGCCAAAGTATGCGGCGGGATCAGTCTATTTTCTGCATTCACAATATCAGTGACGAGATACAGCAGGTGGCGCTTAGTGATATCAACCTGATTGGCACAGATCATTGGTTTGACTTGATCTCGGGTATGCCCATAGAGAACCTGTCGGGCAGTATCACACTTAAGCCCTATCAGAGTGTCTGGTTGTCTAATCGCAAGTAGGGCAGAATGCCTTCATGCCCAAAACGCTTGCCCTTCGACAACCCAGAATACTCCTGCTTTCGGCTTATGACGCAGGCAGCCATCGTTGCTGGAGAAAGCAGTTGGTGCTTAGCCAGCCGGAATTTGAATGGCATGTGCTTGCCCTGTCGCCGAGATTTTTCCGCTGGCGGATTCGAGGTAACGCGCTGACCTGGCTGAGCGAGCCGCTGTTGAAGGAGCATTGGGACCTGCTGTTAGTGACGTCCATGGTTGATCTGGCGTCAGTTCGGGGTTTTCATCCGAACCTGGCCCATACGCCAGCGTTGCTTTATATGCATGAAAATCAGTTTGCCTATCCGGCATCCGATGGCCAGCACAATAGCATTGATCCTCAAATGGTGAACTTATACAGCGCTATTGCTGCCGATACCGTGCTGTTCAACAGCGACTGGAACCGGCGCAGCTTTCTCGAGGGTGTTGAGCAACTCTTCCGGCGATTGCCCGATGGTATCCCGGAGGGAACTCTCGAACTCATCTCCGCGAAATCCCGGGTTCTGCCGGTCCCCATCGACGACCCTGTGTTCCTCAGTGAAGCGGAACGCCAGAGCCTTGAGGCGGGCGAGCGTTTATGGCGCAATGGCCTTGAGCCCGAGCCTGGTGCATTACCCCTCAGAATTGTGTGGGCGGCGCGCTGGGAATACGACAAGGGTCCTGATCGGCTGCTCGCGATTCTGCAGGAGCTTGAGCGCAGAGCGTTGAGTTTTCAGGTCTGTGTCCTTGGTGAAAGTTTCCGCAAAGTCCCTGAAGCCATGACGACTATTCAACAGCAGTTTGCTCACCGACTCGTGCAGTTTGGGTACGCATCGAGCCGCAGCGAGTATTACGAGTGGCTGGGGAGTGCGGACGTGATTCTTTCAACCGCGTTACATGAGTTTCAGGGGCTGGCGGTGCTTGAGGCGGTGGCCGCTGGCTGTGTGCCCATTGTGCCGGCAAGGGAAGTCTACCCGGAGTTGTTTGCACCGGAATACTTGTATCCGGACTGTGGCGACGACATTCCGGCCGAGGCGGCTCATGCAGCGACGTTGATTGAAAAGCAGGCTGTGGATGGCCATGGTGATCGATTAACAGTGCCAGGTGTGCAGCGTTTCAGCCTCGGTGCATTAAAGCCGAAATATGAGGCGTTACTGTTAGAAGCACTCTTTTGAAGCCGTGAATATTGAGCTCTTACGAGAGAATGCAGCCATTCACGGCCAGGTTTCCGGCACAACAAACACCCGGTCTGTTTCCAGCCAGCTTCCCGTTTGGTGATCTCGCCGCATTATGGCGAACAGCTGCGGAACCACTTTGCTCTCAACACGTTTCAGTGCTTCCAGAACATGTTCGATATCCGGCTGTTCGCTTTGACACCAGTTGCCAATCCAGTGAGGTTTGTTGAGTACAACCCAGTGTGACGTGTTCAAGGCTCTTGCGTCATGGGCGTACATCCAGCGCCCGCGTAAATGGTCCGCTGGAACATAATCCGGGGTTACCACGAGCTGGTCGTCTGGATAGAAAAGATACCCTGGCATAAATATTCGCGGAGTCAGCGGGCCTGTTATATGGGATTCTGCGAGCAGGGCAAGAGTTTCCGGTAGCAGTGTGCGGCGGCTCTGTTGTTCCAACAGGCTGGTTGTTTTCACGTCCAGCCGGTCGCGAGCGTTGGGGCCGTACCAGAGTGTTGAGCCCGTGAGTTCAGACACGCCGAGATAGAACTTGATAGCGATCTCGTGGTGTTCAATGCGGTCGTTTGTCCGGTTGTCGACCACGAAATCCAGTTCGCCAATGGTGCGCCCGCGTGATTGGATCTGCTGGTTTTTTAGCAGAATTGGCCAGCCGAGCAAGTCCTCGAGCAAAACCTGATACAGCCGCTCGAAATAGAAGCCTAATCTGCGCTGTGGCGGTTCAAACAGTATAGGTGGTGCCGTTTTTGTGTCCTGATCCCAGGCTTTAAGAATATGGGTATAGCCCGAGGGCAGATACTGTGCCGGTGTAAAAGTGACTGGCGAGCGCATCAGCTGCGGGGTTTGGCACAGCCATGCGAGATGCCTGATGGCCGGCGTTCGGTAACTGTTGATTAAAGGAAAGACGTGGTTTGCATCCATTCGCCCAGAATACCGTAAACTGTTCGTTAATAAAGGTGCGAGTGTTCTGCGGGGCGGCCGCCGAACCGAGAAGACTTGCTGCATTAAGCAATAGAAAAGAACGGGAGAAAGTATGCAATACCTTCACACGATGATCCGGGTGAGCAATCTGGATGACACCCTGCATTTTTTCTGTGACTTGCTGGGAATGAAAGAAGTCGGTCGAAAAGACAGCGAAAAAGGCCGTTTTACCCTGGTATTTCTCGCTTCGAGAGACGACGAAGAGCGAGTGAAAGCCGATCGCGCACCGTCGTTGGAACTGACCTATAATTGGGACCCGGAAGAGTACAGCGGCGGCCGAAACTTCGGCCATCTGGCCTATCGGGTCGACGACATTTATCAGTTGTGCGGGCACCTGCAAGCCGGCGGCGTTACCATTAATCGCCCGCCCCGTGACGGCTATATGGCATTCGTGCGCTCGCCCGACGGTATTTCTATTGAGCTGCTGCAGAAGGGTGAGGCGCTTGCACCCCGTGAACCCTGGGCCAGTATGGAAAACAGCGGTAGCTGGTAAGGGGCACAATAATCAGCGCGGAAAAGGAATCCTGCGCTTGGCATACAAGGAGAGTAAGAATGGAAGATTGGCAAGGATGCCTGGCACCGCAATGCCAGAATGCGCTGGCGAATGCGCGCGCGCTGGTATTAAAGCGCGGCGGAGCGGCGATTACCGTTGAAGATTTTTTGCTGGCTCTGCTTGACAGTTGCCAAAGCCTTAGTCGTTTTTTGACAACCTGCAGTATCGACCTTGATGAGTTGACGCGCACGGTGCAGTGCGAACAGCCGGTTGTTACCGGGGTGTCTGCGGAAGGTTTACTGTCTAGCCAGCTGGTGCATTGGTTTGCCAGAGCGCGTGAGTTGAACGACGCGCCCTGGTTAGACTGGCCGGTGCTGCTGCAAACCCTTACCCACAAAACAGAACGCTTGCAGGAAAAAGCGTACGTTGCGGTGTTGGAACGGGTGTCGACCTGGCCACCCAGCGTCGACGAGCTGACAATGAAGGCAGCGTCTAACTCTGCTGGTGTGCCCATGGTGGTGGCACAGGTGGATTGGATTGAGCTTGCCCATACCGTAGCGGTAGACATCAGCACAAACCCTAAAACGTTGTTGTGGGTGAAAGGCCCTCGGGGCGGTGGTAAAACCTGCTGGCTGGAAAGTGTATTGCCATTGCTGGGTATCGACTACAAGCGACTGAATTTGCGCTGCGAGTCAGACGTGCTGACGCTTGCTGAAGGCGCCCGTCACAGGCTGCGCTCGCTTCAACACTGCGGAGGGTGGCCGCTGTTGGTGATGGACGGCCTGGCGCCCCAGGATCTTTTGCAGCTGGTGGGCCGGCCTGGCAGTGTCGTGGGCGACGTACTGGCCGCTTGGGGCGGGCCCATGTTGCTGCTGGCTGATGAGCGCATAAAAGCCAAGGCGCAGCATATTGGTCAACTACAGCTGTGTCTGGGTCGCTCGCTGACCAGCATGATATTGCCGCCCTGTGGCGCTGGCCAGCTCTACGCTATTGTGGTGGCTCATCAGCCGGCGATAGAGCGCCAGTGGAATATAGAGCTGGAGCCTGCGGCGATTGATTTCGCTGTTGCGCAGTGCCACCGGTTCGAATGCTGTCCGGGCGAGCTGCTGGTGTGGTTTAAGCGCGCGGCTGCGAGCCTGAATCTGTTTGCCTTGCGTGGTAGCAGCGAATCTGTCGCTCTAGCAGCACAAATTCAAACTCTGGAGTGTCAGCGCCTGGTGGCTCATGCGCGCCAGAGCGGTATTGGCGAGCCGGACCTGGCGCTGGAAAAGCTGGTTTGGCAACAACAGGTCGCAGCAAACGACTGGCATCAGCGTCATGCACGCGGAAGCTTGCGAAAGCTGGGCGTTGCTGATTTGCAGGCCGAGCTGAAATGTCGGCTTGCAGCGAATTTAGCGGGCGTTCACACTGTTCACCACTAGGCGCAAGGTCGCAGGTGTTGAGCCCTTGTCATCAGTTTTAAAATTGTTGGGAGATTGTTTGGGTGCAGGATTTGGAAATTTATATACGCGACCTTGAAGCCGGGGCAGTATCGCGCTGGTTGTCTGATCAATTAGGCCAGGTGTCGCTGGATGACGAGGTCATAACCGGTTTTGTGAAAGGTTACGCCCGTTACGATGGGCAGACGCTGTCGTTGTCGCTTTACCCGGGTGCTGGTGGCAAACGCTTTACGTGTCTGGTGATTGAGGGGCCATCGCTGCCCTGGAACAGCGATTTGGATTGCGCTCGCAGTGCTTGGCGCGCGATCGGTGGTGAGCTACGTTGCAGCCCGAGTAATTGGGCCGAAGGCGACGACGCCACTGAAGAGAGATGGTGGCGAATTGATGAGCGTGGTGAGCTTCCGGCCATATGGAATTAATAGAAAAGCGGAATTAGTAGAAGAGTGAATTAGTAAAAGAATAGAAAAAAGGGATGGGGCTTTTGGCCCCATCCCTTTTTTGTTCTAACAGCGAAGGAAAACGTGGTGTAGATTACTCGCTGAGAATTGACACGTTATCGGCCTGCAGGCCTTTGTCGGCGTCAATTACGCTAAAGCGCACCAGCTGACCCTGGCGCAAAACGCGGCGACCACTGCCACGAATAGCGCGGAAGTGAACAAAGATTTCATCACCGCTGTCGCGAACAATAAAGCCGAAGCCTTTTTTCACGTTGAACCATTTAACGGTGCCGTCTTCGTCGCCCTCAGGGGTGTTGTCGTCGAAGTCGTCATCGTCATCGTGGTGCATGTTACCGCTTTTTTGAGCCGGTACATGGGCACGACGAGGCGTTGCGGGTGCGCGAGGTTGAGCGGCTTTAGCGGGTGCAGCGACCGGTCGTTTGGTGCTGACCACAACGGTGATAAAACCAGCGATGGCAAATATCACCACGGCAATCACGTAAGCGGCAATGCCCTGGGCGCTGCCCAGAACGAAGGGGGTGCTGTTGGCCACGGTACTGGTTTCAGACTGGGACAGAATCTGGAACAGCTCCGGGGAAAAGGAAACCAGCAAAAAGCCGAGAATAAAGGGAGCGGGAATCGCGATCAATAAGGCAGCAACGATCGCTTTGGCTGGATTACGCATGTGAATTGAAAATCTCCTGAATGATAACGCTAACGATAAATAACCGGATATGGGGTAAAATGACACTTCCGGCTGCATGAAGGCGGCATCTTAACAGATAACGGCAGGAACTCACTAAAACCATGACGGATAAACGACTGGAACATCGGCTTGACGAGCTGGAAATGCGGATTGCGTTTCAGGATGACGTAATAAACACGCTGAGCGAGCAGATGGCGACTCAAGAGCTGGAGCTGCGTCAGCTGTGGGAAGCCAAACAGCTACTGCACAGGCAGTTGAAAGAAGTGTCTGGCTCTAACCTTCGCAGTGAAGAAGAAGAAATCCCGCCGCCCCATTATTGAAGCGGCAGAGCGTTAACGCTTTACATGGCCACTGTATGCGCCAGGCAAGGTACTTTTCAGGCCAATAACTCCACTAGAATTTCTTCGTAAATTTGCGACAAGGTATCCAGGTCGTCTGCGCTGACGCATTCATTTACTTTATGAATGGTCGCGTTTATGGGGCCCAGTTCCACCACCTGAGCACCCGTAGGCGCGATAAAGCGGCCGTCGGACGTGCCGCCAGACGTAGACAGCTCGGTTTCACGGCCGCAGACTCTGGCAATGGCCGCTGTTGACGCTGACACCAGCGCGCCTTTGTCGGTCAGAAACGGTCGGCCACTCAAATGCCACTGCAAATCGTAATTCAGCGAGTGTCTCCCCAATACTGCCACAACCCGCTCCTCCAGGCTTTCGGCGGTACTTTCCGTACAATAGCGGAAGTTGAAGTGCACCAGGCATTCGCCGGGAATCATATTGCTGCCGGTGCCTGCCTCTACCTTGGTAATCTGGAACGTGGTGGGCGGAAAGTAATCGTTGCCGTTGTCCCAGAATTCCTGCGCCAGATCGTGCAGCGCCGGAGCCACCTTATGTATTGGGTTTTCGGCCAGGTGCGGGTAAGCCACATGGCCTTGCACGCCGTGAACCGTCAAGTAGCCATGCAATGAGCCACGGCGGCCATTTTTGATCGTATCGCCCACATTAACCGTGCTGGACGGCTCGCCGATCAGGCACCAGTCGATCTTTTCGTTGCGGGCTTCCAGGGTTTCAATTACTTTTACCGTGCCATCACCAGCGGGACCTTCTTCGTCGCTGGTGATCAGCAACGCGATGGAACCGCGGTGGTTCGGGTGCTTGCCCACAAAGCGTTCGCAGGCGGTAACAAAGGCCGCCAGGCTGCCTTTCATATCAGCGGCGCCGCGGCCGTGCAGCATGCCGTCTTTTATAATCGCTTCAAATGGTGGAATTGCCCAGTTTTTCTCCGGGCCCGTGGGCACGACGTCGGTATGCCCGGCGAAAGCCAGGACAGGTTCTTCCGAACCTTTCCGAGCCCATAGATTGTCGGTGGTGCCAAAGCGCAGGTTTTCCTCGGCAAAGCCCAGGGGTGCAAGGCGCGACATCATCAGCGGCTGACAGCCGGCGTCGTCGGGTGTCACCGACGGCCGGCGAATCAGATCCATTGCCAGCTTTAGGGTCGGTGACAGGGCCTTGTTGGGTATAGCAGTCATAAAGGCCCCGATCAGTTGTTGGCGTGCAGTTCGTGGTTCAGCTCAATGGCCGACTTGTTGGTTTTACATTCTACTGCACCGTTTTCACTGTTGCGACGGAACAGCAGCTCTGACTTGTTGGCCAGATCGCGGGCTTTGATGACTTCCACCAATTTGCCTGCGTCGTCTAGCAGCGCCACTTTGGTGCCGGAGGTCAGGTACAAGCCGGCTTCTACGGTGCAGCGGTCGCCCAGGGGAATACCAATACCGGCGTTGGCGCCAATCAGGCAGTTTTCGCCCACTGAAATAATGATGTTGCCGCCGCCAGACAATGTGCCCATGGTGGAACAGCCGCCGCCCAGGTCAGAGCCTTTGCCTACCATTACGCCGGCTGAAATACGGCCTTCGATCATGCTGGTGCCTTCGGTACCGGCGTTGAAGTTGATAAAGCCTTCATGCATGACGGTGGTGCCCTCGCCCACATAGGCGCCCAGGCGAACTCGTGCGGTGTCGGCAATACGCACGCCCTGGGGCACTACGTAGTCAGTCATCTGCGGGAACTTATCTACCGATTTTACTTCCAGAGTGCGGCCTTCAAGGCGCGCTTGCAGCTGGCGTCCAGGAAGTTCGGCCAGATCAATGGCGCCTTCGTTGGTCCAGGCCAAATTTGGCAGCAGGCCGAATATGCCGTCTAGTTTCAGGCTGTGGGGCTTTGTCAGGCGGTGAGATATCAGCTGCAGCTTCAGGTAAACCTCGGGCGTGCTGCTGGCGGTATCGTCGGTTTCCAGTAAGGTGACGACGACTGGGCGTTCGCTGCTGGCGGCTTTTTCGGCTAACGAGGCCTGTTCGGTCTGGCCAATTTGACGCAGGCTGCTTGCCAGCTGGCTAAGTTGCTTGGTGTTGGCGCTGATGGCCTGATTGCCACCCTGAAAGTCTAGAACGCTGCGAACTGCGTCTAGCAGCGTTTCATCGGGGATTATCAAAGGCTGTTGATAAAAAACTTCCAGCCATTCGCCCTGATTGTTCTGTGTGCCAATACCAATACCGAATGCAAAGCTCATCGGGTGTGTGTTCCTGTTTTGTCAGTGAATTGTGTTTTGTGATGTCAGGCTAATGTCAGTGATTAAAGCGCGCTGCCCAGTCGTCGGCATTAAAGCCGACCGTCACCGCACCTTGAAACTCCACCACGGGCCGTTTGATGATAGAAGGGTTTTCCAAGATGACGTAATGGGCGGAAGCCGCATCGATGCCCTCACGAATGCCCTCTGGCAATTTGCGCCAGGTAGTGCCGCGGCGGTTTAGCAGGGCCTCCCAGCCGGCCGAATGCTCCCAAGCGGCAAGCAGCTCGCTGCTCAATCCGTCTTTTTTGAAATCATGAAACTGGTATTCAATGCGGCGCTCGTCTAGCCATTTTCGGGCCTTTTTTACCGTGTCACAGTTGCGGATGCCGTACAGTTTTATCACGAATTTGCTCTTACAAAAGCCACAATTCGCTCCGCAGCTTCGACGCACTCCTGCAAAGGCGCCACTAACGCCATGCGTATGCGGTTTTCACCCGGGTTGTAGCCATCCACAGTGCGCGACAGGTAACGTCCTGGAAGCACGTGTACATTTTGTTGCGCCGAAAGCTCACGGGCAAACACTTCGTCATTCATTCCCGCCGGAGTTTGCGGCCATAAATAGAACCCGGCGTCTGGAAAATCGACGTCCATCACCTGGCGTAAAATAGGCACGACGGCTTCAAACTTGGCGCGATAAGCGCGGCGGTTTTCTTTTACGTGCTCTTCGTCGCCCCAGGCGGCAATGCTGGCCAATTGGTTGTGGATGGGCATGGCGCAGCCGTGGTAGGTGCGGTATTTCAAGAAGCCTTCAAGAATGTGCGCATCACCGGCAACAAAACCAGAGCGAAGGCCTGGCAGATTGCTTCGTTTAGACAAGCTATGGAACACCACGCAGCGGGCAAAATCGTTGCGGCCAATGGCTGCGCACGTCTGCAGCAAGCCTTCAGGAGGGTTGGCTTCATCCGGGTAAAGTTCGGTGTAGCACTCATCGGAGGCCACAATAAAGTCGTGCTCATCAGCCAATTCAAGCACCCGGACCAGGGTGGCGCGTGGAATAACTGACCCGCTTGGGTTGCCCGGCGAGCATAAAAACAGAACCTGGCACTGCTGCCAGACCTGCGGGTCAATGGCATCAAAATCCGGAATGAAGCTATTGCTGCCGTCGCAGGCCAGGTAAACCGGTGTGGCACCGGCCAGGAAAGCTGCGCCTTCATAGACCTGATAAAACGGGTTTGGGCTGACCACTGTGGCTGCTTTGCTACGGTCGACCACCGCCTGCACCAGTGAGAAAATGCCTTCGCGGGTGCCGTTCACCGGCACTATATGGTGGGCTGCGGTTAGCGAGCCTGGTGCCAACGCAAAGCGTTTTGTGGCCCATTGGCTGATGGCTTCGCGCAGCTCGTCGGTGCCTTTTGTGGTGGGGTAGTTACCAAGCCGGGCTAGATTGTCTGCTACTACCTGCTTTATAAACTCCGGTGCAGGGTGCTTGGGCTCACCAATACCCAGGGAAATGGAATCCAAGTGCGCGGGCCCGGTCACGCCGGCTTTCAACTTTGCCAGTTTTTCAAACGGGTAGGGGTGAAGTCGGTCTAAATCGGGGTTCATCGAATGTTATCCAAAGTTTTACACAAGTCGTCCTGCAAGGCCTGGCAGGCAGCGGGGTCGCAAAGCGCGTTACCGTTCTCGTCGGTCACAAAGAATACGTCTTCCACTCGTTCGCCTAGCGTAGCAATTTTTGCGGTGGTCAGGCGTACCTTGTGCTCCAACAGAACCTGCCCTATCCGGGCCAGCAGGCCGGGGCGGTCGGGGGTGATTACTTCCAACACAGTGCGCAGATTAAAGCTGTCGTTAGACAGCAGTACCTCAGTGGGAAAAGCAAAGTGCTTCAACTGCCTTGGCGTGCGTCGGTGGATAATGTCCGGGTAGTCCTCGGGGTCGTCCAGTTCTTCAATCAGCCGACTTCTTACCCGTTCTTTGCGATCCGGGTCTATCCCCAGGGGTTGGCCGTGGTCGTCCAGCACCACGTAGGAGCTGATGGACCAAGGCCCGTCACTGGAGCTAATACGGGCATCCACAATATTCAGATTCAATTGCTCCAACACCGCAGTCGTGGCGGCAAACGAAGCGGTGCGGTTTTTCATATAAATGATGATCTGTGAATAACCGTCAGTCGGACCACCGCGGGTATCACGAATAAGCACCAGTGGGTCTGCATCATCGCCATGGCGGATAATGGCCGCGGTTTGCCAGGCGATGTCGATGGTGGAGTCCTGAAGAAAATAATCTTCGTCTACCGTGTTCCATAGATTATCAATCTGGACGTCGCTGAAATGCTGGGCGCGCAGAATCTCACGGGCCTCGGATTGTGTAGCGTTGACCCACTCCTGACGATCTATGCGGGTATCAGTGCCGCGGCGCAGAGCCCTTTCTGTTTCTACATACAGCTGCCTTAGCAGCGAGGCGCGCCACGTGTTCCAAAGTTTGGGGTTGGTGGCGCTAATGTCGCATACGGTCAGAATGTACAGGTAATCCAGGTGCGCCTGGCTGAGCACAGCGCGGGCAAACTCGTGAATGATGTCCGGGTCAGAAATGTCTTTGCGTTGGGCTGTCATCGACATCAGCAGATGATTTTCCACCAGCCAAGACGCCAGTTGGGTGTCGCGATCGCTCAGATGGTGGCGCTTGCAGAAGGCTTCGGCGTCAATAGCGCCCAGCTCTGAATGATCGCCACCGCGACCTTTGGCTACATCGTGATAGAGCCCGGCAATAAACAGAGTTTCCAGTTTTGGCAGACGATGAATCAGCCTTGAGGCTAGCGGGTAGTCTTCACTGTTGGTGGAGTTGTGCAGGCGCACCATGTTACGGATAACGCCCATTGTATGCGCGTCCACCGTGTAAATATGGAACAGGTCGTGTTGCATCTGCCCGATAATGCGGCCAAATTCCGGCAAGTATCGGCCCAGCACGCTGTATTTCTTCATGGTAACCAGAGTTTGATCGAGCTTGTCTGGCGTACGCAGCAGTTCCATAAACAACGATGTGACCGCCAAATTCGCGCGAAAGGCGTCGTCAATCAGGTGGCGGTGGGCCCGCAGTGAACGAATAGTGGTAGCGCGTATGCCGCGAATAGCCGGGTTCTGCGCCATTAGTACAAACAACTCCATAATCGCGAAGGGCGCGTAGGCGAATACTTGGTTGTTGATGGCTTCAATATAGTGATTGCGAATCTGGAAACGCTTGTTAATGGGCTGTATAACGTCTTCCTGTCCACTGCCCAAAATGGCCTCATCATAATGCTGCAAAATCACGTCGGTCAGCTCGGCCAGAGCCAACACTGCGCGGTAGTACGATTGCATCATCAGTTCAACGCCCAGGCGCTCGCCTTTATCCTGGAAGCCCAGCATATTGGCCAAGCCGCGCTGATAGTCAAATAGTAGGCGGTTTTCATTGCGTTTGGCCAGCAGCTGCAGCCCGTATCGAAGCCGCCACAGCAGGGTCTCACCCTTGCGCAGAACCTGGTGCTCGTCTTCGGTCAGCACGCTGAACTGGGTTAGGTCAGCCGTGCTGTGCAAGCCGAAGTGGCGTTTGGTTATCCAACCGATGGTCTGGATGTCGCGCAACGCGCCGGGGGCGCCTTTTATATTAGGTTCCAGATTGTATTCGGTGTTGCTGTACTTGGTGTGGCGCTCTTCCTGCTCTGCACGCTTGGCAATGAAATACTCGCGGTCGGTGCTTATTTCATCTGAGAAAGCCAACTCTGACAGTTCCCTGCGTAAATCGTCTGGCCCGGCGATGGTGCGGGTTTCCAGCAGGTTGGTCAGAATGGTGATGTCGCCGCGAGCGGCATCGGTACTTTCGTCAATGCTGCGTACGCTGTGGCCAATGTCCAGCTTCAAGTCCCACAACAGGGTAATGAACGCGCCAAGGTCATCACGCCATTCGGGGGCGGTGCCCGTGCGGGTCAGAATCAGCAAGTCAATGTCGGAGTAGGGGTGCAGCTCGCCGCGGCCGTAACCGCCCACGGCAATTAACGCCACGTTGTTGGAGCGCGCTAGCGGATAGCGATTCCAGATATGGAGCAACACGGTATCGACCGTGTCAGAGCGTGCTTTTACCAGTGCTCGAATATCCGCGCCCTGTTCAAAAGCGGCCGCGTCTGCCTGCTGTCGCTCCTGCAACAGCGTGCGGGCGGCGGAAACCGGTGAAGCGTCATGGCTAATGCGGTGTTCCAGCTCGCCCGCTGCCATTTAAAACGACTCTTCTTTGCGTTTGGTCAACACTTCATGACCGTCTGCAGTCACCAGAATGGTGTGTTCCCACTGGGCTGAAAGTTTGCGGTCTTTGGTGACCGCGGTCCATTCGTCTGGCAGCAGTTTGGTGTGGTACTTGCCTTGATTGATCATCGGTTCGATGGTGAAAATCATTCCTTCCTTTAGCTCCAGGCCTGTGCCGGCTTTGCCGTAATGCATTACCTGGGGCTCTTCATGAAACACCTGGCCAATGCCGTGGCCACAATAGTCACGAACCACAGAGAACCGGTGCTTTTCAGCGTGCTGTTGGATTACATGGCCTATATCGCCAAGGCGTGCCCCGGGCTTAACCAGTTCGATACCTTTATACATGCACTCTTGGGTAATCTGGATCAAGCGCTCGGTGCCGGGCTTGGGTGTACCAACCGCCCACATTTTACTGGTGTCGCCGTGGTAGCCATCTTTTATAACGGTGACATCAATATTGATGATGTCACCGTCTTTCAGCACTTTTTGCTCGGTGGGAATGCCGTGGCAAACCACGTGGTTCACCGATGTGCAGATGGATTTCGGGAAGCCCTTGTAGTTCAGCGGCGCCGGAATAGCTTGCTGCACGTTCACAATGTAGTCGTGGCAGAGCTGGTTTAGATGTTCGGTGGTCACGCCGGGTTTGACGTGCTCGTGGATCATCTCCAGAACTTCCGCGGCCAGCTTTCCGGCTACGCGCATTTTTGCTATGTCTTCCGGGGTCTTAATGGTGACCTGCATCAGCTTTCCTATTAAAATAAATGAATCAAGCTGCTATTTTAAGGCTCATGGGCACAAGGTACAACTTCAGAGAACAAGCGGCTTCAGCACAAAACTAATGGCATTGTGCGCCATAAATATGGTATAAACGCGCCCGCTGGAAACGAATCCAGCAAATTCACACACGAGTCGACACGTTGCTCCAGGGTGCCTGCGGTTGTTGAAACCGCACATAGGTTGGTGCAATCGGATTCGTGGAGGTCTAACCCGAAGTCACAAGGTAACTATAATGGCTCAAGTACATATGCGTGACCTGCTTAAAGCAGGTGCTCACTTTGGACACCAGACCCGCTACTGGAATCCAAAAATGTCGAAGTACATCTTCGGCGCCCGTAACAAGATTCACATCATTAACCTGGAACAGACCGTTCCGGCTATGAACAATGCTCTTAAATTCGTTGCGCAGCTGACCGAGAACAAGAACAAGATTCTGTTCGTAGGTACCAAGCGCGCCGCTGCGAAGATCATTAAAGAGGAAGCAGAGCGTTCAGGTCAACCTTTTGTGAACCACCGCTGGTTGGGCGGCATGCTGACCAACTACAAAACCATTCGTCAGTCGATTCACCGCTACCGCGAACTGCAAGCGCAGAGCAAAGACGGTACTTTTGACAAGCTGACCAAGAAAGAAGCGCTTGAGCGCAGCCGCGAAATGGACAAGCTTGAGCGTTCTATTGGTGGTATCAAGGATATGGGCGGCCTGCCCGATGCCTTGTTCGTGATAGACGTTGACCACGAGCGTATCGCTATCAAGGAAGCCAACAAGTTGGGTATTCCTGTTATTGGTGTGGTTGACACCAACAGCAACCCTGACGGTGTTGATTATGTAATTCCGGGTAACGATGACGCCATCCGCGCTATCCAGATTTACGTGAAAGCGGTTGCCGACACCTGCCTGGAGTCGGTCAACGTTGGCGCAGACGAGTTTGTTGAAATTAGCGAAGAAGCTCCAAGCGCAGCACCTGCTGCAGAATAAGGCTTGAGTGCCTGCTGTAGAATAGAGCTTGAGAGCAACGCTTGATTTGCTCTGAGATTCAAAGCGTGCCCGGACAGGTTCCGGGCAGGTTTTCCTACCGAATTCGGAAATTTTAAGAGGACCCGACATGGCTGCTATTACCGCTGCAATGGTCAAAGAGCTGCGTGAGCGCACCGGCCTTGGCATGATGGAATGCAAAAAAGCTTTGGTTGAATCGGAAGGCAGTGTAGACGCCGCGATTGAAGAGCTGCGCAAATCATCTGGCCTGAAGGCTGCTAAAAAAGCCGGCCGTACCGCCGCTGAAGGTGTTTCGCTAATCAAGATTTCAGACGACCACACCGTGGGCCTGATTTTGGAAGTGAACTCCGAAACCGACTTTGTTGCCCGCGATGATAACTTCATCAATTTCGCCAACGAAGTGCTAGAAGTTGCGTTCAAAAAGAACGAAACCGACGTTGCTGTGTTGATGGCGGGCGATCTGGAGTCCAAGCGCGAAGCGCTGGTCCAGAAAATCGGCGAAAACATCAGTGTACGTCGCATTGTGCGCATTGAAGGCGCGGTTGTGGGCGGCTACGTTCACAGCACCAACAAGATTGCGGCCGTGGTTGCTTTGACCGCAGGTGACGCAGAGCTGGCCCGCGATATCGCCATGCACGTTGCTGCGGTAAACCCGCGCATCGCCAAGCCTGAAGACATGCCGGTTGAAGAGCTGGAGCAAGAAAAGGCGATCATCAAGGCGCAGCCGGATATGGCAGGCAAGCCGGCTGAAATCGTTGAAAAAATGATGGGCGGTCGCATCAAGAAATACTTGGCTGAAAACAGCCTGATTGAGCAGCCATTCGTTAAAAACCCGGAGCAAACCGTGGGTCAGCTGGTGACAGCGGCCGGTGGCGAGCTGATTGGTTTCCTTCGAGTAGAAGTAGGCGAAGGCATTGAGCGGGAAGAAGTTGACTTTGCTGCCGAGGTTGCTGCCGCATCCGGTATCAACAAAGGCTGATTTCAGCTTCGGAAGCTGCCTGATTGATCGGTAGCTTCGTTCAAGTCTGCCACGTTAGCCGGTTTTCCGGCTCTCGTGGCGGGCTTGTATCTGAGATGTCCCTTTTTTTGCCGAGGGTTATGTCAAATACAAGCCTGCCGCATCGCGCCGCCGCTTTGCGCTGCAGCCAATAGACCAGAAGGGGATCCGCATGTCGACAACGTTCAAAACTCAGCCCAGATACAAGCGTATCCTGTTAAAGCTCAGCGGTGAGGCCCTGATGGGTGATCTTGGTTTCGGTATTGATCCCAAGGTTCTGGACCGCATGGCGCTGGAAATTGGTGCGCTGATTGGTATTGGTGTGCAGGTTGGCCTGGTAATTGGTGGCGGCAATCTGTTCCGTGGCGAAGCCTTGAGCGCTGCTGGTATGGACCGCGTTAGCGGCGACCACATGGGCATGTTGGCCACCGTAATGAACGGTCTGGCCATGCGTGACGCCCTGGAACGTTCCAACATCCGCACCCGTGTTATGTCTGCCATCCCCATGAGTGGTATTGTGGAGCATTACGATCGCCGCCGCGCTGTGCGCGATCTTAAAGATGGAGACGTGGTTATTTTCTGTGCAGGTACCGGCAACCCCTTCTTTACTACCGATTCTGCGGCCTGCTTGCGCGGTATCGAAATTGAAGCCGACGCGGTGCTGAAGGGCACCAAGGTAGACGGCGTGTATTCAGCCGACCCCTACCTGGACAGCACGGCGGTAAAATACGATTCTCTGACTTATGATGAAGTATTGGATAAAAAATTGGGCGTGATGGACTTAACAGCCATCTGTCTGGCGCGCGACCACGGTATGCCGTTGCGGGTATTCGATATGAATAGCCCCGGCGTTCTGACCCGCATCGTGACAGGCGAAAAAGTAGGTACTCTTATTGAATAACCGATTGAATAGTTGATTGACTGATCGATCGGACAGTTGATTGAATAATCCGGCAGGGTCCGGTTTTACGAAAAAATCGAGGGTTGGCAAGTGATTAACGAGATCAAAACGGAAGCTGAAACCAAAATGACCAAGAGCATCGAAGCTCTGGCGTCAGCGTTTAACAAAATCCGAACCGGCCGCGCGCATCCTTCCATTCTGGACAGCGTGATGGTGAACTATTACGGCCAGGAAACGCCGTTGAGGCAGGTAGCCTCGGTAACTGTGGAAGACAGCCGTACATTGACGGTGTCACCTTGGGAAAAGAACATGGTTCCGCAGATTGAAAAGGCCATCATGACCTCTGATTTGGGTCTTAACCCGTCAACCAGCGGTGATCTTATTCGGTTGCCTATGCCGATGCTGACCGAGGAAACCCGTAAAAATATGGTCAAGCAGGCCCGCGCTGACGCAGAACACGGCCGGGTTTCAGTGCGCAACGCCCGTCGCGATGCCAACAGCACGTTAAAAGAGCTGCTGAAAGACAAAGACATCAGCGAAGACGACGAGCGTCGCGGCGAGGAAGAAGTGCAAAAACTGACTGACCGCTTTATTGCGGAAGTGGAAAAGTTCTTGAAAGCCAAAGAAGAGGATTTGATGGCGGTTTGATGCCGGCATCTTGAGGATACAACACTCACGGTTGCCATAAGGCGCGGTGGCCGCACAGGGGATCTTATGACCGCAACTGTTTCCGCAGCAATTCCGGAATCGGCACCAAACCGGCCCAAACATGTTGCCGTTATCATGGACGGTAACAATCGTTGGGCCAAGGCCCGACGTCTTAAAGGTGTGGCCGGTCACAAGGCGGGCGTTGACGCCGTCCGCGCCGTGGTGGAAACCTGTGCCCGCGAGGGCGTTGAGGTTGTTACTCTGTTTGCGTTTTCCAGTGAAAACTGGCGCCGCCCGCAAGACGAAGTCTCCGCATTGATGAAACTGTTTGTGTTTGCGTTGGAGCGCGAAGTGCGCAAACTGCATCGCAACAACATTTGCTTGCGTCTTATTGGTGAACGCTCGGCATTCAGTCCGCTGTTACAGAATTTGATGGCGAAAGCCGAAACACTCACCGCTGACAATACAGCGATGACTCTCGTCATCGCCGCCAATTACGGTGGCCAATGGGACATCACGGAAGCCACGCGTAAAATTGCCAGAAAAGTCGCAAGCGGTCAATTGCAGCCATCGGATATAACCGAAGACCTGATTCAAAGCCACTTGAGCTTGGGTGATTTGCCTACGCCAGACTTGATGATTCGTACCGCCGGCGAACAGCGCATAAGCAATTTTATGTTGTGGCACCTGGCGTATACCGAGTTCTATTTCTCGCCGGTTTTTTGGCCGGACTTCAAGCAACCGCAGATGCAGGAAGCGCTGGCCGTTTACGCCGCAAGGCAAAGACGTTTTGGCCAGACGGATGACCAGGTTGCGGCCCGATCGTCGCTCTGATAACACAGCAAGAGCAGGTTCACTGTGCTTAAAACCCGAATAATTACTGCGCTGATTCTGGCGCCCATTGCTATTGGTGGCGTTTTCTTTCTGCCACCTGTGGGTTTTGCGATTTTTACCGCCGCGCTGATTGCCCTGGGTGCCTGGGAATGGGCCAATATGGCGGGGCTTATAAATCAGCCTGCACGCGTTGGCTACAGCGCCGCTGTATTGCTGTTATTGGCGGCTCTATACACAATGACTGCACAGGGTGTGCTCTGGTTAGCGTTGCTTTGGTGGCTGGCCGGTTTTGGTCTTGTGGCGTCTTATCCCAAAAATTCTGCGCGTTGGGGATCTGTTTCTGCACGGGCGACCATGGGCCTGCTGGTGTTGGTGCCGGCTTGGGTTGGCTTGAATTATTTGCGCAACGGCGAGTTCAAATTTGCGTTGACCGATAACAACCTGTTGTTGATTCTGTATGTGTTTGCGCTGGTGTGGGTGGCAGACATTGGAGCGTATTTTTCTGGTCGTAAATTTGGCAATGCCAAGCTAGCGCCTCGGGTCAGTCCGGGTAAATCCTGGGCCGGAGTCTGGGGCGGCTTGGCAGCGGTTGCGGTTTTTGCACTGGTGGTCAGTCAAACACTTGGCGCCGGGGCTGGGCAATCGGTTGCTTTGATTATTGTTTCCGTTGTGACCGCCGTTGTGTCGGTGCTGGGTGACTTGTTCGAAAGCATGCTTAAGCGCTTTCGCGGCATTAAAGACAGCAGCCGGTTGCTTCCCGGACACGGCGGTATTATGGATCGCATAGACAGTCTGACTGCGGCTATACCCATATTTACCCTGCTTGTTATTCAACTTGGTTGGCTTAATGTTGGGCACGTCTCTTGATGCAACGCCGTCATCTATCAGTACTGGGGGCCACCGGCTCTATCGGTTTAAGTACGCTGGAAGTAGTGCGTCGTCACCCACAGCGTTTTTCAGTGTACGCTCTGACAGCTTGCTCAAGCGTTGAAGCAATGGCTACTTTGTGCCGTGAATTTGAACCAGCCATTGCGGTAATGGCTGATGGGCCGGCGGCTGAAAAATTACGCGAGGCCTTGTCTGACTTACCGCATGTAAGAGTGTTGGCCGGTGAAGCCGGCCTGAGTGAGGCGGCGACTAGCCCGGGAGTTGATACGGTGATGGCGGCCATTGTGGGTGCGGCTGGTTTGCCGTCGACTCTTGCCGCGGTGCGTGCTGGTAAGCGAGTTTTACTGGCCAACAAAGAAGCGCTAGTGATGTCCGGGCGCTTGTTCATGGACGCTGTAGAGGAATCGGGCGCTGAATTGCTGCCCATTGATTCCGAGCACAACGCCATATTTCAGTGCATACCGGCCGGCCGTATTCGCCAGCCCGATGCCGCGGGCATCACCCGTATTTTGCTGACCGCCTCAGGCGGGCCTTTCCGTGAAATGCCAGCGGCGGACATGGCACTGGTAACGCCTGAGCAGGCATGCGCCCACCCCAACTGGTCCATGGGTCGAAAAATATCTGTTGATTCTGCCACCCTTATGAATAAAGGGCTGGAGTTGATCGAAGCCTGTTGGCTGTTCAATATTTCGCCGGAAAAAATTGAAGTGCACGTTCATCCGGAGAGTATTATCCACTCTATGGTTGAATACGCCGACGGCTCGGTACTGGCGCAGTTGGGCAGTCCGGACATGCGTACGCCGATTGCTAACGGCTTGGCCTGGCCAGAGCGTATCGATGCTGGCGTAGCACCGCTAGACCTGTTTGCTATTGGCCGACTTCACTTTGAGCGCCCTGATACCAAGCGTTTTCCGTGTTTGCGCCTGGCCGCAGAAGCCTTTAAAACAGGAGGTACCGCACCGGCAGTGCTCAATGCCGCCAACGAGGTCGCGGTGGAAGCTTTTTTACAGGGCAGGGTTCGCTTTACTGACATCCCCGCTATCATAGGTCAAACCTTATCCGCCGTTGCTGCCGTTCCGGCCGACAGCTTTGACATAATTTTCAGTAAAGATTCTGAAGCGCGGCAGTTCGCCTACGCCTGTGTGACAAAACTGGCGTGCGAAAAGTAGAGTCGGATTTTTACGATAGCCATCATTCCAAGGGGCGCTATGCAAATCATTGAGACCATTCTTTCGCTGGTGCTAACGCTGGGTATTCTGGTGACCATCCATGAATACGGGCATTTCTGGGTAGCCCGCCGTTTTGGCGTAAAGGTTCTGCGTTTTTCGGTGGGCTTTGGGAAACCTCTGTGGTCTTGGTATGACCGCCATGGCACTGAGTTTGCCGTGGCTGCGATTCCGTTGGGTGGCTACGTAAAAATGCTGGACGCCCGCGAAGGTCCGGTGTCGCCGGAGCTGATCGATCAGGCTTTTACCTCGAAGTCGCCGTATCAGCGGATTGCAATAGCGGCTGCCGGCCCCGCAGCCAACTTTATATTTGCCATCGCCGCTTACTGGCTGCTGGCGGTGGTCGGCGTGACCACGGTTGCGCCTATTGTTGGTTCGGTAACACCGGGCTCAGTGGCTGAGCGTGTAGGCCTTGCACCAGGTATGGAGTTGACGGAAGTTGACGGTCACGGTGTTAGCTCTTGGCGCAGCGTTAACATGCGCCTGCTGGAGCGCGCCGGCGAACATGGTACAGTGAGCTTCGCGATAACCGGCGGCCAGGGCCAAGGCTTATTACAAGGCGAATTGGGCGGGTGGAGTCTAAGCACCGACACTCCAGACCCACTTGGCGAATTTGGTATCGTGCCCAACCGCCCGGCTATACCGCCGGTGCTGGGGGTGATCTCTGCAGGCGGCCGTGCCAGCGCTGCCGGCCTTCAGTCGGGTGATCGCATAATCGCGGTAGATGGCGATCCAGTCGAAGACTGGTTTGGCCTGGTTGAGCATATTCGCAAATCGCCAGAGCAGAGCCTGGTGCTGCGTTTTGAGCGCGAAGGCGCCGAACGCATGCTGAACATTGTTCCCGCGGCAAAAACCGCAGACGATGGTGAAACCATTGGCTTGATCGGGGCCGGTGTTCAGGTACCGGAGTGGCCGGAAAGCAGCCTTCGCGAAATTAGCTATGGTCCGCTGGCGGCGTTTCCGGTTGCGGTTGAAGAAACCTGGGCAGACACTCGCTTGACGCTGGTCGCTATCAAGAAAATGCTGACCGGATTGTTGTCGCCAAGCAACCTGAGCGGGCCTATTACCATTGCCCTTGTTGCCGAAGCCAGCGTGAGTTCCGGATTTGAAGATTTTGTGCGGTTTTTGGCCTATTTGAGTGTCAGCCTTGGCGTGCTGAATCTGCTGCCAGTGCCGGTGCTTGATGGTGGTCATATTTTGTACTACACGATCGAGGCGATCCGTCGTAAACCGGTGTCTGAGCAGGTGCAGGCCATTGGATTACGAATTGGTATGGCTTTGATACTGACTTTAATGGTGTTTGCCCTTTACAACGACCTTATGCGGTTGTGAGAATTGCGGCCCCTTAGCGCATTAACCAGGCGAAATATTTGAATGAGACTTACTCTTCTAGGTTTAGCCGTTGGCCTGACAGTGGCCACACTCGGCATGAAACCCGCGCTTGCGGACACATTCACAATATCGGACATTGAAGTTGAAGGCCTTCAGCGCGTATCTGCGGGTACGGTTTTTGGTTCCTTCCCGATCAACATTGGCGAACAGGTTGACGGCGCCGAGCTGGCAGATGCCATAAAGTCGCTGTTCCGTACAGGCTTGTTTACAGACATCCAGGCCAGCCGTGATTCTGGTGCGCTGATTTTGACCGTGCGCGAGCGCCCGTCGATCAGCGCCATCAAAATTGACGGCAACAAGAATATCGAAACGGATATTCTTAAAGACGCGCTTTCGGGGGCAGGCCTCGAAGAAGGCCAGGTTTTCCGCCGTGCAACACTTGAACGGCTAGAGCTGGAGATTCTGCGTTCGTACATTGGCCAAGGCCGGTATAATGCTCGCGTTAAAGCCATGGCCAATGAGTTACCCAGCAACCGCGTTGATATCAGTCTTGATATTAACGAGGGCAGTGTTGCCGCGATTCATCACATTAACTTGGTTGGTAACCTGGAATATAGCGATGATGAGCTAAAAGACCTGCTTGAGCTGCAAAGCACCGGCTGGTGGAACTCTATTACTAACTCTGACAAGTACGCCCGAGAGCGTTTGAGTGGCGACTTGGAAACCCTTCGGTCGTTTTACCTAGACCGCGGTTTTCTGGATTTCAGCGTAGAATCCAGCCAAGTGTCCATATCGCCAGACAAGCAAAAGGTGTTCATCGTTATCGCACTGAACGAAGGTCGCCAGTACACGCTGTCTGACATTCGCTTACGCGGCAACCTTATTGTACCGGAGCAAGAATTGCTTGATCTGATCCCGGTAAAAGTGGGCGATGTGTTTTCGCGTGCCCAGATGACTGCTATTTCCGACAGTTTGTCATTCCGTCTGGGTCGGGAAGGCTACGCGTTTGCTGATGTGAACGCGGTACCTGAAACGTCCGAAGACGGGACCGCAGCGGTGACCTTCTTTGTCGAGCCGGGCAAACGCGCTTACGTGCGCCGGGTGAACTTCTCGGGCAACGTGTCCACTCGCGACAATGTGTTGCGCCAGGAAATGACCCAGATGGAAGGTGGCATTGCGTCCACTGACCGGATCGAATACTCCAAGGTTCAACTTGAGCGCCTGGGCTTTTTCAAAGGCGTAAATGTGGACACCGTGCCGGTGCCAGGCACAGATGATTTGGTAGACGTAAACTACAGCGTTGAAGAGCAGCCCACCGGTAGCCTGTCTGCCTCTGTTGGTTTCTCTCAGGATTCCGGTATTATCCTTGGCGCCAGTGTTTCTGAAAATAACTTTTTCGGAACTGGTAAGCGGGTGTCGTTTGGGGTAAATCTTAGCGACTCTGTCAAGAGTGCCAATGTGTCTTACCTCGATCCGTATTATACCGTTGACGGTGTTAGTCGCGGTTTCAGTGTGTTTGCCCGTGAAACGAACTACGAAGAAGAAGATATCTCGTCCTACCTGTTGGATGAATACGGTGCGCGCGTTACTTTCGGCTATCCCATTGATAGCATCACGCGCTTGAATTTCGGCGCCGGTTACACCCTGTCAAAAGTGAAAGAGGGTATCTTCAGTGCTCAGGAAGTGAGAGATTTTATTGCCGAAGAGGGTGATGCCTTCAATAACTTTTTCTTGTTCGGCAGTTGGCGACAGAGCACCTTGAACCGCGGCGTTCTTCCTTCGGATGGTTATAGCCAATCGCTGTCGCTAGACGTTGCGGTGCCGGGTAGTGATCTGACCTTCTATAAGGTTGGGCACAAAACCGACTTCTACTTCCCGTTGACCGACTCCCAGCGCTGGGTTCTGCGTACCCGCACCGAAATTGGCTACGGTGATGGTTATGGTGACCGTACCGTGATGCCGTTTTATGAGCATTACTATTCTGGCGGTTTTGGATCGGTTCGTGGCTTTCGAGCCAACTCTCTGGGTCGCCGCGCGCAGAATAGCAATCCGCTGGACCTTTCCGATCCCGATCCTTTCGGTGGTAACCTGCTCACAGAAGCGGGTGTGGAGCTGATACTGCCAACACCTTTTGCTGGCGATACTCGCTCAATGCGCACCTCGATATTCCTTGATGGCGGCCAGGTATTCGACACAGATCGTGATTTTAGCCCGAACCTCGGTGAAGTACGTTTCTCCGCGGGTATCGGCTTCCAATGGATTACCGCGGTAGGTCCTCTGGCGTTCAGCCTGGCTAAACCGTTGAACGACGAACCTGGTGACGATACCCAAGTATTCCAGTTCTCATTGGGTCAGACGTTCTAGCATGTTTTCAAACGAGATTTATCATAAAAATGAAACAAGGAGAAAATCGATGCCCCGCATAACCTTGATTGTGGCTGCTGCCGTAATGGCGCTGTCGTTTCCTGCCATCGCCGACACCCGTATTGGTGTGGTGGACCTGCGCCAGGCCTTGTTTGCGTCGAATAGCGCAAAAATCTTCAGCGAAAAATTGCAGCAGGATTTCGCCGGTGACGAAGTAGAGGTCCGTGAAGCGCAGGAAAAAGCGCGGGCGATGCAGGACCGTCTGCAAAAAGACGGTGCCATGATGAATGACAGTGAGCGGGACAAACTGGCCGGCGAGTTCCAGCAGACCGTGCAACAGTTCAATGCCATGAAGCAACGCCTGGACACTACCGTGTCACAGCGCAAGCAAGAGTTCCTTGAAGCGGCCCGCCCGCAGGTGGATGTGGCGGTTAAAGAACTGCTGGACGAAAACGACTTGGATTTGATTTTACCGAGCGAAGCCGTGGTCTACGTGAAGCCTGATTTGAATCTGACCGAGCAGCTTCTGGAGAAATTGAACCGTTAAGTCGGGTTGCTATGAACCCTTACTTTAACGGCGTAGTTCCAGGAGACCTGCGATGATAGCACCGTCTTATCTACTGGGTGATATCGCCCGCAAGCTGGGCGCAGACCTTAAGGGCAACCCACAGCAGCGCATCACCGGGCTGGCCACCTTGCAGTGCGCAGGCCCCGAGCAAATCAGCTTTCTGGCGAATCCGTCGTACGGCAAACATGTTGCCACCAGTCAGGCTGGTGCCATTATTATTTCGCTCGAATCTGCTGCGCTGGCCACCTGTAGCGCGCTAGTGATGGATAATCCCTATCTGGGCTACGCCCAGTTGAGCCATTGGTTTGACACCACGCCGAAAGGGCCAGTCGGGGTTCATCCCAGCGCGGTGATTGACTCCTCTGCACGCATCGGAGCCGGGGTCAGTATTGGCGCCCAAGTAGTCATTGAGGCGGATGTAGACATTGGCGATGGCGTGGTGGTTGGCCACGGCTGCGTAATTGGCGCCCGCACCCGTGTTGGGTGTGACAGTCTTCTGCGCCCCCGGGTTACGTTGGCCCACGACGTGGTCATCGGTCAGCGTTGCCATATTCTAAGCGGCGCGGTTATTGGCTCGGACGGCTTTGGTTTTGCCAACGAGCGGGGTGTTTGGCACCGCATTGCACAGATTGGCCGGGTAGTTCTTGGTAATGACGTAGAAGTGGGCGCTAATACCACCATTGACCGCGGCGCGTTGGACGATACGGTGATTGGTGACGGCGTAAAACTTGATAACCTTATTCAGATCGCCCATAACGTTCACATAGGCGATCATAGTGCGATGGCCGCTAAAGTGGGTATTTCCGGAAGTACTCGCATTGGCAGCCACTGCATGTTCGGCGGTGCGGCCGGTGTGGCCGGGCACTTGACCATCAGCGACGGTGTGCAACTCACGGGTATGACACTGGTAACCGGCGACATCAGCGAACCGGGCGTTTATTCGTCTGGAACCAGCGCAGAAACCAACCGGCAATGGCGCAAAAACGCAGTGCGTTTCCGTCAGCTGGACGCCATGGCCAGACGGCTAAAAGAATTGGAAAAGAAATCAGAGGGCCGAGGCCGATCAACATGATGTACATTAATGAAATTCTTGAATACTTGCCGCACCGCTACCCGTTTTTGCTGGTGGACCGGGTAACCGACATTGAAAGCGGCAAGTCCATCAAGGGCTACAAAAATGTCTCGTTTAACGAGCCGTTTTTTGAAGGTCACTTTCCCGACAACCCGATTATGCCGGGTGTGTTGATTATAGAAGCAATGGCCCAGTTGTCCGGTATTCTGGGTTTTGTCACTGTCGGTCGCAAACCGGTTGACGGCTTGGTGCAATATCTGGCGGGCGCCCGCAAGGTGCGTTTCAAGCGCCCGGTGCGGCCAGGCGATCAGCTATGCATGGAGTCTGAAGTTGTTTCGACCAAGCGCGGTATCTGGAAATTCGAGTGCCGTGCCCTGGTTAATAACGAAGTGGCCTGCGTGGCAGAAATCCTGACAGCAGAGCGAGAAGTTTGATGGCGACACGTGAATGGACCGGAGTACATCCCCAGGCGATTGTTGATGCCTCGGCCAAGCTTGCAGATAACGTGACCGTTGGGCCCTGGAGTTACATAGGCCCGGGTGTCGAGATCGGGGAAGGCACCGAAATCATGTCCCACGTGGTCATCAAAGGACCGACCGTTATCGGTCGTAATAATCGAATTTTCCAGTTTTCCAGCGTTGGCGAAGAATGCCAGGACAAAAAGTACGCTGGTGAACCTACCCGCCTGGTGATTGGCGACAACAACATCATTCGTGAAAACTGCACCGTTCATCGCGGCACCGTGCAAGATCAGGGCGAAACCCGCATCGGCAACGGCAACCTGCTGATGGCGTATGTGCATGTGGCCCACGACTGCGTGCTGGGCGACAACGTCATACTGGCCAATTGCACCACCCTTGCCGGCCACGTAACCGTGGATGACTACGCCATACTAGGCGGCGGTACCATGGTGCATCAATTCTGCCACATTGGCGCCCACAGCATGGCAGCTGGCGGCAGCATCGTGCTGAAAGACATACCGGCATACGTTATGGCCAGCGGCCAATCTGCGGAGCCCCACGGCATGAATGTGGAAGGCCTGAAACGCCGCGGTTTTGGTAAAGAGATTCTGGTCAGTCTGCGTAGAGCCTATAAGGTAATTTATCGCCAGGGGCTAACCACCGAGCAAGCCATCAACACGCTGGCAACCAACTTTGCTGACTTGCCAGAAATCACACCGTTGATTGAATCGCTGCGCCGGGCCGATCGCGGCATCATTCGCTGACCGGGTAGGCTGACAGTGCGAAACCCTGAATCCGGCATCACCTTTGGCATCATTGCCGGTGAAGCCTCTGGTGATATCCTCGGTGCAGGACTGATTCGGTCCTTGCGCAAACGCTATCCCAACGCCCGTTTTGCCGGTATCGGCGGTGAAGAAATGATGGCCGAAGGCTTCCAGTCTTTGGTGCCCATGGAGCGTTTGAGCGTTATGGGGTTGGTCGAGGTGCTGAGTCGTATTGGCGAACTGGTGCGCATTCGCCGCCGCCTGCTGGATTTTTTTCTGACCACCCCTCCTGCGGTGGTGATCGGTATCGATTCCCCAGATTTCACTTTGGCAGTAGAGCGCCGCTGCCGCGAGGCCGGCATACCTGCGGTTCATTATGTCAGCCCATCGGTGTGGGCCTGGCGTAAAAAGCGCATCTTTAAAATTGCCAAATCCGTTGACTTAATGCTGACCCTGTTTCCGTTCGAAACCGATATTTATCGTCAGCACAACATACCGGTAGCGTTTGTCGGCCACCCTCTGGCGGACCGCATTCCAATGCGACCGGACACCGCTCAGGCGCGGGCAGACTTGGGGCTGGAACTCGACAGGCCCGTTCTGGCCATATTGCCAGGGAGCCGTGGGGGAGAAGTAGAACGCCTGGGTACGCTCTTTCTAGAAGCTGCGCGCTGGTTACAGCAGCGCGTCCCCGATCTGCAACTGGTGATCCCTTGCGCTAACCGTGAGCGCGAAAAGCAGATTCGTGGCATCACCGAAGCTCTGGAGCTGAGATTGCCAGTGACCATTGTGAAAGGCCGTTCACGGGAAGTCATGGCGGCTTCTGATGCGGTATTGCTGGCTTCTGGCACCGCTACCCTGGAAGCCATGCTGCTGAAAAAGCCCATGGTGGTTGGTTACCGGCTGAGTGACTTAAGCTACAAAATACTGTCGCGTATGGTGCAGATACCCCACATCGCCTTACCGAACTTACTCGCTCGCCAGGAGCTGGTGCCAGAACTCCTGCAAAACGCCGCTACGCCGGAAGCGCTGGGCGCCGCCGTGCTCAGCCAGCTTGATGACACCTCAAAGCGCGAGCAGTTGATTGAATCCTTTACCGAGCTGCATCTGACCCTGCGGCAGAACGCTGATGAGCAAGCGGCCACGGCCATTGAGGCTCTGCTGGCTGGTGGCCATAACGACAAGGCGCGATTGTTTGAAACTTGAAACTGCAGGGGCTTATGATTGTGGCCATTAAAACCCCCTTTCCGCTGTTTGTGTGTGACTACCAGGGCGAACTTCTGGCTGGCGTTGACGAAGTAGGGCGCGGCCCGCTGATCGGCGCGGTTGTCACCGCCGCCGTGATACTGGATCCGGCTCGGCCCATAAAAGGCCTGGCCGACTCAAAAAAACTCAGCGAGAAAAAGCGCAACCAACTGTTTGGTGAAATCATCGAAAAAGCCACCGCCTGGAGTCTTGGACGCTGTGAAGCCGAAGAGATTGATCGCCTGAACATCTTCCAGGCCACCATGGTGGCCATGACCCGCGCCGTTGAGGGACTGAACCCGCAACCCGAGTACGTGTTGGTAGATGGTAATCGCTGCCCTGATTGGCGCTGGCCCGCGGCGGCTGTGGTGAAAGGCGATATGCGAATAGCCGCCATCAGCGCTGCCTCCATTCTGGCGAAAGTAACCCGGGATCGCGAATTACAGGCGCTAGACCAGCTTTACCCGGGATACGGCCTGGCCCAACACAAAGGTTACCCAACCCCGGCTCATATGGAAGCGCTGGCACGCCTGGGCGCTACGCCCCAGCATCGCCGCTCGTTTCGCCCGGTTAGAGAAGCTCTGAACACCGTCGGCGACTTTAATCCCGACGCACAAGACGATTTGTTTGTATAAGGCGTTGACAACCCGCCAGTCGGGTATTAGTATACGCGCACATTGATTGAGGCGAGTTTGAAACGGCGCCTCACCAATACCAGTTTGATGCGGGATGGAGCAGTCTGGTAGCTCGTCGGGCTCATAACCCGAAGGTCGTAGGTTCGAATCCTGCTCCCGCTACCATATAGTAGAAAAAAGCCAGATCAGTGATTCACTGATCTGGCTTTTTTTGTTTTTGGGGGTCAGAAAATTGGTATGACGCATGCAAACCAGCACCCTAAATTCCTTCCGCCTTTTTATTCCAGCCTACGTTTTGTAGTAGTCGATAGTGTCGTGGTTCAATGATTCCGGGTAGCGAGAATCTCAACAATTGAAAAACGGCGATTCGGGAAGAAACGATGTGGGAGCGAATCCTGCGGCCGATGCAGTTTAGACTCCATACTTCGCAGATTTTGCAAACCAACGGTTCCCGAGTGTATCAGTAGCCGACAATGCGGTTTGCAGCTGATGAGTGCGGTCACATGGTCTCATACGCACGCAATGTGGTTTGGGCAGTGCGGATAAAATAATTCAACCTGATCGAAAAACCGTGATGATTGAGTTCGTCTGCTCGAAAAGTGCAAGTCGATAAAACTACATGCTCTCGAAGATTCCAAGCGGGCAATTTCCAGATTTGCAAGAAGCGGCAGCGATAATCCTGTGGCTGTGTTCAACAGAGAACAGTTTCACCACCGCTGGAGTGTTCGACCTGTCCGGCGGACGCGCCATTTATTAGTCTTTCACGCGTCCGATGTGCTTGCCAACGGCCATCATTAGCCGCCTCCACTGATCCGTTGCGCCAATTCCAGGATTTCGTCCCGGCGATTCAATCTGTTAATGAAACGCTCGGGAATTTTATCGATACCGACGCTTGCGCCAACAAGCGCTCCGGTGAGCATCGCCCGTGTCATGTTCTGACCACCGCCGTTAATTGCGTGCAGTACGGCGCTCTCGAAATCCTGTTCGAAACGCGCAGCGAGGTAGTAGGCTGCCGGCAGCTGGTGATAGATCGCGCAAGGCATTCCGTAGACGATCGATACTTTCGAAGCGGGTTCGATCGTTACGCCTGGATCGTGTGCTGCGCATGCCATGTAACCCGGGCTCAGAAGCGCGTCGGGCGATGCAAATACACCGTCGAGTGACGCTTCAATATCGCCTGGCTGTGGAGGTTGCAGGTCGTCACGCACGATCGTGTGAAACGGCAGGTCGCCGGCTTTGACCTGCCGCATCAGAGTGCTGGAGATGTCGGCGTCGAGTCGGCGACCCTGCAGTAGCTGCGCAAGGACGGCACAGAACGCGACGGTCATCGATTGCACAATATCGCCGGACTGCGTCAGTGCCGTGTTTGACACGACGGCTTTGGCCATTCGTCGAGGCTGGCGCGCATAGCGAATAGCGAGTGGTAGCACGCGCTCGAGCGCTTCGGTGTTGTCGGCCCGCCCGGCGACGTCGCCCCAGGATCGGCCATCGCGGACTCGGGCGTTCCAGGCGTCACGAATCGACTGACTTGTGTAACCACCCGGTCCTGAGACGGGTGTGCCGTCGAGATTGGGGAACAGCTCCTCATCAAGTCGTCTGCAGAAATCTGCTTCGTCGTAGCCGTCACAGTCGATGAGCGAGTGGGCCATCAGCAGCATCAGGATGCCTTGCTGTGACGAGTCGCCGGCTTTTGACCCTGCGTGATAGCGTTCTGGCTGCGGATCGGTGTAATCGTCGATCCATTCGCCGTAGTCACGGACCTGCTCTTCGAGATTGTAATACCAGTGTGGGCCGAGACCAAGTGCATCGCCGACGAGTGCGCCAACGAAGGCGCCGGCTGCTCGCTGTTCGAACGAGAGGTCATTGGGGGGGGTAGGGTGCATGAGGGTCTACTCTTTCTTCAGCTTGTCTCGGAATATTACGCCTGGCCTAGGGTAGCCGGCAAGAAACGGACTTCATTGTACGCAAGGCACGTCCGAACCGTTGATTGTTATAGAGCTTCCGATGAATCAATGTATCGTATGCAAGCATCCGATCCTGCTATTCGCAAGCTGTTGAAGTCTGCATTTATTTATCACGCTACCGTACAATAAAATCCGCTTCTTGAATGCTCAGCAACTTCTCCAATTAGCGACCAATATTCAGCGCCAAATACCGATCAAAGTCATGAACAGCGGTAATCCTCCCATTTTTTGAATGCACTACTCCGGTTTGCTGGGGTGATTACCATCTCCCCAGCAAACCACGTAATAGAATACTCATTCATTACTGAGGCTGAATAGTCCGGCCCCGGATGATTGGGCTTCAGAATATATGTGGACGACGTGCCCGCTTCTGGCTTATAGATTTCGTCCTCTCCCAGATCGATCAACATCTTGTGTTGAGCTCCGGCCAGTGACATCCGCTTTGGAGAGTCTTTCTGTAGAGAGGATCTGGGAAGGTTCCTGATTCGTTGGCTCAGCTGTTCGTTGGTCAGCCTTCTGCGCCCAGTTGGGAGGTCTAACGAACATTCGTATTCGAGTAAATTCAGAGCGCCGGCAGACTCGTTAGCGTATGAAAATTTCCAGATGTTTTCTTGCTTAGACAGGACGCCTACCGTTTTTCCGTTGTGATAAACCACCAGACTTCTCATGTTTTACGGCCCGATGAGATTGGGCTTGAATCCTTAGCTTCTTGTTTTTTTTCGCGAGGTGAGAGTGGCTTCATTTCCGTTGCTTTCAGTTGTTCGTATTTCGGCAACGCTATGTCGAATGTCAGGTGGATTCTTAATTCGTCGAGCGAGCGTATAAAACGACCGAATTCGATTCCAAAAAAATAATTCGGCGTGTCCTTGTGTCTGCATCCATCGATCATGTGAGGCTTGCACACGATCTAGCATGAAGGCCCAGCCCATAAATGGCAGTAAACGAACCATATTCCGGGTGTCGTCTACGCTATCGATGGTGCTGTTCCCTTAATGCCAACCCGTGAATCACCTTTAAAGTCCCATACAGTTGGCGTAGTAGGTTGTGGTTGCAGGCCAATCCGAGAAAATCCCGGTGACACCGACATCCTGAGCCAGCACATCAATCACCGTAAAGGTGTCGCCATCATTGTTAATAGCATCGGTGATGCTCTGATGATACCAGCCACCGCCGTTATTGAGCGGCCCGCTGCGTTCCACTGTCCAGGCAATCAGGTCAAGGCCTGCAGCTTTGGCGTTGATGGCGTATTCCGACGGTACGATCTTTTGTTTGTCGTCCAGGGTCAGCATTTTCCAGAGCGCGGGTGCCAGAATGGGAACCCCTTGCTGGACCAGATTTTCCATGTACACCATGGAAACGTTGTTCGGCTCATTCGGCTTCTGATCCAAAAATACGGCCTGGCGACCAAACTCCGGCATTTGATTGACCCAGAAGATAACGTCATCCAGTAGGAAGGACTGTGGCCATACATCTTCTGGGCTGACCCCGGCCTCGATGTATTCATTGATCATTTGGCGGGCATAGTCTTGTTGCGAATAGCCCCCGCTATAAGGCATATCTACCACTGGTGTTTTCAGTTCTGGAGTGAACTTGACGCCGAGCTCCTTGAACAGTTCGATGCTTTCGCGATGACTCAACAGGGTGCCTCGAGTTGAATACAGGTCTGTACGCCAATCGGCGGTACCGCCAAGGTACGCTTCGGGTGTCGTGGCTTCAGGGTCAGAGGCATCCATTTTCCCTCTGAGGGATTTGAATTCAGCCAGTGTAATGTCGCTGGTGCGACATTCAGCCCGGGCCGGTGTGTCGGTGGCCGGATCGGCGGGCACAAAGGGCTGGGTGCATTTGGCGTTCAACTCCGGCACGGCCACGATGTTGGTGGTGGTGTGCAAATCATTTTGGGCATGACGACAGACCAATTCCCGGTCTTTGGTAAAGGCAACGTCACACTCGACAATTCCGGCCCCCATTCTGGCGGCTGCAACATAGGATTCGCGGGTATGTTCGGGAAATTGCAGGGGCGCGCCGCGGTGGGCAATGGAGAAATCCGACGGTGCCAATAGCTTCGACTCGCACGCCTGCAGCGTGTTTTTCAGTTCGCCGGCATCCATATTATTGATCAGATAGTAAGGCCGGGGGCCAAGTTGAACTAACGCTTGGCTGCTTTCGGTGGCTGTGGCTTGGTGTGCGTCAGTCTTGGTATCGGCGGTGCTGCATCCGGATAGCGCCGTTAGTGAGCCGATGAGGAGGGGCAGAGTAAACGCAAGTTTCATCACAGAGTCCTTTAATGGCTGGGTTGGGCGCCTTCCTAGGATTGCCCTGTTTTTACCACAGTGTAGTGGCCATAAACTTGGGTCACAAGGTGTCGTGGCCAAAGCCATCGTGATCATGATTTCCTTCTCTTTTAAATGAAATGACAGGGCGCTCTTTTGTTACAAGACACCAGCACCCAAGACGTGCTAATTTCTCCATCGTTGCTTCTACTTACCTGTTAATGGCAAAAAGAAGCCGAGGATTTAACACCTCCTTTATCGTCAATCATAATTATAAGTCCAATAGGGCGAAGGAAACGTTCATGCGAATTCTAAAATATGCAGTTGCCGTATCCATGCTGGTTGTTGCGCTCCCCTTGAGCGCGCAACAACTCTCGATCGCTACCGGTGGCACCGGCGGCGTTTACTATCCTATCGGCGGTGGCTTCGCCGAAATGATCAATAATCATATCGAAGGAGCCAAGGCGACTGCTGAAGTAACCGGCGCCTCGGTTGAAAATATGGGTCTGATTATGCGTGGCGATGCGGATCTTGCGCTTGCACTCGCAGACACGGTCTATCAAGCGTACACCGGCACTGATAATTTTGAAGATCGCCAGATCAAGAATATTCGCGCGTTGGCGTCGGTTTATCCCAATGCCGTGCAGCTGGTGACTCTGGCGGAATCGGATATTAAGTCTATTGTGGATCTGAAAGGTAAGAGGGTGTCAGTGGGCGCACCGGGCAGCGGTACAGAGCTCAACGTGCGGGCATTATTGGAAGCGAATGGCATCAGCTACGGCGATTTCGAGCCGCAGCGTCTGAATTTCAATGAAACGGCTGATGCGATCCGTGATGGCGATATTGACGCCGGTTTCTGGAGTGTAGGCCCGCCGACCAGTTCAATTCTTAACCTTGCCGCAACGCGCGATATCCGCCTGATTAGCCTCTCTAGTGAAGAAGTCGCCAATGCACAGAATGAAGTAGCGGTTTTTGCGCCGTATGAGCTGGCAGCAGGCATGTATGACGGTATGGAAGAAGCGGTTCAGACCATTGGCATTCCGAACGTGCTCGTTGTGAATGCGGATATGGACGAAGAGTTAGCCTATAAGCTGACGCGACTGCTGTTTGAAAACACAGATGAGCTGATTGCTGTTCACCCCGCGGCGAACGACACCACCGTGAAGTTCACTATGGACTCCACTCCAGTGCCTCTGCACCCGGGTGCGCTTCGTTACTTCGAAGAAGTTGGCGCTGTGATTCCGGATCGTCTGCGCCCTTAACTGCGAAGGGTCAACTATCTATGCAAAGGCAATGCGGCACTGTTCTGCCACGCTTTGCGTTCGCCAAGCGTTTGCAGACTGCTCTGCTGTTGATTTGTTTGCCGCTCGCCGGAGCCGGGGCATCTCCCGCTCCGGCGATTTCGTCTGACCGCCTTCAAGTTGTTACTGAGCAAGGCGAAATGCTGGTCGATATCGCTGTTCTACCGGGAATGCGCTGGTGCATTGAATGGAACCACTCGGTGAAAAAATTTGCCGTGTTGGACTGTTATCGAAACGTTGCCGGTGTGATGCAGTTAGAACGAAGTCACCAGCCCGATTTTGCGGCGGGTTTAGGCCATACGGTAGGGCGGGGTGAGCAAGTCTCTGACGGAGAAGGCGGCTACTGGATCAATGAGATTGACGAACCAGTGGTCAATAATCAATACGTTTTGCGCGTGGGCGCTAATGCGGTAAATCACCGCGTGGTATGGCTGGTAGGCGATCACCGTCGAGAAGTGAGTCTGAGCGACCAGGCCTCGGGACAGCGCGTTACTGTTCAACTTATCAAACCCCCACCGCCCAGCGTGAATTATAAGTAAGCCAGACAACGTCTGATGAGGACTTCATGAACGAATCCAAGCAACCGCCGACCATAATGCCGAGGGGAAAGGTGATTCAACCCCGCGCGGTGTTGTGGGCCATCACCATTGTAGCGGTGGGTCTTTCCCTGTTTCAACTCTATGCCGCGGGGCTTCAGCCCTTAGGGCTTTTTTATCAGCGCAGCATTCACTTGGCGCTCATCATGGTGCTGGCGTTTTTAATGTTTCCAGCCTTCGGCCCAAACCGCAAACGCGGGGTAACGGGATGGGGCCTGGACGTAATATTTTTAGCCGGTGCAATGCTGACGGGCGGCTATTTAGTCCTCAATTTGGATCAGATTTTCAGCCGTGCGGGTTTTTGGAATAGCACCGATATTCTGGTCGGTTGTATCGCCACAGTGACCGTATTAGAAGCCAGTCGCCGTGCAGTGGGTTTCGGCATGACTGTGATTGGCCTTTTGGCCATTATGTACGCGTTTGCAGGCCCGCGAGGTGAGCTGCCGTGGTTGGGCGAATGGATGCCGGGTATTCTGGAACACAGGGGCTATAACATTGATCGTGTTGCCGGCCAGCTCTATCTTGGGCAAGAGGGCATCTTTGGCTTGCCGCTGGGTGTGGCGGCGACCTATATCTTTATTTTTGTATTGTTCGGAGCTTTCCTGGAGTGCACCGGTGCCGGTAAATTCTTTATTGATATGGCCTATGCAGCCACCGGTCGCCAGCGCGGCGGGCCCGCCAAGGCGGCGGTGTTAGCCTCGGCTGGCATGGGGTCTATTTCCGGTAGCGCCATTGCCAACGTGGTCACCACGGGCGCCTTTACCATTCCGTTAATGAAGAAACTGGGCTATTCGGCCAAACAGGCGGGCGGTATCGAAGCCGCAGCCTCTACTGGCGGGCAAATTATGCCGCCGTTGATGGGCGCAGGTGCCTTTTTGATTGCTGAGTACACCAATACGCCGTACTTGGAAATCGTTAAAGTCAGTATCCTGCCCGCGATTATGTATTTCGCCACGGTTTATCTGTTTGTGCACATCATTGCCCTTAAGCAGGGTATGCAAGGGCTGCCCAAAGAAGAATTGCCGCAAATGCGTCAGGTAATGAAAGATGGTTGGCACTTCCTGCTTCCGTTAGCCATGCTGGTTTGGCTGCTGGCGATGAGTATGTCGCCGATGCGGGTGGGTTTCTACGCGGTGGTGACGATAGTGGCGGTAGCCGTGTTGCGCTACTCGGTGTGGTTTTTTGTCCTGGCGCCTCGGCAGGGGCAACCGGTGACGGTTACCGCCGTCAAAGATATTTTGCGTGCCGGCCTGGCCAAGCTTATAGAAGGTTTGGAGCTAGGTGCGCGCAATGCGGTGGCGGTGTCTATGGCGTGCGCGGTCGCTGGGATTATTGTCGGGGTGGTGGGTTTGACCGGCTTAGGTCTGAAATTCTCCGCCATGATGCTGGCCTTCTCTGGCGGCAACCTTGTCTTAGCCTTGGTGATGGTGTTGTTGGCCAGCCTGGTTCTTGGTATGGGACTGCCTGTTACCGCCAGCTATATTGTATTAATTGTGCTAGTTGGGCCTGCATTGACGGCTGAATTCGGTGTGCCACTGTTGGTCGCACACTTGGTGGTGTTCTGGTACTCCCAAGACTCCAACGTAACGCCGCCAATAGCCTTGGCAGGATTTGCCGGGGCGGCTATTGCGGGCAGTAAACCGATGGAAACGAGCTTCCAGGCGTGGAAGTTTGCCAAAGGGCTCTACCTGATTCCGCTGTTTATGGTCTTTAATCCAGAAATCATTATGGGCGGCCCCGTGCTTTTGGTGGCTTGGAATGCAGTTATTGCCATTCTGGCATTAGGGGCCTTTGCGGCAGCGTTGGAAGGGTATTTGTTTACCAAAATGTCGTGGCTGCCTCGTCTGGCTATTACTGCGGCAATTTTTGGTGTGTTTTACCCCAGTCTGATGACTGAAATTGCCGGTGTGGTGGTGATGATGTTTGTCATTTCTGCTAACTGGCTGGCGAGCAAGCGCGAAGCAACCGCAACAGCCGTAAGTGTTTAATAGCTGCTAGGCGATGACTGTGTAAGACAGATTTGTTACTTGAAAAGCCCAGGCCCGTAATTTACCGGTCTGGGCTTTTGTGTTTTTTGCCGGGAACTTCTTTTCGGTAACGAGCGAAGCGTTCTCTGTACTGGCTCGGTGTCAGCCCGGTTTTTTTCTGGAACATTCGGCGAAACGCACTTATATCCTCATAGCCAACTTGCCAAGCTATTCGCTCGATGGTTGTTGCGGTGTTTTCCAGTTTTTCCCGGGCTTTATGAACCCGTTGTTGCTGCAGGTATTCCGCCGGTCGTAGCTGTGTGGCTTTTATAAAACGACGGATGAACGTTCGCTCCGTAAGCGCGGCCATCGCCGCCATCTGCGTAATATTTAATGGCTGGTCATAGGCCCGGTGAATATGGTGCTGCACGTGAAGGATGGCCCGGTCGTTGTGGTCCAGCACAGGTATAAAGCTGCGGTAGTAGCTTTGCTGGCGCACGCCGGTATCAACCAGTAAAAATCTGCCCAATGCCTGCACCACCGTTGGTGGCACATAGCGCCCGATCAGGTGCAGTCCAAGGTCCATCCAGGACATTACCCCGCCGGCGGTAACCAGGTCTGGATCTGTTATAAGCAATGCATCGGTGTCCAGTTCGATGGTTGGATATGCACAGCGGAAAGCGCTTTCCAACTGCCAGTGCGTGGTGGCGCGACGCCCCTCCAGCAGGCCTGCTTGCGCCAGAAAAAAAGCACCCGCGCAGGCCGAGCTGATGACGACACCCTGTCTGTGCCAAGTAGCTAATTGGGCGCCGATGATGGGTTGCGGATCAAGATAAGCTTGGCCGTCGAGTATTGGCGGAACAATGACCAGAGCTGGGGGCACAGCCCCGGGATCTATCGAAATAACCTGTTCCTCATCCAACTGCCAACGGCTGACGCTGAAGGTAATGTCAGGGGTGCTTTGAAGTTCACCAAGAATGCGATTGGCACTTTGAAACAGGTCTATCAGCCCGTAAACGGCTGAAAGTGCGGTACCAGGCACAACCAGGATGGCGACATTGACGGTTTGCAACATGTCAGTTTTTACCTTTTTATTGTCAGTATTGCCACCCGTGCAGGCTAACGGAGCACGTTAGTATAAGCAGTACCAATCTAACTGGAGAGACACATGACCAAGACCGCCCTGATTATCGTCGATATGCAGAATGACTACTTTCCCGAGGGCAAATGGACGCTGAACGGCGTTGAGGCTGCTGCCGAAAACGTTGCAAAGGTGCTCGCTTATTTCCGCGAACGTCAGCAACCCGTGATTCACGTTCGCCATGAATTTGCCTCCAGCGACGCTCCGTTTTTTGTGCCGGGCACTGACGGCGCTAACATTCGCGCCAGCTTGGCACCGGCAGACGGTGAGTTCCAGGTTCTGAAGCACGAAGTAAACAGCTTCAAAGGCACCAAGCTGCAAGCTCTGCTGCAGCGCGAGCAGATCACCCATTTAGTGATTGCGGGTGCGATGAGTCACATTTGCATCGACGCCATCACCCGTGCTGCCGGCGACATGGGCTACGCCAACGTTGTTTTGCACGACGCATGTGCAACGCTAGACGCCGAGTTCAATGGCGTTAAAGTGCCGGCGGAGCATGTGCACGCAGCGTTTATGGCCGGCTTGGCATTTGCTTACGCTGAGGTTATTGCCACAGATGCTTTTTTGACACGGGCATAAGGTGAGCTGTATCCGTGGCCCACACAAGGCGGTGACGTTTCTTCATAGCGTAGAGGCTTTCCCGGGCCGTTAAGAATTGCCAGCGTCGGTGGCCAGTATGTAGGCTTGGCGCTGGTGTTTTTTATTCTGCAGGCGCTTGTCAACGCACTGTTCGTCGTCGTTGAGTATCACCACGCATTCCAGGCATTGAATGCATTCGTCGTAATCAATTCTTCCGTCTTTGCGAATGGCGTTAATGCCGCAGGCGTTCTTGCAATGCTGGCAAGGGGTGCCGCACAACTCGACCCGGTCCAGCCAGTTGAAGAGCCTTAGCCGGCCGATGATCGCCAATCCGGCGCCCAGTGGGCATAAGTAGCGGCAATAGAATTTGTTGATAAACATCCCGATAACCAGCAACCCGACGGCGTAAACCACAAACGGCCAGTGACGTACAAAAAGCAGGGTAATGCTGGTTTTGAAGGGTTCCACTTCGACCAGCTTCTCAGCCAGCGCAAGAGAATAAAACGCCGTGCCCAGCAAGCCAATCAGAATAGGGTATTTGATCAGAATCAGGCGCCGATGCCACCGCTCTGGCACTTTGATCTGACGCAGGCGAAGCTTTTCGCCCAGCCAGGCGGCCATCTCCTGAAGTGCACCAAACGGGCATAACCACCCACAGAACAAGCCGCGGCCCCAAATGAACAGGCTGATAAAGGTGTACACCCATAAAATGAAAATAATAGGGTCGAGTAGAAACACATTGAGAGAAAAACCATCCCAGATCGCCAGAAAAAGCGTGTAAATATTAACCACCGACAGCTGGCCCTGAGCGAAAAAGCCAATGTAAAACAGGGTAAAAAACAGAAACCCCCAGCGAAAACGGTGTACTCGTTTTGGGTGGCGGCTTAATGTTTTTTGGCGAGCGAAAAAAACCGTCAACACTGTGAGCGCCGTTAACAAAATGGCGATTTGCCACCAGCGCTGCTTCCACAGGCCGATCCATATAGGCTCGCGTTCATCCATAAACGACGGAGCAGGTTCTACCGTTTCAAACAAATCCGTGTTGAAGCGAACAGGTACATCCATAATGATGCTGTCTCGCACCAAGTGGTTACGGGCAAGTTCGATGTGAACATTCAACGTGGCATCGGCACCGGGACTAAAGCCAGCGCTTCCGCCCATGCGGAAGAAGTTGTGGGCTACCAGGTCGGGCATGCCGGCGGCCTGTAGCTTCAGGCCTTGGCCGGATAGGTTCAAGTCGCGCATTTCCACAGCCAGCCCATTCTGACTCAGGCTAAGCCGCTCTGGGTTGCTGCCGGGTATAAAGCTTTCGGATATGTGGGGAAAGGCTCCGCCGGACAGCACCAGCATTACTTGCGCGCCCGGGTCTATATACGCCATTAGCTTTTGATAGCCTTGGTCTCCCAACAGGTTTCGGCCTACCATAGGGGCGTTGATATAGCCGAAGAACAGTTCGGTGAAGGGGCTGTCGTCAGTCCCTTCAAAACCCTGAGGATAGTCCGCAAGTGGGCGGCCGAACTCAGATTCAATGGCGTCACGGCTCAGTTTCCAATGGCCAATGTAGCCTCGCTCGACTAGCTGTTGCCAGCTGAGCCTTTCAAAGAAATCTGGTTTTGCCCGTGTTTGAGCGGTCTGCACAAACCCCGCGAGTTTGCTGCGGGCTACTTTCAAAGCCGATGACAGCAAGGTGTCATTAATAATAAGAACGGAGACTGTGGCTTTGCTGACACCGTCAAAATACACCATATTGCCGTCACTGGTTCGCTTTGGGCGGCCGGTATTGGATGTGTTTATAATGATTTGTTCCCGCAGTGACTGCCCTTTGTATTGATTAACAAAGTCGAACAGTGGTTCTTCTCCCAAGCCATGCAAGAACACCGGTTCGTGATGATTCAGTACTTTTACGCCAGTAAAGCGGCCACGGTTGTCCATGCCGACCAGCATGCTGATGGGCTGGCCTGCGAAGCCCTGAAGCCTGCTTAAATCGATCGACTCATAGGCATAGCCTAGTAGCTCTTGCAGCTGATAAACGGGATAAACGGGGAAGTCTGCCAACTTCTCTTCAATAACCGTTGCCGACGGAAACAGTTCCATTATCAGCGCTTTTTTGTTTTCGGAGAGTTCTGCCTGAGCTGTGGAAAAGCAGCTAAAGAAGCAAATAATAAGGAGCGTGATGCGCCCAACCATGGGTTACCCCTGTTATTTTTCTAATAATAAGTCCTATGCTATTGGATTTGGGTTTTGGTTCAATGCGACCTCAGAGTCAGCCGTCTGCTACTTTACGACTAGTTCTCTTAGAAAAGAGCTGCTGACTCATCGAGCCGAGTCGCTTTTGGTTCATGCTGTCTCCGGCACCGCAAACCCTGTCCGGATACAGCGCCGCGAACGGCTAGAGAATCCGAAGGCCGTGGGTGCAAATGTCGGCTCAATAGATTGCGTGCTTTTCCATTAGCCAGCTTGTATTGTTACTCAGAATCAGACTTACTACAGATTGTAATCCAGACATTGGTTAGGCAATTAACGGTGAAATGATGACCAGTCGCCACGAACAAAAAGTCAGTTTGACAGGCCTTGTTTTCGCATTGCTTGGATTGACCTTTGTCGTCTGGACATTAGTATCCGCTGCTCCTCCAGAACAGGGTAAACCGGTTGCAACTGACGTTGCTTTGGGCGACTGGCAGGGCACGGTGGAATCAACCGAGGGGGCCTCTTCTCTTGGGGATGCGATACCGCAGCCTTCTACTATTGGCTTTCCGTCTCTGGCACTTACTTCCCATGCTCTGCACGTTTTGGCTTTTGAAAGGCCGCCTTCACGACTTCTTAGTTACCCCGGCCAGTCACAGGCGCCGCCCCCCTCACGGCTTTAGACATTTGCGAACACGCGGATTTCACGTGCCTGTATCTGGGCAGGTTGTATCTGACGGAATGATCTTTAGTAATGAGGAATTACCATGAGCAATCAATTGCATGTTATGGCTGAACAACCGGTCAGTGCCCGTTTTCGGCTTGCGTCTCGGACGCAAAATACTCTTACCCACGACGATCTTGCAACCGAACTGCTGAAAGACTTCAACAGGCAAAGCCCGCTAACCGTCCGCTCATCAGAGGATATCCATGCGATCGGGAAAAAGCTGGAGCTTTCCGGAGAAACCTTGTGTGTGGTTATTAATCGCAAGGACGATGTGATCGGAATGCTGCACATGAAAGACCTGATCGGTTCCTTACCCATGAGCCTTGCCAGCCAGCGTGGAAGCTCCATCGCTGACCTGGTGGCACAGGATGTCATGCGTCCGGTTTGGAGCCTGCCAACGCTTGGTTTCAAAAAACTGCAAAACCTGACCGTCGATGACTTGCTGTTCACTTTCAGGGAGTTGCATTCGGACTATCTTCTAGTCATAGAAACGGTTGCCGGTGAAGAGGATAAAGTTGTCCGCGGGCTTTTGTCTGCTGACGAGCTCAGCCGTCGCCTTGGTGTTCCGGTGAACACCACACCTCGTCCAGAGTCATTCTCTGACATCGTTCATGCTGTTCGGAAAACCTTGGGGTAAAACGCTCATGGCGGTGCGTCTGATGCGCCGGCCATCCTAAAAAAGGCAGGCCAGTTGTTTACTGGTCTGCCTTTTTTATTTTGTGGGTGGCAGTGAACATTACGACAGACTTGTTTAACCGTTCTTTGCCAGCTCACGCCTCTGACGCCCATTGCGAAAAATAGGCAATTTTGCAGGGTCGAGTGTCTTTAATTCTGATGGCACCCGCTATTTTGTCGCCAGAAGACGAATGGCACTGGCCGCAGCAGAGGTTCGGTTTTCAACGCCGAGTTTGCGAAAAATCTGCTCCAGATGCTTGTTCACGGTGCGCGGGCTCATGTCCAGAATCTGTGCTATTTCCCGGTTGGTTTTGCCATTGGCAATCCACAGCAATACGTCGGATTCGCGCAGCGTCAACTGGAATCGCTCCCTCAAAGCCGCGGTCGCGCTGGACTTATTCTGCGGTGTTTTCAGCCGCAGCAGGTATTCCCGCCCGTCCATCAGAGCCAAGTATTCCACCGAGTGTTGGGTGTCTAAAGCGTTCAGCTGCATTTGATGCCCCGGGTCTGGGTTGTGGCTAAGCCACTCCGCGAGTTTGGCACGAATGGGCTGAAAGTCCGGATGACAGGTGTCCGGCAGGCAGCGGCACACCTGTGGCGTGCTCCATAGAAGATTTCCGTCCCGGTCTACTGCAAACAGGTTCTGGCCGGCGGTGTCCAGAGCACTGCGTGCGCTCCTCGCCATCCGTGCATTGGCCAGGTGCACGTCCATGCGCGCTAGTAATTCTGCGGTGTTAATGGGTTTTGTGACGTAATCCACTCCTCCGGAGTTAAGGCCCATGACCACGTGTTCGGTGTTACTCAAACCGGTCATAAAAATGATGGGTACATCGATGAAAGCGGGGTTTTCCTTGAGCCGCCGGCAGGTTTCGAAGCCGTCCATGTTGGGCATCAGGGCATCCATAAGGACCACGTCCGGGGTGATATTCCGGCTGATGTTCAGGGCCTGGCTGCCAACCGGCATCTTTGACTTCGATATCAACCCGTGTGCCGAAGGGCCGAAGAAAATGGTCACTGGCGGAATGGATTTACCGCTGTCGAAAGACAAGGAGTAAGCGCAATGCCTGTGTATGACTATAAATGTCGGGAGCACGGCCTGTTTAACACATTGGCGACCATGGCAGACGCCGCTAAGCCGGCGGATTGCCCTAGCTGCAATGTGCTATCGCCGAGGGTGATTGTGTTAGCTCCGCACATTGCAAACATGGACACCACGAAGCGGGCGGCGATGGAGCGGAATGAGCGTTCCCGCCATGAGCCTGTGTTTTCAACCGCCGACCGCCGGGATAATGACAAAGAACACAGCCGAAGTTGCGGCTGTGGCTCACCCAAACCCGGGAAGTCCCTGCTGTTTTACACCGCTGACGGGAAGAAAATGTTCCCTTCCATGCGGCCGTGGATGATCAGCCACTGATCAACAGCTGTTGATTCGGTTTAACAAGTTGCCCCTTCGGGGGCTTCTTTTGTTATGGCGTTTGTACGCAGTAGTCGAAATGCTCTTATCCCAAAGTGCAGATTTATAAGCCCTCCCAAATACGCATGAAACCGACTCCCCCGGCGAATACCTCGGTTATCTGCGTTCACCGATTATGGAGTTTAAGCGAAAGAGTTCGCTTGCGGCGCCGCTAAGACAGCGCCTGGTTCTGAATGTTCAAACATACCCGGGGAAATTATGAATAATAATAAAATCAGACGGTCAGGCTTGTTTATTGCGATGGTGGCTGCAATGGGCGTCAGTGCAGCGGCGAATGCGGCGGTGGAGTTGTATAACGAAGACGGCACTTCTTTTTCTGTTGATGGTTATTTCAACGCGTTTTACGTAAATCGTGACAACAACGTAAACAATACCCGCGATTCCCGCGTGAAAATGGGTTTTTTGCCAAACACCATAGGCTTTAATTTCAGCAAAGAAATGGGCGATCTCACTCTGGGTGGTCGTTCGTCATTCTGGACATCGATCAATGACAGTCTAGACGACGGTTTAGCAACAGATACCGCGATTGATGTTCGTCAGTTCTACGCCACCGTTGACGGCGATTTTGGGCAGGTGCTATTGGGTAAAGATTTTGGTCTGTACGCCCGTTCTAACATTTTCCTTGATGAAATTCTGATGGGCTTCGGTTCTCCAGGTACGGCGGGAGGTGTGTCGTTCGGCAACATTCGCGCCGGCTACCCGTACCCGTTACCGTCAGCCCAGATAACGTATCGCGCGCCAGAAATGTTCGGTTTTAAACTTGCTGTTGGTATTCTGGATCCGGCGGACACGGTTACCGGTACCAACGATGAAAACGCAGCACCACGCTTTGAATCTGAAGTCACTTATGCCACTTCTGTGAGCAACATAGCGCTTACCGGCTGGGTTAATGGCCGTTATCAATCTGCGGAAAATGGCAGTACCACCGTTGATAGTACTGGCGTTGGTTACGGCCTTAAAGTGTCGCTTGCCGAGTTGACTCTGGCGGCGTCTGGTTTTACTTCAAAAGGTGATAATCCGGTATTGATTAGCAACTCTGCGGTGACTGAAGACGATGCTGACGGATTTTTAGTGCAGGCTGCCTACGCTTTTGGCGCCAACCGACTGGTGCTGTCGTACGGCGAGACGGACGCGGAAATTCTGGACTTTGAAACCGAGAGCACTACCTTCGGCTTCTTCCACGATGTGAACAGCAATTTCAAGTTGGTGGCGGAATACAATATGTTCGAGCAGAAAAATCGGACGACCGGTGTAACCAGTACCGATGCGGACACCATCGCCCTTGGTGCGATTGTGATGTTCTGATCGTGCTGGACCACAAGGGGGTAGAGTCGTGGCTTTGCCGCCTTGTGTTTGTTGCTGGCTAGAACTAAAGTGCTGGTTTTCTAGCGGGTGTACTGATCTTGCTGTTTGGCATTGATAAAGGAGCTTTATAATCAATGGCTTACGATAATTTTGGTGCGCCCGTAAAAAGCACTGAAGTTGCATTGGCGAACAGGCTGCAGTCCGTAGAATGTGGTAGAAGATCTTTTTCTGCGGAATTACGCCCTATGCAGCCAGTAACGACTCAGCCCGCCGTTCGTGTAGCCAGTACGTGCCTTCGCGAGCCGGTTTTGGCAGCGAACAGTCTGGCCAGTCAACTCAGCCACTCGTACTTGGGTTACGTTCTGTTTTTCTGTTCTGCAGAGTACGACCTGGAGCGGCTTGGGCCGGCTTTGCAGCAGGTGTTTCCGAGTGTGCGCCTGTCGGGTTGCACCTCGGCCGGCGAAATTACCGCCCGTGGTTATGATCGGGGGTGCATCACAGCCATTGGCTTTGACAGTCGATTCTTCGCGATCGACTGCGCGCTGATTCGCGAAATGGATCGGTTTTCGCTCCTTGACGCGCAAAATGTTATTGATGGCCTGCTAACGAACTGCCGCAACGCCCGCCTGGCGCCCATCAAAGGCAATACGTTTGCCATCACCTTGTTAGACGGGCTCTCAAGCCGTGAAGAGTTGGTGCTTGCGACGCTGAATGCGGCGCTTGGCAGCATTCCTCAATTTGGCGGATCCGCCGGCGATGACGAGCGTCTCTCCAACACCTATGTATTTCATGATGGCCTCTTTCACGCTGGCGCAGCCACAGTGATGTTGGTGAATACGCCTTTAGACTTTCGGGTATTTTCCAGCCATCACATGACAGAAGGGAAGGAAAAGCTGGTTGTCACGCGTGCCTGCTCTGACAGCAGAACGGTGTATGAGCTAAACGCCGAGCCTGCCGCAGATGCCTACGCCCGAGCGGTTGGGGTATCGACTGACGAATTAGACCGCACGGTATTCGCACTGCGCCCACTCGGTGTGAAAGTCGGAGGTCACTATTTTGTGCGCTCCATTCAATGCGTTAACCCTGATAAAAGCCTGACGTTTTATTGCGCCGTCGAGACCGGAATTGTGATGACGTCTATGGATCCGCAGTCGCTGTTAGACAGCGTGCGTGAACAGCTTGAAATTTCCGAGAACATTGTTGGAACACCATTAATCACCATCGGTTGCGATTGTTTTTTACGCCGCCTTGAAGCCGAAATCACCGGTAAATCAGAAGAAGTATCGGTGTTTTTAAGGCAGCACAAGGTGGTCGGCTTTAATAGCTATGGCGAGCAGTTTAACGGTATGCACATTAACCAGACATTTACGGGGGTGGTTATTGGTCAGCCTGACACCGGTTCCTTGTAACGATCAGGCACACCCGAGCGCGGCGCTGATTCGCCGTATTGATCTGCTGGAAGCTGAAAATGGGCGCCTGCGCAAAATTCGTGATGCGCTGATTGTCAGGGTGGAATCTGGCACGGCCCAAAAACCTGAACCTTACGCTGCGTTTGAGCACTCTGTGGTGCTTGCGGAACAAGTGCGTGAACGCACCGAAGCGTTGAATGATGCCATGGACGAGCTCCGTGGCAGCAACAAGGCGCTGAACCGGGCCCGCGAGGAAGCGGAAACAAGCCGCCAGCGTCTTAGCGATGCCATTGAAAGCATCGCTGATGGTTTCGTGTTGTTTGACCATCGCCATCTGCTGGTGCAGAGCAATAGCCACTTTCGCAGTTACTGGCGGCACGCTGGTGTTGCCATGCCGACCCCGGGTACGAGTATCGAAACCGTTCGAAGCCTGGCGTTCGCGTCGGGTTTGATTGTCGAGGAACAACGTGAGCCCGATTCAGACGGCGTGGTGTTTTTGCTTTCAAATGATCGATGGGTGCAAATGACTGAAAGACCCACCCGAGAGGGCGGTTTGGTAGTGCTCTATTCCGATATCACCGATGTAAAAAACAGTGAAATGGCACGCCGAATCAAAGCGCTTGAAGAGAGCGAACGTTGGATTCGTGTTGTCACTGACCATGTGCCGGCCCTGATCGCCTATGTCGGCGCCGATTTGAGCATTCAGTTCTGTAACCAGGTTTACGAAACCTGGTATGGCCGTGACGGTGAGTCGCCTCTGGGCAAACGCCTTGATCACGTCCATTCCGAAGAGCTGTATCAGCGGCTGCTGCCGCAGATGCTGGAAGTGTTAGCTGGTCATAATGTTAACTTTGAATTTGAAGAAGCCGGCGAAAAGGGCCAGGTGCGTCATATGCTGCGTTCTTACGTGCCGAACTTCGACGAGCAAAATGACGTTGTCGGCTTTTTTGTGCTCATTCGAGATATTACCGAACGTCGTAAAACGGCACTTGCCCTAGAGCAGGCCCATGATGATCTTGAACGCCGCATCAAGGAGCGCACGTCGGCTTTGACCGAGGCGAAGCAGGAAGCGGAACAGGCTAACCTGTCAAAAACCAAATTTTTGGCTGCTGTCAGCCATGATTTACTGCAACCCCTGAATGCCGCCAGGCTGTTCACCAGTGCCTTGCTAGAGCAATCGTTTGGCCCGAGAGCCGAAAGCCTGGTGCGCTCGGTCAGTACCTCTTTGGATGACGTGGAAAGTCTGCTGGGTACTTTGGTGGACATTTCCAAGCTGGACGCTGGCGTTATCAAGCCAGACGTAACCGCGTTTGATCTGCGTGATTTGTTGAATAATATCGCCCGTGAATGCCAGCAAATGGCCATTGCCGAAGGCCTGGTTCTGGACTTTGTGCCATCTTCGGTCGTTGTCGAGTCCGACTCCCAGCTATTGGCTCGCATTCTGCGAAATTTTCTGACCAACGCTATTCGCTACACCAGTAATGGCCGAATTTTGCTTGGCTGCAGGCGCCAAACGGGGCACGTGCTGGTGCAAGTTTGGGACACTGGGCCAGGCATTCCGCACGATAAACTCTGCGAAATTTTCCAGGAGTTCAAACGAATTCGCCCGGAGGGATCACGCCCCGACAAAGGTCTGGGCCTCGGCCTTGCCATTGTGGAAAAAATTGCGCGAATGTTGGATCACGACATTACGGTGTCGTCGGTGGAAGGCCAAGGCTCGGTGTTCAGTGTGCGGGTGCCTTTGGGGCAATTGCAGCCTAGGTGTACAACCACGGAAGTGCAGTACGTGGCAGCCCGACATGGCATGGAGGGCGCCAGGATTTGGGTCATCGATAACGATCGCGCGATCTGCGACGGCATGAAAACTCTGTTGGAAGGCTGGGATTGCCGGGTAACCTGCGCCATTTCACTAGCAGATCTGGAGCGCCAGCTTAATCCGGCGACCAGCCCGGTGGACCTGATACTGGCGGACTATCACCTTGATAATGGCGAAACCGGAGTGGACGTTGTCGCCAGCGTTAACAGTCGCCGGCATTACCCCACGCCGGTGGTGATGATTACTGCCAACTACACCAACGAACTGAAGCAGCAAATCCGTGACTTGGGTTACGTGCTGATGAATAAGCCAGTCAAGCCACTGAAACTCAGGAACACGTTAAACCATTTGATCGGTGGGCCAGTGTGAATGAAGCACTTAAATTACCACGTAAACGGAGGGGTGCGCGCTCTGTAAGGCGGCTGGTTAGCGCTTCAAATATTGACTGAAGTCGACATCGCTGGCGGACAAAATAGCCTGCACCCGATTGTGTACACTGAGTTTGCGCAATATTGCAGAAACATGAGCTTTAACGGTGGTTTCGGCAATATTGAGATTGTAGGCAATCTGCTTGTTGGATTCACCCTTGGACATTCGCTCGAGCACCAGTAATTGGCGCCGGGTCAGAGAGTTGAGCAGCTCGGGGGAAACCGGGTTGTCATCGTTACGTCTGCGCCGCCCTGTGCTTTCTTTGCCGGTGCGGATGATGTCAGAGGGTAAATATACGTTGCCGTTGAGTATTTGTTGAATGGCTTCCGTCATCTTGACCCGGGGCGAAGATTTGGTGATAAAGCCTACGGCGCCGTAGGTAATAGCCTGCAACACCACCTGCTTTTCTTCCTCGGCTGACACAATCACCACCGGAATGGTGGGCGCTTCGTTACGCAAAGTAATCAGCCCGTTAAGACCGTGCATGCCCGGCATATTCAGATCCAGCAGGATCAGGTCTAGATCGTCATTTTCCTTGGCGATTATCAGCGCACTGTCCAGATCGTCGGTTTCGAGAATTTCGCTGCCTTCAAAACCTGACGCGATAACACTGCTAATCGCTTCGCGAAACAGTGGATGGTCATCGGCAATCAGGATCTTGTAGGCTGGCTCCATGAACGTCTCTACCTGTCTTCTTTCGCTATTGGGGTCTGCTATGGGTTTATCATAGCCGGTTTGAAGCGAGTGTGTGGCATGCAGCTTGGTTAGCATAGCGATCTCGGGGCAACGAGTTTCCTGCGGCCAGTGTGGCCTTCGGACCTCTGGATTTTATTGTAATGAATTAATTACACGTTATATCGGTGTTGAGCTGAATGCGACCATCGCACCAAAAAACAGGCACCAAAGTACAATTTTACGCGTCGCTCTGGTTCGAATTGGGTCTTTGTTTCAGGAACATCGCCTGTTGCCCTGGCGCAGCTCAATATTCAGGTTGGCTTAGCGCCCAGTATTTTGGTTCGCTGCGGCTGAAAGCCAGCCGTGGCCAAAATAACCAGTACCACGGTAACGCCCGCACTTACTCCCCACGCTAAAGGGCTCCACTGCAAATACAGCGAGAAACGAATGGTTTCCACCGCGTGGGTAAACGGGTTGAACTGGCACACCCAATACAGCCAGGGGCTGGCTTCCTTCATGCGCCATAGTGGATAGAGCGCGGAGGACATGAAAAACATCGGGAAAATGACAAAGTTCATCACCCCGGCAAAATTTTCCAGCTGCTTGATCCAGGTGGCAATCAGCAGGCCCAGCGCGCCCAGCATTAAGCTCGTTAAAACCAGTGCCGGCAGCACGGCAAGGTAACCCCACACCGGCGGTTCCACGTCCACCAACAAGGCAACAAATAGAAAAATATAGACCTGAATCACCGACACCGCGCTCATGGCCAGCAGTTTTGTGACCAGCAGGAAGGGCCGTGGCAGAGGGCTCATCAACAGCACCCGCATGCTGCCCAGCTCGCGGTCGTACACCATTGATAACGCGCCCTGCATGCTGTTGAACAGAATGATCATGCCGCACAGGCCCGGTGCAATGTAGGTTTCGTAGGTGATATAGGTTTGATAGGGCGGAATAATGGAAATGCCAAGGACGGCGCGAAAACCGGCGGCAAACACCACCAGCCACAGCAGTGGGCGCACTAACGCGCTGGCAAACCGGGTGCGTTGTTGCCAAAAGCGCAGCCATTCACGGGTTTGAATGCCGGCAAAGCAATGCCAGTAGGCTGCGGGTTTCATGAGCCAACTCCGGTGAGCAATTCAAAGGTTTCAGCCAGGGTAGTGGTGCCTGACCGGCTGCACAGTTCTTGCACGGGGCCATCGGCTAGCAGCCTTCCCTGGTGTAAAATCAACACCCGGTCTTGTGCTGCAACCTCTTCAATCAGGTGGGTGGCCCAGAGCACCGTCAAGTTATCGTCTGCGCACAGTTGGCGAACGTGGTCGTTCAGTGCCTTGCGGCTAGCGATGTCCAGCCCCGCAGTGGGTTCATCTAAAAGCAGCAGTGTCGGTTGATGCAGCAAAGCACGGGCAATTTCTACCCGTCGCCTATGGCCCCCGTTCAGCGTCCTTACGGGATCGCTGGCCCTGTCCAGCAAACCGAAGCGCTCCAGTTCGTGGTCGCCCCGTAGCCTCGCCTGTTTGCGTGAAAGCCCATGCAACGCGCTGTGATACATCAAGTTTTGGCGCACGGTTAAATCGAGATCCAGCGCGTTTTGCTGAAACACCACGCCGATCTGGCGCATGGCCTCGGCGGGGTGTTTTTTTAGAGACTGTCCGGCGAACAGGATGCCACCCTGCTGCAACGCCAAGAGCCGGGTCAACAAGCCAAAAAGAGTCGACTTGCCAGCCCCATTGGGGCCTAGCAGGGCGTGGAAACATCCGCTGTCGAGCGCAAAGCTGATGTCGGTCAGTACCGGTTTGCTGCCGTAGCAAAAACCAATATTCCGTGCTGTCAGTGTCATGAGTTTGGGTCGATAACCACACCCCAGGGGTAGCGGCCTACTTTGATGGATTTAATGACTTTCATATCCTCCAGATCAATAACCGACACATCGCCAGACACACCGTTGGTGGTGTAAAGCTGGGTTTCGTCTTTGTTTAAATCCAGCTGCCACACTCGGCTGCCCACCAGCAGGTAGTCCAGCACTTGGTAAGTTTTGGCATCTACCACAGCCACGTGATTAGAGGGACCTAGGGCGACAAAAGCGTACTTGCCATTAGAGGTTAGCTTAATCCCCACGGGTTGCACCCGGTCTTGATTTACGCCGGGCACTTTGAACGACATTTCATGAATTTGCTCGAGTTTGTCCACATCAATAATGTGCACGGTGCCGCCGATTTCGGCGGAGGCCCAGGCGACCTTACTGTCTTTGCTGAATTCCACGTGGCGCGGGCGCTGGCCAACCACAATGTTCTTCTCGATTTTAAACGTTTCGGTGTTGATCCAGTGCAGCATGCTGGTGGTTTCTGAGGTGTTTACTGCCCATTTTCCGTCCGGGCTTACGGCCATGCCTTCGGGTTCAATGCCTACCTCTATCTGGGCCAGAACCACTTTGGTGTTTACGTCCACCACGGTCACAATGGCGTCGTCTTCGTTGGCGATATACAGATGCTTGTTGTTAGGGTGCAGCGCGAACTGCTCCGGATCTTCACCCGAGGGCAGGGTGTCGATGATTTTGCGGGTCGCAAGGTCCAGCACCTGAACGGTATCGTCGTCGCTGGCACAGATGTACAGTTTGGTGAAGTCTTTGGACAATAAAATGCCCCGCGGCCGCGCGCCAACGTTGATGGTTTCAATAACTTCCATTGTTTCTGTGTCAATAACAGACAGTGTGTTGTCCTTTTCATTGGACACATAGGCCACGCTTGCCATCGCAGGCACGGACAATCCGATCAGGGCGGCAAAAGCGGTTTTTCTGAGCAGCAATTTCATCGAGGAGCTCCTTGTTATTCTGAATGGCGAGCGATCAGGCGGTCAGCCGTTAATACGACACGTGCTTTCTGGCTCATCAAAACCGAGGGTATCCATTTCCGTAAGCGGATGAATAAAGCCTTCAAACGGCGCGGTTGCCACCAGCCCCCGTGGGTGCACCAGCGGAATAGGCTGGCGCAGCTGGCCATTCCACAGGCGATAAGTCAGCTTCCGGCCCTTAAAAGCCGCCAATTGAAAACGCTCACTGAAGATAAGCTGGCGAACGCTGCGGGCATCGGCACTACCAATCTGTGTGACAGCGGTGCCTATAGAGCGCACGGCGGCCCAAGCGGCATAATCTGCACTGTTCATATCGCGGCCCGCCAAATCATTGAAACGGCTCTGCAATTGCGCTGCGCCCCAGCTTTCTACTACCCGGTGCCAGGCTACGGGTGACATGCCCTGAGTGCCTACCACCGGCCGTGGCAGCCATGTGTTAAACGGCACGTACTCGCCAAAATCACCGCGCACGTCGGCCACCACCACCGCATCGTAATCTTTGGCTTGAGTGAATAATGGCAATTCCTTGGAGGCCGTGCGGCGCAAATCGGCATCAAAGGTCCAAGGCCTGTCTTCAATGATTTTCACTCCAAAGCGCTTGGCTGAGCGGCGAAAGGCATCGGCCCAGGCCACATCGGCTTCGGTCGGGCCTGTGATTAGAAACACCTCGTTCCAGCGCCGTAGCTGCAGCCACTGGCTAAGGGCATCCGTGAGCATGGCGTAACTGGGGATGCTGTGCAGCAAGTTGTCGTGGCACTCGCGGGTGCGCAGTGCGTCGTCTGCAGCCCCTGCGTTGAATACCAGTGTGTCGGCCGTGGCTTTGTCCATCATGGCGGCCAGCGTGCTGGCAGGTACGTTGACCACAAACAATTGCACACCTTCTTGCTGGAGATTTTCAAACGCAAGAATGGCGGCCTGTTCCGAATCAGCCACGTAGGGGGTCAGTTCATAGCGGTGGCCGATGAATTTTCCGGTGGTGCTGTTGTCAGCCATAGCCAGTTCGGCGCCCCGCAGGCCTGCATCCGCTGGCTCGGGAAGCACGTTTGATAGCACCGGGCCTGAGTCTGGCGTCAACTGCACGTAGCCGACGTTTACCTCAACCGTGTCTGCCGCAACGGAAGGTAATTGAGCCAATGTGATAAACAGAAACGTGGCGATCAGGGATACAGATCGAAACATGGGGCTCTCCGGCTTTTTTCTTGTGTGATCAGCTTAGTGAAGGGGAAAAGTCCCGGGAATATTCAGAAAGTAGGAAACTGGCAGTACTAAAGGACTGTTCCGCTCATAGGAAGCCTGCTTAGCATGGTGATAACGCTTGCGTTGGCTCCCTCGCGTTTTGGCCTTAGTGCAGAGTGTACTACTACTAAGGAACTAAGCCGAAACCTCCAAAGTGGCATTCGGATTTGCTGACGAGTTTTTTACACTTATTACATTAACTGGCGTCACACAAATCCAATAGCCAGAGCACGGGGAATTAACAGAGGTAACAACCATGGCAATCTCTTTTTCACTTAAAGCACTGGCAACGGCGGCCTTGTTAGGCGCAGCGGGTTTGGTTATCGCGCACGGCAACGTCACCCCGCAAGCGGTAGATACCGGCGATCTACCGACGCTGGGCGCTGACATTTTGGTTGAAAATCCGTTCCGCGAGGGCGGTTCCCACGGTGGGGCAAGCGCCTTGGCCGTTCAGATTGGCGAAAGCGCCTACGCCGGCAATTGTGCTGCTTGCCACGGTATCCGGGCGATGTCTGGGGGCCTGACGCCAGATTTGCGCGAACTCGAAGAATGGGACGACGAGTACTATATGAGCCGGGTCCAGAATGGCACCGATCGGGGCATGCCGTCGTGGAAAAAAACGTTGGATCAGAATGCGATCTGGGCCATCAGAACGTATGTTGAATCCTTGCCAAAGCCTGAGTAAAGGGTGCCAGCCAAAGACGTTTTCTGTTTGTTACCGGGCTGGGCACCGCGCCGGTTTTTTGCTGTTGGAGAGAAAGCAATGAAAGCGCTGTTACGATGTCTGGTAATGATGCTGGTGTTTCAAACCGGTGTAGCTCAGGAAGTGGATGACGGCGACATGCTGCTGAACCGGCCTGCTGAGCGTAATTACGACATTATTATTGAGTCCGGTTATCTGAAAGTGGGGCTATATCAGAATTTTCCACCCTATTCTTACCTGGTGAACAGCGAACCCCAGGGTATTGATGTGGAGCTGGGCAAACGCATTGCTGCCGCTATGGGTGTGGAATTCAGGGTGCACTGGATTGTGCCGGACGAAAACTTGGGGGACGACCTGCGCAATAACGTCTGGAAAGGGCACTATTTGGCCAAGCGACGCTTGGCAGACGTAATGATGAGGGTGCCTTACGACAAACAATACGCCTACATGCAGGATTCTACGGGCGAGTACATGAACGAGCAGGTTGTGCTGTTTGGTCCCTATCAGCAGGAAACCTGGCAAATCGCCTACAACCCGCAAAAGATGGATTCGGTGGAAACCATCGCCATGTTTCAGTACCACCCGATTGGTGTAGAAATCGACACCTTGCCGGCCTTCTACCTGACCTCCGGACTGAACGGCCGTCTGCGCGACCAGGTACGCCACTACACCAACGTTGATGAGGCATTCAACGCCATGCGTAATGGCGACGTCAGCGCCGTTATGGGCATGCGCGCTGAAATTGATCATGAGTTGTCGAAAGCCGAAAACAGTGGGTTCAGGCAGGCGGGTAATGCTTTTCCCGGTATTGGTAAGCAAGTTTGGGATGTGGGGATGGCCATCAAGAGCTCACACCGACAGCTGGGCTATGCGCTTGAGGAGATTGTTGGCAACATTGTTAAGTCGGGGGAGATGGCAGGGTTGTTTGCCGACGTTAACCTGCGCTACAGCGTGCCCGAGTATTATCAGGCGTTCCTAAGCGAAGAAGCGATTGCGCAGGCTGAAGGTAAACCCTAGTACCCGTTGCGTATGGCTTACTATCGCAATTTTGGTTTAAACCCACGCCTCTGACGTGGGTTTTTTGTGGGTAGTACGACCAAGTGATGAGGAAACCACGCCCGGGGACTGATTGTTGATTGCAGCGGCAAAGCAAAGAATCTGTATAGAGGCGGGAAAATTTCCCGACTTACCGAAAACCGACAACAAGAGACTCGGAGAGAGCAACCATGAAATCGAATAGATTCGGCATCCGCATTGCCGTCAGTGCCCTGGCTTTAGCCGTTTCCTGCGGGGCCCAGGCGGTAACCGACGAAGACATTCTTAATGACGCCAACACGCCTGAAGACATCGTCAGCTATGGCATGGGTACTCAAGGGCAACGATTCAGCACCATTGAAGATCTGAATACGGAAAACATCCGCTATTTACAGCCCGCGTGGGCGTTTTCTTTTGGCAGCGAAAAAATGCGCGGTCAGGAATCCCAGCCGATGATTAAAGACGGCGTGATGTACGTAACCGCCTCTTATTCAAGGGTTTACGCCGTTGACGCAAGAACTGGCGAAGAAATATGGCAATACGACGCTCGCCTGCCGGATGGCATTATGCCTTGCTGCGACGTGGTCAACCGCGGCGTTGCCTTGTACGGCGACAAAGTCTATTTCGGCACTCTGGATGCCAAACTGGTGGCCTTGAACAAAGACACTGGCAAACCCGTGTGGATTAAAAAAGTAGCAGATTACCAGGCAGGCTATGCCATTACTGCAGCCCCTCTGGTGGTGAAAGGAAAGTTGATTACCGGGGTGTCTGGTGGTGAGTTTGGCATAGTGGGTAAAGTGGAAGCCTACGATCCGGAAACCGGTGATCTGGTTTGGACCAGGCCCACGGTAGAAGGTCACATGGGCTACGTTTATAAAGATGGTAAGGCTATTGAAAACGGTATCTCTGGCGGTGAAGCGGGTAAAACCTGGCCTGGAGACATGTGGAAGAACGGCGGCGCGGCCACGTGGCTGGGCGGCACTTACGACCCCGACACCGATTCGTTATTTTTCGGTACTGGCAACCCGGCGCCCTGGAACTCGCATTTGCGCCCGGGCGATAACCTGTTCTCGGCTTCTCGCCTTGCCATTGATCCAGACGACGGCAGTATCAAATGGCACTTCCAGACCACGCCCCACGACGGCTGGGATTATGACGGTGTTAACGAGCTGATTTCGTTCAACTACGAAGAAAATGGCAAAACCGTGATGGCCGCGGCTACCGCTGACCGCAACGGCTTTTTCTATGTTTTGAACCGTGAAAATGGCGATTTCATTCGCGGTTTTCCATTTGTAGACAAAATCACCTGGGCAACCGGGCTTGACCCAAAAACCGGTCGACCGATTTTTGCCGAAGGTGGACGCCCGGGTGACCCGTCGTCAGCCGAGGGTATGAAAGGTGAAACAGTGTTGGCGCAGCCATCGTTCCTTGGTGGTAAAAACTGGATGCCGATGGCTTTTAGCCAAGACACGGGCCTGTTCTACGTGCCTTCCAATGAGTGGTCTATGGACATTTGGAACGAGCCCGTATCCTACAAAAGAGGCGGAGCGTATCTGGGCGCAGGTTTCACCATCAAACCAACAAATGATGATTACATTGGCGTTTTGCGAGCTATGGATCCAAAAACCGGTGAGGAAGTGTGGCGTTATGAAAACCCGGCACCCTTGTGGGGTGGGGTAATGGCCACCGCTGGCAACCTGGTGTTCACTGGCACTCCGGAAGGCTTCCTGAAAGCATTTGATGCCAAAACCGGCGAAGAACTCTATAAATTCAACACCGGCTCAGGCGTGGTAGGCACCCCGGTGACCTGGACCATGGATGGCGAGCAGTTCGTTTCGGTAGCATCGGGTTGGGGCGGCGCAGTTCCGCTTTGGGGTGGTGAAGTGGCCAAAGTAGTCAAAGATTTCAACCAGGGCGGTATGGTCTGGACTTTCAAGTTGCCGAAGGATCGTGTTGCCAGCAAGTGATTCCTGAGTGTGATGAGAGCAGGCGCCAGTGGGCTGGAGTTGCTGATCAGCCGGCTGGCGCCAACTAGTACTAAGGGATGAGTTTTTCACCCCTATCGCATCATTCACCGATAAAGGTTTAGTATCTACATTGGGTGGGTGAATACGAAAGCCCACGTTGGTGAGCAACAAACACAAAAAAGGGTCGAAACCATGATCTATGCACAACCAGGAAAGGAAGGTTCGGTCGTTTCTTTCAAAGCGCGTTATGGAAATTACATTGGCGGCGAGTGGGTTGCTCCAGTCAAGGGGCAGTATTTCGATAACATCACGCCGATTACCGGTGATGTAATTTGTGAGATTCCCCGTTCCACAGCCGAAGACATCGAGCTGGCATTGGATGCTGCGCACAAGGCGGCGCCGGCCTGGGGCCGAACGTCGGTACAGGAGCGTTCCCGCATTTTGCTGAAAATAGCGGACCGCATAGAAGAAAACCTGGAGTTGCTGGCGGTTGCAGAAACCTGGGACAACGGCAAAGCCGTTCGTGAAACCCTGAACGCTGACATTCCACTGGCCGCTGACCACTTCCGCTATTTTGCCGGCTGTATCCGTGCTCAGGAAGGCCATATGGGTGAAATCGACCATAATACCGTGGCCTATCACTTTCATGAGCCGCTGGGTGTGGTTGGACAAATCATCCCTTGGAACTTTCCTATTCTGATGGCAGCGTGGAAGTTGGGTCCTTGCCTGGCGGCCGGTAACTGCACCGTATTAAAGCCGGCCGAGCAGACGCCTGCGAGCATATTGGTGCTGATGGAGCTCATTGGCGATCTATTGCCGCCGGGCGTGCTTAACGTGGTTAATGGTTACGGTATTGAAGCCGGCCAGGCGCTGGCGACCAGCAAGCGTATTGCGAAAATCGCCTTTACCGGCTCTACACCGGTGGGTTCTCACATTCTGAAGTGCGCTGCTGAGAGCCTTATTCCTTCCACCGTGGAACTGGGTGGAAAATCACCAAACATTTACTTCGCAGATGTGATGAAAGCCGAGCCGGAATTCATCGACAAGTGCGTGGAAGGTCTGGTTCTGGCGTTCTTCAACCAGGGTGAAGTGTGTACCTGTCCGTCCCGCGCCCTGGTGCAGGAAGACATGTATGACGAGTTTATGGAAAAAGTGGTTGCCCGCACCAACGCAATCAAGCGTGGTAATCCGCTGGATACCGATGTTCAAGTAGGCGCTCAGGCCAGCAAAGAACAATTCGACAAGATTCTTTCATACCTTGAAATTGGTAAGCAAGAGGGCGCCGAAGTACTTACCGGTGGCGGTCGTGAGCACCTGGAAGGCGAATTTGCTAACGGCTTCTACATCCAGCCCACGTTGTTTAAGGGCGATAACAAGATGCGGGTGTTCCAGGAAGAAATCTTCGGCCCGGTTGTGGGGGTAACAACCTTCAAAACCGAGGAAGAAGCGCTGGCCATCGCTAATGACACCGAGTTTGGCTTGGGCGCAGGTGTCTGGTCCCGCGATACTAACGTGGCTTACCGCATGGGTCGCAACATACAGGCCGGTCGGGTTTGGATAAACTGCTACCACGCGTATCCTGCCCACGCCGCCTTTGGTGGGTATAAGAAGTCCGGTATCGGACGAGAAACCCATAAGTTGGCGTTGGATCATTATCAGCAGACCAAGTGCATGTTGACCAGCTACGATATAAATCCGTTGGGCTTTTTCTAAACACGGGGTTGCGCGCTGAATGTGTGAACTGCCCCCGGCTTTCGCCGGGGCTTTTCCTTTTGAAGGGCCCTTGTGGGTCGTTGTGTGTTGTTCTAATTTAGGCCTTCGTGGGCCTTTTTTGGTTTTTGTCGCGCTGCATTCTTGGACGGCTGTATTTTCAGGGCATCGCAATTGCAACTTAAGGCGCGCCAAAAACAGTGCGAAAGTACCATATTGGTCATTTGCTGCTACCTTTACGATGGGATTCAGGGAAGAGGTGAAAGAGCCGATATTCCCTTGATGCGCAAACAATCACTATAAAAGAGGTATGCATTATGTGGACAAAGCCAGCTTATGAAGATCTGCGTATTGGTTTCGAAGTCACTATGTACTTCGCCAACCGCTGAAGTCTGAAGTAGCCAGCGCTCCGGCGCTGGCTGTTTTACTTCCGGAGCTTCTGCTTATGTATATTCAGGTTCTTGGTTCAGCGGCAGGCGGCGGTTTCCCCCAGTGGAACTGCAATTGTGCGAATTGCGACGGTTTGCGAAAAGGCACTGTTAACGCCCACGCACGCACCCAATCATCCATAGCGGTTAGTGAAGACGGCGAACGCTGGATTCTCTTTAACGCCTCCCCCGATATTCGTGCCCAACTGGCATCGTTTCCTGCCATGCAGCCGGCGCGTGCGCTGCGCGACACCGGTATTGCAGCCGTCCTTTTGATCGACAGCCAGGTGGACCACACAACCGGCCTGCTGACCCTGCGTGAAGGTCTACCGCTGGACATCTGGTGTACCGCACAGGTGCACGAAGACCTTAGCTCTGGTTTTCCTCTGTTTCCGATGCTGGAACATTGGAACGGTGGGTTACGCTGGCAAGAAATTGCCCTTGGTGACGGCGCGGCCGAAGGCTTTGTTATTCCCTGTGCGCCGAATCTGAAACTGACCGCTATTCCGCTGCTGAGCAACGCGCCACCGTATTCGCCTCGCCGCGACCAGCCGCACCCCGGTGACAATATTGGCGTGTTTATCGAGGATACACGCACCGGAGCTACCGTGCTTTACGCACCGGGGCTGGGCAAGCCTGACGAGCATATACTTCAATGGATGCGCCAGGCAGATGTGTTGATGGTCGATGGCACGGTATGGCATGACGACGAAATGATTCGCCAGCAAGTTGGCACGAAAACGGGTCAGGACATGGGCCATTTGGCCCAGAGTGGCCCTGGTGGCATGATGGAAGTGCTGGACACTATGATGGCCAGGCGCAAGATTCTGATACACATCAACAACACCAATCCGATTCTGAACGAGGACTCCGCCGAGCGAGCGCAGCTGGCGCTGCACGGAATCGAGGTGGCCTGGGACGGAATGCATATAGATCTGTCGGGGACGCCATGAACGCCATTGTGAACACCACCCTGAATCGCGCGGATTTTGAACAGGCGTTACGCAATAAGGGCCGGCTCTATCATATTCATCACCCGTATCATCAGGCCATGTATGGCGGCCAGTGCAGCCCTGAGCAAATCCGGGGCTGGGTGGCCAATCGCTATTATTATCAGGTAATGATACCGCGCAAAGACGCGGCCATTATGGCCAATTGCCCCGACGCTGGCGTGCGCAAACAATGGTTGCTGCGCATTCTTGACCACGATGGTCACGACGGTGATGTGGGCGGCATTGAAGCTTGGCTGTGCCTTGCGGAAGCCGTGGGGCTGACTCGGGAAGAAGTGATTGACCAGCGCCACGTGCTGCCCGGCGTGCGTTTTGCGGTGGACGCCTACTTGAACTTTGCGCGCCGCGCGACTTGGCAAGAAGCGGCCTGCTCCTCGTTGACCGAGCTGTTTGCGCCAGAAATCCACCAGTCTCGTCTGGACAGCTGGCCACAACATTATCCGTGGATTGATGAGGCCGGCTATAGCTACTTCCGTAAGCGCCTTTCAGAAGCCCGCCGCGATGTGGAGCATGGCCTGGCGATTACGTTGGAGCATTTCACCAGCGTTACCGAGCAGGCTCGCGCCCTCGAGATTTTACAGTTCAAACTGGACATTCTGTGGAGCTTGCTGGACGCCCTGACCATGGCCTACAGTCACAAAACGCCGCCGTTCCATACGGTTACCGATCAGCAAGTCTGGCACAGGGGGCTGTGATGGCAGACTCAGCAGCCGTTGGGGTAGCAGCTGGAAGCGTGCCCCGTTTCCGCCGTGGCTTCCGCTTTCAATGGGAACCGGTACAGAACGGCTATGTGTTACTCTACCCTGAGGGCATGGTGAAGCTTAACGAAAGCGCCGGCGCTATTCTGCGCGAAGTGGACGGCCAGCGCTCCGTGCAGGACATTGTTAGTGCGCTGGAACAGGCCTTTCCCGAGGCCGGGTCGTTGGCGGACGATGTTAACGAGTTTCTGCAACACGCCCGCGAACAACATTGGATCGAACTTTCATGAATATGCCTTCATCCATGCTGACCGGCCAGAAAGTGGCCACCATTGGGCCACCGCTATGGTTGCTGGCGGAGCTGACCTACCGCTGCCCGTTGCAGTGCCCGTACTGTTCAAACCCATTGGATTTCGCACAGACCGAGCGTGAACTCAGCACGGAAGAATGGGTGAAAGTGCTGCGCCAAGGGCGAGAGATTGGCGCGGCCCAGTTAGGGTTTTCCGGCGGTGAGCCGCTGGTGCGTCAAGATCTTCAAGAGCTGATTGCTGAAGCTCGGCACTTGGGCTACTACAGTAATCTGATTACGTCGGGTCTGGGCCTGACTAATGCCAAAGTAGAGGCCTTCGCCAGCGCCGGGCTGGACCATATTCAGGTCAGTTTTCAGGCCTCAGACCCAGAGCTGAACAATGCTTTGGCCGGTTCTCGCAAGGCGTTTGAACAAAAGCTGGCAATGGCACGGGCGGTGAAAGAAGCCGGCTACCCCATGGTTCTGAACTTTGTGATTCACCGCCACAATATCCATCAGATGAACGACATTATGGCGCTGTGTGAGAGCCTTGAGGCGGATTTCGTAGAGTTGGCTACCTGCCAGTATTACGGTTGGGCGTTCAAAAATCGCGAAGGGCTGATGCCGTCACGATCGCAGTTGGAGAAGGCCGAGCGTGAAGTGAATCAATATCGTGCTCGCCTGCTGCACGACGGTTCGGCCATGAAGTTGATTTTTGTCACCCCCGACTATTACGAGGAGCGCCCGAAAGCGTGTATGAATGGTTGGGGCAGTCTGTTTTTGACAGTGGCACCGGACGGTGCAGCGCTGCCTTGCCACAGCGCGCGTTTGTTGCCCATCGATTTTCCCAATGTGCGCGATAACGATTTAAAACACATCTGGTACGATAGCCCGGGCTTCAATCATTATCGCGGTGACGGCTGGATGCCGGAACCGTGTCAGTCCTGTGATGAAAAAGAAAAAGATTTCGGTGGCTGCCGCTGCCAAGCTTTCTTGCTAACCGGTAACGCCGATAATGCCGATCCGGTGTGCAGCAAATCGGCCCACCACGACCGTATCCTTGCGGCACGCCAGGCCGCCGACCATGCCACCGCAGGCATTGAGGAACTGACCTATCGCAACGCAGGTAACTCCCGCATGTTCTTCCGCAGTTAGTCAGCCGTCAGTCAGAGGCTTACTGAGCGCCACCGAGGCTTGTGCTGGTTATATCCAGCGCAGCGGTTTGGTGGCGTCAAGCGCTGGCGTATTCTGGCTACAAAACGAACCCGAAACTGGCGCTAGCCGGATATGGCACCTGAATGATCAAGGGCTAGTGTTGGCGTTGGGTACGAATCTGCGGAATCTTCGCAGTCAGGTAAATGGCTACGGCGGTGGGGTCCTGGCTGCCGCACCGGGCGGCGTGTTTGCCGTTAGCAACGATCAACGCATCCACTTTATTTCCTTGGGTGTAGAGCAAAGCCAGGCGCTGACGACCGATACTGCCGCCTATGGCGGATTGCGGGCTGATCCAATGCGGCAAAGGGTGCTGGCGGTACGCGAAACTGGGAAGGGTGTGGCGAATGGTCGCCAACAACTGGTGGCGGTGGCTCGCGATGGCACGCTGACGGTGCTGCACCAGAGCGAAGATTTTTACAGTGCGCCTGCGTTGTCGGCAGACGGCCGACAAATTGCTTGGGTGAGCTGGCAACTGCCCGATATGCCCTGGCTGCAAACCCGTGTGTGGACGGCGAACATAACGGTTAATGGCACACTGGAAAACCCTCGGGCGCATAGCGCTCCCCAACCCGCGTCTATTCAGCAGCCAGTGTTTGCGGGGCAGGACCTTTGGGTTATGTCTGACCATGAGGGCTGGTGGCAACCTTGGCAACTCGACACCCAGAACCCCGTGAGCCTCTGGACAAAAGCCGCGGTGCTCGAATGTGACCACGCCAATGCACCCTGGCAGCTGGGTGAAGTTCACCACTGCCCGCTACCGGGCGGAGGTTGGGCTCGCACTCATTATAACCTCGGCCGCGGCGAGCTGTGGTTGTCGGGCTTTGGCCATCCAGACCCTATACGGATTGCGCCGGCGTTCAGCGATTTTCGCAGTTTGTGCACCAGTGGCGACTTTCTCTATGCCATTGCGCGTTCTTCGGACCACCTGGATGCAGTGCTTCGAATAGACCCGCAAAGTGCTGAGGCGAGTGTCGTGGCCGGTGGCGAACCAGCGTTGCCCGGGCACGTTTTGGCGCAGCCAGTATCGTTTCGAGTCACGACCCTTGCACAGGAAACGACTGCGCCACAAGGCTTTTTATATTCGCCTCTGACATCCTGTAACTCGCCACCGGCACTGATTTTGGTTGCCCATGGTGGGCCAACCTCCGCGGCTTATCCGGTCTTCAACCCTTTGATTCAGTTCTGGTGCCAGCGAGGCTTTGCCGTGGCGGAAGTGAACTATCGTGGCAGCACCGGGTATGGCAGGGCGTTCCGGCTTTCACTGGCGGAGCGCTGGGGTGACATTGATGTGGAAGACATGGCGCGGGCTGCAGATGCCCTGGTTGCCGCAGGCCACGCCGATGGTAACCAGGTGTTTATCCAGGGCCGCAGTTCTGGCGGTTATACCGCATTGATGGCCTTAAGCCTGAGCCAGCGCTACAGAGCTGGCGCCAGCCAGTTCGGCGTGACCGATCCTATGCAACTGCGGCGTATGACCCACCGCTTCGAATCCGGTTACCTGGACTGGTTGTTGGGATGTCCCAAACGGCATCCGCAACGCTGGCAGGAACGGACGCCGCGATTGCGCGCGGCAATAATGGCAGCGCCAGTGATTTTTTTTCAGGGCGGGCAAGACAAAGTGGTCGTTCCCGAACAGACCCGCACGATGGTCGCGGCCATGGAACAAGCCGGTCAGAAGCCAGAGCTTCACTGGTTCCAGGACGAGGGCCACGGGTTTGTACAACAGGCGAATCAGGCGGCCATGCTAGAGGCACTTTATAGCTTTTATCAACGGCATGGTCGAAACACCGATGAATGCATAGAAAGCTTGAGTTAAACTCTCGGGTATTACTTACAAAAATAAACTTAACGTCGAGTGCTTGTTCATGGGTCACGACATTTCCGCTTTAAGAAAATTTGTCTCGCCAGAGATCGTATTCGGAGCCGGATCAAGGAAGTCTGTCGCTAACTTTGCCAGTAATTTTGGCGCAAAACATGTATTTCTGGTTTCCGATCCCGGCGTCGCGGCTGCCGGCTGGGTGGGCGAAATCGTTAACTTGCTGACCGATGCCGGCATACGTATCACAGTTTACACGGGTGTTTCGGCGAATCCTCGCGTCGACGAGGTTATGGCCGGTGCCGAGCTCTACAAATCCTCCGAGTGCGATGTGATTGTGGCCATTGGCGGCGGTAGCCCCATGGACTGTGCCAAGGGCATCGGTATTGTGGTCAGCGATGGCCGCAATATTCTGGATTTTGAAGGGGTGGACACCATCGTAAACCCGCCGCCACCGATGATACTGATTCCGACCACGGCTGGAACCTCGGCTGATGTGTCACAGTTTGCGATCATTTCTGACCCTGCCCGTCGCTTCAAATTTTCCATTATCAGCAAAGCGATTGTGCCAGATGTTTCGCTGATTGATCCCGAAGTGACCGAAACCATGAGCAGCTATCTTACTGCCTGCACCGGCGTTGACGCCTTGGTGCATGCTATAGAGGCATATGTGTCTACAGGCAGCGGTCCGTTGACCGATTCTAACGCGCTGGAAGCGATCCGGCTGATTAACCGCAATTTGGAGCCATTAGTGGCTAATACCGCCGATGCGTATTTACGCGAGCAGATCATGTTGGCGTCTATGCAGGCCGGTCTGGCGTTTTCCAATGCCATCTTGGGTGCGGTCCACGCTATGTCCCACAGTTTGGGGGGTTTTCTGGATTTGCCTCATGGACTATGCAACGCCGTCTTGCTGGAACACGTGGTTGCTTACAATTTCCACTCTGCGGAAGAGCGCTTTCGTCGTATTGCAGAAGCGATGAATATCGACACTCGTGGCATGAGCCAGACCGAAATTCAGAAACGCTTGATGAGTCGCATTATTCAGCTCAAGCGCGCCGTGGGGCTAGAGGCCAAGTTGTCAGAGTTGGGGGTCAGGGTGTCTGATATTCCATCTCTCTCTGGTTTTGCATTACAGGACCCGTGTATTTTGACCAATCCTCGCAAGTCGTCACTCAGAGATGTTCAGGTTGTGTATGAAGAAGCCCTTTGATGACGACCGTGGTTATGAGGTGGGTGATTTGTTGGGGCTGGGTCGCCAGTCCGTGCGCAAGAACTACTACCTTGCGCTGCAAGACCGCCTTAAGGAGTTAGAGCAAGAGCGTAATCGCTATAAGTGGCTATTTGAAAAGGCACTTCACGGTATTTTTCAGGGTGATTTACGCGGTGGTTTTCTGGCCTGCAACCCGGCCATGGCCAAACTCTGCGGTTACGTCAGTGCTGAAGACCTGCAAGCCCGGGTTATTCGCTTGCGTGAACAGCTTTTTTGCAGCGCCAATGAGTTCGATGCATTGCGTCAGGAACTGCTCGATAGGGGGAGTCTGAGCGCCCGCGAAATTCGCCTGCGTCGCGCCGATGCGACGCCTGTCAATGTCGCCATCACCCTGCTCAGGCGGCCAGATCTAGGGCCAGAAGTGGTTGAAGCGTTTGTGGCGGATATAACCGAGCGAATGCAAGCGCAGCAGAAGATGGTGCAGGTCAACGCAGACTTGGAGCGCCGGGTAGAAGAGCGCACCCAGGCGCTGCAGAACGCCAACGTTGGGCTGCATTTCCAGATTGCAGAACGAGAAAAAGTCGAGCGCGAACTGGTTATTACAGCGCAAGCCGCGCGCGATGCGAATCGCAGCAAAGACAAATATCTGGCAGCGGCCAGCCACGATTTGCTGCAACCCCTGAATGCTGCGCGCCTGACCATATCGGCGCTGCAGGAAAGCGCGCTGCCGGCGGAAGAGGCGAGGATGGTGCACCAGGTGCATCGCGCGCTTGAAGGTGCCGAAGACTTGCTGGCGGATTTGCTGGATATCTCAAAACTGGACCAGCAGGCCATGATGCCGGATTTGATACTGACCGATGTTGCCGCTCTGGCCGAAAGCCTGGGTGAAGAATTCGAAGCGGTGGCGACTAATGCTGGCGTGCGGTTCCACGTTCGCACTATTCCGGCGTTGATAAAAACCGATCAGCGCATGCTTACCCGCATTCTTCGTAATTTATTGAGCAACGCCTTTCGCTACACCCTCAGCGGCCGTGTTCTGCTGGCATTGAGAGCCCGCCGCGACAGCCTGCGTATTGAAGTGTGGGACACCGGTGTGGGTATTGACGAAAGTAAACTGAAGGATATTTTTACCGAATTTCATCAATTGTTGCCGCAAGGAACCGGCGGTCGCCAAGGTGCCGGGTTGGGGCTGGCGATTGTTGAACGAATGGTGTCGGTATTGGGCTACCAGATAGACGTGATTTCGCGGCCGGGCAGAGGTTCGCGGTTTGCGTTGGTGCTGCCCGTGGACATGCAATCAGCCCGTCGGGCCACGTTGCCGGCCGCTGAAGTTGTGCCCAGCTTTGTTCACGGCTTCGCTGGTATTTTGGTCATGGTGATTGATAATGAGCCGGCCATACTTGCCAGTATGAAGCTGTTGCTGGAGCGCTGGGGCTGTTTAGTCATCGCCAGTCCTGACGAACATCAGGCTTTGGAGTATTTGCGGCAGACAAATAACGTACCCGCCGCGCTGCTCGCAGATTACCACTTGGATGATGAAAAAACGGGTTGGCAGGCCATTTCAGCGATACGGACGCTACTGGGTACGCCTGTGCCAGCGGCCTTGATTACCGCAGACCGGGGCGATGAACTGCGCTCGCTCATGCGGGCGCAGGGGTTGCCGATTTTAAACAAGCCGGTAAAACCCAACCGTTTGCGGGCGTTGCTGACGAGTTTGTTGTCTGTGCAATAACGCAGTGTCCCCGATCGTTTGCACCACCGGCTTTATGTGACGAACGAGCCGCTGCTATTAAGCCAGGGTTGTTCTGTACATAAGACCAAATTGGTCATTGAAAGTGACTTTGGTCGAACACGACCTTCGTTGGTTTTTAGTTTGCAGATTTGACCCATCTGCGATTTCACTTCAGAATACTGTATATATAAACAGTAATCGGTGAAAATCATGATGACCTCCACCGCGACATCGTTCGTCACGATCAGACGCCAGTTTGATTTTCGCAGTATTGAAGTCGGTCGCTGGGTTACGCCAGAAGAGCGTGATTTTGCGGCAGTGCGCTTCTACCAGGCGCTGTGTGATTTGATGACAATTCTTAAGAGTCCAGAGCTGCTAATTTCGTTAAGGAGCACGCTTAGCCTCCAGTACGGCATTGGTGGGCGCCCCGGCGTGGCTGCACACTATATTCCGGCGACACGGCAACTGGCGCTGGCTAAAAATGCCGGCGCAGGTAGCTTGGCCCATGAGTGGTTTCATGCTTTCGACCATTATATGGGCAACAAGGCCTTTCACGACCCGGTCAAGAACGGCTTTGCATCTGGTGCATGGCTTGACAGCAAAAAACAGAAACAACATCCATTAAACAAATGTCTGGAACACTGCTTTCGCACCATTTTACTGAACGAGAGCGGCACTCAACCCAGTGATCAGTTTCAGTGCTCGCAACAAGCAGACAAGAAACTGAAGTTGCTGTACTACGCTCGACCGGAGGAGCTCTGCGCACGGGCTTTTGAAGCCTTTGTCGAAGACAGCAGGCCCAGCAACAGGTTTCTGGTGAGTGGCACTGTTTATTCGGATGAGGCAAAAGCGGGGCTGTACCCAAGGGGCCAGCACAGAGCGGCGATCAACGAAGCGTTTGGAAACTACTTCCAGGCCTTGGGTAAAGCGTTATATCGGGAACAGACCCAAGCTCAATGAGAGCGGTAATCGCTCTGGTTGCGCCTGCATCAGCTTTCGGAAGAAAGGCGTTTTGAGTTATCGATAGCACGTTTAAGAAGGGGTTCAAGGATGCGCAAGCTGGTTGTCCACCAAGGGGTGTGGCCACCGGATAGCGTATCTAACCACGCCATTTGCACCTCTAGCCCTGTGTCCCAAAGCGCAGCGAGTTTTTCTGCGACCATGCGGCGGTTTTCCAAAATAACTTTTGGATTTGAGGGAGCGTGCGTCAACAGCATGCCAACACGCAAATTTATGGTTGATAGCGCGACAGGCCCGGCATCCATGAGCATGCAGCTCAATTTCCAAACATCGGATCTAGCGTCGGGTGTTATTGGAATTATTGCGGACAGGCGATCAATCGCGAACATTTTGCATTCCAGAAGTGGGTTTTTGGGAATGCAACTGGCGAGAGTGCAGACCTTTTTATCGAAATGGATACGACAAACGGATGCTTACCCGGCTGCTCAGATGACTAGTGTAACACCATTCTCAACCTTCCGAATGATCTGCAATTCAGAAGCTGGCGTAAATTTTACTCAACTCAATGCGAGAGCATCGTCTATGCACATGACACTTGGCGAACTGAAATCCCGCAGGCACGAACCCATCAGCCTGGTTGAAATTGTGTCCATGGAGGGTCGGTATTACATGGTTCGCTTTTATATTGGGGGTTCGGGCTATATTTTGGCTAATGATCAGGATAAAGCGGTGTTGTTTGCAGGTGCTTGCGTTGCACGTGAAGTCATGCGAGGTTTTATTGTGGCGGAGTTCGACCTGATTCCGCCAACTGGAACGGACGAGATGATCGGTATGCCAGACTCCAGCTCTGAGCCTATGCGGGTTCAGTTTTAGCGAATTGCCAGGCTGCCTTCGTTATTTTTCTGGTTTTTTGGCGCAATTTGGTACGGCCAACAATTATGGCGATTTCGGCGTATCTTTTGAGGACTGCCTAACATCATACATCCACCACTTTTGTTACAATGCAAAAAATGGTGACAAAGTGGTGTTAAAGTGAAAAATCGGATCAGCAGCGTATCGTATCGAAGCCTGGTTTTTGGCGGAATGTTGATTTTGTTGTCGGGCTGTGGCGGTGGTGGAGATGAGTCGGATACTGCTGGTGTAGCGAAGCCAAGTGCGGTGGTGGCTACGGCAAATACGACCGCAGTTAGTCCGGCGCGTAGCACAGAAAGTTCTCCCGCGAATCAGGCGACTTTGAGTTGGAGGGCGCCTGTAACACGAGTAAATGGTGATACTTTAAGTGGTCAAGACTTGGCCAGCTACGAAATTCGTTACGGCACCAGTGCCGAAAACCTCAATCGCTCTGCAATCTTTGACGGCGCGGCCGGTCTGATCGACATGTCTTACACCATTGAAAATCTGTCTGCTGGTACCTGGTATTTCACTGTCCAAGCGAGAGATGACAATGGGCTGCTAAGCTCACCTTCAGCCGTTGTCAGCAAGACTATCTCCGTCTAACAGGTCACGCTGCATACATTGATGCCTATTCAACCGTCAATCGATATATATTTCCCTTGCCGGACCCCAGCGGCTTGCCAATGGCCCGTCAGAAAGTGCTTTTAGCCGCACAAAATACCGCTTTCCGGGAATCAGGCGCAAGCCTGCATTAGTTCCCGGTATATCTGCTTCCTTGATAATCGGATAAAAATCCGGGTCTGCAGAAAGCTGCAAACGATACTTGGTGGCTGTTTCCACTGATTCCCAGAATATTCGCACCTGCTGATCCAAGTAGTTTATTGAGATGATTTTCACCGGTGGCAAACTGCCGTCAATGATCAGACCGTGGACGTTGCTGGTGGCAGTGGAGTCGCCGCCGGCTTCGGTTTTAACCCGCCAGTAATACTGGCCGGGAGACAGTTGTTGCGATAGCTGCGCTTCGCTTTGTTGTGCCCACTCGCTGGTTGCTACCAGATTTTCGAACTGCGGCGTGGCTGAAATCTGAATTTGGGCGATTTCGTTGTCGCCGTTTAGGCCCCAGCTAAATTCGGGCTGATTGGTGGTGGTCTTGCCGTCGATAGGCTCTAACAATTTGGCGGCGCGGGCTTGAAGGTCAACGTTGAATGGCACAACCGCAGGCAAACCCGCTATGCCCTGATAGTCTAATGCCGCGAGCTGAATTTCATAGTGGCCGTTGTTCAGCCGGCTTATGTCAAAACGGTTACCAGCCAGTGTGCGACTGTCTACCCATCGCCCGCTGCCGGTATCAAAAATATCCAGCCTGTGAGTTTTCGCAAGGCTTTGCCATTGTAGTTCTGCGGGCAGCTTACGCAGAATGGCCGGCAGGTTGGCAACGGTGGGTGGTGGTGCAAGTTTGTACAGGCGAGCATCGCCGCCGTGCTGTGTGGTTACGTGGGCGCCATAACCCGCTGGCACGTCTACGGAGTGCCCCTGTTGGCCAAAATGAACGTCGCCATTAATAACCTGCAAATTCGTGCCCCGATCGTTTGCCTGAATCGCAAACTGAGTGCCATCCACCGCGGCTGTTGCCGAGGGAGTCTCAATTTCGAAACGGCTGCCACCGCTGACCACTTCCTTTACGTTGGTAAAAACTTCGCCACGATTCAGCCTCAAGCGGGTATCAATCATGCCTGGCTTGCCAAACTGGGTCATGCGGTTAAACGCCAGTCTAGAATGTGGTGACAGGCGGATTTCAGAGCCTTCGGCCAGGGTGACAGTGGTGTTACCGGAGCCAGACAGTAACTCGTCACCCGCGCGGATCAGTGTGTTTATAGTCAGTGGCCGGCGCTGGCCGTTGCTGGTTAGCAGTTGTACCCGACCAGATACAGAGGTTGCACGGGCGGGCTGTGGCTGGTGTTTTAACCAGTTCATAGGAATGCGCATCTGCTCGCCTGCTACCGGCAGCAGAGCGTCGTTCAGGCTGTTGTGTTTTAGCAATTGCTGGGCGTTGTGGGGTGGGGCCAGTAACTGCGTGGCTAGCTGCTGAACGCTGTCGTCTTTTTGCAGGGTGTAAACCCATTCAGCGAGTGCCGTGCCCGAGCTGTTTGCGGGCACACCCGAGCCCATCGCAAGGGGCAAGTGGGCTTGTAACGATGTGTTGTAAAGTAGCGTAACTAAGAGCAGTGGTAAAATACGCACGACTAAAAGACTACTACGCAGCATTTTATCCGTCATAGGCTGCCATCACCTGCGCTGGCACTGCAGCTTTGTATAGCTTTTGGTCTTTACGGCTTTGTGCTTGCTGGCTGCGATGCGACAGGCCGGACATGCCCGAAATCTGACAGTTCAGCACCAGTAAATCGTTATTGTTGTGCAGTACAACACTCAGAAAATGCTGACCTGTTTCGAAAGCATCGCAACTCTGACGGCGTCTGCAAATAATGCCCTGTTCATGCTGAGATTGCTCCGGCCCATCCTCAAGCAACGCAATGCGCATCTAGCTCTCCTGCAACAAGTAAGTGGCTGTTCAGCAAGCGGTCTTCCGGCGTTATTTGTTCTAACGCTCGTGAACTCTAAATCAGTGTCGCAAAATCCGGCATCGGGCTCCGTTCCATTATATAGCCGGTTTTGTTGGCAGGTCAGGTTTTCCGTTTACATCATTTACTGTTTGACGGCAGGCAGGGAAGGAGCTGCAGCCCCAAAACCAACCTTTTTTACTTTTACGCCTGACCAAGGGCGAAAAACAGAATGGGCAGGGAACCGGTTTTTGGCTGCTACCATCTTCTGGACTGTGGTCCTCCAACGGGCGGGTGCCTTTGCAACCCGGGTAGCGGCCGCAGGCGTAAAAGGCGCCGAATTTGCCCTTGCGCTCAACCATGCCTGCGCGGCACTTGGGGCAGTGTGGGGCATCGGGGTTGGTCGTTACCTCGGCCGCGTCAGGAGCTAGCGGTAACGGGCAACCAACAAATCCCTGAATTTCTTGTTTCAGGGAATCTAGAAACTGTTGCGGCTGCGCGTCGCCGCGATGAATAGCTTCTAATGTGGCTTCCCAAACGGCGGTGCGGTCGGGTTTGCTGACAGAGTCTGGCAGCGCGTTTATTAAGGTTTTACCCTTATCGCTGGCGCGGATGTGGCGGCCATCACGAAATAGGTAGTCGCGCTTGAACAGGGTTTCCAGAATAGCGGCGCGGGTAGCTTCGGTGCCCAGTCCATCCGTTTCGCGCAGCGTTTTTCGCAGTTCCGGGTCGTCAACAAAGCGCGCGATGTTAGTCATTGCTGCCAGCAGCGTCGCGTCAGTAAAGTGTTTGGCGGGCTGGGTTTGTTGCTGCAACACCTGAGTGCCGTCACACAGTACCGGATCGCCGGTGCCCAGCCGAGGCAGTGCGGGTTTTTCAGATTTGGTTTTGGCGTCGCGCAATTTCAGTTCAAGCGCTTTCCAGCCGGGCTGTAAAACAGTGGTTTCTGAGGTGCGGAACAGGTGGTCGCCTAACGTTACTCCCAATTTGCCCTCGCGATGGATGGCATCTGCTGCAAATTGCATTAAGTAATAGCGACTGATCAAATTGTAGATCTGGGCTTCTTTTCTAGATAGCGTGGCACCCGCGTTACTCCGGCTAGTGGGAATAATGGCGTGGTGGGCGTCCACTTTTTTGTCATTCCAAGCTGCGGTTTTTCGTTGTAAATCGGCTGTGTTGCAGGCGTCGGCAAGGTCGGTATCGACCTTGCCGACAGCGCTTATAACCTGCTGACGTTGATTGTAATGTTCCAGCGGTAGGTAACGGCTGTCAGATCGTGGGTAGGTAATGAGTTGGTGGCGTTCGTACAGACTCTGCGCGGTATCCAGCACTTCTTTAGCGGCCATGCGGAACAATCGACCGGCTTCGATTTGCAACGCCGAAAGTGACAGGGGCAGTGGTGGCGGCTCTGAGCGGTCGCGAAAGCGGGATTCGCAGATTTTGCCTGGTCTCCCCTCAACCGCGGCGGCGACCTGTTCCGCTGCGTTGCGATCCAGCAAGCGGTTTTCGCTGTCCAGCAGGTGCTGGTAATCTTTACCTGGCACCCAGCGCGCGCTAAAAGTGCGGGTGTCAGAGTCTTCTTCCATGCCGTGAAAATAGGCTTCCAGCGGGAAAAAGTCTTGGGGCTGAAACTGTTCAATGTGCTGGTCGCGTTTAACCACCAGGCCTAACACTGGGGTTTGCACCCGGCCAACGGAGTAAACGCCCTGCTGGCCTTTTGTTTGATAGAGCAGAGTATAAAAACGGGTAAGGTTCAAGCCGTAGAGCCAGTCTGCGCGCTGGCGTGCCAGGGCCGAATCTGACAGCCGGAGGAAGTCACTGTTATCGCGGGTCTGCTTGAGTGCTTTGGCTACCGCGGCAGGGGTTAAATCGTTAATCAGCAGGCGCCTTACGGGCGCATCCGTGCCCACGTAGCGAATCACTTCGTCTACCAGCAGCTGGCCTTCCCGGTCCGGGTCACCGGCGTGGGTGATTTCGCTGGCTTTGCGAATCAGCGATTTCAGTACGTTAAGCTGGGCGGCAACGCCGGTTTTCGGAGTGAGCTGCCATTTTTCCGGGAACATCGGCAGCTGGTCGGCGCGCCAGTTCTTCCAGGCCGGGTTATAGCTGGCGGGTTCGGCGGGCTCCAGTAAATGGCCGATACACCAGCTGACCGTAACCGCACTGCTGCCATTACCGCAGCGAATCCAGCCCTGACCTTTTTGTTGGGGTTGGGGCAGGGCAGCGGCGATGGCGCGGCCAAGGCTGGGTTTTTCGGCTATATAAAGATGCATGGTGTTCCCGTTTGGCTTGAAACTGACGTGGAGTGCGAATTTAAGATTGAATTTAAGAGTGGCCCGCTACCCGTGTTCGCTGCGAATGTGGCGGTTCGCCGCAACGCTGTCAAGGTTGTCGGGTTTAGCGATGGATATATAGTAGACTGTTGATATACAAGCAACGAAGAGTGAGTGAGTGATGGACGTGCAGAAAACAATCGAGGCCAAGTTGAGCCAGGCTTTTGATTCCCAGGTGATGATGATCGAGAACGAAAGCCACAAGCACAACGTGCCGCCTAATTCGGAAAGCCATTTCAAGGTGACCTTGGTATCGCCGGCATTTTTGGGGCAATCAAAGGTGAAGCGCCACCAGGCGATCTATCAAGTGCTGGCTGCAGAGTTGGCTGCTGGTGTGCACGCGCTGGCTATGCACCCTTTCACGCCTGAGGAATGGGCTGCACAAAATCAGTCCACACCCGATTCCCCAAACTGCTTGGGCGGCTCAAAAAATGACCCTGGGGCAAGCTTCAACAAGAGGGCTGATTCATGAGTCAGTTTTTTCAGATTCATCCGGATAATCCGCAAAAGCGCCTTATTAATCAGGCGGTGGATATTCTTCGCAAAGGCGGCGTTATTGCGTACCCGACCGACTCGGGCTATGCGTTAGGCTGCCATTTGGGTGACAAATCTGCTTCTGATCGTATAAAACGCATTCGCAAGCTGGACGACAAGCACAACTTCACCTTGGTTTGCAGGGATTTGTCAGACATTGGTACTTACGCCAAGGTCGACAACACCACCTACCGTATGCTGAAAACCTACACGCCCGGTGCTTACACCTTTATTCTGGATGCCACCAGCGAGGTGCCACGGCGTTTGTTGCATCCCAAACGCCGTACCATTGGCGTCCGTGTTCCTGACAACGCGGTTGTGCACGCACTTTTGGGCGAGTTTGGTGAACCCATCATGAGCAGCACGCTGATACTGCCCGGCGAAACCGAGCCAATGACCGATCCAGAAGACATTCGTGACGCGCTCGAACACGAGTTGGATTTGATTATTGACGGTGGTTTCTGCGGTATGGAAGCCACCACGGTGGTTAATTTCACCAGTGGCAGCCCGGAAGTGACACGGGTAGGCAAGGGCGACCCGTCGCCGTTTCAGTAAATTTATTCCAGATCAGGCCCGAGCGTTGAAGCTCAACGCGTAATCCCGGGCTGTGTTGGCAGAGGCCACTGACACAGCTTCGGCGTTGCGGCGCAGCGAGTCGTAGCGGTGCACCAGATCTTGCAGGCCGTTGAACTGCTGGTTCTCGCTGACCAGTGTGTTCAGTAGCGAGTTGCTCACGCCGTAGGCTTTTCCCAACTTCAGAGCATTGTCCATAAAGTGCAGCGTAGGTTCGTTTACACTCATGCGCCGGAACGCATCCTGAAACGCGGTGTTTACGTTCAGGTCTCCGGCAATGCGTGCAAACGCCGGGTTCTGGCCTTTGCCCTCTACCGCGATGTTTCCCTGCCTGTCATTTTTGATGTGAATCGCCGTTGCCGGGGGCATGTTGTACTCGGCAAGTTTGTGCCGCAGCGTTTCTCTTATAAAGGCAAGATCTTGCCCGACGCTTTTCTTATAATCCGTAATCGCTAGCTTGCTTACCTTGCGAGTCGAGTCGTCTTCTTTGCTTTCAGAAGGTGTGAACCGGTCTGCCCCGGACTGCGCGGTTAGCTCTGCATTGCCTTGAACGCGGCTGCCAGTACTAACTGAAGGAGCAGGTTGACGTTTTTCCAGCGCCGTGTGTAATTCGCTGCCGGCACGAAGCAGGGTAGACAGTAATGACATGGCGGTGCCCTCCGGCTGCAGTGTTGAGTTCGGCGCACAAGCTTTGTCGCCACTGTAATTACACAAGCAAGTAGCGGGCCAGCTCGAGTTTAACGTGATTGTACGTTAAATTGACTTGGGTCAAGTGAGTCCCAAGGGTTTTGCGGTAGGTTCATTGTTTTTGGCCATCACCCTTAACAAGCAGCACCGGTTGAAGTTCCTGATTCGTGCCCCCCCCCCCGTCTTTGCGGCTTGAATTCTCGTTGTCGTCGAAACCATCAACAAGCCAGGTTAACTATGAAAAAACACTTTTCCATTCGTTTTATGCTTCTTTTAGCACTTGCGACGGCATTTTCACTGGTGCTCGTGTTCACCGTATTTTTTAGCGCACAGTCTCAGCGTGAACACGTGGAAGAATTCAGCCACAAATATGTAGACGGCTTGGCGAAATCTTACTTTGATGCGCTCAACACGATGATGGTGACGGGCACCATGAACAATCGTGAAATTCTGCGTGAGAAGGTGATGGCGCCGGAAGACGTGCTGAACGTGCGAGTAGTGCGCAGCGATCACCTGAATGAGGTTTTCGGCAGCGGTAACGTTGCAGAACAAATGCGCGGCCCACTTGACGAGAAAGCGTTGGCAGGTGAGCGTATAGAGCGCTACTCAAGCAATGAAAGCGGCCGGGTTTACACCTTGATTGAACCGGTGATTGCGAGAGCAGATTACCAGGGTGTGAATTGCTTGGGGTGCCATCAGGCTCGGGATGGGGATGTGTTGGGTGCCATCCGTATCGAATATTCCATGGCTGAAACCGATGCACGGTTGCAGGCGCAGTTGCTGACCAGTGCTGGCAGTCAGGCGGTTCTGTTATTGGGGGTATTTGCAATTACCGCATGGGTGTTGGGGCACTTGGTGTTTTCGCGCTTGCGCCGTTTGCGTGACCGCATGGATGAAATATCCCGTAACTCGGATTTGACCCTTGAGCTGGATGTGGTGCGCAATGATGAGATTGGCTTGGTGTCCAATGCGTTCAACCGCATGATTAGTAAAATGCGAGACAGCATGAACCAGGTTATGGTGAGTGCCGAGCATGTTGAGCAAGCCGCGCGTGATATTGCTAGCAAGGCCGGCGCCAGCGAACGGGAGGTGTTAAGCCAGCGCGACAACACCGATCAAGTGGCCAGTGCGACTACGGAAATGGCAGCATCAGCGCTGCAGGTGCGGGAAAGCGCCATTACCACCACGCGAAAATCGGTGGCTACGGCCGAAGCAGCCGGGCTTGGTGAGGAGCTTGCGCAAAGTGCGGTTGGCGGCATTGAAGCACTAAATGTCGAGGTGCAAAACGGTGCCCAGCGTATTGAAGCTTTGAACCAGCGCACCGCGAAAATGACGACGATGCTGGAGACCATTTCCAATATTGCTGATCAAACCAATCTGTTGGCATTGAACGCGGCTATTGAGGCCGCGCGAGCTGGCGAAGCCGGCCGCGGATTCTCTGTGGTTGCCGATGAAGTGCGGGCTCTTGCGTCGCGGACCCAGGTGTCTACGGCTGAGATTCGCGACACGATAAACGCCCTGAAAGAAGAAGTTGCGGGTTGTTTTTCGACCATGCGCGGTGCGTCAGACCGTGCCAGCCAGCAGGTAGATTCCATTTTGAAAGTACAGGCCGAGCTGAAAATCATCGCCGAAGCTACCCGCGAAATTACCAGCCTGAACCAAGGAATGGAAAGCGCCGCTAACGAACAAAGCAATGTGTCTGACCTCATCAATCAGAACGTGATTGAAATCAGTCGGTCCGCCGAGCAAACGACATTGGAAGCCCAGCAGACCGCGCAAATAGCGGCTGAATTGCTGGTAATGGCCGAAAACCTGCGCCAGACAATTGATCAGTTCAAGCTTGTACCATAGGCCACTGAGCCTTGGTTAGAGATGGCTTAGCTGATCAGCAAACGGTTTAGGACATAGCCGCCAACTGTCAGGAAGGCAAACAGACAGCCGGCCAGTATCAGTGGGCGCAGTCCCGCACGTCGTATTGCAGATACCTGTGTGCTCAAGCCCAGTGCTGTCATCGCCATGGATAGCAGGAACAGGTCGACATGGCGAATGGCGTTGGTGGCCATAGAGGGCATGGCAATCACAGAGTTAACCGCCGCCGCCGCCAGGAACAGAACCGCAAACCAAGGAATGACCAACTTCTGCCGTTCCTTTTTGCCAACGCCGGCGTTTGCACTGCGACTTGGCAGGCGTATGTTGGCCAGAATAAGCAGGAACGGCGCCAGCATCATTACCCGCACCATTTTTTCAATAATGGCGCTGTTGGCCGCTTCAGTGCTAATTGCCTGGCCCGCAGCGACGACCTGCGCAACCTCATGAATGGTAGAACCCACGTAAATACCATACTGGTGCTCTGTCATATTCAATAGCGGATACATCAATGGGTAAAGAAACATGCTGATGGTGCCAAAAATTACCACCGTTGCGACTGCGACAGATACCTGATCGCTTCTGCCTTTAACCACGGGCTCGGTCGCCAAAACCGCCGCCGCACCGCAAATAGAGGCGCCTGCGCCGATTAAAATGGTCGTTTCTTTTTCCATCTTCATCCAGCGCCGGCCAATCAGCTGCGCCATCGCAAAGGTAGAGGCAATCATTGTAGCGTCCAATAACACGCCGTTAACGCCAACCGCGCTGATTTGCTGAAAAGTGATGCCAAAACCATAAAGAATAATGCCTAGCCTTAGCAACAAGCCCTTTGCCAAAAATATGCCATTGGCCAGAATAATGGGTTGATTGCGCAGAACCGTATTGCCCGCCACAATACCGAGAACGATTGCCAGCGTAAGCGGGCCCATGCTCATCCGCTGAAACCAAGATTGTTGGGCTAGAAAAAACGCTGCGCCAGCCAACGTAGCTACTAGCGCAAGACCCGGCACAATCTGCTTTTTTGGGGATTCTGCTGCTGTGCCTTTTGTGATTTTTGTGTCTGCTGCCGCTGTTTGTTGCTCTGCAGTATTCACCAGCGTTCTCCGAATAACATTGAGATAACGCTACCTTACGCCCACGTTATGACGTGATCGAATATGCTTTTATTAAACGCTTATAAGCTGAGGTTATAGTGTTAAATCTGCATCTAATGAGGATTTTTTATACGGTGGTGCAGGAAGGCAGTTTTTCCGGCGCGGCTACTGTTTTGCATATTAGCCAGCCTGCGGTATCTCAGGGCGTGCGTGAGCTGGAAAGCCAGCTGGGGCTGACGCTGGTCGATCGTATGCAGTCGCGCAAAAGCCAGCATAGTCAAAAAGTTCAGCTGACCGCCGGTGGTAGCGCGGTATTTGATCATGCTCGCGGTATTTTTGCGTTGGAAAAAGCCGCCGTGGATGACATAGAAGCCCGGGTAGGTGCGCATATTGGCAACTTGACACTGGGCGCTAGCACCACCGTGGCCGGTTATTGGCTGCCGGCGGCGATTGCCGAATTTGCGCGCCGGTATCCGAACATTAATATGAAGGTGCGCGTGGCAAACACTCGGGTAATCAGCGAATGGCTGTTGGATTGTCAGTTGGACCTGGCGATCGTTGAAGGGGATGTGGAAGACCCGCGAATTGAAAGTCGCCATTGGCGTGATGAAGGCTTATTGCTGGTGGCCGGCACGGAGTGGGCTCAAGGCGAAGGTGCTTTGGAGCGACTGAACAGTGGCTGCTGGGTTCAACGGGAAGAGGGGTCTGGAACGCGCTCTGTTTGCGACCGCTTACTAGCAAGCCTGGGAATTATACCGAAAACTACCTTGCAGATAGCGTCAAACGAGGGCATTGCTCGCTGCGTTACCAACGGCATGGGTTTTGCGCTTTTGCCCAGGGTGGTCGTCAACGAATTGCTGGAGTTGGAACGGTTACAGGAAGTGGCGCTACCCGGCGCTGAACAGTTGAGCCGGTCACTGTGTGAATTACGATTCCGTGACCGTCCTTTGTCGCCATCGGCCCAAGCGTTTTCTGATATTTTGCACAACAAAGCCTGGGCGATAAGTGGGGGCGCCGATTACTAAGGCGCGGGGCAAACCTATTTCTCGCGCTGGACCGAAATGATCTTCAGGTGCAGGTCTTTGCGACCGCGCACTGGCCATTTGATGGATTCGCCCACGCTCAGACCTAGCAGCGCCGAGCCAGCTGGGGCCAGAATGGATATTTTACCGTCGCCGTCGCCCATTTCGTGGGGGTAGACTAGGGTTAATTGGTGCTCTTTTTTACTGTCTTCGTCTTGAAAACGCACAGCTGTATTCATGGTAACCACTGTGTCGGGTATATCTGCCAGCGGCACTAGAGTTGAACGGCTGAGCTCTTCATCCAGCGCCGCAGCAGTTTCTGAGTGGCCCTGTTTTTCAATCATGCTAGACAGGCGGTTAAAATCTTCTTCAGCAACCAGAATCGCTGGCAATTCAGACATCGTAATCTCCAGAGAATAAAAAGTATAAAGCAACGCAAAGATCGAACGTCGAACCTGACGTTAAAAGAGCGGGTTCGGCGAACAGTAAGAAAAGTGAAAGAGTAACTTTACACATTAGCCTGGCGGAAAATGCAAAAGTATAAACAGTTCAACTCGAGAAGGAAATCGCTCCCAGCAGGACCTTTTACGCGGGAATACAGTGAAATTTTGGCCTGTAAAAGCTTGGAGTCAATCTATAACCTTTTGCCAACTTCCACAAGCCTTGCATTGTTGAATCTATGACTGGTTCTGCGGGGAAAATCGGAACTTTATCGTTCGACGCCAAAGCACAGCGGAATAATTCAGATGTCTACATTATGATCGAACTCACTATTCTAGCGCTGGCGCTCAGTATGGACGCGGTCGCAGTTGCTGGGAGGCGCTGTGCACATTTTGATTGGCTTTAAAGCGCTTCTGGTTCGGTGGTTGTGCGCCACACCAGCAGCTGATTGTTGGCGGGCATGGTGCGGTCTTGCGCCAGAACCATACCGTGGCTTTGTGCCAGTTCGATCAGGCTCTCAATATTGCGAATGCCCATGTGCGCCGCGTGACTTCGAAGGTGCTGGTCAAAACTCTGATTGCTGGCGCTGGTAAAGTCGCCGTTGTATTTGAACGGCCCGTAAAGACAGAATTGCCCGCGCTCTTCGTTCTCCGGTACGGCTGAATCCGCCAGGCCTCTGCCCACGCCCGCAAACATCGCCTCTACTTCGTGCCAGGCCATGATGTGGGCGGTGTTAGCTGAAAATACACCGCTGAACTCCATCAACGGCCAAGGCTCCTGGCTCACATTCAACGCAATGGGGTTGCCAATATTGGGCAGCCCGGCATCGATCAGCCAGGGCTGGCACAGTTGGTAATGATTGGGATGGTCACTGGTCTGCCAATAAAGATGGGGCAGGTGAGTGGCGAAGTGCACTGCGTGTTGCCCCGTCCCGGTGCCAATTTCCAAGACGGTGGTTGGCGCTGTGAAAACCTGTCGCAGTGTGTCGAGTATCGGTCCCTTGTTGTTGTCGCAAGCTTGAGAAAACGGCTTCTTCGGATGCATAGTTTGTCCTTATGGGCGTTGGCAATAGAGCGATCTGACCAATCTGTAAAGATACATCGCAGGGCGAAGGGCGTAAAAGCAGTAAGCGCACTCTACAACAATGCCACTTATCTTTTTCACAGCAATGGCACTTAACTGAAGGAATTCGATTTTATGACCTCATTCCAGCTTTCGCTGATGCAAGAGCGCGCTCGCGCCGCACTTCAGAATTTATTTATAGCTGACGCCTTAGCTATGCCTGTGCACTGGTATTACCGGGTGGGCGATATTTTCGCCGCGTTTCCAAACGGTGTTAGCGCTTTTGATGCGCCGCCAGAATGGCATCCGTCGTCTATTATGTCTCTGCACTCTACCGCTCAGGGTGGCCGCAAGGCCGTAGCCAAGGCGGCGCCAGATGTGGTTGGCGACGTCATACTCAAAGGCCGCCGCCAACACTGGGATCGCGCGAACGTGCACTATCATGTGGGTATGGCCGCAGGCGACAACACCCTGAACGCCCACTGTGCAAGGTTACTGATGCGCACCTTGGCAGAGGCTGAACAGAGCCGTGGCGATGCAGAGGGTGTGGGAAGTGGCGCAGAGAATGCTGGTAAAACGCAGAGTAGTGCATATAGCGTGGATGATTTTGCCGCTCGCTACGTCGATTTCATGACAGCCGATGCGCCACAACATCCGGACACTTACGCTGAGTCTTACCATCGTGGTTTTTTTCACAACTACGCTCAGGGCTTGCCACCGCGCAAATGTGGAGCTGTAACTCACGACACAGCCTCTGTCGGCGGCTTGGTCACCATTGCGCCGCTGGCGCTGCAAAGCCTGTTAAACGGCCTTTCATTAGAACAAGTGCAAGCGCAATGTCGAGAGCATTTGTTTCTAACCCACCCCAGCGACGAGTTGGCGTTGATCTGTGATGCATACGTAAGCCTGGTAGCGCAGCTGTTGCTTAGGCCCGACGGCGATCAGCCCACCAATGAGCAACTGCTGCAATCTGTTCCGGCGCGCACGCGCAAAGCACTATTGGACGTGATTGAAAAGCAGGCCCCAGATTCCGACGTGGTGGGCCGCATGCTATCCCCAGCGTGTTATATTTCCGACTCCTGGCCGGCGTTGTTATACTTTTTGTGCCGCTACCGCGATCAACCACAACAAGCCTTGCTGGCCAATACCAATGTCGGTGGCGACAATGTTCATCGTGGGGCTGTGCTGGGCGTTCTGTTGGGTTTGTTGCGCGGCCAAAGCGAGCAAGTGTGGTTTTCGCACTTGGTAGATGCAAACGCAATTGATCAGGAAATTCTGCAACTGGTGGCCACGAATTGATCTGGTCGCGGTTGCCACACCATAATCTTCAAGGCCTTGCATGCAACAGCGACTGATTCATCGACGCCTGACATTTTTTCTCCAGATTATTTTGGTAGCCGAAATACTGGCCGCCATCTGGCAGCAACAGTGGCTTGCGATGGTGCTTACCATTGGCATTTTGCTGATTACTCTGGCGCCTCTGCTCATTGGTCGTTTTTTTCATGTTTTTATACCGCCTGAATTTGTGCTTCTTGCCATTCTGTTCGTGTTTGCGTCGCTGTTTTTAGGGGAGGTGCGCGGTTACTACACTCGTTATTGGTGGTGGGATATTGCCCTGCACACCAGTTCTGGCTTCTTATTGGGCATTGTCGGTTTTTTGCTTGTGCACGTAATGAACGAAGTCGAAGATATTAATCTGCACATGCGCCCCGGTTTTGTCGCGTTTTTTGCTTTTCTGTTTGCCGTGGCCATCGGTGCCTTGTGGGAAATCTTTGAATTTGCCATGGACACTGTATTTGGTATGAACATGCAAAAACCCATGCTGGGCGATCCCTCAGGCCTGACCGACACCATGTGGGACCTGATCGTAGACACTCTGGGTGCGCTGGTTATCTCGATTTTGGGCTATCGCTATGTCAGAACCGGTAAGAACGAATCGTTTCTGGAGCGTTGGATACAGGATTTTGTAAAAGGGAACCCGAGTATGTTCAATCGGGATGAGTAGCATCGGTGTGACTGCTACTGTCGTTATTTTGGCGGACGTCACTATTCGGGGTGGTTAGAGATACACAACAGGAGTCACTAATGCGCAACATTACGAACAAAATGATTGGTCAGGCTTTGTCCGCCGCAACAACCCTAACGCTCTCTGGCCTAAGCGCTCCCGTTTCGAAGCTGTGAATGGCAGCGTGGTGGTGAGTTATCGGTTTTAAAACATACGCAGGTAAAGCGCCGATTCTGCAAAAAAACTAAACCGTTGGCTGAACCCGGACCGCGCAATGGCAGAGGGTTGATGGACTTCTGATACTACCAACTGAGTGATGGACGACGATACCGTGAAGAGCCATTTATGGGGTTTGACTTTTCGTTATCGGCAGAGGGCTCCATCGAGTGGTGTCAATGGCAGGTATGTCAAATAAGCGGTCATTTCTACCTGTCAAAAATGAAGGAGACGATATAAGGGGATGTTTCGATAAATTCAACAGAATTGTCATTTTCTGATTTTTTAATTATTGCTTTTTTGAAAGACGGGGGCGTTCAAAACTTTGAATTGTTTGAGCGCCCACCTAGTTTCTTACTGTGACAGAATCCACGTTACCAGCGTTTCAGTGTCTGCATCGCTAACACTAGGGTTAGGTGGCATTGGAACTTCGCCCCAATTACCCGCACCTCCGTTTTTAACTTTAGCTACCAGTGTCGCAACTGCGGTTTTATTGCCTTTGTACTTGGCTGCAATGTCTTTAAATGCAGGGCCAACAATTTTATTTTCGATTCCATGGCAGGCCATACAGTTTTTGCTTTTTGCTAGCGCTGAGGCATCGACTGTTACAGCAACTGTAGTAGCAGCCTCTGTTTTTACGGCCTTTGTCTCATTGAGTTTGACAGAGCCAGCACAAGTTGGCATCCATTGCTTCCAAACTGCCTGGTTTTCACTAATCCAGCGGTTTGCGGCTTCCTCCGGACTCATTTCATCGACTTCGGCGTAAGCGGCAGCGGCACTAATTTGGTCGTTATTGAAGTTGATGTTTTTAATCAACTCAAATCCACATGACCATTTTTCAGGGAATTCGCTCCAAACGGCTTTTTTCAGCCATCCCTTTTTGGGGTTGCCACAATCGTGTTTGAGTTGGGGGTTTTCGCCCCATCCAGCATCCGTTTCGCAGTTTTCGTGAAACTCCGGAAATTCCACAAACTTACCGGAGTATTTGCTATCGGTCCAATTGGGTGTCCAGTTGTATACTAGGATGGGCCTTTTATCAGCAATTGCTTGGTCTAGTTCCGCCCTTAAGCTTTGTCGATTAATCACATTAACGACTTTATAGTTTAAACCTAGAGCCTCAATGCGCTCGCGGTCGGGTCTTTCCCAATCTGTTGGGCCTGCTAAATAACGTCCTAGTGGTTTCGTTTCAGGAGTACTCAACTTGTCGGCACACTCATTCAAAGCCTTCCAGTCGGGCAGCCCCGGGCAAACCTCTTCTAGATAATCTGGATACCACCACTCTTCGCGCGTTATCGATTGGTGAGATCCAGCGTCAATTATACGTTTTCTGGAAACTTGACGTTCAAATGGCGCTTCCATCGTTCCCTGCCAAACTTCGACCTGATAATGCAGTTTACCACTACCCATCAGGGGGAACTGACGTTGTGCATCAGCTTGATGATATTCGACGTTATAACCGATTTGCTGCAATAGTTTACCGCTAACATTCGCCAATACACGCTGACTAGCCCAGTTATTCAGCGAGATTTTTATTGGCTCGGCTGACTCACCTGCCTGAGCAACTGTAGAGAACGAAGCTAAAGAGGCAAGGCATCCACTTAGAGCAATTTTTAATAGTGGTTTTGTATATTTTCTACTCATGTTTATGCTCTCCTTATCACTTCGCATCTTTGGCATGTTTAAACAAGAAATCTAGGACAGTCTTACGCTCATCTGTGTTCAATCCTGCGCGTGGGAACATACTTTGAGTGATACCTTCCCATTGCTTCTTAGTATAATCACTAGGCTCACGAGGTACATGACACAGTGTGCAGCGATTATAAAAGAGCTTCTCACCCGGCGTCATATCTGCGCCTGCAGATGACTTAATCTCCCTGGAACGCGTAGCTATATCCAATGCAGTAATATCTATTACTGCATTTGAGTATAAAACTTCGGGTGGGTGATAAGCCATATTTTCGCCTTCAGGGTCAGTACACTTCTTAACCCAAGCAACACAAGTATTTGCTGCAGTAGCCTGGCTGAGATTGCTACTTGCTTGGCTTGAGGTAAGAATGTTCACCGCGCCACTATTACAGCGACCCTTGCTGTCTAGCGATAACCACACACCCTCCTGGATGCTGAGTACGCCTTTCATAATTTTATCCCATACCTTGGCACCACCGATTAGCGCGCCGCGATCGTTATACACTTCAATAAGATCTCCATCTGTAATACCACGCTCTGCCGCGTCTTCGGGATTAATGAAGATGAACTCGCGTCCTTTGATATTATCAATGTGACGGATTGAGGCATTCGCCATCTGAGAGTGCAAACGCATACGTGGATGCGGACTGACGACGTGCAGCTGGCCCTCTTTTGCATTGCCTAAATATTCAAACGGCTCCATCCATGTAGGCATTGGTGGGCAATCTTCAATATTGAAAGCCGCGATGGCATCGCAATACATTTCTATTTTTCCTGAGGCGGTGTGCAATGGGGTTTTGACTGGATCTTTATAAAAGTCACCATGGCGAACCCAGTGTCGAGCTTCTTCTGGTACTTTAACCGGCGCAACGCCTTTTTCCCAAAACTCTTCAAATGGCATCTCGGCAGAACTATTTTTGTAAGCGCGCTCAATAATTTGCATGACGCTAAAGCCTTCGGTAAAGCTCTGCTCGACTCCAAAGACTGCGGCTAAACGGCGGAAGATTTCGAAATCGTCCAGACTTTCGCCAACAGGCTCGATAACTTGACGCATAGCGTAGATTTTATCGTTACTGTAAGTTCCGCCAGAGGTAATATCATTGCGTTCTAAAGAGCTAGTGGCTGGTAATACAATATCTGCATATTGCATTGAAGCAGTCCACCACGGATCTTGACAAACAATCGTGTCGACTTTCTTGCGTAAAGCAAAGATCAACTCATTGGTATCTTGCTGATGGCTTAAGTAGTTCACACCCGCGTTGTAGATCATTCTTACCCGAGGATAATTATATTTTTGTCCATCGCGATAGAAAGGCGCACCAGGGTTGGTTAACATTTCGGTGATACGTGAAGCAGGGCAGCGGGTTTTAACCGGGTTACGACCTTGTGGTAGACCGGTAGGCATAGTGCCTCCAGATTGTGGCATTCCACCGCCACCGTAATGCCAACTAAAGCCAACGCCTTCACCCGGTTTACCAATCTTGCCGGCTATAGCGGCAAAGTTAATGATCGCCCAATGTGTCATTTCACCGTGGCTAGCACGTTGTAACGACCAAGCACCGGCAAACTGAGTACGTTTACTAGCAAATAATTCAGCCATTTCAACAATTTTTTCAGCTGGAATACCTGTAATTTCAGATGCCCATTCCGGCGTTTTCTCAAAGCCATCATTGCTGTCTTCGCCCATTAGGTATTTTTCTACCTTGTCGAAGCCTACAGCATATTTAGCCAAGTATTTTTTATCGTGTTTATTTGATTTAACCAAGTGGTAAGACATAGCGAGGAATAAAGCGACATCGGTATTTGGTATGATCTTTACCCACTCCGCATTCATTGTATCGTCGGTCAAGGTTTGTTGCGGGTTAATACTGACAGATTTAACGCCCGAATCCCGGATTTGCTCCCAGCGTGGATACATCTGGTGATCGGCAACACGGTATTCAATACGATTATTCTTAGTTGGGTCAACGCCTACCCACACAAATACTTCGGTATTATCGCGAATTTCTTCCCATGAGGTTTGCGCGGAATAGACTTCCATATCGCCAATGATATGCGGCAGACTGATTTGTGATGCACCACCCGAATAGTCGCCCGTGGTGGTGGTGCAACCGCCGATTAATCCGAACAAGCGACCTTGTAGTACGTTCGGGCGCAATGCACCCGCGTGGCTCCAACCGCCATAAGAACTACTGAAAACCGCTTCGTTATCATAACGCTCAACGGTCTCTAGAACGGCGTTTGCGGTTAACGCAAGCGCTACGTCCCAACTGACTCGCACAAAAGGCTCTTTACCGCGCAACTCGGGATGAATAAAACCACCGACATTCTCCAAATAAGATTTTCGCACCATCGGGTACATGACACGTGTACGGTGATAGGTGCGGCTTAGTACACCTTCGGTAAGCATCTTGGTGGGCATGGCGTCGATGTCTTTTAACGGCTGAACCCCAATGAACCTTCCATTTTTTACCACGGCCTTGAATGGACCATAGTGCGAAGCATGCGGGATTAACACGGTATCATCACCAAAAACTGCAGTGGCGCTGAATAAGGTTAAACCGGTGGCGTAAGCGGCAGTTGCGGCTGACGCTTTAAGAAACTGACGACGCGATACAGACATACAATATTCCTCAGTAATTACTCGGATACTGACAAGCTCTCTGCCGAGTGCGAGGAGTGCTAGACGATATTTCTAGGTGCGAACGAGAAGCTTCGGAACTCTTTCTTGTAAGCGGACTCGCCGATTTTGCGCACCTTGGCAACACCCATTTTGAAGTTATAGTTACCGCTAATATTGTCGACCACGCGAACGGTCAGCGAGTTACTGGGCTGGCGCATATCGAGCATGTTGGCGTAAAGCACACCTTTTTTGACAGCGGGAGTAACAATCGCAACTGCTGTTACTGCTGCCGTGTCCAGCTCAATATGTCCTCGCTCCATCAACGTGCTGAATTGAAAGTGGCTCTCGTCTATGCCGAGGATCGTATCCTTGAACACTGGAACTCGATCTGAATACATCATAACCCGGTCCCCTGCTTCGATACCCCGCGCGGCTGCGTCATCAGGATGAATTTCCACCCAGTTTTCTGGCCAACGTTGGGCGGTGTATGCTCGCCGCTCGACGTCATCGAAACCGGACTGCCAGATCTCATTGATTCGTCCGTTGCTGAACCAGAGCTCATCGGTTTTCGGTTGTAGCCACTCGTGAAGATCACTGAAGAGGCCCCATGGGTGCTTCTGAAGGTTGATCTTTCCCGTTTGCGTGTTAAATCCGGTCAGTTTCTTACCAAGCACGTTGGCGCCTACAGCGCCGTTTGTCAGCCCCATTTCTTCTAGCCGCTTGGCGTCCGTTGCCAAGGCCACATCGTGCAGACGCTTGGTGCCAACCAGCTTGCCGGTATCGTAGTTGTAGAAAACCGGTCCCTGGATGCCATCGGTACCGAATTCACGCATCTTTTCGTGAAGTGTCTTGCCTTCCTTATGGGCAGCAACTTTCACCATGAAGAAATCTTTTCGGCTACCTCGGGTGAAACGAGCCGCTTCCTCGGCTACTTCATTGCTGTTTTCCCAGTCAAATCCATCAAACCCCATACGTTGGGCCAACTGACTGATGATCCACCAGTCCGGACGTGCCTCGCCGGGCGCATCATTGAATTTCTGGTAGAGTCTCAGCCGCCGTTCACCATTAGCCCGGATAAAGTTTTCCTCACCCCACCCAGCGGCCGGGAAGACAATATCAGCGAACTTGGCACCAATTGGGTCACGCAGATAAATATCCTGATTGATAACCACCATGCCACCGGAATCGCAGCGTGCTTTAAGTGTTTCAATGATCCCCTTCTCATCGTAGCTATGAACCTGATTCGGATTTGCGCTGACTAGCTCCCAAAATTTGCGCTGAAGCCCTTGCGAACCCGCCATCGACTGAATCCAGGTAGTGCCGATAACATGAGCGAATCTCGTGTGGCCTGAATAGGTCCAACGATCCGTGTCAAGCGCGCGGCGCCGACGCCCGGGAAGCTTTTCGGGAGACTTGTTGCGCGGCAACTTGCCGCCAGAGACTCCACCACGTTGATGGCCACCCAAGCGGCCGATAACTTGTCCCTCTCGTCCTCCCGTGCCAATGATAGTGGCAAGTGACGCTACGGCGTTGGTATTGGCTGTGTTGTTCGACCAGTAAAAGCCCTTTTCAATAGCAATGGACGCTTTTGGTCGCTTGCCATCCTTTGGCTTCGCAAGCATTTCAGCTGCCTGATAAATTTTTTCTACGTCAATGCCGGCGTAACGGGCTGCGTAATCTGGGTCGTACTCGTCCTGTTCCTTATTCCAGGTTTTGTAGTCCTCGAACCCATCGGTTTGGAACAATCCCCAAGTGGTGCGCCACTGCCAAGGGGTGTTGCGTGTGCCTTGACCAAAACCGGAGCTGGATTCAAATTTGCTGTTGACCCACTTTTGGATCCATTCGCTGTCCTCCCAGCCATTTTCCATAATGACCCGTGCAATGGCTCCCACTACCAACGTATCCGTGCCAGGATAAACATCCAGAATTAGCGCACCTTGCTTTTTCAGCCAGGCTATTCCGGCGGTTTCCCTAGGGTTGAGTATGATCGTCTTCATACCCCGGCGCACGGCAGGCATGATGTACTGAGTGAAAAGTATGGTTTTTGTTTCGTATGGATCTGTCCCTGCAATCATCAGGACGTCCGCTGAACCCCAATCATCAAAACTGGGCCCGAAATTGTCAAAACCTGCGTCCCTGAAACCGGGGGTAGAGGTGACGTCAGAAGGCGTGTCATGAAACGCGAAATTAGGCGTATTAACATGCCGAAACGCGTATTTAGTGATGGCATAAGTGTTTTCAATGTACTGATATGAGTATGTCTTGATGCCATAAGCATCAGCACCGTGTTTATCCAGCACGTGCCTGCCAACGGCAGCCGCGACATTAAGTGCCATGTCCCAGCTGACTGGCTGCAAGGTGCCGCCAATGCGCATCAGAGGGCTTGTCAAACGATCCCGTGTCCCAGTTGAGGGGTTATAGACCTTTTGAGCAATGAGGCCACCCCGCATACTGGAATCACCGTTTTTGTTAACCGCGTTGGTGTCTTTGTCGGGCACAACAATGATGTTGTGGGGTTTGTCGTTGTGCATCACCACATTATGCTGAGCGGGGGCCACCCAAGACTGCAACGGAGCACTCGGAAACGCGATACCAAACGCGTTCTCTTCAGCTTTCATTCCACCGCCAGCCTTTTCCAATGGCCAGCGGTATACCTTAAAGCCACAGGCTACAACGCAGTAGTCGCAGGCGGTGGTTAGCACATCCGCATCGGTCGGTGGCAGCGGAGCTTGATCTTCGGGAATATAGAACTTTGTAGTCATCGTGATTCCTACCCTGCGGAAAGGTTGTCAGTACGGCCAAATAGAAGCCCCATGATGCCAACGGCATAAATCTCATCGCCATCCAGCTCTAGCAGGACCTGAGGAAGACTCTCGTAGGCCTGACCAGACACAATAATGCCGTGCCGACGAACATCGAAAAGCGACAGATGGAATGGGCATTGGCCCAAGGTACGGTGATGAGGGCCCGTTGCTTTGTAAGTGCCGTTGAGTGGCCCCCCCCTGGTGGGTGCACATATAACTGAAGCCAACAACATCACGCTCCGAACCTATACCACCGCCGCACTGAACCCCTGTTTTGACCAGCATCGACTGAGTATTTCTGCCGTCATCGGGGTAATTAAAATCGACCGGTTGGTTGTCCTTCAGCTCACTTAAGCGAGCGACAAGCTTACGCGGGTAACCTGTTACCCTGGCCGGAACCGATTTGGCTTCAGCGGTTCCCGGGAACAGAGACACGCTGATCGTGCTGGCTGCAACCGCTGCGGTGCTGCCGTAGACCAGAAGTTGACGACGGGACAGCATGCATTTGCCATGGGCACGCGCCTCTTTATGGGTGTTGTCCTTGGACACGCTCATTTTGAAGCCTCCAACAGTTCTTGTTCAGTGAATAAAGGAGCGTAATCGGGAAGTTCCGGCCTTTCCATTGTCAGTCGCTCGCCGCTGAATGCTCCGAGAAACGCAACTAGATCGGCTTTTTCCTGAGGTTCGAGCCCAAGTGGCTTGATTAGTGGGCTCTTGGTTTGAGAGAAATCAGTGGTACGCCCGTCCTCGGTAACACCACCCCGGTCATAGAAATCCACGACCGCCTCCAGAGTTGGAATGGTTCCGTTGTGCATGTAGGGCGCTGTGTATTTTGTATAACGCAGGCTTGGAGTTCGGAATACTCCCTTCATGGAGGGAATCTTTCCCCGGAAGTAGGCGCCAGGATCCGCCTTGAGATCACGGTACAGCGTTTCAGATACACCTTTGCCATACAGCTCGAAGCGGAAGGTTATCTGGGCAAGGGCATCATTCTCCCAGCGCGTCTGGGGAGGAACACCGGTGTTGTAGTACTTCTCATCAGACGCCAGTGCACCATTGTGGCATTGTAGACAACCTGCTTTGCCTTCAAACAAGGCTTCACCACGAACTTGTTGCTCGGTCAGCGCTGTCTCGTCGCCAAGTAGGTAACGGTCCAGCGGGGTATCACGTTGCACAAGGATTCGTTCGAAAGCGGCGATTGCATTCCAGGCGTTGGCAAGCCCAGGCCATTCGTCACCAAACACAGCCCGGAATCGTTCCCGATACTCAGGAATGATGGCCAGACGGGCCTCCATCATGTCTTCCTCACCGTTTCCGGCAACAGCGCCTCTAGCGGCGCTTCGAGCCTGAGCTTCAAGAGATTTTGACGATCCGGCCCAGAATAGTTTTCCGTAGTACGCTGAGTTGACGATGGTTTGACTGTTTCGCCAGTGCACAGTGCCTGGATAACCCATACTGATGTCGGTAGGAAAATCCCAGCCGGTTGAGGGAAGGTGACACGCGACACAGGCGGTTGACGTATCTCCACCAAGACGTCCGTCGAAGAAAAGCAATTTTCCGAGCTCGACTTTTTCGGCTGTCATCAGATTGTCTGCCGGCACCGGAACAGGGCCAAGAGCTGCCAAAGGAGGAACAGTACCTGTCTCAGCTCCCGGTGGGTCGTAATCCATAGGCAACTGTTGTGTTGCATGCTTTAACATTTTAACAAGTGCGCCGGTGCTTACGGAGGTCTGTGAATTTGCCTGAGCTGCTGTCTCAGCCTGCTTGGCGTTCAACTCCACACAGGTTACGGGCCCGGCAATTAACAACATGGTGGTCGCGAAGAATGAGATCCTGATCTGCCGTCGCGCTTGTCCGCCGTTGCCGGCCAACATGGATATTGGTATCGCTTTTATGTTCACGAGGCCTCCTTAATTGGACGTTTTGCGCCAATTGGTCATTGGTTGGTAGCTGAAGTTCTTGTTTTCCAGCACGAAATCGGCAGTTTCCAGAGAGTCACCGGAAAGCGATTTTAGAAAATTCACAAGATCGCTCTGCTCCTTGGTGGACAGTCCCAAAGGCTTCAACAAGTCACTTTTTCGCGTATCCGCTTCGCCTCCAATGTTATAAAACGCAACAACCTCCGGTAGGGTCTTGATCATCCCGTTATGCATGTAGGGCGCTGTGTAGGTAAGTTCCCGAAGGGTCGGGGTCATGAACTTGCCTTTGTCACTACCGTCCACTTTATGGGATTGAACATGCGCGCCCAGATCCCGTTTGATGTTCATCAGGTTTTCATTCCCCATGAACTTGTTATAAGCGAGAAAGGCTTGGTAGCGGTCTGGATCCAGAAATACATCAAGATTCTCTGGAACGCCTGTATTGTGGGCCTTGCCGTCGGAGAACAGCGGACCGGTATGACATTGCACACAACCGGCTTTGCCCTTGAAAAGCTCAAAACCACTTTTTGCCGAGGGCGATAACGCCCCGTTATCAAAACTGCTATTGCGGGATGTCAGGGTCTTCAAAAATTCCGGTATGGCTTTGCGAACCAGTCCATTGGATGGCTCAGCCCCGTAGACCTCCTTAAACATGCTTACATAAACGGGATCTTGCTTGAGGCGTTCCTGCATTAACCTCATATCCATGTTCATCAGATAGCTTTCGGTGATCATTTCTCGGGTAACGTCGTTCAGGTTGGTTCCCAGGCGGCCGTCGTGCATCCAAGTTGTCTTCAGCGCAGTGTTGATTAACGTGGGTGAATTGCGGAAATGTCCATTCCCGCGGTAACCCGGAGATAACGAGTCTGGATGAGAAAAACCGTGCTCAGGTTGGTGACAGGTGGCGCAAGAAATAGAGGCGTCGCCTGAGAGTCTTGCGTCGTAAAACAATCGCTTACCCAAATCGGCTTTTGCCGAATTCACCTCCGGAGTTTGTAGCGGCGTCCCAGGGGACATTGTTTCGGCGGCAAGTGAAGTGGTGCCCATCGAGAGCACCAAGCTCACTACCCCCGATGATAGCCGCATGAGTATTTTCGAGATTGGTATCAATTCCATGAATTTCTCCTTTGTTAGGTTCGCCCTCGATCCAGTAAATGCGAATTTCATACCACTTAAATAAAAATTTGAATAATCCATTGCGAACAATGCCTTGAGCATGATCTCTGGATTTTCAAAGGCAGAGTCCTCGCCTCTGGTCGCACGTTTTGTTTAATCCGGATCAAACGAGTTGAATGATTCGTTCAAATTACGCCCACTTACCGCGTACGCGTCCCTCAGGCAAAACGCTATCAACGCACCAATACCCTGAGTTTTCGCAAATTTCGTACAGCTGGTACGAATAATGCTGCATCTTTCCGATATTGTTTCACTTCACTCGTAAAGGTCTCGGGAATGCGCGCTATGAACGTATCCAGTCTTCCTCGCAAAGCGTTAATACCAGAACTGTTAAATCTTTTGAAAGAAGGCCTCCCCGAGGAACGCGTCGATTGCGCTAGATTGCTGGGGCGTTGGAAGCACCATGAAGCAAAAGAAGCCCTGCAAGAGTATCTGGGCGACCCGGAAGAAGAAGTGTGTGTTGCCGCCGCCGAGGCCATGGGATCCTTCGCAGATCCGTCGGTGATTGAACTGTTGGGGCAAATGGCCCGTGAACATCCAGACGGCGAAGCCAGAATTGCCGCCGTTCGGGCACTGGCCCGCATAGACGCTCCTGAAGCGCATGCCGCATTGCTGACGCTGATCAACCTGGCAGAAGCAAGCGAGGGGATGGAAGAGGGCTGGAATCATGCTTGGGATGTTCAGCGGGAGGCTATTTCTCTTGTTGACGGATCGCTGGCACACAAAGCAGTCCCGACCTTGATGGATTTGTTAATAGAGCAAGAAGCGGATGACCTGGAGCCAGAAATACTTGAAGCGCTTGCACGATCCGGTTCCGCAGCAGAGAACGCCTTTTGGCAGTTGCTTTCACATCCGTTGCCGCGATTACGACGTCGCGCTGCCCGGGCGATAAAAAAGTGGCAGAACAAGTCTGCCCCCGTGATTCTTTTTCGATTTCTACGAGACCAGCACCCCCAAGTCCGGATCGAGGCGTTGTCAAGTCTGGCGTTCAGGACCGAGACCGCCTATTTCCGTGACATTCTTCTTTGCCTGGAAGATCGGGATACAGGGGTTCGAAGCGCAGCGATTAGTGCTATACAGACCATCACTGACAAGCTCGGCAAACAGGCGCTTGATGAGATTGGCTCAGACAGATTGAAGAAATTGTTCACAGACGATGACCCTCGAATTCGTTGTCTGGGTTGGCATTTACTCGCTAGACAAGACGAAGCTATTGAGGAAGATATGGCGCTGTGGCTTGAGCAGCATGTGGAAAATCTTCATTCTGATGAAATAGTGACTGCACTGGGTGCGATTCCACAGCTTGCTGTAAGCCGTCAATGGCACCGCCGGGTATTCGAGATGTTATGGCTCAGATGGGGCCGAGAAAGTGCTGAGCTGGCGACAGCCATGGCAAGGCAGTGGCAATGTTTACCCCTGGATGAAACGGATGGCGATAAGTTCCTGGAGCTATTGGCAGCGGAACAGGCCTGTGTGCGCCTCGCCGCCATTAACAGCCTGGTACAGTGCACAACCGGTCAGCAAAAAGCTTTGGCTGTTCATTGGCTCGGAGACATCTTGCATGGAGAGCCGGACTTACTTTCCCAGCCTTCAAATTCGAAAACGGAGCAGGCGGATGATGATCGTTTGATTCCGCTCCGTGACGAGGATGCTACCAGCGCAGATGACGAGTCTTCATTAATTCAGCACATTATGGATCGGGAGTATCCAGAGCACGATGACGGGCATTCCGAGCCGCTCATGCACGCAAGTGAAGCTCCAAGATCAACTCTTGATGCAGTCGCCAGAGCCAACATAGACGAAAACCTTGCAACAGCAATTCAGGAAAACGATCAGGACAGCGAGCTGGAAAACATGCTGACCGACTTGCCGGGAGAAATGTCCGCGTTTTCACAGGTGGTTCGCGAGCACGTCGAAGCTGGCGACAGATTGTGCCTCACAGGCCGTAAAAAAGCGGATTTTCCAGACGCGTCCAACGCTATCTTGGTCATCCGGGCCCTCGGTGGATCTGACTCTGGTTTCGCAGTGAGATGGCTTCGCGAGCACTTGCTGACGTCTGACATTGGTGTGCAAGCCGAAGCAGTCAGTAGCTTAGGACGAATCGCACAGCGGCGCCCTGACCTTGGTGAGTTAAGTAGCTGCCTTGGGCCCCTTGCAACACTTCTCACGGCTGCCCCCCCTGCTGTTAGGGCCGCCTGTGCCAACACCCTCGGTTCTCTTGGCCATCCAACGGCCTTGCCGTTGCTGCTCGCGGCTTTGGAGGATACACATGCTCCTGTCAGGGTGGCGGCTATATCCGCCGTTGCTTCTTGCTTGTCCACGCAGCAAGCCGAGTTCGAACAACGGCATGATGTTGTTCTGGAAAATCTGGAATCTCGACAGGTGTTCGATAGCTTGCACCAAGCCCTTAAGGACCCTGAACCGGAAGTTCGTGCAGCCGCCCTGCGAGTTCTGGTCGAAAAACGTGGAGAATCGATCCGCCAGTTGCTGATCGATACTGCGTTAAATGACCCTGATCTAACCGAGTCGGCCAGTCGATTGTTGGCGCGCATGGAGCCGGAAACAACGGTTGAGAAACTGGCGCCCATCGTCAAAGAGTCAAATCGGGTAAGGCGTTCTGTTGCTCTACGTTTGTTGCTTGAAATAACAAAACGTGAATTTCACCCGGAGGCAATATGGTGACTTGATTTGCGTCAAGTACGCTTGCTGACTAAACTAAAGCCAATTTCGTTAAACCATCGGATATCGATGATGTTTCACAAATTCAAAAGCGGCAACACCTGTCAATCGAAGCCGCTTTGTTTAGAAACGCTAAAATTCTTCATACCGAGTCTCTTGTTGCTTGCTATAGCGCTGGGCATACACTATGCCGTTATAGTCCACGAACAGAATCTGCTGATCGCCCAAGAAGAGTCTCTAAAAGTCGAGCAGACCAGAAAGAAATTGGAACAGAAGATTCTGCGTATGCAAGCCGACACTCTTCGTTTTGCGGAGCTTGTCGGCCATCAAACGGAGAAAATGACCACTAATAGAGATGCCCTAGCGCGTCAATTCAGCCATATAATGGCGTTTAAGCCACAATATATGCAGGTGCGCTTTTTATCATCCAACGGTGCTGAAAAAGTCCGCCTTGAGCGGACAATAAACGGCGTCAGCCGCCAATTGAATCATCTTTTGCAAGATAAATCCCATCGTCGCTATTTTCAAGAAGGCATTGTTTTACAACCAGGTACGGTGTATCTCTCTCCACTTGACCTCAACGTTGAGTGGCACAGCCCTCAACCTGAAAAATTAACGATGCGAATGGCTACCCCGGTGTCGGCAGACAACGGGGAAAAGGTTGGTTTGCTTGTGATCAACTATGACGGTGTTGCGCTTCTTAAAGAGCTGCTGAGCGTTTTCGAGGATACCCAAAAACCCAGCACGCCGTTCGGCACTTTTCGTCTCGTAATCAACAACTTTACCGTTGAGTTCACCAGGTCAGACGACCAAGAAATCCAGTTCACGCTATTGGAGTCGGAAGAGGACTCTTTGGATACAAAATTTTCTTCAAACAGGCGGAAAGGCCCTGATGGAGGGCAGGTATGGCAACCGGAAGAACGCCTCACCACTTACTCAAGCTTATCGCCGCTGGACGGCATTGCAAATTCTACATGGTGGGTTAGCCATTCAATCGTGACAGGAAGAATGTACAAAACGAGCTCTGCGTTTTTTGGCAGCCTTCCTCTTTACATCGCTTTACTGATCATTCTGGGTGTTGGGTCACGCTTGCAGGCCGGCCACCGACTCGCCGCACGCCACGTGCAGGATGAACACCTGCATCAATTAACCCGCATCGTTGAGCTGAGTCCGAGTGCCATTATGCTGACGGATTCCGACGCTCGAATCTTTTATACAAACACCGCTTTCACACAGCTAACGGGTTACCAAAGTAGTGAGGTCAAGGGGTATACACCACGTTTTTTGCAATCTAGTACAACAAATCAGGAACAATACGGGAAACTCTGGGACACGCTGAAACAAGGAAAACCCTGGCACGGCGAGTTCCACAATCGAAGAAAGGATGGAAGCTTATTTTGGGAAGCTGCTCTGATCTTTCCCATTCGTCACCCTTGGAGCCGTCAAACGTGTTACGTCGCCATCAAACAGGATATCTCTAATGAAAAGGCGTTGCAGGAAAAGCTAAAACAGGAAACCCTGGTCCGTTTCCACCAGGAACAACTTGCCAAAATAGGCCGAATGGCCAACATGATTGCCCATGACCTGCGAAACCCGCTGACATCCATCAAAATAAGCCTGCAAATGGCTCAGCGTAGGGCTCAGAATTCTGTGGACCAACCTTCCAGACACGATACGCTTTGGGGGTTAGCACTAAATCAGGTCGAATATATGGAGCGCATTCTGGATGACATCCTGAATTATTCCAGTCAGGGCCAGTTGCACGTGCAAAATCTTGATACGAACATGCTGCTGAGCCGCATTATAGATGAAATGCAAGGTCCACTTCGCAAAGCAGAGGTATCGGTAAACTGGAGCCTGGCGCCTCAGTTACCTACCATGATTGCGGACCCGGCAAGATTACGCCAAGTCTTCCAAAACCTGCTAAATAATGCATTGCAAGCGACCGAAAGTGCGCGAGGCGAACGATTTATTGGCATTGAAACCCGGTTTGGTCTGGAAAACGAAAGTCCTTACCTCATGGTGACGATCACTAACAATGGCAAACAAATGGATGGTCACACCAAAAATAATGCTTTCGAGCCTTTCTTTACAACCCGTGCAAAAGGCACCGGGTTGGGGCTGGCTATTGTTAAAAAACTCGTAGACCGACATGGTGGGCAGGTCACGATAGACAGCCTTAATGGTATCGTACAAGTGTGTGTGGTTTTGCCGTTATGCCCCACTTCTGAAATTCTTACAGAAAGCAGCGATAGGAGCGGTAACGCCCTTATGTATGCGGTAAACGAGGAGCTGTGAGATCATGGCGCGCATTTTAATTATCGATGACGACGCATCAATACGACAAACTTTACAAGCGTTTCTGTTAGAAGAAAGCCACGAGGCCCAGGCCTGTGCCTCAGTCGAGGAGGCCCTGAGATTCGGCAATTCCGAGTGCCCGGAATTAATACTTCTTGATGTCCGCCTTGGGGGAATGAGTGGGCTGGACGGCTTGTTGGTTCTTAAGGTTCAATACCCGGATTGCCGTATTTTAATAATGACCGCTCACCACGATATGGAATCTACCATCCAAGCCATGCAGCGGGGAGCGGATGACTATCTTCACAAACCCCTTGATCTGGATGAGCTTGAGGTCGCAATAAATCATTCTCTGGCAATGCTCGAATCGAACTCAATGAACGGCGGTCTTGATGTGCCGTTACAATATACTCCCGGGATGGTTGGCAGTAGTCCCAAGATGCGAGAGATTTACAAAACCATCGGGCTAATCTCTTCGACACTGGCTACGGTGCTAATAACCGGAGAAAGTGGCACTGGTAAAGAGCTCATCGCCAGAGCGATACATGACGCCGGCGAGAGATCTTCCGGCCCATTCGTGGCCGTTAACTGTGCTGCTTTATCGGAAAACCTGATTGAATCGGAAATGTTTGGTCACACTAAGGGCGCTTTTACCGGTGCCGTTGAAAATCACCCTGGTAAGTTTACCTTGGCACAGGGAGGTACCTTGTTCCTGGACGAGATCGGGGAGTTGCCACTTTCGCTACAGGCGAAACTATTACGTGTTCTGCAGGAAAAAGAATATTCTCCGCTAGGCTCAAAAAACGTGTTGAAGGCGGATTGTCGTATTATAGCGGCGACCAATATCGATCTCCCCAGTGCCATCAAAGCAAAGCAATTCCGGGAAGATCTGTTTTACAGACTTCAAATAATTTCGATTTGGGTTCCATCGTTGCGGGAGCGGCCTGAAGAAATTCCAGAGCTGGTAAAATACTTGGCCGCAAAGGCCAATTATTACCTGAAGAGTAAGGTCAGGCGGATAACGCCTGAGGCGCTCCAGTGTCTGCAAAATTATGCCTGGCCCGGTAACGTTCGTGAACTGGAACACCAGATTTTTAGAAGTGTCACTCTTTCGCAAAGCCCGAATCTGGATGTATACAGTCTGTCGGATGAACTCCAACAGATGTCCGGTGTCTTTAAGGAATCGGCCGAAGACCTCAGCCCGGAACAACTCTCATTGGCAGACGTTGAAAGAGCTCACGTTTGCCAAGTACTTGACACTACCCAAGGTCATCGCGGAAAAGCATGCGACATTCTTGGTGTTTCAAGGCCTCGACTGCAACGAATGATAGAGCGTTTCAATCTCGGAAGTACCTGAAAAATTCTATTGCTGCGTCAGTTAATGACCATCACCATCGCTATTGGTGCCCACTGGTATAAAGTTCGAGCCGCTACGAAATGCGAGCAAAATGCATTATTGTTCGGCGTGACGCTGTGGTGCGTTCAGGAAAATTGGGTGGGACGAGTGAGTTCCAGTTCGACCCTTTGCCATGATGGATGACAGTAGAGGAAAGCCGGTATAATGCAGTCCGTTGATCCTTATGTTATTGATCATGCTTTTAACTGGAGTAAGTCCGGGAACACTAATTGGCTGTGCACCGTATTGGCAACCTATGGCTCACCACCACTCGCCCCGGAGCCTTGCTGGTGGCTCGTCAAGATGGCCGGCATGTGGGGTCACTTTCTGGCGGCTGTGTCGAGGAAGACTTTCTAGAACAGTTGCAATTTGGGAGGTTTTCCTCAGCCAACGAGGTCATTCGTTACGGTGATAATGACGCAGAAGAAGAGCGATTGAAGCTTCCTTGCGTTGGCGTACTTGAGGTTCTGGTTGAGCGTTTTCCGCCTTTTGAAGAACACCAGCAACAGCTGTGTCAATTGCAGTAATCGTTGCTTGGGCAGTAGCGTTGCATACGAACAGTCAACCTGGAAACGGCAGAAGTCGGCCTTCTAGCGGACACCGGCGAAGGCCTCCGAATAGAAAGGTCGGGGGCTATTGTGCGAGTCAGATTCGGCCCGGTGCGCCGACTGGTGATTGTGGGTATTTCGCCGGTGTCAGTAGCGTGTGAGGATTTTGCCACGACATTGGGTTTTGACGTTATTGTTTGTGACCCCGGGGAAGACGTGTTGCCCGCATTCATATGCCGATAGGACTGAATATTGGCAGTAAAACACCCGCCGAGATCGCGCTGGCCGTGATGACCGACATTGTCCGAATTTATTATGGCCGAGATAGATAACATGGAAATGCCTAAAGAGGCAGCCAATGGAGATGTGATTGCCGTTGTGCTGGCCGCAGGCCGTTCACAACGTTTTGGTTCTGATAAACGCCTGACACCTTTCGCGGACGGCGAGACTTTGCTGAGCCAAACCCTGTCTGCCGTGCTTCCTGATTTTCCGCATACTTATCTAGTAATAAAAGCAGAAGATGACCCGCACGTATTGTTATCGCAGGCGTACTTAAACCAAGTGCACATCCTAAGAGCTCCTCAAGCCAATTGTGGCTTGGGTAATAGCCTTGCGGATGCCTTTCAAATGCTTCAAAACGCTCATGGCCTTGCGGCAGCCATTTTTCTCGGCGATATGCCTTGGTTATCACCCGCAACATGTCAGAAATTAATCACTTTGGCGACAGCAGAAAACATTGTCCGTCCACGGTATAAAAGCCAAGTAGGGCACCCGGTTATCTTTGGTCGCAATTTTTGGTCAGAGTTGCGAAAGGTCAAAGGAGAGGACGGGGCGCGAGAGTTTTTTAAACATCATATCCAACACTGCATCTGGGTGGACGTGGATGATGCTGGAGTGACTCTGGACATTGATTATCCCGGTGACCTTCAAAAAATAGGCTTGTGATGAAACCTGTCGGTGAAATAGTTTTTAGGTCGCCACGTTCAGCGGAGCATTACATGCGCATTCCCCAGGCTTTCTAGCGGTTGTGGTCGGCCCAGATGGTAGCCTTGGGCATAATCTACGCCCAGCTGGCGCAATACCTCAAGGGTGGCGCCATCCTCTACAAACTCGGCAACGGTCTTTAAACCCATGATGTGCCCGATGGTATTGATGGAGTCTACCATTGCCCGGTCGATCGGGCTCTGCGCCAACTCACGGATAAAAATGCCATCAATTTTGAGGTAATCTACCGACAGATGCTTCAAATACCCGAAGGATGACAGGCCACTGCCAAAATCATCCAGGGCAAACTTGCAACCTAGAACTCTAAGCTCGCTGATAAAATCTTGGGCCTTTTTTAGGTTCGCCATAGCGGTTGTTTCGGTGATCTCAAAACAGACCCGATGGGCCGGCACCTGGTGTTTAGTCAACTGCTCGCGAATGGTTTGCAGGCACTCGGGGTGGCCGATGGAGGCCCCGGACAGGTTGATCGAACAATGCAGGTCAAGATGACTGCCACGCAACTGGCCGCCCATCCAGACTAAGGTGTTACGGATGACCCAGAGGTCTATCTGCGGCATCAGGTTAAACCGTTCAGCCGAAGGCAGAAACGCGCCGGGCGGCACCATGTGCCCCCGCGCATCCTTAAGCCGCAGTAGAATCTCATAGTGGGCCGGGCTAGCGTCCGCCTGATCCAGTGCCATGATAGGCTGGCAAAACAGACGGAAGTGATCTTCATTGAGGGCTTGTCGAATGCGGTTAACCCACTGCACTTGATCGGTCTGTAGTTTGACTTCGCTGCTGTCCGGCAGGTGCAGGTGCACCCGGTTACGCCCCAGGTTTTTCGCTAAATAACAGGCAGTATCCGCTTTGCTCAGCATGATACCCAGATCACCGCAGGGTTGGGTCAGGTGCACTATGCCGATACTGACACCCACGGCAAATACTTGACCACCCCAGGAAAAATGAAATCCACAAACCGCTTCGCGCAGTTGCTCTGCAATTTCTTGGCCCTGGTTTAAAGGGCAGTGACTGAGCAATACACCGAACTCGTCGCCGCCCAAGCGTGCCAGGATGTCACTTTGGCGCAGCAGGGGTTTGAGGGTGTTGGCCAGTTGTTTCAATAATTCATCGCCGGCCTGGTGTCCGCAAGTGTCGTTGACGATCTTGAACTGGTCCAAGTCCAGATAGCAGAGCAGATGCTCACTGGCATTGTGCTCGACATCCTGAATCAGGCTCTGTAGGGAACGCTCAAACTCGCGCCGGTTGATCAGCCCAGTGAGGGGGTCGTGTATCGCCTGAAAACTCAGTTGCTTCTGCAACAATTTACTGTGGGTAACATCCTGCATCACCACAACCCACCCCACCGGTTCACCTGCATGGTTGTGCAAGGGAGCCGGGGTCAGTTCAATATCGGAGGGCTTGCCTCTTTTTTTAATCAACTGCAGGCATTGCTTTTTCTGTTGTTGAAACAGGGGCAATACCGCCATGTTGTCCCCTTCGATACTCTTTAAACACAATATTTGCTCGGCCGGTTTACCAAACGCCTGCTGGGAGGACCAGCCAGTTAGCGCGGCGGCAATGGGATTTAAATAAACCGTGTGCATTTGTGCATCAAACGTAATGACACCCTCGGTAATCGCTTCAAGGGTTACCTGAGCCAGCTCCGAGTGCCGGTGCAACTGCTCCTCAATGCGCTTGCGCTCACTGATATCCCGGATAACGGCGCTGTATTGTACGCCCGCTTCGGTGGGGCTGGCGGCCGTGGTGACTTCGATGTAGAAGGGTTGATCATTAGCCCCCCGCGCGATGAGTTCATGGGGACCGACGTTTTCGCTGGCGGCCAGGCGCGGCAAAATCTGTTCCGGGCTGGCATGGGTATACAGGGCGCTATTGTTTCTGTGCAACAATAATGCCGTGGACTGGCCTATCAGTTGCTCCCGGGTGCGCGCAAACAGATGCTCCGCGCCGGGATTAACACTGGAAATAATTCCTTTGCTGTTGAAGGTGATCACCCCATCGCGGATGTCGCGCACAATCAGGCGGGTGCGGGTGATCACTTGGTTTAGCCTGGCCATCACCCGATTATATTGGGCTGCGATCAGCCCGACTTCGGTGAAAGGTTCAGCGTGAACCTTATGTTGCAGGTCGCCGCTTTTCTCCTGCCCAGCCATAGCCTGTAACAGGTCTACCAACTCGGTTCGGGCCCCATGTTCAGATACGTTAAGCCCGTCTCGCTCCCCTTCTACACTGACCCTGAGAGGCATCAGTTGTTTGAGCAGCCACAGAAACACAAGGGCCAGAGAAAAGCTGAACAAGCCGATGGCCACAATGCCAAAGAGCTGTGCCTGGAACTGTCCACTGAAGGATAAGCCGGTTTGCAGCTGTTCCGCTCGGCCAAAAAACGCCACTGCCAACGTTCCCCAGATACCTGCCACCAGATGTACCGGGACGGCGCCAACAGGGTCATCCAGTTCAAATTTGAGTAACAATTGTTCTGCTGCCAGCATGCAAAGACAGCCTAGGGCGCCAATGACCATGGCCGCCAAGGTTGAAACGCTGTGCACGCCAGCAGTGATGGCCACCAGCCCGGCCAGGGTGCCGTTGATCGTCATGGTCGTCACCCGGTGGCGGCCAGACAAGCAATAGCTGATCAACAAAGCGACCATGCCGCCTGCCGCCGCAGCCATCAGGGTATTGACCATGATACCGGGTACTCGGGCATCAAACGCCAGCACACTCCCACCGTTAAAGCCTAGCCAGCCGATAATAAAGAACATCAGGCCCAGCATAGCCATGGGTAGGTTACTGCCGGAAATTTCTCGGACCTGGCCGTCTTTGAAACGTCCTTGGCGCGGGCCGATGACGATCACCGCCGCCAAGGCCACCCAGCCACCGACACCATGCACGACACTGCTGCCGGCAAAATCCACAAAGCCCTTTTTCTGGAGCCAGCCATTACTGCCATTGAATATGCCGCTCCAGCTCCAGTGTCCCACTACCGGATAGATTACGCCGGCAATCAGAATGGTGATCAGAACATAGGTAATAAAGCGGCTGCGCTCAGCAATGGCGCCGGACACGATGGTAGCGGCGGTGGCGCAGAAGGTCATCTGGAAAAAGAAAAAGCCCGCATCCCAGAAACCCAGCTGACTGAAATCGGTTGCGACCCAGCGCCAGTCCAGAGCCCAGGCACTGTGCTCCCCGAACATCAAGTTAAAGCCGATGAACCAGTAAACCGCCATCACCACCAGCAGATCAAAGGCGTTTTTCAGCGCTACGTTAATGGCATTTTTGCTGCGGGTCAGGCCCGACTCCAGGCACAGAAAGCCTGCTTGCATGGTGAGTACGAGAATGCCGGCCAGAATTAGCCAGAGCAAATCGATGGCTTCTTTTTCGCTCATAGCACGTTACTCATACTGCGCTCCTTGAGTTTGCCTCAAAGTAGTAAGCAATATTTGAGCCTGAACGATAGAAGTCTGTTGAACACAGGTTCTGGTTCACTGAAACAGACAAGGGTTAAAGAAACTTGCCTTCTTTTGAGGCGGTGATGGCGAGGGAGCCCTGTTATAGCGCAAGTGGCCGAGCACTGATCTTTTTCGCTGTGAGGCGAGAGAGGAGTGCCGGAACTTTAGTGGTCAACTCATTCCGAGCATTCGGTGAAGTGTTCAGTTAGCCACAACTGATGGCCGCTTACCTAAAGGAATCGCGCCAAACTGACGGCGCTGCGGGAGCCTCCGCCCACCATGGTCGTCCAAAGACTCATGCTGGCTGTCGGTTTCCCGGTACGCCTCTGGGCTGCGTCATCTCTGTGTGCCACCTCATCCAGGCGGCAGGTTTCAAACAGATCCAGTATCGCCCGCTCGGACTCGCGATGAACGCAAGGGCTGAGCGACTGGATCTGGGCCTGGTAGTGCAGGTCAACAAAGGTTTCGACGGCTTCGATGGTGGCAAAGACAGCGTTTTTGCCTATTAAAGAAGGCAGAAACCCAGTCAGAAATCCTGCCAATCGCCATAGCGGCAGGATCAGGCTGCGGCGGTAACAAACACTGAGGTCATCGAACATACCCAGGTGCTGCTGCTCGGTTTGCAGATGTTCCCTCGCGAACTCCAGCAGCGCTCCGGTCGGCCGTGCGGCCAAGATGCCACGATATATCCACACCGCACCGGTTTCGCCTGCGTGACTGCACCTCAGCTCTTGCTGGAACTGTCGGCTTACGCCCGTTCTCGCAAGACTATCCTTATGCTTCTGATCAATCAGTAATGGGGTCATATGTCCGTCGTCTTGAAGAGGCCTAGGATATTACGAGCCAAGCTTGCCGTGCGATGACTCGACTTTGATTAATGCGCCTATATTTGAACGATGGACGATGATCAGCGGCGTTACTGTCCCAACTCCAGAGTAAACTGTCAAAACCACTAACCGGGTATGATGATTTGCCCCATAAGCGGTGGATGCTCTAGGATTTCAGTGGATGCCAGTGGACTTGAATTTGTTAAAAAGTGCTTTAAAACGGGGGATTTTGGTTCTTGACGGGTCTTAGCGGACTGTCAAATGGTGCCCTCGGCAGGACTCGAACCTGCTACCTTCCCCTTAGGAGGGGGACGCTCTATCCAGATGAGCTACGAAGGCATAATGCCAAGAAGGGCGGTATGATAACGGGCTGAGGCGCGTGGCTCAAGGCTTTGCGCGGGTTGTTTATTATTGGACGCGGTGTAACCAATACTGTGATGACGGATTTGAAAACGAATGTAAGGCTGAGCGTCGTTGTGCCGGTGTGGAATGAGGCTGTAGTGATTGGCGCTTTGTTGCAGTCGCTTCAGCCGTTGCGGGCGGTAGGCCACGAGGTGATTGTGGCGGATGGCGGCAGCACCGATGGCACGCAAGACTTGGCCCGGCTTTTGTGTGATCAGCTGGTGAGTGCGGAGTTAAGGCGGTCGGCGCAGATGAATGCCGGTGCGGCGGTTGCCCATGGTGACGTGCTGTTGTTTCTGCACGCCGATACGCAGTTGCCTGCGGATGCCGTGCAGCAATTGCAGGCATTTGTGCCAACGCTGAACGTGTGGGGTCGATTTGATGTTCGCTTAAGTGGCTCGCGGCCGCTGTTTCGTGTGATTTCCTGGTTTATGAATAAGCGTTCGCGGTTGACCGGTATTTGTACCGGCGATCAGGCGATGTTTGTACGCCGCGATACCTTTGACGTCTTGGGGGGCTTTGCACCTCAACCGTTAATGGAAGATGTTGAGTTGTCGCGGCGTTTGCGTGATGTGTCGCGTCCTTTCTGTATAGCAAGCCCGGTAACGACAGACAGCCGGCGCTGGCAACAAAGAGGCGCTTGGGCAACAATTTTGCTGATGTGGCAGCTGCGCTGGCGCTATTGGCGCGGCGAGTCTGCTGAGTCTTTGGCCCAAGCCTACCAATCGGATGTTCGTAATGCCCAATAATGAAAACAACTCTGACCAAACGCTGGTCATGCAGTTTGCCAAATGGCCTGAAGCCGGCAAGGTAAAAACGCGTTTAATACCCGCACTGGGCGAACAGGGGGCTCTGGCGGCGCATTGCGAGTTAACTCAGGCGGTGCTGGATAATTTGCTGGCGACGGCTTTACCGCTGCAGTTTTGGTGGGACTGTCATCGTACGCCCCCTGCAGAAGCCGCTGAGGTGATGAAAAAGTTGCAAGGGCAACGTGTACAGCAGCGTTTTCAGAGCGATGGCAACCTGGGTGATCGCATGGCCGCGGCTTTATGTGGTGCTCTATGTAGCCACAAATACGCCATCATTGTAGGCAGTGATTGCCCGTCGGTGGATGCAGCTCATGTTCTTCTGGCCGCTGAGAAGCTGATTCACGTTGATGTGGTGTTAGGGCCATCGGAAGACGGTGGCTATGTGTTGATTGGCGCACGCAAGGTGGTGTTTGGCATGTTGGATGGCATTCACTGGGGTAGCGAGCATGTTCTGCGGCAAACCCGTGAGAAACTGGAGAGTGCGGGGTTAAGCGTTGAATTGTTGCCCATGCGCTGGGATGTGGATGAGGTTGAAGACTGGCAGCGGTTTCAGCGCGATGTTGCTCGCTGAAACCGTCGCCAGTCTTAGACAAAGAGTTTTTAGCGCGCCGCGACCGGTGGCTGGGCTCTGAGTTTCTGCATTTGCTCGTCCGCGTTGCCGCGACTGGCTGGCGCGGTCTTGTCTGCTTCTGCGTTTACACCTGCGCTTTGGCCGTTCGAGGTGACCAATAACGCTCGCTCACGTTGTTCCAGAGCGGTTCGAAAGGTGCTTTGCAATTGCGCTAGACTGACATTTTCAATCGCTGCTGCTAATTGTTCGCGGGAGTCAAAATGGCTATTGCCGCGGTCAATTTCACTCCAGAAGCGCCCGGAGATATCGCCTAGTTGGCGTTCTTGTTCCAGTATGCCGCTAATGACTGCCTGCTTTTCTTGTTCCAACTCTTTGCTTCCAAGGCCTGCTAGGGTACTGGCGAAGCTTTCCATAAACTCGTCCACAGCGGTATTAATGGCCTGCGGACGGGTGTCTGGAGATTGCACGATTAATGCAAGCGCCGGAGTTTCCAGCATTTCGAATGACGTTGCGTAAACGATGTAGCCCAGTTGGCGCTGGGTGCGAATGTTCTCGTAGAACGGGCTACGGATAATTTGAGTGAGTAGGCGATACTGCGCGCGCTCTGCCAAGCTGGTATTCAGGCCTTGCAGGTACAGGGCATAGCCGGTATCCGGGTGGCTTATGTTCATTTTCACGCGGGTTTCGCCTGCGGGAATCTGGCGTATGCGGCTGCGCTCTACCTTCGTGTACTGGCTGTCGGCCATGATCAGAGCCCGTGCCTGTTGGACCATGTTCAACGCAGACGCGGCGCTGAGGTTGCCGTGAACCAGCATGACAGGGTCCAGGCCCGTCATTAGCTGTTGCTGGAAGGCTTGAAGGTCATTCAGGGTGACTTCTTGAGCGGCTTTTAGCTTGTCTTCGTTCTGCCAGGCGCCCTCAAGAAGTGCGGTTTGAATGTAGTCGGTAATCTGTTCGCTAGGGCGATTACGGGATTGATTCACCAAGCTGTCCACCAGGTTCTGGCGCGCGATGTCAAAGCGTTGTTGGGTCAGTTCCGGGTTAGCGACCTGTTGCAGAATCTGGCGTAGCAGCGTGCTTGTTTGGTCGCTGTAGCCACCCACCCTCAGTGTTAATCCACGTAGATGGGGGTAAATACTGAAGTCCAGCCCGGCCAAGCGCGCGGAATAGGCCCAAGCGTTCAGGTTGGTGTTCAGGGCGTCTGTCAGCAGTCGCAGCAGCACCGCGTTGCGGGCGGACTCTCGTGCCAAGGGTGTGCGCAGGCTCAGGTATACGTTGGCTTTGGGGGTGCCGAAACGGGTGTCGCGTGCGTACCACAGTTCAATTTCGCCATCATTATTAACACCATCATTGGCACCAGCACTCAGCAGCTGTTCAGGCTGATTCATGGTGTCGCCACTGAGCATGGCAAGGTTTTCCGGTATGAAGGGGTTAGCTTGCGGCAGCGCAAGCTGGCTGGCCAGGGCGGCGCTGGCGGGTTGGTTCAATTGTTGAGCACTCAAGGGCTCCTGCTGCCACTGGGTGTTATACCACTGCGTAGCGCGAGCCTCGCCCAGATCGGGTTCGGGTTGTAGCACAAAGAGCAGCAGGTTATCTGGAGTGAGTTGCTCAAGAATCTCGCGGTACTGGCCGGGCGCATAGCTTTCTAGCAACCAGGGCGCGCGCAATATATCGGCTGCTGGATAATGTTGCAGTTGCCCGGCCAGGCGCATCACTTGATGTACGGGATCGCTTTTTTCGTTAAAACGGAAATCAATGTCGGCCAGCTTGCGCATTTCTTCAAAACGTTGCTCGCTGATGCCGTTGTCGCGCACTTTATCGATGTAAGCGAACACCAGTGGAAGAATGGTGTTTTGCTGTTCCAGGCCTTGTTTGGTTAGGGCCATGGAGATTTCCAGTGTGGCACCATCGCCGGTGTCCATTCCCAAGCCCGCCGACAGGCTTTCGGCCAGTCCCGCGCGTTTCAGCACGTCAAACAGGCTGCCTGGGCCCTCATGGCCCAACAGGTTGGTCACATAGCGGGCTGGTTTGGTGCGGTATTGATCCTGCTGTGAGGCAATAGGGAATACCAGGGACATGTTGCGGATGTCTTTCAGCGACGCCACGGTCACTTTTGTGGGTAGTTGCTCACGATCAACCAAAGGTGCGCTGTGGCGCTTCTGCGTTAGCTTGCGGTCTTCAATAGCGTCGAAGCGGCCGCGCACCAGTTGTTCCAGACGATCCAGCGATTGCGGTCCGTAAACCGCAAGATTCATCAAGTTGGCAGAGTAATGTTGCTGCCAAAATTCGACCAGGTCTTCACGCAACGGCCGTTGTTCGCTGTTTTCCAGTGTGGTCAGATTACCCACAGCAAACTGGTGAAAGGCGTGCTCGGCAGGCGTAACCGCTTTGCGAACTGAAAAAAAGCGGCGGCCGTCTTCTTTGAGTTTGGAGCTGTATTCGGAATGCACCGCGTTGCGTTCGCGATCGACCAGTTCGGCGGTGAACAGGGGTGCGGAGAATTGCTGGGCGAAACGGTCCAGAGCCGGCTCTAGAAATTCGGCCTGTACATCAAAGAAATAGTTAGTGTCCTGGAACGCAGTAAAGGCGTTGTGGCTGCCGCCGTGACTGGCGATGAACTGTTGGTACTCGCCGGGTTCAGGGTATTTCTCGGTGCCCAGAAACAGCATGTGTTCCAAGAAGTGAGCCAGGCCCTCGCGATCTGCGGGGTCGTCACCGCTGCCAACGGCTACATTTAACGATGCGGCGGCTTTGTCTGCACTTTTGTCTGACACCAGTAACACTCGCAGGCCGTTATCCAATTGTAAATAACGATACAGGTTGGCGTCGTTGGGGCTTTTTGTCAGTTCCTGCGCGGCAAGGCTGAATGAACTGGCGACTAACAGATATAAGAAAGTCAGGGCTGCTGGCCAGAATCGGTTTCGGCGTGTTGGCCGCGTCAGGGTAGGCATCATTTCAGTGCATCCTTGTTTTGCCGTGGGTCTGTGGTTGTTGATCTAACGTTTTTCGCGCCAGGTCGACGGTTTTGTCTGCGCTGAGCTCTCCAGAGGCAATGCGTTCCAATACTGTTGCCATAACTGCAACATTCTGGCGTTGGCTTTTGAATTCGGCTTGAAAAGCGGTGTCTATGGCTTCGTAAACTGCTTGAATTTTCTGCTCCCGATCGCCAGCATTGGCTGCGGTGTCGTTGATGGCTTTCAGGCAGGCGCGCGCGATCGCGATGTAGCGTTCGGCGTTGGGGTTTTTCTGGGACATGACGTTATTCCAAACAACAGATACGATGGGTAACAGACGCGGGTATGCGTCGAAAGTTCCTAATTATCGCATTGATGCCTATAAGTTGCTAAAACCTAAATGCTTTAGGTCTTTATACGCAAACACTGCTATAACTTGTCTATACAATAACGTAACAATTAAGGTGGACTCTGCATGAATTATTTTGTAACAGGCGGCACCGGATTTATCGGTCGGTTTTTGATAGCCAAGTTGCTGGCGCGCGGCGCTATCGTTCATGTACTTGTACGAGAGCAGTCGGTGCAAAAGCTGGAAGATTTGCGGGAGAAGCTGGGCGCTGATGAAAAGCAGATCAAGGCGGTGGTCGGTGATTTGACGGTCCCAAGCCTTGGCCTTGATAAAAAAACATTGAAGCAGCTGAGTGGAAAGATTGATCACTTTTTTCACTTGGCGGCCATTTACGATATGTCTGCCAGTGAAGAGTCACAGCAAGCCGCCAACATTGATGGCACTCGTGCTGCTGTGGCCGCAGCCGAAGCGCTCGAGGCCGGGATTTTTCATCACGTGTCGTCGATCGCAGTAGCAGGTCTGTTTAAAGGCACTTTCCGTGAAGATATGTTTGCCGAGGCCGGTAAGCTTGACCACCCTTATTTTCGCACCAAACACGAGTCTGAGAGGGTGGTGCGCGACGATTGCAACGTGCCGTTCCGTATTTATCGTCCCGGTCTGGTGATTGGTGACTCCGCTACCGGCGATATGGACAAGGTAGACGGGCCTTATTACTTCTTCAAGATGATTCAGAAGATCCGCGGCGTGCTGCCTCAGTGGGTGCCCACTATAGGTATCGAAGGGGGCCGCCTGAATATTGTGCCGGTGAATTTTGTGGCAGATGCGTTGGATCATATCGCCCACCTGCCAGACGAAGACGGCAAGTGTTTCCACCTTGTGGATTCTGACCCGTACAAGGTTGGTGAAATACTCAATATATTCTGTGAGGCGGGCCACGCACCCAAGATGGGCATGCGTATTGATTCGCGCATGTTCGGATTTGTGCCGCCGTTTATTCGCCAGAGCCTGAAAAATTTGCCGCCGGTTAAGCGAATGAGTCGCGCTTTGCTGGATGATCTGGGTATTCCTGCATCGGTGTTGTCTTTTATCAATTACCCCACCCGCTTTGATGCGCGCGAAACCGAGCGCGTGTTGCAGGGCACCGGTATAGAAGTGCCCCGCTTGCCAGACTATGCACCGGTGATATGGGATTACTGGGAACGCAATTTGGACCCCGATTTGTTCAAAGACCGCACTCTGCGCGGCACGGTGGAAGGTAAAGTATGCGTAGTCACCGGCGCCACCTCCGGTATTGGCCTGGCGACAGCGGAAAAGCTGGCGGATGCGGGTGCGATTTTGGTGATTGGAGCGCGTACCCAGGAAACCTTGGACCAAGTGAGCGAGCAATTAAACGCGCGAGGCGCTGATGTGCACGCTTATCAGTGTGACTTTGCGGATATGGACGCTTGTGACCGGTTTATTCAAACCGTTAGCGAGAACCACGGTGCGGTGGATGTGCTGATAAACAATGCCGGCCGCTCCATTCGCCGCTCGTTAGATAAGTCTTTTGACCGTTTTCATGATTTTGAACGCACCATGCAGCTGAACTATTTTGGTTCGTTGCGTTTGATTATGGGCTTTGCGCCGACCATGTTAGAACGTCGCCGTGGCCATATCATCAATATTTCGTCTATTGGCGTGCTGACTAACTCGCCGCGCTTTTCGGCCTATGTGGCGTCTAAATCGGCCCTGGATTCGTTCAGCCGTTGCGCCGCTGCGGAGTGGTCAGACAGACACGTTTGTTTTACCACCATCAACATGCCGTTGGTGAAAACGCCCATGATAGCGCCCACTAAAATCTACGATTCTGTGCCCACACTGAGTCCGGAAGAGGCAGCGGACATGGTGGTGAATGCGATTGTTTACCGGCCCAAGCGCATTGCGACGCGGATGGGCGTGTTTGCACAGGTACTAAACGCGGTGGCACCCAAGGCCAGTGAAATTCTAATGAATACTGGTTACAAGATGTTTCCGGATTCGATGCCTAAAAAAGGCAAAGAGGTGATCGCTGAAAAGGGTGCATCCACCGATCAGGTGGCATTTGCAGCCATTATGCGGGGTATTCACTGGTAGCAAACACTGTAGGGTGAAGTCACTGGTAATAAAAAAGGCGGTGCATTGGCACCGCCTTTTTTTGTCATTTTGCAATAACACTATTCGAAAGGCGGGGGTGGGAAGCCCCCAAGTTCCTGCCAGCGATTAACAATACTGCAGAACAGATCAGCGGTTTTTTCTGCGTCATAGGCCGCCGAGTGTGCTTCTTTACTATCAAACGGGATGCGCGCCAGTTTACAAGCCTGGGCCAGCACCGTGTGGCCATAAGCCAGGCCCGCCAGGGTGGCGGTATCAAACGTCGAAAACGGATGAAACGGATTGCGTTTGATGTCTGCGCGCATGCTGGCGGCAAACACGAAGTTGTGATCGAACGTGGCGTTGTGCCCCACAAGAACCGCACGTTTGCAGTCAAAGGCCTTCATCGCTTTGCGTATCGGACTGAATATCTCACTCAGGCCTTCGCGTTCTGGCACAGCTTCACGCTCTGGGTCCCACGGATCTATGCCAGTAAAGTCCAGCGATGACTGCTCGAAGTTAGCGCCTTCAAACGGGTCTATCTGCTGCAGGTAAGTTTCGCCACGGTGCAGAAAGCCGTTTTCGTCCATGGTGACCATCACCGCTGCTATTTCCAGCAAAGCATCTTTGGCGGGGTTGAATCCGGCCGTTTCAACATCGACGACAACAGGAAGAAATCCGCGAAAGCGACGGGACATGGGGTGCATTTGGCTGTTTTCTTCGATCACTCAAACTCCAACGATAGCGCTATGTGAAAAGGTAATGTAATAAAGGATTACGCCAGGCGCCAGTAAATGGTTTCACCGGCGGCCAATGGCACTATGCTACCACCGGCAAGCGGTAATTCATCAGGCATGGTCCAGGGCTCGCGTATTAGGGTTATGGTGTCTGTATTACGCGGCAGGCCATAAAAATCGGCACCGTTGAAACTGGCGAACGCTTCAAGTTTATCCAGCACGCCCAATTCCTCAAATACTTGTGCGTACAGGTTAATAGCACCAAACGCCGAGTAGCACCCGGCGCAACCGCAAGCCGTTTCTTTGTGGTCTTTGGTGTGGGGTGCGGAATCAGTACCCAGAAAAAATCGTTTGTCGCCGCTGGCCACCGTTTCTCGCAGCGCCTGTTGATGCCGATTGCGCTTAAGAATGGGCAGGCAGTACAAGTGAGGCCTTATACCGCCAACCAGCATGTGGTTACGATTGTACATCAGATGCTGGGGAGTGATGGTGGCTGCCAGATTGTCACCTTGGTGCTGACGCACGAAGTCGGCGGAATCTGCGGTGGTGATGTGCTCTAAAACCACTTTCAAGGTGGGAAACGCCGCCAGTGTAGGCGCTAGAACCCGCTCCAGAAATACTTTTTCACGATCAAAAATGTCGATGTCGGCATCGGTCACTTCGCCGTGCACCAGCAGCAGCATGCCGCAATCGGCCATAGCCTGCAGTGCTGGAAAGATATTGGCTACATCGGTTACGCCGGAATCCGAGTTGGTGGTCGCTCCGGCCGGGTATAGTTTGGCAGCCACTATGCCCTGCGCCTTGGCTTGTCGCACGCACTCTGGCGTGGTGGTTTCGGTCAGGTACAAGGTCATCAACGGTTCGAAATGGCTGTTACCAGCCGCGCTGCGAATACGCTCGGCATAGGCCAGCGCCTGGTCGGCAGTGGTCACCGGCGGCATCAGATTGGGCATGATAATGGCGCGGCCGAATACTGCAGCGGTATTCGGTACTACATCGTTCAATATAGCACCGTCACGAACGTGCAGGTGCCAGTCGTCTGGGCGGGTAATCGTCAGTTTCTGGGTCATGATTGCGAGTCACTCATTAAAAAACCGATGTAGCGTACTATGCGCGAAAGATGCATTGCGGCGCCGAAAAATTGGAAATATTGTAACAGAAGGTTGCGCGGTTTGTTCTACTCAAGAGACCTTAGATGGTACTGGCTGCGTTATAAAAATGGGTGGCAACCTAAAGATGCAAAGCGACTGGCCGATACCTAAGGAAACCGTGCGTTGAGCGGTCACCCGGTGTGGCCATGACGCCCCCCAAAGGTAGTGATCAATGGCGTTGCGAATGAAATTGTTGACCCGTTGTTTGCCGGTAGCCTTGATGGTTTGCCCTTTACTAAGCGCTCCTGCGCTGGCAACCAGTTTTGGCGCGGGCATCGAAAACAGCCAGTGGTATTTGTCGGAGTCGGTCTTTGAATGTGCGCTGGTACACGAGGTGCCTGGCTATGGTCGCGCAACCTTCCGCCACCGCGCGGGTGAAAGCCTGCTTTTTTCGCTGGAAGCCGACACACCGCTAATGCGCCCCGGCAGAGGGATGCTGGTGGCGGAGGCGCCAAGCTGGAGGCCTGGCGTTGCGCCGCGGTCATTGGGCCTGGTGACAGTTCCGGAAGGCAGCCGTGCGGTCGTGCTAAGCGCAATCCAGAGCATGCAGGTTGCGTATGGTTTGCTGGATGGCCTTTCGCCGACACTCACCCGGCAGTCCTGGTTCGATGCTCAACTGGTGCGGGTGCACGTGTCGAACATCAATTTTGCTTCGCCATTTCAAGGCTATCTTGCCTGTGCGGGTAATCTGTTGCCGGCCAATTTGGATCAGTTGCAGGGTTCGCAGATTTTGTTTTCTTCGGCCAGTGTGGCATTGAACGACGCTGACAGGCGCAGCCTGGATAAGATTGTGGCCTATGTACTGGCCGACTCAACGGTGACTGCGGTATTGGTGGACGGACATACCGACAGAACGGGAAGCCGGATTGATAACCGGAAGTTGGCGCAAGATCGCGCCGAGGTGGTGGCGGGTTATCTGAAAAGCCAGGGTGTCGCAGAAAGCAAAATTACGGTGCGCGCTCACGGTGACCAATTTTCTGCGTCAGGAAATTCAGCGCAAAACCGGCGTGTTGTTATTCGCATGGAGCGAGAGGGCGATAGCACGCAGTTGCAGCAGGCCAGCGTTACCACTGAGCCTGACTCGGGTTAATGGCGCCGGCGCGGATTCACCTTACCGCGTGCAGCACTTCTAGATGGGTGGCCACGCTTTCCGCAAGAGCCTTCAGGTGATACCCACCTTCGAGTGTTGAGACAATCCGGTCATTGGCGTGGTCTTTGGCAACGCTCGTTAGCATTTCGGTTATCCAGCGAAAATCCTCTGTTTCCAGATTGAATTCGCCCATCGGGTCTAGCTTGTGCGCGTCAAAGCCTGCGGAAATCAATATCAGTTGTGGCTTGAAGTTCTGCAGCAGTTTCAGCCAGCCAGCTTCCACGGCGTGGCGATAATCCAGTGCTGAGCAATCCGCCGGCAGCGGAATATTAATGATGTTCTCAGCCTGGCGGTGTACATGAGTGTGCGGGTAAAACGGGTGCTGGAAACTTGAACACATAAGAATGCGTTCATCACCGCCGACAATGTCTACGGTGCCGTTGCCTTGGTGAACGTCAAAATCAATAATCGCGACTCGTTCAAGGCGGTGAAAGCTCAGTGCGCGCATGGCCGCCAGGGCCACGTTGTTGTAAAAACAGAAACCCATGGATTTGCTGCGTTCGGCGTGGTGGCCAGGCGGGCGGGCGCACACGAACGCATTGGTGATCTGGCTGCTCATCACCATATCAACTGCCTGAATGTTGGCCCCGGCCGCCAGGCGCGCAGCGCGCAGGGTATCGGGCGTCATTGCGGTGTCTGGGTCGGTGAACACGCGGCCACGGGTTGGCTGCATCATGTCGAGTTGCTTTAGATAGCTTTCGGGGTGAACAGTCAGCAGTTGATCGCGGGTAATTTCATCCGGGCGAACGTAGTCAAGATCCTGGGCGAGTGCGGTGTCTGCCAGGTAACTTTGAATGGCGGCAATGCGCTCAGGGCGTTCTGGGTGCTCTGGGCCCATATTGTGTTTGTTGCCGTCGTCGTGGGAAAAAAAGGCCGTTGTCATAATACGTTGGCTGCCCCTCTGGGTTATTGTATTTTTTTAATGATATCAGGAAAAAATCGGTTGCGGTCTTTCTTTGGTCTAACCCTAATTGTAGTCAAAATTACGCCAATTGACGTTTTGCACCCATTTATCAGCGCCTAAGATACACTGATCAGGATGACTCTGATCCATAAGGAACCTGCGCTTGAGCACTCGATACCTGGAAAGCCTGTTTAATCCCGAGTCTATTGTGGTTGTGGGTGCTTCTGAGCGTGCTGACAACCTGGGCGGTATGGTTTTACGCAACCTGTTGGGTGGCGATTACCCTGGCAAACTGCTTGTTCTGAACCCGAGCGATTACGAGAACGTTCACGGCGTGGCCTGCGCAAAAAGTGTTGCCGATATGCCGTTCGTGCCGGAATTGGCGATTATTTGTACGCCGCCGAAAACCGTACCGAAAATGATCCGGCGCTTGGGCAAGGCTGGTGCACGTACCGCCATTGTGATGACTGGTGGTATGTCGCGCAGCCACAGCAAAACTGGCCGGCCGTTGATGTATTCGGTCCGCGACGCTGCTCGTGAAAGCGGAATCAGGGTGCTAGGGCCCAACACCATTGGGCTAATGGTGCCGGCACGCAAGTTGAACGCTACCTTCGCCCACATGGGTGCCGTTCCGGGTCGGGTGGCTTTTGTTGGCCAGTCGGGCACCATTGCCAGTGCGGTGCTGGATTGGGCTTTTGCCCGCGGTGTCGGTTTCTCATATTTTTTGACACTGGGCGATGGCATGGACATCGACCATGATGACCTTATCGATTACCTGGCCCAAGATACCCGCACCCGCGCCATTTTACTGCACCTTGAGAGCGTGCCTAACCCGCGCCGTTTTATGTCATCGGTGCGGATAGCGTCGCGCACAAAACCGGTTATTGCCTTGAAGTCTGGTCGGGTGCCGGAATCGGAATGGTTCGTTCACGAACTGCCGGCTGGCATCAAACACAGCGACCCTATCTACGATGCCATGCTCAAACGCGCCGGTGTGCTGCGGGTAGATGGCCTGGGGCAGATGTTTGATGCTCTGGAAACGCTGACTCGCATGAAGCCTCTGCGCCGTGAATCATTGGTTATGATGGCCAACGGTGTTGGGCCGGGCGTGCTGGCAGTAGACCGTTTGGCGTATCTGGGTGGTGAACTCGCGACCTTATCTGAATCGGCCATTAAGGCTTTGGCAGAGCTGCTGCCACCGTATTGGACGCGCCGTAACCCTATTGATCTGGGTTACAGCGTCTCGCCGGAGCTTTACGCAGAAGTACTGAAAATTCTGTCGAAAGAACCAGAGCTTGCGAACGTGTTGGTGATGTACGCGCCAAGCCTGGCCGGCGATAGTCGCGAAATTGCCAACTCGGTGATCCAGGCCATAAAGGGCACACGGCTTAACGTATTTACCTGCTGGCTGGGCCAGAGCACGGTGATGGAATCCCGTGAAGAATTTTATCGCGCCGGCGTGCCGTCGTTCTTCAATCCGGAAAAAGCGGTGATGGCGTTCATGCAGCATGTGCGTCATCAGCGAGTGCAACGCCTGCTGACAGAGACCCCGGAATCGTTTACTGATCATTTGTCAGACCACAGCAAAACCCGCCGGGTGATTGTGAATGCGTTGCGTGCCGGGCGTCATTATTTGACTAATGAGGAAGCGCGCGGCGTGCTCAGTGATTATAACATTCGCGCCATAGACACACTATTTTGCGACGATGTAGATGAGGTGCTGGGGGCATTCTCGGTAGAGCGTCGGCCGATGGATATTACCTTGGTGCACGAGCAGGCCTGCCATCCGTTTCAGTCTTACAGTCCCAATCAGAAACGCTACAACTGCACCATGCCTAAGCTTAACAGCGAGGCAGCCATTATTGATGGCTGTCAGAGTTTGTTGGAGGACTACGGCGAGCATTTTCCGGAAAGCGGTTTTTTGGGTTTTGCGGTGCAGTTCTCCTATCAGCATGTGGGCGGGATTGAGTTCAGCGTCGGCATCACCCGTGATGCGCTGTTCGGTCCCTTGGTAGTGTGCGGTGCTGCTGGCGCCCAGATCAACGTCATGACCGACCGACAGATTGCATTTCCGCCGTTGAATATGGTGCTGGCGCGCGAGCTTTTACGGCGCACCTATATGTACAAGCTCCTGAAAGAGCACAGCCTGGAACCGGAACATGATATTCGCGCTGTGTCGGAAACCCTGGTGACTCTGTCGCAAATTGTGATCGACATTCCGGAGATTCAAGGGCTGGAAATTTCGCCGCTGTTGTTTAACGACGAAGGCGCGGTGGCCGTTAATGTGGCAATCAACCTGTCTAACGAGCCGGGCAAACGGATTATTCAGCCTTACCCGCGGGAGCTTGAGGAGTGGATAGTGCTGCCAAGATCCGGCCGTCGTGTGATTATTCGGCCGGTGCTTGCAGAAGACGAGCCTGCCCATCGGGCGTTTCACGAACTGCAGTCACCGGAGTCTATTCGCTATCGGTTCTTCCAGTATCGCAAGCATTTTTCCCGCGAAGACGTGGCGCAGATGGTGCAGATTGATTACGACCGCGAGATGGTGTTCATTGCCAATGCGGCCCGCGAAGACGGCGAAGGCGAAGAAACCCTGGGTACCGTGCGCACCTGGACCGACGCAGATAACTTGCGTTGCGAGTTTGCGGTGATGGTACACGACAAAATGAAGGGCGAAGGTTTGGGCAAGACGCTTATGGGGAAAATGATCGACTACTGCCGTGCCCGTGGCACCGCGGAAATGGTGGGGGATGTACTGCCAGACAACCGGCCCATGCTGAACCTGGCCGAGTATCTGGGCTTTCACATCAAGTTCAATCAGAATGAGGAAGTGATGGACCTGAGCCTGGTATTGAACGAACCTGAAAAAGACTGGCAGAGGGAGCGATTAAACAAGGGCGGCCATTGATCCTTCAATCACGCCGCCCGTTTTGGATTACTCGCTGACCGGGGCAGGGCGGTCTTCGCCATCTATTAAAGCCGAGCGGTCTTCGCCGCCTAGAGCTTCGAGCAGCCCTGGAATCAGCTTTGCGAGTTCCAGGGTCATCAAGCTAAAACTGGCGTCGAATTTCGCCAGGGCGTCGTCAGCGTCAACGTTGTCCAGCTGTTCTTGCAGAGTTTCACCGAACTTGAGGCGACGAATGCCCAGCTCTTCGTCGAGCACGAACGACACGTTGTCGTCCCAGGTAATGGCCAGTTTGGTGACTTGCATGCCAGCCTGAAGATGGTTTTGAATTTCATCCGCCTGCAAGTTCATGCCTTTACAACGTACAACGCCGCCGTCTTCCGCTGGGTCTTTCAGCTCGCATTCATCGCCCAGCTCAACTTGCGCCGGTAAATCAATGGATTCGTCCAGCCAGCCAGTAAAGGTGAAGACGGGCGCCTGTTCCACGGCGGGCGGCCGCACGGGCAAAGACCCGATGCTTTTGCGCAGCGCCGAAGCGATTTCTTCGGCCTGTTTGGCTGACCCCGCATCCACCACCATTACGCCATCCTTCGGTGCCAGATAGGCGAAACTGCGGCGGTTTTTGGAAAACGCTTGAGGCAGCATTTCCAGCATGACCTGTTCTTTTAGCTCGTCTTTTTCCTTGCGGCGTACTTTTCGGCCCTGATCAGTCTCAATGACTTCGGCGCGCTCTTCCACCAGTTCCTTAACCACCGAGCCGGGCAAGATCTTGTCTTCCCGGCGCAGTGCAATCAGGTGATAGCCATTGGCACTGTGCACCAGAGTTTCACCATGTTTGCCCAGTGGTGCTACCCAGCCCTGGCGTGTGGTTTCTTGAGGCCCGCAGGGTTTGAACGTGTCTGCCTGGAGCTTTTCTTCCAGTTCATCGGCGGTGATATTGAAGGGCTTGGTAAAACGAAAAACACGGGCATTGCGAAACCACATACTGGAAGCATCCTTGAGTCAAAATCAGATCGTGCAGGGGTAGAAAAAAGCAGATGTTGAATTGTAAAAGGTTCAACTGCAATAGATAGCGCCGCTATATCTGGATGATTTCAACCAGCACGGTTTTGATGACAAAGCCCAGCACGCCCGCTCCCATGATAGTAAACATCATAAAAGTGCCGAATCTCCCTGCTTTGGATTTTTTGGCCAGATCCCAGACAATAAGGCCCATCCAGACGATAAGCCCGGTCAATAGGACAGCCATGGAAATTTTTGAGAATACCGCTTCGTTCATAAACAGTCCCCTTGAAAGTTTAAAATCAGCAACAGTTAACTTTGCTCCGGCTTAAAGTGCTCCGGGCAAAGAGTATTTGGGTTATATAGCCGCCAAGCCGCAGAATCAGGCCTTGGTTTGCTCCTCGCGCAGGAAGATCCAGTTGTTGGCATCAGACTGCTCGGGGCTGAAGTAGTAGCCGTCAAGGTCAAACTTTTTCAGGTCGTCGGCTTTGGTGATGCCATTTTTTATGGCGTAGCGGCACATCAGTCCGCGGGCTTTTTTGGCATAAAAACTGATGATTTTATATTGGCCATTTTTTTGATCTTTAAAGTTGGGGGTGATCAGCCGTCCTTCAAGGTCTTTCTTGTGCACCGCTTTGAAATACTCATTAGATGCCAGATTCACCAGTACGCCGTCGTCGTCATTTAGCAGACGATTGACCTCTTGAGTGATGGTGTCGCCCCAGAACGCATAAAGGTCTTTACCGTGCTGGTTTTCAAATTTTGTACCCATTTCCAGGCGGTAGGGCTGCATCAGATCGAGCGGTTTGAGTACCCCGTAAAGCCCGGATAACATGCGCAGGTGTTTTTGCGCGAACTGGAACTCGCTGTCACTGAAGCTTTCCGCATCCAGACCGGTGTAGACATCACCCTTGAACGCAAGAATTGCCTGGCGGGCATTGCTGGGCGTGAACGGCGTGCTCCAATCACTGAAACGCTCGGCGTTCAGCTGTCCCAGCTTGTCGCTAATGCTCATCAAGTTGCTGACTTGGTGCGGCTCCAGTTCTTTGAGCTGGTCAATCAGCTCCCGTGCTGGCTCTAGGAAGTTGGGCTGGGTATGGTGTTCGGTTGCCAGCGGGCTTTTGTAATCCAAAGTTTTCGCAGGGGAAATCACCATCAGCATGTCAGGTAAACCTCATTGTAAAAAGCTAAGAAGCTGGTCTTGGGTAAATGGCCAGCTTAGTTCATTGCCGGTGTCGCTGCGGCGTAAAACCGGTATGCGAGTGCCGTAGCGGGCGACCAACTGCTCTGATTGGGCAATATCTACCACGTTCACGGGTATTGGCTGTGGAGTAGGGGTGTTGACCAATAGCGCCTCTGCAAGTTCACACAAATGGCACTGGGCGGTGGTATAGAAAGACAGATCCATTATTTTGGCTGGGCGTCTAGCTGCTGTCCGTTAACCCCTGCGCTGTCGCATCCCATCAGGTACAGGTAAATGGGCATCAATTCTTCCGGTGCCCGGTTTTGCTGGGGGTTTTCCGCCGGGTACGCGTGTGCTCGCATGTTGGTGCGGGTAGCACCCGGGTTCAGGGTGTTAACGCGAATGTTATTTCGCTCGTCATCGAGCTCGTCGGCCAGTAGTTGACTTAACCCTTCCACCGCAAATTTTGATACTGCATAGGCACCCCAGTAGGCCCGCGCGGATCGCCCTACGCTAGACGAGGTAAAGATCATTGATGCATCACCGGACTTGCGCAGCAACGGTATCATTGCACGGCTCAGCAGGAACGGCGACATGCTGTTGACCTGCATCACCTTGGCCCATTTTTCCGGGTTGTACAGTTCCACCGGGCTTCGATCGCCCAAAACCGCGGCGTTGTGCAGCAGGCCATCGAGTTTGCCGAAATTGTCTTCCAGGGTCATCGCCAGTTCTTCGTAGTCTTTGATGGCGGCGCCATCAAAGTTCATGGGAACTATGGCGGGATTGGGATAACCGGCGTTCTCAATTTCGTCGTACACAGATTCCAGTTTAGACACGGTGCGGCCAACCAGTATCACCGTTGCGCCGTGGGCGGCGTAAGCGATAGCCGCTGCGCGGCCAATACCACTGCCTGCGCCGGTGACCATAATAACGCGATCTTTTAGTAAGTCGGCGGGGGCCTGGTAATTCTGCATGACCTGTCTCCGTTTAGGAAAAAGTGTACGACAATACCCGATGGGTTACTTGCCCACCGGTATCGGCATATAACGACTACTATTGTAACAGCTTTGCGAGTTCGCTGACGCTATCGACGGTATAGTGGGAACCCCATAGATCCGCTTCTTCTGGCTTCTCGATATAACCGTAGCGCACGGCGATGGTGGTCATGCCAGCGTTAATACCGGCGTCTATGTCGCGCTTGTGGTCGCCCACATAAATAGCTGTTTGAGGCCGTACATTCACTTCTTTGCAGGCCAGAAACATCGGTTCCGGGTGAGGTTTGCGCTGGCTCACGTGGTCTGGGCAGATTAGGGTGCCACAGCGTTCCGTCAGACCTAGGGCGGCCACCACGGGCGCAGCGAAACGCACCGGTTTGTTGGTCACTATGCCCCAGGGAATAGCCCGCTGCTCCAAATTGCGCAGCAAGCTGTCCATACCTTCGAACAGGCAGGTGTCTATGGTCATGCTCTGTTCGTAAAGGTCGAGAAATTCGGTGTGTTTCTGTTGGTAGCCGTGATCGTCCGGCTCTAGCCCAAATCCTACACGAACCATCCCACGAGCGCCGTTCGATACCATGCAGCGAATATACGGCACCGGCAATTCAGCAAGGCCGTAGGCAGTGCGCATGCGGTTTAGAACACGGACAAAGTCCGGCGCGGTATCAATCAAGGTGCCGTCCAAATCAAACAGCACTGCTGAGGGAGTCAGTTCAGGCTTCACGGGTATCCTTTGCATGCATCATATAATTGACATCAACATTGCGGCCAAGCTTGTACACCTTGGTCAACAGGTTATAAGTCATTCCGGTCAGCTCACGAATATCCAGGCCGACATTGCGTAGGTGGTCTGACATTTCTGACGGACGAATGAACTTTTTCCATTCGTGGGTGCCTTTGGGCAGCAGGCTCAACACGTATTCAGCCCCGATAATGGCAAATAGAAACGATTTCGGGTTGCGGTTGATGGTAGACACAAACAGATGGCCACCGGGTTTTAGCAGGCTGGCGCAAGCGCGAATGACCGAGCCCGGATCTGGCACGTGCTCAAGCATTTCGAGACAGGTAACAACGTCGTATTGGCCGACGTGCTGTGGGTCGCGGGCCAGTTCTTCCACGGTAATTTTTTGATAGTCGACTTGAACACCACTTTCCAGCCCGTGCAGGCGCGCCACGCTTAGCGGTGCTTCGCCCATATCGATACCGGTCACGTGGGCGCCACGGCGGGCCATGCCTTCTGATAGCAAGCCGCCGCCGCAGCCAATGTCGATGACTTTTTTACCGGGCAGAGACACGCGTTCGTCGATGTAGTTCAGGCGCAACGGGTTAATGTCATGCAGGGGTTTAAATTCGCTGGTGGGATCCCACCAGCGGCTGGCCAGTGCTTCAAATTTGGCGATTTCGTTACGATCCACATTACGGTTCAAGTTGGAGTCTGAAGGGTGATCTGAATTGGGAGTAGTCATGTTTGCCTGCCTGGTGATGCGATTTGGATACGGTTACACAAAGCTCGTCGTGTGGCCATTTTAACCGGCTTTATAACGCCCAATGCGTTCAGCCCAGTCTGCCACGCGCAGCATAAGGTCGGGTACATCAATGCGTGTTAGTTCGCCATTTTGTACCTGTGGCACTCCGTTGATCCAGCTGTGGCTGACAGCACGACCGTGCAGGCTGTAAACCAGGTGCGAAGCAGGATTGTATACTGGCTGCAAAAACGGGTCGCTAAGATCAACGGCAATGATATCGGCGCACTTGCCGGCCTCCAGTGAACCCAGATCTTGTTCCCGGCCCAAGGCTTTTGCGCCCTGCAAGGTGGCCATGCGCAGTGCTTGGTGAGCTGAAAGCGCGGCAGGGTCACCGGCCAGATGTTTGGCCATCATCGCGGCGCTACGCAGCTCGCTGAACAAGTCTAGGTCGTTATTGCTGGCAGCGCCGTCAGTGCCTATGGCGACATTAACGCCAGCTTTGCCCAGGCGCTGGACAGGACATTGGCCGCTGGCCAGTTTCATATTGGATTCCGGGCAGTGGACAACGTGGGCGCCGCTGTGCAATAGGTGTTCGATGTCGCTGTCATCAACTTGGGTCATGTGTACGCACTGGGTGTCTGGCCCCAGCACGCCCAGCATCGCCATTCGGCTGACTGGGCGCTGACCTGAGTGCTGTTCGGCGTTTTGCACTTCTAGCGCGGTTTCGTGTAGATGGATCTGTAGTTTTACGCCGGTCTTTTTCTGCAAAGCGACGGCGCCAGCCAGTGTGTCATCGCTAGCGGTATAGGGCGCATGGGGGCCTATGGCGGGCATAATGAATTCATCGCCCTGCCAGGCATTGATCAACTGCTCGCCCTTGCGCAGGTATTCTTCCGGACCACTGCCCCAGCAGGTGGGAAAGTCTAACAGCGGAAAGCAGATTTGTGCCCTCATGCCGGCATCAGCGGCGCATTGGGCGGCAATCTCAGGGAAAAAATACATATCCGAAAAGGTGGTAGTTCCGGTGCGCAGCATTTCCGCCATGGCCAACTGGGTGCCATCGGCAATAAACTGCTCGCACACAAATTTGCCTTCCAATGGCCAGATGTGGTCGTTCAGCCAAGCCATTAGAGGCAGGTCGTCAGCGACGCCGCGGAAGAGCGACATGGCGGCATGGCCGTGCAAATTGATGAGCCCTGGCATCAGCACATGATGCGGCAGATCCAGAGTTTCGCGGGTGCGGTAATGAGTGTCGGCCTCGGCCTGGGGCAATACTGCAACAATATAACCGCTATGTACAATCACCGCGTGGTGATGCCAAACCTGATCCGCCGGTTCGATGGGAATCACCCAGCGGGCGTTGATACGGGTATCAGCCGCGATAATAGTCTCTGCCGTCATGAATCAGCCTTTCAGGCGGAGCGCAGTGAACGGCGCACCGGCAATAGGTATCAGCGCTTTGGCGGCCGCGGTGTTGAATTCCACCGCAGCCGCCACAGCGGATACGTTCGGTTAGAACCCGATTAGAGCTCGGTTGACGCCTGTGCAGTTTGTGCTTTGGACGTTAGCGGCGAGCCCATCGCCGGCAGCGCGGCCGTGCGGCGGTCCAGTTCAAGCATGTCTGCCATAATTTGGCCGCCTTCGCGGATAACAAAATCCGTTTCTTCATCATTGGATTTCAGGTCAGCAGCTTGCAAGTCCTGCCAATCGTCCAGCTCTTCCATGGAGTCGAATGGCGTTTCGCCGATCAGTTCACGGCGGGCGTTGGCAATGGTCAGCCGGGTGCGTTCGATTTGTTTATGCTGTTGCTGGCGTTCGTCCATATTCAGGCTAACCGAGTTCTGCTGGCGTTGCTGTTTCAGAAAGTCGATTTCCTGTTGTAATAAACTAAACTCTGGGCTGGCGTCAAAGCGCTTGTCGTGGCGCAGGCGCAATTCGTCAATTATGTTGCTAAAGTCAAAATATTGGGTATGGTCAACTGCGTCAATTTGGTCCCAGGGTAGGGCATGGTCCAGCGCATCTTCTCCAATAAGAGTGTTGTCGATGCGCGACGGAATTTCGATGTCGGGCATAACGCCTTTATGCTGGGTTGAGCCGCCGGAAACCCGGTAGAATTTGGACTGAGTGATTTTCAGCTGGCCGTGATTCAACGGCCGCACTGCTTGTACAGTGCCTTTGCCGAAGGTTTGAGAGCCTACGACCAGGCCGCGGCCATAATCCTGAATGGCGCCGGCAAAAATTTCAGACGCAGATGCGCTCATTCGGTTTACCAGCACCACCATTGGCCCTTTGAAGGCAACATCCGGGTCTTCATCGTTTAAAATCTGCACGTCGTTATTAGCGTTGCGAATTTGTACGGTTGGGCCGCTGTCTATAAACAGTCCCACCAGATCGTTGGCTTCGTGCAGGGCTCCACCGCCGTTGTTGCGTAGATCAATGACCAATCCTTCAACACCTTCAGCCTGAAGCTCCTCCAACAGTCTGCGCACATCGCGGGTGGTGCTTTTGTAGTTGCGATCGCCGGCCTGCATGGCTTGGAAGTCGGCGTAAAAGGTAGGAATGGTGATGGCGCCGACCTTATAGCTTTGACCGTTGCGATCGAGCTCTATCACTTTTTTGCTGGCGCTCTGTTCTTCCAGCTTGACCTGATCGCGCTTGATAGCGATGGCTTTGGTAACGGTTTCATCGGCCGCGCCAGACGGAATGACTTCCAGAGTGACCACGGAATCACGCGGTCCGCGGATTAGATCGACCACTTCATCCAGACGCCAACCGATCACGTTGACAGGCGTTTCGCCTTCTTGGGTGACCGATACAATCCGGTCTGCGGGTTGCAACTGACCTTGCTGAAATGCTGGGCCACCGGGAACCAATCGCACCACTTTGGTGTATTCGTTGTCTCCTTGCAGTACAGCACCGATACCTTCCAGCGAAAGGCTCATATTAATGTTGAAGTTCTCGGAGGTGCGCGGTGAAAAATACGACGTGTGTGGGTCCCACATGCCGGCAAAGGCGTTCATGTAGGCCTGAAACGCATCTTCGCTGCGGGCTTGGTAAGCGCGCTTGAGCTGGGCTTCGTAACGCTGCCGCAAAGTGTCTGTTAGGGTGTCGTCGTCGCTACCGTTCAGGCGTTGAGCCAGCACGGCATTTTTGATGCGTTTGGTCCATAGTTCGTCTAGCCGGACACTGTTAGCAACCCAGTCGCTGTCAGAACGGTCTAGCAATATGCTGTCGTTGCCGCCGAAGTCTAAGTTGCCAACGCCTTGGTCCAGCAAGTTCAGAGCAAAATGCAGACGCTCGATGATTCGTTTTTGCACTAGATTGTAAATGTCGAATCCTGGCTGCAACTTACCGGTGCGCAGGGCCGAACCCAAGTGATCTCGAATATCGACGAAACCGTCCAGATCGTCTTGGGTCAAATAGACCTTCTGACCGTCCAGATATTTCAGATACGTGTCGAAGATGTCGCCAGACAAATCATCGCTAACCCGTAAGTCGCGAAAATGAGTGAACTGAAGTTGCCTTGCAATCAGTATGTTGGCTCGCGCTTGATCGATGGTGGGCGTAACCGGCTGATAGCTTTGGAGCGACTCGCTGCTGGCGGCGGCCCCGAAAGACACGGAAAGCGAAATCGCGAGCGCCAACGCTTTTACGTGCTTGCTGCGGGCTACGCGCTGTGAGCAAAGTCTTTCCACAATGGACATAGAACCTACCTAACCGAGTTAAATGCTGGTGGTCGCGGTCAACATACTCAACCAGCGACTTGTTTAATGATTGTAGGCAAGCGTTACACGCCTGGCTATAGATGTACCTTTGCGCCAAGTGACAATCCATTCATCACTATTACGGCGCAAAGGTGTATGCGGATGATTGTGTCTGCTTGCGCAGAAACCTTAAACCAAGCTTTCAAGCGCATTTACCATGCGTTGTTCCAGCTCTTTGGAGGCGGCGGCGGAGGCCGGAGCCAAGCACCATAATGCTACCAGCTTTTCGGCATCTGTGAGTGGGCTGGTCGATTGTTCGGCGGCGCCAATACTCTGTGCCAGTCGCTGCACCTGAATCTCCAAGCGTTTACGCTGGTCTGCTGCGGGTGACGGCTGGTCGGCGAGTATTTCGGTACGGATAGCCAGTTCCTGAAAATCGATGGGCTGATCGAGCTGATTAAACTTTGTCCATTCCAAGGGAACGTCGGTTCTATCGATAGGAGCTTGGCCGCGGGCCTGAATGCATCCGGTCCATTGTTGCAGGCGAGCAATCAGTTCTTGCCGCTGTTTGGCTGTGTGCAAGCGCTGGCGCACATCGCTGTAGCGGTCGCGGGTGCTGGTAGACAGCGCTTCTGGATTGTAGATGGCCAGTTCGGTCCAGATGGCGTTGAGTTCATCGCTGTTTGTGCTTGCACTCAGGGCCTGGTCGGCGCGTTCCAAAATGTTGGTTACTTGCTCATCGGCTGCCATAACGGCTTGCTTTTGGCGGCTATTTTCTTGTTCACGACGGGCAAAAATGGCGTCGCAAGCTTGGCGGAATGCCTGCCAGAGTTTGCGGTCTTCGCGATGACGGGTAATCCCGATAGCCTGCCAATGGCCTTGTAGTTCCTTGGCTTGCGCCATGGCGTCGGTCAGCGGTTCGGCGCTGATCAGCTCTTCAGCGCTGGTAACGATGGCCTGCTTTAGAGCTTCGTTGCGCTGCCGTTCATCGTTCAGTTTAGCGTCCAGCTGTTTCAGTAACTCGTCGAACTTTTTTTGTAACGGACGATTGTCGCGGAATTCTACCGGCCATGCGGCCTTCCATTCCTGGCGTGCGGTTTGATGAATACGCTCGGTCACTTTCCAGTCAATATTAGACCAGTCGGCCTGAGCTACAAATTCCTGCAGTTGTTGGCAGATCAGTTGGCGTGTGGCCAGGTTGGCATGCTTTAGATCGGATTTTGCGGCGAAGTAAGCTTTGCATGGTTCGTAGGCGGCATCGGACGCCTGCCTGAAGCGTGCCCATAGCAACCTGTCAGAAGAGCCGCCCAGGTTTTTCCATTCTTCTTGCAGCTCTTTGATGTGAGTCGCCTTGGCTTCTGGATCAATAGGCTGCTCTGCCAGGTGTTCCATTTGTTCGCACAGTGCGATCTGCTTGGGTGTGGTGGCAAAGCCCTGCCAGTCGCTGAGTTCGTTACACTGGCCTTGTAGCAATTGAGTGCGCGCAAAAAATGGTTTCTGGTGCCGGGAATCGAGTTTTTTGGAAATTTGCTGGACGTTTTTTAGTAGCTGCTTGGCGGGCTTCAGCTGTTTGTTCTCGAGTGCGCTATCAAGCTCCGTAAGGAGCCTGTCCAGATCTGCTGAAAGGCTGTTCTGACGTGGCAAGTCTGGCTGTTCGACCGGTTCTGCTTTCTTGCGTTGTTTAGCCAGCGTCTGTAACACAATGATGGGCTCGGGCCGCGGAAACGTCGTTGGCCAGTCCAGTATGACGAGCAGGGCTTTGGCCTGTTCTGCTGTCTCAACGCCAAGCTCTGCATCATCTATGGTTCCGTCACCTGGAACTGCGTTGGTCGCCAGTTTGGCGATTTGTTCTTGCACCTGCGTAAGCCGCTCGTGTGCTTCTACATAGGCGCGCAGAGCGGCGCTGGCTGTGTTGTAGCGGCTTTGCTCGGGTGCGCTAACGTCGGTATTTTCACTGGCTTCAAGCCAGCGGTTGAGCTGGGTTTTCAGCAGTGCGTCCAGAGCTGTCAGCGTGGGCGGCTCGCGGGTGTCGTCGATTTTTAATTGGATCAGCGTTTCGTCCAGTAGCGTCAAGGTTTGCTTGCGCTGGTCGAGTTTTTCATCCTGTTGCTGTTTTTGTAGCTGCTGTTGCTGCCCTTGGCGAATGCGTTCACGGCACTGATGGGTAGCGCCCAGAAATTCTGTAATCTGCTCGTTACTCGCGTCAATCTCTACGCTTTTCCACTGTTTGATCAGCGTGTCCAGACGTGGCTCGTACAGGGTGTTGTCTTCACTGCGGGCTTGGTCCTGCGCTTGTTGAATCAGCTGCTGTCGCTTTTCCTCCAGTTCATTCTGTGCGGCTTGGACGTCGCGCAGCTGTTGAAGCGTTTGGCGGACTATTTGGAAAACCCCTTTGTCCCGGCCTTTCGCCTGGCGGATAACGTCGTGTAGCAAGTCTTCGTCGCGCAGGTCGCTGGCGGCACGGCTGCGAACTTCAGCGGTTAATCCGCCAATGGCCAGCTCTGCAAGTTTTGTTTGTGCTGGCATGCCTTGTACGGCTTCGAGCTGCTTCGCAATCCGGGCGTCGCGATCCTCTTTTGCAGATTTTGCAGCCTCCGCCTGCTGAAGCTGTTTGTTGACCGCCGCTGCGGGTGTTTTCAGCTTTGTTGTACGGGATTTGAACAATCTGCGAAGAAGTGCGGCCATGGATGTTTTCCTTAAAGTATCTTTCTGGTTGATACCAGTCTGCGGTGTCGGGCAAAGTGTGCCGCTACCGTTCTTCAGCACCCGTTGAGGTTGGCGCTGGACGCTTGGATTTCTAGGTACAAAGCTACCGGGCGTATAGAACGCGAGCGCTAGTCTAGCGTTTTGTGAAGCGATGCGGAAATAGATGTCATGGCAAAATCTGAAAATGATCAGGATGACGATTATAAAGCCCGCTCTGTGGCGCTGCGCCTGCTGGCCCGGCGTGAACACAGTCGGCTTGAACTTACTCGTAAGTTGTTGCAGCGTCAGTTGTCAAAAGCGGTTATTGAGACGGTGCTGGATGACTACCAAGAGCAGGATTGGCTGAGCGATGAACGCTTTGCCGAAGCCTATGCGCGGCAGCGTATTGAGGCGGGTTACGGTCTGTTGCGCATAACGGGTGAATTGATGCAACGTGGCGTGTCTGAAAATGCTGACACTCTGCAAACAATGAGCTCGGAAGATTGGTGTGACCAGGTCGTACGACTGCGCCGTAAGCGATTTGGGTTGTTAGATTTGCGCGGCCAGTTGGAGGAACGCTTGCGCCAGATGCGTTTCCTCCAACGCCGTGGATTTACTCATGAACAGATTAATGCTGCGCTGGATGCGGTAGAGCCGGCATGAATGCTAAAGGCACGGAGTTTCGAAAGATCAAAGCGTAGGTGGTACGTCAGTCAATTGCTCTGGTAAAGCGGCTTGAATTTCTGGCGCGGCCATCAGTGCCTCGCCATTGTTGCCAGACGGTGTTGAGGAGTCATCGGCTAAAAGGGTATCTGGTGTTGCAGCGGGTTCGGTCATGCGCACCAGGACATCGTAGTAGCGGCGGATGTTCTGTACATAGATCACTGGCTCGTGGCCGCGGGCATAACCAAACTTTGTTTGGCTGTACCATTCTTTTTGCGTCAGCAGTGGCAGAAATTCTTTTACATCCAGCCAGCGATCCGGATTCCTTCCTGCCTGTTCGGTCAGTATGCGTGCATCCTCCAAGTGGCCAAATCCAACGTTATAAGAAGCCAGAGCAAACCAAGTGCGGTCGGGCTCCTCAATACGGTCGGGAATCTGGTCATGCACAATATTTAAATACTTGGCACCGCCGCGAATGCTCTGCTCAGCACTGAGGCGATTCTTGACGCCCACGTATTTTGCCGTTGAGCGAGTAAGCATCATCAGTCCACGGACGCCGGTGGGCGAGGTTGCTCGAGGTCGCCAGTGGGATTCTTGATAACCAATGGCTGCCAGAAGCCTCCAGTCCATGGCAAATTGGTCGGCGTAAGTGCGAAACAAGCTTTCATATTTCGGCAGGCGTTTCTCGGTGTGGCGCACAAATGTTAACGCGCCAACGTAGTTCAGCCGGTCCAGATGACCGTAAAAACGCTCGGTGATCTGCTCCATGGTGCCGTCTTCGGCAAGCACTCCAAAGAATTGCCCTGCAGCATCAATCAATGACCGGTCCTGCATTGCAGGAAACAGCCAGGCCAGTTCACGAGGCGGACCCAGCGGTATCGCTTCTTTCACATCGGGAAAAAAAACGTGGTTCAGCGCCAGTTCGTTGGATGACACCACCGCGTATGGCAACTCACCGGTTTCGACCCGTGCCAGTAAACCGGCGGCATCCAGGCCCGGGTGAACCTGCCAGGACAACTGAGGGACATCAATTCGCGCCTCTTCTAGTTGTGGTTCGTGATTGCTGTCGGCCACTATGTGCAATGTTTTTTCTGCTAAATCGGCAAGAGCTTCGGGCTTGGGAGAATCGCGGTGATACACCACCACTGACTCTACTTCTATACCAGTCGCCAGTGCCCGCATCTGACCTTGGAACTGTTTTTGCCCTGATAGCCCCGCTAACCCTATGTGGGCGAAGTCTTGGGCCAGCACAGATAGAATTTCGGTGTTGTCTTCGGCAACGCGAATCCTAAGCTCTACGCCCAGGTGTTCTGCGAATAGCTGCACCAGTTCGTAGTCATAGCCGGTGGGACCGTCGCGACCTTTGTAGTAAATTGAGGGTGCAACCCGGGTAATGACATGCAGTACACCTTCGGCTTTGATTTGTTGCAGGGTTGTTGGCCGTGAGCAGGCACTCAAAACCAAGGTAAACGCCAGCATTGCTACCATGGCTGAGCCCCGGCGGACTCGCTCGGGCAACGATAACCCCCGCCGGGAAGCGAGCTGCAACTGAGTGTTTGCCGGCAAATTCGTTATCTCCGTAGGGTTTCAAGCGGATGAGCGGCCAATTTCTGATTGTCTGTCTTGGTGCCGATAGGTTTTTGCAATCATCTACGTTGTGCGTGGTCCGGTCAATTAAAGAGCGATCAGCGGCATCCTTGATGGCGTTGTTTAGTAAGGTGCTGGATCGCTGTATCCCAGAGGCGCTTTCGAGTATGATGCGCGTTCAAAATGTCTCCCAAACCCCCGCTACGCGCGATACAGGTTGCTACCATGCTTGAACTTCGCGGCGCACCAGCGCTATCACCTTTTCGTTTCAATAAATTGCACGCCTGCCTGAAAGGCAGTGTCCCCGAAATTGACCATGTGTACGCCGAGTTCATGCATTTTGCCGATTTGGATGGCGACTTGTCTGACGCGGAACAGGCGATTCTTGATCGCCTGTTGAGTTACGGCCCAAGCGTGTCCGTAGAGCAGCCCGAAGGCGTACTGTTTCTTGTGGTTCCCCGCCCTGGCACGCTTTCGCCCTGGTCATCCAAGGCAACCGACATTGTGCGCAACTGTGGCTTGCGTCACATTCTGCGTATTGAGCGGGGTATTGCTTACTATGTCCGTTCGGCGAAGAAGTTAAGCCTGGAACAGCGGGGAAAAATTGCGGCGCTTTTGCACGACCGCATGACAGAAAAAGTATTTCACGAGATGGGCGGCGCCGAGTTGCTGTTCAGCCACGACGAACCTCGCGAGTTGGGTCGCGTGGGTATTCTTGCCGGCGGACGTAAAGCACTGGTGGACGCCAATCGTCGCTTGGGTATGGCGTTGGCGGACGACGAGATTGATTATCTGGTGGCTGCGTTCTCTGATCTGAAGCGTGACCCCACAGACGTTGAATTAATGATGTTCGCTCAAGCTAATTCCGAGCACTGTCGCCACAAGATTTTCAATGCGTCTTGGGACATCGACGGCAAAAAACAGCAGAAATCTCTGTTCGAGATGATTCGTAACACCTACGAAATGAACAGCGAAGGCGTGTTGTCTGCTTACAAAGACAACGCCTCTGTTATTGCCGGGAGCCGTGGGGGCCGCTTCTTCCCGGATTCGAATACCGGTGTTTACAGCTACAATCAGGAAGACATACACATCCTGATGAAGGTGGAAACCCACAACCACCCTACAGCGATTGCACCATTTTCTGGAGCTGCCACGGGCGCCGGTGGAGAAATCCGTGATGAAGGCGCAACCGGGCGTGGTTCCAAGCCAAAAGCCGGCTTGAGCGGGTTTACCGTTTCTAACCTGAATTTGCCGGGCGACATCCAGCCCTGGGAAATTGGTTATGGCAAGCCAGATCGTATTGCCTCCGCGCTGGACATCATGATTGAAGGCCCGATCGGTGGCGCGGCTTTTAATAACGAATTTGGCAGGCCAAACCTCACGGGCTATTTCCGTACCTTTGAAGCCAAGGTTGCAGGCCCTGCAGGCGAAGAAGTGCGCGGTTACCACAAGCCGATCATGATTGCCGGCGGCCTGGGCAACATTCGAGCCGAGCATGTTGAGAAAGGCCACATTCCTGTAGGCGCCAAGCTTATTGTTCTGGGTGGTCCGTCTATGCTGATTGGCCTTGGCGGCGGAGCGGCATCCTCTATGGATTCTGGCTCCAGCAATGAAAATCTGGATTTTGCCTCGGTACAGCGTGGCAATCCGGAAATGGAGCGCCGTTGTCAGGAGGTGATTGATCGCTGCTGGCAGATGGGTGACACCAACCCGGTTTGCTTTATTCACGACGTTGGCGCCGGTGGCTTATCAAACGCCATGCCGGAGTTGGTGAAAGACGGTGGTCGCGGCGGTAAGTTTGAGTTGCGTGAAATTCCCAGCGACGAGCCGGGTATGTCGCCGCTGGAAATCTGGTGTAACGAGTCCCAGGAACGTTACGTTATGGCCGTGGCGCCAGAAAACCTGGAGTTGTTTGATGCGCTCTGTCGTCGTGAACGTTGCCCTTATGCGGTGATTGGCGAAGCCGCTGAAGAGCACCACCTGGAATTGGCGGATTCGTACTTCAATGATAAGCCGGTCGATCTGCCGATGGATGTGCTGTTTGGCAAGGCTCCGCGTATGCATCGCAGCATCACTCGTTCGTCATTTACCAAACGCTTATTCGATTCCACTCGGGTGGACTTGCACGAAGCGATTCGTCGCGTGTTGCGTTTGCCGTCGGTGGGTTCCAAGAGTTTCCTGATTACCATTGGCGACCGCACCATTACCGGGCTTGTAGCACGGGATCAGATGGTGGGTCCGTGGCAGGTTCCAGTTGCAGACGTAGCGGTAACCGCCAGTTCCTTTGACGTGCGCAGTGGCGAAGCTATGGCCATGGGCGAACGCACGCCGGTTGCCGCGGTCAACGCGCCGGCATCTGGCCGAATGGCGGTGGGTGAGACTCTGACCAATCTGGCTGCGGCGCCTATCGCCAAGCTGTCAGATGTGCGCTTGTCAGCAAACTGGATGGCAGCGGCTGGTCACCCTGGGGAAGATGAGAATCTTTATGAAACCGTGCGGGCGGTGGGTATGGAGCTTTGCCCAGAGTTGGGTATTACCATACCCGTTGGCAAAGATTCGATGTCCATGAAAACCGTGTGGGAAGAAAGTAGTGGTGAGCAGAAAAGCGTTACGGCGCCACTTTCGCTGGTGGTCAGCGGCTTTGCGCCGGTTACCGATGTGGGGCTGACACTAACGCCGGAGCTTCAGCTGGACGTTGGCGATACCGATCTTATCCTGATAGACCTCGCTGCAGGCCAGAACCGCCTTGGCGGTTCTGCGTTGGCCCAAGTATATGGCCAAGTTGGCGCAATAGCGCCGGACCTGGACGATCCGGAAGATATGAAAGCGTTTTTTGCGGTGATTCAAGGCCTGAACGCTGACCGAAAACTGCTCGCCTATCACGATCGCTCGGATGGCGGCCTTTTTGTCACTCTGGTTGAAATGTGCTTTGCCAGTCGTGCCGGTATCGACATCAAGCTGGACGGAGTGGCGGAGGATGCCTCGCAGTTCGCCCGCGAACTGTTCAACGAAGAATTGGGTGCGGTGATTCAAGTGCGCCGCGACGATACCGAATTCGTGCTGCAGCAGTTTTCCGCAGCTGGACTAGGCAACCATACAATTGTTATTGGTGAGCCGACTTCGGAGGCTCGTGTACAGATGAGCTTTAACGGCGAGTTTGTAGTGGATGAGCCGGTGCTCGATTTGCAGCGCCTTTGGAGCGAAACCAGCTTCCGTGTTCAATCGTTGCGCGACAACGAAGACTGCGCACGGGAAGAGTTTGACAACCTTCTGGATGCCAAAGACCCGGGTTTGCAGGTAGTAACCACGTTTGATATCAATGAAGACATCAGTGCGCCTTTTATCAACATTGGTGCGCGACCCAAAGTAGCCGTGTTGCGAGAGCAGGGCGTAAACGGCCACGTTGAAATGGCGGCGGCGTTTGATCGTGCCGGTTTCACCGCTGTTGACGTACACATGAGCGATTTGTTGTCTGGTCGAATGTCACTGGAAGGCTTCAACAGCCTAGTGGCTTGTGGCGGCTTTTCGTTTGGTGACGTTTTAGGCGCCGGCGGAGGCTGGGCCAAATCCATACTGTTCAACGATCGTGTGCGTGACCAGTTTGCGGCTTTCTTCAACCGTCAGGACACCCTGGCTCTGGGCGTGTGTAACGGCTGTCAGATGCTGTCTAGTCTGCATGAGCTGATCCCTGGCAGCGAAGGCTGGCCGCGCTTTGTTCGCAATCAGTCAGAGCAGTTCGAGGCGCGCCTGGCTATGGTGGAGGTGTTGCCTTCACCGTCGGCCTTCTTCGAGGGAATGGCAGGTTCGCGTATGCCTATTGCCGTCGCACACGGCGAGGGCCGGATCGAGTTGAGCAGCGACATCTCGTTGGCGTCGCTGGCAGAAAGCGAACAAATCGCTTTGCGCTACGTCGACAATTACGGCGCCGCTACTACACGCTATCCGTTTAATCCTAACGGTTCTGAGGCTGGCGTGAACGGTTTCACAACTCGTGACGGCCGGGTAACGATCATGATGCCGCACCCGGAGCGCGTATTCCGCGCAGTACAGCATTCCTGGCAACCAAAAGGTTGGGACGAAGACGCCCCGTGGCTCCGGATGTTCCGTAATGCGCGGCGCTGGTTTGGCTAAGTTGTTGGTGTAAAAGCCGGGCTTTTGTCAGCTTTGTTAAAGGAGCTGGCGGATGCCCGGTTTTTTTTGCCTGAAATTTGTGTTGTTTGGGGATATCAAGAGAAAAAACTGCATAATTTTCAAAAAAAACTCTTGACTGGTAAATTTTATGCACATTTTCGGGCATTCACTGTATGTTCTGTAAACAACCCCATGATTTATCATGATAATTTCAGTAGTCAAATTTAAGTAGTTGATAAATAACGATTATTTTTAGTCGGCGATTTTGTCACCAATCTGTCTTAAAGGCAGTAATGGCGGGGTTTTTGGGGCGCTACTTAAAAACTTTCCCCAGAGTTATCCACAGATTCTGTGGGTAACTTTTTTGAATTTTCAGGTGTTTAGAATTTGACCGTCTATGAGGGATTCTATGTATAAGATTTGCTACTTTGTGCCAGAAAGCCATCTTGACGAAACCAAACATGCATTATTCGGCGCTGGAGCGGGGCGTATTGGCGATTACGATCAATGTGCCTGGCAAATATTAGGGCGAGGGCAGTTTCGACCACTGGACGGAAGCCAGCCATTTATCGGTCAAGCGGGTGTGCTGGAAACCATCGCAGAGTACAAGGTGGAGCTGGTGTGTGCTGAGGGCTGCGTGAGAAATGCCATTGCTGCATTAAAGGCGACGCACCCCTACGAGGAGCCCGCCTACGAAGTGCTTGCTTTAACGCAGTTTTGATCAGGCCTTTCGGGATTTCGCCATAGGGTGACGAATACTGTCAACGTGAACCTCGAACGTCTGCTTTTTCATATCATTTATAAGAAGCTCAAGGGTTTTACGCACAGTCGGAAACGACAGTTCGTCCCAAGGGATGTCTGAAAGCTCAAACAATTGTGTTTCCAGTGATTCCTCACCTGCTCCATATTTACCGTCAATCAGCGTGGCGCGGTAAAATATGTGTACCTGATCAATGTGTGGAACGTCGAGTACGACGTAAAGGCCCTCAATGTTAACCTCCGCGAGAGCCTCCTCACGGGTTTCGCGAACAGCCGCTTCTACGGTTGTTTCTTGATTTTCCATAAAGCCTGCAGGCAGAGTCCAATAGCCGTAGCGAGGCTCTATGGCGCGGCGACACAGCAGAATACGGTTGTCCCATACCGGCACCGTGCCTGCGATAATGCGAGGGTTCTGATAATGAATAGTGTTGCAGTGGGTGCACACGTAGCGGTGACGATTGTCGCCCTCGGGGATCCGCTGCTCTACCTGTTCACCACAGTCACTGCAGTATTTCATAGCTTTCCCCGTATACTGAGAGTAGATATCATAAAGGCCGTTAGTTTAACCATTTGAGCCACCTTAGCGCCATGGCGCCTGTGATTGAAGCATGCCAGGAGATACTTTGAAGCACTTGTTACATTCCCGGTTAGCAGGCTACCGGCCTAACGAACTGGCGCTGGACTATCCTGAAGCTGGTATTTTGGTGCCTATTACCGACAACAGCGGTAATCCGGAGATGTTGTTCACTTTGCGATCTGCCCATCTCAAAACCCATCGTGGCCAAGTAGCGTACCCGGGTGGAAAGCGCGACCCCGGAGACGAAAACCTGATGATGACGGCTCTTCGAGAGACCCATGAGGAAATAGGTTTGCCGCCAGACCAGGTGCAGATTGTGTCGTCGCTAAGCCAAGTTGCATCTCATGCACGTATTCTTGTAACACCATACGTAGGCGTGGTACCCGAAGACCATCCCTTACGCCCTAATCCCGCAGAAATCGAAAGTGTGTTCCGTGTCCCCATAGCCTGGTTTCTGGAAGACCGGCGTGAGCGTACCGATGCGTTACCCTTTATGGGTGGCATCATTCATGTGCCCTGCTACCGCTGGGAGAAATACCAGATATGGGGTCTGTCAGCCGTAGTGCTGGTCGATTTTATGAACGCTGTGTACGATGCCGGTATTGATCTGGAACGACCGCCCTCGCGTTAATATGATGGTGTGAGTCGGTGTAGAAACCAACAGAGACGGCATACTTCAAGAGGAAATTATGTTTTACAAATTGAACGACAGAGTTCCGGTGCTAGAAGGGAGTGGCCATTTTGTTGCCGATAACGCCTCGGTGATCGGCAGTGTTCGCTTGTTAGACAAGGCCAGTGTGTGGTTTAACGTGGTGATTCGCGGAGATAACGAGCTGATTACACTTGGCGAGCAGAGCAATGTGCAGGATGGTGCCGTATTGCATACCGACCCAGGATTACCGTTAAACATCGGCCGTGGCGTAACTGTGGGACACAAAGCCATGCTTCACGGCTGTGACGTGGGCGATTATTCGTTGATTGGCATCAACGCAGTTGTGCTGAACGGTGCCAAAATTGGCAAACACTGCTTGATAGGAGCGAATACGCTTGTCCCGGAACATATGGTCATACCCGACGGCTCTCTGGTGATAGGTTCGCCGGCACGGGTAAAACGCCAATTAAGTCCGGAGCAGCAAAAGATGTTGGAAATGGCCGCGCTCAGTTACGTCAAGAATGCTGCGTACTATTTGGACAATCTGCAACCCTGTGAGCCCGAGCGATGAGCGTTGCTAATAAAGTCAGGTCGCCTTGTGTCAGTATTTGCGCACTTAATGAAGAGGGCGTGTGTATTGGCTGCCATCGTTCTGGCGATGAAATTATGAGTTGGATGCAATTGAACAACGACGAGCGGCGCGAGGTATTGCGTTTGGTTGCCGAACGCGAGAAAAAAGCTTTAATCTGAACCCGGCTGCTGGCCGTTCAATATCATCCGATGGAATCGTTATGGAACAAAAAATAGCTGACGTCACTTTGGGAACACCGTTAACAGACACCGCGTTCAAAGTTCTGTTTTGCGGTGCCGGTGAGTTGGGCAAGGAAGTTGTCATAGAGCTGCAGCGCTTTGGTGTAGAAGTTATCGCCGTTGATCGTTATGCAAACGCACCCGCGATGCAGGTTGCCCACCGCAGTCACGTTATCGATATGTTGGATGCTCAGGCATTACGGCGAATTGTCGAGCTTGAAAAGCCGAACCTGATTGTGCCGGAAATTGAAGCCATTGCTACCGCAGAGTTAGTTAAGCTCGAAAATGAAGGTTTTACGGTGATTCCGTCGGCAAGGGCTGTGCATTTAACCATGAATCGGGAAGGCATTCGTCGGTTGGCAGCTGAAGAGCTGGAATTGCCGACGTCGCCCTTTCGGTTCGCAGGTACAAAAGAAGAGTATTTGGCGGCGGTGGAGGAGGTCGGGTTGCCATTAGTGGTGAAGCCGGTGATGAGCTCGTCTGGTAAAGGGCAATCAACTGTAACCCGCGCCGAGCAGATCGAGGCTGCGTGGGATTATGCTCAAAGCGGCGGTCGTGCTGGCAAAGGAAGGGTGATTGTTGAAGGTTTTGTGGACTTCGAGTATGAGATCACTCTGTTGACGGTGAAGTACCGCGATGGCATATCGTTTTGCGATCCTATTGGCCATCGTCAAGAGGATGGCGATTATCGCGAATCCTGGCAGCCTCAGCCGATGTCGGATCTGGCGTTTGTGAGAGCAGCTCGCATTGCTCGTACGGTGGTTGAAAGCCTGGGTGGTTTGGGGGTTTATGGCGTAGAGCTTTTTGTTAAGGGCGACGACGCTTGGTTTTCGGAAGTGTCGCCGCGGCCTCACGATACGGGTTTGGTAACGTTGATCAGTCAGGACCTTTCTGAATTTGCTTTGCATGCGCGGGCAATTCTCGGGTTGCCGGTTCCTTCTATACGTCAATACGGCCCTGCGGCATCGGCGGTTGTGCTGCCGGTAGGTGACTCGAAGCGTATCCGGTACAGTGGTATGCAACTGGCACTGGCTGAGCCTGATACACAGTTACGTCTGTTTGGTAAGCCGGAGCTGACCGGTCGACGTCGTATGGGTGTTGCACTGGCGCTGGCTGGCTCTATTGATGCTGCACGGGAAAAAGCGAGAAACGCCGCAAGTGCTATTAAAGTGTCTCTGGACTAGTTAAAGTATCTTGGTAGTTGGAGGTAGCCATTTATGGATGCCTGGAAGGTGGTTCAAGGCCAGTTTAAAGTTTTTTGATAAAGTTCAGATTGGCTGTTGACGTGTACCGAGAAGTCTGTAGAATGCGCATCTCGCTTGAGGGACAGCCGGTTACAGAGAGGCAGGAATCGAGCGAGAACTGTTTTGTAAGACGTTGAAAAGTTTAGGAAATCTGATTTAAACTTTGAACGCGAAAACGGTTGACACGGTTCGGATACGCTGTAGAATGCGCCTCTCGAATCAAGCATTACCAGCCGGTTGATTCGGTGGTTTTGGAAAGAAGATCTTCCGGAGCGGCTCGAAATAAACGGTTGACAGGAAAGCGAAACGATGTATAATTCGCCTCCTGATTGAGCCACGGCTCAAACGCTCTTTAAAAAATTAACCAAGTAATTCGTGTGGGCGCTGACTGGAGTATTTCGGTAAGAAATACCAAGTCAACGACTCGTCAAGAATTGAGTTTTTGTACTTGAGCAGATTTAAGATCTTCGGATCTTGTATGATTTAAACTGAAGAGTTTGATCATGGCTCAGATTGAACGCTGGCGGCAGGCTTAACACATGCAAGTCGGGCGGAAACGATGGTAGCTTGCTACCAGGCGTCGAGCGGCGGACGGGTGAGTAATGCTTAGGAATCTGCCTAGTAGTGGGGGATAGCCCGGGGAAACTCGGATTAATACCGCATACGCCCTACGGGGGAAAGCAGGGGATCTTCGGACCTTGCGCTATTAGATGAGCCTAAGTCGGATTAGCTTGTTGGTGGGGTAATGGCCTACCAAGGCGACGATCCGTAGCTGGTCTGAGAGGATGATCAGCCACATCGGGACTGAGACACGGCCCGAACTCCTACGGGAGGCAGCAGTGGGGAATATTGGACAATGGGCGCAAGCCTGATCCAGCCATGCCGCGTGTGTGAAGAAGGCTTTCGGGTTGTAAAGCACTTTCAGCGAGGAGGAAGGCCTTAAGACTAATACTCTTGAGGATTGACGTCACTCGCAGAAGAAGCACCGGCTAACTCCGTGCCAGCAGCCGCGGTAATACGGAGGGTGCAAGCGTTAATCGGAATTACTGGGCGTAAAGCGCGCGTAGGTGGTTATGTAAGCGAGATGTGAAAGCCCCGGGCTCAACCTGGGAACGGCACTTCGAACTGCATGGCTAGAGTGTGGTAGAGGGTAGTGGAATTTCCTGTGTAGCGGTGAAATGCGTAGATATAGGAAGGAACACCAGTGGCGAAGGCGGCTACCTGGACCAACACTGACACTGAGGTGCGAAAGCGTGGGGAGCAAACAGGATTAGATACCCTGGTAGTCCACGCCGTAAACGATGTCAACTAGCCGTTGGGGATCTTGAATCCTTAGTGGCGCAGCTAACGCACTAAGTTGACCGCCTGGGGAGTACGGCCGCAAGGTTAAAACTCAAATGAATTGACGGGGGCCCGCACAAGCGGTGGAGCATGTGGTTTAATTCGACGCAACGCGAAGAACCTTACCTGGCCTTGACATGCAGAGAACTTTCCAGAGATGGATCGGTGCCTTCGGGAACTCTGACACAGGTGCTGCATGGCCGTCGTCAGCTCGTGTCGTGAGATGTTGGGTTAAGTCCCGTAACGAGCGCAACCCCTATCCCTAGTTGCTAGCAGGTAATGCTGAGAACTCTAGGGAGACTGCCGGTGACAAACCGGAGGAAGGTGGGGATGACGTCAGGTCATCATGGCCCTTACGGCCAGGGCTACACACGTGCTACAATGGCGCGCACAGAGGGCTGCAAACCCGCGAGGGGGAGCCAATCTCACAAAACGCGTCGTAGTCCGGATCGGAGTCTGCAACTCGACTCCGTGAAGTCGGAATCGCTAGTAATCGTGAATCAGAATGTCACGGTGAATACGTTCCCGGGCCTTGTACACACCGCCCGTCACACCATGGGAGTGGATTGCACCAGAAGTAGTTAGTCTAACCTTCGGGAGGACGATTACCACGGTGTGGTTCATGACTGGGGTGAAGTCGTAACAAGGTAGCCCTAGGGGAACCTGGGGCTGGATCACCTCCTTAAACGATGCCGAACGCTTCGGTCAGAGTCCACACGAATTACTTGGTTGATTAATTAAAGAGAGCAAAGGGTCTTTCAGGCCCAGCGGTCTTGTTGAAAAACAAGCGAAACCGGGTCTGTAGCTCAGTTGGTTAGAGCGCACCCCTGATAAGGGTGAGGTCGGTGGTTCAACTCCACCCAGACCCACCAGACTTGCATAGCTTTTGGGGCTATAGCTCAGCTGGGAGAGCGCCTGCCTTGCACGCAGGAGGTCAGCAGTTCGATCCTGCTTAGCTCCACCATTATACAAGTGGTCTGAATAATCTGAGAACCCTGAGAACCCTGAATGTCCTGACTTCGGTCAGTGTACAGAAAAAAGTATTTCAGTTTAGCGTCCGCTAAGTCTGAAGTTCTTCTTTCTGATCACTGGGTCAGATTTGCTCTTTAACAAATTGGATGAGATAGAACACGAATACTTTTCTCTACGGTCTTTGAGGAAAGTGTTCAAGTGATAACGATTTTTTCAAGCGTTATCCGGTGTTGTCGTTGAAGTGGTTGTTTATAACTTCGAGTGACGGTCTCTAATGTTCCCTGGAACACTCTGTTCGACTTCGGTTGAGCGGCGGTGGGCTTGAGTCATTGGCGATCAGTTGTCTTGGGGTTATATAGTCAAGCAACTAAGCGCATACGGTGGATGCCTAGGCAGTCAGAGGCGATGAAAGACGTGGAAGCCTGCGATAAGGTTCGGGGAGCTGGCAAACGAGCTGTGATCCGGACATTTCTGAATGGGGAAACCCACCCAGTTTAGGCTGGGTATCTTACACTGAATACATAGGTGTAAGAGGCGAACCGGGAGAACTGAAACATCTAAGTACCCCGAGGAAAAGAAATCAACCGAGATTCCCTAAGTAGCGGCGAGCGAACGGGGACTAGCCCTTAAGCTAGACAACTGGTAGGAGAAGGCTCTGGAAAGTGCCGCCATAGTGGGTGATAGCCCTGTATCCGAAACCTGAGTCTAGTGAAATCGAGTAGGACGGGGCACGAGAAACCTTGTCTGAATATGGGGGGACCATCCTCCAAGGCTAAATACTCCTGACTGACCGATAGTGAACCAGTACCGTGAGGGAAAGGCGAAAAGAACCCCTGTGAGGGGAGTGAAATAGATCCTGAAACCGTATGCGTACAAGCAGTCGGAGCAGACTTGTTCTGTGACGGCGTACCTTTTGTATAATGGGTCAGCGACTTATGTTCAGTGGCGAGGTTAACCGTTTAGGGGAGCCGTAGGGAAACCGAGTCTGAATAGGGCGAATTAGTCGCTGGGCATAGACCCGAAACCGGGCGATCTATCCATGAGCAGGTTGAAGGTTGAGTAACATCAACTGGAGGACCGAACCCACTGTCGTTGAAAAGCCAGGGGATGACTTGTGGATCGGAGTGAAAGGCTAATCAAGCCCGGAGATAGCTGGTTCTCCCCGAAAGCTATTTAGGTAGCGCCTCGGACGAATACCACAGGGGGTAGAGCACTGTTTCGGCTAGGGGGTCATCCCGACTTACCAACCCGATGCAAACTCCGAATACCTGTGAGTACTATCCGGGAGACACACGGCGGGTGCTAACGTCCGTCGTGAAGAGGGAAACAACCCAGACCGCCAGCTAAGGTCCCAAAATTCCAGTTAAGTGGGAAACGATGTGGGAAGGCTCAGACAGCTAGGAGGTTGGCTTAGAAGCAGCCATCCTTTAAAGAAAGCGTAATAGCTCACTAGTCGAGTCGGCCTGCGCGGAAGATGTAACGGGGCTCAAACTGGATACCGAAGCTGCGGCTGCATACTTTGTATGCGGGGTAGGGGAGCGTTCTGTAAGCCTGCGAAGGTGAGTTGAGAAGCTTGCTGGAGGTATCAGAAGTGCGAATGCTGACATGAGTAACGACAATGCGAGTGAAAAACTCGCACGCCGGAAGACCAAGGGTTCCTGCGCAACGCTAATCGGCGCAGGGTGAGTCGGCCCCTAAGGTGAGACCGAAAGGTGTAATCGATGGGAGACGGGTTAATATTCCCGTACCTTGAGTCACTGCGATGGAGAGACGGAGAAGGCTAGGTAAGCCGGGCGACGGTCGTCCCGGTTTAAGCGTGTAGGGAGGGGACTTAGGCAAATCCGGGTCCTCAATTCTGAGACGTGATGACGACTGCCCATGTGGCGGGAAGTTATTGATGCCATGCTTCCAGGAAAATCTTCTAAGCTTCAGGTGATTTGAGACCGTACCCCAAACCGACACAGGTGGTCAGGTAGAGAATACCAAGGCGCTTGAGAGAACTCGGGTAAAGGAACTAGGCAAAATGGTGCCGTAACTTCGGGAGAAGGCACGCTGGTGGTATGTGACACCCCTTGCGGGTTGAGCAGAAGCCAGTCGAAGATACCAGGCCCCTGCGACTGTTTATTAAAAACACAGCACTGTGCAAACACGAAAGTGGACGTATACGGTGTGACGCCTGCCCGGTGCCGGAAGGTTAATTGATGGGGTTAGCATTCGTGCGAAGCTCTTGATCGAAGCCCCGGTAAACGGCGGCCGTAACTATAACGGTCCTAAGGTAGCGAAATTCCTTGTCGGGTAAGTTCCGACCTGCACGAATGGCGTAACGATGGGGGCGCTGTCTCTACCCGAGACTCAGTGAAATTGAAATCGCCGTGAAGATGCGGTGTATCCGCGGCTAGACGGAAAGACCCCGTGAACCTTTACTATAGCTTCACAGTGAACTTTGAACATGTTTGTGTAGGATAGCTGGGAGGCATTGAAGCGTGAACGCCAGTTTGCGTGGAGCCAACCTTGAAATACCAGCCTGGCATGTTTGAGGTTCTAACTCTGTCCCCTTATCGGGGATGAGGACACTGTGTGGTGGGTAGTTTGACTGGGGCGGTCTCCTCCTAAAGCGTAACGGAGGAGCACAAAGGTGGGCTAAGTACGGTCGGACATCGTACGGTTAGTGTAATGGCACAAGCCCGCTTGACTGCGAGACAGACACGTCGAGCAGGTACGAAAGTAGGTCATAGTGATCCGGTGGTTCTGTATGGAAGGGCCATCGCTCAACGGATAAAAGGTACTCCGGGGATAACAGGCTGATACCGCCCAAGAGTTCACATCGACGGCGGTGTTTGGCACCTCGATGTCGGCTCATCACATCCTGGGGCTGAAGCCGGTCCCAAGGGTATGGCTGTTCGCCATTTAAAGTGGTACGCGAGCTGGGTTTAGAACGTCGTGAGACAGTTCGGTCCCTATCTGCCGTGGACGTTGGAGATTTGAGGAAAGCTGCTCCTAGTACGAGAGGACCGGAGTGGACGAACCTCTGGTGTTCGGGTTGTCACGCCAGTGGCATTGCCCGGTAGCTATGTTCGGATAGGATAACCGCTGAAAGCATCTAAGCGGGAAGCCCCTTCCAAGATGAGATCTCCCTGGGCCCTAGAGGCCCCTGAAGAGCCGTTCAAGACCAGGACGTTGATAGGTTGGGTGTGTAAGCGCTGCGAGGCGTTGAGCTAACCAATACTAATTGCTCGTGCGGCTTGACTATATAACACCCAAGACAATTGCGGATATCGCAACGAAAAAATTATTATCACGGCCCTTAAAGCCAATGTTCTATCTCATCCCCCAGTGATCAACCGTTTTGTCTGACGACCATAGCGGCCTGGTACCACCTGATCCCATCTCGAACTCAGAAGTGAAACAGGCCTGCGCCGATGGTAGTGTGGTTCGCCCATGTGAGAGTAGGTCATCGTCAGACTCTTATTGCTAATTGCCCCGATAGCTCACGCCGTCGGGGCTTTTTTTTGCCTGAAATACAGCAGGCAAAGGTCTAATCTGTACCCTAGTATGTTCCCTGGTAAAATCCGTCTTCGATTGTTTGGTTATGGCAACCAGATTTCGAATACACCGCCACCAAACTGCCCGCCATTCAACAGCTTGATAAAACCTTTGCGGCCACCTGCGTTGTGAAGAGCGGCTATGGCATTGGCGAAGTAGAGCCCCAAGTGTGTATTACCCCCGCCAAAGTCGATACTGTGGTCCATTTCCTGACGCAGCATAGATTCTGTAAAGCCCGGCCCATCGTCGTGTACGCTAATCACCAGATAGTCCTCGCAATAGACTGCATTCAGGCATATCTCATGTTTAGCGTAGCGAACTGCGTTACTTACACTGTTGTCCAGTACACTAGCGATTAACTGATGATCAAAATACCCACTGATGTATTGGGCAATGTTTTGGCAGCTAATATTTTGGCCATCGATTATTGAGACATAGCGAGCAATGGTATCGTCCAACAGGTCGCGTACAAAATGTTCTTCGGTGTGCGCGCTCAGCATGTTTTGCTGCAAGCGATAAGACCCAAGCAGGCGCACCAGGTCGTTGTGAATACGCTCGGCTTGGTATTGTAAGATATTGAGGTTTGCGCTGGATGAACCACTGGCTTGCTGTTCATCGCGCAGGTCTTCTAATGACGACAACAATACCCCGAGTGAATTTTTCATATCATGGATCGATGCCGCAAGAATCAGCGAAAAGTCTGCGCTTGGCCTTGTCATGGTAACAGCGCCTCCACGCGTTCCTTTAGGGCGCTATAGCGCTCGAATTGACTGTGACTCTCCTGCAAACTCGACAGACGCTCCAGTGCCGACCGGCATAGAACGGCCATCTCAGGCTCCTGCTCTAGAGATTTATGACGTTTCAGAATAACCTGTATCAGATTCAGGTTCAGGGCAATTTGGTCAGGTACAATTTTCAGAGCAGCTGAAAAGCCTCCAATAGCTTCGTCAATTCGATTGTTTTGAAAATCGTCTATTGCTTCGTGATTCAAACTACGAGCCTGTAATTTTTGACGGAATCCCACGGGCTCATCCAGAAGGCTTTCCACTTTACGCTGAATATCGGCGTCTGAACGATACCGGTGTGCCAACTGCGCCAGTCGATTTTTGGCTTCTTCTTTGCTGTTGAGTAAAAACAGGGCTTTTGCGTAGTCTATTTCGGTATCTGCCGAAATGGTAGGCGGCACCGGCGTTAGTTCTTGCCGTACCTTGTCTAAGAGTGCTTGAGAGTCTGCCAGACATCCTTCCGCCGCAAGCAGCCGGCATCGCAGAATGCGGCTGCGAATAGACAGGTTTGCTTCGTTGGTAAAGCGTTTTTCCATAGCTGCCAGCGTTGTATTGGCTTCTTTGATCTGCGCGGCAGTAACTTGCGGGCTAGAACTCTTGTCCAAATTGCTATCGGCGGATTCGCTAAGATCAGCGAGTGCGCTGGACAAGGCAAGGTAGTGGTCGGGGCTTTCATGAATAGAATGTTGGCTCAGACTCACTGTTCGTCGCCAGGCTTTTACCGCTGATTCCATGTCTGCGTTCATCTCCGCCTGCAGAGCCAGTTTTTTCTGCCGCAGCAAAGCATTGGGTGAATGTTGGACGGCAGCTTCCAATATTTGCTGAGATTGTACCGGGTTGCCCATGGTCGCAAGGCCCTCGGCAAGAAGATCATAGGCCTCCATGCAATCTGGGTTGCTATTTACCAAGCGTTGAAGGTCAAGCACCGAATCCTCACCTTTACCCTTAGCTAACAATACACGGCACCGGCCTAGAAGAGCCCAAGGTATATCGCGTGAGATTAGCGTGTCGTTATATATTGACTCGGCTTGATCCAGTTCGCCGAGCCGGAAATAAAGGTCACCCAAGGTTTTCAATAGCCACGTGTTGTAGCGTGGCTGTGTTTTCTGCGCTTGCAGGCACAAGGCCACGGCTTTTTCATAATTATGTCGGTCAAGCTCGCGGTTTATGGGCAGCAACGCTTCCCGCTGTTGCAAAAGACTGCTCAGACGAGTGTGCAGAACCGCGCGATTAATTGGCTTGGCGAGGTACGCATCTGGCTGGCAATCCCTTGCTGCTAATACCATGTGACGCGATGTTTCCGCTGTAATCATCATAAATACGGCGGTGTGAGACAGCAGCTTGCGAAACCGCAATTCTTCCAGAATCTGCTGGCCATTACGATCATCACCGAAGTTGTAATCGCAAAGCAATATATCAACTTTGTTATAAGAGCAGTAATCGATGGCCTGCTTGGCGCCAGACGCCAGTTCGATTTTTTCAGCACCGCAACTGCTGAGCATGGTGCGCATCGACAGACGGAAGCTATCGACGTCATCCACGACCAGATAGCGCAGTTTACCGAAGGCAGCGGGACGTAGAGTGGTTCCCATTTGCGGACCTATTTTAAAAGTGTATTCACCATAGCACGCAGAGCAGCCGGCTTTACGGGTTTATAAAGCACATGATAGCCGCGGTCGGTCGCGTCATCTCTTACCTCTTGTGCCATATAGCCGGTAATCAGGATGCCGGGCAGGCGTTTGTCCAGAGCTACGCGCAGCGTGTCCATGGCGTCCAGACCGTTCTTGTCGTCGTCTAGCTGATAGTCGGCAAGCAGAATGTCGGGAATGCCCGTGCCCAATTTTGTCATGGCGTCGTCCAGGCTTTCAGCAGCTGTTATCTGGCATTGCCAGTTACTCAACAGCGCCACCATCCCTTGAAGAATAGCGGCATCGTTATCAATACATAGCAGATGGCGTCCTTTCAGACTGGATACTCGCCGAGCCGGACCGTGTGCCTGTAACGGCAGGGGTGTTAGCTCCTCAGCGGCCATTCTGGGCACCGTAATACTGAATACACTGCCACGACTCTGCCGCGACTGAACCGTCACCGGATGATTGAGCATACCGCTGATGCGGTCGACGATGGCAAGGCCAAGGCCCAGACCTTTCTTGTCACGCCCATGCTGGAAACGGCGGAACTCTTCAAAAATCTGGGTTAGCTGATCGTCCGGAATGCCTGGCCCTGTGTCCCAGACTTCAATGCGCAGGTAACCATCTAGGCGACGACAGCCCAGCAGGATGCGGCCCTTGGGTGTATAGCGTATAGCATTGGACAGGAAATTCTGGATCACCCGGCGCAAAAGCTTTGCATCTGAGCGGATCCAGGCGGAACTAGGTACCACATCCAGTTCAAGATCTTGATCTTTGGCGATGGCAGAAAAATCGTTTGTCAGCCGGCGGATGATATCGCTGATCGGGAATACGCTGATGTCCGGCTCCAGAGCACCGGCATCCAGTTTGGAGATATCCAGCAAAGTACTGATAATTTCTTCGGCCGCACCCAGTGAGCTGTCGATGTGTTCGACCAATTGCTGGCACTCGGCACTTTGGGATTTACCTTGTAGGGCAGAGGTAAACAGGCGTGCGGCATTTAAAGGTTGAAGCAGGTCGTGACTGGCTGACGCGAGAAATCGTGTTTTACCGTGATTGGCTTGCTCTGCCACAGACTTGGCCGTGAGCATCTGTTCGTTGATCACCTGCAGTTCCTGGGTTCGCTCTTTGACCCGTTGTTCCAGATAGATATTGGTTTCTTTCAGCGCCTGTTCAGTGCGGCGCATGGGTGTTATATCCTGAAATGTCGTGACATAGCCGCCGCCGGGAATTGGCGCGCCTTCAATACGGATAAACGTGCCATCGGGCCGCTGGAGCTCATAGGAAACACGCTGGCCTTGGGTCATGCTGACAATGCGCTCGGCAACGATTTCATCAATTTTGCGGGCCGACAGGTTTGCGTTAGTCAGGGTGTAGCGAAGCAGGTCAGCCGCCGGTCGTCCCAAGCGTACAAAACTCTTGGGGTAATTGAACAGTTCAATGTATAGGTGATTCCACACCACCAGCTCCTGCTGATGATTCACCACCGACACGCCAAGGCTGAGGTTTTCAATGGCCGAATGCAGTAGCTCTCGGCTAAACGTCATCGCCTGTGAGGCCTCATCCACAATGCTGACGACGTCTTCAATCTGCATGTCGCGACCGGTCAGGGTCGATTCCAAAACCACACGCGCGGTTGAACCGCCGATAATCGATGCTAACTGGCGCTCTATGTACTTCATAAAATGTGTTGTTGCCGGCCGCTGTGAGTAAAGGCGGATGGCATTGCGGCGCTCGTAATTGCGAAACACCGTTTCTGCGCGCTCGTCGCCCATGAAGCGATCAGCCAGAGCCTGCAGGTCGGAGGTCAGAATTTCACCCTGCCAGGTCTGCTGGTGAGGGGTTTCGCCGCGGCCGAGTGCGTCTTGAAAATAAGTGGCAATCTGTATTTTTTCACGTACTCGTTGGCGGGTCAGTAAAGACAGCACAATATAAATCGCGGTATTGGCCCCCAGACTCCAGATTATACCGTGGCTAATTTGGTCCAAATCGGTACCAAACAACGCCGTGGGTCGGGTCCAGCTCATGCCCCAGAGACCTTGCTGAACAAGTGTGTCGTTGATCCAGCCGGTAGATGCCAGTGCAGGCAGAAGCAGCGTGTAGAGCCATAGTATAAAGCCTATAAACAGACCCCATACCGCTCCGTTGTGGTTACCACCGCGCCAAACGATTCCGCCTACCAACGCAGGTCCAAGTTGCGCCGCAGCAGCGAACGACAGTAACCCGAAGGCCGTTAAACTGGTGTCTTCGCCTGCCATCCGATAAAAGCCATACGCTGTTAGTAAAACAGCGCAAATTGCGATGCGGCGGATGCTAAGTAGCAGGTAGCTCAGGTCTGCCTTGCGATTCATTCTGGGGCGAAAGAATTTCAACAAAGCTGGCATGATGATTTCGTTGCTGACCATAGTGGCGACCGCAACTGAGCACACAATCACCATCGCCGCCGCTGCGGAGCCGCCCCCCAGAAACGCCAGTACTGCAAGCCAGGTATTGCCGGTCAGTATGGGCAACTGAAGCGTCATAATGTCAGGGTTGTAGTTGGCGCTATCCGGCACTAGCAAGCTGGCAGCTGCAATCGGCAGTACAAAAGCGCTAGCGATGATCAGATAAATAGGCATAGCCCAGCGCGCAGTCTCGAAATCGCGAGGATCGCTGTTTTCAACCACCATAACGTGGAACTGCCGCGGCAGGCAGACAATGGCTACCCCGGCGACAAGGGTTTGGGTAATAAACGCGGTCAGATTCAGGTTTTGGGTTGTCAGCACTCCGATGATATCGGCCGCGGCCACTCGCTGTGTGAGATCGCCAAAACCATTGAAAAAACCAAACAGCACAAACAACCCAACCGCTGAAAACGCCACCAGTTTGATTACAGATTCAAACGCAACGGCTTGAATCATGCCGCGGTGATGTTCTGTTGATTCCAGATGGCGGGTGCCAAATAAAATGGTAAACAGAGCCAGAGCCAACGTGATGTACCAAGCTGAATCGCTCCAGGCGGCGTTACTGAGTTCCTGAACGCTGCCCTGGGGGCTGGACAGCACCGCAAAGCCCATGGCGATGGCTTTTAACTGCAAGGCGATGTAAGGCACGCTGCCGATTAGCGCGAAGACGGCTATCATCGCTGCTAATAACTGGGATTTTCCGTAGCGGGAAGCGATAAAGTCGGCTATGGAGGTGCTGCTGTTGCGCTTGCTGATATGAATGATGCGGCGCAACAGCGGTGCAGCGAACACGAATACCAGTAACGGCCCAAGATAGATGGGCAAAAATCCAAGACCTTCCTGGGTGGCGCGACCAACGGCTCCATAAAAGGTCCAGGAGGAAAAATACACGGCTAGAGACAGCGCGTAGATGTGAGTCCTGGCCAGGCGATGCCGGTATAGCCCCGGGTGGCGATCGCCTGCCCAAGCTACAAAAAATAGCAGTGAAATGTAGGTGATGGAGATCAGAACGAGCAGCCAGGCGCTTATCATAACGTTCGCTATTCCAGGGCAATGGGGCGCTTGCAGGCCGACATAGGCGCCAGCGTGACGTGCCCTCTATTCATCAGCGGCATACGGTAATCAGTAAGCGGTCGTCCGGTGTCAGTATCTTCATGTTATCAAGGCTGGGGCGGCCATCTGAGGCAAGTGGCAACAGCTCACGATCGGTGCAATTGAGTACATGTACTCGGTGAGAAACGGAATCAGTCAGTTTTTGCTCGAAGCGGTAGAGGGTGAAAAGAACAACATTGTCGTCATTGGCGTTGCGCTGCACGCTGTTGATATCCACCGTCGAGAACGCAGTGACATACGGAAAGGCAAAGCTCCAGGGGCGCCAGAGCACGGCTTGGCTTTCAGTATTGACCACGACCGCTTCCGAAGGCAGCTGTGCCTGTTTAAAGTCGTACCAGGTGTACTCGCCCTGAATCAGATAGGCCATCATGCCAGCCCCGGCAAAGACCGGAATAATCCACTTTGGCAGGCGTTGGCGGGTTAGGGAGCGAAGCGCTAATGCGATCCCTGCAGCACCTAGGCCGCAGACAACGGTCGCAACAAGTGTCCAAAACATATGGTTTTCCTTAAAAAAGAAACGGGCTCCTTTTTCAAGGAAGCCCGTTTGGTTTCAATTGCTCAATGTTACCACTGATTTAGCAAAAGCTTGTGTTAGTGGCCTTGAGCTTCGCCCGCACCGCGTGGGTAACGAACACTTTCCACCAGTTCCTGGATCTCGATGGGCGGCTCTTCAGTCGCGTAGGACAAACCGAAGGCTACCGTAAAGTTGACGACGGCACCAATCGCACCGATCGACAGTGGGGAAATCCCGAATACCCAGTTTGCCGGGATATCGGCCAGGTTGTTGGTGCCCGGGATGAACAACCATCCTTTGTACACAAAGATGTACGTCAGGGTGAAGGCCAGACCGGCCAGCATACCGGCAATCGCGCCTTTGTTGTTCACTCGCTTGGAGAAGATCCCCATCATCAGAGCCGGAAAGAGTGACGCAGCTGCGATACCGAAAGCCAGTGCCACGACCTGAGCGGCGAACCCGGGAGGGTTGGCTCCCAGGTAGGTGGCCACAACTATGGCAACCGCCATGGATATCCTCGCGGCCAGCAACTCTCCCTTATCCGTAATGCCGGGGTTGATTGATCCCTTTATCAGGTCGTGACTGACGGCCGAGGATATCGCCAGCAACAGTCCCGCCGCTGTTGACAGTGCCGCTGCTAGACCACCCGCGGCGATCAATCCGATGACCCAGCCGGGCAGGTTGGCAATCTCGGGGTTGGCCAGTACCAGAATGTCCCGGTTCACCTCCAATTCGTTACCATTCCAGCCACGGGATTGAGCGGTTTCTTCAAACGCCGGAGTGTCGTTGTAAAGCTGAATCCGGCCGTCCTGGTTCTTGTCTTCATAAGTGATCAGACCGGTCACTTCCCATGACTTGACCCATTGCGGACGGTTATCGTACTCGATAGGAGCAGCCGCTGTTCCATCAGGGTAGATGGCGGTCATCAGGTTCAGTCTGGCCATGGAGGCTACGGCCGGTGCAGTCAGGTAGAGCAGGGCAATGAACACCAATGCCCAGCCAGCAGACCAGCGTGCATCGGCAACCTTCGGAACTGTAAAGAAGCGAATGATGACGTGTGGCAGACCGGCCGTACCGATCATCAGTGTCAGGGTAAACAGAACCATGTTCAGCTTGTTGTCCACGTCTGCCGTGTACTCGTTGAAGCCAAGGTCGGTGATGACCTGATTCAGCTTGGTGAGAATCGGCAGCCCCGAGTCAATGTGGGTGGAGAACAGGCCCAGTGCCGGTATAGGGTTACCGGTCAGTTCCAGCGAGATAAACACCGCGGGGATGGTGTAGGCCATAATCAGAACGCAGTATTGAGCCACCTGAGTGTAGGTGATGCCCTTCATGCCGCCCAAAACAGAGTAGCTGAAAATAACCACCGCTGCGATCATCAGACCGGTTGTAGAATCTACTTCGAGGAAGCGGGAAAAGGCCACGCCAGCACCGGCCATCTGGCCGATAACATAGGTCAGAGAGGCCACGATCAGGCAGACAACGGCGACGAGGCGCGCTTTGTTACTGTAGAAACGGTCACCGATGAACTCGGGCACAGTGAACTTGCCAAACTTCCTCAGGTAAGGAGCGAGCAGCATGGCAAGCAGCACATAGCCGCCCGTCCAACCCATCAGGAAGGTGGAGTTGGCGTAACCACCCGCGGCGATCAGGCCCGCCATGGAGATAAAAGACGCCGCTGACATCCAGTCTGCACCTATCGCCATACCATTGGTGATTGGGTGAATCCCGCCACCGGCAACGTAGAAGTCGCTTGTGCTTCCGGCTCTTGCCCAGATAGCAATGACGATGTAGAGGAGGAAGGAACCCCCTACGAAGATAATGTTAATCGCAAATTGGCTCATTGTTATTATTCCTCGCCTACGCCGAATTTTTCGTCAATCTTGTTCATGCGCCAGGCATAGAAAAAGATTAAAACGATAAAGGTGAGAATGGATCCTTGTTGGGCAAACCAGAAGCCAAGATCGGTTCCGCCAACCGCGATGCCAGATAGCATGGGGCGAAGCAGAATGCCAAAACCGTATGAAACCAAAGCCCATATAATAAGGCTTCCGTAAATCAGGCGGAGGTTCGCCTTCCAGTACTGCTCAGCGTTTTCGCTATGACCTGACATAGAGTACTCCTGTTATTATTGTGGAGTTTGCGGTGTTACCGTATTGACTTTGCTGTAATGCGATCATTAGTGATATTGGCAAAAGGTCTAAAATTCTGAATTTTGACGGGTTTACGGTTGAAATTTGAGAGCTGGCGCAAACGCTTCAGCTCAATATTCGCCGTGGCTTCGCAAAGGGCACTGCTAAAGCCGTTGTATATTTCTCAGGTGGCGCTGATAACGCAATTTGTCGCTGAGTTGGGCCAGGGTGTGAATGCCCTGCTGTGCCGCTTTGTTGAGAGCAATCAACGTGAGTTCGGCGGTGACCATAGCGTCAGCTGCCGCTTGATGACGGTTACTGGCCTGCAAGCCGAAGGTGTCAGCCCAGTTGTCCAAGCCCTTGCCCTGCTCATTGGCTCTTGGAAAGAAGGTAGGCATTAGCTCTGCAACATCGAGCCAGACGTGATTTTCGCCGTAGCCGAGCTCCGCGCGCAGGGTTTTCTCAAGAAACTTCTGATCAAACGCCGAGTGATAGGCCAGAATAGGGTCGCCATTCATCCAGTCCAAAAGGTGCAGCAGAGCATCTTCGGTTTCGTAGCCGTCGGTCAGTGCTTCGGGCCCAATACCGTGAATCAGTACGGTTTTACGGATATCCAGCTCTGGCCGGCGCAGTATCAGGTCAAACTGGTCGTCAAGCGGTATGGAATTGTTATTAATGGCTACGGCGCCTATGGCGATCACCTGATCTTTGGCTGGGTTCAGTCCTGTGGTTTCCAGATCGAGCACGATTAACCGCGAGGTCATCAATAGCTGTTTGCCAATCGTTTTGGGGTTCGGCAGGTTGGCGGTGTCTATACCGCCACGCTTTTTGCGTTCCAGCCACTGTTTCAGAAAGTCGATCATGTTCAGGCCCCGGGGCTAGAGCTGGTAGGCCAGTTCCAGCTTCTGTTGCAGGCGCTGGGCCTGGCGGAAAGATTCGCGGAGTATTCGGCGGTCCAGCGGGTTCAAGTCATCTGGATCAATGTAGTTGGTTAGCGGTTCTTTGTTTTCGAGCATTTCATTGTGTGCCCGCATACGGATGGCCTGTATCAGGCTGTAGGCTTCTTTCCAGGCGTTGGCATCTTTTGCGTCGAACACTCCTTTGCGAGCCAGTTCATCCATCCGCTCCAGGGTATTCGCAGCCCCTACACCGTTAGCCAAGGCGAACACCCGCACGGTTTCAACGAAGGGTGCCAGGCCCTGACGTTTGAGATCTAACGCGTGTTTTTTACCATCGCTGACATAGCGAAAACTGCGGAACATGGTCAGTGGCGGCTTACGGGTAAAAGCGTTGCCCGCTAGCATCTTCTGGAATAGCGGATTGTTGCCGATACGCTTCAGAACTGTTTGGAATAGCTCGTGCAATGGTTCGCTGGGGCCAAAAACCGCGCGCATGTCGAGGAATATAGACGAATATACCAGGTTCTGCGGTGTCGAAGCATCGATAAAGTGCACGAACCAGCGGTCCCATTCGGCGCCGCTCAAGCACAGTTTTGGATTGCTGGCCATAATATTGCCCTTACACAGAGTGAACCCACATTCCGCCAGCTCGTCGTTCACGATGCGCGCGAACGGCAGCAGTTTCTCCCGTACTTGATCTTCCGTCATACCTTTCGGCGTGGTAAACAATATGCCGTTGTCCTGATCGGTCAACAGAGTCTGCTCCTGGCGACCCTCGCTGCCGAACGTCAGCCAGGTGAACGGTATGCCGGGATCGTTTTTGGCGATGTTCAGTTCTAATACACGGCGCACGGTGACGTCGTTCAAGGTCGTGATGATTTTCACGATCTGGCCGGAATCGGCGCCGTGGGCCAGCATCGAATCAACCAGGTGCGAAACATCCGCGCGCAGGCTAACCAATGTGCGCAGGTGAGTTGCGGTGCCGATGGTGCGGGCTAGATTGACCAGGTCTACCCGCTGCAGTGCAAACAAATCCCGTTCTGATACAACGCCAATTAATCTGTTCTCGTCGTCTACCACACAAATGTGGGCAAAGTGATGCTCCGCCATTAGCATGGCGGCTGCAAAGGCGTTTTCTTTGGCTAACAATGAGCAGGGGTTCGGTGTCATAACGTGCCGAATCGGGGCGCTCAGGGGGGCTTTTTCTTCGGCAATCAGTGTGCGCAAGTCGCGCAATGTGAAAATGCCCACCGGATGTCGGTTGTCGTCGGTGATCACAATACTGCCTACGTTGCTTTCGTGCATACGCGCCACAGCTTTGTGCACGGGCAAGTCGGGCGTGCACACAATGGGATTACGTAGGGCAAAGCGTTCCAGCGGGGAATCTAACGTAAAATTCGAACCAATCGATGCCATGGCGCCGGACTGTATGCGTTGATTCACCTGATCGAGAAGGCTGCTAACGCCGCGCAGGCAAAAGTCGCGGAATGTATCGCTTTGAGTAAACAGGATGACAAAATCTTCATGTTCAATGTTCAGGCAAAATGTGTCGCCCACCGATCGGTGCAGCGTGCGAGTAGGCCGCTCACCCACAAGTGCTGCCAGTGGAAAACAGTCCCCCAGGCCAATCTCGAAAGTGGTTTCGGTGCGATCGTCCCTACTATTCAGTCTCTCGCCACGAATCCGCCCCTGCTTTACAACGTAAAATTGGTTAGCAACGCCATCGTCTGCAGACAAAACCACCTCGTCATTAGCGTAAAAACGTAGGGTAGAATGCTCTGCAAAGTGCGCTAGATGATTTTCATCCATATTAGAGAAAGGTGGATGATTTTGTAGAAAAGCCATAATGGCCCGGGTATTTTGTGGGCGATTCTGGTCTTGAGAGGCTGCTGCCATAGTCGGTTTCACTTTGTCGACGACGGGTGAATTTAGTTACAGTCAATTGCAGGCGCCGCCGGATTACTTTATGGCATCGCAGGCCAGTGGTAAAGTTCACCGCATTAGGAACCATTGATAATATTGTCATGACTACCAAAGAAGATCGACTGCGTTTTCTCGCTGAAATGGGCGATGTGAAACGTATAAAACGGCCAAACAAAGCCGATGTTGTGGTGCCTCGCGAGTTGACCCCGGGCCACCTGGAGCGCCAGCGGGCGGCCATCGCGTTACCGCTGAAAGACACCAATCCGCTCACGGCAGACATGGTTGAGCCTTTGACCGCTCAGGATATTCTGAGCTGGAAGCGCCCCGGCGTTCAGAACGGTGTGTTTCGCAAACTGCGTCTGGGTTACTACCCCAGCGAAGCCAAGCTGGACTTGCACGGAATGACGGTAGACGAAGCCCGGCGCCAGGTGTTTGGCTTTGTTAATGACTGCATGCGCTATGATCTGCGCACCGCAACGATTATGCACGGTAAAGGCGAACGCAACCGCGACGGTATCGCTTGGCTTAAAAGTTACCTTGCCAAGTGGTTACCGGAATTGGAGCCGGTGCTGGCGTTTCATACAACGCAAAAGCACCACGGCAGCACCGGCGCCATTTACGTTATGATTCGCAAGAGCGATCGCGAAAAACAGAATAACAGGGAAGCTCACGACCGGCGTGATTAAGCGTCGCCGATGGCAATCCAACTATAAATCGGAGAAGTGTATGGCCTATTTGCTAACAAAAAAGACCGCTTTGATCTTCGTTTCTTTGATCGTCTTGGCGGGCTGCAAAGATCGCATAATCTGGGAAGATAACGGCGCTATAGAAAAAGCTACCGAAAATCGGGAAATCTGGGACACCAACGGCAAAGTGGGCAATGACGATCGCCCGATTTGGGTTAATAAAGACGGCGAAAAAGTCATAAAGTAATGAAAACACCTCGGGCCTTTGGAATAGTGCGCAAAATCTCGGCCAGGGCTTCTCTAACGGTGCTTGCAGCCATCTTTCTAACTGCCTGCAATCCGTTTGATGCAGCGCGACCCATGATGGACGAATACGTTGAGCGCCTGGGCCGTGTGTTGGAGACCGACCCTCAGTTCAGCGAGCTGGTTCCAGCCCCTATTTTGCCGCGCCGCCGTGAACGGGTTCTGGACATGCCCGAGCTGGAACTCGGAATGTTAGACTTTCTGTCGCTCTACGGCTGTGATCTGCAGTTTGTGGTCGGTGAGAAAAATTCCATCATGGGCAAGGTTATGCAGCCGCTGAACCGTTTGCGGTACGAACTGCGTTTCATTGCCAGCGCTGGAAAATGCCTGCAAAGCAGTGTTGATGATGGGGATGAAAAGCTGCAGGACACGTTGCGGCAAGCCATAAGTAGTAAACGCGAGAACCTGCCTATTGCGCTTTGGAACGCAACCTGGGGTGTCGAAGAAGTAGAGAACCTGTTTACCACTAGTAAGGGATTTTATCCGGTGATTGCCGAGAATCGGCTGTCGGACCTTGCCCGTGAAGCAGCCCAGTTAGAACGCGCTGCGCGGAGTCTTCTTAGTGGCGAATTGAAGCAGAATCTGGATTTTGCCGGGGCCGTGCAACAACGTTGGCAGGCCGAGTATCACGCCGGCCAATTGATCAATAGTGCCCTGTTGGTGGCGGCGAGACTGAATGATGGTACAGCGGTGATTAAACGCCGGTTGGCGCAGCGCCCCCTGTGCTTGAATGGCAATCCCAACAATCAGTCCACCATCGTGCAGGGTATGTTTTTCAGTATTTACATTGGCAAGGTGCAGCCGTATCTGGCGGACCTGCGCCGTGCCCGCATCGAGCTGTTGGAGCCGTTGGCGCAGCTAGCGCAGATTCAAACCGCCGTAATGCCGCAGAGTTTTCAGCGCTGGCAGGCGCTTGCCTTGCCAGCTGACGCCGGTGTTGCGAGTGTTAATGTTGGGAATGCTGGTGTTGAGAGTGAAAACGTGTGGGACAATCTGGATAATGCCGTGGCCGACCACACCCGCGGCTGGCAGAAACTTTTGGAACAGTGCGGCTTGCGCCCGGGTGCGTAGTGCGTGTTGATTAACGAGCAGTACTTAACAAACAGTAATGAGCAGAATGCGCTAAACAAACAGCGCCTAACGCTGGCTTTCAGGCGTTGAGCCACAATGCAACGCCGGCTCCACCATTTCAATGGGGTCTTCAATGGTGCATACGTTCAGCTCTGGTGTGGCAAGTTGTTTGAGTGTGGAATACAGGGTGGTGGTTTTATCCGAGCCAGTAGGGCCGGTGACCAACACAATACCTTGGGGTTGGCCGGTAATGCCGTTCCAGCGTTCACGGCCTTCAAGGCTGAAACCCAGCTGTTCGTAGGATTTCAGCAGTACGTCCGGGTCAAAAATTTGCAGCACCATTTTTTCGCCAAAGGCGGTGGGCAGTCTGGCCAGGCGCAGCTCTACTTCTTGATTGTCCGGCTTGCGGGTTCTTATGCGCCCTTCCTGGGTCGGCGTTTTTCGGCCACGTTCAGCCTGCCCGGTATCTTTAGGCGACTGGTAACGGCTGTGCCTACGTGGCCAGGAAATTCGTACACCGAATGCAACACGCCATCAATGCGAAAGCGCACCCCGGTAATGCTGCGGCGCGGCTCAATGTGAATATCAGACGCGCGCTGGTCAAAGGCGTATTGCAACAGCCAGTCGACAATTTTCACTACGTGTTGATCATTGGCTTCGGGCTTGTCGCTGGCTCCTAGGTCCAGCAACTGCTCGAAGTTCTGGTGGCCCTCCAGTGACCCTTTAGCTTGGCCACCGCTGGCTTCATCTACTGAACTGGCAAACTGATAGAACTCCTGGGTATAACGGCGTAAGTCCTCGGGATTGACGACCACCCGTTTTAGCTCTTTGTGCACGGCCTGACGCAGGTTGTACGCCCACTCCGAACGAGAGGGTTCAGCGCTGGCAATCAACACATCGTCGTTATTAATTTCTACTGTCAAAATACCGTGGCGCTGGGCGAGGGCAAAGGACATCACCCGCGCAATGGCCACGGTATCAATTTTCAACGGGTCAATATGGTAGTAATCCTGCCCGGCTTAGTCAGCTAGCCGTTGAGTCAGCCGCTCCAGATTTAGAGTTTGTCCGGAACGCTGGCTGACCAGAGCGGCAATGGCGACCAGTTCCAGTGGGTGGCGCGGTGCTGTATCGCCTCCGGCAAGGCCAAGGTTGGCCGACAACACACGTTCGCCGTCGGTTTGCAGAATGTCGCCGCTGCTGACCAAAGCTGTGCAAATACCCCGCAGGGTTAAGGTCGCACTTGCCGGCGTCTGCGGTACCTTGGTTTACGGGCGTTTGTCACGGGGCCGCACTGAAGTCATAAGCTGGGCGTCCGTTGCAGTCATCGGAAGGGAGAGCGGTGTGCTACAAGCAACACTCAGGCCGTCTCGGGCCGGTTTACCTTAAGATGAATCATCGCCACAGTAAACAGCAAGAAGGTTAGCACGGTTGTAATAACCGGCCCGATAGCGCCCTCACTGAGCCAGGCTGACACCACGCCTTGGGTGAAATAGAAAATGATAACAAAGGACAGCCAGATATAAGCGCGACTGTTGCCGCGATACACCGGCACAATAAAACCTACCAGAGGTAACAGTTTTACTGCCAGTATCATAATGATGGAGACGCCTTCTTCTGGCCCCGGGGAAAAAGTGGTCACCACCAGAGCAATTATAGTGGCCAGATAGAGCGCCAGAGCAATACGTGCTGTTATGAGTGCTTTCGGGTTACGCAACATGTCAGAAATCCGTAATTGTTTAAGATGATTCCGCTACAGCGGATTAGTCGGCCAGTTTCAACGCCAGACGAGCCAGGCGTTCGCCAAATGCTTGACAAAGGATCTGTTCGTGTTCGCTTAGTGGCAGCTGTTCGCCGGTACCGGCGAAATGGCTAGGGCCATAGGGTGTGCCGCCGGTCGTGGTAGCACCCAGCGCTGGCTCGCTGTAGGGCAGGCCGCACAGCACCATGCCATGGTGGAGCAATGGCAGCATCATCGACAGTAATGTGGTCTCTTGGCCGCCATGAAGGCTGCCGGTTGACGTAAAGGCTCCGGCGGGCTTGCCAACCAAGGCACCGGCGATCCACAAATCGCCGGTAGTATCCAGAAAGTGCTTCAGCGGCGCGGCCATATTGCCAAAGCGGGTAGGGCTGCCAATGGCCAAACCAGAGCAAGCAGCCAAATCGTCCTTACTAACATAGGGTGCGCCTTCATCGGGCACCGGTGGTAATGCGCTATTGGTTTCTGGTGCCACCGGCGGCACACTGCGAATTCGCGCCTGCATACCGTTCACCCGGGCAACACCGCGAGCAATACGATTGGCCATGTCGGCGGTTTGGCCGGTGCGGCTGTAATACAGAATCAGCACGTAGGGAGCCGGTACGGTCATGGCAAAAGTCCTCAAAATGTTAAATTGGTGAAATTTATTTACAGAACAGCCAGTACGTTTTCCGGAGGCCGGCCGATGACCGCTTTGCCATTTGCCTGCACGATAGGGCGTTCAATCAGGCGCGGGTTTGCCACCATTGCCGCAATCAGCTGCTGCCGGCTAAGGTCGGCGTTGTCTAGTGCCAGCTGTTTGTATTCTGGTTCTTTACGGCGCATCAATTGCCGTGGTTCCAGCGCAAGCTGTTGCAAAATAATGTCCAACTCTGGCGCTGTCGGCGGCGTATCCAGATAACGTATAATGTCAGGCTTGATGCCTCGGCCCGTTAGTAGCTCCAGAACCTGGCGGGATTTTGAACAGCGGGGATTGTGGAAAATCCGGGTGGGTTCTGTCATCTTCTCGCCTGATTATGGGTGCGTAGTTGAAGGTTCGTGATAATAGATGCGTGGCGTGCGAATGTGAATTCGTAAGTGTGGAGTTTAACAGGAGGACTTTGCTTGCAATACCCCGTGACCGGTTTTGCCCTTAATACCAGCCGCCTGGCGGCTATTGCATGTTTGTTTGCCTCGATGGTTGCGCTGGCGGGCTGTAGCAAGATTGAGCTGGATCGCAATGAAGGCGCGCCACTTGTGTGGAGCGATCTGCGTGGGCAATGGGTATTGGTGAATTACTGGGCCGAGTGGTGTAAGCCCTGCCTGAAGGAAATTCCCGAACTGAATGCCTTGAACCAGAACCCGGCCATCACTGTGTTAGGCGTTAACTTTGATGGTATCAGCGGCGCCGAGCTGCGCCAGCTGGGAGTGCGCATGGCCATTGGCTTTGATCTGCTAAATCAGGACCCGGGCCCGCAGTTTGGCTGGCAAACGCCGATTGCGTTGCCGGCTACGATGGTTATAAACCCACAGGGTGAGTTACAGCAGGCGCTGTTTGGCGAGCAGACCCAGGCCAGTATTCGCGCTGCCATCGGCCTTTAAATGACCGCTGATAGCGGCCAGATTTATCTGTGTTATCCGTATTTCTGCTTTAATCAGGATTATCTGCAATGACTGCCCAAACCTTTGTACATCTTCGCATTCACTCTGAACATTCCTTGGTGGATGGCCTGGTAAGGGTAAAGCCGTTGATCAAACGTGTGGTGGAGCTGGGTATGCCTGCCGTTGGGCTCACCGAACAGTCCAATATGTTCTCGCTGGTGCGATTTTACAAAGCCGCGCTTGGCGCTGGGGTGAAGCCCATTATTGGTGCCGATTTGTGGTTCGAAAACCTGGACGAGCCAGAGAGTCCGTTTCGCATAACCCTGCTGGCCAGCAATAACGACGGCTACCTGAACCTGACCGAAATTGTTTCGCTGGGTTATACCGAAGGTCAGCGTTTTGGCAAGCCCATTATTAAGCGCGAATGGCTGGAAGCCCGAAGCCAGGGCCTGATTATGCTCTCGGGTGGCAAAATGGGCGATGTCGCCAAGGCCATGCTGGCAGACAAACCCAAACTTGCTCGCGACCGGGCTCGCTATTGGCGTGACCTTTACCCCGGCAGTTTTTATCTGGAACTTCAGCGTACTGGCCGTGCAGGTGATGAAGATTGCCTGCACCTGAATGTGGCGCTGGCGGCTGAATTAGGCTTGCCGGTGGTGGCCACCAACGATGTCCACTTTATTTATGCGGAAGACTTCGAAGCCCACGAAGCGCGGGTATGCATTGGCGAAAGCCGCACTCTGGACGATCCGCGCCGCGACCGGCGCTTTAGTGACCAACAACACCTGCGCAGCGCTGAAGAAATGATTGAGCTGTTTGCCGACATTCCCGAAGCTGTGGAAAACACCCTGGCCATCGCTCGCCGTTGCTCGGTCACCGTGCGCATGGGCGAATACTTTTTGCCCAACTATCCTGTGCCTGAAGGCATGACTATGGACGACTACTTTCGTCGTGTGTCGGAAGACGGGTTGGAAGATCGTCTGGCTAAAACCCTGCCCAAAGACGACCCGGATTATGACAGCAAGCGCCAGGCCTATTACGACCGGCTGAAATTTGAACTGGATATCATCATCCAGATGGGTTTTCCCGGCTACTTTCTGATCGTGATGGACTTTATCAAATGGGCAAAGAACAATGGCGTGCCGGTAGGACCAGGCCGTGGTTCCGGTGCAGGTTCCCTGGTGGCGTACGCTCAATTGATTACCGACCTGGACCCGCTGCAATACGATCTGCTGTTCGAGCGCTTTTTGAACCCCGAACGGGTCTCCATGCCCGACTTCGATGTCGACTTCTGTATGGAAGGCCGTGATCGGGTAATCGCCTATGTGGCCGAAAAATACGGTCGCGAAGCGGTATCGCAGATAATTACGTTCGGTACTATGGCCGCCAAAGCCGTGGTGCGTGACGTAGCGAGGGTACAGGGCAAGTCTTATGGGCTGGCGGACAAACTGTCCAAAATGATTCCGTTTGAAGTGGGTATGACCCTGGCCAAGGCCGTAGAGCAGGAACCGTCACTCAAAGAGTTTCTGGCGCAGGATGAAGAAGCCCAGGAAATCTGGGAAATGGCGATCAAGCTTGAAGGCGTGTGCCGTAACGCTGGCAAGCACGCCGGCGGTGTGGTGATTGCACCAACCAAGATCACCGACTTTTCGCCGCTGTATTGCGACGACGACGGCGGCAGCCTGGTAACCCAGTTCGACAAAAACGATGTGGAAGACGCCGGCCTGGTGAAGTTCGACTTTCTCGGCCTGCGCACCCTGACCATCATCGATTGGGCGCTGAAAATGATCAATCCGCGGCGGGAAAAGCGCGGGTTAAAGCCGTTGGACATCAGCGAAATTCCGCTGGACGACCCGGCGTCGTTCGTGATGCTGAAAAAAGCCGAAACCACCGCCGTGTTCCAGCTGGAATCCCGCGGTATGAAAGACCTGATCCGGCGCCTGCAACCGGATTCCCTGGAAGACATGATCGCCCTGGTGGCGCTGTTCCGCCCAGGCCCCTTGCAGTCGGGCATGGTAGACGACTTTATTGACCGAAAGCATGGCAAGCAGCCGATGTCTTTCCCACACCCGGACTTTCAGTACGAAGGCCTGAGGCCGGTATTGGAGCCCACTTACGGGGTTATCCTGTACCAGGAACAGGTTATGCAGATTGCTCAGGTGATGGGGGGGTATAGTCTGGGTAACGCGGACATGCTGCGCCGCGCAATGGGTAAGAAAAAACCCGAAGAAATGGCCAAGCAGAAGCAGTTTTTTCTGGATGGCTGTGCTGGCAATAATATTGATAAGGCCTTGGCGGAAAATATCTTCGACTTGGTGGAAAAGTTTGCCGGTTACGGCTTCAACAAATCCCACTCCGCCGCCTATGCATTGGTGTCCTACCAAACCCTTTGGCTAAAGTCTCACTACACCGCCGAGTTTATGGCCGCCGTGCTTACCGCCGATATGCAGAACACCGACAAGGTGGTTACGCTGGTGGAAGAGTGCCGTAGCTTGAAACTGGATTTGGTTCTGCCGGATGTAAGTACCTCGGAATACGCCTTCACCGCTAATGATGATGGCCAGGTGGTGTATGGCCTCGGTGCAATCAAAGGCCTTGGCGAAGGCCCCATTGACAGCATTGTGACGGCGCGCAAGGAAAATGGGCCGTTCACCGACTTGTTCGACTTTTGCCGCCGGGTTGATCTGAAAAAGGTCAACAAACGTGCGCTGGAAGCGATGATCCGCGCTGGCGCTATGGACAAGTTAGGCGCCGGCCGCGCTCAGCTGATGGCCAGTATCGAAAAAGCCATACTGCAAGCGGGCCAGCAGTCGCGTAATGAAGCCGCCGGTATGGTGGACATGTTTGGCGATATGTTGGAAACCGCCACTGACGTAGATGCCTACAGCGATGTTGCCGATATTCGTGAGTGGCCGGAAAAGAAACGTCTCAAGGGTGAAAAAGACACGCTTGGTCTATACCTGACAGGCCATCCATTTGATGAATATGAGCGCGAGGTTCGGCGCTTCGTGCGCTCATCCATCGCCGACCTGAAACCCAATAAATCGCCACAACGGGTAGCCGGGCTGGTGGTGGCGCAGCGCACCATGAAAACGCGCACTGGTTCTACCATGTGTTTTGTTACCTTGGATGATCGCAGTGGGCGCATCGAAGCGACGCTTTTTTCCGAGGCGTTTTTTGAAAACCGCGAGCTTTTGCAGTCAGATCAGGTGATTGTAGTGGAAGGTCAGGTCAGCCACGATGACTACTCCGGGCAGATGAAAATGCGGGTCAATTCGGTGATGGACGTAGCCAGCGCCCGCCAGCAATTCAGCCGCGGTTTGCAGCTGAAACTGAATCAAAGCCAGCTTGGCAATGGCCTGCTGGATTCACTGGAACAATTGCTGGCGCCGCATCGCTGCGACGGCAGCCCGGTGTGGATTGAGTACACCAGTCCGGCCGCCAGCACTCGTATTGAGCTGGGTTCATCCTGGCGGGTAGAGCCCAACGACAGCCTGTTGCTGGAGTTGAAATACCTGGTGGGCGACCGCAGCGTGGAACTGGTCTATGATTGAAGGCACTATTTAATTTTTGCTGCACTCGCCGAGGCGGGTGTGGCATCGAAAAGATTACCATTTTGTCAGTTAGGCGCAGTCAGACCAATGTCCGCTTTAGGCTCGGCGACTGCGCTGTTATCTTTGACACAAATTCTGGTCTGGTAGCTGCGGCTGCCACGAATTCAAATAACGGAACATCATGAACCCTAACTATCTCGATTTCGAACAGCCTATTGCCGATCTGGAAGCCAAAATCGAAGAGCTTCGGATGGTGGGCAACGACACCGACATCAACATCACCGATGAAATTGCCCGGCTCAAGAAAAAGAGCGTGAGCCTGACGGAAAGTATTTTTTCTAACCTTGAGCCGTGGGACGTTACGCGTTTGGCACGGCATCCGCGTAGGCCTTACACGCTCGATTACATCGAGATGGTGTTTGACGATTTTGATGAGTTGCACGGTGACCGGCGTTACGCCGACGACTATTCGATGGTGGGTGGCACAGCGCGTATTAATGATAGGCCGGTCATGGTGCTTGGTCACCAGAAAGGCCGTGAAGTGCGCGAGAAAGTGAAGCGTAACTTTGGCATGCCGCGCCCGGAAGGTTACCGTAAAGCCTTGCGGCTGATGGAAATGGCCGAGCGTTTTAAAATGCCGATTCTGACCTTTATTGACACCCCTGGCGCTTATCCTGGTATCGGTGCGGAGGAACGCGGGCAGAGCGAAGCTATTGCGTTCAACCTGGCGGTTATGTCGCGCTTAAAAACGCCAATAATCTCCACCATCATCGGCGAGGGCGGTTCAGGCGGTGCACTGGCTATTGGTGTGTGCGATCAGCTGAACATGCTGCAGTATTCCACCTACGCGGTTATTTCTCCGGAAGGTTGTGCGTCCATTTTGTGGAAAAGCGCAGACTACGCATCGGAAGCCGCTGCAGCCATGGGTGTAACGGCAGATCGCCTGAAAGATCTGGGTCTGGCGGATAACGTGATCAAAGAACCCTTGGGTGGCGCTCACCGTAAGCCTCAAGATATGGCCGATTCGCTAAAGGCGACGCTAACGGAAGGTTTAGCCGAGTTGACTCGCTTGCCTCTGGACGAACTGGTTGCAAGGCGCTATGAGCGCCTGACCCACTATGACAGCGGACGCTAGCCCCAGCGCCACAGCCTGGCCATCCCCGCTGCGTGATCTGGCCAGGCAGCTTCCCCAGCATGACCGTCTGTGTATTGCCTTTAGTGGCGGTCTGGATTCTTCTTTGCTGTTGCATCTGTTCGCGGCGATAACGCCGGCCTCCACTGCTTTATCTGCACTCCATATCAATCACCAGTTACAGCCTAACGCTGCAGAGGTAGACGCCTTTTGCCGCGATGTCTGCGCGCGTTTGAGGGTGCCCCTGCGCGTCGTATCCGTGACGGTGCCAGTCAAAGCAGAAGGTGTCGGGGGTCTAGAGCAGGCTGCGCGCGCAGCCCGCTACGGTGTATTTGAGCGATATTTGCGCGTCGATGAGCTGTTATTGCTGGCCCACCACGGCGACGATCAACTGGAAACCGTGATGTTTCGTCTTTTTCGCGGCAGTGGCGTGGCCGGTCTGGCCGGCATGCCATTTACTCGTGCCCTGGGTGCCGGTGCTTTGGCGCGACCGTTGCTTGAGTTTTCCCGTGCTCAGCTGGAAGCGTGGACCGAGGACGCCGGGCTGCCGTGGATAGAAGACCCCAGCAACAGCGACCAACGTTTTGATCGCAATTATCTGCGCAACAGCGTGATCCCGCCGCTAAAGGCCCGTTGGCCATCGTTCATACGGCGTATAGAGGCATCAGCCCGCGGCTGTGCCGACAGCCATTCGCTAAACCAGAAGTTGGCGCAACTGCAGTGGCATGCCTGCGATGGGGCCTATCAGCATAGCCAGCCACATTCGCTGGACCAGCGTGCGTTTGCTGAACTGTCGCCCCCGGAGCAGGGCAACCTGCTGCGCTGGTGGTGCCAGTCTTGCGGCTTACCTGCGCCTGTGTCCGCAGATTGGCAGCGGACTCTGGCAGGGTTAATGGATGCCGCTGCAGATCGTGAGCCGGAGCTGTTGGGTCAGGGCTATAGCGTTCGACGCTTTCAGCACAGACTGTATCTTGTGGCAGCGCAAAACCCCTTGCCCGAGGGCTCGCAGTCGGTATTACCGCAGCAGACGCTGCGCTGGGGCGAGTGGACATTGGCGTTGGCGTGGCAAAGTAATGACCACAATCAAGGCAACGATCAGCAAATTGGGCCGCCGCCCATACGGGTATCTACCAGGCAGGGTGGTGAACGCATCCGCTTTTACCCTGACGGTCCGGCAAAAGTCGTGAAAAAGTGGCTTCAGGAACAGGCAGTGCCACCTTGGGAAAGAGCTCGTTTGCCCTTGGTTTTTGCGGGCTGCGGCGCTGCCGAGGAGTTAATTGCGGTGGGCTCTTTGTGGTGTTCGGAAAAATACAATGGAAGCGCTTCTTCAAGTGGCTGGCGGCTGACTGTGGGGCGGGATTGTGATTGAGCAGGTTGGGGCTTTCTGGTAGTCTGATCACCCATCTTGAGATGATAATCTCCCTCCTCCACAAAACCTGACAATCATGGAATCTGCATGACGCGTTATATTTTCGTCACCGGCGGTGTTGTGTCCTCACTTGGGAAAGGAATCGCATCGGCCTCTCTGGCTGCGATTCTTGAGGCACGCAGCCTGAAGGTAACCATCATCAAGCTGGACCCTTACATTAACGTAGACCCGGGAACAATGAGCCCGTTCCAACACGGTGAAGTGTTTGTCACCGACGACGGCGCCGAAACCGATCTCGACCTGGGCCACTACGAGCGCTTTATTCGCACCCCGATGACCCGCCGGAACAACTTTACTGCCGGTCGCGTTTACGAAGAAGTAATTCGTAAAGAACGCCGTGGCGATTACCTCGGTGGCACCGTGCAGGTTATTCCCCATATTACCGATGAAATCAAACGCCGTGTCATTGAAGGCGCCGCAGGCGTAGACGTGGCTCTGGTTGAAGTAGGCGGCACCGTAGGCGACATCGAATCTTTGCCATTTTTGGAAGCTTGTCGGCAACTGAAAGTGGAAGTAGGTTCCAGCCGTGCTTTGTTTATGCACCTTACCCTGGTGCCCTACATTGCCACGGCCGGCGAAATAAAAACCAAACCGACCCAACACTCGGTGAAGGAAATGCGCTCTATTGGCCTGCAGCCAGACATTCTGCTGTGCCGCTCCGATCACGAAGTAGATGCCAGTTCGCGACGCAAAATCGCTCTGTTCACCAACGTTGAAGAGCGTGCGGTTATTCCTATGCGCGATGCCAAGTCGATTTATGTCATCCCGCGTATGTTGCACGACCATGGCTTGGATCAGCTAGTAATCGAGCGTTTCAATCTGGATGCTCGCGAAGCCGACCTAAGCGAATGGGATAACGTAGTTGAATCCCTGATGAATCCGCTGCACGAAGTGACCATTGCCATGGTTGGCAAATACATGGAGCTGCTGGAAGCCTACAAGTCGCTGATTGAGTCTTTGTTACACGCCGGAATCAAAACCCGTACCAAGGTTAATATTAACTACATCGACTCGGAAGATATTGAGCGCGACGGCACCGGTGTTCTGGAAAATGTTAATGCTATTTTGGTACCAGGCGGTTTTGGCGAACGCGGTGTTGAAGGCAAAATTCGAACTGTACAGTACGCCCGCGAGAATAAGGTGCCTTACTTGGGTATCTGTTTGGGTATGCAGGTAGCGGTGATTGAATACGCCCGCAATATGGCTGGTTTGAAAGACGCTCACAGCACCGAATTCCGTCCCCACAGCCCCGAGCCGGTCGTTGGCTTGATCACCGAATGGCTGGATGCCAGCGGTGAACGTGAAGAGCGCACCGGCGACTCCGACCTTGGCGGTACAATGCGCCTGGGGGGCCAGGATTGCGTGCTGGCCGAGGGTTCCAATATTGCTAACTGCTACGGACGCAAAACCATTCGCGAGCGTCACCGTCACCGTTACGAAGTGAACAACCACTTTCTGCCGCGCCTGGAAGAAGCCGGCCTGAAAGTGTCTGGTCGTTCTACCGATGGTAAACTGGTAGAAGTGGTAGAGGTGGAAGATCACCCCTGGTTTGTAGCGTGTCAGTTCCACCCGGAATTCACTTCTACACCCCGCGACGGTCATCCGTTGTTCAAGGGTTTCGTGGAAGCTGCCCTGGCACATCGCAAGGAGCATTGATTCATGGCACAAAGTACCGTTACCGTTGCTGATATCGACATTGCTAATCACAAGCCGTTCGTGCTTTTTGCTGGTATGAACGTGCTGGAGTCTCGTGAGTTGGCGTTCGAGGTTGCTGAAACTTACGTAAAGGTGTGCCGTAAACTGGGCATACCCTACGTGTTCAAAGCCTCTTTCGATAAGGCCAACCGCTCTTCGGTAAGCTCGTTCCGCGGGCCGGGGTTAGACAAAGGCCTGCAGATACTGGCGGATATCAAAGCCAAGTTCGGTGTGCCGATTATTTCCGATGTGCACGTGGCCGCCCAGGCCGCGCCTGCAGCGGAGGTGTGTGACATTATTCAGCTGCCTGCGTTCTTGAGCCGCCAGACCGATCTGGTGGTGGCCATGGCAAAAACCGGCGCGGTCATCAATGTCAAGAAAGCCCAGTTTCTGGCACCGCAAGAAATGAGGCACATCATCGCCAAGTTCGATGAAGCCGGCAACGACCGAATAATTCTGTGCGAGCGCGGCAGCAGCTTTGGTTACAACAACCTGGTGGTGGACATGCTGGGCTTTGGCATCATGAAGTCCATGAACGTGCCAGTGATGTTTGACGTAACCCATTCGCTACAAATGCCAGGTGGACGCGCTGATTCCGCCGGTGGCCGCCGTGCACAAGTGACTGAACTGGCGCTGGCGGGTGTGTCTCAGGGCCTGGCCGGTCTTTTCCTGGAAGCCCATCCAAATCCGGACGAAGCGATGTGCGACGGCCCTTGTGCGCTGCGGCTGAGTCAGCTAGAGCCATTTCTCGAAAGAGTGAAAGCTATTGACGACCTGGTAAAAAGTTTCAAACCCATCGACACCGCCTAATTGGCGGTGTTTCAGTCTGTGTACGAACAACGTGAGAGAGCGGGAAGCGTTTTTTGCAAAGCCGCTTTCCGCTCTCTTCGACACCCAATTCTGACGACAAACTCGGAGACCATGAAGAATGACCACAATTGCCAATATTAAAGCCCGGGAAATTCTGGATTCCCGCGGTAACCCCACCGTTGAAGCAGACGTTATTCTTAAAGATGGCACTCTTGGTCGTGCTTGTGCGCCTTCTGGCGCCTCCACAGGTTCCCGCGAAGCATTAGAACTGCGTGACGGCGATGCATCTCGTTACCTGGGTAAAGGCGTGCTCAAGGCCGTCGCTGCTATCAACGGCAAAATCCGCGATGCGCTGATGGGCAAAGATGCTGCCGATCAGCGTGGTCTGGATAACACCATGCTGGCACTGGACGGTACCGAGAATAAAGCCAATCTGGGCGCCAATGCCATTCTAGCGGTGTCACTGGCTGCTGCCAAAGCCGCCGCGGCTTCGTTGGGCAAACCGCTGTACGAGCACATTGCCGATATCAACGGAACCGCCGGAAAGTACAGCATGCCGGTGCCAATGATGAACATTCTTAATGGCGGCGAGCACGCTGATAATAACGTCGACATACAGGAATTCATGGTGCAGCCCGTGGCCGCCAAGAGTTTCGCCGATGCTCTGCGCATTGGTGCCGAGATTTTCCACAGCCTGAAAAAAGTGCTGCAGGCCCAGGGCCTGAACACCGCAGTGGGTGACGAGGGTGGGTTTGCCCCCAACCTGCCGTCTAACGAAGCTGCACTGGCAATGATTCAGGAAGCAGTAGAAATAGCCGGTTATAAGCTGGGCACCGACATTACTCTGGCCTTGGACTGCGCTGCCTCTGAATTCTACAAAAACGGCCAGTATTTGCTGGCTGGCGAAGGCAAGAGCTTTGACTCTGCCGGCTTTGCCGATTACCTGGCAGGCTTGGCTGAGCGCTACCCGATAGTGTCGATTGAAGACGGCATGGACGAAAGCGACTGGGACGGCTGGAAAATACTGACCGACAAAATGGGCGACAAGATACAGCTGGTGGGCGATGACTTGTTTGTCACCAACACTAAAATTCTTAAGCGCGGTATCGACACCGGTGTAGCCAACTCTATTCTGATCAAGCTCAATCAGATTGGCAGTTTGAGCGAAACGCTGGACGCCATCAAGATGGCCCAGGACGCAGGATTTACTGCGGTGATCTCGCACCGTTCGGGTGAAACCGAAGACACCACCATCGCGGATTTGGCAGTTGCTACCTGCGCTGGCCAGATCAAGACTGGCTCTTTGTGCCGTTCTGACCGTGTAGCCAAGTACAATCAGCTGCTGCGCATTGAAGAAGCGCTGGATGGAAAGGCGGCCTACAACGGTTTGCGTGAGATCAAAGGCCAGGGCTAGATCGTTCAGGTTGGCTCTTTTTCTGGTTGTGGAAATACAAAAGCCATAGTGTCAGGCTGAAAATCCAGGCATTATGGCTTTTTTAACAGTTAGTTAGCGGCATTTGTTATCCCGCTTTATAAAGGTCTATACTAGTCTTAATGAGTGTTTTATAAGCATTGGACGCCAACCGTACAATCAACGCTCACTGGCAACCCGGAAACTGTTATGGCTGAGCCGTCTCCAAGCACTTTTTTTTCGCCCATCAAACTTATCTGGGCCTTTATTATTGTGCTGGTTTTGCTACTGCAGGTACGCTTGTGGATCGGTGAGGGTAGTTTTGCCCAAGTTTGGGCGCTGGAACAGGCCATTGCAGAGCAGCAAGAGGACAATGACACGCTGGCGACACGCAACGAACGGTTGTACGCGGAAGTACGTAACCTGCGCAATGAGCAGGGTGCGGTGGAAGAAAGAGCGCGTATCGATCTGGGATTGATTCGTAATGATGAAACCTTCTTTTTGGTGGTCGACCAATAACCTCAGCTTTCTGCTCCTCAACCACGGCGCCATGGCCCATGCCTGAAGCTTCTCTTTGGCTGATTGTTCCTGCTGCAGGCGTTGGTCAGCGCATGGCGGCTGCTTGCCCAAAACAGTATCTGCGCGTTGATAGTGAATACATATTGGATATAACCCTGCGGCGTTTGCTGGCCGCGTTGCCGGCGGCAGGGTGTATAGTGCCGCTAAGCTCCACTGATATTTGGTGGCCCAGCACGAACGCAAGCTCTGACGGCCGAATTGCAACGTGCGCCGGCGGTAACGAGCGTGCCAATTCGGTGCTGAATGCGCTGCAGGCATTGGCGCCAACGGCCAAAAATGAAGACTGGGTGTTGGTGCATGACGCGGCTCGCCCCTGCGTGGCGTCTGACGATCTTAAACGGCTGTTAAAAAAAGTGGGCGCTCACAGTGTGGGTGGCCTGCTAGCTTCACCGGTTACTGACACCCTCAAGATGGCAAGCCCCCAAGCGCCGAATACGGTTTCATCAACCATTGACCGCCGCCATCTGTGGCGCGCGCTAACTCCGCAAGTGTTCCGCTACGGTCTGTTGCGTGATGCCTTACAAGGGGCGTTAAATCAAGGTGTTGCAATAACTGACGAGGCCGCAGCGATGGAACAGGCTGGCCATAGGCCGCTGTTGGTGGAAGGGCGGTCGGATAATATCAAAATCACCGTGCCTGCGGATTTGGCGTTGGCCGGCTTCATTCTTGGCCAGTTGTAATGTGGTCATCTGAACGGAATTAGTATGCGAATTGGTCAGGGCTTTGATGTTCACGCTTTTTGTGAAGGCGACAGGATTATTTTGGGGGGTATCAGTATTCCCTATAGTCGGGGTTTGAAGGCTCATTCTGACGGCGACGTGCTGCTGCACGCGTTGGCGGATGCGCTGCTTGGCGCTCTTGCGCTCGGTGATATTGGCCACCTGTTCCCGGACACCAGCGCCGACTGGGCCGGTGCGGACAGTCGTGATCTGCTGCGTCGCGTCATGCAGCGGGTTCAGGAACTGAATTACAGCGTGGTGAATGTGGATGTCACCATCATCGCCCAGGCGCCTAAAATGGCGCCTCACATCAACGCCATGCGCGTGAATATTGCACAAGACCTGAACATTACCGCCAGTCAGGTCAGTGTGAAAGCCACCACCAGCGAACAGCTGGGTTTTACCGGCCGCGGGGAGGGTATTGCCTGCCAGGCGATTTGCCTGCTGCAAGCGCAAAACTTATGAATGATACTCAAAACACTACTCCAGTCCCGGTGCAGGGCCATAATTGGCGCCTGCAATGGCCATCATCTACCGGCAAGTGCGCGGCCAGTGCCGATGTTAAACACTGTGCAGACGACTTCCAGGTTAGTGAAGTTCTGGACAAGGCCAGCATTCAAGGCGAAAACGGCAGCGGAAACGCCGGCGAGCACTTATGCTTGCGGTTGCAAAAAACCGGCGATAATACCGAATATGTCGCCCGTGAGTTGGCAGCGATGGCAGATTTACGCCCCTTTGACGTGAGTTTTTGCGGACTCAAAGATCGCCATGCCGTGACATGGCAGTGGTTCAGCCTCTATCGCCCTGGCCAGAATGACAGCGATGCAGATTTTATCGCCAGCGTCAGCGAACACTGGCCAGTAACAGACAGTTGTCGCAGTGCGAGCAAATTGCGCCGCGGTGATCACAGCGGTAATAGCTTTCGTATAATTCTGCGCAATGTGGCTGGTGAGCAAAGCGTTATCGATCAGGCACTAGAGCGTTTGACACGGCCCGGCGCGCCCAATTATTTTGGTCCCCAGCGCTTTGGCCATAATGGCACCAATTTGGACAACGCGTTGTTGTTGAATCCGCGCTCGTTGAATCGTCCCGCCAAGGGTCGTGGCAAAGGTCGGGGTCGTGGCGGCCGTAGCAGTCAAGATTCGAAAAATGTATTGTATTTTTCCGCTGCCCGCTCGTGGCTGTTTAATGAAGTGCTGGCCGCGCGCGTCAACAATGGTAGCTGGTGCCAGTCCATGGCTGGCGAGCCGGATGAGCAGAAGGTCACAGGTCCGCTGTGGGGCGATGGTGGTACCCGCGCGACCGGCGAACAGGAACAGCTTGAGCGCTCGGCGGTGGCAGCCAACCCACAGTTAGCCGCGCTTTTTGGCAGCACGCGCATGCAGCCGGAGCGCAGACCCCTGCAACTGGTGCCGCAAAACCTGAATTGGGAATGGCAAGACAGCACCACACTGGCCATCGAATTTACGTTGGGCGCTGGCCAGTATGCAACAACGCTGTTGGCAGACGTTTTTGCGTTGCAGGATCTTGCCCTGAGTCGGCTTAACGAATAACAAATCTATGGAGCACTAAGGTGCGAATACTGTTATCCAATGATGACGGCGTACACTCGCCGGGGCTAATTGCCCTTTACGAAGGTTTACAAGGCCTAGGTGAGCTGCATGTTGTGGCTCCTGATCGAGACCACAGCGGCGCCAGCAATTCGCTGACCCTGAAGCGCCCGTTGACGGTGGAAGAGCATCCAAATGGCTTTTACTCGGTAGATGGCACGCCAACAGACTGTGTCCATCTTGCGGTCAACGGTTTGTTCGACCAACCCTTTGACCGGGTCGTGTCGGGCATCAACACCCACGCCAATCTGGGTGATGACATTATTTATTCTGGTACCGTTGCGGCGGCCACCGAAGGCCGTCATTTGGGACTCCCGGCGATTGCCGTTTCGCTCGTTAATGACGGTCGGTTTCATTACGACACCGCCGCAAGGGTGATTGCTACGCTGCTGAAATTCCATAAGCCCATGGACCTTGGGCCGCGTTCCATTCTGAATGTAAACGTACCGGATTTGCCTTGGATCGAACTGTCCGGATTCCGCGTAACGCGTCTGGGCTCCCGTGAACGGGCCGAGGGTGCGGTACCAATGACCTGCCCCCGCGGCAAAAAGCGTTATTGGATAGGTGCTGCTGGTAACGGCGGTGATGCAGGTCCCGGCACTGATTTTCACGCCATTTCTCAAGGCTACGTGTCTATTACGCCGGTGCATATCGACATGACTCGGCACCAAGTGATGTCTAGCCTGCGTGACTGGGTTGGAGCGCTGGAAGACAGCTCAGGAAAGACACAATGAGCGCGCACATGCAAGGAATAGGCATGACGTCCAGGCGCACCCGCCTGCGCCTGATCCAGCGCCTAAAAGACAAAGGCATCTCGTCACCACAGGTGTTAGACGCCATAGCCGAGGTTCCACGCCATATTTTTCTCGATGAAGCTTTGGCGCACAGAGCCTATGAAGATACCGCTTTGCCGATTGGCCACAACCAGACCTTGTCGCAACCTTATATTGTTGCCCGTATGACCGAATTGTTATACGGCCACCAACCGAAGAAAGTGTTGGAATTGGGTACCGGCTCTGGCTATCAGACTGCGGTGCTGTGTAATTTGTTTGCCGAGGTGTTCAGCGTTGAACGCATAAAATCACTTCAGGACCGAGCAAGGGAGCGCCTACGCGATCTAAAGTGTCGCAACGCTGTGCTGCGCCACGCTGATGGTGGTATGGGCTGGCCCGAACGTGGCCCGTACGACGGCATTATTGTAACCGCCGCACCCACCGAGGTCCCCACCGAGCTGTTGCAACAGCTTGCTGACAATGGTGTTCTGATCTCCCCGGTGGGGGCTGAACGACAGATACTGGTTCAAATTGTGCGCCGTGGCGATCGTTTTGAACGCACGGAATTGGAAGCGGTCAAGTTTGTACCTTTGTTGAGCGGAGTGGTGCGCTGATGCGTCAAACGTCGCCCACTTTGCGGACGAATGAGAAGACCGTAGCGTTGCGTTCCCAGGGTTTGCCGTCGGTTTTTCTGCGGGGGCTGGCCATGGGCGCGGCCGACATAGTGCCTGGCGTTTCTGGTGGCACGATTGCGTTTATTTCCGGTATTTATTTTCGCCTGCTGGCAGCGGTAAATGCAGTGCCAAAAGCACTTTTGACTGACTTGATTCGGGGCCGTGTCGCCGTTTTCTGGCAGGTCTGCGATGGCAGTTTTTTGATGACCCTGCTCGGTGGCATCGTGTTCAGCATTGCCACTTTGGCATCAGCGATCAGCTACCTATTGACCACCTTTCCGATCTTACTGTGGAGTTTTTTCTTCGGACTGATTTTGGCCTCCGTGTGGCACGTCGGGCGTGAAGTTCGCCAGTATCATTGGCGCCTGGTGCTGCCATTATTGGCGGGTATTGCCTTTGCGTGGTGGATAACCAGCTTGCCGGCCATGGCCGCTGAGCCCTCGGTGCCCATGTTTCTGTTTGCAGGCGCCATCGCCATTTGTGCGATGATTCTACCGGGCATTTCCGGCAGTTTTATTTTGGTTATTATGGGTATGTATGTGCCAGTGCTCAGCGCCATAAAGGGCTTTGACGTTGGGTTGCTGTTGCTGTTTGTTGGCGGTTGTGTCGTCGGTCTTTTTTCTATTGCTCGCGTTATTACTTGGGCCTTTGACCGTTTTCACGACACTGTTCTGGCACTGTTGATCGGATTTATGCTGGGTGCGTTGAACAAGGTCTGGCCCTGGAAAGAAACTCTGAGCTGGCGGATTAACAGCGCTGGAGAACAGGTGCCCGTGCACGAAGTCAGCATTAGCCCTGCATTTTATGCCAATCTTAATGGTCTGGATCCACTTGTTTTCCAAGCCTTACTGATGGCCGTGGCGGGCATTCTGCTAGTGCTGGTGGTGGAGTGGTTGGGGCTGCGTTTTGGTGGGTGTAAACGCTCCTAAATGTTACGAAATGTAAAAGACACTGTTCCCCTGGGTAACATGAGTGCCCGTAAAGCCTGTTATGCCAGTTAGAAAATAACCGCAACAATAGTGGCTTACAGCGAATATCCCGAAACTACTTAGACACCGGCGCGGGCTTGCATTATTGTTAAGCCGACTATTTCATAACCGCATCGGTACCTATGTCGTGATTTCCCAGCTTCGCGTTTTTTTCAACTACCCAGTCGCAGCTCTGTTGTGGCTAACGTTGATGCTGGGCGGTTGCAATACGGCGGCGCTGTATCAGGACGACATTTATAACCCCCCGGTGTATTGGGGTCAGCACATGGTCAAGTCCGGGGAAACCCTGTACGGCATTGCCTGGCGCTATGGTCGCAATTATCGGGAGCTGGGTAACGCAAATGGTTTGCGAGCACCTTGGACTATTCTACCGGGTCAGATGTTGCGTCTTGACAAGCGTGGCCGAGCGCCTACTACAGCGGTTGCAGGGTCTGGGGGCAAGCGCAGCGCAGCGGCAGTAACGAGCAGTAGCGCCCAAGATCCCAAGCCGACCGGACAACCTGTGATTAGCCGAAAGCCTAATACAAGCGCGCCTTTGGCGTCGCAGACCCAGACCGTTGCCGATATAAAATGGCGGTGGCCTCACTCTGGCACTGTAATTGCTAACTTCTCAGCATCCGGGAAAGTCAACAAAGGGATTGATATTGCCGGAGAATCCGGCGACTCTGTACGGGCTGCTGCTGGCGGAAGTGTGGTCTACGCAGGCAGTGGTTTGCTGGGTTATGGCAACCTTGTAATCGTTAATCACAGCGAACAGTATCTCAGCGCTTACGGACACAACCGGAAAATATTGGTTAAAGAAGGGGCGAACGTTCAGGCTGGTCAGATAATTGCCGAATTGGGCAGCAGTGGCGCAGGGCGGCCAATGTTGCATTTTGAAATACGAAAAAATGGCAACCCAGTAAATCCAGCATATTATTTACCAGCGCGGTAGACTAGGGAATAATAGGTAAAGAAACGTACACGCACACAAAATAATAATGAAACAACAGCGGCCAAGGTGGCCATGAATTGATGTCCTGAATACGACCACGAATAGAACGGCACGCCCGACCTAATAAACAAAATACGGGCGCTGTCCAGGATCATTTAGAGGCGGGGCAAACAGAATGTCACAATATCAGGAAGACTTGATTGTCGATCGCGTCGAGCAGTCCGAAGACGCTGAAAAGAAGAAACCAAAATCCGGAGATACAGCCTCACCGCGCAAGGTTACCAACAAAACAACCGCGAAACCTGCTGGTCGTCCGGCGAGCAGTCGTTATTACAGCAGCAGCAAGCAGCTGGATGCCACACAGCTTTACCTCAACGAAATAGGCTTTTCGCCGCTGCTTACCCCTGAAGAAGAAGTATACTTTGCACGCCTGGCCCGAAAAGGCGAGGAAGCAGGTCGTAAACGCATGATCGAAAGCAACTTGCGGCTGGTTGTAAAAATCGCCCGGCGCTATGTGAATCGCGGTTTGACTCTGTTGGATCTGATCGAAGAAGGTAACCTTGGTTTGATTCGCGCGGTTGAGAAGTTTGATCCAGAGCGCGGGTTTCGCTTCTCTACCTATGCCACCTGGTGGATTCGCCAAACCATCGAACGCGGTATCATGAACCAGACCCGCACTATTCGCTTGCCCATTCACGTGGTGAAAGAACTCAACCTTTATCTGCGGGCGGCCCGCGAGCTGACCCAGCAACTAGACCACGAACCCACAGCTGAAGAAATTGCTCGTAAGGTCGACAAACCGGTCAAAGATGTTAAACGCATGCTTGGGTTGAACGAGCGCGTTGCTTCCATGGACACGCCGATTGGCGCCGGTGGTGAAAAATCCCTTCTGGATACGGTAGCCGACGAAGGCGCATCAGATCCCGCCGACGTACTGCAGGACAACAACATTTCGGTTTGCCTGCAACAGTGGATTGACCAACTTAGCGAAAAACAGCAGGAAGTGCTGGCGCGCCGTTTTGGTTTGCGTGGCTATCCTATTAGTACGCTAGAAGAAGTTGGGCAAGAAATTGGACTGACCCGAGAACGAGTGCGCCAGATCCAAGTGGAAGCTCTACGTAGGCTGCGCGAGATATTGGAAAAAGAAGGACTAACTGGAAATCTTTTATTTCAGTAGCCGTCAGGGCTGCCAGCACCGCTCAGGTGTCGGTAGCCGGGCCTGATCGAGTATCGTGGATCATATATAGTCGCGTTTGTCCTTGAACTCGCACAAATCTTCAATGAGACAAGCACCGCACCGAGGTTTTCGGGCGATGCAGGTATAGCGCCCGTGCAGAATAAGCCAGTGATGGGCATCCAGCAAAAACTCCTGCGGTACCAGGCGTATCAAACGCTTTTCCACGTCCAGCACGTTCTTGCCTGGAGCAATACCGGTACGGTTAGATACTCGGAATATGTGAGTATCTACGGCCATGGCGATTTGACCGAAGGCGGTGTTCAGCACCACATTGGCGGTTTTGCGGCCAACACCGGGCAATGCTTCCAGTTCTTCCCGGGTTTGCGGTACTTGGCTTTCGTGCCGGTCGATCAGCGCGCGACATGTTTTGATCACGTTTTCGGCTTTGCTGTTAAATAGGCCAATGGTTTTTATGTATTTCTTAAGGCCATCCACGCCCAGGGCAAAAATGGCCTCAGGGGTGTTCGCAATCGGATACAGTTTATTGGTGGCTTTGTTCACGCCTACATCGGTGGCCTGCGCCGAAAGGATGACCGCAATCAGCAATTCAAAATCGGAGCTGTAGCTCAGCTCGGTGACCGGCTTGGGATTTTCTTCCCGCAAACGGCGAAATATTTCTGTGCGTTTCTGTTTGTTCATAACCGTTGTTCGATCAAGTGGGTGTTGTGCCAGGCGAGGTTACACCTGCAATCTATCGTTCGTTGTTTGTCATTATTTTTATTACGAAAGGCTGCCAGTAACTCGCACCCGTTTAGTGCCGGCGCTAACGGTTTTAACTTGCGCGGCTTTGCGTTTTTCTTCAATGCGACTGTCAATCACGTTTTTCAGTGCAATCAGCAGGCCCAGGCCCATAAATGCTCCGGGTGGTAGCATCATAAACAGCATGTTGGGGTAATCCGCAAACGGGCGCAGTGTCCATTCGGCGGCCATGGGCCCCAGCAGAAGGTGCATGTCCGCGAACAGCGTGCCTTGGCCGATCAGTTCGCGCATGGCGCCCAGCATTACCAGCACCAGCAAGAAGCCCAACCCCATCATGGCACCGTCGAGCAGCGCGAGCCCCGGAGGGTTGCGTGATGCAAAGGCGTCGGCGCGGCCCAAAATGGCGCAGTTGGTCACAATCAATGGGATGAAAATGCCCAGAATCTGATACAGCTCGTAAGTGTATGCCTGCATTAGCAGTTCGGCACAGGTTACAAACGAGGCGATGATCATCACAAATGCCGGCAGGCGAACAGATTCGTTTACAAAGTTCCTTATCAGCGATACCGCCAGATTTGAACCCATCAATACCAGCAGTGTGGCCAGCCCCAGCCCCAGTGCGTTCACCACTGTGCTGGTGACTGCCAGCAAAGGGCATAGCCCCAAAACCTGAACTAGCGCGGGGTTATTGCTCCAAAGACCGTCGCGAATAATCTCGCGTGATGTTTTTGTTGCCATGGCAATCAGTGCTCCGGCTCGGGAAAATGACTGGCAACGGCATTGCGTTGCTCGCGGTTGCCACGCTCGACGGGCAAGCCCAGGCTTTGGCGAATTTGGGCTTGGTGTTCGCGCACATACACCAGGGTTTTGTGAACCGCCTTGACCACTGCCCGGGGGGTAATGGTGGCACCGGTGAACTGGTCAAATTCGCCGCCGTTTTTCTTTACATTCCACTGCTTGCCCGACGTATTGGCCAGCGAGTGGCCATTAAACTGGTAAACCCAATCCGATTTTCGGGTGTCTATGCGATCCCCCAGCCCTGGTGTTTCATGGTGGCCGGTCACCCGCACACCCAATAACTCGCCAGACGGAGTAATGCCCACCAACAGGTTGATGTCGCCGGAATAGCCGTCGGTGGCCGTGACCGGAATGATAAAGCCCACCAAGTCGCTCTGCTGACGGGCTACCCAGGCGCTAGGTGTTTCACCGCTGTTAAGAACAGCAGCGTCTGGCAAGCTGATGGTGTCATTCAGCATGTCATTACTATGGGCGCTTTCGGGAATGATTTCGAATAGCGCAGCGGCTTCGGCCCGAGCTGTCTGCTCGGCAATACGCTCCTTGGTGACTGCCTGGGTCAGGGCGATGGTGCCACCGGTTATCACCGCGAAAAGGCCAAGGCCGATGGCGCTGCGGCTTATGGATTGAGCCATGGTTGCCATAAAGTCAGCCCTGCTTCCGGGTGGGTAAACCGCGTCGGGCCTTGTGGTGACCGTAGGTGCGTGGCGGTGTGTAGTAGTCAATAAACGGCACCGCAAAGTTCATTAGCAACACGCTGAACGCTACGGCGTCTGGATAGTTGCCCCAGCTGCGTATCAGGTAAACCAGAGCGCCAATGCCCACCGCATAAATTAGCTTGCCTTGGCGGCTGGTGGCTGCCGACACCGGATCGGTGGCGATAAAGAATGCCCCCAGCATGGTGCCACCGGCCAGCAGGTGTAGAGAAAGCGGTGCATACTGGTCGGCGTTGGTGCCAAACAGCAGGCTCATGGCTACCAGCCCACCCAAAAAACCGACGGGTATGTGCCAGCTGATAATACGCAGCGCCAACAACACTAGGCCGCCTGCCAGGAAAGCTGCGTTCACCCACTCCCAGCCGCGAGCGACAAAGTTGCCAAAGGTGGGGTGAACCGTAATTTCCGCGGCGGTGTGGCTGCCTACCTTGTGTTTGTATTCGTCCAGCGGGGTGGCCATTGTCCAGCCGTCAACAGCGGTTTGCTGGCCCGAAGCAATGGCGCTGAGGGTTTCTCCAAACCCGGGTGCGTCCTGCCCTAGGCCGACCGGTGCGGCCCAATTGGTGGTCATCGCCAGCGGAAATGAAATCAGCACCAGAGCGTAACCCACCATAGCCGGATTGAACGGATTGGAACCCAGGCCGCCGTAAAGCTGTTTGGCCACCACAATGGCGCTGAAAACCGCCACCGCAGACACCCACCAGGGCGCAAATTGCGGCAGTGATAGGCCCAGCAACAGGCCGGTTACAGCCGCCGTGTTGTCTTTCAGAAAAAACCCCACGGGCTTGCTCCGCCATTTTAGAATGGCGGCCTCAGTAGCCAGTGCCAGCGCAATGCACCAGACCACGTTAATCAGATTACCCCAGCCAAAAAACACCGTTTGCGCCAGCAACCCCGGCACCGTGGCGATCATTACCCACAACATTATCCGCGACGTAGGGCGAGCCCGGTGGGCGTGTGGGGAAGACTGTTGCACAAGCGCCATGATATTGCAGCCTGGTTTTTAATAGTTTAATCGTTTGACCGGCTTAGCGCCGGTTCGGCGTTGCCGTTGGCGGGCACGGCCTGCTGTTAGGCATCATCAATCGCCCGCTGTGCGCGCCTGACCCGCTCGATATTCTTGTCAACGGCGCGTTCGAGCTTGTCGACGTTGGGCGCTTGGCCGCTGCGAGCGTCTTCTAGCATGCTCTGCATTTTTTCCAGTTTGATTTGGACCTGGGTCAGCTGCTGTTCCAGTTCTTCCACGCTTGGAACCGTCTCGGCCACAGCAATTTTTCCCGCATGTTCGGGTGTGAATGTTTCAGACGGTGCTGCTTCTTTAGACAGTTGTGTCGCAAACTCGGTGCGCTCAGCGCTAGCCGCCGCGGCTTTGGCTTTTTTACGGGCCAGAGCTTGCTCTACCAGGGCAGATTTGCCTGAACGTTCGTTGGTTACCGTGCCGTCTTGAACCGTCGTCTGGGCGTCGGAGGTTTTCTGTTCCTGAGCTTTGGCAGCGGCCAACGCGCGGTCTTTGCGGCGCTGATCTTTTTCCTGCTGCTCACGGTCAAGGCGCTGCTGGCGGGCTTCAAAGCGGACGCGGGCACGGTCGGACTTTTGCTGTTCGGCGCGTTGCAGGCGGATTTCGCCTTTGGCAAAGCGGTAATACTGCACCAGAGGAATGGAACTCGGACACACATACGAGCAGGCGCCGCATTCGATGCAGTCAAACAGATTCAGATGTTCGGCTTTTTCAAACTCTGTGGCTTTGGCGTGCCAGAACAACTGTTGGGGTAAAAGTTCCATCGGGCAGGCTTCAGCGCACAGGCCGCAGCGAATGCACGGTTGTTCTGGCGCCGGCGCGGGCAGTTCACTGGCGCTGGCGGCAATCACGCAGTTGCTGGTTTTTATCAGCGGGGTATCTGTGTTCTGCAGCGTATAGCCCATCATCGGGCCGCCGAGCACCAGGCGCGACATGTGCTGTTTACTAACACCGGCGCAGGTCAGTAAATGGCTGGCGGGGGTGCCAATCAAGACTTCAAAGTTGCCGGGTTCGGCCAAGGCTTCACCGGTGGCCGTCATCACGCGAGAAATCAGTGGTCTGCCTTGCAAGATAGCATCGGCAACCGCTACCGCGGTACCAATGTTCTGGCATATCACGCCAATATCCGCCGGTATGCCACCGCTGGGCACCTCTTGGCCGGTCAGAATCTGAATCAGCTGTTTTTCACCACCGGACGGATAGATGGTGGGAATGACTGCAATTTCGGTTTTGCTGCCCTCTGCAGCCTGCCGCAAAGCGGCAATGGCTTCGGGTTTGTTTTTTTCGATGCCAATCACCACCCGCGAGGGGCGCAGGAGCCAGGCCATTATGCGCAGACCGGCCATCACCTGGTCCGCCTTCTCGCGCATGGTCATGTCGTCGGCGGTAATGTAGGGCTCGCACTCGGCGCCGTTGAGAATCAAGGTGTCGACTTTGCGGTCTACAGACGGTCGTAGTTTGATGTTGGTTGGAAAACCGGCGCCGCCCAGGCCCACAATGCCGGCCTGACGAATCAGCGCCAGTACCTTGTCGCGCTCTAGCTTGCGATATTCCGGCTGGGGTACCAACTCGCACCAGCGCTCCTCGCCGTCGGGTATCAGCACCACGCAGGTGTCGCTCATACCAGACGGGTGCGGCACAGGTTCGAGGGAAATACGCTGAACGATGCCTGACGTAGGTGCGTGTACCGGCACGCCCATGCCGTTGCCTACCTGAGCGATGACTTCGCCTTTCAGCACCTTTTGCCCAGGCTCGACAATACAGCGTGCAGGCTCGCCAATGTGCTGTTGCAACGGCAGTACCAATCTCGCGGGCAAGCCAGCGGAGCGGATTGGCCGATTGCTGGATTGGCTTTTGTTTTCTGGCGGGTGTATGCCGCCGCCAAAGTTCCACAGTTGGGTCATGACAGGCTCGCTTCGTGGGTTTCAGCCTGGCTGTCGGTGGCAATTACGCGGGCATCGGTAGCGCTGGGCACTTCATTGGGTGCCTTATCCAGTGCGACAGGCGGCGCCCAGGTCCAGCTGTGAATGTTCGGTTCAATAACGATCATGTCGATACAGTCAACCGGGCAGGGTTCCACGCACAAATCACAGCCGGTACATTCGCTTTCTATCACCGTGTGCATGTGTTTGGCAGCGCCTAGAATGGCGTCTACGGGGCAGGCCTGGATGCACTTGGTGCAGCCAATGCATTCGTCTTCGCGAATCACGGCTACCCGCTTGGCTTGGGCAGCGCCGTGTTCGGCGTCCAAAGGTTGGGGCTCTACGTCCAACAGGTCGGCCAGGGCGTTGATGGTGGCTTCGCCGCCCGGTGGGCACTTGTTGATGGCTTCGCCGTTATTGATGGCTTCAGCATAGGGTCGGCAGCCAGGGAAACCACACTGGCCGCACTGGGTTTGCGGCAAAAGTGCGTCTATCTGATCGACCAGCGGGTTGCCTTCTACCTTAAAACGCTCGGCGGCAAAGCCCAGCAGGGCTCCGAACACGGCGGCCAGGCCTAATAAAACGGCAACTGCGATGATGATATTTGTCCACATAAACCAAGGACTCCGTTACACGCTGACCAGGCCGGTAAAACCTAAAAACGCCAGAGCCATGAGCCCTGCGGTCACCATACCGATGGCTGCGCCGCGAAAGGCAACAGGTACATCGGATACCGCGATGCGCTCGCGCATGGCGGCAAAAAAAATCAGTACCAAGGAAAACCCAAGTGCGGCACCAAACCCATAAAGCACTGATTCGACAAAATTGTTGTTGCGGTTCAGGTTCAGCAGGGCCACACCCAATACCGCACAGTTAGTGGTAATCAGTGGCAGAAAAATGCCCAGCACCCGGTACAGCAGAGGGCTGGTTTTGCGCACCACCATTTCGGTGAACTGCACCACCACCGCTATCACCAAAATGAAGGTGATGGTTTTCAAAAACGCCAGATTCAAAGGCTCTAATAAATAGGTGTACGCCAGATAGCTGCACACCGACGACAATGTCAGCACAAAGGTGGTCGCCAGCGACATGCCCATGGCGGTTTCCAGTTTGCTGGACACCCCCATAAACGGGCACAGGCCCAAAAATTGAACCAGCACGAAATTGTTGACCAGTATGGTACTGACCAGTATGAGCAGGTACTCGGTCATGGTTGTTTCGGGCCTCGCTGGCTATTTTCTATTAACGACTTACATTATCCGCATGCCGGGCGTAGCGCCGGAGTCTGGCGACAGAATAAAGATGTCTTTGCCGCCAGGGCCGGCTGCCAGCACCATGCCTTCGGACAGGCCGAATTTCATTTTGCGGGCTTTCAGGTTGGCGACCATGACGGTTAAACGGCCTTCCAGCTCTTCGGGCGCGTAGGCTGACTTAATACCAGCAAACACGTTGCGTTCGCCATGTCCCACGTCAAGTGTCAGGCGTAACAGCTTGTCGGCGCCCTTTACGTGCTCTGCTTTGATGATTTTTACCACCCGCAGGTCCACCTTGGCGAAGTCGTCAAACTCGATTTCCGGGCTGATGGGCTCCAGTGGTGTTTCCGGCGTGGCTTCGGCTGGGGTCTTAGTCGCCGGCAGCTGTTCCTTTGAGGCATCGAGCATTTTTTCGATCTGCGCCATGTCCACCCGGCTCATCAGCGGTTGAAACTTGTTAATGCCGTGATCTTGCAACAGCTCGGCTCGGTTGTTCCAGTCCAGCTTTGCGTTCAGGAAAGATTCCGAGGCGTCGGCGGTTTTTGGCAGTACCGGCGCAAGGTAAGTCATCAACAGGCGAAACATGTTCAGCGCGTTGGTGCAGATGGCCTGAAGTTTTTCGTCTTCGCCCTCCTGCTTGGCCACTACCCAGGGTTGTTCGTCGTTGACGTACTGATTGGCAATATCCGCCAACTCCATGATTCGTCGCATGGCGCGGCCAAACTCGCGGTTTTCGTAGTAGCCGGCCAGCTCTTCGCCGGCGTTGATGAATTCGTTGAGCTTGTCGATCTCGGTGACTTCACCCAGCTTGCCGTCAAAGCGCTTGCTGATAAAGCCGGCGCTGCGGCTGGCTATGTTAACCACCTTGCCCACCAGATCCGAGTTTACCCGGGCGGCAAAATCGTCCAGGTTCAAATCCATGTCATCAACGCCGCCAGTGAGTTTGGCCGCAAAGTAATAACGCAGGTATTCCGGATTCAGAAAGTCCAAGTAGGTGCGGGCCATAATAAAGGTGCCGCGGGATTTGGACATTTTTTTGCCATTAACGGTCACAAAACCGTGCGCCCAAACCGCGGTGGGTGTGCGGAAACCGGTGTCGTGCAGAATAGCCGGCCAGAACAGGGCGTGAAAATTGATGATGTCCTTGCCGATGAAGTGGTAAACCTCGGCGCTGGAGTCGGCTTTCCAGAAGTGTTCGAAATCGATGCCTTCGCGGACGCACAGGTTTTTGAAGCTGGCTAGATAGCCGATGGGTGCGTCCAGCCACACATAAAAATATTTGCCCGGCGCGTCGGGCACTTCAAAGCCGAAGTAGGGCGCGTCACGGCTGATGTCCCAGTCGTGCAAGCCAGCATCCAGCCATTCAGCCAGCTTATTGGCTACCTGCGGCTGCAGGGTACCGCTGCGAGTCCATTTGGCCAGGAAGTCGGCAAAATCCGGCAGTTTGAAGAAAAAGTGCTCGGATTCTTTTTCGATGGGCGTGGCTCCGGACACTGCCGAACGAGGGTTGATCAGCTCGGTCGGTGAGTAGGTGGCACCACAGACTTCGCAGTTATCGCCGTATTGATCGTCGGTTTTACACTTGGGGCAAGTGCCCTTGATAAACCGGTCGGCCAGAAACATGTTTTTTTCAGGGTCGAACGATTGGGTAATCGTGCGAGTCGCAATGTGATCGTTCTGCTGCAGTTGACGGTAGATAAACTCTGAAAACTGACGGTTCTCTTCAGAATGGGTGGTGTAGTAATTGTCAAAGCGGATCAGGAAGTCGCCAAAGTCTTGCTGATGTTCCTGGCGGATGCGGTCAATCAACTGCTCGGGGGTAATACCTTCCCGCTCGGCGCGGAGCATAATGGCGGTGCCGTGAGCATCGTCGGCGCAAACGTAATAACAAGTATGGCCGCGGAGTTTCTGGTAACGCGTCCATATATCGGTCTGGATGTATTCCAGCAAATGGCCCAAGTGGATGGGGCCGTTGGCATAGGGCAGGGCGCTGGTGACCAGAATGTCCCGTTTTTGCTTCGCACTCGCTTGCGTCATGGTTGAGCTTGAACCTTTGCTGGAATTGAATGTGGGCCGCGAATCGACAAAACACCCCCGCGCGGATTTGCGCACGGAACGCGGGTATCCTGTATGGCCAGAATTGGGCACAAATGATACCTTCCACGCAGAATTTTTTCATCCGAAACCCCGTTTAAGTGCCGCATTACCGGCCTGAACTCTTTCTGAACTCTTTCTGTGCTGTCCCTAAACTCTCCCGGAGTGATGTTATGACCACGATTCCCCACCAGGCTCTGGAAGCAGCCATTCGCGAATACCGCGATCCGTACCTTGAAAAAGACCTGTACGAGCTGGATGCGATAAAAAAGCTGGACGTGGACAAACGCGGCAAAGTGACCTTGATGGTGGAATTGCCCTATCCGTCCAAAGGCATTGCCGGAGCTTTGAAACAGCTGGTGGGGAATGCGCTGGAATCGGTTGAAGGTGTGGAAAGCTCGGACATTCACGTGGCCCAAAAAATTCACGCCTACAGAGCCCAGAAAGAATTACCATCAATTCCTGGAGTTAAAAACATTATTGCTGTGGCTTCTGGTAAAGGCGGCGTGGGCAAGTCCACCACTGCGGTGAATCTGGCTCTGGCGCTGCAGCACGAAGGCGCCCGGGTGGGCGTGCTGGATGCCGATATTTACGGCCCCAGCGTAGGTATGATGCTGGGCGTGCCGGACGGCCAAAAGCCAAGGGTACAAGAGCAAAAGTACTTTATTCCAATTGAAGCCCACGGTTTGAAAACGAATTCCATGGCGTATCTGGCTAACGACAAAACCCCGATGATCTGGCGTGGTCCAGTGGTCACAGGTGTTCTTATGCAGCTGCTGCAGCATACCCTTTGGGGCGAGTTGGACTATCTAATCGTGGATATGCCGCCGGGCACCGGTGATATCCAGCTGACGCTGGCGCAAAAAGTGCCGGTAACCGGCGCGGTGATTGTTACTACGCCGCAGAATATTGCTGTGATGGACGCCCAGCGCGGCATTGAAATGTTCCGCAAAATGGAAATACCGGTGTTGGGTGTGGTGGAAAATATGAGCGTGCACATCTGCAGTAACTGCGGCCATCAAGAAGCGTTGTTTGGCACCGATGGCGGAGCGCGTATTGCCGATGACTACGACACCGTACTGTTGGGCCAGTTGCCACTGCACAAAACCGTGCGCGAGCAAACCGACGGTGGCAAGCCCACGGTGGCCGCAGAGCCGGATTCGGAGGTGGCGCGGCGCTATCTGGACATTGCCCGCCGAGTGGGGGCAGAGTTGTCAAAGCGTGAACGCCACTTAAGCGGTGCTATTTCCAGCGTGACGGTCACCGACCATTGGAATTCGCACTAAAACCGGCCAACAGTTAAACTGTCGCCCTTTATAACTCCGGGATATGAGAAACCAGCATGAGCATTAAACCCGACAAGTGGATTCGCCGCATGGCGCAGCAGCACAACATGATCGAGCCCTTCGAGCCCGGCCAAGTGCGTGAATCGGAAAAGGGCCGGGTAATTTCCTACGGTACCTCCAGTTATGGCTACGACGTGCGGTGCAGCACCGAGTTCAAAATCTTCACCAATGTGCATTCCGCGACGGTAGACCCGAAGAATTTTGACGAAAACAGCTTTGTTAACATCACCAGCGACGTTTGTATTATCCCGCCCAACTCGTTTGCGCTGGCGCGTACTGTGGAATATTTTCGCATTCCCCGCAATGTGCTGACCATCTGCCTGGGCAAGTCCACGTATGCCCGATGCGGCATTATTGTCAACGTCACTCCGCTTGAGCCAGAGTGGGAAGGTCAAGTGACATTGGAATTTTCCAACACCACCAACTTGCCAGCAAAAATTTACGCCAACGAAGGCGTGGCGCAGATGCTGTTTTTCGAGGCTGACGAAGTCTGTGAGATCAGTTATAAAGACCGGGGCGGCAAGTATTTGGGCCAAACCGGCGTAACGCTGCCTCGCGCATGAACGCCAATCAGTTTTTGAAAGCAGTACAGCAGCTACAGGGCTGGCGCGAATGCGCGTTTGTGCTATCGCTGGCCGAGCGGGCGTTTCCCAATTACGCCCTGTTTGCGGATGCCATGGAACTGAAAACCGGCGCTAAAATGCGCCAAATTCTGGATGCGGGTTGGAATCTGTTAAAACCAGATGCCATCGAGGCTGCCATTCCTCAGTGGCTGCGCAAGCTAGAAGCGCTGTCGCCAGACGTTGAGGAATACGACGCCTACGGCGTGTACCCCGCATATGACTTCTGCCAGTTGCTGGAGCAAGCGCTGTTGAACAGGCTGAACCCGGGCAAGCATAGGGCGACAGAAGCTTCACAGCTTGCCACGGCAACAGTGATGAGTTTCGTTGAGGTTTCGGAGGCCGAAGAACTAAGCGAAGACGAACTGGTGCGCCTGCTGGACCAGCATCCCTTGATGAAAGAGGACAAGTTGTTTCAGCGCGACCTGGTGCTGGAATTAAAGCGCCAGCGTGTTCCGCGCCAAGAGTTTATAGATACCCTGCGTCAGCAGGCGGAAAACGATGGTGTTAGTAATCTGGGCATTTCGCTGTCCGATTGACACTGACTGAATAACACGGCTCGACCAACGCTGTTCAATTAACGGACTGGATCTGATGAAACTCTCTGCCTTCGGTCAGAAATTTACGGCGGATGCCGGTATTACCTCGTTGATGGACGATTTGGGTAATGCCATGGCCTCGGGCGATGACCTGATCATGATGGGCGGCGGCAACCCTGGCCATATTCCTGAAATACAGCAGCGGGTTCGGGAGATTCTTGTTCAGCTCAGCCAGAGTGACGCCGATATGCGTCGCCTGGTGGGCGTTTACGATCCCCCTCAGGGTGAAAAGCAGTTTATTTCCGCGCTGGCGGAACTGTTGCGACGTGAGTACGGCTGGGACCTGACGAGCGAGAACATTGCGCTCACCAACGGCAGTCAGGCAGCATTTTTTATGCTGTTCAACATGTTCGGTGGTGACTACGGTAATGGCGTGCACAAACACATTCTGTTGCCGCTGGCACCAGAGTACATCGGTTATGCCGACGCAGGCATAGACGCGGATCTGTTTCATGCGGTGCAGCCTGATATTTCCTTTACTGATGCTCACGAGTTCAAATACCGAATCGACTTTGACGCGGTAGAGGTGACCGGCGAAACCGGCGCTATTTGTGTGTCCAGACCAACGAATCCCACCGGCAACGTGATCACTGATGATGAGCTGGCGCAATTGGAGACCCTGGCGCGGCGCCAAAATATCCCGCTGATTGTGGATGGCGCCTACGGCACACCGTTTCCCAGCCTGTTGTTTACCGACGCCAAACCGACCTGGAACGAGCAGATCATTCTGTGCTTGAGCCTGTCCAAGCTAGGGTTGCCTGCGGCCCGAACCGGTATCGTGATTGCTGCGGCGCCGACCATCAAGGCGCTGGCGAGCATTAATGCGATTATGAATCTTGCCACTGGAAGCTTTGGCGCCATGCTGGCGGAGCCGCTGGTGCGCTCGGGGGAGATCTTGACCCTAAGCCGTGATTTGGTATGCCCGTTCTATAAGGCTAAAATGCAGCGCGCCGTGGCAGTGTTCAGCGGCGCCATGGCGGACGCGCCTTGCCACTGGTATATCCACAAACCCGAGGGTGCGATGTTCCTGTGGCTGTGGTTTCCGGATTTACCGATTACCAGCCTGGAACTTTATCAGCGCTTGAAGCTTCGCGGTGTACTGGTGGTGTCTGGCCATTACTTTTTCCCGGGGCTGCCCGAAGATGGCTGGAATCACCGTGACGAGTGCCTGCGGGTGACCTATTCGCAGGACGACGAGCGAGTTGCCGAAGGGCTGAGGATTATTGCTGAAGAAGTTAAAGCCGTTTGGGTTGAGGCTGAAACGGCGGACTGATGCCTCCGCAGTCCAGGCGCAGATTAGAGCTTTTTTATGCTTTTCAGGAGGAGCTCGTAGCGGCTGCCATCAGGCTCGGTTTGTAGCAATTGCACCAGCATGTGGTCGAATTTCGGGGCGAACCACATCAGTGTCTCCCGCTTGGCGCCTTCGCCACGCAGTTTTTCCACTGTCAGAGCGTTCATCTCGCCTTGGAGTGTTTCAATCAACCCCTCGTCAATGACAGCAAATCGTTCCTTGGCCACCCGGCCGTGGCTCACGTAACGGTACTCCATTTCCCGTTTACCGGCCTTGATGTCTTGGTGCAACTGCAGTTGGTAGCCCAGTGGGTCCAGCAGACCGGGGCTGAGGGCGACTTCGAATGCTTTATCTTTATAGCGGCCGGTCGCAAGATTTTGCTTCCAGTCAAAATCGATGGTTTCTTCGCGGTCTCGGATCAGCAAACCTGAAAGCTTATAGCGATAGCGCAAAGGAATGACCTGGCCGTCCTGCCACTTCAGTACCACCGATTCTTCAATATCGGCTATAAACGATTTTACCGAGGTGCGATAAAGCCAAACGCCGTTATTCTGGTCACGAAGAATGCGCCTGGCGCTACCGCTCAAGGTAATGCCCTGCTCGATAGAGGCAGAAAAAGAGGCTTCGAAAGGCGCTAGTCTGGGCGTATCCGAAGGCTCGCCACCCACTTCAGCCAGCACAGGTGTCATAAAGACAATCAGGCACAACCGTAAGGCCACGCTGAGCAGCAGGGGTAAGCCCGGGAAAGCGGATCTAACCAGGGCTTTTTTCTGCATGACAGCCTCCTCAAGCACAACGTTCGGGCGATTAGTTTGCCGGCAACACCAATGGTTGGTGAAGCGCTTGGCCATCAAACAACACCTGTTCAGCCCCCAGTTGCACGCGGCCTTCACAGCACCAACGCACCACAATCGGATAAAGCACATGCTCTTGGGCCTGCACCTTCTGCGCCAGGGTTTCGGCGCTATCGTCCGCGCCCACTGCAATCTGGGCCTGGGCAACAATCGGCCCGCCATCCAGTTCCTCGGTGACAAAGTGCACAGATACACCGTGCAACTTATCACCGGCGTTCAATGCGCGCTGGTGGGTGTTCAGGCCAGTGTATTTTGGCAGCAGCGAGGGGTGAATGTTCAGTAATTGGCCGCGGAGCGCGCGGACAAAACCCTCGGTCAGGATGCGCATAAAACCGGCTAGCACAATCAAGTCCGGGTTATGGCGGCGGATTTCCTGCATCAGAGCGCCGTCGAATTCATCGCGACTGCCATAGCGACCGTGTTCAATCACAAAGGTCGGAATGTTTGCATGGGCAGCCTTCGCCAGTGCTGGGGCCTTGGCCTGATTACTGCCAACCGCCACGATGTCGGCGGGGTAGTCGCGCTCACGGCTGGCTTCAATCAGCGCCTGCAAGTTGCTGCCCTCGCCTGACACTAGAATCAGAATCTTGGGGCGCGGTGACGGATCCGCTTTCATATGGCCAGCAGTCCCGGCTGGTAGCGTACAACGCTGTCGGCCTGGCGATCCGCGCCGGCTTCAATAGTACCAAGATGCCAGGCTGTTTCGCCCATGGCATTGAGTGTGTCCAGCGTCAGCGACAGTTGGTCCTGTGGGATGCATAACACCATGCCAATGCCGCAGTTAAACGTACGGTACATTTCTTCAGTGGCCACGCCGCCGGTGTCTTTTAGCCACTGAAATACAGGCGGTAGCTGCCAGCTGGCGGTATCAATTGCGGCCACGGTGCCCTTGGGCAATACGCGGGGTATGTTCTCGGGCAGGCCGCCACCGGTAATGTGTGACAGAGCACGTACGTCTATGTCGCGAATCAGCTTTAGCAGGTTTTTAACATAGATGCGTGTCGGGGCCATCAGGGCCTCGGCCAACGTGGTATCGCCTATTGGCTGGTTCAGATCGGCGTTGCTGACTTCCAAAATTTTACGGATCAGCGAATAACCGTTGGAGTGGGGGCCGGAAGAGCCCATGGCCAGCAGGGCGTCACCCGGGCGCACGCGGCTGCCGTCAATAATATCAGCGCGCTCGGCTATGCCAACGCAGAATCCGGCAAGATCGTAGTCATCACCTTCGTACATGCCCGGCATCTCGGCAGTTTCACCACCCACCAGCGCGCATCCGGCCAGCTCACAGCCTTCGCCTATGCCATCAACCACGCTGGCAGCAACGTCTACATTCAGTTTGCCAGTGGCGTAGTAGTCCAAAAAGAACAGGGGCTCGGCGCCACCCACAATCAGGTCGTTCACGCACATGGCAACCAGGTCGATGCCGATGGTGTCGTGTTTTTGTAACTGCATGGCCAGGCGTAATTTCGTGCCTACGCCGTCGGTGCCGGATACCAGCACCGGCTCTTTATAGCCAGCAGGAATGGCAACCATGGCACCAAACCCACCCAGGCCGCCCAACACTTCCGGGCGACGGGTGCGTGCTGCTGTCGCTTTAATGCGGTTGACGAGTTCATTGCCAGCGTCAATATCAACGCCTGCGTCGCGGTAAGTCAAAGAGGGCTTGTGTTCGCTCATGGAGGTGTAAACCGTTGGCCAGTGGGTCAAGGGGCGGATTTTAGCAGGTGCAGTGAAGGGTACCAACCGTAATTGCCACGATTCCGCCTCAAGGCTGCTGGGGCGCAGCGCTACTCAGGCCCGGGGGCTTGGTGTATCCTGTTCGTTATCCATGCAATTGCCGGGTTTTTACATGCGTGCATTTCAAAAGAGCGACAGGCCTGAATTTCAAAAAATCGATAGGACTGACTTTCAAAGATCAATCGAATTCAAGTCATTGTCCGAGTCTTGCTGCGGTCTCGTAGTCAGCACCCTGGCCCGTGTCAGGCAGTCTGTTGTGCGCTGGACATTGGCGGTGGTGTTGCTGTTGGCGGCTCAGGCTCAGGCAGTAACAGTCAACAATCTGTATTCTGCCAACGTGGCTCTGCAAGGCTCCGGGCTAGAGGCGTTATCGGCGTCTTATGGCGCAGGGTTGCGTGAGGTGCTGGTGCGTGTTGCGGGCAGCCGTGGAGTATTAGAGCGCGAAGGTGTCGATGGTGTGCTTGGCACGGCCGAGTCTATGCTGACGTCTTACCAGATTTTAAATGCAGGTGCTGAAAGCCGGGTACAGATGAGCTTTGGCGCGGTAGCAGTCACTCAGGCGCTGGCCTCAATTCAGGCGCCGGTGTGGGGTGCCAACCGGCCACTGACATTGGCCTGGGTTGCGCTTGAAGAAAATGGTCGGAGGGCATTGATTACTGATATCGGTCCTCTTGACGGTGCCAGCGCCGATTTTCGCTCCGGTCTTGAAATCGCATCGCGGGCTCGCGGCTTGCCGCTGGTGTTACCGGTTGCGGGGGCGGCAGGTAATCGCGAGTTACTGTCGGATATCTGGGGCCAGTTTGTTAGCCGGGTACGCAGCGCTTCCAATGATGTTGGTCGTGATGTGATGGCGCTGGTGCGGGTTAGTCGCAGCGGTGATCAGTGGCGCGCGGGTTGGGTGATGGACGGCTTCAGTTCTGATAGCCCTGGCGAGCAGGCGGTGAACGCAGACTCGCCGGCGGCTCTCGCACAGGCGCTCATTGATCGCTGGACCGAACTTTATGTTAGCCGTTACGGGGCAAGCGGAGGCGAGGCGGGTAAACAACCTACGGTGGATTTAGTACTGCAGGGCGTGACTAAATTGGCTGACTACGCCAAAATAACCCAAGCTCTGGCGCTGATTAATGCTGTTGAAAATGTGGTCCCCGTTGAAGTGAAGGGCAGTGAGTTGACCATGCGCCTGACATTTTCTGGTGAGTTGGATCAACTGCGTGACCACATCACGCTGGATTCCCGCTTGGTGTCTCAGCCAGCAGCGGCCGGACCGTCAGAGGAACAGGCTTTGCAGGCGCTGTATCCGGTTCTGATTTACCGTTGGCAGCCTTCACCGGTCCCGGCGGTGGTGCGTTAAGGCCGATGTGAGGAGGGCGCTTTGAGCTTGCATTATTGGCGCTGGATTCCGAATGCCCTGACCTTTTTGCGTATTGTGTTGATTGTTCCGTTTGCTATGGAGTTGCACGCAGGCAGTTATCCCATGGCATTGATTATTTTTACGTTGGCAGCGGTGACTGATGGCGTGGATGGGTATCTGGCCCGCCGCTTTGGCTGGCGCTCCCGCTTTGGCGCCATTGTCGATCCGCTAGCGGACAAAGCTTTGCTTATTACCGCCTATCTGATGTTGGCACTGGGCGGGGTGTTTCCTTTGTGGCTGTTTTTGCTGGTGCTGGGGCGCGATCTGTTGATTGTTTGTGGCGCACTGATATTTCATTATGGAATCGGCAGATTCGAAATGGCTCCGAGCCTACTGGGCAAACTCAACACTGCGATTCAGATTTTTGCAGTGCTGGTGGCTATGCTATTGCAGGTCATCACCATGGTGCCGCCATGGATAAATTCGGCGCTCGTCTGGGTGGTTGCTGTACTGACACTGCTTAGCGGCGCGCACTATTTGCTCGCTTGGAGCTTACGGGCATGGAGGGCCAGGTTGTCGTGACAAGTTCACAGCTCATTCTGGGTGTTAAATTGCGTGACGACGCCCGCTTCGACAACTTCCACGGCGAGCGCAATGCGGCCGTGGCTGAGCGTTTGAAACAGGCTTGTCAGCCTCCGGTAACGATGCCAGTGGTGGTGTTGTGTGGCGATTCCGATACCGGCAAAAGCCACCTGCTACAGGCCCTGTGTCATTACGCGGAAAGTCAGTCGTTATCAGCGGTTTGCATCAGCATTACCGAGCTGGGGCCGTTTGGGCCAGATGCGCTGACCGGGCTCGAGCAATTTAACCTGGTGTGCCTGGACGATCTGGACAGCGTCGTTGGTCAGACTGGCTGGGAAGAAGCCGTTTTTCATCTTTACAACCGCATGCTGGATGCCGGCCACCAGCTCGTTGTGAGCTTGTCGGACGTGCCCGCGTCTTTACCATTCATTTTGCCCGATTTGTCTTCCCGTCTTAGCCACGGTTTGACTCTGCAGCTGGGTATTTACCGCGATTCAGATCGCAAACGTATTCTGATGGCCCGCGTAGAACAGCGAGGCCTGGTCATGGCTGTCGACGTTGCCGGATTTATTCTGCGCCGCGCACCGCGAGGTCTAGGGGAGTTGCTGGCCATTCTGGACTCGCTCGACGAAAATTCACTGAAAGCCCAGCGCCGGCTGACTATTCCGTTTGTGAAAACCGTAATGAACTGGTAACTGCTGTCGCTATGAGCGAACGCTAATACACAAGTAAGGAGACGAGCGATGAGACGGGTGGTATTCAATCAGAAAGGCGGTGTCGGCAAGTCCAGTATTACCTGCAATCTGGCCGCGATCAGTGCGGCCCGCGGCAAACGCACTTTAGTGGTTGATCTTGACCCGCAGGGCAATTCAACCCATTACCTGATGGGTCGGCCTGCCGCCGAGCTCGATAATAACGCGGCCGATTTGCTGGAGCAGACCTTGTCGTTCACGGTGTTCAACCGGCGCCCGGAAGAATCGTTTGTGCACGCAACGCCTTTTAAAAACCTTTGGGTGCTGCCTTCCAGCCCGGAGTTGGAGTTTTTGGAACGCAAGCTTGAAGCCAAGCACAAAATCTACAAACTGCGCGAAGCCCTGAAAAAGCTGGATCAACATTTCGACGACATTTACATCGATACTGCGCCGGCACTGAATTTTTACACCCGCTCGGCGTTGATTGGAGCCCAGCGCTGCCTGATCCCTTTTGATTGTGATGACTTCGCGCGCCAAGCGCTTTACAGCATCATTCACGAAATTCAAGAGCTGCAGGAGGACCACAACCCGGAGCTGAGTATTGAAGGTATTGTTGCCAATCAGTTTCAGGCCCGCGCTAGTCTGCCGGCCAAGCTATTGGCTGAACTGGAGCAGGAAGGTTTGCCGGTACTGTCGGTGCGCTTGTCTAGTTCGGTGAAAATGAAAGAGTCTCACCAGTGTCACCAACCGCTGATTCATATGGCACCGCGACACCCGCTAACCCAGCAGTTTGAAGACCTTTACCGACTTCTTCATGGCGAACCACTGGCTGCCGAAGCGGCGCCAACGGCGCAAGAATGAAAGACGGACACGATACCCTTGGCCATACTTACCAAGTTGCTGACCGTCTGCTGGCTATTGAAATTCAGCTGCGTCAGATGAATTGTTGGCAAAGCGAGCCTTTGGCCGCTGAAAAGTACCTCAGCCGCGAGCCGTTTTGCCTGGATACCATGAGCTTTGAGCAGTGGCTGCAGTTTGTGCTTTTAGCGCGGTTGAAACAGCTGGTTGAAGATGATCAGCCGTTACCCATGGTCAGCGGCGTGGCGCCTATGGCAGAAGAGCACTATCGCAGCGGTTCCGGCCCCGGGCAGGCGTTGATTCGCGAATTGGCAGCCCTGGACGAACTGCTGGGCGCAAAGCCCGGCTGAGCGCTATCGCCAGGCCACGAAATGTGATGGCCGCTCAGGCGTCCAGGCGCATGGACAGGTCTACGGCCCGCAGGTTTTTTGTCAGCGTACCTAAAGAGATAAAGTCCACACCGGTTTCGGCGATGGCCACCAAGGTGCTGTCGTCAATGCCGCCAGACGCTTCAAGGCGGGCTTTGCCTGCAGCTTGTGCCACTGCTGCGCGCATATCCGCCAAGGAAAACTCGTCAAGCATGATGATGTCGGCGCCAGCATCCAGCGCCTGCTGCAGTTCGTTCAGATCCTCGGTTTCCACTTCTACCGGTTTGCCTGGCGCCAGTTCCCGCGCTGCACGCACAGCGGCCGCAATAGAACCGCAGGCCGCAATGTGGTTTTCTTTGATCAGAAAAGCGTCCCACAACCCCAAACGATGATTACTGCAGCCGCCACAGGTGATCGCGTATTTTTGCGCCAGGCGTAAGCCAGGCAGGGTTTTGCGGGTATCCAGCAGCTGCGTACGAGTGTGGCTGATCAGCGCCGCGTAATGGGCGGCGTTGGTGGCTACCGCAGACAGGGTTTGAAGCCAGTTTAAGGCTGCACGCTCGGCGGTCAGCAGGCTGCGGGCCAGACCATTCATGCGGTACAGTAGTTGACCGGGTTCGACGCGTTGGCCGTCTGCCACCTGCCAGTCCAGAACAACGTCGCAATCAACTTGGCGAAATACTTCATCTACCCATTCGCGGCCGGCAATAACGGCGTGTTCGCGGGTAATCACGCGGCCGCTAGCGCGGGTGTCGGCGGCGATGAGTTGTGCAGTAATGTCACAGTCGCCAATGTCTTCGCGCAGACTGTGGGCGACCGTTTCAATTCTGGACTGGCGCAGAAGTTCGACACTGATCATGGTGTGGTGTCCGTAACGGCAGAGAAGTTAGGTGCACGTGGCACAAATAGGCAGAAACGGAGTTTATCGCGCCTGCCGGCGTTCGCCAACCGTCGCGCACACGTTGCCGAGTGTGATCTAGTTCAAGACTCTACAAATCCTGACAAATCCTGACAAATCCTGACACATGCTGACGCATCAAGGCTTTATGATACTATTGCAAGTATATTTAGACAGGCAAAGGAAAAAGCAGTTCGGCATAAGCAGGAGGTAGATATAGTGCGGGACAAAAAAGTTGTCAACATCACTGGACAGGGTTCGACGTCCCGCTTTTTTTTGCCGACTGCGTTAATTCGGCTACGGGATGCGTCTGCCCAGAGTATCCGTACTGTGCTGAATCAATTTTTTGATCGCGCTGACGATGCTCTGTTCGAACTCGCCGATCGCGCCGGCACTGATCAGGAACAAACCCGCTATTTTGACGCCATGCGTGAGCTTCGTCTGCGTCGAAAGTCGATGACAGTCGCGGTGTTGCATCACGTTGGTCAGGCCTTCAACGATATTGGCAAGTTCCGCCCGCAGAGCACCGTTCCGAGCTTCGACAGTGTCGACGAAGGTTCCCTTAGCCTGCTGGATCACGCCGAACTTGAACAGCAGGTGGCCATCGATAATATGGTCACAAAACTGCGTTACCAATACAGCGAAGCGTTACGTCACCTGAGCTTGCGCGTGCGCCATTTATTACCCGGTGTGACTCTGGAAGACGACCAGATGCCCTTGTGCCCGGAAGTTCTGTGCGGTGGACTGGCCGCGGCCAGCAAAAATCTTGACGTTGACATAAAAGCACGACTGATAGTGCTGAAATTGTTTGATCAACTGCTGGTGACTAGCCTCGGCGAGGTTTATCACGAGGCCAATGTGACCCTGATCAAAGAAGGTGTTCTGCCTGACAGCAAAGCTGTCAGGCCGGTGCAAACGACTCGCAGCCGCCAGGATGCGCCTGTGCCGCCGCCATCAGCAGTGTATCGAGAGGCAGATGGATACGGGGTGGGGCAGCCTCAGGCAGAGGTCTCTGCCGCTATTTTTTCGCAATTAAGCGCGCTTCTGCGGCAGGCTCAGCCTGCTTATGGTGACGGTCAGGCTCCTGCCAGTGGTGGTCAGTGGCTGCAAACCGATGCGCTGCTGGCGCGGCTGAGCCAGGTTCAGACAGCATTTGGTAACGATCCCGGTGCGCCGCTGGTACCCCTGAACCAGCAGCTGCAAACGGTGTTACAGAATTCGTCTGGCCAGTCACTGCGGCCCGGCCAAGTGGACAACGACGTCATTAATCTGGTGGCTATGTTGTTCGAGTTTATTCTGGACGACCGCCATTTGCATTCGGTGATGAAAAGCCTGTTGGGGCGGCTGCAGATACCGATACTGAAAGTAGCGCTAACAGACAAGAATTTCTTCAACCGCGGTGGCCACCCTGCACGCAAGTTGCTTAACGAAATGGCACTGGCCGCCACTGGCTGGACTGAAAAACGCCCCGGCCAGCGCGACCCCTTACTGGATAAAATCAGCGCGGTGGTCAACCGAATACTGGCGGAGTTTTCCACAGACGTCTCGCTGTTCAACGAGTTGTTGGACAATTTCAACCAGTTCTCTGATCTGGACCAACGCCGCAGTGACTTGGTAGAGCAACGCCTGCGTGATGCAGAAGATGGCCGTGCACGCCATGAGCAGGCAACCGCAGACGCCAAAGAACTGCTGAGCAAAGCAATGGATGGCCGGTTATTACCCGAGCCGGTGCAAGAGATGCTGAATGGTCCCTGGAGCCACTACCTGCATTGGCTGGCGCTTCATGAAAGCATCGATAGCAAAGCCTGGCAACGAGCCAAGACGCTAACCGAGCAGTTGATCTGGACTATTGACCCAGTACCCCTGACGGCAACGACCCATGAGTTGTTGCAACAAGCCATACCGCAAGTGATTGAGCAGTTGCGTGGGGCTCTGGAAGGTGTGGCCTGGGATGGTTTGTCGGTAGAAATGGTGATCCGTGATCTGGAACTGGTGCATCTGGATGTGTTTCAGCGCCTGGTGATTACGCCCAGTGAAACCGCCGACAATGATCATGCTCAGATTGACGACAGCCAGGAATCGCCGGCTGTCAGAGCGGGTGCTGTGGCTTCAGTCACGACAGACACTTCAGTAGGCGCCAGTTGCCTGGCGCCTGCCTTGCCAGTTGCCGCAGATGACCCAGAAGAAGCGGTGTTTGCCCGGGTGCCAGAGCCGGAGGTTTCAGAGCCCACAAGAGCTCAGCCGGTCGTTGCCGAGGAATGGCTGGCCAAAGCCGATGGTTTGCGAGTTGGTTGCTGGCTCGAGCTGCATCGCGATGGCAGTCAGATTCGCTGTAAGCTTGCGGCGTTTATTCGAGCGGTCGATAAGTACATATTTGTAAATCGCAGTGGTGCCAAAGTCGCCGAATATCGGCGCAACGAGTTGGCGGAAATGATGGCCCAAGGCCATATTCAAATACTGGACGACGGTTTGATTTTTGACCGGGCTCTGGAGTCGATTATTGATAACCTGCGCACCAGTCGCCGCTTTTGAAGATTGCAGCGTGCCGTGGCACACGGTGACGCTTTGTGATTCAATCGGAGCTATCCCACTTCGTTGAATCAGGATTCGCCTTGCCTCAAACTCCCCACTCTGCGTTTACCCTAGCTGCTAAGACGGCAGCCACACTGCGTGCAAACGGCAGAATAGATGGTGCCCTCTGGCGACCGTCTCCTAACTTTGGTGCGCGGCCCGCGACTAGCCAGGTAAGCCTGATTGTTGTGCACTGCATCAGCTTGCCGCCGGGCCAGTTCGGGGGCCCTGAAATTGAAGATTTCTTCTGCAACCGGCTAGACATCAAGGCTCACCCGTATTTTCAGACCATCGCCACAATGACTGTTTCAGCCCACCTGCTGATACGCCGTGATGGCACGCTTATTCAGTTTGTCAGCCTGCTGGATCGTGCCTGGCACGCTGGCCGTTCACGTTTTTGCGACCAGGACGAGTGCAACGATTTTTCCATCGGCATTGAGCTTGAGGGCAGTGACGATGTGCCTTATACCGAGGATCAATACCAGGCATTGTCCGCTGTTTGTCATCAAATTATGGCGACTTGGCCAGAAATTGGTGTTGACGAGATTACCGGCCACAGCGACATTGCGCCGGGGCGAAAAACCGATCCCGGGCCAGCGTTTGACTGGTCGCGGCTGCATCAAAGCCTGGCAAAATCGACAAAGGACAGATTATGACGCTGTTTATATTTGTGCTGGCCTACCTGCTGCGGCGACGGCTGGATAGTCGCGATCAGCTTGATGGCCATCAGCTATGGCGCAGTTGGTTTGAAAGCTTGAGGCAACGCCTGCCGCAAAGCCTTCCCGAAAGAACGAGTGCTTTGGCGCCGTTATTGGCGGTGGCTATTCCGACCGCCGTGGTTTGGCTGGCGCAGAGTTACTGGCAACACCACCACTGGCTCTTGGTGGGATGGTCACTGGAATTGCTATTGCTTCTGCTGTTGCTGGGTATGCCTGGCTGGCGTCAGCATCTGGCAAATTACGCCCGGGCATGGCGCCGGGGTGACATGCAGGCAGCCTGGCGCTATATCCAGCATCTGCTACCGGCGCATCAGCGCGGCGCAGCGCTATCGCCTGAAACCATGCAGCTGGCAATCTCTGAGGCGTTAATGGCGCAAGTATTCTGGCGTTATTTTATGGTGCTGTTCTGGTATGCGGCAGGCGGAATTTCTGCCGCGGTGCTGGCAAGCGGCCTGGTTGCATTGGGGCAGAGCTGGCCGCAATCTGGCAAATGTGGCCAGTGTGAGCGTTGGCGCGAATGGGGCGGTTGGTTGCCGGCGCAGTTGCTCGCGCTGACCTTTGGCCTGGCTGGTGACTTGGCCGGCTGGCTGCGGCAACGTCGCCAAGGCCGGGGCCACTGGCAATTGCCAGTAGCAAGGCTGCTGATAGCCGCTGCCGATGGTGCTTTGAGCGGTTACGCGCTGGACCCAGGCCGATTTGCCTTATTACACCCGCAAGACTGGCAGAGCTATGGTGAACGTAGCTTGACCGCCATTCGCGATCTGCTTAACCGCAGTATGCTGGTATGGCTGTGCCTACTGGCATTGATGGTGATCGCCGGCGTGGCCTAGCCGAGTGCAGGGCATGCTGTTACATTTTCTAACAAAAAAAGCTCTGGTTTTAAGGTCTTGGGCGACACTCAAGTTGAATAATAAAAATGCAGAATTTAATAAAGCGGCGAAACATGTGAAAAAATTGATTGCTCCAGCCATTGCGTTGATGAATCGGCTACCGATGATTTTTAAATTCAGCCTCATTAGCTTCCTCTTTTTGCTGCCCATTGCAGGGCTGTCCTGGCTGGTCATTACTCAGCTTAACCATTCCTTGGCAATTACGACCAACAGCAAGGCTGGCTTGACACAGCTAGAGCAAGCGGATGAAATCCTACGCCGCGCTATTGATTATCGCGATTATCAATCGGTAGCGGCATTCAGCGACGACAAGGAACTGCATGCCCGTGCAGACCAAGCGGCTGCGGCTGTTGATGCCGCAATTGCTCGTTTGAACAGTGCTGCTCCCGAGTTTGATCGCGGTGGAGTATGGGCCGCCCAAGCCAACCAATTGCGCGAAGCCTGGAATACTCTGCGTTCCACGCAGGTAATTAATAACCGGTTTGACGCCCAGTTCACCTATAACCAGGAGTTTGTGCAGAAAGCGTCAACCCTGTTACCCGCTACCGTGGAGTTGTCGGGCCTTGCGCAAACCGATTCGCGGGAAAACCTGGTGTTGTTGAAGTTATTGGGCGACTCTTTGCCCGAGGCGCGCAGTGCGATCGGCCAGGCTCGATCCTATGGCATTTACGCGTTGCTGGAAGGGCAATTAAGTTACGATCTGGGCGATCAGCTGAACCGGATTTACGATCACTTGACTAATCAGGCTTCTTTGCTCGGTCCTGCGTTGACGGTGGCGCAGGAGGCGTCGCCTTTACTTGCAGGCCACGCTGCCGGTGTAAAGAAAGTCAGCGCCAGCCTGCTGCAAACCCAAGCTTTTGTGGACGCCAACGTACTGACGCCAGTGCGGCTTGAAATGAGCTGGGAAACCTATGACAGTACCGTGAGCGAGTATTTGCTGGACCATCAGCGCCTCGGCGCTGTGGCATTTAATGGTTTGTTGCAAAATCTGGGCAACCGTCTTCATTTCGAAACCACTCAACGCACGTTGATTATCGTTTCGCTGCTGTGCGTGCTAATTCTAGTGGTGTATCTGTACATTGGATTTTTCATATCAGTACGCACCGCTATTAACCGTTTTGCCGATTCTGCGAGGCAAGTGGCATCGGGTGATATGACAGCTCGCATCGAACTTAGTAATCGTGATGAACTGGGTGAACTGACTGGCGAATTTAACAGCATGACTGACCGCATTGCCAGCCTGATCCGCTCGGTGGGTAACACCACCGCAGAGGTAGATCAGCAGGCGAGTCGGGTAAATGTTACGGCGGTAGCGACCAGCGATGCGGTGAGTCGGCAGATGCACGAAAGTGAGCAAATTCAGGAGGCTATGAGTCAGATGACGGATGCGGTCAATGAAGTGACCGAGAGCGCCCATCGGGTAGCTGATAGCGCCGGAGCTGCCGAAAAAGATACCGAGACCGGGCGCCAGACTGTAGCCGACTCGGTGGCGACGATTCACCAGTTGGCGACGGAAATTTCCAGCGCTGTAGACGCGATTCACCGGGTCAGTTCTGACAGCAGCGACATCAGTAAGGTGCTGGTGGAAATCAAGGCCATCGCCGGACAAACCAACCTGCTGGCGCTGAATGCGGCCATTGAAGCGGCTCGGGCCGGAGATCAAGGCCGTGGTTTTGCGGTGGTAGCTGACGAGGTGCGGTCCTTGTCTCAGCGCACTCACAAATCCACTGAAGAAATTGAAAAGATGATCTCGCGTTTGCAGAGTGGCGTTAAAGGGGCGGTTACTGCGATGACAAACAGCCATCAGGTGACTGAAGCGACCGTGCAGAAGTCTGCGCTGGTGACCGATGCGCTGAACCGCATTGCTGCCGGTATTTCGACCATTGTCGATATGAGTCAACAGATCGCCCAGGCAGCAGAGGAACAATCGGCTGTCAGCCGCGACGTTAATGCCAGCGTGGCACAAATTGGCGAACTGGGCTTGGCAACGGCGCAGAACGCCCGGGGCACATTGGACTCGTCCCAGGAAATGTCACGGCTAACGGCGTCGTTGCAGCAACTGGTAGAGACGTTTCGGGTCTAGAAGCGGCTCAGGCCACGTTTGCCTCAGTGAACCTGGCCTCGCTGCGCACCATGCCCAAGGCGTGGGTAATGTTGTCGCTGGGCGCAGTCTCACCAAACCAAGCCAGCTTTTCGTAAAGGCGAACTACGTTTCCCACAATAATCAACGCGGGCGCCGGCAGCTGAGCCTGCTCCTGTTTGGTGGCGATATCGGCCAAAGTGCCAATCAGCACTTTCTGATCGACTGAGGTACCGTGGGAGACAATGGCAATCGGTGTATCTGGCGCCCGGCCATGAGCCATCAGGCCGGCACTGATTTGCGGCAGTGTGTGCAGCCCCATATAGAACACGACTGTTTGATTGGGCTGTATCAGTTCTTTGAAATCGAGGGCTTGTTGTCGATTTTTTAACTGGCCGGTTACAAACTTGACTGATTGGGCATAGCCACGGTGGGTCAGTGGAATGCCGGCGTAGGTCGAACACGCGCTGGCGGCGGTAATGCCCGGTACCACCTGGAATGGTATGCCATGGGCTTTGAGCTCTTCCAGTTCTTCACCGCCGCGTCCGAAAATAAACGGATCACCGCCTTTAAGCCGCACCACCCGCCGCCCCAGTTTGGCGTGTTTTACCAGCAGAGCATTAATGTCGTCTTGCGGCACCGTGTGATGATCTCGACGCTTGCCGACGTAAATCAGGTCGGCGTCGCGCCGGCACAAATCCAGCACTCCTGGCGATACCAGATTGTCGTAAAACACCACGTCAGCCTGCTGCATCAGACGCAGCGCCTTAAACGTCAGCAGCTCTGGATCACCCGGGCCAGCACCGACCAGATACACCTCGCCGGTTTTATGACCAGCGTCGCCCCGGTTGATGGCCGACACCAGCATGGATTCGGCTTCGTCATGGCGACCGGAAAACACCTTTTCGGCAATTTGTCCTTCCAGCACGTTTTCCCAAAATTGACGCCGGTCATTGAGCGAATTGAAACGCGCCTTAACCCGATCGCGAAAGCGCCCTACCAAACCACCGAGGCTGCTATAGCCTTTGGGGATAAGGGTCTCCAGGCGAGCCCTTAATAGCCGCGCCAGCACCGGTGACTGCCCCCCGGAGGTAATGCCAATCACAATGGGCGAGCGGTCGACGATGGCCGGAAATATGAAGCTGCACAGCTTGGGCGTATCCACCACATTGATGGGGATATTTCGCGCTACCGCCTCGGCGTGAACCTGACGGTGTAACTCGGCGTCGTCGGTGGCGGCGACCACCAAGGTTTTCCCCTCCAGCAGGTCGCTGTGATAATCCCCCAAAATGATCTCGTCTCGGTCATCGGTCAGTAGAGCCCGAAGTTCCTCATCGACGGCATGGGAAATCACAGTCAGGCCAACACCTGCGCGTTTGAGCAGGCGAGCCTTGCGCAGGGCGATATCACCACCGCCCACCAGTAACACCTGGCGATCGTTCAAATTGAAAAACAGTGGTAAAAAATCCATGGCAGCCTCCTGGAGTGGGCAGTATCAGAGCTTAGTGTGTAACCCGCACTCGCGGGTTTCCAGAGCTTTGGTGGGATCGAAATAATCGTGTTCGTCGGGCAATTGGTGTGCGGCCAGGTAGGCATTCAGGTCGGCGCTGGTCAGGTTAAATAAAGGTGCCACTTTCACAATGCCGCTTTTGCTGGTGGAGACGATGTCCAGCGATTGGCGAAAGTCGGTTTGGTCTTTGCGGATGGCGTTAAACCACACATCCGGTTGAATTTCTGCCAGGGCCCTAGCGAAGGGTTCCAACTTCACTTGGCGGGTAAATTCCTCGTGCAGCGGCTGGTCAATCTCTGGTATGCCCTGCATCAGCACGTTGCGCCGGGCAGCGGTCTGCTGCGGTATAAACGTGCTCACATTCAGCTTCAGTTGGGCAATCAGTTTTTCTGCAAAACGATAAGTGGCAGAGGTGTTGTAACCCGAATCGATCCATATCACCTGGATGTCCGGCCGGGCTTGAACCGCCATGTGCAGGATCACGGCTTCGTAAGGACCGAAGTTGGTCGTGACGACGGGATTGAGCGCCTGCGTTAAGGCCCACGCTATGATTTCTTGGGGCCGGTTGTTGGCAAGCTGTTGGTTGGCCGTAGCCACATCAAGCTTCATGGTGTCGATGTCCTTTGACTAAAAATCAGCGCTGTAAGCAGCGACGAATAAAATGTTTGAAGGCGATCAAACCCGTGTTTAGCGACGAAAAATCGGCCGCGGATCCGCTGTCGTACCCTGATAATTTACGCTAATCTCGGAAAATGCCTGAAGATGATCGGTTTGGAAACGCTCGTCATTGATGGCAAAGGCGTTAAATCCGGAGCTTTGCATTAGCGCCAGGCGATCGCGGGTAACATGGCCCAGAGCTCGAATTTGCCGATTAAAACCGCTACGCACCAACTGGCGGGCGATGCTGAATCCGCGGCCATCGCGAAACGTCGGGAACTCGATGGCAATCAGGTCGAGTTGGCTGTGGTCGGCGTATAACGCCGCCAGATCATCATCACCATTCACGATCACGCCCAGCGGGCTGTTGCGCTGTTGCAGTGCTTCCCGGTGTTGCCGATACCAAATGATGGGTACAGCAATAGGCCCATTTTCGGGTATTGGTGATCCCTCGTCGAGAGCCGCCTGATCAAGTAACTGCCAGGGGTCTTCGGTCACAATGCGCTGGTCAATGAGCAGTGGCATACACACGTTCCTTAAAAGGTTTGATGCCCACACGTAGCACTACCTGCGCAAACGATTCGTTTTCGCGGCGCTGGTCAACGTACACGGCCAGAATTTTTTCCACGGTGAGAGCAACGTCGCTCGCCGGTACCGACCTTCCTAGAATCTTGCCCAGGCGTGCGTCTTCTTTAGACGACCCGCCGAGTGAAATCTGATACCAGTCTTCGCCCTTTTTATCCACGCCCAGAATGCCGATGTCGGCGACGTGGTGATGGGCACAGGCGTTGATGCAACCAGACATGTTTAGTCGGATTTCGCCTAGATCGTACAGATGATCCATATCGTCAAAATGCTCATTGATCTGGTCCGAAATGTTCAACGTGCGGGCGTTGGCCAGCGAGCAAAAATCAAACCCCGGGCACACAATCATGTCGGTCAGCGTGCCAATGTTGGAACGCGCCAGATTGTTCGCCGCCAGCGCCTGCCATACTGCATAAAGGTCGCCCTCGCGCACATCGGTCAGCACCAAATTCTGATGGTGGGTGGCGCGAGTTTCGCCAAAGCTGTAACGATCAGCCAGGTCTGCAACCGCATCCATCTGGCTATCGGTGATGTCGCCAGGGGCTTCCAAATACGGTTTCAGCGAAACAATGGCAATGCGGTAACCGTCAACCCGGTGAGCCAGAGTGTTGTGGCGGTACCAGGCGTTAAACTCGATGTCGGTTGCCAGTGAATCGCCTAAAGACGCATGGGCGTCGGCATTGGCGGCGTTGGCATCGTAATCAGGTAGAGTGAAAAACGATTTGGCTCGGGCAATTTCGGCATCGGTGAGTGTCAACTCGCCATCGCGGATGTGGGCCCATTCCTCCTCGACCAGGCGGCGGAATTCGTCAGGGCCCAGAGCCTCCACCAGAATCTTGATGCGCGCCTTATACTTGTTGTCGCGGCGGCCTTTGAGGTTGTACACCCGCAAGATGGCGTCCAGATACGACAACAGATGCTGTTTGGGCAGGAACTTACGAATGCTCTTGCCGATGATGGGCGTCCGGCCCAGCCCCCCGCCGACCAGTACTTCAAAGCCTATTTCGCCATCGGCGTTTTGCACCATTTGCAGGCCAATATCGTGCACCTGAGACGCTGCGCGGTCTTCTGTTGCGCCGGTGACGGCAATTTTGAATTTCCGCGGCAAGTAAGCAAATTCTGGATGCAGGGTGGACCACTGGCGGATAATTTCGCAGTAAGGGCGCGGATCTTCAAGTTCGTTTTCCGCTACACCGGCGTAGGGGTCGGTGGTGGTGTTACGAATGCAATTGCCCGAGGTTTGAATGGCGTGCATCTGCACCTGAGCCAGTTCCGCCAGAATATCTGGTACCGCTGCTAACTCTGGCCAGTTGAACTGAATGTTGGTGCGAGTGGTGAAGTGGCCATAGCCGCGGTCGTAAGTGCGGGCAACGTGGGCCAACTTGCGCATCTGGGTTGATGATAACAGTCCGTAAGGGACAGCCACACGCAGCATGGGAGCCTGGCGCTGAATGTAAAGGCCGTTCATCAGCCGCAGCGCAGAAAATTCATCCTCCGGCAGTTCGCCCTTCAGAAACCGGCGGGTTTGGTCACGAAATTGCTCCACCCGTTCGTCGACCAGTGTCTGGTCAATCTGATTGTACTGATACATGACTGTTTCACCGCCTTATGTAAATTTCTACAACAATCATACGCAATGCTCTTTATTCTTTATAATGATATTTATTGATTTTGATATTCAAATATCGAATATTGAGATCCACGTCGTCGAGACTTTCATTATTCTAAAAAAGAATAAATAAACGTTTATTTATTCTTTTAAAATCTTATTTTCCTTTGTGATACTGCGTAGCACATTCAGCCGGTGGCATCTGCCGGCCTTTTAAACCGTCGATTTACGCAGGCCGCCGTTAATGACTTCTTTGCCAGAACGCCGTCTTACCCACCTCAAACAGCTGGAAGCTGAAAGCATCCAGATTATTCGTGAAGTCGCTGCGGAGTTTGACAATCCGGTGATGCTGTACTCAGTGGGAAAAGACTCGGCGGTCATGCTTCACCTTGCCCGCAAGGCGTTTTTCCCGGGCACCCCGCCGTTTCCTCTGTTGCACGTAGACACCACCTGGAAATTCCGTGAAATGATCGAATTTCGCGACCGTATGGCCGCGCAGTCGGGCATGGAGCTGCTGGTGCACATCAACCAGGAGGGCGTAGACATGGGGGTCGGGCCTTTTTCCCACGGCTCGGCCACGCATACCGACATAATGAAAACCCAGAGCCTGAAACAGGCGTTGAACAAGTATGGCTTTGACGCCGCTTTCGGCGGTGCCCGCCGTGATGAGGAAAAATCCCGCGCCAAAGAGCGAGTGTTCTCATTCCGCGACAAGCATCACCGCTGGGACCCGAAAAATCAGCGGCCGGAGTTGTGGAATCTGTTCAATACCCGCATCAACAAGGGCGAAAGTATTCGCGTATTTCCGCTGTCTAATTGGACCGAACTGGATATCTGGCAATATATCTTTCTGGAAAGTATTCCGATTGTACCTTTGTACTTCGCAGCCCTGCGGCCGGTGGTTACCCGCGATGGCATGATGATCATGGTGGACGACGAGCGCCTGCCTCTGAACCCGGGCGAAGAGCCGGAACTGCGTAAGGTCAGGTTCCGCACCCTGGGCTGTTACCCGTTAACCGGAGCGGTGGATTCCGAGGCTGATACGTTGCAGGACATTATTCAGGAAATGCTTTTAACACGAACCTCCGAGCGCCAGGGGCGGGCGATAGATCGCGATGGAGCGGGCTCTATGGAAAAGAAAAAAATGGAAGGATACTTTTGATGGAAGTGTACGTCTGATGGCGACCTGTAAAACATTTGTCGCACCACTGAATTCAATCTTTGAATTGCGCCCTTTTGGAGTGCCGCTATGAGCCACCAGTCTGACCTGATTGCCGATGATATCGACGCCTACCTGCACCAGCACGAAAACAAGGAATTGCTGCGCTTTCTGACGTGCGGCAGCGTAGACGACGGCAAATCTACCCTGATTGGACGGCTGCTGCACGACTCCAAAATGATTTATGAAGACCAACTGGAGGCGATTCACAACGACAGCGCACGAATGGGCAATGCCGGCGACGAGCTGGATTTGGCGTTGCTGGTGGACGGCTTACAGGCCGAGCGCGAGCAGGGCATTACCATTGATGTGGCCTACCGTTACTTCTCGACCGCACGGCGGAAATTCATCATCGCCGACACCCCGGGGCACGAACAGTACACTCGCAATATGGCCACCGGCGCTTCCACCTGCGACCTGGCTATCATTTTGATCGACGCCCGCTACGGCGTGCAGGTACAAACCCGCCGCCACAGTTTCATTGTGTCGCTGCTGGGGCTGAAACATACGGTAGTGGCCATCAACAAAATGGATCTGGTGGATTACAGCGAGGAACGCTATGAGCAGATCAAGGCTGATTATTCGGCGTTTGCCAATCAGCTGGACTTGCCAGACATCCAGTTCGTGCCTTTGTCGGCGTTAAAAGGCGACAACGTGGTTAATCGCTCAGAGTTCATGCCTTGGTATCGGGGGCAAGCGTTGATGGAAACTCTGGAAAGTGTGGAGATTGTCCGCGACCAGAATTTCGACACGCTGCGTTTTCCGGTGCAATACGTGAACCGCCCCAACCGAGACTTCCGCGGCTACTGCGGCACTCTGACCGCTGGCGTGGTTCGCCCGGGTGATGACATAACGGTGTTGCCGTCTGGTAAATCATCAAGGGTGAAATCCATCGTGACCTACGACGGCGAGCTGAGCGAAGCCTTCCCGCCTATGTCGGTGACGCTAACGCTGGAAGATCAGATTGATATTTCCCGTGGCGACATTCTGGTGCACAGCAAACAGATACCTCAAACGACGGATCGTTTTGATGCCACGTTGGTGTGGATGGCCGAGCAGCCGCTGGTGCAGGGAAAAACGTACGACATAAAACTGTTGACCGGCCGCGTGGCTGGAGCCGTGACCGCCGTTCGCCATCGAGTGGATGTGAACTCGTTACACAAGACCGAGGCCAATACTCTGGCGCTGAACGAAATCGGTCTTTGCGAACTAACGCTGGAACAGCCTGTGTTGGCGGACAACTACAAAGAATTCCGCAGTACCGGGTCGTTTATTGTGGTGGATCGCTTAACCCACACCACCGTGGCAGCGGGTATGATTTTGCCCAGCTCGCAGCAACAAGGCTTCGCGCTGCATCACAGCGCACAGGTGACCACATCGCAAAAAGCCCGACGCTTTGGTCAGCAAGCCGCGGTAATATATATAAAAGGCGAGGCGAACGCCGCCCGTACGCTGGTTCATTCCTTGGAAAAAGTGCTGTTTGACGACGGCCGTGCCGTGGCGACGCTGCAGCACGACGATCTGCAATACAGTGAAGGCTTCAAAGCACCGCTGGCTCTGGCACTTAAAGCCAACGGTCTGCTGGTGCTGACGGATACCGACACCGGCCACAGCGATTTGACTCTAATCCTGGCGGATTTGCCAGATCAGGGTGGGCAAGTGGCCGCTGCATTGGAGCAGCTGCGCGAGCACAAAATCCTGTAAAGGCGTTGCTGTTTCTAGGGTGCTATTTGTGCGGGGGCAGTTCATCGCTGCTGGCTTTCTTCTGCTCCCACAGAATTTCTTCCGCGCCCTCGCGCCGTGCCAGCACCCGTGAGGCGACAAACAAAAGGTCAGACAAGCGATTCAGGTACTGTCGCGCCAGCGGGTTGATAGAGTCCTCATGGCTGAGTGCCACTACAACACGCTCGGCACGGCGGCACACGGCGCGGGCCATGTGGCACTGAGCTGCGGCCGGGCTGCCACCGGGCAAAATAAAGTTCTTCAACGGTGGCAATGATTCGTTCCACTCATCCAACAAGCCTTCCAACCAGCTGATGTGCTGCTCGCTGATGACGATGCTACCCGGAATCGCAAATTCACCACCCAGGTCAAACAGGTGATGCTGAATGCGGCGCATGGGCTCAAACAGCGCATCATCGCTGTCCAGCATCTCAACCAGTAAGCCCATGTGACAGTTCAATTCATCCGCCGTACCCATGGCCTCAACGCGCTGGGCGCTCTTGGCAATGCGGTTACCATCGGCCAGACCGGTAGAACCATCGTCTCCGGTACGGGTGTAGATTTTTGACAGGCGGTTGCCCATGGAATTCTCCTAATTGGTTAAAATGCTAGCCTGATTGGTTGAAAGGCTAAAGAGCTTGTACTCGCTGAACCAGCATTTGGTTTACCGGTGTGGCAATCCCGTGGCGCTGCCCGCACTGCACAAGGTAACCATTGATAAAATCGATCTCGGTTTTACGCCCGGCGTTTACATCCGCACGCATCGACGACGTGTTATTGGTCGTACTTTTAGCGACCGCCTCAATCCGCTTCCGCAGCGCTTGTGGGGCAGTACGTTCACCGGTATTGGCCTGCAGTAAAGCAGCGATTTCGGTGCATAGCCCGTCAATCGTCTGCCGATACAGCGGCGCGTCCACTATGGCACCATTCGGGCAGTCCAGCAGTGCGGTAAACGCATTAATTCCGGCGTTGACAACCAGCTTTTGCCACAGCCGCTGCACAATACTGTTTTCGGTATGCACCTGTAATCCAGATTGTGCCAGCTGCTGGACCACCGATTCAGTATAGTCATAAGCAGAGTCGGTAAGCGGGCCCACCCAGGTATCCCCGGCGCCGGCATGCACCAACACATCCGGCTCTGGTCGATTCGCCCCCTCTGTGGTGCTAGCCGCTAAAATCGGCCGGCCCGGCCAGCGCTCGGTCACTGCCTGCTGACTGCCCAAACCGTTTTGAAAAAGAACAACGGGTGTGTCTTTAGCAATATACGGCAGCCAGCTCTCCAGAGCCGAAAGCGTATCTCCAGCTTTCGTAGTCACCAATAGCAAACTGATATCAGCAGCCGAACAAAGCCACGGTAGGTTAACAAGTGTACGAGCAACACCAGTGTCCGGCGAAGCAGAGATTACAAGGACGTATTCACAGCGTGTTTCGGGAGTGCCCTCCAGACGGCTGAAGCTCCCCCGATGACCGGTGCCGTCTTCAGGTGCAATGTTAGAGCGCTCAGCGGTCTGGCCAAGACTATCCAGTCGCGGCAAAAACCCACAACGAGAAGATGGCAAAAGGGCGGCCCATAGCCGCCCCATTGAACCCGCTCCAAGAATGGCGATCTGCCCGCCATCCCCGAAACGCTTAACGCCTGCAGTCATGCTTACATGGCCTCAATGTCAGCACGCTGCTGCTGCAAACGCGCCAGATTGCGCTGAAACTCGGTCAGCTTCTCCTGCTCCTTGGCAACAACCTCCGCCGGTGCCTTGGCGGTAAACTTCTCATTGCCCAGCTTGCCTTCCAGCCGACCAATTTCCTTACTTAGACGCTCCAGCTCTTTATCAAGTCGCTTAAGCTCTGCATTCTTGTCAATCAGGCCGGCCATGGGCACCAGCACTTCCATATCGCCTACCAGTTGCGTGGCGCTCATCGGTGCATTGTCGCCTTCAAACCACTCCAGACTTTCCAGCTTCGCCAACGAGCTCAAAAACTGGCGGTTCTCATTCATCCGGCGCTGGCCTTCTGCGCTGTCACCACGGAACAGCAGCGGAATCTTCTTCGCCGGGGAAATATTCATCTCACCGCGAATATTACGCACCGCCACAATCACGCCCTTCAACCATTCAATGTCCGCAACCGCCTGATTGTCTTGGCGGCTGTTATCGGCCTGCGGGTACGGCTGAAGCATAATGCTGTCACCGGATTTGCCGGCCAGCGGCGCGATGCGCTGCCAGATTTCCTCGGTGATGAATGGCATGATCGGGTGTGCCAGGCGCAAAACGGTTTCCAGTACGCGCACCAGTGTACGGCGGGTGCCACGCTTGGCTTCAGCACTGGCGCTGTCGTCACTCAGTGAAGGCTTGGACAACTCTAGATACCAGTCGCAGTATTCGTTCCAGATAAACTCGTACAGCGCCTGTGAGGCCAGATCAAAGCGGTACTGGTCCAAATGGCGGGCCACATCCTGCTCGCACTGCTGCAAAGCGCTAATAATCCAGCGGTCGGCTAGCGACAGTTCTACTGGCTCGCCGTTCACGCCGCAGTCTTCACCCTCGACGTTCATCAATACGTAACGGGCGGCGTTCCACAGTTTGTTGCAGAAATTGCGGTAGCCTTCCAGGCGCTTCATGTCCCAGTTGATGTCACGGCCGGTGGTGGCCATGGCCGCCAGGGTGAAACGCAGGGCGTCTGTGCCGTGGGCCGAGATACCTTCGGGGAATTCTCTTTCGGTCTGTTTGGCAATTTTCTTGGCCAGCTTCGGCTGCATCAGGTTGCCGGTGCGCTTTTCCAGCAGCGGCGCCAGGTCAATGCCGTCGATCATGTCCAGCGGGTCAATCACGTTGCCCTTGGATTTGGACATTTTTTCGCCGTTTTCGTCGCGGATCAGACCGGTAACGTAAACGGTTTTGAATGGAACCTGGGGTGTGCCGTCTTCATTTTTCATGAAGTGTGTTGTCATCATGATCATCCGCGCAACCCAGAAGAAAATGATGTCAAAGCCTGTCACTAGAACGTCTGTCGGATGAAAGGTCTTTAGCCGCTCGGTGATCTCCGGCCAGCCCAGAGTGCCAAATGTCCAAAGAGCAGAACTGAACCAGGTGTCCAGAACGTCATCGTCCTGTTTTAGCGAAAAATCGGCCGCCAGACCGTGCTTCTGGCGTACCTCGTCTTCACTGCGGCCCACGTAGATATTGCCCTCGGCGTCGTACCAGGCCGGAATCCGGTGGCCCCACCACAGTTGGCGGGAAATACACCAATCTTGAATGTCGCGCATCCAGGAGAAGTACATGTTCTCGTATTGCTTGGGCACAAACTGGATGCGGCCTTGTTCAACGGCTTCAATGGCTGGTTTGGCCAGAGTTTTGGCATCGGCAAACCATTGATCCGTCAGCATCGGCTCGATGATCAGGCCGGAACGGTCCCCACGGGGCACGCTCAATACGTGGTCTTCCACCAGCTGAACCAGGCCAGCAGCATTCATATCGGCCACAATCTGCTTGCGCGCGTCTTCCCGGGTCAGCCCGCTGTAAGCGGCGGGCAGGGAAGCGTCCAGATCGGTATTTTCAGTGCCGTCGCTGTTGAATACTTCGGCTTGCTGGCGGATTTTGGCGTCTTGGGTTAGCACGTTCATCATTGGCAAATTATTGCGCTTGCCTACGGCGTAGTCGTTAAAATCGTGAGCCGGGGTAATCTTCACGCAGCCAGAGCCCTTTTCCGGGTCAGCGTGGTGGTCGGCAATCACTGGAATACGGCGATTCACCAGCGGTAGCATCACGAACGTACCAATCAGATGCTGATAGCGCTCGTCGTCGGGGTGAACGGCTACGGCAGTGTCGCCCAGCATGGTTTCCGGGCGGGTAGTGGCAACAACCAGGTAATCTTTACCGTCTTGCGTGGTGGCACTGTCAGCCAGCGGATAGCGCAGGTGCCAGAAAAAACCTTTCTCTTCTTTGTTTTCCACTTCCAGATCGGAAATGGCGGTGTGCAGCTTCGGATCCCAGTTCACCAGGCGCTTGCCACGATAGACCAGGCCGTCTTCGTACAGGCGGATAAACACTTCCTGCACGGCCTTGTAGAAACCGTCGTCCATCGTAAAGCGCTCGGTGTCCCAATCCACCGAGTTACCCAGCCTGCGCATCTGGTCGGTAATGGTGCCGCCAGATTCTTCCTTCCATTCCCAGATACGCTTAATGAACTCTTCACGGCCCAGATCGTGGCGGGTTTTGCCTTCTTCCCCAGCCAGTTTGCGCTCAACGACCATCTGCGTGGCTATGCCTGCGTGGTCACTGCCTACCTGCCACAGGGTGTTGTGGCCTTGCATGCGCTTGTAGCGGGTGAGGGTGTCCATAATGGTGTGCTGGAAGGCATGCCCCATGTGCAGGCTGCCGGTCACATTCGGTGGCGGAATAGCGATGCTGTAAGACTCGCCCTCGCCGCTGGGGCGGAAGTAGCCTTTAGATTCCCAGTTGTCGTACCACTGGCGCTCGATGTTTTCTGGCTGGTAGGTTTTTTCCATGGGTTTTTGCTGGTGACCGTATTGGTGAATTCGAGAGGAGATTTTAGACGCATGATTATACATGGTCGCCCGCGGTCGGGCCATGAAGTGGGGGTTTTCGCTTTGGTTTGAACGACCGATTAGATTGTTGCTACCGCTGATCGTGAACCCGAGCCTCAATACCCAGAGCACGTAATTGCTTGAAATGCGTGCGGGCCTGATCCAACACCACCGGATCATTCTGAGCTATCAGTGCCAAGCGCTTAAATTGATCGGCGTGAGCCGGCAATTCGGTGCAGAGGATAATTACGGTATCCCAGTCTTCGGCGGCCGGCGGATGCAGTAGGATGCCGACGGGGTCTTTGCAGGGCGTGTTGGCTTCGGACATTACTCTGTGAGGAATGAAGGCATCCGGGCTGAAGTTCCACAGCAGGTCGTCCAGTTCTTGAGCGTGTTCGAGGGTGTCGCACACAATGCCCACGCGATCCCCTTGCTGCCAGGCTTTGTTGACCAGTTTGGCGGCGTGTAGATTGCGTGCGGCGGGGGTGTCTTGGAGCAGGATATGGAACCAGTAGCGCTGGTTTTTAGCTTCCTGCCCAGCCTCCGGTGTGGGAGCACCGGCAGCAGAGCTGCCGGTTTCCGCAGTATGCACAGCAGGCGGCTTAGTTGCCGGCATGGGACATCAGGTATTCGACCAGCAGAGGTACCGGGCGGCCTGAAGAGCCTTTGGCTTTGCCGGAATGCCACGCAGTACCGGCGATGTCCAAGTGGGCCCAACGGTAATCTTTGGCGTAACGGGCCAGGAAGCAAGCCGCGGTGATGGTTCCAGCGGCACGTCCGCCGATGTTTGCCATATCCGCAAAGTTGCTGTCGAGCAAGCTCTGATACTCTTCCCAAAGCGGCAGGCGCCAGGCTCGGTCGTTGGCGCGGTCGCCGGCGGCCAGCAGTTCGTTGGCCAAGTCATCGTTGTTGGCCAGCAAACCAGTGGCGTGGTGGCCCAGGGCGACGATGCAGGCGCCAGTGAGGGTGGCCAGGTCAATAACGGCCGCAGGGTCGAACCTTTTTACGTAGGTCAGGGCGTCGCACAGTACCAGACGGCCTTCGGCGTCGGTGTTGAGGATTTCAACGGTCTGGCCAGACATAGTGGTGACAATGTCGCCGGGGCGGCTGGCGCTGCCGTCGGGCATGTTTTCAGCCGCTGCGATGACGGCCACAATGTTAATTTTTGGTTTGACTTCAGCGATTACCTGCATTGCACCGAACACTGCGGCCGAGCCGCCCATGTCGTATTTCATCTCGTCCATGCCTTCGCCGGACTTCAGGCTGATGCCGCCGCTGTCGAAGGTGATGCCTTTACCCACCAACACGTGGGGCTTGTCTTTGGCATCGCCGCCACGGTATTCCATTATAATGAAGCGCGACGGCTGGCTGCTGCCTTTGCCTACGGCCAGAATGGTGTTCATGCCCAGTTCGGCCATCTGCTTTTCGTCAAGAATTTCGGTCTTGATGCAGTCGTGGTCTTTGGCAAGTTTTTCGGCCTGTTCCGCCAGCCAGATCGGGTGGCAGATGTTGGGCGGGGTATTACCTAGGTCGCGGGTAAAGTTCATGCCGCGGCCGGTGGCCAGACCAAGGTTAAAGGCGTCTTTTTCAGCTTTGTCGCTGACAGAGGCGGTTACGGTGACTTTATTCAACTTACGCGCAGCAGGCTGCTCGCTCTTATACTGGTTAAACGTGTACAGGTGCTCTTCCAGACTGCGGCCGATCAGGCTCAGGCGAGCTCCTTCAGAGGTCGTTGCGCTGTCGCCGGTTAGCTGGGTGTCAGTCAGAGCCACAATGGCATGTTTTGAGGGGCCGTCTTTGAGAACGTTTATCGCAGCAATTAGAGCCTTGCGATAGTTGGTTGGTGTGCGGCTCTCGTCATCACCGGTACCGACGATACACAGGCGCTGCCAATGGCTGTCGATCAGCGGAACAGTCTGTACCGATGCGTTTTTGCCACTTATGTCACCGGCGCTTTGCAGCTTGCCAATCAGGCCATCCAGAGCTTTGTCTGCCGCGCTGGTGCTGGCGGGCCATTCGCCTTTCTGCGGTAACGCCAGCACAAGGCAGTCAGCGCTGATGGTGTCCAGGGCTTTGCTGCTTAAGGTAAAATTCATGGCAACTCCTGTTAGTGATTCTGGTAGTAATTCTATTATACGAATTGGATGTGTGTATTAACATTGGGGCAATGCGATGAATTATCAAGCATTGGCACGGACTTGTGGCTGACCTGCTGGGCGCAGCGTGGCCCTGTCAATCGCCTGCAAGGTTACTTAGAATAGCCGCTGCTGGCGTTTTCCTTCATCAATGGGCGCCGTTACCGGCTCGGCCAGAGAGACCGTTTTGACTATTATTTTTCGCTATCTTATTCGTCAGATCATGATCAGCATGATTGCTGTGTCCACCATTCTGCTGATGGTGTTCATGAGCGGGCGCTTTTTAAAGTATCTGGGTAATGCGGCAGAAGGTGAGATTTCTGCGGGTGTGCTGTTTTCAGTGATGGCCTACCGTTTTCCCGGTTTTCTCGAGCTGATTTTGCCTTTGGGTCTGTTCATCGGCATTTTGCTGGCTTATGGCCGAATGTATTTGGAAAGCGAGATGACCGTGTTGCTTGCCTGCGGTGTCAGTGAGGGCGATATTTTGCGCCAAACCCTGATTGGCAGTTTGCCGGTGATGCTGGTGGTAGCGGCCATGAGCTTGTATGTATCGCCCTGGGGCATGAAACAGGTCGAGGAGATATTCAACGAACAGCGCAAAGCCACCGAATTCGAGCTATTGGCGCCGGGGCGCTTTCAGGACTTTACCTCTGGCGGGCGAGTGACTTACACCGAAGGGCTGAGCGACGACAAGCGTGAGCTGCAGGGTGTATTTATTGCCGAGTTCGGCAAAAATGGCGAAGGTTTAACCATTATCACGGCCGAAACGGGTACTCAATTAATAGATGCCCAGACAGGAAGCCGTTTTCTGATTTTGAAAGACGGCGGGCGCTATGCCGGGAACGCCGGCCAGCTGGATTACAACACCACCGAATTTGAAGCTTACGGTCTAAAAATTGTCAGCGGCAAGAGTGGTACAAAAGAACTGGAAGAAGGCCTCAGCACCGGGCAATTGATGAAGTCTGACGACCCGCGACAGCGAGCGCTGCTGCATTGGCGTTTTTCGTTGCCTTTCATTGTGCCAGTGGTGACCTTGCTGGCGGTTCGGTTGAGCCGGGTAAACCCGCGTCAGGGCCGGTTCTTTCACCTGTTGCCTGCGATGTTGGTGTATATCACCTATCTCGGTTTATTGATTGTGGCTCGTGATGCGCTGGCCGATGGCACGGTGCCAGAGTGGATTGGCATGTTCTGGGTGCACGGATTGTTTCTGGCTCTGGGGCTTTGGCTGCAGTTCGGCCCGGCCTGGTTGCGCAGGCGCCGCTTGCAGCGTGCAGAGCTCACGGGGCCTACCCATGCGTAAGATTGACCGCTATGTGATGAAAACTGTTGGCGGTGCCATGTTTTTGGTGATGGTGGTGGTGCTGTCGTTGGATTTGATTTTCGCGTTTATTGCCGAGTTGGACGACACGGCCAATAACTACCAGACCCTCGATGCTCTGTGGTATGTATTTCTGACGTTGCCGCGGCGGATTTACGATTATTTGCCGTTGGGCGCGTTCATGGGCTGCCTGGTGGGATTAGGCTCGATGGCCAGCTCTTCCGAGCTGACGGTTATCCGCGCCGCCGGCGTTTCCATAAAGCGCATTGTCTGGTCTGCCATGAAACCAGCGCTGCTTGTGGTGCTACTGGGCGTGGGAATTGGCGAATACCTGGCGCCGCCGGCGGAGCGCATAGCGCAAAGCGAAAAAGCCGTGGCGTTGGGTGCAGGAAGCAACGTAGCCGCGGCGTCGGGTTTGTGGCATCGCGAAGGTAATGTATTTATTCACATGAATGCCGTGCAGCCCAGTGGCGTGCTTTTTGGCATTTCCCTGTTTCGCTTTAACGAGCAGCGCCAGTTGTTAGCCGCCAGTTTTGCCGAGCGGGCGATTTACCAAGGCGATCACTGGATTCTTGAAAACGTACAAACCACCAAGCTGGCAGAGCAGGGCACCACCCGGGTGACTCATAACCAACTGCGTTGGGAGTCTGGTTTGTCGCCCAGCGTATTGAGTGTATTGATTGTAAAGCCGGAGAACCTGGCGATGACAGGCCTGCTGACCTACGCCCGCTATCTGGACGAGCAGGGTTTGAGCGCGTCGCGCTACTGGTTAGCGTTTTGGAAGAAGACGTTAATGCCACTGGGAACCGCGGTGATGGTGTTAGTGGCAATTTCGTTCATCTTTGGCCCGCTGCGCTCGGTCACCATGGGCTTTCGGGTGTTTACCGGCCTGTTGGTAGGCCTGTCGTTTAAATACATGCAAGACTTGCTGGGGCCGATGAGCGTGGTCTACGGTTTCGACCCCATTCTGGCGGTACTGGTGCCTATCGCGGTGAACGCTGGTATTGGTATTTTGCTAATGCGCCGGGCAGGTTAGTGTTGGTAGGGGGCAGATTTGAAATTTGTCCCTGGTTCTAGGTGTGAAGTTTGTCCTCAGTTTGCCGTCACAGCTTTTTCTTTTCGACTTCAACAACAACGCTGTCTGACATTCGGTCGGTCAGCGACACTCCGTTAATGGGTAAAAACAGCGCGATTATGGCCGGAATGGAAAATAACAGGCTGACAGCACCCAGATAGTAGCCTGCCAGTAATGCCAGAAATACAGCAGCGGCTGCCGTCACATAACGGCGTAAAGCCTGACTCCAGCTCACCGACACGCCGTCCAGATTCTGAATGCGCACCCGCCATACCTGCATTCCAAGTGTTTGGCCCACCCGGGTCCAAAAGTAGCCAAAAAACAGGTACAGCACCAGAAACAGGGTAAACGTCAGGCCTGGGCCGCCTTTAACCTGCCCAGCTTCCGCCATTTGTTCGTATTTTTCCCAACCGGTCAGCTGGCCGGCAATTATGGTGTATATCCAGGTGGCAACCAGCAGCACAGCAATGCTGATAAGTGCATCGTAAGTAATGGCCAGGCCACGTTTTAGTCCGGTTGCTGGCGGCAAAAGCACGTCTGCATTGTGAAAGCGTTTGGGCATGCGGTCTCCGGTGATGTTTCACGTTTTTCAGGATGTCGGCGTGTGCTAGAGTAGCCGATTTGTACAATCATGTAAGTATCCGAATTCAATCGCGGACCTGGCGCAATTTTCGTCGGGTTTATGGAAAGGTATCAAAGGGCTATGAAAACGGCAGAGTTGCGACAGGCGTTTCTTAAATACTTCAAACAGCAGGGCCATGCCATTGTTCCCAGTAGTTCACTGGTGCCGGCAGATGATCCCACTTTGTTGTTTACGAACGCGGGCATGAACCAGTTCAAGGACCTGTTCCTGGGCCGTGAACAACGTGACTACACTCGCGCCACCAGTTCGCAAAAATGTGTGCGCGCCGGCGGCAAGCACAACGATCTGGAAAACGTCGGTTACACGGCTCGCCACCATACGTTTTTTGAAATGCTGGGCAACTTCAGTTTTGGCGACTATTTCAAGCGCGAAGCCATCAATTTCGCCTGGAATTTTTTGACCTCTGAGCAGTGGTTGAACCTGCCAAAAGCGAAGCTGTGGATCACGGTGTACGCCGACGACGACGAAGCCTTTGCTATCTGGAACGAGGAAATTGGCGTGCCTGCCGAGCGCATTGTCCGTATTGGCGACAACGCTGGCGGCCGCTACTCTTCAGATAATTTCTGGCAGATGGGCGATACAGGGCCCTGCGGCCCTTGCTCCGAGATCTTTTTTGATCACGGCCCCGATGTAGCCGGCGGCCCTCCGGGAAGCCCGAACGAAGACGGTGACCGCTACATAGAAATCTGGAACGTGGTGTTCATGCAGTATAACCGCACCGCTGACGGCGAGATGCTTAACCTGCCCAAACCGTCGGTAGACACTGGCATGGGTCTGGAGCGAGTGACCGCGGTATTGCAGGGCGTGCACAGTAACTATGAAATTGACCTGTTTCAGGATCTGCTGAAAGCCGCTTCTGACGTGCTCGGCGGCGTTGCCACCACCGAAGCTTCGTTGCGTGTTGTGGCAGACCATATCCGCTCCTGCTGCTTTTTGATTAGTGATGGCGTTATGCCGTCAAACGAAGGCCGTGGCTTTGTATTGCGCCGGATCATCCGCCGCGCCGCCCGTCACGGTAACAAGCTTGGTGCTAACGGCCCCTTCTTTTACAAGTTGGTAGGTGCGTTGGTTGAGTTGATGGGCGAAGCCTTCCCGCAGCTTGTCAGCAGCCACAAACAGATCGAAAAAGTACTGTTGCAAGAGGAAGAGCAGTTTGTAAAAACCCTGGATAACGGCCTGCGCCTTTTAGAGCAGGACATTGCCGAACTTCAAGGTGATGTAATTCCCGGCGAAACCGTGTTCGCTCTATACGACACTTACGGCTTCCCGATAGACCTGACCAACGACATCGCCCGTGAACGCGGTTTGACTCTGGATTACCAAGGCTACGAAAAGGCGATGGAAGCCCAACGTGAACGTGCCCGGGCGGCCAGCAAATTTGGTGTTGATTATAACGCGGAAAGCCTAAAGCTTGAGGGCGTGACCGAATTTAGCGGTTACCAAAATATTGATGGCCACGAGTGCATTCGCTCAGTGATTGTCGGCAGTGAACATAAAAACGCCGAAGCCGGCGACGAAGCCATCATTGTGCTGGAGCGCACGCCCTTTTACGCGGAGTCTGGTGGCCAGGTCGGTGACACCGGGCTGTTGACCTGGAGTGGCGGCCGCTTTCAAGTAACCGACACCCGCAAAGAGGGCAGTAATCACCTTCATATCGGCACGGTGGTTGAAGGTGAACTGTTCCCGGGCATGGAAGTGGATGCGCGCATTGATCATGAGCGCCGTGAACGCACCAAACGTAATCACTCCGCCACCCACCTGCTACATGCGGCTTTGCGTAAAGTTCTGGGTGAGCACGTTAGCCAGAAAGGTTCGCTGGTAGACCCGGACAAACTGCGCTTTGACTTCTCGCATCTCGAGGCCATCAGTGCCGCAGATCTGCAGGAAATCGAACGCCAAGTTAACCAGCAGATCCTGCAAAACACCTCGGTAGTCACAGAAGTGACCGACATGGAACAGGCCCTGGCCAAGGGTGCGCTGGCGCTGTTTGATGAAAAGTACGGCGACTCCGTCAGGGTTCTGAGCATGGGCTCGGATGGCTACTCGGTTGAGTTGTGCGGTGGTACCCATGTTAATCGCACCGGTGACATTGGTCTATTGCGTATTACCTCTGAAAGCGGTGTCGCTTCCGGCGTTCGCCGCATTGAAGCGGTCACCGGTTTTGGCGCTCTGGAATGGGTAGACAGCGCGGAACGCACCTTGCGAGAAGCGGCCAGGCTGGTGAAGGGCTCTCGTGAGTCGCTGGTCGAGAAAGTGCAGCAGACATTGGACCGCAATCGTCAGTTAGAGAAAGAAATCGACGGTTTGAAGGCTCAGTTGGCCAGCTTGGCCGGCAGCGATTTAGCGTCGTCTGCGGTCGATGTGGCGGGCTTAAAGGTGGTTGCTGCTGAAATGCCAGGAGCGGATCGCCAGGCGCTGATGGAAACGGCCGACCAGCTGAAAAACAAGTTGGGTGAGGGCGTCGTGGTTTTGGCCAGCGTTGAAGATGGCAAAGTCACACTGGTATCTGGCGTGACCAAATCAGCGACCGGCAGAGTCAAGGCCGGAGACATTATGAAGTACCTGTGCGCGCAGCTGGATGGTAAGGGCGGCGGTCGTCCTGATATGGCCCAGGGCGGGGGTAACGATGCCTCCAGGCTTACCGAGGTTCTGGCGGGTGTTGCGGGCTGGGTTGAAAAAAATAGTCAGTAATGCATGTTTTAGCTGCGGGTGAGGGTTTATACTCTCGCCCAAATGATTTGACGGGCGGATCAACCTCGGCCCTGAGTCCCGGTCTAGACAGTGGAAATACTATGGCCTTGTATGTACAAAAATTTGGTGGCACTTCGGTAGGTACTACCGAACGTATCGAGGCGATTGCAGAGAAGGTTTTTGGTTTTCGTAAGGCCGGACACGACATCGTCGTCGTGGTGTCAGCCATGAGCGGTGAAACTAATCGCTTGATTGGCCTGGCCAGCAACATTACCGATGAGCCCGGTCAGCGTGAAATGGACGTGCTTCTGTCTACCGGCGAACAGGTGACCATTGCACTGTTGTCGATGGCTTTACAGAAGCTGGGTTGCGAGGCTCGTTCTTACACAGGCTCACAGGTGCGTATCCTAACCGACCGTGCCCATACAAAAGCTCGTATTCAGCACATTGATGAACAGCATGTGCGTGAAGATCTGAATGCCGGCCGCGTGGTAGTGGTGGCAGGTTTTCAGGGAGTAAACGATCTGGGTGATATTACTACCCTTGGTCGCGGTGGTTCAGACACGACTGCGGTGGCCTTGGCAGCGGCGTTGAAAGCCGATGAATGCCAGATTTATACCGATGTCGACGGGGTTTATACCACCGACCCGCGAGTGGTGGATTCTGCTCGCAGGCTGAATCACATTACTTTTGAAGAAATGTTGGAAATGGCCAGTCTGGGATCCAAAGTGCTGCAAATTCGCGCTGTGGAATTCGCGGGTAAATACAACGTTCCGTTGCGGGTGCTGTCCAGCTTTCAGGAAGGCGAGGGCACCCTGATTACCATGGAGGATGATAGCACTATGGAACAACCAGTCGTTTCGGGCATTGCATTCAATCGTGACGAAGCCAAGCTGACCATATCCGGTGTGCCGGATACGCCTGGCAGTGCACTGCGTATTCTGAAGCCGATTAGTGATGCCAATATTGAAGTGGACATGATTGTCCAGAACGTGGGTGAAGACGACAGAACCGCCTTTACGTTTACGGTTCTGCGTCACGACTTCAAACGCGCAGGCGATGTGCTTCGCTCGGTAGCAGCCGAGTTAGGCGCACGTGAGGTCATCGGAAACGAAAAGATTGCCAAAGTCAGCATTGTCGGTGTTGGTATGCGTTCTCACGCGGGTGTTGCCACCAAGATGTTCGAGGCACTGTCTAACGAAGGTATTAACATTCAGATGATCTCTACGTCGGAAATCAAAATTTCCGTGGTGATTGATGAAAAGTACCTTGAACTTGCGGTACGGGCGCTTCATTCGGCTTTTGAGCTGGATAAGCCCCTGGTAGAAGTTGAAGCTCGACGCAATGGGCTTATGCCCGCTGCATCATCCTGATAGGACGTTCATTCGCTGAACCGGCTAACGCACATACCCGTATAAGGGAATGTGCGGTTTCGGGAGGGCGCGTAATTCCGTTATAAATGTGCGCGTACGAAGCACCTATTTAAGAACGGGTTGCTTTTTCAGAGGGAGTAGGGATATGTTGATTTTAACGCGCCGCGTAGGCGAGACCTTGATGGTCGGTGACGAGATAACCGTTACTGTGCTTGGGGTAAAGGGAAACCAAGTACGGATCGGTGTGAATGCACCGAAAGAAGTCGCTGTTCACCGCGAAGAGATCTACCAGCGCATTCAGGCGGAGAAAAGTTCCGATGAGGCTGAGCCGGGTAATCACTAGTCGGTCAAAAAAAAGCCGCTCGCGAATTTTCGGAGCGGCTTTTTGTTTTAAAGAAAATCTGGTGTAAAAAAATTCGTTCAACCCTATGAAAACATAAAAAACGTGGTAGTATACGCCCCGTCCTCAAGGAGAGGTGGGTGAGTGGCTGAAACCAGTTCCCTGCTAAGGAACCGTACGCGCAAGTGTACCGAGGGTTCGAATCCCTCCCTCTCCGCCATTTCCTGTTAGAGGAAAGAGGGCAGGTTGATATTGCAGTCAACTAAAGCAATGAAAGTGATCAATGTGCGGCTGTAGCTCAGCTGGATAGAGTACTCGGCTACGAACCGAGCGGTCGGAGGTTCGAATCCTCCCAGCCGCACCACTTTTTAAGCTAAGATGTATGAATACCCAAGTTTTAGCGGCTGTAGCTCAGCTGGATAGAGTACCTGGCTACGAACCAGGCGGTCGGAGGTTCGAATCCTCCCAGCCGCACCAAATTACGACCAAAACGCCCCGATGTGTGAAACGCAGATCGGGGCGTTTTGCATTGGGTCCTTGTATCTCACCGTACGTGTCATTACTTACCCTTATTCCTTCCTCGCTCCTCTCGAATGTGTCTTTTTTCACCCATTTTCTATCCCAAAAAGACCTCTATAGAAAATAAATCATTGTTTTATATGGTTAATATTTATTTGGCCCGGTCATTGCTTAATCCGATGTCACGCGGGGCCGCACGGGCTTCGTTGAATACTAAAACAACACAATGAATTGGAGAGCCTTCTTTATGAAAACCCAAGTCGTTATGGCAGTGGCATTCGCCTCCACGCTGGCCGTTGCAAATCCGGTCGTCGCCCAAGATCGGGCAGGCTGGCCTGACAACTTCACAGTAGGCACCGCCAGTCAAGGTGGCACCTACTTCGCGTACGGTGCTGGATGGGCCAACTTTGTAGCAGAAAGCCTGGGCGTGTCAGGCGGCGCTGAAATCACCGGCGGCCCGATGCAGAATATGGCTCTGGTACACACCGGCGATCTAAAGTTTGGTCTGACCACCATGGGGCCTGCACGGGAGTCCATGGAGGGCAACAGCCCAATAGCGCCAGGCATGAAAATGGACAACGTGTGCGCCATGTTTCCCATGTACGAAACGCCGTTTTCCGTAACGGCCCTGACCAGCTCGGGCATCACCTCCATTTCTGACATTCCGGATGGCGCAACCATCGGATTTGGCCCGGCCGGCTCCACCTCAGACACCTACTTTCCGCGCATGATGGAAACGCTGGGTGTGAACTTCGAGCGCCGCAATGGCAGTTGGTCAGACTTGGGTACCCAGTTGCAGGACGGCCTGATTGATGTTGTTGCCTTTGCCGCCGGTATCCCGATTCCTGCGGTCAGTCAGCTGGAAGTGCAGACCGATGTGAATATCATTGGCATGACCGACGCTGAAGCAAAAAAAGTGGTTGATAACTTCCCAGTATCCGAATTTATCATTCCGGCCAACACCTACCAATCGCTGGAAAAGGAATCTCGCGTAGTGTCTATGTGGAACTTCGCAATGGCCAATTGCGACGTGCCGGAGAGCTTGGTGTATGAAATTACCAAGCTGACTATGGAAAACAACGAGAGAATGGTGTCGATCCATAAGGCAGCTCAATTCTCCATTCCTGAAAATTACACCAAGAACAAAGTATTGCCGTGGCACAAAGGCGCGGCGCGTTGGTTCAACGAAAACGGTTACACCATCGAACAAAGCAACATCAAGTAACGCTACCACCGGAGGCGCCTGCGCCTCCGGTTAATTTGCCGGCTGCTTGCCGGCTCCGATTTGCCCGCTGGCAGGATATCCCATGACCCTCGAACAAAAACCCAAAGACTTTTCTGACATAGAGGAGAGCACAGATCATGTGCTTGCCCATGATGTGGACGAAGAGCCCATAGAAAATAATCGCCGCCTGTTTGAAGGTAACCTGCTGAAGTTTGTAACGCTGTTGGCCATTGGTTACTCGTCGTTTCATCTTTATGCCCTGAATATTGCGCCTTTGGAAACCTGGTCTTTCCGGATTGTGCACATCGCTGGCGCCCTGATACTGGGCTTCATACTCTTCGCCGGTGCCCGTTTTGTGTCCGCTGAAGAGGGCGGCGCCCGCCATCGCTGGACCACCTGGGTAAGCGCTGTTGCGATGCTGCCAGCGCTCTATGTGTGCTACCAGGTATTTACGTTTTCGCAAATGGTGCAAGACGGCGCTTTGCGCATTCCCGTCAACCTGGAAACCTGGCATTTCGGTTGGCCGCTGCTCGCTGCAACGGGCGTGACGATTGTTATGAGCTGGTTTCACCAACGTGAACGCTCGCGTTTCAGTCTGCCGGACTTGGTACTTGTGGTGTGTTCAATAGCGGTAGCTGCTTACTTTCTGGTGGCTTATAACACCTCTATGCGGATGGCGACGGGTACATCGTTTGCACCAATTGGTATCTCCTTTGCTGCAGTTGCCGGTGTTGCGCTAATAATGGAGCTGACTCGTCGTATGGCTGGCCTAGCCTTGGTTATTATCGGCTTGGTGTTCCTGGTTTATGTGTTTGCCGGGCCGTATCTGCCGGGCTTTCTGGGCTACCCGGGTTTGTCGGTACAGCGCTTTTTTAGCCAGGTTTATACCGACGCCGGTATTCTTGGGCCCACCACCGCTGTGTCATCTACCTACATTATTCTATTCATCATTTTCGCGGCGTTTTTACAGGCTTCGAAAGTGGGTGACTACTTCGTAAACTTTGCTTTTTCCATCGCTGGCCGCTCCCGCGGGGGCCCCGCCAAGGTGTCCATTTTTGCTTCTGGCCTGATGGGCATGATCAACGGCACCAGTGCCGGCAATGTTGTGTCAACCGGTTCTTTAACCATACCGTTGATGAAAAAAGTCGGCTACAGCAAGAAGTCCGCGGGTGCGGTTGAGGCAGCTGCGTCTACCGGCGGCCAGATCATGCCACCGATCATGGGCGCAGGCGCCTTTATCATGGCGGAAATTACCGGTATTCCATACACCGAAATTGCGATTGCGGCGATTATTCCGGCGATTTTGTATTTCGCCTCGGTGTACTTCATGGTGGATTTTGAAGCCGCTAAAACCGGTATGCGTGGCATGCGCGAAGATGAATTGCCAAAATTGCGCAAACTGATCAAGCAGTGCTATTTGTTCGTGCCGATTATTATTCTGATCGTGGCGTTGTTTATGGGCTATTCGGTGATTCGTGCCGGTACCCTGGCCACCGTTTCCGCTGCGGTGGTGAGTTGGTTTTCGCCCAACAAGATGGGCATAGGCCTTATTTTGAAGGCATTGGAAATGGCATCTTACATGGCCATCCAGATTATCGTGGTATGTGCCGCAGCTGGCGTGATTGTGGGCGTTATCTCGCTGACTGGCGTGGGCGCGCGATTCTCGGTGTTACTGCTGGACGTGGCCGCGACCAGCCAATTACTGGCACTGATCTTTGCCATGTTCATTTCCATTTTGCTGGGCATGGGAATGCCTACCACGGCCGCGTATGCGGTGGCCGCGTCGGTGGTAGCTCCGGGGCTGGTACAACTGGGTATCGAACCTCTAACGGCGCACTTCTTCGTATTCTACTTTGCCGTCGTTTCCGCGATTACTCCGCCGGTGGCTCTGGCATCTTATGCCGCAGCCGGTATTTCCGGGGCCAACGCCATGGAAACCTCGGTGGCATCGTTCCGAATTGGTATTGCTGCCTTCATTGTTCCGTTTATGTTCTTCTATAATGGGGCTTTGCTGATGAACGCCGAATGGTTTGAAATTGTCCGTTCGCTGATCACCGCGCTGTTTGGGGTTTATATCCTGTCAGGCGGTGTGCTGGGCTGGTTTGCCGAGGTTTCAGCGCCTTGGGTCATACGCATAGTGCTGATTACAGCGGCTTTGCTAATGATTGAGGGCGGCTGGCTAACGGATCTGACGGGTATCGGTATGGCGGTCGCAGCTTATATCATTCAGCGCCAGCGTCGTGAACGCTCGGCAATAGCCTGATTTTCGGCGCCAAGCCGGTGCAGAATAACCCATAAGTGGTGTTGTATTGTGCCGGCTTGGCGCTCGCCTTGAGGGTTTTAACGGTGTTTTTAATGGTGTTTTAGAGGCCAGTGTATGTTCTTCCGTTTTGGCGCTGTGCTGGTGTTTGTGGTGGTGCTTGCAGCGGCCTGGATTCTTGGCGGTTGGGTAGGCTACCGCCAGGTAGAGCAGGAAAGCCTGGTGGAATCTTTCCGCTATCGCCAGTTAGTGGCCAATGAGCTCAATCGTTACCTGCCCATTCCCGAATTGATGGCCGAGCATCCGCTGCTGGCGACCGCGTTGAGCGCGCCAGACAATATGGATGTTATTCTGCAGGCCAATGAGGAAATGCAACGCATGGCCACCATTGTAGGCGGCTCAGATGTGTATCTGATGGATATGTCTGGGTTGACCATCGCGGCCAATAATTATAAGCAAGCCGGCAGCTTTGTCGGTCGCAACTTCAGTTTCCGGCCGTATTTTTTCGAAGCGATTGAAAGAGGCGGTTCTGCTATTTATTTCGCTTTGGGCTCCACCTCAGGGGTGCGTGGCCTGTATTTTTCCCATCCGGTTCGTGACGAACAGGGGCAGGTGCTGGGAGTCGTGGCGGTAAAAGTGCTGGTGGATGAACTGGAATCTCAGTGGGTACGGCCGTCCTTAAGGCGCGAAGCAGAAATGCTGGTGTTGGACACCGCTGGAGTCAGTTTTCTGTCCAGCCAGCCCCGTTGGTTGTTCCGTGACTTTACTGGCAGCGATCGTCCTGCACCTGGCGAGGCCTCGCGCCGACGCTACCCAGAGCGGGACCTGGAACCGGTTCAACTCGATTATCTGGATAAACCTTGGGGTTTGTCAGGTCAGTCTGGCACCGTTCGCGTTCGTGAAAATGGCGGTGGTCATGAATACCTCAGTGTTCACACGCCGCTGCCACGAATGGACTGGACGCTGCAGATAATGGTGAGTACCCAGTCGGTTATCTGGATGCGCCTGGGTTCAGTGCTTGCAGGTATGGCGCTTTACTTTGGGGTGTTGTTGACCTGGCTGTACATGCGTGAACGCTATCGCCGCGAAGCCGAACTGGCCCTGCGAGGCCAGCAGTTGGAGTTGAATGTGGCTGAGCGCACCGCGGACCTTGAGCGTTCTAACCAGATGTTGGTTGAAGAGATACAGCAGCGAGAGCAAGCCCAGACTGACCTGCGGGAAACCCAGCAGGAGCTGATACAGGCCGCAAAGCTAGCGGTATTGGGGCAGATGTCGGCGGGCTTGAACCATGAAATGAGCCAGCCGCTGACCGCGATTCAGACCTACGCCCGCAACAGCCGGCGCTTTCTGCAAAAAGGCGCCGGCGATATGGTAGACGCCAACTTGGCAGAGATTGTACTGCTGTGTGACAAAATGGCAGAACTGACTCGTCAGTTCAAAGTGTTCGCACGCAAATCCGAAGGGCCACCCAGTATTGTCGATTTACGCCCGGCGGTGGACGCTTCTTTGAAAATCATCGCGGCGCAGAAAAGCAGCGGCAATATTGATATTCAGTGGCAGCGGCCGGTGCAGCCAGTGTGGTGCCATGGTGACCAAATCCGCATCGAGCAGGTGCTGGTGAATCTTCTGGCCAACGCAGTGCATGCGTTAGAGGGTTGTGCGCAGCCGGCTATCACCATAGACGTGGCGGGGCATAAGGGTTATTGGCTGTGCCGGGTGCGCGACAATGGCGGGGGCCTGCCGGCTAATACCGAGCAGCTGTTCGAACCGTTTTACACCACTAAACCTGTTAAGCAGGGCCTTGGGCTGGGGCTATCCATCTCGCGCCAGATTGTTGATGCGCTTGGCGGCCGCTTAAGCGGCCGCAATCGCAGCGATGGCGATGGCGCAGAATTTGAATTCACACTGAAAAAACGAGACACCCCGGTATGAGTCAAACTGACGTAATCTTCGTGGATGACGAGCCGGATATACGTAAAGCCATTGCTCAGGCCCTGACTCTGGATGATCTGGCAGTGAGCTGCTTTGACAATGCCTCCGATGCACTGGCGCAAATTGGTCGCGACTATAGCGGCGTTGTTTTGTGCGATTATAATATGCCGAAAATGGATGGCTTGCAGCTGCTCAGCCGCTTGCAGCAGCTTGACGACACCATACCCGTCATCATTCTCACCGGGCAGGGCGATATCAGCACTGCGGTGAGTGCCATGCAGCAAGGCGCCTATGATTTCATCGAAAAGCCGTTCAATCAGGAAGAACTGGTGGAACTGCTGCGCCACGCTTTGGAAAAGCGTCAGTTGGCGTTGGAAAATCGGCGTCTGAAGGCCCAGTTAAAGCAGCTGGCAAAACCCGGCCCGCGAATTCTGGGTGGTTCGCCCACTATGCAAAAAGTGATGGCCACGATTGACCCGATTCTGGACATTTCTGCGAACATTTTGCTGTATGGCGAAACCGGTTCGGGAAAAGACGCACTGGCGCGCTACATTCACGAAAACAGCCGCCGCAGCAGTCACAATTTTGTTGCGATTAACTGCGGCGCGGTGCCGGAAAATCTGATTGAAAGTGAGCTGTTCGGTCACGAAGCGGGGGCCTTTACCGGTGCGGATAAACGCCGTATTGGCAAAATAGAGCACGCCCACCAAGGCACGCTGTTTCTGGATGAAGTGGAAAGCATGCCGATGCCGCTGCAGATTAAATTGCTGCGGGTGCTTGAAGAGCAGAAAGTTGAGCGTCTGGGTAGCAACCAGGTGCAGCAGGTGGATGTACGCATTATTGCAGCCACCAAATCCAATCTGAAAACCCTCAGCGACCAGGGTGTGTTCCGTGCAGACTTATACTATCGCCTGAATGTGGTGAAAGTGGATATCCCGCCACTGCGCGAGCGCAAGGAAGACATTCCCACGCTGTTTCACCACTTTGTGCTGATTGCAGCGGCCCGCTATGACCGCGAAAGCATCCCGCTGAACGCGGGCCAGGCAACTAAACTGACGCATCACGACTGGCCCGGCAACGTGCGTGAGCTGCGAAATCTGGCCGAACGCTATGTTTTGCTGGGCCCGGCGGCTCTGGACGAGACAGACACGGCGCAAGATACCAACGTGAATGGCCGCCGCACACTTGCAGAACTAATGGACGGCTTTGAACGCCTGGCATTAATCAGTGCTTTGAATGCCTGCCATGGCAGCATCAAAGACACCATGGTTGAACTCGGCATTGCACGCAAAACCTTGTACGACAAGATGAAAAAACACGGTCTGGACAAGGCCGAATTCAAAGAGTGAAGATTTTCATCTTGCCGCTCTGCAGGCTTTTACAGCGAGGCCGCCGAGCGCGCGGCCTGATCGTATAGGCCGGAAATTCCGCGCAAAAAACTAGCCACTTCGCCTAGATCGCTGTTGGCAAATCCCAGCGTTCGCAGTGAATCCACCAGACAGTTTTCACGGATTTCGGCGTAGCGTTTGCACACATCGTCACCTTTTTCAGTCACCGAATAATAGGTTTCTTTGCCGCGCCTTTCGGACGTCACTACGCCGTGTTTAAGCAGTTTTTTTAGGGAGTAGGTGACGGTGTGGCTGTCTTCCACATTGAGCACCAAGCAGATGTCGGCGGATTTTTTTGCGCGATCGCGGTGGTTCACGCTGTGGAGCACCAGCACGTCTAGTTGGCTTAAGTCATGCAGCCCGGCTGCATTCATACAGCGCACCATCCAGCGATTAAAGGCATTGCCGGCCACAATAAGGCCAAACTCCAACTCTGAAAGCTCCACTGCACGGCCAGAGGCCAGGTGGGCAGAGGACACAATGGGCCCAACATTGCGCCGTGCTTTTGCGCTCTCGTCAGAGCCGTTCGCCGATTTTTTTGTTTTCATAACGTGATGTCACCGTTGTTAACAATCATGATTAGTCAGTACTGCGTTGTCTTATCTGCCCATTTGGCTGGGCAGATACGTGACGATGGCAGGGAACAGCGTTATGAGTACCACTGCGCTCAGGATCAGCAGGAAATAGGGCAAAGCGGCCCAGGCAATGCGCAAAATATTGTCCCCGGTCAGGCCCTGAATCACGAACAGATTGAAGCCAACCGGCGGCGTAATCTGGCTCATTTCCACCACAATCACCAGATAGATACCAAACCAGAGCGGGTCAATGCCAGCGGCTTCCACCATCGGCAGAATCACAGAGGTCGTCAGTACCACTACGGAAATACCGTCCAGAAAGCAGCCCAGCAAAATGAAGAACAGGGTCAATGCTATCAGCAGCATATTGGGTGAAAGGTCCAGGGTGTTGATCCAGGTAGCCAGTTCACGAGGGATACCGGTAAAGGCCATTGAGGTGGTCAGAAAATGCGCACCCATCAGTATGAAGGCAATCATGGACGACGTTTTTACCGTACCCATCAGCGCGCTGGTAAAGGTATCACGGCTCATGGAGCCGCCTTTCCATGACAATAGGTGAGCCAGTGCTACGCCAACGGCAGCGGATTCGGTGGGCGAGGCCAGGCCGCCATAGATAGAGCCGATCACACCAACTATCAGCAGCATCACCGGAATCAGCGGGCGGCTACGACGAAGTTTGGCGCGAAAAGACAGGTGCTCGGCTTCGCCCGTCGGGATGCCCTCCGGGTTCAGCAGCGACCAGATCATGACATAGCCGCCAAACAGCAGCATCAGCATGATGCCGGGCAGAATACCGGCCACAAACAAACGAGCAATGGACTGTTCGGTAGCCACGCCATAAACAATCAGGATGATCGAGGGTGGAATTAATAGCCCCAAGGTAGCAGAACCGGCTAGAGTGCCCAGTATCTGGTTTTTGTTATAGCCGCGACGGGTAAGCTCCGGTATCGACATTTTGCCAATGGTGGCTGCTGTAGCGGCGGACGAGCCCGATATTGCCGCGAAAATGCCACAACCCAGAATGTTGGTGTGCAGCAATTTTCCCGGAACTTTGCCCACCCACGGCGCAATGCCGCTGAACATTTCTTCGGACAGGCGCGAGCGGAATAGCACCTCACCCATCCAGATAAACATCGGTAACGCGGCCAGTTCCCACGACACGCTGGCGCTGTAGAAAGCGGTCGACAGGCTGTCACCCACGGGAACGTTGCTGAAAAAATACAGCGATATACAACCGATGGCCGTTAACGAAAACGCCACCCATAAACCCGCACCTAGCAATGCCAGCAGCAACACCAGAAGCAGTAGGCTCATCCAAATCATTTCCACGGGCTTACTCCTGGGGTACTTCGTCGTGAAGTTGTGCTATGCGGCCGCTAAGCAGCGACACAAGGGCGTCTAACAGGGCTACTAATAGCCATAAAAGGCCCATGACCATGGCCGCCTGTGGAATCCACAGCGGCACCGGCACCATGCCAATGGATAGATCGCCGAAATCGTAGCTGTCCCACGTCAGCCAAGCGCTGTGCCAGGCTGCAAAGGCAGTAATGGCTGCAGCGGATAGCAGAGCCAGAATGTCCATGACGCGGTGGGCAGATTGAGGCAGACGTTGTAACAGCAGAGTCACGCGAATGTGTCCGCCTTGCCAAAAGGTGTAGGCCAGGCCAAAAAATGTGGCGCCCAGCAGCATAAACGCCGCCAGCTCAGCCAGCCCCGGCACGTTCAGTCCCAGCGGGTTGAAACCCAGCCAGGCCAGTAATTCGTCAAGTACACGGCTGAGTACCTGTACCACAATCATAACCATGATCAGTGTCAGGTTGATTGCGGAAAGGGCGCCCCCCAACCGATAGAATGCGTCCAGAGCCCTGCGCATGGTGGTGTTCCTGTGTTTTGCCCACACGTGCACCTTTGCTGCAGGGCCGGCATGAATAAATGCGTGATGGCACGAAAGCTTCGTGCCATCACGGGGGTGTTACTTCCGCTGGCGGTAAGCGTCTAGCAGTGCTTGGCCGTCGCTACCAGCGCGCTCAAGCCATTCTTCGGTCATGGTTTCGCCGATTTTTTGCAGGTGTTCTACCAGCTGCGCAGAAGGCTCCGACACGACGATGCCGTTATCTCGCATGATCTCGATTTTGGTATCGGTTTCTTCTTTGCTGGCGTCCCACCCGCGCTTTTCAGCGACTGCTGCGGCGTCTTCCAGCGCTTTTTGGGTTGCTTCAGGCAGGCTGCGGAAAGCCTTGGCGTTCACCACAACCATGTTCTTTGGCAGCCATAGCTGGGCGTGGTTAAAGTGGCTGAGGTAATCCCAGGCGCGGGTGTTGGCCCCTGTCGACGGCGACGTAATCATGGCGTCAACACGGCCGGTGCCAAAGGCGGTGGGAATGTCCGGCACTTCTACTTGAGTAGGGATCGCACCCAGCAAGTCGGCCAGCTGCTCGCTGGACTTGTTATAGGCGCGCATTTTCACACCTTTCAGTTTTTCGCCGTTTTCAATTGCAAACTGGGTATAAATGCCCTGTGGTGGCCAGGGCACCGCAAACAGCAGCTTCAAACGCTGACTTTCCAAGCGCTCCGCCAGCACGTCTTTAGAGGCTAGCCATAACTTCCAGGCTTGGTCGTAATCACTGGCGAGATACGGCACCGAATCGACTTCAAACAGCGGGTCTTCGTTGGCCAGGCGCGACATGATCAACTCGCCAATAGGCACCAGTCCGCGGCGTACTGAGTTCTTGATTTCAGGGTGTTTGATCAGCGAGCCACTGCTGTGCACCGTGATGTTCAGCTCGCCGTTGGTGGCGTCGCGCACATCATCAGCAAATTGGCGGATGTTCGCGGTGTGGAAGTTGGAATCGCCATAGGGCGTGGGCATGTCCCATTCGGTGGCTTGTACTCCGCTTACCATAAAGCTGAGCGTGGCGGCTGCCACGGTGGCACTAACGCGTTTTAGGCTGAAGCCTTTTTTGACGGGTAAGTGAATGGTTTGTATGGCGTGTTGCATAGGTGTTGCCTCCCAGAGCTGACGCTGGAGCCGTCAGCCGATGTTGTTGTTTTCAGTGAGTCGTAAAGCGCGGCGATAAAGCCGTCTTGATATTCCTAGTGAGCTAAAATTAGCTATGGGCTGGCGATGTGTCAAACTATTTATAAAAATAATATACGTAAATTCACTTTGTAATGCTGATAATTTATCTATAAATTGGTTGTATAGAAGATGGGTAACGGGTGAATTTGTTCCCATGCTTGTCGCCACTCATGACAGCGATCACTCGCTACAGCCACAACTTATAACAGCCATAAGCCCGGAGGCTCACATGCTATTGAATTGCGATATCGGTGAAAGCTACGGCGCTTGGTCCATGGGTCTGGATGATCAGGTCATGCCGTTGATTGACCAGGCCAACATCGCCTGCGGGTTTCACGCTGGCGACCCGCGAGTGATGTTCAATACCGTGCGCCTGGCGTTGCAACACGGGGTCACCCTGGGGGCGCATCCGGCGTATCCGGATCTTCAGGGGTTTGGTCGTCGGTCTATGGTGTGTGCAGCAGATGAAATTCACACCATGGTGTTGTATCAGGTGGGCGCTCTGGCGCAGATCGCCGCGGCCCAAGGTGGCCAATTAAACTATGTAAAGCCCCACGGCGCGCTGTATAACGACATGATGCGCGACGAGGTCATACTGCGCGCAATCCTCGAGGCGCTGGCGCAATCGCCGCAAACCTTGGCGTTGATGGCCATGACCACAGCGGACAACCAGCGCCTGAAACAGCTATGCGCGGAATACGGCGTAACGTTGCTGCTGGAAGCTTTCGCCGATCGCGCCTATGACAGCGCCGGATATTTGGTTTCGCGCAGCCAAACGGGTGCTGTGTACCACGACTCCAGCATAATTGTGCAGCAGGCACTGGCCTTTGCCCGTGGTCAGAGCATTCAGTCGATAGAAGGCAAAGCCTTGCATCTGGAAGCAGACACGCTGTGTGTGCACGGTGACAACCCTGAGTCTGTGGCCGCAGTGTGGGCGATTCGTGACGCGTTCAGGAAGCTGGTGTGATGCAGTGGCGCTATGACATCAGCGGTATAGATACCGTTACCCTACATTTTGGCCAGCGTATCGATGCGGCTCTGGTGACCCCGATTCACCGTGCTGCAATCGCTTTAAAATCAAGCCTGGGCCCGCGATTACTGGACGCGGTGCCGTCTTACACGACGCTGCTGTTGCGTTATGATGTGTTGCAGGACGATCTGGCCAGTTTGATGGGGCAGGTAAGTGAGGTGCTGAACCAGCTGCCCGATGCCATCGGGGAAGTTGATGCTGAGTCAGAGATTATTGAGGTTCCGGTGTTTTATCACCCCAGCGTCGGGCCGGATCTGAAGCGCTTGGCGCAGCGCTCCGGTTTCAGTGTAGAAGAGTTTATTCGCCGCCACAGCGAGCGCCTTTATCAGGTATTCGCCATTGGCTTTGCCCCGGGTTTTGCCTACCTGGGCGAGGTGGCCGAAGAGTTGAGTGTGCCTCGGCTTGCCAACCCGCGGGCAAAAGTGCCGGCGGGTACTCTGGGTATCGCCGACACCCAAACCGCGCTTTATCCCATAGTGTCGCCTGGCGGCTGGAATCTGATTGGCCGTACTCCTTTGGTCCTGTTTGATCAGTCCCGGGCACAGCCCAGCCTGCTGGAAGCCGGCCAGACAGTGCGCTTCCGCCCAATAGCACAAGACGAATACCTTGAGCTTGGAGGTCGCCTTGACGATTTGCCCTGGGGCGTGGAGCCAGGTTTAGACATACAGCAAGGCGCGCCTGCTAAAAAACAGGGGGAAAAGTTATGACGCACTCCAAGCCCGGTTTGTTGATTGAAAAACCTGGGTTTCTGAGCCTGATTCAGGACGCCGGGCGTCGTGGCGTGATGCACTTGGGGCTGGCCACGGGCGGCGCTATGGATCGCCATGCCTGGGCCTGGGCAAACTACCTGTTGGGTAATTGTTTCGGGGCGGCGGCGTTAGAAATCACCTTTGGCCAAGTGGAGTTTGTGAGTCAGTTGAACGCCAGTATTGCCATTACCGGAGCAAAGGTGACGGTCACGGTGAACGGAGCTTCGCAGCCGTTGTGGGCAACGCTGTCGCTGAAAGCCGGGGACAGGGTGACATTGGGTGCGCCCCGTGCCGGACTGCGCAGTTATTTGGCTGTTGCCGGTGGTTTTAGCGTTGCCGCAGGTTTGGGTAACAGCTGCGCCACCCTGTACAGGGAAAAAACCGGAGGCCTGCATCGCGATGGGCAACCGTTAAAAGCCGGCGATCTGCTGCCTTGTGAGCCCCAGTCCCAAAATCCGCCGCTGCAGCGTCAAGTGCCTGTTGACTGGATACCCGATTACCGCGAGGCACTCATTCTGGATGTCATTATAGGGGCACAGATAGAGCGTTTTCCCTCCCGTTCTCTGGAGTGCTTTTTCACCCAGCCTTATACCTTGAGCCCGCAGAGCGATCGTATGGGCGCAAGATTAAACGGCCCGGCGTTAGAGGTGTTTGGCGAGCGCCTGATTTCTGAAGGCATCAGCCTGGGTGCGGTTCAGGTGCCGGCCAATGGTTTACCAATCATACTTCTAAACGATCGCCAGACCATCGGCGGCTACCCGAAGCTTGGGGCTGTGACGCCCCGCAGCCTAGATGCGCTGGCCCAGCGCCAGCCGGGCAGTCAGCTTCAGTTCCGCCCAGTGGCCCTGTATGAGGCCCAAAGGCGTGAAAAGGCCTTTCTGAATTTTTTTAACAAGACTCTTTAGTTCATTGTTGAATATAAAAATCCACTGGCTCTTTTAACGTTCCTTATTACCACATGAGATCGTCCGGGATCTCATAGCCGGCGTAAGGATCATCGTCGCCGAGGTCGTCTTTCGTACGCTCGTGCAATACCACAACGGCCTGTGCGTCCCGTTCCTGGATTTTGCGTGCTACGCCCTCGGCGACAATCTCGTATTCGCCACTGACGCAGATAATCGCCAGTCGGCCGCGGGCTAGCTGGTCGACCATTAGGTCGTCCACATACATTTTCTTGATTTTCTTGTCGTGAACAAATTGGTAAGAGGATTCGCCGTGACTGCGGTTCAGTCGGTTGGTTCCCACTAATTGGCGGATTTGGGCCTGTATGGCCTTTTTTTGGGCCTCGGCCTGGTGCTGTTGATTCAACTGACGGTCGCGCTCGGTTTTTTCTTCCCGTGCTTGCTGTACTCGCTGTTCGGCTTCATTTACCTGCACTGCGCCTTTGGGCTGCTGTTTGCGCTGTTTGTGCTTTTCATTGCGAATCGCTTTGGCCTTTTTTTTGTCGGCCAGGCCGGCTTTCAGTAACTGGTCCTGCAGGGACGCCATGGGGTAACTCCGTTAATTGGTAAGATAATCTGCTATTATTGAACTAACCTCAGTATACGCCCTCGCGTTTACCTTCTTAACCAGCAACTGCTGATTCCGGGATTTTCTTGTATGCCATCCTTTAAAGACCTTGAACTGTCTGCCGCCATGCAGGCCAATCTTGCGCGCCTGGGCTTTACCGAACCCACGGACATTCAGACGCGGGCCTTGCCCCATTGCCTGGCGGGTCAAGACGTTATCGCCTTGGCGCACACCGGCAGCGGCAAAACCGCGGCCTTCGGCATTGGTCTGATTGAACATGTCAAACCCAAGCAGTTCTCGGTACAAAGCTTGGTACTGTGCCCCACTCGGGAGTTGGCTGATCAGGTCGCCAAGGCTTTGCGGGAATTGGCCCGTGCCCGCGACAATATAAAAATACTCACCCTGTGCGGTGGTGTGTCGATTGGCCCTCAGATCGGCTCGCTGGCCCACGGTGCTCATATCGTTGTGGGTACCCCAGGGCGGATAGCGGATCACCTGCAAAAAGGCACACTGAAACTGGATCGGGTGCACACCGTGGTGCTGGACGAAGCCGACCGCATGTTGGATATGGGGTTTCAGGAAGCAGTGGAAAACATTCTTTCACACGCGCCGGCACAGCGCCAGACTCTACTGTTCTCAGCCACTTGGCCCGAATCGATTCGTAAACTCAGCGCTGGTTTTCAGCGCGAACCGGTGGATGTGCGGGCGCAAACCGAGAAAATGAACAGTGATATTGCCGAAGTGTTCTATGAGATTTCTGGCACCCAGCGTACTCGCGCCATCGTGGCCCTGCTGTCGCAGCATCAACCCACATCCTGCCTAGTGTTCTGCGCTATGAAACATCAGTGTGACGAGCTGGCGGTTGAGCTCTCACAGCAGGGCTTTTCGGCGCTGGCGTTGCACGGCGACCTGGAACAGCGCGACCGCGACAGCGTTCTGGTGCGCTTTGCCAATCAAAGTTGCCAGGTATTAGTGGCCACCGACGTGGCGGCCCGGGGGCTGGACATAAAATCATTGCCACTGGTTGTTAACGCCGAGCCGGCGGGCGACCCGGAGATACACACGCACCGCATCGGTCGCACCGGCCGCGCTGGAGAGCAGGGGCTGGCAGTCACTCTGTGCAGCCCATCCCAGGGCCATAAAATCAATCGCCTGGAAAGTGAGCGCGGTGCAACGGTTATCTGGGGTGATAGCGGCCCATTGCTGGGCACTGTACCAAAACCGATGAAGCCGCTGATGAAAACCCTGTGCATAGCGTCCGGTCGCAAAGAAAAACTGCGCCCAGGTGATGTGATGGGCGCTCTGACCGGCGATGGCGGCTTGCCTGGTAGCGCTGTTGGTAAAATAAATGTGTTTGAATTTCAGTGTTTTGTAGCAGTGGAGAGCCGCCATGCTGGACGTGCGTTGGAACAGTTGGAGCGCGGCAAGGTAAAAGGTCGCAATTTGCGGGCACGCTTAGTCTAGATTGGCTTGAGTGTGGGACTTTCGGCGGGGAGATGGGTGGAGAAACACCCAAAAATATTCGGAAAGTCCGTATAGCAATTTGCATTCTGGTTGCCGATCGCTCATTAAACCGTTAAATTACGCAGGATTTTGTATCCCGGTTTCCTTGAATAAAGCGCCGAACCTATGGCTTGTCGGTAAGGATTCCTTGGGGAAAGTCACTAACCAAGACAGGTAGCTATTCGTTATGAATGAGCTGATGACCCAAGCTGTTGATTTGATGATTGCGGGTATGGGTTTTGTATTTGCGTTTCTGATCGTGCTGGTACTCGCAACGATGATCATGTCTAAGCTGCTGAATCGGTTTACTGCGCCTGAGCCGGCAACTCCGGCTAGGGCGTCCCGCGCCAAACCCAAGGCGCAATCGTCAGTTGATCCTGACACCGCAGAGGCGATCAAACAGGCGGTTGCCCAATTCCGGTTGCGTCACAAAAAATGACCCGGAAAGCGATTTAAAACCTTTAAACAGAAGGCTGACACGATGACAGACATTAAAAAACCGCTGGGGATTACGGACGTTGTACTGCGTGACGCCCACCAGTCCTTGCTGGCCACCCGCATGCGGCTTGACGACATGCTGCCAATCGCCGAGAAACTCGACAAAGTCGGCTTCTGGTCACTGGAATCTTGGGGTGGAGCCACGTTTGATTCCTGTATACGGTACTTGGGCGAAGACCCCTGGGAGCGTATTCGTGAATTGAAGAAAGTCATGCCCAATACGCCCCAACAGATGTTGTTGCGTGGCCAGAACCTTCTGGGCTACCGCCACTATGCGGATGACGTGGTAGAGCGGTTTGTTGATCGTGCCGCTGAAAATGGCGTGGACGTATTCCGCATTTTTGATGCGATGAACGATCCCCGCAACTTGCTCACGGCCATCAAGGCCGTGCGTAAAACCGGCAAGCATGCCCAAGGCACCATTGCCTACACCACCAGCCCGGTGCACACCATCGAAATGTGGGTTGAGCTGGCGAAGGAGGTCGCGGATATGGGCGCGGATTCCATCGCGATCAAGGATATGGCAGGAATTCTCAAGCCCTATGTCGCCTTTGATCTGGTTAGTCGTTTGAAGAAAGAATTGGATATTCCGATTCACATGCAGTGCCATGCGACCACCGGCATGTCGACCGCCACAGCTATTAAAGCAGCGGAAGCTGGTATTGATAATGTGGACACAGCTATATCCTCAATGAGTATGACTTACGGCCATTCGCCAACGGAAGCTGTAGTCGCCATTTTAGAAGGTACGGAGCGTGACACCGGTTTGGATCTGGTGTTGCTGGAAGAAATTGCCAGTTATTTCCGCGAAGTCCGTAAGAAGTACGCCAGGTTTGAAGGCAGCCTTCGGGGCACCGATTCCCGCATTCTAATTGCTCAGGTGCCGGGTGGCATGCTGACCAATATGGAAGGCCAGCTCAAAGAGCAGAACGCCGCTCATAGATTTGATGAAGTACTGGCTGAAATTCCCAAAGTGCGTGAAGACTTGGGCTTTATTCCGCTGGTAACGCCGACCTCGCAGATTGTCGGCACACAGGCGGTACTGAACATACTGACCGGTGAGCGTTATAAATCTATTTCCAAAGAAACGGCGGCTATCCTCAAAGGCGAGTACGGCGCCGCGCCTGCGCCGTTCAATAAAGAGCTTCAGGAGCGGGTTCTGGATGGCAAGGAAGTCGTTACATGCCGCCCAGCCGACCTGATTGACTCGGAAATGGACAAACTGACCGACGAGCTGAAAAAGCTGGCGGAAGAGAAAAACTTCAAGCTGGCTGATAACGTCATCGACGATGTGCTGACTTACGCCCTGTTCCCGCAGATTGGCCTGAAGTTCCTTGAAAACCGCAACAATCCGGATGCGTTTGAGCCGATTCCGTCGGCGGACGACGTAGCCCCAGCGAAAAAAGTCTCTGGTCCCGAAACGTACACCGTTGAAGTAAACAGTAAAAAATACGTGGTAGCGGTGTCTGAGGGTGGCGAAATTAGCCAGATTCAGGCAGAAGGCGGGGCTGCTTCGGCACCTGCGGCCGCTGCATCGGCGCCGGTTGGTGATGGCGATCCGGTTAACGCGCCCCTGGGCGGTAACATCTTCAAGGTTCTGGTTTCTCCCGGCGATGCCGTGGAAGAAGGCGATGTGTTGATCATTCTGGAAGCCATGAAAATGGAAACCGAGATCCGCGCACCGAAAGCCGGTACCGTCGGTGAAGTCTTCATCAAGGTCGGTGATGCCGTCGCTGTTGATGATGAAATGCTGACAATCGCATAAGGGCCAGCATTCCATGGATAAATTAATGACGTTATGGACAGGCAGTGGCCTGTTTAACATCGAAATCGGGCAAGCGATCATGATCGTGGTTTGCCTGGGTCTTCTGTACCTTGCGATCCGTAAGGGCTTCGAGCCACTGCTGCTAGTGCCGATTGGTTTTGGCGGCATTCTGGCGAACATTCCAGAGGCAGGGTTGGCCCTGTCGGCGGCGGAAAATGCCATACATGTGGCCAAACCGGAAGTGCTAGCCGCGTTGGCTGGTGCTTTGGATGTGGCCTACCAGGTAGGTCAGGCGATAACGCCAGACGTACTGGGTGCGTTTAAATCGGCTTACCACACCGGTAGCTCGGCAGAAGTGGCTATGGCCAATAACCTGGCCTCTGACTTCGGTTATGGCAACGGCATGTTGCACAACTTCTACCTGGTGATTATCGGCAGTACCGTTGGGCCTCTGCTGATTTTCATGGGCGTGGGTGCAATGACCGATTTTGGTCCGTTGCTGGCCAACCCGAAAACTCTATTGCTGGGTGCGGCAGCGCAGTTCGGTATTTTCGGTACGGTTCTGGGTGCGGCACTGCTGGACTGGATGGGCATTCTGGACTTCACCATTCTGGAAGCGGCGGCGATTGGTATCATCGGCGGTGCCGATGGCCCAACGTCTATCTACGTGTCTAGCGTACTGGCTCCGCACCTGTTGGGTGCGATTGCGGTTTCGGCCTACGCTTATATGGCACTGGTTCCGCTGATTCAGCCGCCCATTATGAAGGCGCTGACCACGAAAAAAGAACGTGCGATCAAGATGTCCCAGCTGCGCCCGGTGAGCAAGCGCGAGAAAATCGTGTTCCCGCTGGTTGTGTTGATTGCGGTGGTTCTGTTCTTGCCGGATGCAGCTCCGCTGCTGGGTATGTTTTGTTTTGGTAACCTGATGCGCGAATGTGGTGTTGTGGAGCGTTTGAGCGACACGGCACAGAACGCGTTAATCAACATTGTGACCATTTTTCTGGGCCTATCCGTTGGCTCCAAGCTGATGGCTGAAAAATTTCTGGATGGCCAGACTCTGGGTATTCTGGCACTGGGTATTGTTGCCTTCGGTGTGGGCACAGCCGCAGGCGTGTTGATGGCGAAGTTGATGAACAAGTTCACCAAGGATCCCATCAACCCATTGATTGGTTCCGCTGGCGTATCGGCGGTGCCGATGGCAGCGCGGGTATCCAACAAGGTGGGCCTGGAAGCCAACCCGCAAAACTTCCTGCTGATGCACGCCATGGGCCCGAATGTGGCCGGTGTTATCGGTTCGGCGGTTGCAGCTGGCGTAATGATCAAGTTGCTTAGCTGATCGTTCTGTTGCTGTTCCGAAAACCCCGCCCGGCCTAAGCCCGGCGGGGTTTTTCGTTTTTGGCGGTTCACTTGGAGGTACGAGTCGGTATTGACTCGAGTCACTGACTTTCACTACAGGCTTCTCGATGGGGCGATCGCTTGCGAACCGCATTCAAAGTGGCAATTCGGTCTTGCGGCGGCGCACCTGCGCAGGAGCCGGACTATCGCACGGCAGGAATTGGCCGCGCCCGACCGCGCCGCGTGGCTCGCCATCCCACACCACTTCTCCACGCGACAACGTTATAGCGGGCCAAGCGCTCAGTTGCATACCCGCGTAAGGCGTATAGTCAACATTATGGTGGAGCATCTCGTTGCTTATATGCACCGCCCGACCTTCATCCCAGATCACAAGGTCGGCATCAGCGCCAATCGCGATGCTACCTTTGCGCGGATACAGTCCGTAAATCTTGGCGGCATTGGTGGACGTCAGGGCAACGAATTGTTGCGGAGTGATGCGTCCGCCTCGCACGCCTTCGGACCAAAGCAACGCCATGCGGGTTTCAACACCGGGAATGCCATTGGCTATCTTGTCGAAAGAAACATCTTCGCCATGGGCCTTCTTGCCGTCAGGGCCATCGAAGCGAAATGGCGCGTGATCGGAGGAAAAAACCTCAAACAAACCGTTTTCCAGACCATTCCAGATTACTTGCTGATTGGCAGCGTCGCGCGGCGGCGGGCTGCAGATGCACTTGGCGCCGTCGAAACTGTTATCACTCCCCAGCGAGTCTGCGGTCAGGAACAGATACTGTGGGCAGGTCTCGGCATATACCTTCAAGCCTTGACTTTGGGCCCAGCGGATCTGCTCCATAGCTTCGCGGCCCGACACATGCACGATCAGTATTGGCACATCTACAAGTTCGGCCATGGCGATGGCGCGATGAGTCGCCTCACGCTCGACCAGCATCGGTCGTGAACTGGCGTGATATCGCGGTGCTTTATGGCCGGCTGCCAGCAGGCGTTCAGTCAACCAGGCAATGCAGTCACTGCTCTCAGCATGCAGCATCACCATCGCACCTTCTGCCCGTGCTACGGAGAGCGTTTCCAGTATCTGTCGATCGTCGAGCTTAAGTGCGTCGTAGGTCATGTAGATTTTGAACGAGGTATAGCCCTCAGCAATCAGCTCCGGAAGTTCACGGTACAAAACGTCTTCCGTGGGATCCGTAATAATAAGATGAATAGCGAAGTCTATCAGCGCCTTTTCGTAGGCGCGACGCTGATAATCGTCTACCGCAGCGCGAAGGCTTTGACCCTTTAGCTGGCAGGCAAACGGGATCACCGTGGTGCTTCCACCGCATGCTGCAGAGCGAGTACCACTTTCAAAATCATCGGCCATAATCGAGCCGTCGCCGGTAGCCTGATCGAGATGCACATGACTGTCGATGCCACCCGGTGTGACCGTTCGACCGGCTGCATCAATCTCATGCCGTGCGCTCTTCAACTCCAGTGCCAGTGCCAGCGTTGCGATCCGGCCATCACGTACCCCGATATCACATGGAAAGGAGTCCGACGCCGTGACGACGTTTGCGTTACGAATGATCAGATCGAAAGGCTGCATGGCTGATCTCTTTAAATTATTGATAGAATCCGAACCTGCACACTGATTTCGACAGGGAGGATGCGTCCAAAAGTGCTTCGGCCCAGATGAGGTATATCTTTTGATATTAACTAACGTCTCTATGAATAAGCGGGCTTGTATAGACAGCGTCCATCAGGTTAGCGCAAGTCAAAACTGTCTGAAAAACGAGAGCTCCAGACCCTTCAGCTCCGGTCCAGCCAAGCCTTAGCAATTTCTTCGCGGGTGGTAAACCATATGCCTTCGTGCCTTTGTGCATATTCAATAAATCGCTTGATTGATCTAACTCGTCCCGGTCGCCCGACCATCCGTGGGTGGAGTCCAATGGACATCATGCGCAGGCCTTCAGAGGATTCGTCATACAACACATCGAAGCTCTCCTTCATGTACTCCAGGAAGTCTGACGCCTGAGATAACCCCGGCGAGTTCCAGTAGCGAAAATCGTTCACATCACTGGTGTAGGGCACAACGAGATGTTGCCGACCCTCAACATTAACGAAGTACGGAACATCGTCGTTATAGGCATCGGAGTCATACAGAAATCCTCCTTCCTCAGCCACAAGGCGACGAGTGTGCACGCTGGCACCGTAACGGCAATACCAGCCGACCGGTCGCTTACCGCAGGTGCGCTGGAAAGACTCTACCGCCAGGCGAATGTGTTCGCGCTCTTCGGCTTCGGTCAACCTAAACACTTCTTCCCAGCGATAACCATGACTGCAAATTTCATGACCCAACTCAACAGCTGCTTTGGCAACATCCGGGTTCTGCTCGAAGGCGACGGCGCAGGCGTGGAAGGTTGCTGGTACATTAGCCTGCTGCAAAATGTCGAGGATCCTCCAGATACCGACGCGCGCACCATATTCGTACATTGATTCCATTGCTAGGTTGCGCACACCCTCAGGAAATTGGTAGCTCCCCCATTCGGTCATACTTTCTTGATCAGAGTCGCCCATCGCTAGCGATCGTTCCGAACCCTCTTCGTAGTTGATGACGAAATTGATCGCTAGCCGCGCGCCATTTGGCCAAGCGCCCTGCGGGCGTTGTCGTCCGTAACCGACGAGATCGCGAAGGGGTAGATTCATAGAGCCAATCTCCTAGTAGTCAGTAACGTTCTAACTATCGAGCCAAGCTCAACTGTCAATATTGTTTAACGCGTCGTAATCCAGGCCGTTGAGCGTTTGTCCATCACGAAAGGCCAGTCCCATCGCCAGGGTCTGTGCAATACAGAAGGCAGCAGTCAACGAACGAAAGCCCAGCAGTTCAGCATCGTTGACCTCAATCAACACCGAGGCTTTTGGACCTATAGGGCTGATGATGCTATCGGTGATCGCAATAATCGGCGCGCCGATTGTTACGACCTGCTCATAGGCACCCACCGTTTCCTGCGCATAAGGCGGGAAGCTAACGGCTATTAAAACATCGTCGCTATGCAACGCGCTGACCTGCTCGCGCAAGCTGCCACCCAGACCACTGATATGAACAGCGCTGCGTCCGACACGGCTTAATGCATAGCTAAGATACGCCGCCATGGGAAACGATCGACGCATGCCGACCACAAAAATAGTTCGTGCCTCCTGCAATAAGGCAATCGACTTTTCCAGCGCTTCGACCTGCTGCCCTTCGGCTAAGTGCTCCAGTGAAACGATATTTGCGCGACTGAATGCCGCCAGCATCGCGCCTACGTCTGTCGGATCATCCAGCAATTGTTCGCCCTGATAGTGACGGATGCGTTCTTTAAAACTGGTCTTACCGGCCTGCTGTAAGGGTTGTTTGAACAGCTTCTGTAACGCACTGAAGCCGGTAAAACCTAACGCCTGCGCTAAACGAATAAAAGCTGAGGATGGAATCCCCGACTGCTTGGCCATTGCCGCCAGAGTGTTGAGCGCCATTGCATGAGGGTGCTCAATCAGATAGTAAGCAGCATCTCGTTGACGTGTGGTCAGGCGGTCCTGATCTTCGACAACGACCGAACGCAACTCGGAGAGGGTTTGAGGTACAGGCATAGGGTCGCTCGAAAAATCAGTGCGGGCGTAGATAGGCGATAGTCTGAGCCAAGTGCTCGACTAAACGATTCAGTTCATCCACGCTGTTATAGTGGGCAATGGACACACGAACGACACCGCCATAATGCATGAGTCCCAACTGTTCGATCAAGCGACGGGCGTAGAAGTCACCAAAACGGATGCCTATGCGATGCTTATCGATACACCTCACAATGGCCTCGGACTGGACGCCTTCGACCACAAAACTGATGGTCGGCACGCGATCGCCGAGGGTTACTCGCGATTTGCCGATGATGCGCACTCCGGGAGTTTGTCGCAAAAAACCCAGAAGAATTTCGGCCAAAAGGTCTTCATGTGCTTCGAAGGCGTCGAAGGCTGACTGCATAATCTGGCGAGAACTACCGCTGGCACCAAGACGCTGGCCGATGTCGATCAGGTAGTCGCTGATGCCGATGCAGCCGAACGACAACTCGTAGTTGAGGTTGCCCGGTTGTAGTTTGTATGGAATGGCGTCTTGACCAACGAAAAAATGATTCAGGCTCGGCAGTTCCAGTAGTGCTTCGAGTTTGCCCCACATCACGGCGAAGTGTGGGCCGAAGGTTTTGTAAAAACTGAAGACGTAGTAATCGGCGCCACTGGTTTGCACGTCGACCAGTCTGTGAGGTGCATAGGCGACGGCATCAACGCACAATTTCGCCCCCACAGCGTGGACCTTGCGTGCGACCTCGGCTACTGGATTGATACTGCCCAAAATATTCGAGGCATGGGTCATGGCCACATACCGGGTTTTCGGGCCGAGTAGGGCATCAAGGTCGCTCAGGTTCAAGTCCATACTTTGTGGATTGACGGCCCATACCTTGAGCGTAGCGCCGCGTTCTTCACACAAACGTGTCCAGGGTCCAATGTTGGCTTCATGATCGCAGTTGGTGACGATGATCTCGTCACCGCGGTGGATCGATGATGCGATTGCCCGACAGAGGATTTGAAGTAAAGCGGTGGTTGAACTGCCCATCACGCATTCTTCTGGATAGCGCGCGTTAATCAACTGTGCCACAGACTCCCGAGCCTGTATAACGCGGGCACCAGCTGCTGCTGACTCGCTGTAGGAGGCGCCGAGCTGAACCGCGCTGTTGAGCAGGTAATCGCTGACGCGTTCAGCAACTGGACGCAACACGGCAGAGCCGCCGGCGTTGTCCAGGTAAGTAAAGCCGCTGCCAAGTGCAGGGAATTGGCGGCGAACGTAATCGATCTCCAAGGTACTCATGAGGTGGCACTCCAATCGTGATCAGTGATGCAGGACAGCCTGCAAAAAGGCGTGAGTTCTCGGCTCTTGCGGAGCCGTAAAAAAATCGTGTGGATTATTTTGTTCGATGATTCGGCCGTTCTCCATGAAGACCACCCGATCAGCAACCTTGCGGGCAAAACCCATTTCGTGAGTCACCACGACCATGGTTACCCCCGAGCGGACGAGGCTCTGCATAACGTCTAAAACCTCACCGACCATTTCTGGGTCCAGCGCCGACGTCGGCTCATCAAACAGGATTACCCGTGGTTCCATGGCCATGGTCCGGGCAATCGCTACGCGCTGTTGCTGGCCGCCAGACAACTGACTGGGATACTTCTGGGCATGGCCTCCCATGCCCACCTTTTCTAGGAGTAAGTGCGCACGTTCGTTGGCGTCACGACGGGCCATGCCACGCACCCGTATTGGTGCCAATGCAATATTGGTCAGCACGCTGAGGTGAGGGTAGAGGTTGAAGTTCTGAAAAACCATGCCGACTTCGCAGCGAATGCTCGCCAGTTTATCGCCGGTTTCTACTCGTTGATCACCAACTCGGATATCACCCTGCTGGTATTGCTCCAACATATTGATGCAGCGGATCAGGGTGGATTTGCCTGACCCCGATGGCCCGATGATAACTACGACCTCTCCTTGACTGACGGTCAGGTTGATGTCGTCGAGTGCTTGGAACGCACCATAGAATTTCGACATGTGCTCAATTTCAATAACGTTGCTCATGTTTTTTTACTTCCGGAGCCATTGCGTCGTTCAATCCAGCCGACCAAATGTACGAACGGAAGCAACAGCAACAGATACATAACTGCAGCGCCTACGAGTGGCGTCGGGTTGGCGGACAGCGCCTGAGCTTGGGTTGCTTGTTTGAGCAGATCGGGCATGGCTACTACCGATGCCAGCGCCGTGTCTTTCATTACGTTGATGCAGTTGCTGGTCATCGGCGGCATAACGATTCGCATGGCCTGCGGCAGGATGACATCGCGCATGGTGTTGAAAAAACTCATGCCTTGCGACGCCGCTGCTTCGAACTGCCCGCGCGGAATAGCCTCTATTCCAGAGCGAAATATTTCTGCGGAGTAAGCACTTGATACCAGCGACAACGCCGCCACCGCCGCCGCAAAAGACGATAGGCGAATGCCAACGAACGGTAGCGCGTAGTAAATCAATACCAGTAATACCAGCAATGGGATCGAGCGCAAAACGTCAATGAAAGCCCTCGATAGCAAGCGAATCGGCGCATAGGCATACAACCGCAGCATTGCAAGCAGTAAGCCGCCAATAAGGCCAAGCACAATGCTCACAATGCCCAACATCACCGTCACCTCGAGGCCGCGCAGCATCATCGGTAATGCGTCTACAAACACACCCCAGTTGAAGAAAGTCTGTAGCAACTCCATTGCGTTTCCTCTTGGCTAACGGCGACGTGGAGGATCAGGGCGGGGTGATTACTTCAGAACGTCGACTACTTTCACAGTGCTCGAGTCTGGGTCAGCTTCAGCACCAAACCACTTTTTGTGTAGGTCGGCGATCACGCCTTCTTTTTTCATTGCAGTGATGATGTCGTTGACGAGTGCTGCCGATTCCCAGTCTTTGGCGTGCATCAACGAATACTTCTCGCCTGTTGCAATCCGTGCCACAACTTTATACTGCGGCTTGTCCCTTATGTAATAAAGTACCGCCGGGATATCACTGATGTAGCCGTCTAGCCGGCCCGAAGCCAAGTCAAGCATGGCGGGCGAGAGCCCTTCATAACGTGACACGCTGCTGAACTTGTATTCAGCTTGATGAGCGCCTACCCACATATCACCCGTAGAGCCAGTATCCACCCCAACGACCTTACCCAACATGTCCTCAACGCCTTTTATTTTCGAATCACTTAGCGTGGCGAGGGACTGGTCACTGTCGTAGTAAGGCTGTGCGAAGCCCACTGACTCCAGGCGTTTGGGGGTGATAGTGATGGATGAGATCGCGATGTCCGCACGCTTGGATTGTACGGCACTGAACAAACCATTGAAGGGAATGTTGACGAACTCGACTGTCTTATCGGCGCGCTTAGCGACCTCATTCACCAAATCGACTTCGAAGCCGACGATCTCGCCCGTCGCGTCCTGGAATTCCCAGGGCACGTTGCCGGCATTGGCACCGACGGTCCAGTCAGCGGCCCAAGTAGAAGCAGAGAAAGCGGTTGCCACGGTTATGCTCAAAAGTACTTTTAAGTTCATGTCTTGCTCTCCTATCAATCAGTCAGATAATCAATCAATCCAGAAGACCGCCTAGTCGTTGAAGCAGTCGTCTTGTAAGCAAGAATAGAACCTTGAATTAAATAATTCAATGATAAAGACAAATGAATTAAATGCTCCATTGAGGTGCGCGGACTTTCCACGTTGGTGCAAACCGTTGAATCCCGTAAACCGCCGGAGATGGTATAGATACTTGAAATTCAGTGCGTGCAACGCACTGAATAAGGGCGACAAACCCTCGCCAGTTTGTGAATCTGATGATGTGGCTAACCGGACTTTCCTCATGATCAGGGAAAATAGAGTCGACTTGTATGCAGATAACAAGCCTGTTATCCAGCCTGCTTTAAATCGGTTTAAACCGAATGATCAATTTAAAAGTGTTCGTCTCGGATTAGAAAAGAAGTTGGTTAAAAAACTGATTTTTCGAAAGAAATGCCCGCAGCAGAAAGACAGAAACTTATAAAAATTTGGAATGAGTGGCTCTTGTCGATAAAAGGGGATAATGCTTTCCTAGAAAAACAGCGCAATATTTGAGGAATGGCGCCATGCAGAAGCTGTACCGGCTTGCGAGCGCCCTTCTTATTCCTCGCCTTTTTACTGATTGGACTTTCTACCAGACGTTAACCGGTTTAGAAATTGCGGGTTGCCAAAATCCTTCAATGCCCGTTCGATTTCCTCGGGCGTGTTCATCACAAAAGGTCCGTATTGCACCACGGGCTCTTCGATAGGGCAGCCGCTGAGTACTAACATGCCTGCGCCTGAGGCGCCGGCATGCAGTTGCAAAGTGTTGCCTTTGGTGTAAATGCCCAGTTGCCGTGCGTCAATCGAATCTGTCGCACCTTGATAGACATACACCAGCGCAGGGTTATCGGCATTGAAAGACAATTCAACGGTTTCATTGCCAGCCAGGTGCACATCGACAAAAATAGGCTGGGTTGAAATCTCTGGCAGCGGGCCTTGCTGCAATTGTCGATTGATTGTTACGGAACCTGCGATAACGCGAGCCATCCCGCCGTTAGATAGCGACTGCTCGGAAACATCCGCGCTAGCAATTTCCTGATAAGCCGCGGGCTTCATTTTTTCAGCGCCGGGCAAATTCAGCCAAATTTGAAAGCCGTGCAACAGGCCGTGCTCCTGCTCAGGCATTTCCGAGTGAAGCACGCCTGCGCCCGCTGTCATCCATTGCACATCACCGGCGCTGATAACGCCCTCATTGCCCATGTGGTCGCGGTGGCGCATGCGCCCGGCTTTCATATAAGTAATGGTTTCAAAACCGCGGTGGGGGTGTTCAGGAAAGCCGCCAATATAGTCGGTAGCATCGTCGGAGTTGATTTCATCAATCATCAAAAAAGGATTCAGTGCCTGATGCAGGCGCTGACCCGCAAGTCGATGAATTTTGACCCCGTCACCATCTTGGGCAGGGCGGGCTGTTATAACTTGAAGTAATTCTCTCATGAGTTTTCTCCAATCCCTTCCCGGCCATGGGCGGCGGTAAAATCTTGCGCTGGACCCACGGGGATAATTCCCGTGGGGTTAATCATCACATGGCTCGCATAATAATGGGTCTTGATATGCTCAAAGCTGACGGTGTCAGACACCCCAGGTATCTGGTATAGCTCGCGCACATAACCACTGATGGCTGGATAATCGGCCAGTAACTGACGGTTGGTTTTAAAGTGACCAAAATACACGGCATCGAAACGAATCAAGGTGGTAAACAAACGCCAATCGGCTTCCGTCAACTGGCCGCCCCCCAGATAACGCTGCCGGGCTAACAAACCCTCGACCCAGTCCAACGAATTGAACAGGCTATGGTATGCGTTTTCATAGGCCTCTTGGGTGGTGGCGAAACCGGCGCGATAGACGCCGTTGTTGATGGTGTCGTAGACACGCTCATTCAGGGCATTGATCCGCTCGTGTAACGTATCAGGGTAGTAATCTATGGTGTTGCCCGTTAAAGCATTAAATGCCGTATTGAACATACGGATAATCTCTGAGGACTCGTTGCTGACAATGGTCTGTGTTTGCTTGTCCCACAAGACCGGCACTGTAACGCGGCCCTCATAGCTGGAATCCGCCTTTAAATACAATTGATACAGAAAGTCCAGACCGTAAAGAGGGTCCTTCATTTCCCATCCATTTTTAAGCATCACCGGGTCGACCACGGTGACATCAATATAATTCTGCAATTGCTTTATTCGGCGAAAAATCAGTGCGCGGTGTGCCCAAGGGCAGGCCAGTGACACATACAAATGGTAGCGGCCTTTCTCTGCTTTGAAGCCGGGCTCCCCGTTTGGGCCGGCGTTGCCATCGGGTGTCAGCCAACTTCTGAAGCGACTATCCTGACGGCGAAACTCACCACCGCTGTTGCCGGTGTCATACCACTGGTCAACCCATTGACCCTTTTGTAACAGACCCATTATGTGGCTCCTTTAGATTCATTGGCTGAATAGGTCGACATTAAAGCGTCAACTTGTTGTTTGCCCTGCGCGATTACTTGGTCTGGCGTTCTTTTGGACCCGCTGGCATCAATATGAAATACCTCACTAACACCAATGAATTTGCAAATATGCTCCAGATAGCGGCTGGCGAAATCGATATCGCTACCGACAGGGGTGCCTCCAGAGGCGGTAATAATGAATGCCCGCTTTACACCGAGTAAGCCAACTGGCCCCTGTTCGGTGTACTTAAAGCTAACACCAGCACGACAAATGCTATCGATCCATTGCTTCAATGTGGCCGGAATTCCGAAGTTGTATATCGGCGCAGCCAGCACCAGGGTATCGGCGTTTTTCAACTCGTCAATCAATTGATCTGACAAGATAAATTGAGCCTGTAAACTGGCCCGATCACTATTGGATGAACTGTGAAGGTCCACCAGATCCTCGGCATTAATTGGCGGCAGAGGGTGTTGCGCCAGGTCACGGCTAATGGTCGGTTCCCCTAATGCGTCCAAAAGGTATTGCCCAATAATGCGAGTATTTGAATTGCTGAATCGTACACTGCTATTAATATGTAATACGGTCATGTGATGGCTCCGGTCATGCTGATTAATGGGTGTATCGTTTACTGAGTCAGTTGCCTTTGCAGTAAACGGTCCGCACTTAGGCTGCCAGCGCCTCTGAACACCAGGGCGACACTGATCGCCAGCAATGCCAAGCCAAATTCGTAACCGTTATTCGACATAAACAGCCCATTTTCCAGGTGAACAATGACGATCGCGACGAGCATTGTGAGCGCCAGTATTAAAGCGGCTGGACGAACCATTAAACCTGTAACCAGCAACAAGCCCCCAAAGAATTCTGCACTACCGGCCATTGCTGCCATAAGCATGCCTGGTTCAAGTCCGATGGATGCCATCCAGCCAGCTGTGCCTTCCAAACCATAGCCGCCATACCAGCCAAATAATTTTTGCGCGCCGTGGGCGGTAAATATGAGGCCTGCGCCGAGGCGAAGGGGGAGGGTGTCCAAGCCAGTATTGGTGGCGGTTAACTTGCTAATGAGTGCTTTCATGTTATTTCTCCAAATTTAAAATTGCTGGTTTGTGTAGGTGATGGAACCATTGTAAGGGTTGTGAAATTTCTAATAAGAGCTAATATTTGTTTAAAACGTTCTAAATACTAGAACATTTATTTTGGAGGCATAATGGCAAAGAACCCAATTTCAATTGAGGTTCTGGAAACACTGGATGCCATAGATCGGCGTGGAAGTTTCGCGAAAGCGGCTGAAGAGCTGAACAAAGCGACGTCGGCGGTTTCCTATGCGGTACAGAAGCTGGAGGATCAGCTAGGTATTGCTCTATTCCAGCGTCAGGGGCGCCGTTCGGTGCTAACGTCAGCCGGGCGACTGATATTGGTCGAGGGCAGGGAAATACTTCAAGCTACCGCGCGACTGGCGAACAAGGCAAAAGAAGTGGCCACGGGCTGGGAGCCGCGCATTAACATCGCTGTAGAGTGTCATCAATCCTATCCGGCCTTTTTCAGCGTTTTGGGCGAATTTCTCAAGGCGCACTCCACGGTTGAAATCGATGTCTGTGAGTCGGTGCTGAATGGCGGGTGGGAAGCTCTTGAGCAAGGCTGGGTAGATTTGATTGTTGGGTCACCTGGGCCAGTCCCGTTGCAAAAAGGGTATCGAGCATTACCCTTGGCCCATGCCGACCTGGTGCCAGTCGTGGCCTATCACCATGAGCTGGCAAACATAGCGGCTAATGCTGAAGCTTTGCAGGGGCGCTTAGCGGAAGTCCGGAGGGTTATTACGCATGATACGTCTGTCGTTGACATCACTCGAAGCGCAGGTTTAGGCAGCGACGGCAAACATTTCTACGTGCAAAACATAGATCAGAAAGTCGAGGCGATAGTGGCAGGAATAGGCGTAGGCCATCTACCGCGGCAGCGCATTGAAAACCAACTCAATAGTGGCGAGCTTGTAGAGCTTGCGTTATATGAGCACTCCACTTTCGGGCATTATCTGGCGTGGAAAGTCAGTCACAAGGGCCAGGGATTGCGATTGCTGACTCAACGATTGGCAGCCGTATTTGGTGAGATGTGAGGACCAAGCGCATCCTTTATTATTTGAGTTTTTAGTGAAAATTCCGCGAACTCACCGGAAGAGCTTTAATCAGGTGGCTAAGGTCAGACAGTTTGCCGGCCATGATGTGCACAATATCGCCCTCCCGTTCCAGAACGCCTTTTACGTGCAGCAGCCTCGCGGTGAGTAGGGGCTTTCGCTGTTGGCGGGCGGTGGCCAGCCAGACCACCACGTTGATGTTGCCGGTTTCGTCTTCCAGGGTAACGAAAGTGACACCCGAGGCGGTGCCGGGGCGTTGGCGGCCGGTTACCAAGCCGGCTACCTGTACCGGGCGGCCAGGTTCTATGGTGTTGAGTTCGCTGGCGCTCAGGCAGAAACGCAGGTGGCCCTGTTCCCGCAGCAGTGCCAGGGGGTGGCGCTGAAGGGTCAGGCCTTGGCTGCTGTAATCTGCCACTATATTCTGGCCCTCATTAGGTGTTGGTAGATGTTCGCAGGTCGGTTCGGGTGCACTATTGTCTTCGCCGATAAATAACTCAGCCGGTTGTTCGTGGCCCAGCAACTGCCAGTAGGCCTGGTGGCGGTTGCTGGTAAAACCGGGCATGGCGTTGGCACCGGCCAGCAGTTCCATATCGCGCTGGTTCAGACCGGTCAGCTGCCGTAGGTGGCTGGAAGACGTGTAGCCGGTTTCTGGCCTTTTGGCGGAAATGGACGTGCCAGCTTGCTGTGATAGACCGCGGATTTGGCTCAGCCCCAGGCGCAGCGATAGAGGATTATTGGTTTGGGTTTGCAGGGGTTGAGATCGTGGCGCTTGAGATTGGAGCGTGTGGTCCCACTGGCTGTGGTTTACATCCAGTGGTTGTATGTCCACGCCGTGGCGGTGAGCGTCTTGCACCAGTTGAGACGCCGAATAAAACCCCATGGGCTGGCTGTTGAGCAAAGCGCAATAAAACGCAGCCGGGTAGTGACGCTTTATCCAAGCGGATACATACACCAATAAGGCAAAGCTGGCGGCGTGGGATTCGGGGAAGCCGTAGCCGCCAAAACCGCAGATTTGCTGGTACAAGCGTTCGGCGAAATCGTCGGTGTGTCCACGTTCTTTCATGCCGCTCAGCAATTTATCGCGAAATGGAGTCAGGTCGCCGTGGGATTTCCACGCCGCCATGGCACGGCGCAACTGGTCGGCTTCGCCACCGCTGAAACCAGCGGCGACCATGGCCAGCCTGATCACCTGCTCCTGAAATATGGGTACACCCAGAGTCCGTTCCAGCACGCGCTGTATGGCCTGGTTGGGGTAATTTACAGGTTCTAAACCATGCCTGCGCTTCAGGTAAGGGTGCACCATATCGCCTTGAATCGGCCCCGGGCGCACAATGGCTACCTGTACCACCAGATCGTAATAGGTGGCGGGTTTCAGCCGTGGCAGCATGTTGATCTGGGCCCGGGATTCCACCTGAAATACGCCCACGCTGTCGCCCGTTTGCAGCATGGCGTAAGTGTCCGGGTCTTCTTGGGGAATGTCTTGCATATGAAAAGCACGCCCTAACTGGGCGCTGATCATCTCCAGGGCTTTGCGAATGGCGGTGAGTATGCCCAACGCCAGCACATCTACCTTCATTAACCCCAGGCTTTCCAGATCGTTTTTGTCCCACTGAATCACCGTGCGGTCGGCCATGGCGGCGTTTTCTATGGGCACCAATTCCGCCAGAGGGCCGGCGCTGATGACAAAACCGCCCACATGCTGCGACAGGTGGCGTGGAAAGCCCAACAGGGTATTTACCAAGGAAAAAAACTGGTCAGCGACGTTTGGATTGCGGGTTAAATTTTTGTCGAGTATCTGCTGGCGCCAGGGTGTGGCTTTGTCGCGCCAGTCGATGCCGTCTAGCAATTGTTCTACCAGAATTGGGTCGAACCCCAAGACTTTGCCCACGTCGCGGATAGTGCTGCGCGGGCGGTATCGGACAACAGTGGCGGCGATGGCCGCGCGGTCGCGGCTGTAGCGCTGGTAAATGTATTGAATCACTTCTTCGCGCCGCTGGTGTTCGAAGTCGACGTCGATATCCGGTGGCTCGTTGCGGTCTTTGGAAATAAAACGCTCAAACAGCAGGTCGACTTTTGCCGGGTCTACTTCGGTAATGCCCAGGCAATAACACACCGCAGAGTTAGCCGCTGAACCACGGCCCTGGCACAGAATGCCGCGGCCGCGGGCAAATGCGACTATGTCCTCAATGGTCAGGAAATAGTGCTCGTACTGCATCTCCGAAATCAGCCCCAGCTCTTTGTGAATCAGTGCCTGAACCTGCAGCGGCGTACCCTCCGGGTAGCGCCGGCGTTCGCCTTCGCGGGTCAGCTTCAGCAGATAACCGGCGGCGTTGGTGCCACTTGGCACCAGATCGGGCGGGTATTCATAGCGCAGACTGCCGGGTTCAAACGTACATTGCTGGGCGATTACTTGCGTCTGCCGCAGCCAGGCGGCGGGGAACAGGCGCTGTAACACCGCAATGGGGCGCAGGTAACGCTCACCGTTTTGAAACAGACAATGGCCGGCGTTCTCCAGATTGGTGTGGTTGCGCAGGGCGGTGAGTACATCCTGCAGAGGCTGCCGCTTGCGGCAATGCATATGCACGTCACCACTGGCCGTAATGGGGCAGTGTAGCTCTGTGGCCAGCCAGCGAATGCGGGCCAGCTGTTGTTCTTCACCGGATTCCAGAGTGCGAGAGGCCGCTAGCCACAGCCGTCGGTCAAACAATCGTAGCAGCCATTCACCCGCCGCTAGCGCTTGCTGGCTGTTGGCGCTGGCCAATGTTGGCGGTAACCATAAGCACAGGCAATCGTCCAGAGAATGTACTTCCAGGTCTCGGTAATACAGCTGGTACTGGCCCTTTTCTGCTCGCCGTCGGGCGCTGGTGATCAGCTGGCACAGTTGACCATAGCCTTTGCGGGTTCGGGCCAGAAGTATAAAGTGCGGGGTGCAGGCCCCGGGTGGTGCGTCGCTCAATTCAAACCAGCTGCCGGTAATGAGTTTCACAGGGCTGTTTTTAAGCGCCGCCCAGGCGCGGGGAATGCCAGCCACCGAGCAGGCATCGGTAATGGCGAGGGCGCTATAACCCAGACCTGCGGCTTGTTCTGCCAGTTCATGGGGATGCGAGGCGCCGGTCAGAAAACTGAAGTTGCTGAAGCAGTGCAGCTCGGCGTAGCTTTCAGGGTTCTCGTGATTTTCATCACTTTTACAGCTTTCAGACTGCATCAGCCAAACCACCCGTGTATGTGCCAGGCTTGACTAGCATCCCGAAATACCCAAGCCAACTGGCCGCTGGGTAATTGGGCGATGTAATAATCCCGCTGTATCCTTTGGCCATCCCACCAGCCGCCACTGATGCGTTCCGGGCCGGAAAACCAGGCCTGCGGCTTAGTGTGTAACGGCTGAGGTTTATGCATTAGCCACAGCGGGCGGCAAGGTAACGGGTTCTCTGCGGTGCTGGCTTTGCGCTGTTTGCGTTGTACATCGGCACTGGCCCAGGCCTGTTCAGGGCGGTGATCAGCGTGTGGCGCCAGCTGTTGCAACGCGCCGTCGCCCAGCCGGGCCTGCAGGCGGCTGATCAGCGTGTGCCAGGCTTCGTTCATATCTTGGGTTTCGCCCAACAAATCCTGTCCGCTGGCGGCTTCACGCCCAATAAAGCGTTTTACCAGCAATACCAGTGACACCACCGGAGCTTGCAAAGGCTGTTGTTCAAAGCGTAGGCGAATCAAATCCAGAAAAGCCTCCGCCCGATGCTCCGGGCTTGATGTGCGTATGTGCAGGTGGGTGGGTTCTGTGTAGCGATAGCACAACAACACATTCAGACTGTCGGTTTCTTGCTGGCGCCAGCACAGGTCTTCTTCCAGCTCGCTCAATATGCGTTGCAGTGGAAATAGCAGCCCTTGGGAATGTTCGATGTCTTCGACAAAATCCGCTTGCTGGCGAAATCGGTGCGGAGGCTGCCAAGGCATTTGTGGGTCTGGCCTTGTACCTTGTATTTTTTGGCTATGAGCCAGAATTTTTGGGCCCAACCGCCGCGCCAATTCGGCTGCGGGCAGGGCGAATAGGTTGCCCAGTGTGTTCAGGCCCAATCGCTGCAAGCGGGAGCAGGCCTGAGTATCAAATTCTGCCTCTGCCAGCGGTAACTGTTCCAGCAGGCGAAGCATGTGGCCCCGGTCGGCGCTGCATTCACCTTTGCCGGTGCGGGCAATCAGGCGTGCCGCCAGTGGGGTGAGGCCAATGCCCAGCCAGGCCGTTAGGTGGCGTTCATTCAGGCCTTGCTCCACGGTTTCCCACACCGCCGGTAAACCGCCGTACAGTTTTTGCAGGCTGCCGATTTCAGCCAGCAGGCCATCTGGCGGCACCAGGGTAACGTGTGCGGCACAGCGGTATAGCCAGCGAGCCTGATCTTGCAGCACCCGGGCTTCTTGCTGCGGATCGGTACGAACCATCGTCAGACCTGCCACCAGACTAAGGGCGGTTTTCAGCCGCATACCCGGCTGCACGCCTTGGCTGCTGGCCTGTGTACAGGCCTGGAGCACCTTTTGACCAGAGGCGTCAACAATCACCAACGCAGCGTCCTGTTTTCGGGACCGGCGTATATGGTCCAGCAATAATTGAGGAAAATGCAGGTGTAACCACAGCATAAAGGGTTACCGGGCCGACTTGGGCCAGGGGCCCTTAACCACGCGGCTGGTTTCGGCTGTAGCCAGGCCAGCTCGCTGTGGCAACGGCAGTTCACAGTGCTGGCCCGGCCAGCTGCCGCGACGTTTGAGTATTTGCACGTGCAGGCATTGATTAGCGTCTGGCTGCAACTTAAGGCGCAGAGCCGCAGGCGAATTTTGCGCGGCATGGCAGCGTTCACGAAACAATACGCACACGTTGCTGCCGGCTTCAGCGGCCAGTTGCAAGCGCCGCACGTCGCGTAACGCCAGCTTGCCGGGCCAGGCCATAACCAGCCCTGTGACCGGTGAACGCAGGCAGTTTTCCAAGGTCCATAAAAAATCGCCGCTGTTTTTTGTGTGAATGATCACCACTTGGTCAAGGTTAACACCTTCACGCACCAGCGCCGGGGCATAGGGAATGTGCGGCGGGTTCAGCCAGAATACGGTTTTTCCGCTGTGTGTCAGGCGCTGCATCAGTGGCAGCAGTAAATGCAGCTCGCCAATACCGGGTGTGTCCAGCAAGCATTCACTGAGTGCCCCCCGCGGCCAGCCCAGCCCACCTAGCTGGTTATCCAGTGCTTGGTAACCAGTAGATTCTGCCGGTTGACGAGTGTGCGCAGGCTGATGGCCCTGCCAGATACGTGCGCTTTGCTTCAGAGCGGATAGAAGTTCATTCATGGCTAAATCTCAAAGTACTGTTTAAATATACAGTATTCCGAACAGGTCCGGATTTCAACCGTCAGGATTAAGAATTCGAATGACGGGGTCTTCGTTTACAGTGGTAGTCTTAGCGTAAAACGCAAACTGGAAAGGAAATTTTATGGCAGTGATTGCAGGTGTCGACCTTGCCTGGCAGGGCAATCGCAACCCTACGGCTATTGCGGTAGGGAACGTTGCCGATGGCGCTATAGCCGTGACTGGCGTGTTTGAAAACCTTCACGGTTTTGATGCCGTTGCCAGTGCCCTGGACTCTATCGACAGTCTTCACGGCGTGGCGATAGACGGCCCACTCATCATTCGTAACCAGAGCGGACAGCGGCCCTGTGAGCGCGGTGTCGCGGTGGCTTATGGTGCGCGAAAGGCATCCTGCCACGCGTGTAATCTGACGCTGTTTCCCGCTTCCAACGGCGTGTTGCTAGGAGACCATTTGCACGCAGCCGGCTTCGGCCATGTAGCTGCACCCGGTCAAAAGTGGCAGCTGGAGTGTTATCCCCACCCTGCATTGATCGAAATATTTCAGCTTCCTGAGCGGCTGTTTTATAAAAAAGGCCAGGTAGCGGATAAGCGCCAGGGCCAGGCCCGGCTTGCACGTTTACTGCTTAGCCTGGCGCAGTCCGAAAGAATGACGTTGATCATAGGCCCATTATTTTTACCCTATTTGGATCCGCAGCGTATTCAGTCTTTGCGTGGTGCAGGTCTGAAGCACAACGAAGACGTATTGGATGCGATTGTTTGCCTGTATATTGCGGCTTTGTACCAGGCTGGGAACAGTGAACGGGTATTCGGCTGCACGGAACAGGGCTATATCTACGTGCCCCAGGGCGCATGCTGAATAAAGAGGCTTTATGAACGAATTGACCGAAACCATAATTGAATGCCCCTACTGTGGTGAATCTGTTGAGGTGTTGATTAACCCCGAAGACGCGCAGCAGTCATACATCGAAGATTGTCAGGTGTGCTGTAAGCCGATCACCTTTGTGGTGACAGAGGCAAACAACGGTGACTTGTCGGTGGCCGTGTACAGCGAGAACGACACTTATTAAGCTCTAAGGTGTGCGGTCAGTCATGCTAAACGGAGGCCGGCAATGATTGACGTTGGGTGCGTCCTCGCCGATAGTCGGTTTCGAAAGTCATTCACGTTAACCGGTACCTGCTGATGATAGACGACGATACATTGACCGCACTGAAAACCGCTTTTACCTTTATGCCACAGCCGGTAGAAGTAAACCGCTACGATTACGGTGACGATGCCGAGCGGGTGCTGGCGCAGGTCAATTTTGTGCGTGAAGTGCTGGCTCATCACGGTATAGACCCGGAAGAAGTGGCTGGTGACATCAATCCTGAATCGTCGCCAAATTCCTGCTACTAGGTTGGCTGGGGCTTAATCGACGCAAGCTTGGCGGCCGGTGATTTGTCACTGGCAATACCCGTATATAAGCGCCGAGTCGAATTAGCTGCGAATGTACTGGCAAATGGCTATTGGTTTTTGTACCCGATAGTTGTCCAATACATTCTTTGCTGGCAATACACACAGACTGCGCAATAACCGGGTGATATAAACACGCATGTTTCATGAGCTGAGTTTGGGCGGAATGCTGTTCAGCCCTTTGGTTGTGCTGGGGCCATTGGCATTTTTGATGACCATGGTCACTCGCTGGGTGCTGCATCGGCTGCACTGGCGGCGCTATATCTGGAAAGATGCCTGGTTCGATGTGGGCATTTTTGTGTGTTATCTGGCGCTGACTATTTACTGGATGGGAGACTGAAGCCGGCTCATGGGAAAATTATTGCGTGTTGGGGTTACTTTGCTGGTGGTTGTTGCGGCCATATTGGCCGGCAACTGGATATGGAATCACTATTTGCATTCGCCCTGGACCCGCGATGGCCGTATTCGCGCAGATGTCATTACCGTAGCGCCCGACGTATCCGGCTGGGTAACTCGCCTTGAAGTAAGCAACAACCAACCGGTTAACAAAGGTGACTTGCTGTTTGTGATTGATGAATCCCGCTATCAGGCAAAAATTGCCGAAGCTGGCGCTTACCTGGCGCAAAAACTCAGTGCTTGGGAGTTGGCCCAGCATCAGTATCAGCGCCACGAAGGCTTGAATGGCCGCCAGACTATTAGTGGCGAGAATCTGGAAACCTACCGCATTCAAACCGAGTCTGCCAAAGCCAGTTACGAGTTGGCTCAGGCTCAGCTGGCAACGGCTCGTATTGACCTTCAACGCACTCGGGTAACGGCGCCTGAAACCGGCACCGTCAGCAATCTCATCCTGAACGAAGGCAACTACGTGAACCAGGGCCAGTCGGTGGTGTCTCTGGTGCAGAAAAGCTCGTTTTACGTGACCGGTTACTTTGAAGAAACCAAGCTGCAGAAAATTCACGTTGGCCAAAATGCCCGGGTAACACTGATGAGTGGCGGTGAAATGCAAGGCAAGGTCACCAGTATTGCCCAAGGCATTGCCGACACCAGCGTTAGCAGTAACAGCCAGTTGTTGCCACAGGTGCAGCAGGCGGTGAACTGGGTACGCTTGGCCCAGCGCATACCGGTGGATATCGCTCTGGACTCCTTGCCGCCAGATCTCAATCTTAGCGCCGGCATGACGGTTTCAATTTATCTCGAAACCGATCAGTAATATGCAGCTACACCCTTGGCTTGCACAGTTGCTGATGCCCGACAGGCACGCGGTGATTTTCGCCATCAAGGGCCTCATCGCCATGGCCATGGCGCTGTTCACCTCTATGTATTTAGGGTTGGAGCGGCCTTACTGGGCCTTGGTCGCCGCTATTTTTCTACAGATCCGCCCGGAAAGCGGTATGGTAATTGAAAAAGCCCTGTGCCTGATTCTGGGATCACTGCTGGGGGGTGCCGTCGGCATCCTGATACTGGCGCTGCTGATACCTTATCCGCTGCTGGCACTGGCCAGCCTGGTTTTATGGGTGAGCTTGAACTCTGCGGCTGCGGCCATGGTGCACAGCAAAAACTTTATTTATGCCTTTGCCATGGCCGGCATGACCGCTGCTCTGGTGGTGATTCTGGTGATGGCCAATGCCGAAGCCGCCAGTAGCAAAGCCGTGTTTGATATTGCCCAGGCTCGTATCAGTGAAATCACCGTGGGCGCGGTGTGCGCCATGTTAGTTAGCAAGCTGCTGTGGCCAATGATGGTGAAAGACCAGATGCGCGACGACGCCCGCAAGGTTATTAATAGAACTTTGGAAAATTTGACCTTCGAGCTGGACCCGCAAAGCTCCCACGATCAGCGCCACCAAAGCGCTGAGCAGATTCTGGAAACCTTGGTTGCGCTGGCAGACGACTCCAGCGCCGTGGTGTATGAAAGCCCGGAGGGTCCTGGGCGCAGCCGGGCTGCCAATCTGCTCAGCAACAAGGTGCTGTCGCTGTTGGCGCTGACCCAAATTCTTGGCCGTTTCCATCGTAATCACGACGACCTGCTGTCGCCAGCGTTTCGCCAAATGCTGGATACCATGCGCACCCATTTTCGCCTGGTCGTCGCGACCGACAACTACGAAGAAGCCTACCGCCTGGCGCAGGCATTGCGACGACAGCTGCTGGAGCAGCGTTCTGCGTTTGTAGATGAGTCTGCGATTGTTACCCGCTTGGCAGGCACGGCCTTAGAGCTGGCATCAGACCTGGCAGTGGTGTTGCGGGCCTACAAAGCTCTGGAGAATCCCGACAGTACGCTGCTGAAAGCCCCCAAGCTGTCCACTCATCGGGACCCTCTGTTTGGCGCCATCAACGGTTTCCGTACCGGCATGGTGTTTCTGTTTGGTGCCACCGTCTGGGTGACCACTGCCAGCCCCTCGGCTATTTTGATGATGATTATGCCGGTGGTTTTTTCGGTCACTTTTGCACGTTTTTCTCTAGCCTTTCTGAAGGTATTTCTTCGCCGCCTGCTATTGGGCGTGGTGGTCGCGGTACCGGCGGCGTTGGTGTTCGGGCTGGCACTGCTGTCACAAAGCAGTGGGGATTTTGAAGTTCTGATACTGGTATTGGCCGGGCCTTATTACATTGGCCTGGTGGCGTTGGCCAGCCGCGAAACCTTGCCTTACGGCCTGGGTTTTTGCATTCCCTTCGCGCTGATTATCCAGCCTGGTAACGATATGACATTTAACGCCGCAGACGCCGCCAACAACGCGCTCGGCCTGCTGGTCGGTATTGGTGCGCTTTATTGGATATTTCAACTGATTGCGCCGCCTGATAGCCATTTGATGAAGCGGCGGCTATTGCACGCAACAGCGCGAGATCTGGTGGATATAAGCAACCATCCCACGCCGGAACGCTGGTACAACGGCCGCATGGGTGAGCGCCTGCTGAGGCTGGCCAATTACGATCAGGAAAATAAACGCAGCGAACGATTTATGACGGACCTGGGTTTTACCGGCCTTAACCTGGGGCACACGTCTATACGCCTGCGTAAACTCGTTCATAAGCGGCGTGGGCCGCTGGTAGATGCCGAGTTGTTTAACTGGCAGCAGGTGCTGGCAGATACCTATCTAATGAGTTCCCGTGGCGAGTTCAACCCCGGGTTTCGCGAAGCCAGTGACCGTTTGTTGCAGGCTGTACATTCAGTGGACTTGCCAGATCAACAAACGGTTATTATTGAGGGTATGTTTGAGCGCATTGCGCTCACATTTGAACGCACGGCGCGCACTGTTTCGAGCCTGACCAAAACCTGAGAGCTACGGACGCCTTAAAAACCCATTGCCGATGACGTACTGCGCCTAGGGTCTGCGCCACCGTAAAGCGTGCCATCTTCGCCAATCATAATGCTCTGAATAGCGCCCATCGCCGAGTCAGTGACCACCGTGTGACCTTTGCTCTCAAGCAGCTTCACTGTGTCTGCACTAATGCCTTGCTCTATACGAATCTGGTCTGGCAGCCATTGGTGATGAATACGCGGCACACTGACCGCGCTTTGTATGTTCATGCCGTGGTCAATCACATTCATGATTACCTGCAGAGTCGTGGTTATGATGCGCGAGCCGCCAGGGCTGCCGGTTACCAGAAAGTTGCGACCGTCTTTGCGAACCACGGTAGGCGACATGGAACTGAGCATGCGTTTGCCGGGTTCGATCTTATTGGCTGCGCCGCCGATTAAACCGTAAGCGTTGGGTACGCCTGGCTTGGCGCTGAAATCGTCCATTTCGTTATTCAATAAAAAACCGGCGCCGGCCACGGTAATGCCTGAACCGTAACTGAAGTTGATGGTGTAAGTATTTGATACCGCATTACCCCAACGGTCTACCACTGAAAAATGCGTTGTTTCAGGGCTTTCATAAGCCGCAGGCTGCCCCGGTTTTATCTCGCTGGCCGGGCGGGCTTTTTCCGCTCTAATCGTGCCGCGTAATTCTTCTGCATAGCCCTTGCTGATTAATCCCGCCACAGGCACATCCACAAAGTCGGTGTCGCCCAGATATTGTGTGCGGTCGGCGTAGGCCAGTTTCATGGCTTCGGCCATGAAGTGAATGGCGCTGGCGGAGTTGTGGCCGAATTTCGCGATGGGGAACCCTTCCATAATGTTCAGAATCTGCACGATGTGAACGCCGCCGGATGAGGGCGGCGACATAGAATAAATGTCGTATCCGCGATAAGTGCCGTGTACCGGTGTGCGAACGACAGGCTTGTAGCCGGCCAGATCAGTCTCGGTAATCAGGCCGTCGTGCCGGGCCATTTCTTCAGCAATCAGGCGTGCAGTTTCGCCTCTGTAAAAGCCATCGGTGCCTTGGTCTGCGATGCGTTGCAAAGTTGCTGCTAGTTCCGGTTGGCGAAAGCGCTCGCCGGGCTGCCAGGCTGAGCCGTCTTCTTTATAAAAGGTTTTCAGGGTGGCCGGCCACAGGGTCATGCGCTCGCGGGCCTGCTCCAGCCCTTCGTTGAAGCGCCGCGGCACTATAAAGCCGTCACTGGCCAGCTTGATTGCCGGCGCCAAAGCCTGCTTTAGGCTGATGCTGCCATGGCGTTCCAGAGCTAGAGCCAGCCCGGCCACCGTGCCGGGCACGCCTGCGGCTTTGTGGGTAAAGCGACTGCGGTTTTGTACCACGTTGCCATCGTCGTCCAGGAACAGATCTTCGGTGGCTGCTGCCGGCGCGGTTTCGCGGTAGTCAATGGCTTCCGGCGCGGCGCCATCACCCGGCGCTATCAACATAAAACCGCCGCCGCCAATATTGCCTGAGCGGGGTTGGGTAACGGCCAGGGCGAAGCCAGCTGTAACCGCGGCATCCACGGCATTACCGCCGTCTTTTAATATTTGCAGCGCGACTTCGGTGGCCAGGGCGTGGCTGGTAGACACCATGCCCTGCGTAGCAGTGACCGGATTAAAGCGTTCGCCCTCTAGAATGGCATCGGCGTGGGCGCCGTAACTGACAGCCAGACTGGTGCTGATCACTATTAAACGGGCACTAACAGCCACCAACTTGGTGCTAACAGCAAAAGCACCCAGCACGGTGGCTTTTAATCGCCCTGAGCGGGAGTTTGAGCCTGTTTTTGAATCGGGTGCCTGTAGATGGCTGTGCATGCGTTAGCTCCTCGTTTCCAGCGTTCAGATACGCTATCATAACGCGTTATTTTCATTGGTGCGTAACGCCGTCAGCTTGATTTCAGGTTGTGGCTTTCCCCCGACGTATCCGCTTTCCCGCGTTTGAGTTAAGGAAAGGCTTTCATGGAGCATACCTACCGTCTTGTGATTTCCTGCCCGGACGGGGTTGGAATTGTCGCTAAGGTGAGTAATTTTTTGTCCACCTACAACGGCTGGATAACCGAAGCAAGCCACCATTCCGATACCCACAGTGGTTGGTTTTTTATGCGTCACGAAATCAAGGCCAACTCGATTCCCTTTGGCCTGGAACAGTTTCGCGCAGCGTTTGCACCCATCGCCCGCGAGTTCAACATGAACTGGCGTATCACCGATTCGGCGCAGCCGAAAAAAGTGGTGTTGATGTGCAGCAAAGAATCCCACTGCGTGGCTGATCTGCTGCACCGCTGGCAGAGCAAAGAACTGAACGTCGAAATTGTCGCGGTAGTGTCCAACCACGACGATCTGCGCCGCATGGTGGAATGGCACGACATCCCTTACCACCACGTGCCGGTCAGTAAAGACAATCGCGAAGAAGCCTTTGCCCACATTGAAGACCTGTTCGAGCAGTACCAGGTCGATGTGGTGGTGCTGGCGCGCTACATGCAGGTTCTGCCGCCGGAACTGTGCGCCAAATACGCGGGCAAGGTGATCAATATTCACCACAGCTTTTTGCCTTCGTTCGCCGGCGCCCGCCCTTATCACCAGGCCTACAGCCGTGGTGTGAAGCTTATCGGGGCTACTTGTCACTATGTGACTCAGGACCTCGACGAAGGCCCGATCATCGAACAGTCGGTGATTCGCATCACCCACCGCGATACCACTGACGACATGGTGCGCCTGGGTAAAGATGTGGAAAAAAGTGTGTTGGCACGCGGTCTGCGGTCGCATATCGAAGACCGCGTGATCACTCACGAAAACAAGACCGTGGTGTTTGATTAACAGTAGCCCTCAAGGCCCCGTGGAGGGTGCCTGTGTGGTATACTGCTCGGCTTGTCACAGAACTCATTAACGGGGTCAGAATCGGGCCCTGATACGATTTTCAGTTAACGCAAAGGAACCTTTCTCGATGGGTGAGTTAGCCAAAGAGATCCTGCCGGTAAATATTGAAGACGAGTTGAAGCAGTCCTACCTGGATTACGCTATGAGCGTGATTGTGGGCCGGGCACTTCCGGATGTGCGCGACGGCCTTAAGCCGGTACATCGTCGCGTACTGTTCGCCATGTCGGTGTTGAACAACGACTGGAACAAAGCCTATAAAAAGTCCGCCCGCGTGGTGGGTGACGTTATTGGTAAATACCACCCGCACGGTGACTCTGCGGTTTACGACACCATCGTACGTATGGCCCAGCCGTTTTCGCTGCGTTATCCGCTGGTAGACGGCCAAGGTAACTTTGGCTCCATCGACGGCGACAACGCCGCGGCCATGCGTTACACCGAAATCCGCATGAAGAAGATCGCCCATTCTCTGCTGGCCGATCTGGACAAAGAAACGGTCGATTTCGTGCCCAACTACGATGGCACAGAGCAGATTCCGGTGGTTATGCCTACCCGCGTGCCTAACTTGCTGGTCAACGGTTCGTCTGGTATCGCCGTGGGTATGGCCACTAATATTCCGCCCCACAACCTCACTGAGGTGGTGAAAGGCTGTTTGGCACTAATTGATGACCCAGACTTAAGCATTGATCAATTGATGGAGTTCATCCCCGGTCCGGATTTCCCCACCGAGGGCATTATCAACGGTCGTGCGGGCATTGTTGAGGCGTATCGCACCGGCCGTGGCCGCGTGTACATTCGCGCCCGTCACGAAGTAGAGCACGACGCCAAGACCAAGCGCGACGCGGTGATCATCACCGAGCTGCCGTATCAGCTGAACAAATCGCGGTTGATCGAGAAAATCGCCGAGCTGGTGAAAGAGAAGCGCCTGGAAGGCATCACCGAGCTGCGTGACGAGTCCAATAAGGAAGGCATTCGCGTTGTTATCGAATTGCGCCGCGGTGAAAACCCGGACGTAATCATTAACAACCTGTTTAAACAGACCCAGCTTGAAACCGTTTTCGGTATCAACATGGTGGCGCTGATTGACGGCGAACCGCGCATCCTCAATCTGAAGGAAATGCTGGACGCCTTCATACGTCACCGTCGCGAAGTGGTTACTCGTCGGACGATTTTTGAGCTACGTAAAGCCCGCGAACGTGGTCATATTCTTGAAGGTCTGGCGGTTGCGCTGGCCAACATTGACGAGATCATCGCACTGATTAAAGCCTCACCTTCGGCCGCCGAAGCCAAGGAAAAGCTGATTGCCCAAGGCTGGGGATCCGAAGACGTGATGGCCATGCTGGAGCATGCTGGTGAAGATGCCTGCCGTCCGGACGATTTGCCGGAAATTTACGGCTTACGCAATGGCAAATATCATCTGTCTCCGGAACAGGCCCAGGCGATTCTGGACCTGCGTTTGCACCGCTTGACGGGTCTCGAAACCGAAAAGCTGCAAAACGAATACCGCGAAATTCTGGAGCGTATTGCCGACTTGTTGGACATTCTGGGTAATCCGGAGCGCCTGATGCAGGTCATTCGCGATGAATTGCAAGCTATTGTGGAAGAGTTTGGTGACGAGCGTCGCACTGAAATCACCAGCTCTCGCCGCGATTTGACCGTGGCCGATCTGATTGATGAAGAAGAACTGGTCGTCACCATTTCCCACAGTGGCTATGCCAAGACTCAAGCGGTGGAAGATTATCAGGCCCAGCGCCGTGGCGGTCGTGGTAAAGCGGCGACCTCTATGAAAGACGAAGATTTCGTAGAAAAACTGCTGGTGGCTAACTCTCACGACACTATTTTGTGTTTCTCTAACCGTGGCAAGGTCTACTGGTTGAGGGTGTTTGAAATTCCGCGCGCCAGCCGTGCTTCACGCGGCCGCCCGATGGTGAACATTCTGCCGCTGGACGAGGGTGAACGTATCACCACATTCCTGCCGGTTAGAGACTACCCGGAAGATCAGTTTGTATTGATGGCAACATCAGCCGGCGTGGTCAAAAAGACCCCGCTGCCGAACTTCTCCCGCCCACGCAGCAGTGGCCTGATTGCGCTGTCGCTGGACGAAGGTGACACCCTGATTGGCGCGGCGATCACCGACGGCAGCGCCGAAATCATGTTGTTCTCCACCGCCGGTAAAGCGGTGCGCTTTAAAGAAGAAGCGGTGCGCCCGATGAGTCGCACAGCACGGGGTGTACGCGGTATCCGTATGGCCGAAGGCCATCACGTGGTGTCATTGATCATTCCACAGGATAACGCCGTACTACTAATGGCGAGCGAACACGGCTACGGCAAACGCACCAACCTGGATGAATTCCCCACGTACGGTCGCGGCAGCCAAGGCGTTATCGCCATGCAGTGTTCTGATCGTAACGGCAACCTGGTGACTGCATTGCAACTGTTCGACGGCGACGAAATGATGCTGATCTCGGACAAGGGCACGCTGGTTCGTACCCGTACAGATGAAGTGTCTGTGCTCAGTCGCAACACCCAGGGTGTGCGCCTGATCAAACTCAGCCAGGAAGACGAACGCCTGGTGGGTGTAGAGCGCATTGCAGAAACCGACGCTGAAGAGATCATCGGGGAAGACACCGAGGTTGAAAGTGTCACGGGTGAAGATGCATCAAGTGAGCAAAGTAATCTGCAAGCAGGCGGTGAAACGCTTGACGGTAACAGTACCGATGCAGACGATAATGGCGACGCGGATGCCGGCGACGAATAAGTCGCCGCAGCCGGCACACTGAATCAGCAAGACGCGAGAGACCACAGCAACATGAGCAGGGCGTATAATTTTTGTGCAGGCCCGGCAACTTTGCCGGAACAAGTGCTGCTACAGGCACGGGACGAAATGCTCGACTGGCGCGGTACCGGCATGTCGGTGATGGAAATGAGCCATCGCAGCGACGAGTTTGTTGAAATCGCCGAAACTGCCGAGCAGGATGTGCGTGATTTGGCTGGAATATCAGACGATTACGCCGTTCTTTTCATGCAGGGCGGCGCCTCTAGCCAGTTTGCTACTGTGCCCCTGAATCTGCTGGGTAACTCAGCCTCCGCTGATTACGTGAACACCGGTATCTGGTCCGAAAAAGCCATCGCTGAAGCCCGTCGTTACGGCGACGTGAATGTGGTGGCCAGCTCTGCCGGGTGCGGTTTTACCACCGTGCCCGATCAGACCGGCTGGAAAACCCGTGCTGATGCGGCTTATTTGCATTACACGCCCAATGAAACCATCGGTGGTCTGGAGTTTGATTTTGTTCCCGACAGCGGCAAGGTGCCTTTGGTTGCGGACATGTCATCCAGCATGCTGTCGTGCCCCGTAGACGTCTCGAAATTCGGTCTGATTTACGCCGGCGCGCAGAAAAATATCGGTCCTTCTGGCCTCGTGGTTGTCATCGTTCGCAAAGATTTGCTGGGTAAAGCCCACGTGAAGATCCCGACCATGATGAACTATCAGGTGATGGCCGATAACGCCTCGATGTTCAACACGCCGGCGACTTACTCTTGGTACCTTACGGGTCTGGTTTTCAAGTGGCTGAAAGATCAGGGCGGCGTAAGCGCCATAGGCGAGCTCAACGCCCGCAAAGCGAAAAAGCTGTACCATTTTATTGATACCAACCCGTTGTACTCCAACCCCATTGACCCGCGCTTCCGCTCCCGGATGAACGTGCCCTTCATTCTTGCTGACGAGGCTCTAAACAGCGCTTTTTTAAAAGGTGCTGATGAGCGCCAGTTGCTGAACCTGAAAGGTCACCGGTCAGTAGGCGGCATGCGAGCCAGCATCTACAACGCTATGCCGGAAGCCGGCGTAGACGCACTGATCTTCTATATGGCGGAATTTGCCAAGGAGCGCGGTTAACCATGAGCGATGAGCAAGCTCGATTGGCGGAACTGCGCGACGAAATAGACAGTATTGATCAGCAGATTATGAAGCTGATCAGTGCCCGCGCCCGCTGCGCCCAAGAAGTTGCCCATGTAAAAATGGCCGCCAATCCGGGGCAAGATGTGGTTTTCTACCGCCCCGAACGCGAAGCCCAGGTACTGCGCCGTATTATGGAACAAAACCCGGGGCCGTTGCCCGGCGAGGAAATGGCGCGCTTGTTCCGCGAAATTATGTCGGTGTGCCTGGCCCTTGAAAAACCCATGCACATTGCCTTTTTGGGGCCGTTGGGCACCTTTACCCAGGCCGCTGCGCTCAAGCACTTTGGCCACTCGGTGGTGAGCGTGCCCATGCCTGCCATTGATGCGGTGTTCCGCGAAGTGGAATCTGGAGCTGCGCACTACGGCGTAGTGCCCGTTGAGAATTCTACCGAAGGCATGATCAACCACACTCTGGATATGTTCATGTCGTCGCCGTTGAAAATCTGCGGCGAAGTGCAACTTCGCATTCACCACCACCTGATGGTGGCGCCGCAGCACGACGGCCAGGAAATCACCCGAATTTACTCGCACCAGCAGTCGTTCGCCCAGTGCCGCCAGTGGCTGGATACCCACCGCTACGGCATCGAACGCATCAGCGTTTCCAGCAACGCTGAGGCGGCGCGCCGTGCGGCGGCAGAGCCAGGCGCCGCAGCCATTGCCGGCGATATGGCGGCAGAGCTCTACGGTTTGGTCAAGCTGGCAAACAGCATTGAAGATCGGCCCGACAACACCACCCGTTTTCTGATTATTGGCCGCGAAGCGGTTACCCCCAGCGGTCACGATAAGTCGTCAGTGCTGGTGTCTATGCGCAATAAGCCGGGCGCTTTGTATCAGTTGTTAGAACCGTTCCACAGCCACGGCATCAGCCTGACTCGCATTGAAACCCGGCCTTCGCAAACGGGCACCTGGGCCTATGTGTTCTACATCGATTTTGAAGGCCATATGGACGACGAGCCCGCTCGTAAAGTGTTGGCCGAAGTGGATGTAGAAGCGGTAGAACTCAAGCGTTTGGGGTCTTACCCTATTGGTGTGCTTTAACCCGCTTTAAGGACAAATCATGGCGATTGATTACCAGAGTCTTGCAGTATCCGGTGTTCAGGCGTTATCGCCGTATCAACCGGGTAAACCAATTGCAGAGTTGGCGCGCGAGCTGGGCCTGAATCCGGCCGACATCATAAAGCTGGCCAGCAACGAAAATCCACTGGGCCCCAGTCCGAAAGCCGTGCAAGCTGCGCAAAAAGCGATGGGCGAGTTGTGCTTGTATCCAGACGGTAACGGCTTTAATTTGAAGCAGGCCTTGGCTAAGCGTTTTACTGTAGAAACGTCACAACTGACTCTGGGCAACGGTTCTAATGACTTGCTGGAAGTGATCGCCCGTTGCTTTGCCAGTGCTGATGACGAAGTGATCTATTCCCAGTATGCCTTTGCCGTTTACCCGATTGTTACCCAAGCGATTGGCGCGCGGGGCGTGTGTGTTCCAGCGCAACACTGGGGACATGATCTGAATGCGATGGCTGAGGCGATTACCGATCGCACAAAACTTATTTTTGTGGCCAACCCCAACAACCCCACAGGCACGGTGCACGGCGCTAAAGCCTTGAAGGCGTTTATGGACAAAGTGCCCGCGCGGGTGCTGGTGGTGTTAGACGAAGCTTACTGCGAATACATGCAAGGCGAGGACGACGCCGACGGCCTGGTGCTGTTGCCCGATTATCCCAATCTGATTGTGTGCCGCACTTTTTCCAAAGCCTGGGGCCTGGCGGCGCTGCGCATTGGTTACAGTATCAGCTCTGCGGCCATTGCCAACATTCTTAACCGGGTGCGCCAGCCGTTTAACGTGGGCAGCGTTTCTTTAGCCGCGGCTACTGCGGTGTTGGGCGACGAAGCTTATCTGAATGAAGCGCGCAGGGTGAACAGTGATGGCCTGGCTCAGCTTGGTGCTGCGTTTGAGGCCATGGGATTGTCGTATATTCCGTCTACGGCCAACTTTATTGCGGTAGATGTGGGTGAACATGCCATGGATGTTTATCAGGCGCTTTTGGCACACGGTGTGATTGTGCGCCCCGTCGCCGGTTACGGCATGCCGCGACACCTGCGGGTGTCGGTGGGTCTGGCGAAAGAAAACGCGCGCTTTATAGAGGCCCTTTCCCAGACGCTGGTTGCGTCCGGGCAGGGCGCTTAACATGCCCGTAGCTCAGCCTCTGTTTCAGCGCGTTGCGATAATTGGTCTGGGGCTGATCGGTGGTTCGTTGGCTGCGGCTCTGCGCGAAAACAAGCTGGCGGAAGAAGTGGTGGGTTTTGACACCCGCGCCGACGAGCTGGCCCTGGGCGTTGAGTTGGGCGTGATCGACAGCGCTGCAGAGTCTGCTGCGCAGGCGGTCAGCGGAGCTGATCTGGTGGTGTTGGCAGTGCCAGTAAAAGCCACCCAGTCGGTGTTGCGGGAAATACAACCGGCGCTGAACGGCGATGCCATTATTACTGATGTGGGTAGTACGAAAAGTGGATTTGTAAACGATGTGCGCGCGGTTTTGGGGCATTTACCAGCAACGGTGATACCTGGCCACCCCATTGCCGGCTCGGAGAAAAGCGGCATTCGGGCGGCGAATTCGCAACTGTTCGCCAAACACAAAGTCATTTTGACGCCTGCGGATGATGCTTGCCCGCAGGCCTTGGGCAAAGTAACCGCTATGTGGCGTGCCTGCGATGCTAACGTGCTGACTATGGCTGCAGAGCATCATGACGAGGTGCTGGCCGCCACTAGCCATTTGCCTCATCTTATTGCGTTTTCCCTGGTAGATACTCTCGCCGGCGACGACCAGAATATGGATATATTCCGTTACGCGGCCGGCGGATTCCGTGATTTTACTCGCATTGCTGCCAGCGATCCGGTTATGTGGCGTGATATCTTTCTGTCAAACCGCGACGCTGTGCTGCATACGATTGACCGGTTTACCCAAGATCTCGACCAACTGCGTTCGGCCATTGCCGGCCAGGATGGGGACACTTTGTTACGGGTTTTTACTCGTGCCAGAGCTGCTCGCGAACACTTTTCAAAAATGCTCTCAGGACAGGCCTACGTGACTAACAATACAGAACATCAGGTGACCTTCCGGGCCCAGCCCGCTGGCCCAATTGTGGGAGATATTCGGGTGCCGGGCGACAAATCCATGTCGCACCGCTCTATTATGTTGGGCGCTTTGGCCGAGGGCATTACCGAAGTGAGCGGCTTTCTGGAAGGCGAAGACAGCCTGGCCACGGTGCAGGCTTTTCGCGATATGGGTGTGACCATTGAAGGCCCTAACAATGGCTTCGTGCGCATTCACGGTGTTGGCATGAACGGTTTGCAGGCGCCGCGCGGGCCCATTTATTTGGGCAACTCCGGCACAGGAATGCGGCTGTTTTCTGGTTTGCTGGCGGCTCAGACGTTTGACTCTGAACTGGTGGGTGACGCCAGCCTTACCAAGCGGCCGATGAGCCGGGTGGCCGATCCGCTGCGCGCCATGGGTGCGGTGATTGACACGGCCGAAGGTGGACGGCCACCGCTGAAAATTCGCGGCAGCCAGCCACTGACCGGAATTCACTACGACATGCCGGTGGCGAGTGCTCAGGTAAAATCTTGCCTGTTACTGGCCGGATTATATGCCGAAGGCATTACCTCAGTTACTGAGCCTGCGCCCACGCGTGACCATACCGAGCGCATGCTGGAAGGTTTTGGTTACCATGTGTATCGCAATGACGCGACCTCCAGCGTCAGCGGCGGCGGCAAGCTGCTCGCTTGCAACATTGACGTGCCGGCCGACATTTCGTCCGCGGCGTTTTTTTTGGTAGCCGGCAGCATTGCGCCAGGCTCTGACCTGACATTGCGCCACGTCGGTATGAATCCCACGCGTGTCGGTGTAATTAATATACTGCGGCTAATGGGAGCAAGCATTGACGTTAGTAACGAGCGCGCGATTGGCGGCGAGCCGGTAGCGGATATTCGCGTGCGTTACGCCCCACTTAAAGGCATCGACATTCCTGAAAGGGACGTGCCGCTGGCCATCGACGAGTTTCCGGTCTTGTTTATCGCTGCTACTTTCGCCGAAGGCCGAACCACACTGCGTGGCGCGGAAGAACTGCGGGTTAAAGAAAGTGACCGTATTCAGGCAATGGCCGACGGTTTGGCGGCCGTAGGCGTTAAAACCACGGTCATTCCCGACGGCATCATCATCGACGGAGGCCAGGCCATGACCGGCGGGATTGTTAACAGCCACGGCGACCATCGCATTGCCATGTCGTTTGCTGTGGCCTCACTGCGAGCACAAGGCGAGATTGTCATCAACGACTGTGCCAACGTTGCAACGTCGTTCCCCGGCTTTGTTGAACTGGCGCAGCAGGTGGGTATGAATATCCAAAGCCAGGGAGACGTCTGATGGGTGCGCAGCTAGCAGCGGTTATTACGGTCGATGGCCCGGGTGGTTCGGGTAAGGGGACTATTACCCAAATGCTGGCGCGCAAGTTGGGCTGGCATCTGTTGGACAGCGGCGCTCTTTACCGTTTGACCGCATTGGCGGCCGAGCGCCAGGGCGTGGCGCTAGACAACGAGCCTGCTTTGGTCGTGGTGGCTGCCGGCCTGGATGTCACCTTTGAACCCACAGCCCCTGGTGAGCCCACAAAAGTACTGCTGGCCGGAGAAGATGTAAACGCGGCGATTCGCACCGAACAATGTGGCAATAACGCGTCTAAAGTGGCGGTGATGCAGTCCGTGCGAGATGCTCTTTTGCAGCGCCAGCGCGATTTTCGTAAGGCGCCAGGCCTGGTAGCCGACGGTCGCGATATGGGCACAGTGGTGTTCCCGGACGCACCGGTAAAAATCTTTTTGACGGCCAGTGCTGAAGAGCGGGCACAACGCCGTTTTAGCCAGTTGCTGCAAGCTGGCGTCGATGTTAGTATTGCGAACGTTTTAGAAGAGATTCGGGTACGTGATGAACGGGACATGAATCGTTCAGCTGCCCCGCTTAAGCCCGCGGATGATGCGCAAGTCATTGATTCCACAGGTTTAAGCATAGAAGAGGTGTTAGGCAGGTGTATGGCAGCAGCAGGCCAGGCCTGACGGCACCTTTTTGCCATTGGAAATCCGGGAACAGCACAATCTGCCAGCCCCAGGCTGATTCCGGACTTAATTAACAGACCGTGTTGCTGGCGGCACGAGATACTTGCGTTGAACATATAGGACTCATAATGAGCGAGAGCTTTGCGGATCTTTTTGAAGAAAGCCTAAAAGAAATTGATATGCAGCCAGGTTCCATCGTCCAGGGAACCGTTGTTGATATCGATAGCGACTGGGTCACCGTTAACGCCGGACTGAAGTCCGAAGGCGTTATCCCCGCCTCCCAGTTCCTGAATGAAAAAGGCGAGATGGAAGTAGTCATAGGCGACGTTGTAGACGTGGCCCTTGAAGCAGTTGAAGATGGTTTTGGCGAAACCCGCCTATCCCGCGAAAAGGCCAAGCGTGCAGAAGCCTGGACAGTGCTTGAAAAGTCCTTCGCAGCGGAAGAAGTAGTTAAAGGTATTATTAACGGCAAGGTTAAGGGTGGTTTCACCGTTGATCTGGCTGGCATTCGTGCGTTCCTGCCGGGCTCCCTGGTAGACGTTCGTCCGGTTCGCGACACCGCGCACCTCGAGAATAAAGAACTGGAATTCAAGGTTATCAAGCTCGACCAGAAGCGCAACAACGTGGTTGTTTCACGTCGTGCCGTTCTGGAAGCTGAAAACAGCGCCGAGCGCGAAGCTCTGCTGGAAACCCTGACCGAAGGTCTGACAATTAAGGGTATCGTCAAGAACCTGACCGACTACGGCGCGTTCGTAGATCTGGGCGGTGTTGACGGCCTGCTGCACATTACCGATATGGCCTGGAAGCGCATCAAGCATCCGAGCGAAATCGTGAACGTTGGCGATGAAATCAATGTCAAGGTTCTGAAATTTGACCGTGAGCGCAACCGCGTATCACTGGGTCTGAAGCAGCTGGGTGAAGATCCCTGGGTTGAAATCAAGGCTCGCTACCCAGAAGGTAGCAGGGTCACAGCACGCGTTACCAACCTGACCGATTACGGCTGTTTTGCTGAGCTGGAAGAAGGCGTTGAAGGTCTGGTTCACGTGTCTGAAATGGATTGGACCAACAAAAACATCCATCCTTCTAAAGTTGTCCAGGTTGGCGACGAAGTGGGTGTGATGATTCTGGATATCGATGAAGAGCGTCGTCGTATTTCCTTGGGTATCAAGCAGTGTGTATCCAACCCATGGGAAGACTTCTCTGGCAACTTCAACAAGGGCGACAAAATCTCCGGTAAGATCAAGTCAATCACTGACTTTGGTATCTTCATCGGTTTGGATGGTGGCATCGACGGTCTGGTTCACTTGTCTGACATCAGCTGGAACGAGACTGGCGAAGAAGCCGTACGTGAATACAAGAAGGGCGACGAAGTTGACACCGTTATCCTGTCTGTAGATCCCGAGCGCGAGCGTATCTCTCTGGGTATCAAACAGCTGGAAAGCGATCCGTTTGCGGAGTTCGTTCAGTTGAATGACAAAGGCTCTATCGTTAAAGGTATTGTTTCTGCCGTCGATGCCAAGGCAGCTACTATTACCCTGAGCGATGAAGTTGAAGCAATTCTAAAGGCTTCCGAAATCAGCCGTGATCGTGTTGAAGATGCACGCAACGCGTTGAAGGAAGGCGAAGAAGTTGAAGCTAAGATCATCAGCATTGATCGCAAAAACCGCATTATCAACCTGTCCGTCAAGTCGAAAGACGTTGAAGACGACAAGCAGGCTCTGGATACAGTGCGTACCAAGACTGTAGAAAGCGCCTCCGGTGCGACCACCATTGGTGATCTCATCAAGGAACAGATGCAGCAGCAGAACGCCAACAAGGATTAATTTCTGAGTTGTGTTAAAAAAAACGGGCTCTAAGAGCCCGTTTTTTTTGTGTTTTTTTTCGGTGTGGCTAAACTATAGTCATGGTAAGGTAGTTTATTAACCGAATAAAAACGCAAGAGGGCAATGCCTCATGACAAAGTCGGAACTGGTTGAGTTAATTGCTTCAAAGCAGACGCAGTTGTCGGTAAAAGACGTGGAACTGGCGGTAAAAACCATCATCGAACACATGTCTCGATCTCTGGCAGATGGCCAGCGCATCGAAATTCGCGGTTTTGGCAGTTTTTCCCTCCACCATCGTGCCGCGCGAGTAGGGCGTAACCCGAAATCCGGTGAAGCAGTACAGTTACCGGCAAAATTTGTGCCCCACTTCAAACCCGGCAAAGAACTGCGCGAACAGGTCAACGAGAGCTTGAAACAGGGTTTCTGATTTTGCGTTGGGTGCCGTTTCTCAATCGGGCTTGAATGGCCTTCAGGAGTTCTATTGTTATGGCGGGATTACAGAAAATCCTGATCGTTCTGTTGGTACTAGTGCTGGTTCTGTTAGCACTGGTGTTCTCATTGAACAATCAGATGGCCGTTCCGCTGAATTTTCTGATTTTTGAAACCCGCCCCCATGGCGTAGCGATGTGGATAATCCTGGCCTTTGTGATTGGCGCTGTGGTGGGTGTTCTGATGGCCACACTGGCTACGGTAAAGGCCAAGGTGTCGCGGCGATCCCTGCAGAAAAAGCTTGAACGTACTGAACAAACACTGGAAAAAGAGCGGGCCCAGAACGACCGGACGGTTTAATGGATATGATTTTTCAGTGGCTGCTGGTTAGCACAGCAGTTGCGGTTGGTTGGGCTGTTGGCCGCTTCGGGGGTTCGCGCAACCGCAATGAGGTAATAGCAGATGAAGAAATGGTGCGTGACCGTTTGCAATTTCTGTTCACCAACTACTCCGACCAAGCCGTTGATAATTTTGTTCAGTCACTGGCGGTCAACCGCGACACCGTCAGCCTGCATTTATCCATTGGCAGCCATTTCCGCAACAAAGGCGAAACAGACCGCGCTATTCTGATTCATCAGAATTTGCTCGACCGCCCTGAGCTTCCTGCCCGTTATTCTCCTCAAGTGACCCTCGAGCTGGCTCTGGACTACCTCAATGCCGGTTTGCTCGATCGTGCAGAGACGTTATTGCAGCAGCTAATGGGCGATCGTGAATACGGCCGTAGTGCCGCAATCCAGCTGATTGATCTGTACGAACGCGAGCGTGAATGGGGTAAAGCTTCTCAGGTAGCTCACACGCTCACCCGTGGTGACGCAGACCCTGCGATGTTTAAAATTCTGGCTTATCTGACCTGCGAAAAATCTGAACAAGCATTGCGCAAAGATGACCGTTGGAGCGCTCAGCGCTTGGCCAAAGAAGCGTTGGAATTCGACCGCTCTTGCGTGCGTGGCACTTTGATACTGATGAAATTGCTGACTCGTCAGGGTAGCTTCCGCGAAGCCGGCACCATGGCACTCAAAGTGTTCGAGCAGAACCCTGACTTCGGCCCGGAAGCCATCGACCAGCTGATGAAGCTGGAACGCGAACATGGCGATGTTGGCAAGCTCGGTCGCAAGTTGCGCAAACTTTATGAAAGCTACCCCAGCACCAGCTTGTTGCTGGCGCTGGTAGAATCGGTAGAGCGCCGCTCCGGCCGCCAGGCAGCTATTGCTCTGCTTCGTGGCGAATTGGAAGTCCGCCCTAGCGTACGCGGCCTATTGCAGCTGGTTGAAATGGCCGGATACGAAAAGGGCATGACCACCGATGAAGGCCGTTTGGTCAGCCGTATTGGCGAATTGATACTGCACAACCGCTCTGTCTACCGCTGCGTAAACTGCGGTTTTGACGGCCAGCAGTTGCACTGGCTGTGCCCAAGCTGTCGTCAATGGGAAACCGTTCGCCCAATTCAGGGCGTAGACGCAGAATAAACCAGCGATCCCCCATAGACTACATCCATTCACTTTACGTCAGGAACCCTAGCGTGCAAGGCTCCCAAGCATCCCCCATCATCGTTGCCCTCGATTTCCCCTCTGATCAACCGGCACTAGCTTTGGCCGGTCAGCTGAATCCAGAAAAATGTCGCCTGAAAGTGGGTAAAGAGTTGTTCACCAGCAGCGGCCCAGCTTTAGTTCGCAAGCTTCAGCAGCGTGGCTTCGAGGTGTTTCTGGATTTGAAATTTCATGACATTCCCAACACTGCCGCGGGTGCGGTTGCCGCTGCGGCGGACTTGGGTGTGTGGATGGTGAACGTGCACGCCTCCGGTGGCGAAAAAATGATGACCGCCTGCCGCGAACGCCTGGAACGCTTTGGCACCGACAAGCCGCTGCTGATTGCAGTCACCGTACTGACCAGCATGACGGAACACGACCTCAGCGGCATTGGCATCAGTGTTTCTGCCGAAGAGCATGTGTCGCGCCTGGCCACTCTGACCAAAAACTGCGGCCTGGACGGCGTAGTCTGCTCAGCGCAAGAAGCCCCCAAGCTAAAAGTAGAGCAGGGTACAGCCTTTCAGTTAATTACCCCTGGTATCCGCCCGGCCAGCGCCGACAAAGGCGACCAGCAACGCATCATGACCCCCGCGGCGGCCTTAAAAGCTGGCTCCGACTATTTGGTAATCGGCCGCCCCATCACCCAGGCTGCTGATCCTCTGGCTGCTTTGGAAGCGATCTATGCTGAGGTGGTGGGCTTGTAGTTCGCGGTTTTTTCTGGCGCTACCACGGCAAACACCAGAACAAAAAAAACCCGCTAATCCAAAGAATTAGCGGGTTTTTAAATAGTGGCTCCCCGAGCTGGGCTCGAACCAGCGACAAACGGATTAACAGTCCGTTGCTCTACCAACTGAGCTATCAGGGAACATCGTCGTAAGACGAAGCGCGTATACTAGTCATGCCGCCTCGCCTCGTCAACCCCCTCTGGGGAAATTATCCCAGAGCTTTCTTCAGCCGTTCAATCGCGTTCGTCAGAATTTCCTGACTGGTGGCAAAACTCAATCGCATGTGCCCTGGCATTCCAAATGCTGAGCCAGGAACAAGCGCTACGCCTGCTTCTTTTAAAAGCTTTTCCGCGAACTCCACATCATTGCTTACGCTGCTATCGGCATCAATCGCGCCCTGAAAGCTCGGGAATGCGTAAAAAGTACCGTCGCCCCTCAGGCACTCAACGCCGGGCAAGGTGTTCAGGGCTTCCACCAGGTAATCGTGACGCTTATGGAATGCCGTCACCATGGTCTGCACGCAGTCCTGACTACCATCGAGTGCCGCTTGCGCAGCTGCCTGTGAGATAGACGCCGGGTTAGACGTGCTTTGCGACTGAATCTTCTTCATCGCGCCAATAACTTTGGCCGGGCCTGCGGCATAACCGATGCGCCAGCCGGTCATGGCATACGCTTTAGACACGCCGTTCAAGACAAAGGTACGGTCGTACAATTCCGGGGTGGCGTTTAGAATGTTACAAAAAGGCTTACCCGTCCAAATAATTGGCTCGTACATATCGTCGGTGGCAATCATTACGTGCGGGTACTTTTTCAGTACATCGCCCAACGCTTGCAATTCCTCGAGGGTGTACGCCATGCCGCTGGGATTAGACGGGCTATTGATGACGAAAAGTCGGGTGCGATCAGTGATCGCGCCTTCCAGTTGCTGTGGGGTGATCTTGAAGCGGGTTTCCGCGGTGCTTTTCAAAATGACCGGCTTGCCTTCGGCTACCAGCACCATGTCCGGGTAAGATACCCAGTAAGGCGCAGGAATAATGGCTTCGTCGCCGGCGTTCAGAACGGCCAGGGCAAGGTTGAAAAAGCTTTGTTTGCCACCACTTGATACCAGTATCTGGTTCGCTTCGTAATTTAGACCGTTGTCGCGTTTGAATTTGGCAATAATTGCCTTTTTCAACGCTGGAGTACCGTCGACCGCGGTGTATTTTGTCTGGCCGTTATGAATAGCCTCAATTGCAGCCGCCTTGATGTGATCTGGCGTATCGAAGTCTGGCTCACCAGCGCCAAGGCCAATAATGTCTTGGCCTGCAGCACGAAGTTCTGCTGCTATGTTAGTGACTGCTAGAGTGGGTGAGGGCTTGATTGACTGCACACGGCTAGAAAGTTGAAGGTCCAAACTTGCGCTCCTTAAAGCTGCATCTGAAAAGGGCTGTGATCGGCCGGAGTCAGCTGCGCTGGCTGAACCTCCTCCAGCCGTCGATCAGGGAGATATTAGCACGAAGCCGGCGTAACACTAAATTTCTATGTACTATCTACGCACTATATTTCGGTAAGATAGTTCCAATTTCCACGGCTTACAGAGCCATCGAGGATTTTCTCAGGTTATGGTCAACAGCTTTGAAAACGTTGAACAACCCAATGTGGGTGAGGGCGCTTTTCAGGTGCACTCACCCTACCTTCCGGCCGGTGATCAGCCTAAAGCCATAGCCGCCTTGGTAGATGGTATCGAATCCGGGCTGGCCCACCAGACCCTGCTGGGGGTGACCGGTTCCGGTAAAACCTTCACCATTGCCAATGTCATCCAGCAGATTCAGCGGCCCACCATCGTGATGGCCCACAACAAGACTCTGGCAGCCCAGCTGTATGGCGAATTCCGCGAATTTTTCCCGAATAACGCGGTCGAGTATTTCGTGTCTTATTACGATTATTACCAGCCAGAGGCTTACGTGCCGTCATCCGACACGTTTATTGAAAAAGACGCCTCCATCAACGAACACATCGAGCAGATGCGGCTGTCGGCGACAAAAGCTCTGCTAGAGCGCCCGGATGCAATCATTGTGGCGACAGTATCGGCCATTTACGGTCTGGGCGATCCGCAGTCGTACAAAAAGATGATGTTGCATCTGGATCGCGGTGATCAGATGGATCAACGCCTTATTTTGAAACGTTTGGCTGAATTGCAGTACACCCGTAACGATATCGAATTCCATCGGGCGAATTACCGTGTGCGCGGCGATGTGATCGACGTGTTTCCGGCAGAATCGGAAAAAGAAGCCATCCGCATCGAACTGTTTGACGACGTGGTAGAAAATTTGAGCTTTTTCGATCCGCTGACCGGCGAGATGCTACGGCGTGTGCCACGAGTGACGGTGTATCCAAAGTCGCACTATGTAACGCCGCGACAAAACGTGTTGGACGCTATCGAGCATATTCGGGTGGAGCTAGACCAGCGTCTGACGCAGTTGCGCGACAACAATCGCTTGGTCGAAGCCCAGCGCCTGGAAGAACGCACTCGTTATGACATGGAGATGATGCAGGAACTGGGTTACTGCAACGGCATCGAAAACTACTCTCGCTATCTGTCGGGCCGGCCCCCTGGTGAGCCGCCGCCCACATTATTTGACTACCTGCCGGCGAACGCTTTACTGGTGGTGGACGAGTCCCACGCCAGTATTCCGCAGATCGGCGCCATGTATAAAGGCGATCGCTCGCGCAAGGAAACTCTTGTGGAATACGGTTTTCGCTTGCCGTCGGCTCTGGACAACCGCCCCATGCGCTTTGAAGAGTGGGAGCGCATTGCGCCGCAGATGATTTTTGTGTCGGCTACCCCCGGTAACTACGAAGCCGAGCATCAGGGTCAAGTTGTTGAGCAAGTTGTTCGTCCGACTGGCCTGCTTGATCCAGAAATTGAAGTACGGCCAGCGTCAACACAGGTTGACGATCTGATATCACAAATTCACGCGAGGGTGGCGGTCAACGAGCGGGTGCTGGTAACCACACTCACCAAGCGTATGTCAGAAGATCTCACCGATTTTTTGATGGAGCATGATATCCGCGTGCGCTATTTGCACTCGGATATCGACACGGTCGAGCGTGTGGAGATAATCCGTGATTTACGCCGTGGCGAATTTGATGTGCTGGTGGGCATTAACCTGCTGCGTGAAGGACTGGATATGCCGGAGGTGTCGTTGGTGACCATTCTGGATGCAGATAAGGAAGGCTTCTTGCGTTCCGAGCGTTCGCTAATTCAGACCATTGGCCGCGCCGCTCGTAACATCAATGGCAAGGCGATTTTGTACGGCGACCGCATTACTGGCTCCATGCAACGGGCGATTGATGAAACGGCGCGCCGGCGCGCTAAACAGGCTGAGCACAACGAAATAAACGGCATTACGCCCCAAGGCTTGACCAAAAAAATTGCCGACGTCATGGAGGGCGCCAGCAGTGGTGGCCGTGGCCGCAACAAATCGAAGCGCCCGGGTCAGCAGGCCGCAGATGAAGCCGAACATTACCGTGCTCTGGTGGGCAATAAGTCGCCGCAGGCAGTGCTCAAGGAAATGTCGCGATTGGAAGACGAAATGTACAAGGCCGCGGCCGATCTGGATTTTGAGACGGCAGCGCGATTGCGTGATGATATTTCCGAATTAAAAGAAGCGTCGCTGCGTACCGGATAACCGCAGCAGCAGGCGGATGTTTTCGTTAGCTGACGCTTTCGTTAAACAGCGCGTTTTGGCCCCACAATCACCGCGGCTTGCAACGGCTGATTGCTGCCATAACGAGAAATCTTGCTGAACACCCGGCGGTCGATGGGCAGGTATTGCTTGTCGGCCACGGTTTCCCCCTCATCTACATCAATCTCTGGATCGTGCAGATACACAAACTGGTCGTCCATGGCGCACACGGTTACCCAGTGAGGTACACGGCTGCGGTTTAGCTGCCAGGTGCTGATCAGAATCAGTGGAATGCGCCCGTCCAGCAGCGCTTGCTCTAGCCCCGTCAGGGTCAGCGGGTCGTGATGGAGTTCAATGCCGGTTTGGCTGAGGTCGTGCATAAAGCCTTCGTGTACCAGCTCCAGCACCCGTTTTTTATCGTCGTTACGCACCGTGTCTTTAAACAGTGCGCCTTCATTGCTGATCCATGCGCTGGCCTCAAAGCCTCTTTGCCAAGCCGCTAGTGCCAAGCCGTGGGGGCCGCAGCCGCCGTGGCCAGAGAGCATGAAAATGGTGGTGGCTTCACGCCAGATTTTGAGTTCTTCCAGGGTCGTTAGTGACTGTTGTTGGTTCAGCGCCGCCATCGCCATAATCAACGCTGCGGGGCCACAGGTAAATTCGGTGGTTTGCGGGTAATAGGGTATCGGCGGGAATTGTGCGTGCGGCTTGTAAAACAGAATTCGGCGTTCAAAGCGGAGGGCGTTACCGTGATCTTCGTAATAATCGCGATAGCTGCCAAATTGGCGATAGCCCAAACGTTTATAAAGCGCAATGGCGCCGGGGTTGTCTTCTCTTACTTCCAGGCGCATTACAATGCGCCCCGCGTCCGCCGCCTCGGTCTCAGCCATTTGAACCAGCTTTTCACCGATACCTTTACCACGAGATCCAGGGTTGACGGCAATGGAATAAATGCGCGCCAGACGAGTTGCCGCGCTCATCAATACCAGGCAATAACCCAACAGGGTGTCGCCGTCGCTGGCCAGTAGTAACCGGTCCCGCGGCATTTCCAGAAAACGGCGAAAGCTGCGGCGAGAAATCCGGTCTTCATTGAAACAGCGATGCTCCAAGGCAAAAAGGGCGTCAAGATCGTCACTGACGGCCTGGCGAAGCACAATTGAAGACATAAATCAGTGGCCTGAACAGACGTACACAAGGGCATGCGCATACGCTTCCCGTATTGGCGTATTATGGGCTTGCGCGGCGCGGGCGCAAGCATTGTAGGTATGCGTAAAAGCACCGATCATATGATGATTGTAGCGTACTGAATTGCCGCGTATTGTTGCGAAAATTTACCGATGCCATCCGCTGGATGCCGTCTTTTAAAAGTAGCGCCTAAATATGTCTCGATTGTTGATTGTGGTAGATCGTGCCAAAGACTGGGCGCCGTATTACCCGAGTACCGACGTACTGACTTTTGATCAGTACCTGCAATTCGCTGCGCCAGCTTCGAGCCGGGTGCGAGTGATTAACCTGTGCCAGAGTGCCCGCTACCTCAGTCGTGGCTATTATTGTTCTCTGCTTGCAGAAGCCCGTGGCCACAACGTGGTGCCTTCGGTGATTACGCTGAACGACCTGAGCCGCAAAGGCCTGTTTTCGTTGCAGCTGGAACAACTGGACGCCAGCGTGATTCAATGGTTGGATGCGGCCATTGTGCCTACAGCGGAGAATTCTCATTCAGCGAAGGAAGTGCGCATACGCACGTATTTTGGCGAGTCGTCCCAGCCGGAATTAAAACCGGTCGCGCGTGCGCTGTTTGATCGCCTCCCGTGTCCGATTCTGGAAGTGGTGTTCAAGCGCCGTAAAACCTGGCAAATCGAATCCATGAAGCCGGCTGCGCCGGTAGATTTGCAGGAACAGGAGCAAGACGTGTTTGCCAGCTCGCTGGATCGTTTCAGCGGTATGGTGTGGCGCAAGCCCCGTGCCCGCCGAAACTATCGTTTTGATCTGGCCATTCTGGTGAACCCGGATGAGGAAATGCCTCCCAGTGACAAAGAAGCCCTCAAACGCTTTGAAAAAGCCGGTCGCAAGCTGGGCATTAACGTAGAGCAGATCACCCGTCGCGATTACATGCGCATCCCAGAGTACGACGGTCTGTTTATTCGCGAAACCACCGCTATTGACCATCACACCTACCGCTTTGCCCGCAAAGCCGAAGCGGAAGGGCTGGTCGTTATTGATGATCCGGTGTCGATTCTGCGTTGCACCAATAAGGTGTATTTGGCCGACCTGTTAAAAAACAACAAAGTGCCCACGCCAAAAACTCTGATTCTGTCGAAAGATCAGAAAGACGCGGTAGAGCAGGTGATCAATGAGTTGGGCTTCCCGGTGGTCATCAAAATACCCGACGGTGCCTTTTCTCGCGGCGTTAACAAGGCCGAAGATGAGAAATCTCTGCGCGAAGGCTTGAGGGAACTGTTCAAGCAGTCGGCGCTGGTACTGGCTCAGGAATATTTTTACACAGATTACGATTGGCGCATTGGCGTATTGGGTGGGCGTGCCATTTACGCCTGCAAATACCTGATGGTGAAGGGGCACTGGCAGATCTACCAACACACGGAATTCAGCAGCAACAGCGGCGGTTTTGAAACCATGCCCACCTACGAGGTGCCGCGTAATGTGATTCAGGCGGCGCTGAATGCAACCCGTCTGATTGGTAACGGCTTGTACGGTGTAGACATCAAGCAGTCTGGTAACCGGGTAGCGGTGATTGAGGTGAACGACAACCCCAGCATCGACGCCGGGGTGGAAGATCTGTTCCTGGGCGGTGAGCTTTACACCCTGATCATGCAGGAATTCCTGTCGCGGATGGAAGCCAACCGCCGCCGCTAAGCCGTTAAAGAGCGTTTACAGGCTGCTGCTCAGTCGGCAGTCTGCCATACCCTCAGGCTACCAAACCAAGGGAACTCGCTTAGCTGTGTGCGTAACTCGGCGCTATCGAAATCGCCCTCGCTGCCGTCTAGAAATAGCTCCAGATGCACCTTGTTTTTTAGGTAGTGCAGGCGCATCCGATTGCCAGTAGGCGCTTCAGGCGTGATCTGGTTTATGGCCTCTTGAATGATTTTGCGAGAGGGCATCAATGCCGACGTTGGGTGGTAGCTTTCATCGTCTTCCGCATCAATATGGAAGTTGATGTCACGAATGTTGCCCAGTTCTTTGCGCATAGCGCCTACCACGCGCATACCTACTTGGTGCCCTTCGGACACGCTCACGTCCGGGCGTACCACTAAATGCACATCCAATAGGATATCGTCGCCCATGCGCCTGCTGCGCAGTTCGTGCACATCACGAACGCCGTCGATATCACTGGCAATGGCAAGCAATCGCTCGGTGTCTTCAACAGAAAGGCCTGTGTCGACCAGTTCTTTCATAGAACTCCAGCCAAAGCTCCAACCCACATGGATGATAATACCTGCCACAACAACCGCTGCCAGGGTATCCAGCCACAAATAGCCCAGCATGGCGCCAATAGTAGACAGCACCACAATACCTGATGAGAAAGCATCAGTACGGCTATGCCAGGCGTTGGCAATGATCAGATCTGAACGTATCTCCTCGCCCACCTTACGGGTGTAGCGAAAAATCCATTCTTTGCCCACCACCGACAGCAGCGCCACAACCAGCACCGGCCAGCCAGGCGTGAAGGTTAGGTCGTCTGTGAATAGCCGTTGCACGTTTTCCCAGGCCAGGGCGGCGCCAACTGCAATTAGCAGGCTGCCCATTAACAAAGTGCCAAACGTCTCAATGCGTTGGTGGCCGTAGGGATGATCTTCATCCGGTGCCTGTCGAGATATCCGCATCACACCCAATACCATCAGGTCAGAGGCCACGTCCGTGAACGAGTGAATGCCATCCACTACCAGCGCGTGAGAATGGAACAAGGTGCCTACCACCATCTTGAACAGCCCCAAGATCGCGTCCAGCACCATGCCAATCACGGTAACCCGGCTGGCGGCTTGTTTTTCCTTGTCCAGATTGGCGTATCTGTCAGCGGGTGCCGGTGTCGTGTGTTCCATAGCAAATGCTCCAGAGCGCGTTTAACAATGCAAATCAAGCCTTGTCGGTCAGCCGGAATAAACCAGCGAAGGGTAGCGAGGTCTTTCAGATGTGGGCAAAGAGTTGTCGTGTTATTACGTATATAGATCAGGAAAAGTGTTTTTTCTGCTGATTTTATGTACAAGAGTGTAAGCCGATTGACAGCCAATATGGCTTGTTATTTTAAAAACCGGTCGATTACTAAGTATATAGGTTTCTGAAAATAAAGGAAATTTTAACTGATCAAAAAGTGAGCAATTAGTAGCCGAGCACTGCTTGCAAGGCGTGGAACGCGTTAAACCGGCATTTTCAACAGAGTTATCCACAGATTCCGTGGACAAGCCTGAGTGGAGCCAACCAGACAATGAGTTACGACGAAACTCGAACCGCGCCCTAACCGCGCAGGATGCTGTGGAAAACTTCCGGTATACTCCCCACACGGATTTTAGCGTGTATCTTGGCGCGTGTGTTTGAGATTATTTTTGAGCGTATTTGTAAGGGTATCCTTGAGGGTGTTTTGATGTACGGGATGATTCGCAACCTGCTGTTCAAATTGCCGCCAGAGCGGGCGCACAATCTTAGCTTGAAAGGGCTGGATGTGGCCCACCGCCTGGGCGTGCTGAAGTATTTGGCGCCGAATGTGCCTGCACACCCGGTAACGGTGATGGGTCTGGAGTTTCCCAATCCGGTGGGATTGGCGGCGGGGCTGGATAAAAACGCCGATCATATGGACGCTTTGGGCGATCTCGGCTTTGGTTTTATTGAAGTGGGCACGGTCACGCCCCTGGCTCAGCCCGGCAACCCCGAACCCCGTATGTTTCGCTTGTCCGAACATCAGGCCATTATTAACCGCATGGGTTTTAATAACCAAGGCCTGGAGCGTTTACTGGCCCAGGTAGACCGCCGAAAATTTCGCGGGGTACTGGGTGTCAATGTAGGTAAGAATAAAAATACTCCAGACCAAGACTCGGCGCTGGATTACCGCAAGTGCATCACCGCCGTGTATAGCCGCGCTGACTATATTGCGGTCAACGTTTCATCGCCCAATACACCAGGCCTGCGGGATCTGCAATTTGGTGACTCGCTGAAGCAGTTGTTGACCGCTGTAAAAGATGAACAACTCAGTTGCCAAAAAGAGCATGGACGTTATGTGCCCATCGCGGTGAAAATTGCGCCTGATATGGACGACGCTGACATTAGGTTTGTCGCAACGGCGCTGTTGGAAAGTGGACTGGATGGGGTAATTGCGACCAACACAACGATTAATCGTGACGTCGTGGTTGGCCACAAGCACTGTAACGAAGCCGGTGGCTTAAGCGGTGCGCCGGTACGCGAACCCTCATTGCGCGTCATTCGCGGACTGTACGCCGAGTTGGGTGAACGGCTGCCGATTATCGGTGTGGGCGGAATTACTGATGGTGCCAGCGCGGCGGAGAAAATTCAGGCGGGTGCCAAATTGGTGCAAATCTATACCGGCTTTATATATAGGGGTCCTGGGCTGATTGGCGAAGCGGCAGCGGCGATAAAAGCGCTGGGTTGAGGAAATGCCCACATGTTATTCATAAAAAAGGGCCCGCTAAGCGAGCCCTTTATGGGGAACTACAGTCCCCGGCGGTTTACCGCGATTTTACGGGGCGGGTGGCCCCGTTCGGTTTTATCGACTACTCATCCAGTTTTCAGATTGCTCCGATTAGTGGGTTGCGTACAACCACCGAGCTTAATTTAGTAATGTCGTTAATGATAAACTTCACCACTACGTCCATCACGCAGTGGTGACGGTGGCTAATCGATGGATGCCAGAGACACCGGTCAAACCATCCCATTGATCTGTGCGGCCTTCTCGCCACCCATTCAGCCATTCTTGACGGACTTCAGCTTGTTCAATGGGACAGCTATCTTTCGATTTACCGGACACTCCTGCGAGATAACCCCGCTTGAATGCTCGAGCGACCATGTCTCTTTTCTGTCTTTTCATGCCGTTCCTCACTGATGGATTAACAGAAACAAGCGTGTACACATTCTGCCGAGGCAGTGACAAACATAGTGGCGAAATGATTTTCGCTACAACCCACTATTGCCAGCTCACACCAGAGCAGTCAGGATCCTGTTACTGGGGGCAATTGCCCCGAAACGACGCGTCAAGTACAAGGTATGCCGAACTGACTGTTAAAGTACAACACTATTTCGAGCTAAAAAGTCTATTTTTTAGACGCTATACGCATAAAAATTAGCCCTAAAGTGGTTAATGAGCCCAATTCCAGAAACTTAGCCGTCCCGATAAAACCAGGAGTTCAACTTGTCCCTACCTCTCTTTTTTGTAACCTGCCCGAAAGGCGTTGAATATTTGCTGGCGGACGAGCTGGACGGCTTCGGTCTAAGCCTGGTTCGCCACGCGCCTGCTGGTGTGTGGGTGGAGGGCACGTTGGAAGGGGGGTACCGTACTTGCATGTGGTCACGCCTGGCGAACCGAGTCATCTTGCATGTGGCGGAAGTCGCCGCAACCAGCGACGACGAGTTGTATGACGGCGTGGTGCATCTGGATTGGCAGCAACACATTGCGGCTAGCGGCAGCTTCAAAGTGAATTTTATTGGCGAGAACGAAGCTATTCGCAATACCCAGTATGGCGCACAACGGGTGAAAGACGGCATTGTCGATCGCTTCACGGCCAACGGAGGTAAGCGCCCGGCGGTGGAGGGCAAAACGCCCGATGTGATTGTGTCGGCGCGCTTGCACCGCGGCCTGTTAACGTTGGGTATTGATTTGAGTGGGCACAGCCTTCATCAGCGCGGCTATCGCGAAGAGCAGGGCCGGGCGCCGCTGAAGGAAAATTTGGCAGCTGCGCTGCTGATTCGGTCTGGCTGGCCCGAAACAGTCGCCGCCGGCGGTGATTTTATTGACCCAATGTGCGGCTCCGGCACGCTGTTGATTGAAGCTGCGCTGATGGCTCTGGACATTGCGCCGGGCCGCCGTCAGGACGGTTTTGGTTTCGAAAAATGGCTCGGCCACGATGCTGAGCTGTGGATGTCGCTACGCCAGGAAGTGGAACGCCGTGCCCATGCTGGCAAACAAGGTCGCATACCCCGCATTGCCGGCTTTGACGAAGATCGCCGGGTCTTGTCAACGGCACGCAACAACCTGCAGAGGGCAGGGCTAGATAGCATTATTGAGCTCACAGAAATACCGCTGCAAGAGCTTGAACTCAACGGTGACTGGGCCGAACAGGGCTTGGTAGTGACTAACCCTCCTTACGGTGAGCGTCTGAGTGAGCGCAAGTCACTGGCAGAAATTTATCAGGCCTTGGGCGCGGCGGTAAAACGGGTAACGCCGAACTGGCGCCTGGGAGTGTTTACCGGAGCGCCGGAATTCGGCAAATCCATTGGCCTGCGCAGTTTCAAACAGTACAAGCTGTTCAACGGTAAGCTGCCGGCCCAGCTGCTGCTGTTCACGGTAGATGAGGCCAGCGCGCGTATTCCGAAAGATCCGGCAGCGCCGGGTGAAATTCTACCGCGCATTGCCAACGAAGAACGCGCCGCCATGCTGGCGAACCGCTTGAAAAAGAACGTTAAAAGCATTGGTCAGTGGGCACGCAAACAGAACATCAGCTGTTACCGCCTGTATGACGCCGACATGCCGGAATACGCATTGGCGATTGATATCTACAATGACTGGGTGCACGTGCAGGAATACATGGCGCCCAAGACCATCGACGAGCGTGCTGCTCGTGAGCGTCTGTCAGAAGCCCTGGCGGTGATCCCCGAAGCGCTGGGTATTCCGCGTGATCGCTTGGTGTGCAAGCAGCGCTTGCGTCAAACCGGCACCAATCAGTATGAAAAGCAGGCGGCCAGCGGCGAGTTTTCCCAGATACAGGAACACGGCTGTACGTTAAAAGTGAATTTGAAAGACTACCTGGATACCGGTTTGTTTCTAGACCACCGCCCGCTGCGCCAGTGGATTCAGCAGAATGCCCGTGGCAAACGCTTTCTGAATCTGTTCTGTTACACCGGCGCGGCCACGGTACACGCGATTGCTGGTGGTGCCAGCCGCTCTCTGAGCCTGGATATGTCACACACCTACGTCAGCTGGGCTAAAGATAACCTGGAACTGAACCACGCTGATCCGCAAAAGCATCAGGTGGACGCGGTAGATTGTCTGGCCTGGCTGGCAAGCAAGCCCAAGCCTGACCAGCGTTTTGATTTGATTTTTATGGACCCACCCACTTTCTCCAACTCGGCGAAAATGATTGGGGTTCTGGATATTCAGAAAGATCACGCCAAGCTGATTCGCCAGGCCATGCAGCGTTTGACCAATGATGGCTTGCTGGTATTTTCCAACAACTTCCGCCGTTTTAAGCTAGACGACGAAGTCAGCGCGGAGTTTGCGGTTGAGGAGATCAGCAAAAGCACCATCGACAAGGATTTTCAGCGCAACCCGCGTATTCACCGCTGCTGGAACATACGTCACCCGCTGCAAGCGCGAGATAAGAGCGCCTTCTACGTTGGCTAAGGCTGAGGGGGCAGGGCCAGACAAGGGATAGATTTGAAATCTGTCCCTTGAGGATCAAGATCAGGATAGGGGACGGATTTCAAATCCGTCCCCTAAGAATCTTCTCCCTCAGAATCGGTCTCTTCGACGAATCCGTCGTCGCCCAGTACGCCGTAGTGTTGGGCCAACATTAGCAGCGCATACACGCCGTTTTCCGGCAGTTGCGGTTCCAGACCTTCCTCGATCAGCAGGGCGCGGCGTTCGTCTTCCAGGGTTTCGCTGTCTACGCCGGTGATCAGGTCGGTGATCGGTGCGATTTCAAAAGGCGCATCTTGGCCGATCGCCGTGAAAATCCGGTCGATCAGAATTTCGTCCGGATCCAAACCGTCTACGTAAACCGTCTGGTCAGGCAAGTCCTGGTGCAGTTCGCGGGTCAGTTCTATCAGTGGCACGCCCTGTTCTTCAAGGTAGTTCAGGTCGATATCGCCGGTATCGCCGTCTTCTGGCAGCCAGTCGTCTTCTGGTGCAATAACCACGGTTTTCATGGTGCCATCCACCAGTGACCAAGCCATGGCAGTGGGGAATAGGGTGTCGTCATTCTGATAGTATTCAATATCGAGAAAACACGGTTTGGCCAAGGGCTGGGCTCCTGTAGGATTGGGGATCTGGGTCTGCATGGCACACTATTGCCACTATTATTATTGAATTAAGGACACCATGGAACATATTGATTTCAACAACGATCTGCTTTCGTTTCTGAACCAGTCACCAACGCCCTGGCACGCTGTCGCTACCATGAAAAAACAGCTGGACAGCTCGGGTTTTCATCCTTTGGATGAAAAAGACGACTGGTCGCTGCAAGCCGGCAACGGTTATTACGTCATTCGCAACGGCTCGTCGATTGTGGCTTTTCGTACTGGTAATACGGACACAACCAAAGCCGGCGTGCGCATGGTTGGCGCACACACTGACAGCCCGTGCCTGAAAGTAAAGCCCAATCCGGTACTCCGTCGCAAAGGCTTCTTGCAACTGGGCGTTGAAGTCTATGGCGGTGCCTTGCTGAACCCGTGGTTTGATCGTGATCTTTCTCTGGCCGGGCGAGTCACATACGGTGACTGCAATGGGCAAGTGCAAGATGCACTGATCGACTTCCGCAAGCCGGTGGCGTTTATACCCAGCCTGGCCATTCATCTGGATCGCGAAGCAAACAGCAACCGCACGGTGAACCCTCAAACCGATTTGCCTCCGGTCCTGATGCAGGTGCCTGAAGATGACACCACCGATTTTGCCAGCCTGCTGATCACTCAGCTGAAAGCCGAGAACGGCGTTACCGCCGAGCGTATTCTGGGCTACGAACTGAGCTTTTACGACGTGCAGCAAGCGGGCTTTGTAGGTCTGCGCAATAACTTTATTGCGTCAGCGCGGCTGGATAATTTGTTGAGCTGTTACATCGGCTTGCAAGCATTGCTGGAAACAAGCGGTGAACAGCCGGCGTTACTTGTGTGCAACGACCACGAAGAAGTGGGCAGTATGTCGGCTGAAGGTGCCCAGGGGCCTTTTTTAAGCTCGGTGCTGGAGCGCTGGTGTGGCGCAGGAAAAAGCCGTGCGATTGCCCATTCAATGATGATTTCGGCGGACAACGCCCACGGCATTCATCCGAATTTTATGGACAAGCACGACGAGAATCACGGCCCTCAGCTAAACGCTGGCCCGGTAATCAAAGTAAATCACAATCAGCGTTATGCAACCAACAGCCGGTCGGCGGCTGTGTATCGTCACCTGAGTGACCAGTTGGGCCTGCCCCACCAGACCTTCGTGGTGCGCAGTGATATGGGCTGTGGCAGCACCATAGGACCGCTGACAGCCGCGAATCTGGGCGTGACCACCCTAGACATTGGCGTGCCCCAGCTTGGTATGCATTCCATTCGCGAGATGATTGGTTCCGACGACGCCTATACGTTGTTCAAAGTATTGACCGGTTTTTATCAAAGCCCCCAGGTTTTTTGACGGCCAGAATAAAAAATGCCGCTGATTCTTTCGAATCAGCGGCATTCTAAAATAATTGGCTCCCCGAGCTGGGCTCGAACCAGCGACAAACGGATTAACAGTCCGTTGCTCTACCAACTGAGCTATCAGGGAACAGCATCAAGTCGGCGCGGATGTTATTCGCTTTGAACGCCGGAGTCAACACCCTGAAATAAAAGGTTTGTTAGCGGTGGCTCAAAGCAAAGGCACCAGGTGGGGCCACACATTGTCCAACAGAATGCTTTGCGCCGGTTCTGTGGGGTGAATGCCATCGCTTTGCATTAAGCTGTCAACGTTGTAAATGTCGTCCAGGAAGAAAGGCACCAGTGCGGAGTTGAAGCGCTGTGCAAGATCTCCGAAAATAGCGGCAAAAGCCTGGGTGTAACGGTCGCCGTAATTGGGTGGTATTTGCATACCCACCAGTAGGGTTTGGGCGCCAGCCTGTTGGCTGTTCTTAAGCATCAAAGCCAGGTTTTTTTCGATCACCTGCGGTGGAAAACCGCGCAGACCATCGTTGCCACCCAGCTCCACGATCACCAGTTGCGGCTGGTGCTTGTTCAGTAAACCCGGCAGCCGGCGGGCTCCGCCGTCGGCTGTTTCGCCGCTGATGCTGGCATTTACCACGCTCCAGTCGTTGTGGCCCTTGTCGGCCAGGCGTTGGCGCAGCAAATTTACCCAGGCGGTTTCTTCCGGCACGCCATAGGCCGCGCTCAGGCTGTCGCCCATTACCAGCAGGGTGTTGGCACTGATCAAACCTGGCGTCATAACCAGCACAAGCAGCAGTGCAAATGATCTGACCGCCGGTAAAACCGTATTCTTGAACACTGCGTAGTCTCCCAAATTTTTCGCCACAGGACAGGATTAACCAGAGCCGTGAATCAATCTAATGACCAAACGCTACCAAACCCCCACGTGATATTGCGGGTCAGCAAGCTGACACACAAGGTGGACCTTGAGTCCAATACGCTAACGATTTTGCAAGGAGTCAACCTGGAAATCAATCAAGGCGACTCCGTCGCTATTGTCGGGCGCTCCGGCTCCGGAAAAACCACCTTGCTGGGCTTGCTGGCTGGGCTGGACACGCCGAGCGAAGGCAGTATTGAACTGGATGGTGCAAACATCAGCGCTCTGGGCGAAGACGAGCGTGCCGCGCTGCGAGCCCAACGAGTTGGCTTTGTGTTTCAGTCATTTCAATTATTGCCGGCTCTGACCGCTCTTGAAAACGTGATGTTGCCGCTGGAACTGGCCAGTCGCCAAAATGCCGAAGCGCGAGCGCGAGAGCTTTTGCAACGGGTAGGCTTGGGAGAGCGTCTGACCCATACCCCGCGGCAATTATCCGGTGGCGAGCAGCAGCGGGTGGCCATCGCCCGCGCCTTTGCCTGCGAACCTGCAATCCTATTCGCCGATGAACCCACCGGCAATCTTGATAACCGTACCGGCAAAGACGTATCGGATTTGCTGATGGCACTGAACCGCGAGCAGGGCACCACGTTGGTAATGGTTACTCATGACGAACAGCTGGCGGTCCGCTGTGGCCGACAGTTCCACATTGAGGGTGGCGTGTTGAGCGAGCCGGAAACCCGCCAGGAGGCAGTAACCTGATGGCGGCCACCGGTAAATTGCAGTCGGTGCGCCGCGAATGGCGCGAGCGGGATGTTCGGGTGGTGTTGGCGGCACTGATCATTGCCGTGGCCACGGTGGCCACCATCGCGTTGTTTGCCAGCCAGTTGCAACGCACCTTGGTGTCATCGGCCAGCTCGTTTCTAGCCGCTGACCGCCAGCTGGAATCGGAAAACGGTCAACCGCTGCCGCCGGCCTGGCTCGTTGAGGCACAACAGCGTGGATTGGAAACGGCGGAAATGACCGAGTTTTCGACCATGGTGTTTGGCGGTGGCAACTTCCAATTGGTTTCGGTAAAAGCGGTCAGCGATGGTTATCCGCTGCGTGGCGAAGTCGAAATTCGCACGAGCTTCGATGAGCCACGGCAAACCCTGAAATCTGGCCCAGCTCCCGGCGAGATTTGGATAAACCCGCGCTTGCTGCGCTTGCTGGAACTGAATGTGGGCGATGAGCTTGAGTTGGGTACGCGCACGTTAGTGATCGGCAGTCTTCTGGAACGCGAGCCTGACGGTGGCTTTAACATGGCCGCGTTGGCGCCACGGGTGATGATGCATCAAGCTGATGTCGCATCGACCAGCGTTCTGCAAGAAGGCAGCCGGGTCAGCTTTGTGTATCTGTTCGCTGGCGGTGCGGCTGAGCTATCGGGTTTTGAGCAGTGGCTAAGACCCCAGCTGCAACCCAGTCAGGAATGGCGCAGTGTGCGTGACGGTGAAACTCTGTCGGCATCACTGGAGCGAGCTGAAAGCTTCCTGCTGCTGGGCGGCAGCCTGGCCGTCCTGCTGGCCGCGGTGGCGGTTGCAGTGGCCAGTCGTCAATACGCCGTGTCGCAGCGCGATACGGTTGCGCTGCTGAAAACCCTGGGTGTTGGCAGCCCTCGCATCGGCCGTTTGTACCTGCGCCGACTGGCCGTTTGGGGCGTTGTCGGCATGGTCGGTGGTTTGCTGGTGGCCTTGCCGCTGTTCTGGGGCCTGAGTCAGATTTTAGGTGATGTGCTGGATCAGCCAGTTGACGTTTACCTCGACCCGAAGGCGCTAACGCCGGCGCTTTTGACGGCCCTTGTGTCGCTGTTCGCTTTTGCTTACCCGCCCATACGCCGCCTGCGCAAAGTGCCCGCTATGCGGGTGCTGCGCAGCCAGCCGGGGGAATCCCGGCGCGAGCTGGTACCCGACTTCATCATCGGTATCGTGGGTGTGTTTGGTTTGGTCTGGGCTTACGCCGGCGATGTGCAGCTGGTGTTGGCGTTATTAGTGGGCCTGGGCCTACTTCTGTCGACTTTGGTGTTGCTGGGCTGGATGATGGTATTGGGTTTGCGCACAGTGCGTGGTGGCGGCAACGCCTGGCGCCTGGCGTTATTGGGTCTTTACCGACACCGCCAGGCGAGCTTGTCACAAATTGCTGTATTCGCCATGACGCTGATGCTGGCCACCACACTGATTTTGGTGCGCACCTCTTTGCTGGACGACTGGCGTGCGCAGCTGCCTGAAGGCGCGCCCAATCACTTTATGGTCAATATCAGCCCCCAGGCTGTGAACGATATCGACGAGTTCTGGAACAGTCGCGGCCAGCCTCTGGACGCCATGTACCCCATGGTGCGTGGCCGCCTGACGTTGCTCAACGGCGAACCGGTGAAAGAGGCGGTGAGTAAAGACGAGCGGGTGAATGCGTTGAACCGCGAGCTGAACCTGACCTGGATGGATACGCTGCCAGAAAACAACCGTATTGTGGATGGTGAATGGTTTGCCCCAGGCAAAACTGACGGCGTATCGGTGGAATCTGAGCTGGCTGAAAAGCTTGGTATTACGCCGGGTGACAGTCTGACCTTCACCATTGGTTCCGAGCAGATCACTGAAATCGTGACCAGTATCCGCAGCGTGCAGTGGGACAGTATGACACCTAACTTCTACGTGGCTTTTTCGCCAGACAGCAGTCTGCGCCAGTTGCCGGCAACCTGGATCACCAGTTTCTTTTTGCCAAAAACGGCGAAAAACGAACTGAACGCGTTTTCCCGTCAGTTCCCCACAGTGTCGGTGCTCGAAGTTGACAATATTATCGAGCGCATTCAGCTGATTGTGGTGCAAATTACCCAAGCCATCGAGGCTATCTTGGGGTTGATTTTGGCCGCTGCGCTGGTGGTGATGGCGGCGGTGGTCAGTGCCACTTTGCAGGATCGCCAGCGCGAAGGGGCGCTGCTGCGTACCTTGGGCGGTCGTCAGAGTTTGCTGGTGCGGGCAACCATGCTGGAATTCGCGTTGCTGGGAGGTTTTGCCGGTATTCTCGGGGTTGTTGCGGCTGAAGCCGCGGTCTTCGCGCTTCAGATGAAAATGTTCGAAGGGGCTTTCCGCGTTCATTGGCAGATAGTGTTACCGATTCCGTTTATCAGTGCTGTGGTACTGGCGCTGTTCGGGCGCTGGCAGTTGCGCCCGGTGTTAACCGTGTCGCCGATGCTGCTGTTGCGGCGACTGGAGTAGTTTTTCAGCTTCGCAGTCTTTTGGCTGCGAAGCTGCTGCTTAATACAGCGCTCGGGCTTATCCGGCCCAGGCGTTTTCCAATACGGCACGCACGTCTTTCAAATCGGCTTCTTTCGGGTTGAACATGATAGCGCCGTCGTCCAGCGCCATCTGGGCAATGGCTTCCAGCTGGTCATAGGTCACCTTGCCGCTCTCTTTCAGAGAACGCGGCAATTTACATTGCTGATACAGGGCGTTACGCATCTTGCGAAGGGCGGCAATGCTGGCTTCGGCGCGGCGACTGGAAGGCGTGGCGGAATACACTTCCGGGCCATCCAAATAAAGCAAAAGCTCACCCAGAGGCTGGCGGATGGTTTCCAGGTTGTATTCCAGCACGTAGGGCAGGTACAGGCTCATGCACAGGCCGTGGGGCAGGTGGCAGATAGCGCCCGTGGCGTGGCCAAGCGCATGTACCAGGCCCACCATGGAATTGGAGAACGCGATGCCTGCCATAGTCGATGCCTGCGCCAATTCCAGGCGGCCGTCGACGTCTTTGGGGTTGTCCATCACCTTGGGCAGAAACTGGCTGACCTTTTTGATGGCCGCTGTGGCATAAGCGTCGCTGAGCGGGTTTTTCGCCATGCAGGTGAAGGCTTCTACCGAATGGGTCATGGCGTCCATGGCTGTGGCCGCAGTGATGTGCGGTGGCAGGGTAATGGTCATTCGCGGGTCAATGATCGCTGCGTTGGGCAGCAAAAATGCAGACGTAAAGGGCAGTTTTACGCCTTTTACCTCGTCGGTAATCACCGCTACAGACGTCACTTCCGAGCCGGTACCTGCAGTGGTAGGCACCACAAAAAACGGATTCAACGGCTTCTTGATCACACCAGCACCGCTGTACTTGGCCAGGTCATCACCGCCCTCAGACACCAGAATGTTCACCGCTTTACCGGTATCAATGGCTGAGCCACCGCCTACGGCGATGATCGAGTCGCACTTTTCTTTGCGGTAGAGCGCTGCAATGGTGCGCACCACGCTGATGGACGAATCGGGTGGCACGTCATCAAAAATGCTGACAATCTCTAAACCGCTGTCTTCGCAGGCGGCAATCACCGGGTCTAGCAGGCCGGCTGCGCGCACGCCCTTGTCGGTCACAATCATCGGGCGTTTGGCCCCGATGCTGGTCAGTTCGTAGGGGATGTGTTCCAGAGCGGCTTTGCCGGCAATAACCTTCACCGGACAGAAGAACTCGTAATATTGGCGGCTCATGATGCTCTCGCTGTTTTAATAAAATGGGTCGCAACTTTCAGATAAATTCGGGCGGCGCTGATGAGTTTTTCAAGTAACTGCAGATTGGGGGGGTATTCTTTCACCGCCCGTTTGGCCACCAATTTTGGCAAAATAAAGGCCTCCAAGCGGTTCAGGATACGGGTCATACGCACCGCGTAACTGATGTCGCCATCCACCAACATGCGATCGTTGGCGAAGGCCACCGAGGTTTTTTCCTGAAATGAAAGCACCAAAAATGCGTGTTCCAAGTGTTTGAATTTTATTGCTAAGTCGATCGGCCGGGGCGCTTCTCCGCTGTGGTATTTAAAGCGCCCGTCGCCGACGTGCTCAATCAGCAGGCTGGCGCCCCTGGGCATCACCATCATCTGAAATAGAAAACCTGTGGGCAGTGGGTACGCTTCATTGCACACCTCGTCGTCCACTTCGCTGACCGCCTGCAAGGCTCGGCCCATTACCTGAAACATAATTTTTACATATAGCCGCTTGGCTTTTGAGCCCAGTGGCTGAAGGTGCTTTGTTGCCATGGTTATTACCCACTGTGAATGTCACTGTTCGTATTTTTAGAGTGATTACTCTATAAAGTCAATCGGCCTTAGTGGGCTGTGGCTCAAAGCCGTGACAATGATCATTTTTTGCCAAAAAAAAGCCGCAGGCTTTTAGGCCTGCAGCTTTAGATACTGCGATTAATGGGTTATTGACTCAGGCGCGCTAACTTGGCTTGAGCTTCCTGGCCGATGTCGCCACCGGCCTGCGCAGCCGTGCGGTAGTTGGTAATGGCCTCGCCACGGTCGTTTTGTTTCACCGCAATGTCTCCGAGGCGCAGAAACGCGATGGACGTAGGCATCGACTGGTTGGCCTGGGTCAGATTGTCTTTGGCTTTGGCCAGGTTATTCTGTTCCAGCGCGTTCAGGCCGTTGTTGATACGGTAAACGTACATTTCCGGGTAAAGCTCAACCGCCTTGTCAAAATCCTTAGCGGCTTTGTCCAGATTTTCCTGCTGCTGGTACAAACGCCCGCGCAGGTTGTAAAACATCGCTTCTCGCGGGGCCAGCTTGATCGCCTGGTTTACCTTGTCGATGGCCGCCGCGTATTCTTTCTTGCCAGCCAATTCCACCGCCTTGTCGTGGGCGTCGTAAGCAGGCTGCAGCTTTCGCAGCAGGGCGGTTTTCTTCTGGTATACGTCTTCACCGCGATAGCCGCCGCCACCGATTTCGCTCACCAGCTTACGGTTCGCGGCCACTCGTTTGGCGGATGGCGGGTGAGTGGCAAACAGTCCGTCGATGAATCCAGCGCTGCGGCCCTTGGACATTTCCAGAAAAATCTGCTGCAGTTCTACAGCGGCCTGGGGGTCATAGCCGGCTGCTTTCATATAGCGGATACCAAAATAGTCGGACTCCAGTTCGTGGTCCTGGCTGTATTGCGCCAGCGCCAGTTGTGCGCCAACGGCTGCGCCGCCCATCACCATGCCCGCCCATTCGTTATCCGTCAGCGCCAGGCCCAGAGCACCCACTCCCAAGCCTATAATCTGCGCCTGCTGCATACGCTGCACACTGTGGCGGGCAGCGGCGTGCACAATCTCGTGGCCCAGCACCGAGGCCAGCTGGGCTTCATCGCTGAACGCTGTCAGCAGGCCGCGATTGATGGCAATCTTGCCGCCGGGCAGGGCCCAGGCGTTGGGCACGCTGCTGTTCAACACCACAAAATCGTAGGGTAGGTCAGGCCGGTCGCTCACCGCCGCCAGTTTCATGCCCACTTCGCGTACGTAAACGGTCAGCTCAGGGTCGAGATAAAACAGGCCTCCCTGGGTTTGCTGAGTCGGTTTGTATTGCTCGGCACCCATAGTCAATTCCTGACTTTCCGGAATGATGGACAGCTGGCGTTCCCCGGTGACAGGGTTGACTGAACAGCCGGCCAACGTAAAAGCCAGCGTTAACGCGGTAAGTAGGGCTTTCAACATCTGGGATTTGATGCTTGTGTTCACTGCGAGCTCCTGCTAATTCACAAGTTATGGGGCTTTATAGCATAGGTGGCGTTCCGTCTTGCTACTCACTGACGTTAAATCCGCTGACTCGTTAGCCTTGAAATGCTTCCGGGTGGCCCCATTTCTGCTCCCATGATCCACGGCGTAGCACAAATCGCCACTTATTTTATGTTCCACAGTAGTCAGGAGAGATACGCACCATGACGGTTGAATCGCAAAAAGAAACTCTGGGTTTTCAGACCGAAGTAAAGCAGCTGCTACAGCTGATGATTCACTCCTTGTATTCCAACAAGGAAATTTTCCTTCGTGAGCTGGTTTCCAACGCTTCTGACGCAGAAGACAAGCTGCGCTTCGCCGCTCTGAAAGACGACGGCTTGTACGAAGGCGATTCCGAGCTCAAAATTCGCCTGGCATACGATGCCGAAGCCAATACCGTCACCTTGAGTGACAACGGTATTGGTATGGCCCGCGAAGACGTGGTCAGCAATCTGGGTACTATTGCCCGTTCCGGCACCGCGGATTTCCTGAAGCAGCTGTCTGGTGATGAGAAAAATGACAGCAAGCTGATTGGCCAGTTTGGTGTCGGTTTTTACTCGTCATTCATTGTGGCTGACCAGGTTGACGTATTTACCCGCCGCGCCGGTGCACCCGCATCCGAAGGCGTACATTGGGCGTCTAAAGGCGACGGTGAATTCACCATCGAAACCGTTGAACGCGCTCAGCGTGGCACCGAAATTGTGTTGCAGTTGAAGCCGGAAGCCAAAGAATTTGCCGATGGCATGCGCCTGCGTAACCTAGTAAAGAAGTACTCTGACCACATTTCGTTTCCGGTGGTCATGGCGTCTGAATCCGAGGAAGAAGAGCAAAAGGGCAAAGACGAAACTGTCAACGATGCCACTGCACTCTGGACACTGCCGCGCACGGAAATTAAAGACGAGGAATACAAAGAGTTCTATAAGCACATCTCCCACGATTTCGAAGATCCTTTGAGCTGGTCTCACAATAAAGTGGAAGGCAAACTGGACTACACCAGCCTGCTGTACCTTCCGGCTCGCGCGCCGTTTGACCTGTACAACCGCGAAACACCCCGTGGCTTGAAACTCTACGTTCAGCGCGTATTCGTTATGGACGACGCCGAACAGTTCCTGCCGCTGTATCTGCGCTTCACCAAGGGTGTGATTGATTCCAGCGACCTGTCGCTGAACGTGTCCCGTGAAATTCTGCAGAGCGATAGCATCGTCGACAGCATTCGCACCGCGGTCACCAAGCGAGTTCTGGACATGCTGTCGAAGCTGTCTAAGAAAGAAGGCGACGCATACCAGAAATTCTGGAACGAATTTGGCGCGGTATTAAAAGAAGGCCCGGCGGAAGACTTCGGCAACCGCGAAAAAATTGCCGGTCTGCTGCGTTTTGCCTCTACCCACACCGGTGAAGAAGCCCAGAATGTATCTTTGGAGCACTACATCGGTCGCATGAAAGAAGGCCAGAAAAAGATTTACTACATCACTGCTGACAACTTCATGGCCGCCAAGAGCAGCCCGCACCTGGAAGTGTTCCGCAAGAAAGGCATTGAAGTGCTGATTCTATCTGACCGCATTGACGAGTGGATGATGGGTTACCTCAATGACTTCGACAGCAAGCAGTTTCAGGATGTGGCTCGCGGCGAGCTGGATCTGGGTGATGTAGAAACCGAAGAAGACAAAAAGCATCAGGAAGAAGCTACCAAAGAACATCAAGGCCTGCTCGAGCGCATAAAAAAGGCTTTGGAAGAACGGGTTCAAGAAGTGCGCGTAACCAACCGGTTGACCGATTCACCAGCCTGCCTGGTGGTGGCGGATTTCGACATGGGCGCCCAGATGAAGAAGATTATGGAAGCCGCTGGCCAGAGCGTGCCAGACAGCAAGCCGATCTTCGAAATCAACGTGGACCACCCGCTGGTGCAGCGCTTGGAGCGTGAGCAGAGTGAAGATCGCTTTGGCGAGCTGTCTGCGGTTTTGCTGGATCAGGCTACCCTGGCCAGTGGCGAACAGCTGAAAGACCCGGGCGCCTACGTAACACGCCTGAACCGTTTACTGTTGGAACTGGCTGGCTAAGCCAGACCGGATACGAGCCATGCAACGCATTGTGGTGGACATTAGCATTGGCCCTGACGAGTGGATAAAACTCTACCAGGGCCTTGCACAGGATGTGACCGCACGGGCCCGGGACGGACGCTCTGTCCGTTTCCCGGCTCGAATTCTTTCCCGCTTTTATCTGAACGATGGCATTCGTGGCAGTTTTTGCATTAGCTTCAACGACCAAGGAAAGTTTGAAACCATAGAACGCGTATAATCCCTTCTTCTCTATTTGCGGATTTTTTGGCATCCTCAGTGCCACTTTTGTTATCACTTTTTCACCGCTGTTTTGACCTGCTCTGGAGCGCTCATGCGAATTATTCTGGCCCCGATGGAAGGGCTGGTGGATGCACCTATCCGTGAAACTCTCACCAAAGTGGGCGGTATTGACCGGTGCGTAACCGAATTTATTCGCGTAACCCACGGCATGCTGCCGCCGCGAATTTTCTATAAATACGCGCCCGAACTTCATAACAACTCGCTGACCCGGGTGGGCGTGCCAGTGGCGGTTCAGCTGCTGGGCTCCGACCCGCATATGATGGCCCGCCACGGTGCCAAAGCCGCAGAACTGGGCGCCACCCAGGTGGACATCAACTTTGGCTGCCCGGCCAAAACCGTGAACAAGCACAAAGGCGGTTGTGTACTGATGCGTGAGCCCGAGCTAATGCACGAAATTGTTGCCGCCGTGCGCCAGGCGGTGCCTGCGACGGTTTTGGTGACAGCGAAAATGCGTCTGGGTTATGACGACCGCTCGATGGGTGTGGCCTGTGCGCAAGCATTGGAGGCAGCCGGTGCCGGCGAAATCGTGATTCACGCCCGCAGTAAAAAAGACGGTTATAAGCCGCCTGCCTACTGGGAAGAAATTGCCAAGGCGCGGGAAGCGGTAAAGGCCAAGGTAATCGCCAACGGTGATATTTTCACGGTGGCTGACTACTGGCGCTGTCGTGAAGTGTCTGGCTGTGACGACGTAATGATTGGCCGTGGCCTGGTGGCGCGGCCGGATTTGGCACGCCAAATTCGCGCCAGCCAGCGCGGTGAAAGCATCGAAATGATGACCTGGCTGGAAGCACTGGCTTTGGTGCAGGAATACGGCTGCGCGCTTCAGGGCTGGCTGGAGGACAAATACGTAACCGGGCGCATTAAACAATGGATGAATTATTTGCGCCAGGGTTTTAGCGAAGCCGAGGCCCTTTGGCCCCAAGCACGAAAAATTCGTGAAGTAGCACCTATGTTCGAGTTCCTTAACCAGGCCACAGCCGTCGATCAACGTCTAATTGATTGCTGCGGACAGCAGGATGTCGCGAACAGTCTAAACTAGTGTGGTGATATCTGGCATTTAGGTCATAACCCACCAAGGACCGCCCAAGAAGCGGTGAAGAAGATTGGCCGCGCGAAAATAGGCGATAACGGCGAAATGCAGGGCAAGGCCATTGTGGTTGGAGCCTCCGGGGCCATTGGCTCTGTGCGCGCCCGGCTTCGCTTGCATGGTGGAAACTATGGTGCTGGCGTTGGAAGCACAGCATGACTTTAGCGGCTATTTCCGGGGTGAACGGCGTGTTCACCGAAGACGACTTTTCGCGGGTGCGAGTGCTGGTAGAACAAGAAGACGTGTCTACATAGTCATAGTTAAAAGCTAACCGAAGCGGTAGTAAAAGAAAATTATATTAATAATAGCCTGTTGGCCTATAGTCAATTCAGGCCACATCAGAGAAGAAAACATAATTGTCACGCAGTCTTTGAGTGAAGCCAACATCCCCCAAGAATAGTGGAGAAAGAACATGGCTGATAGCAACCCAACGGCGGGCAAATGCCCGGTCATGCACGGCGGCAATACCAGCGTCGGTAGCACCAACATGAAATGGTGGCCCAGCGCCTTGAACCTGGCCATCCTTAATCAGCACGACAGCAAAACCAAGCCGCTGGGTGCCGATTTCAATTACCGCGAAGAGTTGAAAAAACTCGACGTAGGCGCACTGAAAAAAGATCTGAATGACCTGATGACCGACAGCCAGGATTGGTGGCCGGCGGATTGGGGCCATTACGGCGGTCTGATGATTCGTCTGGCGTGGCACGCAGCCGGTTCCTACCGCGTTAGCGATGGCCGTGGTGGCGCAGGTACCGGCAACCAGCGTTTCGCTCCGCTAAACTCCTGGCCCGATAACGGCAACCTAGACAAAGCCCGCCGCCTGCTGTGGCCGGTCAAGCGCAAGTACGGCAACAAGCTGAGCTGGGCCGACCTGATTGTGCTGGCGGGTAACGTGGCTTATGAATCCATGGGCTTCAAAACCTTCGGCTTCGCCTTTGGCCGCGAGGACATCTGGCACCCGGAAGAAGACATCTACTGGGGTGCAGAAGACGAGTGGCTGGCTACCAGCGACAACGAAAAGAGCCGTTACAGTGGTGATCGCGATCTGGAAGACCCGCTGGCCGCGGTGATGATGGGCTTGATCTACGTGAACCCCCAAGGCGTTGACGGCAACCCGGACCCGCTTGCAACGGCCCGCGACGTGCGCGAAACGTTCAAGCGTATGGCCATGAACGACGAAGAAACGGTCGCGTTGACCGCAGGTGGCCACACCGTGGGTAAATGCCACGGTAATGGTGATCCGGCAAATCTAGGCGATGCACCGGAAGGCGCTGAAGTAAACGAGCAGGGCCTGGGCTGGAATAAAAAGACAGGTACAGTGGGTAATCACACGGTCACCAGCGGTCTTGAAGGTGCCTGGACCAGCAACCCTATCCAATGGGACGACGGTTACTTTAAGTCGCTGATGAACCACGACTGGGAACTGACCAAGAGCCCGGCCGACGCTTGGCAGTGGGAACCGGTGGACATGAAAGAAGAAGACAAGCCGGTGGATGCAGAGAACCCGTCTGTGCGTCGCAACCCGATCATGACTGACGCTGACATGGCCATGAAAATGGACCCGGAGTACCGCAAAATCTCCGAGAAGTTCGCCAAAGATCAAGCCTACTTTGAAGACGTGTTTGCTCGCGCCTGGTTCAAATTGACTCACCGCGATCTTGGTCCAAAAGTACGCTATGTCGGCCCGGAAGTACCTCAAGAAGATCTGATCTGGCAAGACCCGACGCCTGCCGGCAACACCGGTTATAACGTCGATGCCGTCAAAGCGAAGATTGTCGCCAGTGGCCTGAACGCAACCGACATGATCAACACCGCTTGGGACAGCGCCCGTACCTACCGTGGTTCGGATATGCGCGGTGGCGCCAACGGTGCGCGAATTCGTCTGGCCCCCCAGAAAGACTGGGAAGGTAACGAATCTGAGCGCCTGGGCCGTGTATTAAGCGTGCTGGAAGCTATTGCTGCAGACGCCGGTGCCAGTGTGGCCGACGTGATTGTACTGGCGGGTAATATTGGCGTAGAGCAGGCAGCCAGAGCCGCGGGTGTCAGCGTAAACGTGCCATTCTCGGCCGGTCGTGGCGATGCTACTGACGAGATGACGGATGTGGAATCTTTCGAGCCGCTGGAGCCCATTCACGATGGTTTCCGCAACTGGGTGAAAAAAGATTACACGACTACCCCGGAAAAACTGTTGCTGGACCGTGCTCAGCTGATGGGCCTGACTGCACCGGAGATGACGGTGCTGTTAGGCGGAATGCGTGTGCTTGGCACCAACCACGGTGGCAGCAAGCACGGCGTATTCACCAATAGGGAAGGGCAACTGACCAACGATTTTTTTGTCAACCTGACCGACATGGGCAACAGCTGGAAGCCGACGGGTAAAAACTCCTACGAGATTCGCGATCGTAAAACTGACGCAGTAAAGTGGACCGCCACCCGAGTAGATTTGGTGTTTGGCTCTAACTCGATCTTGCGTTCTTACGCGGAATTGTATGCTCAGGACGATAACAAAGAGCGCTTTGCGCATGACTTTGTGACCGCCTGGACCAAAGTTATGAATGCCGACCGGTTTGATCTCGCGTAAGTGTAAAGGGTACTTAAAAAGGCGCTTCAGCGAGAGTTGAAGCGCCTTTTTTTATTAAAAACAACGCCTTCTAAACCAACGTGCTTCATGTAAACATGGACATATTATAAATTAATTGCAACGCCATCATCATTGTTAACTATTGGGAACAACTCAAAGGCACGATGTGTGAATGCCAGGACAAACTGACTGACGATGAGGTAGGTAAGATGGGTGGCCGCAAAGATCACTTCTCGGGCAAAGTTCAAGAAAATACGGCACAACACACGGGCATTGGTTTTTAAGGATTATTAATGCACACGACTTCGAATTTTATTGAAAAACTGAGCATTCGTTTCCCAATTATTCAGGCACCAATGGCTGGTGTGTCTACGCCGGAGTTGGCCGCCGCGGTGTCGAACGCGGGCGGGCTCGGTTCACTGGGGATTGGCGCCAGCACAATTGACCAAGCTCGAAACATGATTGAACAGACGCGCCGGCTAACCGGACAGCCGTTCAATGTGAACGTTTTTTGCCACGCTCCCGCAAAGCGTGACCCTGTCAGAGAAAAAGCGTGGCTTGCGTATCTTGCTCCACTGTTCAGCGAAGCCGGGCTGGATACGCCCGATCAACTCGATGAAATTTATACATCATTCCTTGTCGACGACGAACAATTCGAGATGCTGCTTGAGCTGCGTCCAGCTGTCGTCAGTTTTCATTTCGGCATACCTTCTGCTGACTGTATTGCCTGTTTGCGTGAGGCCGGTATTTACACTTTGGCAACGGCGACCAATCTTTACGAGGCAACACTGATCGAGCAAGCGGGAATAGATGCCATTGTTGCCCAGGGCACAGAAGCTGGCGGGCACAGAGGTATGTTCAACCCGGAGATAACGGATGAGTGTTTGAGTACGATGGTGCTCGTGAGGCTACTTGCGGCAAAAACGACACGCCCCATCATAGCGGCGGGCGGCATTATGGATGGCTATGCCATCCGCTCGATGTTGAGCCTTGGAGCAGTAGCTGCGCAGATGGGAACGGCGTTTGTTTTGTGCCCCGAATCTGCGGCCAATACCGCCTATCGCAAAAATCTGAAAGGCCAACGTGCAACGCAGACACGATTGACGGATGTCCTATCCGGCCGGCCGGCACGGGGAATGGTTAATCGATTGGTTACCTTTGGCGAAGCAGACGGCAGCCCGTTTCCCGCGGATTACCCGCTGGCTTATGACGCGGCTAAACGACTTAATGGGGCAGCATCCAAACTGGGAAACAACGAATTTGCGGCGCAATGGGCGGGGCAGGGAGCACCGTTGGCGCGTGAGCTACCGGCGTCGGATTTGATGAGAGTGCTGATGGCTGAAACTCGAATCGAAGAGTAGGCCTATCTCGATTTTGATCGGGCTCTTAAGCCCGAGTTTAATTGAAACTCAATAAGCTACAACACCTCAATTTTGTTCAATATACGATGTTGCCGAGCGTGTCAGAATCTACTCCTGAATTGACCGGAGAGTGTATGACTATGTCTTTGATTCTACCCATGTGCGCGTTTGCCTTAGCGGCATCCATTTCACCTGGGCCGGTAAATCTTGTGTGCCTGAGCAGTGGTACCCGCTACCCGGTTGCCACCGGCTTAACGTTTGTCACCGGTGCCACGCTGGGTTTTATCGTGCTCTTCATTGCGGTAGGACTGGGTCTTTATTCACTGCTGACGATGGTGCCGGGGCTACAAAGTCTGTTGCGCTGGGCGGGTGTCGTATTTTTGCTTTATCTAAGCATCAAGTTAGCCTTAGACAGCGGTCAGTTGCCAAAGGCTGGCAGCAAAAAAGCACCGGGCTTCGCCGCGGGCGCCTTGATGCAGTGGCTGAACCCCAAGGCTTGGCTTGCTTCCGCTTCTGGGATTGGGGCATTTACCAACGCAAACGACCTGAGTCAAATTTTGCTATTTGCCGCCCTTTACCTGCCAATTTGTTGGTTGTCACTGGCTAGCTGGGTTTACGCTGGTGCATTCCTGCGCCGATATGTTCAAAAGCCCGTCATCTTGATGACCATCAACCGCACACTGGCGTTATTACTTGCTGTCAGCTGCGTGTATCTTCTCGTTAGCTGAACCTAGACGGTACTGGTTTGGCGTTGCGGCCACTCTTCGCTTGAAGGCACGCTGAAAGTGAGGCTGATCAGAAAAACCTGCATTCAGGGCTACCTCGGCAATGGGCGTGCCTTTTTTTAGCTGACTCTGGCCAAGTTGCACGCGTCGATTCACCAGATAGGCATGGGGCGTGAAACCGAATGCCTGTTTAAAGGAGCGAATCAAATGGCCCTCGCTAAAACCTGAAAGGGCGCATAGGGTCTCCAGCGAAACATCTTCTGTCGCATACTGATCTATATAGCGAGACAGCTGTGTTAAAACATCTGCGGTAGCCGGCTGCTGATTGATTGGCTGAGTGGCCAGCTCGTGCATGAGACCTGACAGAAACGCCTCTAATTCTCCCTGTTTGTTCGTAACAGCAGACCGAGTATTCAAAAGGCAATCTGCGAGATGGCAGTAACGATCGAACCAGCGGTTATCGGATAGCACAGCCGTGTGCAGATCCAGCCAGACTGGGGTAGGGAGTAAACCCGCCTGGAATCGCAGATTTGTTAACCACTGAGTATCGACATACATCATCAGATACGACCATGAATGGTTATCTATCGGATTACACGCGTGTGCCCACTCTGGGTTCATTACAACCAGGTCTCCGGCACCGACCGCAAAGTTGTCGTTGCGATAACGAAACGTACTTTTGCCGTTAATAATTGCGCCAAGGGACCAATGCGGGTGGCTGTGGAGGGCATAACAGACATGGCGACCATCGGCGACCTTACGCAGTTCTACGAAGGGTATGCGTTTGTCACGCCAGAAAACGGGAGAGAACGGCGGCGTTGTCATTGCTAGTCATCCTGATGAAGTCACAGACAACTTATTTTACGCTTACGCTTTTTAAAAGAAAAACGGGGTCAATCTATTTTCCTGAGAAAACAATCGGCCCCGGCTTTTAAGGCTATTCACTGAACATTGACGGTTAGGCCTTCTGGACCCACGTCTGACACCAGCCGTTAACTTCTACGCTGTTTGCTGGGAACAAAGAGCAGCCGTTATTAGCTTCCAGGAAGAACATGCAGCTTGCGCAATGTTCACCTGCCGTATAAGCCGGGTGGCCGGCAGCCTCTTCGGCCACTTTAACGTAGTTCAATCCCTTGGCTTGGGGAGTTGTTGGGTCGAGCGGTGGGAGGCTTTGGGCGAAAGCACGCTGAGACAGAATGCCCATACCAAGAGGGAGGGCAGCCATACCAAGCAAACTGTGACGCATAAATTTACGACGACTTTGATTAGCCATAATAGTTCCTTATGTGTGTATATCTTAAGTATATTAAGTGGTTAGTAATAGTTACGGATAAGAATACGTTTCGAACGTAGAATAGATCGAAATGAACCAATGTTCAATATGCACAACATTAAGGCGATACTCATCATGCCAAAGATAAATGATATTGATAATTAAAACGTTTATCAAATAACAATCATTATCAAAAATTCGAAATGGTTATCATTATGTTCTAACGTTTCGCCTGCGTATCTTTAACGGCGCGCTGATAGTCAGGATGATTTCAGTAAAGGGTACTAAAAAACAAATCGCCGTTGCACCAACCTTTAGTAAAACAACATGCTGAGTTGCAACTAAGATGATATACATCGTATACATTATATAGTACCTAGGGAGGAGACTGCACTGCGGCTGACCGAGTCTGCTACTCGTAAAGAGTCTGGACAAACAGACAAAGACAGCCGCTACTAGTGCAACACTTGGTTCAATGAATGCGCGCTTTCTTTCGTCTAGCGATGGCAAGCAAAACCAAACTTAAACTCAACAATAGGGGTGTTAGAGGCTCGGATACGCGGACCAAATTGTTGAAAGCGGTGGCTGCGCCATTTTTGCATCCGTCCACTCCCAATGTGGCATTTGCGCCTAAAGTGACATAATTTGTTGCTGAAAAAGCGCCGCCACAATAGTCACCTACGCCCAACATTACAGCACTGTCCCCGGCTGAAATGTAGCTCTTCGATAGAACAAGACCTCTGAATTCCGCTCCTGCGCCTAGTGTTGTGTAACCTTCGCCGGCCCCGACAGTTTTGTCGCCTAAAATATTCCAGATAATACTGCTCTCATCCGTTACGTTCAAAAGCCTTATATTTGCGAGCGCACCAAAGGTCATGTAGTTCGGGATGTTGAAAACCCAGGAGGAATCTACACCGTTACCATCAAGCGTGATGGTTGTGCTGGCAGCAACCGTTAGATAATCTGCGACACTGTAAATTCCAGCTCCGAGCAGTTCGTCGTTTGTCCCAAAACCGACTGCTAATTGCGTTCCTTTTCCCAAATCCTTGAGCGTTTGTTGGGCAGACGTAATATTTTCCGTCTGACTGATTACTTCGGGAGCGCGATACCCAGGTTCCGACGTTCGGTCTTGCGTCACCGACACTACAGTAGCGGTAAGATCTATTCTTGTATCCGTTCCGCTCTCAACACTTCCCGCAACAACAGCCGAATTGCCAAAACTGGCGTAGGTTCCTGTTTTAATGTCGCCGCTGAGCCCGGCACCTGCGCCGGCACTTGTGTATGTTTCACTTTTAATATTGCCTTTGACTGCTCCCGAAGCGCCGACAGATGCGAAGGTTCCAGCCTCAATATTACCGCCAGCAATTGAACCCGCACCTGTTGATATCGCGCCGGCGCTCTGCATATTGCCACCGACGGCCGCCAGTGCACCTACGATTATGTAAATGTTGGCATAAATCGACTGATTATTTAGCTCAGCATTTAACAAGGGCATTGCTTGTGCGCTAGACGCTGAAGCGATGATCGAGACAAAGAGAAGTGATTTAGTGTGTTTCATTAAAATCCTTTTTCGTAATATCCATTAAAAAAATCGGACTGCAAGTTAAATCCATTTAGAACGAACATGAGCAACCGCTACGTTATAAGCAGTATTACCATCATTAGAGCCTTCGTTTGAGCTATTGCGCAAACAGAAGTACCAGCGCTTTTTCTTATGCTCTCTCGCTTGTCTGAGCCTGATCGGCGACCAACAATTGAGGCAGGCTGTTACTAAACCTATTCCAGATCAGTAATCATTAACATTAACTTCAGCAACGGTAGAGTCAAAAAATCTGAGAGGAAAAATAAGTGCATTTATGAACTTAATAGAGCTATCGCCTGCTTGGCTCCAAAAAATATTGTCGTTCAGCTTGCCATTATATGTTGTGTCACTAAAAATCAATAATATAAGTTTTATGTAAAAGTCATCGACAATGAATGTGTAAAATAAACTGACGTTATGTTGGTGTATCTGATTACGGTACGTCAGTATAGCTACTCCATCAAAAGTTGCTTCAGGCCGCCGGTTTCGGTGCGCTTGCTTTGAGAGGATTGGGGGCGAGGGTTGTCAGCAGGCATACGATTCTCTTCTTCTATTTATTTTATGCTCAAAAGTATAGAAGGAAATTCAGCAAATGAGTTGGTAAATAGACGTCGGTTGCGTACTTAAAGCCGAGAAATATGGGGTTGCTGATCGTGTTTTTTGAGCTGTTCGTGTAAATTTGACGACGAATTACATCAAAGGGAAATTTTATGGGTTTGGCTATTGCGTTGCATGCGTTATCCGCCGCTATTTGGGTTGGCGGTATGTTTTTTGCCTATATGGCGATGCGCCCGGCTGTGGGTGAGGTGATCGCAGCTGAACAACGTGGTGAACTTTGGTGTCAAACGCTCACCCGGTTTTTCCGCTGGGTTTGGTTGGCGATTGTACTTTTGCTCATCACCGGTTATTGGATGATTTTCAAAGGATTTGGTGGTATGGCTGGGGCCGGGTGGCACATTCATGCCATGCAGACGCTTGGCTTAATCATGATGTTGTTGTTTTTTCACCTCTACTTTGCCCCGTTCCGCCGTTTGAAACTGGCCGTTGCTGCTAACGATCCCCAGGAAGGTGGGCGTCAAGTCGGTAAAATTCGCCGACTCGTTGGCATTAACTTGATTATCGGGCTGGTCGTCGTGGCTGTTGGTTCTGCCGGGCGCTATCTGTAAACACAGACAAAAAAGGCTGAAAACAGTGACATTGTGATGGACACCACACATCTAATTCTGGGGCTGATTTTTAGCTCCATTGGCGTCGGCTATTTCATTTACGGCCGCAAGCAATCGAATATCGTAACGCGATATTGTGGTATCGCGTTGGTTCTATACCCCTATCTGGTGACGAACACGCTTGCGCTGGTGGCGGTTGGTGTGGGGTTGATGCTGGTTCCAAGATTTTTTGAGATTTGATCGAGGCTCACATATTGGTAAAATTTAATGCGCAGTTGCGTTGGAAAACACATTAATAATAACCACCCCAGCCACAATAAGCCCCATCCCGAACGCGCTTGCCATGTCTAATTTCTGACCAAGCGCCAACCAGCCGATCAGTGATATCAGAACGATTCCCGAACCAGACCAGATGGCATAGGCTATGCCGACTGGAATCGTTTTCAGGGTCAGCGACAGAAAATAGAAAGCGACGCCGTATCCGATAACCACCATCATACTGGGAAGTACTTTGGTAAAGCCTTCGCTCGACTTCAGGCTTGAGGTCGCAATCACTTCCGCAATAATAGCGATGCTTAGAAATAGCCAGTTTTTCATTTAAATACTCTTTTCGAATACAGTGGATTAGAAAACCACTTGCAGGAGGCTGAAAAAACCAATTATTGTTTCAATTACCAGCGTTTTCTCAAAATAGCGGTCATCGCGTTTTACGTTATATTCATATTATCCAGGCGGTATTTTATTCCATTAAAAAATGAATTTATCACGGTTTCTTTATCTCTGAATCCAAGTAACAGCCCTTTGCGAATGCTCTTACAGGAGACGACATCCAAAGCGTTACAGCCTATTACCAGGGCCTTAAACCAATGGTTTTCGCCATTACCCAGCAAGCGCCGGGGTGATCATGACAATTGAGGTGAAAACCTTGGGGTTACCAGCCGGTAAATATAAAACGCCGTCAATCACAACCGTTGACGGCGTTTTGCATTGGGCTTCAGCTATGGCTCTTAGCTTTTCTTTTCAAATGCTTCTTTCAGCCCAGCAAACGGATTGTGCGTAGCCGCCTCCCGCCTTTTTTCACCGCCGCCGCCGTAGCGCACGAAATCTTCGAATTTACTGTGTTCGTTGTCGTGGCAGTAAACGCACAATAATTCCCAGTTACTGCCATCGGGGGGATTGTTGTCGTGGTCATGGTCGCGGTGGTGCACCGTCAGTTCTCGCAAATTGGCGCGGGTAAACTCACGGGTGCAGCGTCCGCATATCCACGGGTACATTTTTAACGATTTTTCGCGATAGCCGCCTTCGCGCTTCGCGATGTACTCACGCTGTTCAGCGAGAATCTTATCCAGTTTGCTTGTATCGCCAACGTTCTGACTCATCAGTGCTTCCCTCGGAAAGTAAATCTGCCCCGGTGTTCAGTTCCGGTTCTTTATGTCATTCAAACTCTGGCAGCACGCGCTGCATGCAGCTTCTTATAGCTTTCAATAAGCCGCAGGTGTTTGTCCAGGCCTGCCAACTGCATGTTGGTTGGGGTAAGACCGTAAAAGCGCACATCGCCATTCACGGACCCCACCACTGCGTCCATAGTTTGTTCACCGTACAGTCGCTTGAGATTAAACAGGTAATCACTCAGCTCAAGTTCGTCATCGATAACAATTTCCAGTACCGCACTCACCGCCCGATAAAACAACCCGCGTTCCACGGTATTGTCATTGAACTGGATAAAGGTTTCGACTCGGTCAAGGGCGTCTTCGTACTGTTCCAGAGCCAGGTTAATAAGAAGCTTTAACTCCAGAATGGTGAGCTGGCCCCAGACCGTGTTCTCGTCGAATTCAATACCGATCAAGGTGATGATGTCTGTGTAATCGTCTATCTGGCTTTCTTCCAGGCGCTCTACCAGGGCATTCAGCTGGTCGTCATTCAACGAGTGGAGGTTGAGAATGTCTTCGCGATAATCCAGGGCCCGATTGGTGTTGTCCCAGATCAGATCTTCTATCTGGTAAACCTCGGAATAGTCAGGCACCAGCATGCGGCAGACAGGGGCGCCCAAGTCGTCATAAACCGCTGTATACACTTCTTTGCCCAGGTCTTTGAGGATGTTGAACAGGCAAGCGACTTCTTCTTCGTTGGTGCCCGAGAAATCCCACTCGCTAAATTCGAAATCCGCCTTGGCACTGAAGAAGCGCCAAGAGATCACACCGCTGGAATCAATGAAGTGTTCTACATAATTGTTGGGCTCGGTGATCGCAAGGCTGTTGAACGTCGGGGGCGGAAAATCGTTCAGGCCTTCAAAGCTGCGGCCCTGCATCAACTCGGTGAGACTGCGTTCCAGCGCCACTTCCAGAGTCGGATGCGCGCCGAAAGAGGCAAAAACGCCGGAGGTTTTCGGGTTCATCAACGCGACACAAGCCACCGGAAACTGGCCCCCAAGCGAGGCGTCTTTGACCAACACAGGATATCCCTGTGCTTCCAACGCCCGAATGCCTTCCAAAATGTTGGGGTATTTTTCCAATACGTGCAGGGGAACGTCTGGCAGCGTAAGTTCTTCCTGAATGATTTGCTTTTTGACCGCCCGCTCAAAGATTTCTGACAGGCACTGAACTTGCGCCTCAAACAACGTGTTACCCGCACTCATGCCGTTGCTCAGGAACAGGTTTTCAATCAGATTGCTGGGGAAGTACACTGTTTCGCCGTCTGAATGCCGTACAAAGGGCAAAGCGCAGATTCCGCGCTCTGCATTGCCAGAGTTGGTGTCGATCAGGTTAGAACCAGCCAGTTCATCCTCCGGGTTGTAGATCTCCAGGCAGTGGCTATCCAGAATACCCTGGGGCAGTTCGTCGTTGGGCCCTGGCTTAAACCAGCGTTCATTGGGGTAATGAACAAACTCGCTGTTGGCAATGTCTTCACCAAAAAACTGATCGTTATAGAAGAAGTTGCAGTTCAGGCGCTCAATAAACTCGCCCAGCGCCGAGCACAGGGCGCTTTCCTTTGTCGAACCTTTACCATTGGTGAAGCACATGGGCGAGGCCGCGTCGCGAATGTGCAGTGACCAAACGTGAGGCACGATATTGCGCCAGGATGCGATCTCGATCTTCATGCCCAAATTCGCCAGAATGGCGGTCATGTTGGCGATGGTCTGCTCCACCGGCAGGTCTTTACCCAAAATATAGGTGCTGGCGTCGCTTTCTGGCTTGGCCATCAGCAGGGCCTGGGCGTCTTCATCCAAGCTGTCTACGATTTCAATCTGGAATTCCGGGCCGGTTTGAACCACCTTCTTGACCGTACAGCGGTCGATGGAGCGCACAATGCCTTGTCTGTCTTTATCAGAAATGTCTTCTGGCAGCTCGACCTGAATTTTAAAAATCTGGTTATAGCGGTTCTCGGGATCAACAATGTTGTTTTGCGACAGGCGGATATTATCGGTTGGAATGTTCCGCGCTATGCAATAAACCCGGACAAAATAGGCCGCACACAACGCCGATGACGCCAAAAAATAGTCAAAAGGGCCGGGTGCTGAACCGTCACCTTTGTAGCGTATAGGTTGGTCGGAAATCACCGAGAAGTCGTCAAACTTGGCTTCAATTCGGAGGTTGTCGAGAAAATTGACGTTGATTTCCATTACGAGGGTACCGATTTGTAGAATTTGGCGCTTTGCGGCCTTAGATTGACGCTATTATCCAGTTTTTGACGCCAAACGTCTTTCAATTCGGTGAAATTTAACCATAGCTAACAGAGAATGGGAGGACACAAGATCATAGGGTGGACTAAAAAATGGCGCATGACCGTATAAGTGCGACGATAGAAGGGCCTGACGGAAAACCCCGTTGCCGTTGGTGCGGCAGCGTAGCGGAGTTGCGTGTTTATCACGACACCGAGTGGGGATTTCCGGTGGGTGATGACTTTCGCTTGTTTGAGAAGCTGAGTCTTGAAGGCTTTCAGTCCGGATTGAGTTGGCGCACCATTTTGGCGAAGCGCGAGAACTTCCGTACCGCCTTTCATCATTTTGATTTCAACAAAATCGCGGGCTTCGATGAGTGCAGTGTCGAACGTTTAATGATGGATGAGGGCATTATCCGGCATCGAGGCAAGATTGAGGCGGTGATCAACAATGCGCGACTGGCTAAAAATCTCGTCGAGCAGGGGAGTTCCCTGGCAGCTTTCGTATGGCGCTATGAGCCCGATGCAAAGCCGCCCGCGGACCTTCAGACAGTATCAACTTCCGCGGAATCCATTGCCTTGTCGAAGGCGCTTAGGAAGCTGGGATGGCGGTTCATCGGGCCAACCACGGCTTACGCTTTTATGCAGTCGATGGGATTGATCAACGACCACGCCGCGGGTTGCGTCATTCGGGCCAGCGTAGAGCAAGCGCGCCAATGTTTTACCCTTCGCCACACTCAATGATGCTTACCGAGTCCGGTAGGCCTTTTCGTTGCTGATTAGGTATGACGTCGGTGTACAGGCGATCAACATACTTGAACGAGGCGACTTTACAGTATGAACTCAGAGTCCATTTGCTGTGATCAGCCACCAACAGACGCCCCCGGGTATTGCCTATAATGGCCCGGCTGACTTCGGCTTCGCGGATATCGTGATCCATCAGGCCATGTTGAAGATCCATGCTGCCAGTACTGATGATGCCAAAGTCGGTGATGAAAGAGCTAAAGAAATGGGTGACTTCCGGCCCAACAACGTCTTGGTCTTTGTGCCGGTACTGCCCGCCCGACACAATCACGTCGATACTGGGATTCACTGAAAGCGCAGCGGCCACGCGTAGGTTGTTGGTTAAAATCTTGAGTGACTGGTGATGAATCAGAGCGTGTGCAACACATTCAATGGTGCTGCCTACTCCAAGGCTGACGGTGGCCCCTTCCGGAATATCCGCTGCGACACGCTCGGCCATGCGCTGTTTGGCCCGTAAATTACGCACCTGCAGTTCGTCAATGAGATTAGGGGCAGCACTGGCGGGTAAACTGACGCCACCGTAACGACGGCGCAACAAGCCTTGCTCGCAAAGCTTGTTGATGTCGCGACGAATGGTCTGAGTGGTAACGCCAAAGCGCTTTGCAATGTCGTCAACTTCGACATGCTCCTGCTCGTGCACCCATTCAATTATGCTGTGTTGCCGCTCTTTGGCGCCCATCAGTTTACAATCACGGTCAGTTGATTCATGTTGTGGCTATGCGCGGCGAGTGTCAGCCTGGCTTAGCCCAGACGCAGTGCGTTGCTGCAGCCAGGCATCTGCCATTTCAGCAAATCCCAGCCCGGAAGGCTGGCTGGCGATCGCGACTGGCTGGTGGGTCATGACTGGCAGGTGCTTGCGAATGTTTGCCACACCGATACTCAGCGGGAAGTTGCCGAACATACATTCGTCATTGGGCGCATCTCCAATAAACACAGAGCGCTGCCGCAATGCCTGCGGATTCAGGCCCAGTAAATCACGGCCTACCCGCATCGCCATGGTGGATTTATCGAAGTCTCCCTGCCAGATGTTGATATGAATTGAGCTTTCCCGAACATTAAATCCCTGTGCTTTAAGCGCGTCGTGAATTTGTGCCACCTGCTGCACATTTAAAGACTCTTGCTGGTTATAATCCACCGCCACATCAACAGTGCGAAAGGCCTGGTCGCCGGCCAGTTTCGGTTCAAAGTCTAGCTTCAACGAGGCAACAGCCGCCAATATGCGAGCCTGGTCTTCACGGTGTGATGATTCATTATCCCAGTAGTGCCAGCGAACGGTCATGGGTGCGGTGCGTTCTGCGTAAAAGGCACCGCCTTCACCAATCACGGCTGTTACCGGCCAGGTTCGAATGATCTGGTCACACCAGCCGGCACAGCCTCCGGTGACTGGAATCACTCGAATGCCTGCCGCCGCGAGGCGACAAATCGCAAGATAGGTCTCGGGCAGCAGTTGGCCGGCAGTGGTCAGCGTATCGTCCACATCGGTAAACAGAATATCCGCGTTACCAAACTCAAAATCATTCAACATAGTGTCTGCTTTCCCGTTCATCGCAGAGGTAGGTGCCGCCGGCCAAAGCCGGGCGGCATGTTATTTAGCGTTGGATCGTACTTAGCGTTAGAGAGAACTCAGCATCAGATTACTTTTTTGCGTAGGACACTGGTAATGGCTTCGCCCAGAATAACAAGAACAATGATGGCCAACAGGATTGTGGCAACTGTCTGCCAGGCAAACAGGTCGATCGACCCCTGCAGCAACACTCCGATACCGCCGGCGCCCACCAGGCCCAAAACGGTAGATTCACGGATATTGATGTCCCAGCGCAGAATAATGATGGCAAAAAATGCCGGCATTACCTGAGGCACAATCGCGTAAAGCACCACCTTCATTTTACTGGCGCCCGTTGCCTGCATGGCTTCTACCGGGTTGCGATCAATCTCTTCAATGGCTTCGCCCATCAGCTTGCCAATGAACCCGATGGACCGGAACATAACCGCCAGAATGCCGGCCAGCACGCCGGGGCCAAAAATCGCCACAAACAGCAGTGCCCATATAATGGTGTTTACTGAACGGCTGGATACCAGAATAAACCGGCCAAGCCACAGCGTTGCCTTGTTCGGCGTTGTATTCTGCGCTGCAATATAGGACACCGGTAAGGCGATGAATATCGTCAGCATGGTCGACAGCGTAGCAATATGAACGGTTTCCAACATGGCATTGAAAATCGCATCCCACCGACTGAATTCCGGCGGCCACATGCGTGACCCCAGGCTTTGTATCTGATTAGGAGCGTCCCACACCCAGGGCCAGAAAATATCGATGTCTTTTATCGCCCAGACAACGGCCACCAAAGTCGCCAGGTAGATCCCGTAGCGGATCAACTGCTCTTTTCGGTCATAGCGTGACCAGACGTGGTCTTTCAGTTTTGCAGCATGATCTACCATACTTTTTTCCTCACCCATCCGCTGAACCCTTCACTGATCAAAATGATCGCGATGATCATCAGCAGAATGGCAAATGCGAAATCGTAGTCGTAGCGTCCAAAGGCGTTCATCAGCGTGCCACCAATACCGCCTGCACCTACAATACCGACCACCGCCGAAGCGCGAAGGTTGCTGTCCAGCTGGTACATAGACAGACCTATCTGGCGTGGCATAATCTGTGGAAAAACCCCAAAGACCAGTATTTTAAAATAACCGGCACCCACCGAGCGCATAGCTTCAACCTGACCCCAGTCGATCTCTTCGATTTCCTCAGCCAATAACTTGGCCACAAAGCCGATGGAATACAGGGTTAGGGTGAGAATGCCTGCCAGCGGGCCAAAACCGACCGCGGCGACAAAAAGAATGGCCACGATAACCGGATGAAAGCTGCGGGATATAACAATCAGCGCACGTCCCAACAGATAAATAGGCAAGGGCGCCACATTTTTAGCGGCCATCACCGCGATGGGCAGCGACAGACCAACACCCATCAGGGTTGCCAGAAAGGCAATCTGGAAACTTTCCTTGAACCCGGTCCATAACAAACTTCCACGCTCGAAACTGGGCGGAAAAGCGCCACCGAAAATTCGAGCGGCACGGGGCAACCCCTCGGAAACCCGCTCCCAATTGAACGGCAAGGTTGAAAATGCCCAGTATAGGTAGGTCAGGGCTATGGCGATCAAACCATAGCGAACCCAGGGGTTTGCTATGAACGGTGGCTTTTTCCAGACCCTGCCTGACGGGGTGTCGGCTCCGGTTTTGACGCGTGTCATGCCGAAGCCTCCTGATCCTGAGATGCTTTCTTTCCTGAGTCCTCACCATCTTCTTCCGGTGATTCGATACCACCGTATATGGCGTCTAGCGCATCCTGGTTGAAATCTTTGGGCTCACCGTCAAAAATCATCTGGCCGTGGCGCATACCCACAATGCGGTCTGTATACATTCGCGCCTGGGTCACGTTGTGAATGTTGATCAACACCGGCAGTGACATTTCACTCGCCAGGCTTTGCAACAAACTCATGATTTGCTGCGACGTTTTTGGGTCTAGCGAGGCGGTTGGCTCGTCGGCCAGCAAAATCTCCGGCTCCTGCATCAGCGCACGAACCACTGCAACACGCTGCCGCTCGCCACCCGATAGCTGGTCTGCGCGTTTGTCGGCGTATTGGGCAATACCCACACGCTCCATCAAGCTGAAGGCACGATCGATGTCAGTTTGCGGAAAGCGGCGGGTTAACGCCTGGAAAAAAGACACGTAACCCAAGCGCCCGGACAGCACGTTCTCCATAACCGTTAAACGATCAATCAGGTTAAAACCCTGAAAGACCATACCGATGCGTCGGCGAGAATGACGCAATGCACTTCCGCGAAGATTGACCAACTCGTGGCCGTTTAGCTTGATCGAACCCGATGTCGGTTCGACCAACCGGTTGATGCAGCGCAACAGGGTGCTTTTCCCGGCACCTGAAGCGCCAACAATGGAAACAACACTGCTGCCATCGACCGTCAAATCAAGACCTTTGAGCACGGGGTCGTTCTGCCCGTATCGCTTGACGAGGTTGGTAATCTCTAACATGTGATTAACTCCGGATAGAGCCTCTGACGGATTAGCCAGAGGCTCCGGTTTTCTTATTGAAGATTATCGGGGGTGTACTGAACGCCATTGGACGCCTGAATGGTGCGAATGACGCGCCAGTTGTCCTTATAGGTGATCGGAATGAACGTTTCGACGCCTTCAAACTCGTCACCCAGCTCGGTGCCGGCGAATTTAAAGGTGTAGAAAGCCTCGCGAACTTTTTCAACCAGGTCAGGGTGTAAGTTGTGAGCATGGTTATAAGACGTTGTCGGGAAACGATCTGATTCCCACACCAAGCGCACATCTTCTACGTCATACAGCCCACGAGCGGCCATACGTTCTACCACTTCTGAGGCAACTGGAGCAGCATCGTAGTCGCGAGCGACCACACCCAGCATGGATTGATCGTGGCTGCCCGAAAAAGAAATTTCGTAGTCTTCACCCGGTACTATTCCAAGCTCCGGAAACAGTGCTCTGGGTGCCTGGTTGCCGGAATTAGAGGTGGGTGATGTGTGCGCAACCCGCTTGCCTTTGAGGTCTTTCATTTCAAAAATGTCAGAACTGCTGTGGGTGAAAACCTGCAAGGTATAGCCAAATTGACCCGTGTCTGAACCCATCAGCGCAAAGGGAACTGCACCGGCAAGGTTAACGGCGAAAGGTGTTGGGCCCGTGGAAAAGCCGGCAATGTGCAGGCGCCCACTGCGCATGGCTTCTACTTGGGCAGAATTAGATTGTACTGCGAAGAAACGAACTTCTTTACCGGTCACTTTTGCCAGGTGATCAATGAATGGCTGCCAGATATCCGAATAAATGGCCGGATCTTCAACAGGCGTGTAGGCAAAAATCAAGGTATCGGGATTAACCCACTCTGACTCATCCGCTGGCAAGTCGGCGACCATGTCGCCGTTTGCATCGCAGTACATGGCGTCGAGTGCGCCTCGTTCACAGTCCGCCAGAGCCGGGCTGCTGAAAGCAAACAGTAAAGCCGAGGCCGCCAGGGTGACGGACGGCAAGGTGCTGGAAAACAACTTTTTCTGCATATTCATCGAGATGCTCCACTGGAAACGGTCCTGCATGAGAGCCTCATGCCTTGAATTGAACATCCTGAAAGGACCCGTTCCGCTAGATTGTTGTTATAAGATGTTCAATTGAACCCTCATAGTAGCAGTAAAGCACCATTAGGCAAGGTACGTATGTCTGCAATGAGACTATTTGGCGGAGAAACCGTGGCGAAAGGTGTTCAATTGAATGTTGAGGTGCATTTTGAACGCGTGAGCATTAGGCAATGTGGTCCGCCAGGCCTGTGAATTGCGTATTCTTTACCCTAAGCTTTCACCAATACATTGGCAGAACAAGGCGGTTTGCAAAAGCGTATGTCTGACAAAGAGCTCCGGAAAAAATCCGATAAACAGTCGATCGACCAGTTTATCCACCAAATCCGTAAGTTGCCCAAGCAAGATGGAGGGCCGAGTGGTCAGCAGGGCCGGCTGATTTTTGCTCTGGATGCTACCGCTAGCAGAGAGGCTACCTGGGATCAGGCTTGCCACTTGCAGAGCGAGCTTTTTCTGGCGACCCGTGATTTGGGAGGCCTGGCCATTCAGCTGTGTTACTACCGCGGTTATGGGGAATTTAAGGCCACGAGGTTTGTTAACCAGACCAGCCAACTACTCAAGCTGATGAACGGCGTGTCCTGCTTGGGTGGCCGTACTCAGATTCATCGGGTTTTGGCACACGCCAGGGAAGAAACCCGGGCAAAGGCCGTAAAAGTGGTGGTGTTTATCGGAGATTGTTGTGAGGAGCCGGTAGACGAGCTTTGCCACATCGCTGGCGAGCTGGGCATGCTGCGTACCCCGGTGTTCATGTTCCTTGAGGGTGCCGATGCAAACGCCAAGGCGGTGTTTCAGCAGGTTGCCAAACTATCGGGTGGCGCCTACGCACCCTTTAACAGCAACAGTCCGCAAATGCTGAAGGATCTTATGGCTGCTGTGGCGGTCTATGCTTCCGGGGGAGTGAAAGCGCTGCAGGACTATTCCAGCCGCAGCTCGCCAGAAGTTAAGCGCTTGACTCAACAAATTCGTTAGCGCTTGTTTCAATTAACCGGTGGGTCAATCGGCCCGAGGTATCCGAGTGCTATTAGTGCTTTTGATTACTGTGATGACCGTTGTTGCCTGGGCCTGGCTGCGTAACCAGCCGCCTAGCCAGCAGAAACCGGCTATTGTCAAGCTGGTGGTAATTGCCGCTGTTGTGACGGTGGTCCTAATGGCTATTACCGGTCGCCTACCCATTTTGTTTGCGATGATGGCTTTTCTTTTCCCCCTGCTACGCCGGGTGCTACCTTCGCTGTTGATGGGGCGTCTGTCGGGCTTGATGGGAAGCAGCCAGGCAAAGGCACAGCCGGGCAACCAATCCCACGTTTCCAGCGATATCTTCAAAATGACTCTGGACCACGACTCCGGAGATATGACCGGTGAAATATTGAAAGGCGCCATGGCCGGGCGCGTGCTGGCGGATTTGGCCGAGAGTGAGTTCATCGGGTTGCTGCAGTACTGCCGGGATCAAGATGAGGATTCTGCCCGACTTTTAGAAACCTATTTAGACCGCCGCTTCGGAGACTCCTGGCGCACTGACGATCCGGCTGGCGATGACAGTGCCCAAAACGGTGAACAAGACAGCGAACGCGAGAGGTCGACCAGCAACGGCACCCTGACCGACAGTGAGGCTTTGGACATTCTGGGATTGGTGGCCGGTGCCAACCGGGACGAGATTGTGCAGGCTCATCGTAGAATGATGCAGAAAATGCACCCGGACCGTGGCGGAAGTAACTACCTTGCTGCTCGTGTTAACGAAGCCAAAGAGCGTCTTTTGAGTTGAGGAAAACTAATTGAAAACAAAGAAATTCTCACCAGAGAGCTTCATTGCCCCGGTGAATTCCAAAAATGTTTCTGGGCATTAAAATAGTGCAGTGCTAATAAGGCAAGCAAAGCGAAGACAATGGGATATAGCGTAATGTCTTTTAATTGTTGAAGTTTGTCACTTCGGCCAGAGACCGGGGCGGAATGGGTTTGACGGTTGTTGAAATGTAAGTTGCATGAGAAAAATAAATCTGTCTTTGTTTAGCGCTGTTGCGGATATTCACTCGTGTTACTCAGGAGTCGGTGCATTTAGCCAAGAGGTGATCCGGCAACTCCGGGAGCATTTCTTTGAGCAAACCGATTAATCGGTTGTTCGTCCATTTTTGTTTATACGCCAGTCCAAAATGATAGTTAAAGGCGGGCTTGAACGGCTTGATCAGTAGGTCATCGCGGGTTACCTGGTGGTCGTAGGCTGTGATGGGGTTGATCAGGGTGATGCCGACACCGTTGGCGACCAGCGAGTAAATGGCAGCGATGTTGGCTTCGGTTTTGCCAGCAATGTGAATGTTTTTCTGCGACAGTTCCAGTAGGAGCTGGTCGGCTGCCAGGTTGGGCTGGTTGGGAATGACCAGATGCTGGCCTTTCAGATCTTCTATTGTGATCACACTGGCTTTGGCCAGACTGTGGTTTTTAGGCATCAGACACACGGCTTCGGTTGAGATCAACTCATCAACCACCAGTGCCTGGCTGTTCACCGGCAGAGTCACGAATCCGACATCGAAATAACCCGCTTCAACCGCACGAACCACTTCCGGGCTGGGCATGATGTCCAGGTAGACGTTGTACTTGGGGTTGTCACGCAGAATGCGGGCGATGATTTTGGGGACATAGGCAAAACCCAAAGCCGGTGCTGAGGCAATGCGTATGCGCGAAGCGCCAAATTCACGCAGTGCCACAATGCTGTGCTTCATGTTCTCCAGGTTGCTCAGCAAACCAAGAATCTCACTATAGAGCTCATCGGCCTCAGGCAGAACGATCAGCCGCTTTTTGTGCCGCATGAACAGCGGAATTCCAATATTTTCTTCCAACTGTGCCAGAGATCGACTGACGCCAGACTGGGTAATGCCCAAATCCTTGGCGGTCTTTGTGGCGGTGCCAGTCTCATACAGCGTTTTAAAAATGAGCAAAGACTTCAGAGAGTTAAGATTTATATCGCTCATATTTTCTGGTCTCGAAGGGTGATGATTGAACTAAAACATGAGTGTAAGTCATCAAGTAATGAATAAACATTATGCATTGAAATTAATTTGTAGCTGTTCTTTAATGAAAACAGATCTAAAAAACCGATTTGTTTTCAAGGATGGTTAGTGCCATGTCCAACAATGCTTTGTTTTACCTGACCAGTAATGACATGCCACTTGTCAGCCATGCCGATGGTATCTATATCTGGGACACCACAGGTCAGCGTTACATCGATGCCTGCTCTGGTGCCATCACCTGTAATGTTGGTCACAACCACCCCACCGTAAAACGCGCCATGGTTGAGCAACTTGATAAGGTCGCTTTCAGCTATCGCACCCAGTTCGAAAGCCAGGTCGCGCTGGACCTGGCAAACCGCCTGGTCGGTCTGACTGACGGTGAGCTGGATAAAGTCTTCTTTGTCGGCAGTGGTTCAGAAGCGGTCGAGAGCGCGATCAAACTGGCGGTCCAGTATTTTGTTGCTCAAGGGCAGTCAGAGCGTTGCAAGTTTGTGTCGCTGCGCCCTTCGTATCATGGCAGTACCATGGGCGCACTGGGGTTAACGGGATACGAACCCCTGGAGGCACCGTATCGCTCGATCACTATTAGCTCGGTCAAGGTGCCCTCGCCAGACTTGTACCGTTTCCAGGAAACCAGTGTTGAAGAACACATTGCATCGGTTCTGGAACAGACCGAAAACGCCATTCTGGCCGCAGGCCCGGAGACAATTGCGGCCCTTGCGCTGGAGCCGGTTGGCGGTGCCAGCACCGGAGGGCGCATGGTCACCAAAGCGTATATGGAAGGGTTGCGGGCTTTGTGTGATCGCTATGGTTTTCTGTTCATCATGGACGAAGTGCTCAGCGGCATGGGTCGCACCGGCGCCTGGTTTGCCTACCAGCACTTTGGTGTGGTGCCTGACATTCTGGCGCTGGCCAAAGGGCTCGGTTCTGGTTACTACCCCATAGCGGCCATGATGGCGCGTCAGGAGCTGGTTAACGAGGTGAATCGCAGTGGCGGTTTCATGCACGGTCATACCTACGCCGGCAACCCTTTGGCTTGTGCCACGGGCCTTGCTGTCATTGGTGTAATGGACTCGGAGCAACTGGTCAACAATGCGGTAGAGCAGGGTGCCTATCTTCGTCAGCAGCTCGACCAACTGGCTCTCAAGTATGACTGTATTGGCAATGTGCGAGGCATCGGCTTGTTGCAGGGAGTGGAACTTGTGCAGGACAAGGCCAGCCAGCAGCCATTTCCGGCATCGTTCAATGCCTTCGAAAAGCTTACCGCCTTGGCTAAAGCCCGTGGCTTGCTTATTTATCCCAGGCGTTGCCTGAATGGTCTAGAGGGGGATCATGTGTTGATTACGCCGCCGCTGACCGTTACCGCTGCGGACATTGACGACATAATCGCCTTGCTGGATGACAGCTTGGCCGCCTTCGAGCAGGTGTCGCTGAGGCAGGAAGTCTGTTCATGAAAAAAAACCAGACCCTGGAAAACGCCATCGCCGCCATACCCTCCGGGGCTGTGGTCATGGTGGGTGGCTTTGGCAATCCGGGCACGCCTTTCAGCCTGATCAACGAGCTGGTGCGTCAGGGACAGAGCGACCTGACGCTTATCAAGAACGATGCCAATGAACCCGGCCATGGCTTGAGCCGGTTGATGGAGAACGGCCAGGTGCGCAAGCTGATTACCACGCACATCGGCCTGAACAAACGCGTGATTGATCTGATGAACAAGGGCGTACTCGAGGTCGAGTTTCATCCCCAGGGCATGCTGGCCGAAAAGATTCGTACCGCCGGTGCCGGCAGCTTTGGTTTTCTCACCGACATTGGCATCGATTCTGAAATTACCCGGTCTGAAGATCTGCTCGACTGGCAAGGTCAGACCTACAAGGTCGAGATGGCGTTGTCGGCTGACTATGCGCTCATCCATGCCGCACAGGCTGACTGGCTCGGCAATCTGCTTTATCGGGGCTCGGCTATCAACTTCAGCCCGCTGATGGCCATGGCTGCGAACCACGTCATTGTCGAGACGCCGGATCTCGGGGCGCCGGGCCGATTCAAGCCTGAGCAGGTGCATACGCCGGGTGCTTTTGTCGACAGCGTTGTACCGCTTGAATCACTCACCTCTGACTACGGAATTCTGGAACATCATGTCCGCCGCTGAACGCATTTTGAGTCGGGCGGTGAGTGAAATCATCCCGGGTAGCCTTGTCAATCTGGGCATTGGTTTGCCAACGCAGGTTATCCATTACCTGCCGGATGACTTCGATGTACAGATTCATTCGGAGAATGGCATTCTCGGCGCCTGGAAGCAGAGTGCTCCCGAGGTAATGGACCCCTTCCTCATTGACGCCGCCGGCGCTTATGTTTCCGTTCGGAAAGGCGCCAGCCTGTTCGACAGCGCTGTCTCTTTCGCAATCATTCGTCGCGCCCGGCTAGATCTAACCATGATTGGTGCCTTCGAAGTCGACGCGCTCGGCAACCTGGCCAACTGGAAAATTCCGGGCAAGTTTTCGCCCGGAATTGGGGGTGCCATGGAACTGGCCCAAAAGACGAAACGCATCGTTGTGTTGACGACCCATACCGACAAACAGGGGCGACCCAAGATCCTTAAAAATTGCCGGCTGCCGCTGACGGCCAAAACCTGTGTCAACCGCATAATTTCCGACCTGGCGGTAATGGACGTCACTGCGCAAGGCTTGGTGGTGCGTGAAAAGCTGGTCCAGATAAGTGACGCTGATTTGCAGGCCCAAACGGAAGCGGAGCTGACGTTTGCTACAAGGAAGGCCGAGTCATGACGTTGAAAGTCGGTGTTGACGCGTTCGCGGATTTGCCAGCAGATCGACTGTCACAGATATCCGGTATGAACCGGGAGCAGATGGATGCTTTTGCTTGCCGTTCGCACCAGCGAGCACACGAAGCGCAGCAACGGGGTTCTTTATTGATGAAATACTGCCCACAACCGTGGCAGAGGGTGAGTCATGTGCACAAGATGCGTGCATCCGACCAGGCAGCGAGCCTCAGGTACTGGCCCAGCTGTCATCGGCTTTCACTGCAAAATGGCGGTGTTCTGGCTATCGGACACCTGCTGGGTGCAATTGGTGTTCGTCTGGCCGGTACCTTGGCACGGTCGCTGCAGGTAGCGCAAAGTCTTTACGGCGCCGCCGCTGCCTGCATTGGCGGCAATCAGGGCATTGCCATGTTGATTGAGTGAGTTTGAGGATAAAACTTAAGGAGAAACGAATAGGAGGTAACCACAGCAACAAGAAAAGTAGTCTAAATTATAAGCAATCTGAAAGAGTTAAAGCGATCAGTCCTGGCTTAACAGGTGCGGTCATTAACCAGTGTGAAGAGGTGTGATGCACCGATGTGTGCATTGCTTTATAGAAAGGTCTGAACAGGAAGAAGAATATGAAGGCTCTTACTAGAAAGTTTTCTCAATCTCTGGCTGTCGTAGCAATAGTGGCAGGTGCAGCGGCCATGGTGGCCATGCCGACGCAGGCGCGTGATCTGGATGAAATTCGTAACGACGTATTTCAGGTGGTCAACTCCGGTGCTTACCCTCCCTTCAGTTACGTCGACACCCAGGGCAATCTGGTTGGCCTTGATGTCGACATGGCCGAGGCTCTGGCGGCAAAGATGGGTGTCGAGGTTAATGTGCAGTCATCCCCCTGGAGCGGCATTATCGCCGCCATGGTCGGTGGCCGCTTCGATGCCTGCATCTGCAGCATGAGCGACACAGAAGAGCGTAGGAAGGCAATTGACTTTTCCGACTCCTACTACAGCGCCGGTCTGTCAGTTTGGGTGCAAGGCGGCACCGACGATATTAGCAGCATCGACGACTTTGCCGGCAAGACTGTCGGTTCCACTCTGGGCGAAACCGGTAACCAGTGGGCGGTGGAAAATGGTGAAGGCAAATGGCGTAACCAGACCTTTCAGGGTCTGCCCAGCATGATGACTGGCCTGACCACAGGCCGTATCGATCTCATGATTGCCGATGACGTGCCCGTGCTGGTTGCCATGCAGGAAAATGCGCCTGACATCAAGATGGTAGACGTTGGTGAATTGCCACGCTGGCCTGCCGCTATTTCGGTTCAGAAAAACAAGCCTGAACTGCTTGCGGCGCTGAACGTTGCGCTGGCAGAAATCAAGGCTGATGGAACTTACCAGACCATTGTCGACAAGTGGATTGGCAAGGGCGCTAACATCGAGTAACGGCTCGGCAAGGGGGTGATCCAGACGCAACCAATGCATCAGGGTTCACCCTTCACCTCGTCCCCCGAGTCAACACGGCGGATGTTGTATCACCGACAACAGCAAAAAAGGTAAGACCATGGATTTCAATTTGATGGTCGAGGTTACGCCCTTGTTGATCGAGGCGGCCTGGGTCACGATCGATGTTTCTGCTCGTTCAATGTTCTTTGGATTCTTTGTCGCCTGCGGCCTCGTGTTCTTGCAATCTTTTCGCTTTGCACCTATCCGCTGGTTTGCCAGAGGTTATATCAGCGTGGTTCGCGGGACACCCTATTTCGTCCAGTTGTTGCTGGTATTTTATGGCGGCCCCAGTATTGGCTTCAGGCTTGACCCCATTATGTGTGGTGTCTTCGTAGGCGCTTTCAATATTGGCGCCTATATGAGCGAAGCGATTCGCGGCTCCATCGAGTCCGTGGATAGTGGTCAGACCGAAGCCGCCAGATCCGTGGGATTTGGCAAGGTACAAACGATGGTGTCTATCGTGTTGCCGCAAGCCGCCCCACTGATGATTCGTTCAGTCGGGGTGTTGGCCATTGTACTGGTGAAAAACTCCTCTCTGGTTTCCATCATCTCCGTGGTTGAATTGACGTATCAGGCTCAGCGGTTGATTGGTTCGACCTACAAACCGCTGGAGATTTTCACTCTCAGTGCACTGATGTACATCGTCATTGTCTACGCGGTGATGGGCATCATCGAACTGGCCTATCGTCGCGCAACGCGTTACACAACCCAATAAAAGGACGCAGAGATGGAATTTGATTTCGGTCCGGTAATGACTTACTTCCCAACCTTGTTGAAAGGCCTCGGTGTTGGTTCTTTGGTGGCCGTCGCTGTTGCCTTTCTGTCGGTTGTGGGTGGCCTGGTGGTGGCCGTGATCTCCATTTATATCAATAAGGTCGTGAGCTGGCCATTGCGCTTCTTTATCTGGCTGTTCATGACGACGCCATTGCTGTTACAACTTTACTTTTTGTATTTTGGCCTCGGTGAATGGATTCTGATTCCCGCCATCCTGGTTGGCATACTTGGGCTGGGTTTTCACTACATGGCTTACAACGCCGATATTTTTATTGCCACCATCAAGACAGTTTCCGATGGTCAGTACGAAGCTTCACGGTCGATAGGCTTTGGCCATATCGCCACCATTTTCTACATCATTGTTCCCCAGGCCTTTATTCGCGCGATCCCGCAACTGGGCAACAATATGATTTTAATGGTGAAAGATACGTCGGTCTTATCCGCTATCGGTGTGGCTGAGCTGGTGCATGCCTCCCAGTATGCAATCAGCGTAACGTTCCGGCCGTTCGAGTTTTTCATCGTTATCGCTCTGTTGTATTACGTAATCAATATCTTTATGGAGCTAGGCCAGGCCTGGCTGGAGCGGCAGACGGCCTATCGTCGCTAAACCCTAATCTTTGACAGCATAAAAGGCGGTAGAGCCCGTGAAAACTGAGCATCAAACCGACACTCCGATGGTCGAGATCCGCAATGTACACAAGCGTTTTGGCGATCTGGAAGTTTTAAAAGGTATCGACCTGACGGTCAACCGCGGAAAGATCGTATCCATCATTGGCCCTTCCGGTTCTGGCAAGAGCACTTTGTTACGTTCGGTGAACCAACTGGAGGTGATTGACCAGGGTGAGATTCTTCTCGACGGCGTTCAAGTGAATCGGCCCGATATGAACGGCCTCGCATTTGAACGGCACATCAACCACATTCGCCAGAATATGGGCATGGTGTTTCAACACTTCAATCTGTTTCCTCATCTGTCTACGATTGACAATGTCACCTTGGGGCCACGCAAGCTGAAAGGCATGGATAAAAAAATGGCTCGAGAATTCGGTATGGAGTTGCTTGACCGGGTTGGCCTTGCCGAGAAAGCCGAGGTGTTTCCCAACCATTTGTCGGGCGGTCAAAAGCAACGGGTGGCGATTGCCCGGGCGCTGGCGATGCAGCCCAAGGTGATGTTGTTTGACGAGGCGACCTCAGCCCTGGATCCGGAGCTGGTCGAGGAAGTTAACCGGGTAATGCGCGGCCTGGCAGAAGAACATATGACCATGTTGATCGTGACACACGAGATGACATTTGCGCGCGATGTGTCGGACTGGGCCATGTTTATGGACGGAGGGGTTGTTGTTGAAGAATGCGCCCCGGAGAAGCTGTTCAGCAATCCGGATCAGGAGCGCACGTGCAACTTCCTGCGCAAACACCTCGGCAATAATCACTAGGCGCTGCGCTGTGAAATATGTTTGCCATAAGGCGCAATCTCTTCACGCGCCCAAGCATTTTTTTCTTCGCGGTCAATCTGCGCCTGCCCATAAAGATGACCCGCTGGCCGGGATGACGCTGGAAACCAAGGATTTTTACCGAATTGGCCAGCGTTATGCCGGTGTCGCGAGTGATTTGCTCCAGGCATCAATCAACTCGCGTTGATGCGGCTGCAGCGCCTGATAGCCCCAGACCGCAATTTCCTCATTTTGCGGGTCTGGCACCCGGGTATCGCTGTCCGCCAGCGCTGCGATCGCCGCATGACCACATAACGGAGCATAGCCTTCCGAATAGCCACCCTCATGAACCATCACCAGGCGCCCATCGCAGACGTGCTCTGCCAGTTTTCGGATTTGTTCCGTCATTTGTGAAAACGCGCCACTGTTCAGCATCATTTTGCCCAGCGGATCCTTGGCGCAGGCATCGTAGCCGCAGGCAACAACAATCAGTTCAGGGCGAAAATCAGTCAGCGCAGGCAAGATCAACTGACTCATGGCATAGCGATACGCGCCAATGCCGCAACCGGGTGGCATTGGCGCATTAAGGTTATAGCCTAGCCCAGCTCCTTCACCCTGCTCTTCAAACGCTCCGGTATCTAACGGATAGTTACCGGCCTGATGGATCGACAGCGTGAACACATCGGGGTCATCGTAAAACGCACTCTGGGTGCCGTTGCCATGATGCACATCCCAGTCAAGCACCGCGACGCGCCCAATCTGACCCAGTGCCCGTGCACGCTTTATCGCGACGGGAATATTGCCCAGCAGGCAAAAACCCCGCCCGCGATCAGGCTCGGCATGATGCCCCGGCGGCCGGCAAAGCGCGTAGGCGCGGCGTCTTATACCCAGAGCTACATCCTCTACTGCGGCAATGGCCAGCCCCGCCGACTGTTTAGCCGCCGCCAGGCTGCCAGCGGTATAAGGTGCGCAATCGCCTCCGTCCCCACCACCCTGAAGATCGCCTTTTTCAAGTTCGTCCAGATAACGCCCGGTATGGAAATACTCGAGATCCCGGCGAGTAGCAGGCGGCGGTTTGACAACCACCAGCTCATCGATCAGCCCCGACACTTCCAAAAGGTTCTTGAGCCGACGTTTACTCTCCGGGCTTTCCGACGCAGGTTGAGGCTGTAGGAAAGCGCCCGCGGACGAAAACACACCAATGGCCCCGGGATCGTGCCAGAAACAGCGCTCATGCCAGTAAAATCCCGTTGTGTGAATCGCATCACTAGTAGCGGTTCGAGTCATTTCGCATCCTGTTGCTGATAGGTGAGCGCACGTTTTCCGCAGGATCACTTTTCGGTTCGAAAAAAAGCCATGTCACCGCGATTTAGGCCCAGTCGGCGGGCACGGTGTCCTGAGTATCTCACTGCCATGGCCCTTTTGCGGAACGCAGAATGGTATGGTACCTGTCGGCCAAAAAACAATCGACGAACTTTTTTAACGGGCTTTATCAACGGGTTTACCCAAAACCGTCCACTTTCAACTGGAGAATACTATGACGATTAATTACCTGGAGTCCGGCGCTCGGATGAGCCAAGTCACTGTCCATTTGGGCACCGTTTATACTGCCGGGCAGGTTGCCAGCGATGCCACCGCTGATGCCGCTGGCCAGACGCAGCAGATACTGGAAGGACTTGATCGCCTGCTGGCAGAAGCAGGCACTGATAAGTCCCACTTGCTATCCGCCTCTATCTGGGTGGCCGATATGGCTGACTTTGCTGGCATGAATAGCGCATGGGACAACTGGGTGACACCAGGCCGCACTCCAGTCAGAGTCTGTGTAGAGGCGCGTCTCGCCAAGCCTGAATGGAAAGTGGAAATCATGGTTATCGCGGCGCTACCGGAGTAATTCTATGCACGTTATCTCTGCAGAGGAAGTCGCGAGATCACTGCCGTGGCTACCTTTAATTGACAGGATTGGACAGGCCTTCCGGGAAGGTGTCGAGGCGCCGCCTCGCCATCACCATACGATCCAGCGAGATGATGGCGAGGCAACCATGCTGCTGATGCCCGCATGGGAACCGGACGGCTACATCGGGATGAAAATGGTGAACGTTTTCCCCCAGAATGCCGACAAGGGGCTGCCCGCTATTTCAGGGATTTACATGCTTTGTGACGGCGCCAATGGTCAACCGTTGGCCTGTTTCGATGGCAGCGAGCTGACTCGCCGGCGCACGGCTGCCGCCTCGGCACTGGCCAGCCGCGCGCTTTCTCGCGAGGCCTCCGAAACCCTATTGGTGATTGGCACGGGTAAACTGGCGCCGATGCTGATCGAGGCCCATGCCAGCGTGCGCCCCATCCGCAAGGTGATGGTGTGGGGCCGCAATCCTGATAAGGCGCAGGCCCTGGCAAACGAATACGCCCATTACAAAGGCGGAATGGTTCCCTTTGATAGCGTGTCAGCGATCACGGATCTACCGGCCAGTGCAGCCACTGCAGATATCATCAGCTGTGCCACCTTGTCGGATCAGCCCATCGTGCTGGGTACGTGGCTTTCACCCGGTTGCCACCTTGATCTGGTGGGCGCCTTCCGACGCACGATGCGAGAAACCGACAGCCACTGTATTGCCCGCGGTGAAGTCTATGTGGACACCTACGCAGGGGCCGAAGGTGAAGCTGGGGATCTCCATTTCGCCGCTGGGGAAGGCGTCTTCCGTTTCACTGATATTGCAGCCGATTTGGCGGAAGTCCTGCAAGGTCGTCATCCGGGCCGCTCCAGTGGCGACGCCATCACCGTTTTTAAATCGGTCGGTGCATCGTTGGAAGATCTGGCCGCCGCCATTGAAGTCTGGCAACGTGTTAAATAGTTCGACCTCTGGCGACAGGCGAATGGGCATTGATTGGCCCTATCGATGCTGTCGCTGAGCACACCACTCTGCCTTTTCTCTTTCCGCATTCAGAGCACACGTTGCAAGCGGGAATTGTTAAGGTGAGCTAGCCGTGATCCTTCTCGTTTTATGACTTTAGCATGGCTTGAACTAGCGTCTATAATTCTGGTTTCAGAGTGCAAAAACCTATGAAATGCATCACTAAAAAATAATTAGGGTGGGGGTATTTCGAGAAAATACGTTGACCCATGAAACCGTCAAACAGCGCCCGGGCGAATGATTTATGGCCTATTTTAACAAACACTACCACAGCCCGGGTACAGCACCCGGAACCCTGGTGGCCATTCAGAAACCGGTAACGCCGGTCACCATAAAGCTGATTGATTACACGGAGTCTTCGGTTGAGGAACTCCAACCTGCCTCTGCACGCGATTGTCGGCCATTTCTGGATCGGCAGAGCAAAACCTGGATTCAAGTAAACGGGCATATCGATCCAGATACCCTTCGAGATTTTGGCGAATTGTTTGACCTTCATGACCTGGCGCTGGAGGACATTATCAACAGTGGCCAACGCCCCAAAATCGAACTTTATGACGATCAGATTTTCATCATCGCGACATTGCCTGTTTACGATGGCCAGAATTTAGAGATGGTTCAGGTTAGCCTGTTTGTTGGAAAAAACTATTTGATCTGCTTTTGCCCTCTGGCGAACGACCCTTTTGAGCCGGTACGCAAGCGCATGCGACAACCCAACAACCGCCGCTTCGCTGACCGCGGGATTGATTATCTGCTGTACGCGCTGATGGATTTTATTATTGATGCCGGTTTTCCGGTACTGGAACAATTCGGCGGCCAGCTTGAAGCGCTTGAGGAGGAGTTGCTGGAGCGCCCGAGTCAGAAAACGCTGGCGTCATTGCATGAGCTTAAGCGCGAACTGCTGACCTTACGCCGGGTGCTCTGGCCCCAGCGGGAACTGATCACGACGCTCATGCGGGGTGAGGACGAGCTGATTCTGGCAAACACCCTGGTGTATTTCCGGGACTGTTACGACCACAGCATTCAGATTATCGAATTATTGGAAAGCTTTCGCGATATGGCGACCAGTATGCTGGATATCTACCTGTCCAGTATCAGCCAGCGCACCAATGAGACGATGCGGGTGTTGACGATTATCGCAACCATCTTCATTCCGCTGACGTTTGTGGTGGGTGTTTACGGCATGAATTTTGACCATCCGGGCAGCCCCTGGTCTATGCCGGAACTGGGCTGGTATTACGGCTACCCGATGGTCTGGGGCGCCATGATTTTAATCGTTCTGGGGTTGCTCTGGTTCTTCAAACGTAGGCACTGGATATAACCGACTGGGTCGGTTCTAACTTACTATAAATGCTTCCCACAGAGCCCTGAATGTAGCCCGCGTCGGTGACTGTTCTGTTGTTCTGCGATCGCAGCCAACAGGTTGGATACAGCGTCTTCCACGTTCCCATTGTTCTCGATCACAAGGCAGTTTGAAGGGAGTTGTTGTTCCAGCTCCCGGGCACGGCGAATACGCGCGTCGATCTGCTCAGCGCATTCCCGGCCGCGCATTACCAGGCGCTGTTGCAGCCGGTCGGGGTCGACACGGATCAGCACTGGAACAAGTGTGTCGCCATAATGCGACTGAGCCTCATCAAGATAGGCGCGGGATCCATTCACCAGTACCTGGCCACCGTGAGCAAGCCACTGGTCGATCTCGCGGCCGATTCCGTAGCGGAAACCATTGGCTGACCAGTGCATGGCAAAGGCATCTATGGCTACCCGTTGCTCGAACTCGGTGTCTGAAAGCCAGACATGGCGCTCTGTGCCGCCATCCGCCTTTCGGGTTATATAGCGGTGGGCCACAAGTGGCCTCATGTCATCGGTAGAGTCTCTCCGACAGCCTCGTAGTAGCGTATCCTTGCCCGCGCCTGACGCCCCCATAATGTAAAACAGGCGTCCTAACCCGGCCGCAAGCGGCTGTCTATTGTTTGATTCTGGCACCTTTCGCTCCTCAGTAGCGTCTCAATACACCCGTTTTCCGCCTCGCCAGACGTTTTGAATCACCGGCAACTGATTTCTGGGTTCTACTAGCACCAGGTCTGCCCGTTTGCCGCGTTCGATCACGCCGCGGTCATGGAGGTTGGCGCAGCGCGCAGGGGTGGAAGTGACGGTGGCGATGGCCCGAGCCATGTCATAGTCGTTGTCTTCCATGCTGGCCAGGCGAAATGCCGCGTGCAGCATGCTGGCGGGATAATAGTCCGACGACAGTATATCGAGCACGCCGGCGGAGGCTAGCTCGGCTGCTGCAATGTTGCCTGAGTGAGAGCCTCCCCGCACAATATTGGGCGCACCCATCAATACACGCAACCCTTTGTCATGGGAGGCTTTAGCCGCTTCCCAGGTGGTGGGAAATTCCGCAATACGCATACCCAATGCTGCCGACTCTGCAACATGGTCGAGGGTCGCGTCATCATGGCTGGCCAGCGGGATGCCTCTGGCCTGGCAAATGGCGACGACGGCTAGGCGGTTTCGGTCGCTGTGCAGTAGAGCGGATTCCTTGCGTTTGTGCGTGAAGGCGTCCATTTCAGCATTGTTGAGGTTGTGCTTGCCCTGGTAATACTGCCGGTACTTGTCCTCCCGAACGAATTGACGCTGTCCTGGTGTGTGGTCCATGACCGAGACAAGCTGGAGCAGGGGATGATCAACCAGCTCTTCGAACAGTTGCAGAGTTTCGCCAAAACTGACTTCGCAGCGCAGGTGCAGCAGGTGATCGGCCCGCAAGATGCCCGCATCACGTGTCTCCGACAGAGCGTCGATGAGGGTCCTGAGGTGGCTCAGGCGATTGCTGCCATCAACAATATCACCGATGGACAACGCGTCGAATACCGTGGTTATGCCAGACGATACAATATGGGCGTCGTGGGTGAGCACGGCCGGATGGCTGGGCCAGATAACACCCGGCCGTGGCGAAAAGTGCTTTTCAAGGTTGTCTGTATGCAGTTCCACCAGTCCCGGAATCAGATAGGCTCCCTGGCAATCCTGGGCTTTGGCTGCTCGGGTATTGCCCCGATCTATAGCGTTGATCAGACCATTCCGGACTTTGAGTGTGCCGGTAAATACCTCGGTTTCAGTCACAATACGGGCGTTGGTGAGCAGTAACTCACTGTTTTCAAGCTGCGGTCGTTCCAATGTCAGGTCCATGGCGCTCATGCTGCTTCCTCTTTCGCGAGGCTGGTCAGGGGTATTCGGCGGTCGGCTAGCTGGTCGCGTAACCCGGCGTCGTGGAAAATACCGACAATAGCCGCGCCGCGTTCCCGCGCCTGCTGGATAAGCGACACCACAACAGCGCAGTTATCTGCGTCCAGAGAAGCCGTGGGTTCGTCCAGCAAAAGGATCGGGTAATCAACCACAAAGCCCCGGGCGATATTGACTCGCTGCTGCTCGCCGCCGGAAAAGGTCGAGGGAGCCAGGTGCCAGAGCGTCTTGGGTATGTTCAGCTGGCGTAGCAATTCGGAGGCTTTTTTGCGACAGCTCTCCCGGTCTACGCCCAGGGCCCTTAGCGGTTCCATCACCACTTCGAGGGTAGATACCCGGGGAATAACCCGCAGGAACTGGCTAACATAGCCCAGGGTTTGGCGCCGGATGTTCAGAATCTGCCTGGGTGTTGCTGTAACCAGGTCGGTAAGCTCGCCTTGGTGCCGAACATGAAGCTGACCGGACTGGGGCTTATAGTTGGCATAAAGCGAACGCAAAAGGGTACTTTTCCCGGATCCCGAGCGCCCGTCCAGCACGACGCATTCGCCAGCGTTCACGTCAAAGGACACATCTGTGAGGACAGAGTAGGAAACACCACCCTGATTGTGCAGGGTGAATCGTTTGTTCAGGTCGGTAACCTGGATCATGACCGTCATTGCAGTTCTCCAGTTCGATCACAGTGCGGTGTCACGGGGTCAACACCGAAGACACAAGCAATTGACTGTATGGGTGTTGTGGGTCATCCAGAATCTGGTCGGTAAGGCCTTGCTCAACTACTTTGCCGCCACGCATCACCATAAGCCTGTGGGATAACAGTCGGGCGACAGCAAGGTCGTGTGTTACCAGCACAACAGACAGGCCCAGGTCTACTACCAGGTTACGCAGCATATCCAGCAGGCGAGCCTGAACCGAGACATCCAGCCCGCCGGTGGGCTCATCCATGAAAACCACTCGCGGCTGGGTGACCAGATTGCGGGCAATCTGAAGGCGCTGCTGCATGCCTCCGGAAAAGGTGCGCGGCAGGTCATCAATACGGGCGGTATCGATTTCCACTTCTCGCAGCCAGGCTTCCCCTGTTGAACGCAGGGTGCCGTAATGACGTTCGCCGATGGCCATCAAGCGCTCACCAATATTGGCGCCAGCGCTCACGCCCATCCTCAGGCCATCCCGTGGATGCTGGTGGACAATTCCCCAGTCAGTGCGCAGCAAAAGCCGGCGCTGGCTTTCGGTAATGTCGTAGATGTCGAGTTTGTCGCCCTGTTTGCCGGTGTACTCAATCTGTCCGGAGTCTGGCGTCAGCATTCCAGACAGGCATTGCAGCAGCGTGGTTTTGCCGGAGCCCGACTCGCCCACTATTCCCAGCACTTCGCCGGGCCAGAGTTCAAAGTCGACGCCATCCACACCTTTGCCAGGGGCGTAAAGTTTGCGCAGATTGTTCACCTTCAGCAGAGGCTCGGCCAAGCCCTCTTCTGCCATAGCCATTGCCGTGTTCGTCATACAGCCTCCTGACGGGCGCCGGTCTCGAAGCGCTGGTTGCAATAGTCGGTGTCAGAACAGATGAAAATACGCCCGCCCTCATCGTCGGTCACAACTTCATCGAGGAAGGAATGGTCCGACCCGCAAAACTCGCAGGTCTGGTCCCAGCCTTGGATCTCGAAGGGGTGATCCTCGAAATCGAGACTTTCAACCCGGGTGAATGGCGGGATAGCGTAGATGCGTTTCTCCCGGCCAGCGCCGAACAGTTGCAGCGCCGGGTTGCCGTGCATCTTTGGGTTGTCAAATTTGGGTATAGGTGACGGGTCCATCACATAGTGGCCGTTGACCTTGACCGGATAGGCATAGGTAGTAGCGATGTGCCCGAAGCGGGCAATGTCCTCATACAGCTTGACGTGCATCACACCGTATTCCTGCAGCGCATGCATTTTCCGGGTCTCGGTTTCCCGTGGTTCGATGAACCGCAGCGGCTCGGGAATCGGTACCTGATAGACCAGTATCTGGCCGTGGCTGAGCGGCGTCTCCGGTATCCGGTGACGGGTCTGGATAACGCTCGCTTCACAGGTGGATTCTGTGGTGGCAACGCCGGCGGTGCGGGCAAAAAAGCGCCTGATGCTGACCGCATTGGTGGTGTCGTCTGCGCCCTGGTCGATGACTTTGAGAACGTCATCCTGACCGATAATAGTGGCCGTAACCTGCATGCCACCGGTGCCCCAGCCATAGGGTAGCGGCATTTCGCGTCCGCCGAATGGTACCTGATAGCCGGGCACCGCCACGGCTTTCAGCAGGCATCGGCGAATCATCCGTTTGGTCTGCTCGTCCAGATAAGCGAAGTTATAGCCGTTGCTGTCACTCTCGGTGTCAGAATTGTGGTTAGAAGCTGCGCTAGTCATGCCTGTTTCACCTCACGGTGTTGTTCGTTGTCCATGCTCGGCTCATCTTGGTTGCCGGGTTTGGACGTGGTGTTCATTTTTGGGTTCTGGTGGCCTGATTTGCGTTGTTCAAACTCTTTACGGAGTCGTCGCAGCAGTACCAGCTCAGACTGAAAATCAACGTAGTGCGGTAGCTTCAGATGAGACACGAAACCCGAGGAGTCGAGGTTGTCGCAGTGGGCGAGAACAAACTCCTCGTCTTGCGCCGGCGAAACCACGTCCTCACCCAACTCCCGCGCCCGCAGCGCGCGATCCACCAGCGCCATCGCCAGTGCCTTGCGCTCGGAATTGCCAAACGCCAGACCGTAGCCACGGGTAAAACGTGGTGCCTCGGTGGCGGTGCCGATAAACTGGTTGATCATGTCGCATTCGCTAACCTGAATGTCACCGACAATAACGGGAAAGCCCAGTTCTTCCGGTGCGATTTCCACCGCCACTTCGCCCTGGCGGATTTCCCCTGCAAACGGGTGATTACGACCGTAACCGCGCTGGGTAGAGTAGGCGAGTGCCAGCAGGAATCCTTCGTCGCCGCGGGCCAGGGCTTGAAGGCGCAGGTCGCGGCTAGCGGGATAGTCCAGTGGTTGGCGGGTAAGATCGGCCGGCGCCGAATCGTCGGGTTGAAGGTCACCGCTATTGGCCAGTGGGCTTTCAATCAGTCCCTCGCTGTTGAGGAAATCCAGTACCCGTGGGCAGTCTTCTACCATTTCGTCAGAGGGCTGCGTGGAAGGAATCGTAGAGGGTGATGGAGAAGGTGACGAAGAGCCCCGCTCACCATTGGCCAACAACGTAAAATCCAGCAATCGATGGGTGTAATCGTAGGTGGGGCCTAACACTTGGCCCCCAGGCAGATCCTTGTAGGCAGCGGAAATCCTGCGCTGGATAGCCATGGTGTTGGTTTCCATCGGCAGAGACGCGAGGAAACGCGGCAGGGTCGTGCGATAGGCCCGCAGAAGAAAAATAGCCTCAATAGAATCGCCGCTGGCCTGCTTGAGCGCCAGTGCTGCAAGTTCCGGGTCGTAAAGAGAACCTTCGGCCATGACCCGGTCTACGGCGAGTCCCATCTGTTGGCGAATCTGGGCAACGCTCAGTTCCGGTATCGAGGTGTCACCGCGGCGGGTTTCGTCGAGCCAGCTGTGGGCCTGATCGATGGCTTTTTCGCCGCCTTTGACAGCTACGTACATGCTATATCTCCACTCGAGTGGTGCGTGGCAGACCCATCAGGGCCGTTCCGGCGGTGAACAGAAGGTCAACGCCACAAGGAAATTGACGGCAATTATCGGCCAGCATGCCAGGCCAGCGCCGGTCCAGACCGGCGATGCCGACCGTGCGTACGCCATCAATCCCCGGTCCACGCAGAGCCCAAGTGCTGTCGGCATCCAGGCTTTCCACCTGCACGATCACGGTGGTGGAGCGATCTGGGTATTCATGGCTGCCTTGGGCAAAATAGGTCAGATCGCCGTCGAAATCTGGCGGTATCAGGGCAAACTCTGCCTGGCCCGGTTCGTCCACAAGGCGACAACCACAATGAAAGCGCAGCGCGCTCACCAGGGCGTCGGTTCTTAAGGCCGGCGCAATCCACAAGGGTGTTTCCGCGTCCAGAAGTGTCAGGCAAAGCTGGTATGACGCAATGTGCACGCCTTCAGGCGCTGGGATCTCTGGCACATTTTGCACGGTTCCGGGCTCAGAGAGCGCGGTGAGCGCGCGCCGAAACACCTGTTGTGACTGATGCACCGGATCGTCGAATCCGGCACAAAGCCCGGCCAGTGAGAATGCCGGTGAGAATGCCGGTGAGAGCGCCGGCGAAAATGTTGTGGACAGCGCCGGCATGGCGAATGGGTGACTCTCGTTGGTCGCGGTCATCGACTAGCTCCCCCTTACCATGGTCATGAAGTTAACTTTGGTTGTGGCAGCTTTGCGGGAGACCTTTTCACGACGAGCCAGCCACTGCTCGTGCAGTGGCTGTATCAATGCAGGGCCGTGTATGCGGCTGTTTTCGCACATCAGGCCGTCGAACAGTGCCGCCAGTTCAGCGTGGCGCCGGCTGCGGCCACTGACATAGCCAAAGCCCTGTGTACTGCCATCCAGTTCCACCACACACCGGGTAAGCGTTATTTCGCCGAGATTAAAGGGCGAGCCTGTGCCTCCGGTGCGGCCACGCACCATGGCCATGCCAATTTCCGGTTTACGGAGGTGGCGGAAAGTCGGTTGGAGTGGCAGGTTTTGCCAGTAAGTCTCCAAGTCACTCAGGTCGGCTCTTGCCAATACCGACATCCAATATTGACGATCGGCGACCTCCGACGTGGAATCCTTAGTTTGTGAAAAGCTCTGCGAAAAGGCCTGCGCGTGGGTCATGGGCCGTTTTCTCCTGTAAGTGGGCCAGTTATCTAGATGAAGCGTTTGCGGACCCACTGAGACGTGATATCCAGTGAGGTCACGACCAGAATAATGATGATCATCACCGCGCAGGTTTGAGCAAACTGGAAGCCGCGCATGCTTTCCCATAGAATCACGCCGATGCCCCCGGCGCCCACCATGCCCACAACCGTAGCGGAGCGGACATTGGATTCGAATCGGTACAGTGAATAGGAAATCCACAACGGCAAAACCTGCGGGATAACGCCATAAATAATTTCCTGCAGACCACTGGCTCCGGTGGCTCGCACACCTTCTACCGGCCCTGGGTCAATGGCCTCTACGGCTTCGGAAAACAGTTTTGCCAGCACCCCGGTGGTATGGATGAACAACGCCATGACCCCGGCGAACGGTCCCAGCCCTACCGCGACCACAAACAGCATGGCAAAGACCATCTCGTTGATGGCGCGGAACGAGTCCATCAAGCGGCGAACTGGCTGGCAGACCCACCAGGGCACGAGATTTTCCGAGGACATGATTCCGAAAGGGATGGCTAGAATAACGGCCATTACGGTGCCCCAGATCGCAATCTGTACGGTGGTGACCATCTCGCTGACATAGAGCGGCCAATGGTGAAAATCGGGTGGGAAAAAATCGGCTGCGAACACAGCCATGTTGTTACCGTCGGCAATCAGAGCCGCCGGATTCATCTCGGCTCCCTCCCAGGCCCAGATTAGGACAGCGCCGGTGATGCCCCAGCCCAGCAAGGCCGCCCAGCTCCGTGAAAGCAAGTTGCTTTGGCCTTCGGGAAGATGTGAGTGTGTTGATGCGCTTTGCATGAGAGCTGCCTGTCGCTTTTACGTCTGGAGTTACCGGGGTTGTCTCCGGCGCGAAAAGGGCTGGCGTTATAAGCCAGCCCCGGGGTCGATCAGTTGGACTATTCGCGGGCAGCGTCCAGTGCTGCAAGTCGACGATCCAGGCCGGCCAGTTGGGCTGCGATGTCAGCCAGCTTTTCGGTCTTTTCCTCTGCTGAGTAACGGCTGTCGTTCTCGATGGCCGCTTTTTGCTTGAACATTTCGAGCTGACGAATGGGAATCAACTGGTCATTGCTCGAAGCACGGAAGGGTGCCCATTGGAGATCAGCCAGGATTTTCAATTCTTTTTCGTCGCCGGTAGTGCCGTAGCCCATCAGGAAGTCGTAGACTTTCTGTTTGGTTTCCGCAGACAGATTTTTGCGCCAGACCAGTGGGTCAGACGGAATCAACGGTGATTTCCAGATTACTTTGAGGTTGTCTGCTTTTTCCGGAAAAGTGAGTTGCAACCGTGCCATGCTCTCGGTATTGAAGGTGGCCACGTCTACCTGTTTGTTAGCCACAGCCATGGCGTTGGTTTCATGGCCGGAATTTAGTGTGCGCTTGAAGGCTTTTTTGGGATCGATGCCGTTTTTGGCGAAAATGTAGTAGCTGGGCACCAGGAAACCGGAGGTGGAGTTGGGATCGCCATTACCAAACGTAAGGTCTTTAGCGTTGGCGAGCACATCCTCGACTGTATTCAGGTTGGTACTGTCTTTGTGAACAATCATCAGGCTCCAGTAGCCTGGTGAGCCGTCCGCTGCCACAGTCTGCACCACAATTTCGCCGCCGGCACGGTCGACAGCTTCCATCGCCGACTTGTTGCCGTACCAGGCAATGTCAACCTTGTCGAAGCGCATACCCTGAATGATGCCGGCATAATCCGGGGCGAAGAAACCTTTCACCTCCATGTCCAATTTTGCCGACATGTCCTCAAGGAAAGGTTCCCAGACGTTTTTTAGATTGCTGGAAGATTCGGTTGAAATGATGCCGAAGTTAAGAGTCTTCTGTTCTTCTGCCTGCAAGCCGGCTGCGCCTACTGTGACTGCGGCCGCCAGGGTCATGCGGCCTATCCATTGTTTCAACATAATGTTTTCCTGTGATTTTGAGTGTAAGTAAAAATACGGGACAGTTTTCCGGTCAGCCGGTGGCTGCCAGGGCAAACGCTTTGGTGGGTGTGGGGGTTGTTCTGCTCTTGACAGGTTCGCCGTCAATGTCGAAAGACGTGGTGCCGTAAATACTGGCCAGCACCGCGGGAGTCAGATTCGCGGATGGGCCGTCATACACTATTTCGCCAGCCTTAAGTGCTACCGCTCGGTGACAAAATTCGCGGGCATATTCGACTTGATGCAGCGTGACCACAACGGTGCGACCGTCTTGATCATTAATATCGGCGAGAATTTCCATGACACGGCGGGCCGATTCAGGATCCAGCGAAGCGATGGGCTCGTCAGCAAGAATCACTTCGGCCTTCTGGGTGAGTGTGCGGGCGATGGCAACCCGTTGCTGCTGGCCGCCTGACAGACAGGATGCGCGCTGGGTTGCCCAGAGATCCATTCCGACGCGATTTAGGCATTTTAGGGCCAGGGCTCTTTCTTCGGTGTTAAACAAGCCGAGGCATCCACGCCAACCGGGCACGCGGCCTAAAGTGCCGGTGAGCACATTGGTTATGACCTTCATGCGGCCGACAAGGTTGAACTGCTGAAAGATGTAGCCTATTCGTGCTCGCGTTTTTCGGATGTCCGGTGATAGCCGACCTTGGCATTGCACGAGTTGTCCCAGTACGCGAATTTCGCCGCTGTCTACATCGCCGCAGCTCAGCCCGGCGAGGTGGCGAAGGAGGGTGGATTTGCCAGAACCGGAGGGGCCGATAAGGGCTACCATCTCGCCGGATTCAATGGAAAGATTGATGTTCTTGAGGGCTTTATCCTCGCGTTTGCTGTTGCCAAACGTCTTTGATAAACCTTGAACCTGAATTTCGGGACCCATAGATCGCCTACCCTGTCGCGTTTTTAACGTGTGCAGGTAGTTTCTCTGGCGGCTGTGACGATTCGATGTCGTTTAGATGACAGTTTGTTGAAGGTTTTAAGACGGGAGTGTGAAATCTACCCAATCCCCGTCCCGGGCAACGTTTATACGATTCGGCAAGGCCGGGTTCGTACTCTGGCGCCAGTTATCCAGCTCGTGGCTGATGTGGATGAGCCACGCCTGGGCCGGATCTACGGCTTGAATACAATCCAGAGCCAGGGTCCAGTCGTTATGGCCTTTCGGCTGACCAGACGGCGGGAATGTGCAGTCTATTGCCAGTCCATCAGGCTTTATTGTTTGTAAAAAGTGTTGGGTGTCATTGGGTAAGCCACGAGTATCGGTCAGATAGGCAAACGTGGGGCCACCGGTAACTTCGAAGACGTAGCCGAAGGTCGGCTTCGAGTGGATCAATGGCACAGGTGTGACCTTTAACCCTCCGATTTCAAATGCAGAGAATGCTTTTTGAGGGTTGAAATCCAATATGCCAGGATGGCGGAACAGATCGGCGCAGCCGTCAGGGTCAGGCGGAATAAAGACGGGGATACTCGGCCCCTTGCCCCAGCGCAGGTGAAACAGCCCCTGAACATGATCAGGGTGAAAATGCGTCAGCACAATGGCATCCAGATCGCCGGGAGCGAAGCGTTTGTGCAGGTCCATCAGACCGCCATCAATCAAAATGCGTGTGGTTCCTGATTCGATCAGGGCAGAGCAGGGCTCGCGCGCAAAGACCGCGTTTGTTTTGGCGACGGAACAGGCCGCGCAACTACAACCGTAAAGTGGCACACCACCGGCAGCGCCCGTTCCTAGAAAGGTTATCCGCATCGGGCGCTCCCAGAAGGGGTTGTGTCCAGACCGGCCTTAGAGTTGGCCTGATACTGGAAAGAGCGTCAAGGATAACCCTTTAAAGTTAAACAGATGTGACAGTCAGAAATCGGCGTTTTTTACGGTTGCTCAACACCCTTCACAGAGGCCACTTCGGTGCTCAACGGCGCTCGACGGAACGCCTTGAGCATGAAAGGGCGGACGCTTGCCATGCTAGGGCCTTCTTGATTCACGTCTGGTTTTGCACCCAGTTGAAAGCTGGGCAACCCACCGCCGTTGCTTCCGGTCGCCAAGAACGGCGCAAGTAATTCCGGATTGCCGCTGATCACGTGAACAATAACGTCACGGCTGGCGCCTTCGCCGGTCACCAGGGGTGCCGGCTGGTGATCGCCTAACAGCACCAGCAGGGTATTCTCATCCACGTGGCGCGTTGCATAGCCTGTCGCCACGTTCAGCGCGTAATCGATAGCAAGAGCGAAGTGTTCACGAACTCGCTCAGGCTCCCGCCACAGGCTGGCAGGTGTTTCGCCGGCGCCTTCCCACTGCTTGAATGCGGTGCCGTCGCCAACACTGTCCCAATCGTCCAGCACCGGCAAAATAGGGACCCAGGGAGCATGGCTGCTAATCAGAGCTACTTCTGCAAACATCGGCCCAACCGTTTGTTCACGAACGCTGCGCTGAAACCAGGACCAAGTGTACTGATCCGGCATGGTCACCCAGTTAAACGGAGGCCCTTGGTAATCCATGGTGGTGGATTGGTAAATACGGTTGTAGCCAAAGGCCTGGCCTTCTGGCCAGTCTTGGGTAATAGCCGGCATCACTGCGATTGTATCGTGTCCGGTTAACGCCATATCGTCTATCAGTGTGGGGTAATCGCTGGCTAGCAAAATCTCGTAGTCCAGCTGGGTATCAATCCACTGGCCGCTTAACATCGTGGCGTGTGCCAGCCAGGATTGCCCGCCTTGCACCGGTGAACCCAAGCGTCCAGACACCATGTACAGGCCCGCTGCGCTAACGGCGGCTTCCATTTTGTCGAGGCGGGAGCCGATAAGGTCCGTAAAGCGGTCGTCGGTGAGGCTGGAGATGCCGTAGGATTCGATAAACCCAAAAATCACATCGGTGTTGGCCAGGCCGGCCAGTGCCACAGGCTCTCCGGCCGCCGGATCGTTCGCCAAACTCTGGCTGAACTCTGCCGTTGACCGACGGGTGTCGATAGCGAGCAGTATCTGGTTCGATGTTAGCTGCGCAGCGCTCAGGCTTACCACTGATTGGGGCGTAAACGACACCGCCACCAGCATTACCCCTGTGGCTAAAGCTGCTTTACCAAAACCGGAGTGCAAGCCTCCGGCAAGGTGGCTTAGCAGCTTGCTTATCCACAATGCCAAGCCACAAAACGCCAGCAGTAAAGCCAGCAGTATCAGCAGTGAAAGGCCAGTACCGAGGTTACTCAGCATCAGGTCGACCACCGAGCCGACCACCCCCAGCTCCAGATAAAGATTGAGTCCCCGCCCGAGACTTTGGCGAACCAGCAGATCGCTCAGTGTAAATAACGCCAACACGGCGTACAGCGTACCGACCACGCTGGCCAGCACCCGGGTAAATACAGACGGCGATAATAGACTAAACATGGCACAAACTATCAGCGCCTCGGCGGCAATCCAAGGAATCCAAGGGTAACGCGGTAACAGTAACGCCAACAACAGAGCATTAAACAGCAACAACGTGAGCGCGAAACGCTTCAAAAGGGGACGTCCTTTAAGAGAGGGCTCCCGCCGACGGGATACCCTATGTTGATACCGATAAGAAAACAGATACGCATGGGGCGGGGTTTTCGGATTGCTAGGCGTGTAACATATTGCTCAAGTATTTAGCAGCATAGCGGGTAACCATTAGCCGGCTGTACGATACTGTAAAATAAGGCTTACAATTTCATGGTCGCTTTTTGTCGATGCTAGAGAATCATTCAGAGAAGTTCTCTGCGGTAAGTGGATGTTGAATTTAGAACGTAAAATACTTTGTACTTCGCCATCAACGGCTGGGTCAAAATCTTTTCCAACATAAACACGGATGCGCTGATAAATAAATTCTTTATTGGCCATTAAAATCATTTCTGTTATTTAGCATTAAAGTGTTTTCCAATATTTTGTCGGGTAACCTGAGCAGATGGTTTTCGAACAATGACAAGTGCGATTCCTCCGAGAATGGCGGCGGATGCCAGCACTAATCGCAAGGTTATGAATTCGCCCAGAAAAACAACGCCACCTACGGCTGCAATCACCGGAACACTGAGCTGTATGACAGCGGCGTTCGTGGCTTTTAGCATGGGCAATACCATGTACCATACAACATATCCTAGCCCGGATGTGAGCGCACCTGAGATAATTGCGTACCAGATGCCCGCAACATCCAGAGAAAGCCGGCTCAGCATGAAAAAGCTTAAAACGACGGCAAAGGCAACGGCGCGCGTGAAGTTCCCGGCGCTTGTGTGAACAGGGTTGCCGGCACTTCTCCCGCGCAAAGAATAAACACCCCAGCAAATCCCGGCTCCTAGCATCAACAGGGAACTGGCCACTGGCGGTGTGGTTGACAAACCAGGCAGAAACAACAGCAATAGCCCGCCGAAAGCGAGCGCAAGGCCGGCTAATTGCAGCTTGAGCAGGCGCTCTCCCGCCCAAAAACCGTAAACAATCATAGTGACTTGAACCGCGCCGAACAGCAGCAGTGCGCCCGTGGCCGTGGGCAAACTCACATAGGCAAATGAAAAACCCGCCGCGTAGGCGAACAAGGCCGCAGCAGACCACCAGCTTCCACTGCCGCTGCTGGGCCGGTTGCTGATCCGCACAACCAGCAAAAGTACAATCGCACCCGAAATCAAACGGATCGCCGTAAAGCTAGCAGCATCAATATCCGTGTGTTTCAGGGCCATTCTGGCCAGCACCGAATTACTCGCGAAGGCAATCATGGCAAGAGTTGTCAGAATGATTATTCGCATAAGAAACTCTCTATCTGACGACTCGTTGCCACCACGCCAGCCTGCCCATTACTCCCGTAAGGAGCATGTGTTTGTTGTCGAAAGTGCGGAACGCGCCAACGGGTCTGTACTCCGGCGAGCGCCGCAAATGGGTTTAACGGGCTTGTTATATTTGCTTGTGGCTGCCATCACACAGTGGCTGTGATGCTGTTGATTTACAGCCGCAAAAAAAGACTTTTTTCGTTTCTGGTGCCGCGTATTTCACGGGCCTAAAAGCTGAGCCACTATGAGAACCGTCGCAAAAAGGCTGTTTCGCACTTTTACCACAAGCGCACCAAAAGTAACTTTTTCCAGATTCTACTTCCACTGCGTAGGGCGTATCAGATGCTCGAATGGCTTCTGTCATTATTATTCTCTCTCAATGATCGAATGAACATACCGCACAGAGTCTACACCAATACTTGCCGCGTATTCGCAATGTAGTGATGGACCTGGCGCTCAACTTTGGCGCCAATCATAACGTCGGGGCGTCGACCGTTAGGGCAGGGCAAACTGGGTGTTGTGCCAAATAATCGGCAGATTAAAGGACGCTCCCCGTAAACTGTGCAACCATCGGGGCCCAGGTGCACACAGCTAAGGTCACCCAGTGCGGCCTCATGTTCGGCGTCAGTTTTTACAGGCAGGCGCGACATTTCTTCCGAAGACGTCGTTACCGGCCCGCAACAATCGTGACAACCCGCCACACACTCGAACGAAGGAATCTGCTCGCGTAGACGCGCGATAATATTTCGATTTTTGTACATATATAGCCGCCATTTACCAAAACATAAACTGTGTTTCAAAAACCAACTCTACCGATATAACGCGCAGATTTTATTGCCTGAGGGGTCTCTTAAATAGGCAATGTATAAGTTGGCTCCGCCGCGAAGCCCGGGTGGGTTCTCGCATGACGTGCCACCATTGGCAATGCCGGCAGAGTGCCAGGCATCAACGGTTGCGGAATTTTCTGCAGAAAAGCCGATGGTGGTGCCGTTACCATGATAAGCGGGTTCGCCATCAATTGGCTTTCCAATCGCAAAAGTGCCGCTGTTTGTTCTGTAAAAGCAGCGCCCTTTGTCATCCACCAGACCAGACTCGTGCCCTAGAGAGCCAAGAATAGCATCGTAAAAGATCTTTGATTGTTGAACATCGTTTGCACCAACCATAATGTGACTGAACATGCCTGCTCTCCGTAAGAAATATAAATACGCCCGAGACATCAATGCCGTATCTCGCTTTGACGCATGAGCATTGCGTCAACCGTCAAAAATATCAGATTGTAAGTTCGCACGGTCTACCTGCGGCTTTGTGTCGTCGTTGCTCTGCGCGGACATACTGAAAAAAAGAAAAACCAATAAGCAAAAGCCCGTGCCCCATACAAAAATTACTTTTAAATAGACGGCTATTTTTTTCTTAGCCGTCGGGTTAGGCTTTTTAGAGAAGCCGAAGTAATCCGCACCGAACAGGCCAACCCCGCAACTCTCACAATAGTTTTTCGAATACGAAATTCTTAATGCTGAAGGCTCAAATACTTCCCGACAACTATAGCAGCTAGGCATAGTGATTACTGATTCCTTGAAGTCATAACGTCGCCAGTATGTGCGTATGCTCATTACGAATCCCGAACTTGCGTCAGGGCTTTTCGGTGGAATAATCGGTGTCTGCGAAAACCTCTGAGAGAATCGCTTGCTCTATATAACTGCGTTGCCTGGGTTTGGCTGGCAGCCTGACGGTGAGGTGAATCTCGCTGGCTACCGGAACCTGAATGGTCACCCTTGGGTCTACAGAAGGCACTTCCAGGCCCCGCGAAACGCCAACCTTAGTCATGTACGTACGCACAGATTCCAGATAGGGCTTGCAATGGCGATTGGCTGCCGCCAGCAGTGCTTTTTGGGCGGTATGCCAGTCATCTTCTCGTTTGAAAGGCACGGTAAAAACATGAAAATCCCAGTGGTCAGTAAAACTCTCGTTGATAACCGGCTCAGACAAAAACAATGCATTGGGTATCACAATCATCCGCCCGGTGCGCTGGTGGGATGTTTTTCCAGGGCCTACTTCAAGCACCGTCGTTGCCAGCAGGGTCTGATCGATGACATCGCCCCGGAAATCCTTAACCTGAATACGATCGCCCAGATTGAACGAGCCGGCACCACTCTTTAATATTGCGCCGGAAACACAAAGAATCAATTCTTTGGTGGCGACTACAAAAGCGACAGCGATAGCGACGATGGACAAAGCCAGAGATCGAATCTGGTCGCCCCAGATTAGCGCCAGACCCAGTAATCCCAATAACAGGAAACCGTTGCGAAAGTTCATCAGTAACCGGCCCCGCAACTCTGACGACGTGACGTGCCGACGAATAAAGCGGGCGGTCAGCGTCCGCAGAATAACGATGGCCAGCAACAGCAACCCAGTGCTGATCAGCAGTCGCCAAATCGCGTCTGGCAACGAAAAATTCTGAGGCATCAGCGCCATGGTTTCGAACATATTTCAGTCTCATGACAGTTAATTCGAGGGGGTATTGTCGGGGGAAAGCGAAGGCGTAACAAGCCGACATTCAGCTCATTCTCTCACGGTTGCCCGCGGAACAGGCCCTCACTACAGCGTCCCACCTAGGCGGAGCAGCGGCTCCGAACAACGCGGCTACTCGTGCAGTGCTCTCCCCGGTATGAAAGAAACCATCGACCTCCATTCCCTTGTGAATTCGGCAGGCTGGCACGTTTCGGCGGTCACACAAATTAAACTACAAACACGCGAAACACGGTGCTCTTGAGTTGGTTAACAGATCCGTATTAACGCGGCCGGGCAAAAACCTGGGTCCAGAGAGGGGAGTATTGCGAGCCTGGCGACTCAATTCTCACCGCGCCCATTTCGGTGAATTTGGCACTCATTATATTGGCGCAGTGTCCCGGGCTCGAGAGCCACGCATCAACCACCTCCTCAACAGAGTTCTGGCCTGCTGCAATGTTTTCGCCCACCGCTGACCAGCGGTAATCTCTGTCATTCACTCGCTCGCCGATCTCAGCGCCGTCAGGGCTGGTATGACTAAAGAATTCCAGCTCCGCCATGGCCTCCGAGTGGGCTCGCGCGGCATCCTCAAGTTTGCAGTTCCAGGACAGCGGATCGACGGCGTTAAAGTCGTGGCTGCCGCATTGCCGGGGCTGACTGCGAGCTTCATTGACTCGATTCAGCAAAGACTGATCTGCTTCGTCCATCTGGCAGTTACCGGCCATAAGAAAACCGGAAAACCCGAGAATAAACAGCAAGGTAAGAGTGCACAATGAACGGGTAAATAAGAAAGTCATCACTTAGTGAGAACCGGACATGATTACCGTAGCCTGTTTAGCCATCTGACTTTCCTCGATTTTAGCAAAATCGATCCCTGCGCAGCTGAGTATTAAATTCTCTACGTACGCTACGCTGAATACGAATAATTCTATCAGAGGATCGACGATATACTAAAGTCACACCATTATTTTGTGATTTCGATAAGGCTTAGATAACGTCGGCAGTACCTTCTGAATAAAGAGTGGAGAGAAGTAATGCGCTTTCGTCTCAATTCTACCGGTAACTTTGGCAAGCAGCTCAAGCGGCTGATGCAGTCAATTAACGAAGATATTGCTCTAGCGCTTTTGCACGCATGCAGGGTTCCGGAAACGGGTGTCCATGAGGCTCGAAAAAGCTGTAAAGAAGCGCGTGCTCTACTACGGCTGATTGGATCCCAGATTGGCAAAGCCGAGTGCAGCCGCCAGCAAGAACATTACAAAGCGATTTCCGGGAAGCTTTCCGGCAGCCGAGACGCAGCGGTTCGTGTGAAAACCTGGCGGCAACTGGTAAACGAAAAAGCCGCGTTGCAGGAACAACGATACGACGCCATTGACTGTTTCCTTTCTGGACAGCAAAAACTCAATCCACTCGAGGCTAAAGGTCGTGAATTTTTCATCGAGCTGGCTTTAGAAGCAGAAGCTCAGAGCGCCGCACCGGAAGAATGGGATCTTCCAAAGTCACTGTCGACACTTATGCCCAACCTCAAACTCATATACCAAAAAGCTCTTAACGCCGAGAAGAAGGCAAATAGCTCTGACGAAATCGAAGCTTTTCACCAATTTCGAAAACGATCAAAAGACCTGTTCTACTGTTTACGTGTATTGCGTCCGATGTTTGGCAAGGGCTCAAAGTCAAAGGTAAATAAGCTTGAAGTAATGACAGAACTTCAAGGCTTGGCCAATGACCAAGCCGTATTACTCGAATACTTGGCAGATCATCGCCACGAGATTGACCTGGATGATGAACAATGGGACTTAGCCGAGGCATGTATCGTTGCGAAGCTTCAGGCGCTTCAAAAGCAGACCCACAAACGGGCGAAAAGCCTTATTTCAGTTTCAGCAGCTTCCTTTATCAAGTCGTTATAGTTTTCAGTGCATGGAACGGCTCACTCAGAAGTGGGAAACGCTTGCGATCTGGCACCATGGGCCTAGGATAAAGGTGATCAGAGAAGGTATCTCATTGCGTGGAGGAAAGGGGTATGAAGTGGGTCATTTTGATCATTATTGGCGCTGTTGTGGCCTTTTGGCTTTTTCGGGGCCGCGGTAGCAACAGCATTGAAGATCCCGAGGTGAAAATATTTGAGGGAAAGGATTACTACCTCACATCCGATGACACCTCATCCGATGACAAGCCATCCTCTGGCGACAGTAACCCGCGTCATTGAGTTGCTGCTGGAGTGCACCGCCAATGAGGATGAGGTTGGATCCCTTTTACACATCCAAAAAAGCTAGGCGAGCACTGAAACAGATACGCAAACAGGTTGTCAGGCGAGTGTCAGTTTCCTAGCGCTTCAATTGCGCGCTGACCCACTTCTGTGTGGTGCAGCAACTTACCAAAGGGCGCGCTGGTGTCTCCCGACCCCTGTGTAAATACCAGTACCGGGGTGTGGGTGCCGGTGTGAGTGCTGGTGTGGGTGCCGGTGTCGTTGTAATGCGCGGCCCAGTCGATTTGCCCGGCTTCGATCATCAGGAAGGATCCTTTGTCGTTCTGGGATAGCGAGTTTTTCGCTTTTTCCAGAATGCTTTCTGTGCTGTTACCGTCTTTATTTACGCCAACCATCTCGGCGCCACGCAACTGACCGGTTGCCAGTTGCGTGGCGGAAGCGGCGGAATCCACCACAAGATTGTTGTTGGCGTGAGTCATGGAGAGGCCTATGCGGCCTTAGCTATCGTCTAAATGTTTGCCCAGCATCGCGTGATACAGTTCCCGATCGCCGATGGCGCCGGTGATTTGACCGTTCTCTTCCACCAGCAGGCTATGACCGGTGAAGTACCGAATCTCCACGGCATCCCGCAAGGGGGTGTCTGGCGCGATGCGGGTGGGCTGCTGGGCCAGGCTTTCGATAGCCTGACCTTCTTGCCACAGTTGGGTCTGGAAGGTTTGGCCACCGCTGGTGACCACCGCTTTTTCGGCTACATCCGGTGTGTGCAGCCAAATACCGTAGCGTTTATTGATGCAACGATTACCGCTGGCGTCTTCCTGTATCTCCCCGATAGGCAACGCCAGGGAACGTGCGGCCAGAACATTGAGCGGATTGGTGCTGGCAACAAAGCTTTTGACGTAATCGTTCGCGGGTTCCAGCACAATTGCTTCCGGCTTGCCATGTTGAACGATCTGACCGTCCTTCATAATCGCAATGTGCGAGCCCAGCTTTAGTGCTTCATCCAAATCATGACTGACGAACACAATCGTTTTCTGCAGTTCTTCCTGCAAGGTCAGCAGTTCGTCTTGCAACTGGTTACGAATCAGCGGGTCAAGGGCGGAAAATGGCTCGTCCATCAGCAGAATTTCCGATTCCGTTGCCAATGCCCGGGCCAGCCCCACCCGCTGCAGCATACCGCCGGACAGCTCAGCCGGTCTGGACTTGGCCCAACTGGAGAGACCAACCAACTCCAATTGACGCGCGACCTTCTTGCGGCGCTCGGCCTTGCCCAGACCTTGCAACTCCAGACCAAAAGCAACGTTGTCTTCCACCGTCAGCCAGGGCATCAGGGCGAAGTTTTGAAACACCATGGAGATGCGACGGGTGCGGATGTCCCGCTGAACTTTATCGCTGGCCTGGGTAAAATCCACCATCTCACCGTCGTGCCGAATGCGAATGGCACCACTGGTGACATCGTTCAAGCCGTTAACACAGCGCAGCAGGCTGGATTTTCCGGAACCGGACAGCCCCATCAGAACGCAAATCTCACCTTTCTTGACACTCAGGCTGGCATTTTGGACACCGACCACTAATCCGGTCTGGTCACGGATTTCAGCCCGGTCCATGCCCTGTTCAATCAACGGCAGCGCGCGTTTGGGGTTTTTGCCGAAGACGACGTTTACATTCTCAAATTCGATCATGATGACGTCTCCTTAGCATCACTTTGGCGGAAGAACCGGTCCATCCAGATGGCCAACAGCACAATCGCTAGACCGGCTTCAAAGCCCTTGCCAATATCGACCGTATTCAAAGCTCGAACCACCGGTACACCCAATCCATCGGCGCCTACCAAAGCGGCAATAACAACCATTGAGAGCGATAACATGATGCATTGGGTAATACCGGCACCAATGGAACTCATGGCAGCGGGTAGCTCAACCTTGAACAACAGTTGCCGATTGGTGCAGCCGAAGGCCTTGCCCGCTTCGACCAATTCTTTCGGCACCTGGGAGATGCCCAGGTGCGTTAGCCGTACCGGGGCGGCGATGGCAAAGATCACGGTTGAGATCACGCCAGGTACCACTCCCAGGCCGAACAAGGTCAGCGTCGGGATCAGGTAAACAAAAGGTGGGATGGTCTGCATCAGATCCAGCATCGGCTGCAGGAATTTGTACAGCCAACGGCTATGAGCCGCATAAATGCCCAAAGGAATGCCGATCACTACACACAACAGGGTGGCGTACAACACCAGCGACAGCGTCGCCATGGTGTCTTCCCAGTAACCAATATTCCAAATCAGCAAAAAGCTGAAGGCGGTAAAAGCGGCCAATCCCCAACGGCGATGACGAAGATACGCCGCCACCGTCAGAAGCAATATCAGAGCGCTAGGCGGTACCCACAACAGGGCCCCGGTCAGGCCGTGGATCATGCTACTCAGAGTATCGGAAACAGCGTCAAAAAAGCCGCTGAAATTGACGACCAAAAAATCAACAATGCCTTCGACGAAGTCGCCGAAAGGCAGTTGGTGCTCAGTTATCCAGCTCATGGCGTTCAGTCTTGTTGGGTGCAGGCCTTGGCCGACACCGGAAATGGGAGGTGTTCGTTATAGAATCGGGCGCTCTGAACCTGTCAGTTCAGAGCGCGACCAAAGTGCTTTCTATAATATTCTCTGAAGTATTCTCTACAAAATGCTCATCAGTGCTTTCTTCAGTACTACTTCAGGGATGCCTTAACGGCAGGCAGTGCTGCATCGCCGTTCAAGGTTGTGACACCTTTGAGCCAGACATCCAATACGGCCGGGTTGTTGGCCAGCCAAGTGTGAGCAGCATCCCGTGGTTCTTCGCCGTCGTTCAGAATAGCGCCCATCACTTCGTTTTCCATGGACAGTGAAAACGTCATGTTAGTCAGTAGCTTGCCCACGTTCGGGCATTCGTTCAGGTAATTCTTACGCACGTTGGTGTGAACGGTTGCGCCGCCGTAGTTGGGGCCAAAAAAGTCGTCACCACCGTCCAGGTAGGCCATGTCATGATTGGCGTTCATGGGGTGCGGTTCCCACCCTAGGAATACCACCCATTCATTACGACGAACTGAACGGCCAACCTGGGACAGCATGCCAGCTTCGCTGGACTCCACGAGCCGGAACTCACCAAGATCGAACGCATCCTGGCCGATCATGTCTTGAATCAGACGGTTGCCATCGTTGCCGGGCTCAATGCCATAAATCCGGTCGTCAAATTGGTCGGCGTGCTTGGCAATGTCGGCAAATTGGGTCACACCGGCATCGTAAACGTACTGCGGTACCGCCAAGGTGTATTTGGCGCCTTCCAGGTTAGTGACAACGGTTTCAACATCACCGCTTTCCAGGTAAGGACGCACGTCTGCTTCCATGGTGGGCATCCAGTTGCCCAGAAACACGTCAATGTCTTTGTTCTGGAGCGCCCGGTAAGCCACGGGCACTGACAGCACTTTTGCTTTTGGCTCGTAGCCCATGCCTTCCAGTACTTCGGAGGCCAGCGCGGTGGTGGCCGTGATGTCGGTCCAGCCAACATCGGCAAAACGGACGGTTTGACATTCGGTATTTGGAGCCGCTACTGCAGCGCCACTAATAGCAAGGCCAGCAAAGGCCAAAACAAGCTTTTTCATTTGTCGTTCTCTTTTTATGGATTGTCGGTCACAGCGTTAGCGCTGTGCATTTTTCCAATCAGGGTGCCCGCACAGGGTGGGTCTAGGCCACGGGTGTAATCCGCGCATTGAAAGGCAGTAGACGCTGTGCGTAGCTCTTCGCCGCCGAAGCGGATCGAAGGTCAAAAGCGCTCGATTTGAACGAATACCCAAAAAGTTGAACAAGCGTTCAATGAATATAGGTTAATGGTATGAAGCCTAAATATCAAATGCGGGGAAAAAGCCCGAACAATAGGGACTCAGCTTTAAAAGCAGTCAAAAGCGGCAGGACAGTAAAAAAATTATTTAGAAGACATAGAAAAGATGCCTCTAAAAATCGCTTCAACGCGAGAAAAAGAGACATCAGCACTCGTTTTTCAAACCCCCTGACGGAAAATTTCTAGTGCAAAAAGTATCGTTTAATCATTTTCCGTTTTGCCGGTTTATGGAAGTTGATTTTTGTAATGTCGCCGTCCACATGTTTGACCAATCTCGGGTTCATCACCGCAAACCACAGTGGCGGGATGTAGGCGAGAACGAACATGCCGAGGTAACCGTTCGGCAGCGTCGGCAGATTGTCGAAATGGCGTAACGACTGATAGCGACGTGTTGGATTTGCGTGGTGATCCGAGTGACGCTGCAAATGGAACGTCGCCCAGTTTGAAAAAATATGATTACTGTTCCAGCTGTGGTGAGGCTGAGTTGGCTCGTAACGACCGTTTTCACGTTTTTTCCGCAGCAGACCGTAATGCTCAATGTAATTTGCCGAAGTGAGTTGGAACATACCCCAAACGGCGATGGCGAGAATAAAGGGCAGAACCGCAACGCCCAGCAAGATGACGGCGGTTCCCCACGCGAACGCAGTGATTAACGCCGGTTGCAAGATCTCATTATTAAGCGACCAAACCGGCTTGTCGGCCTTGTTTAATCGCGTTTTTTCAATGTCCCATGCGCGCAAGAACGCGCCAGGAATTTCGCGCAACGCAAACCCCCAAAGTGTTTCGCCCATGCGTGACGACGCCGGATCGTCCGGTGTTGCAACGTCGCGATGGTGGCCTTTGTTGTGCTCGACAAAAAAGTGACCATAGGCGCAAGGCGCAAGAACGATCTTTGCCAGCCAGCGTTCCATTCGGGCTTTTTTATGGCCTAATTCATGGCCTAGGTTAATGGCGGTGCCCTGCAGCGTGCCGATAACAAGCACGGTGGCGATCATGCCGTGCAGTGGGGCATCCTGGGTACCAATAAACCAAACGCCGAGCGCCCATATTGCCCAAAGCACAGGAACCAGTAAGTAGGTGACATAGCGGTAGTAGCGATCTTGTTCAAGCTGCGCCACAACCTCTTCTGGTGGGTTGTTGGTGTCTTCGCCGAGCACCATGTCCAGAACCGGAATTACCACAAAGTAAAACGCCAGCGGAGCCCACAGCCAGAGCGCATTGCCGGTGACGAAGAACAGGCCGGGGCCGACAAGGGCCAGCATCGGTACGAGAACAGACAAGGCCCATAAATAGCGCTTACGATCGCGGTAGATCTGGCCTGATGGAGTGACAAAGACACCAGCTTGGTTCATGTTATTGTCCTTATAGGGATGGGGGGTACGTTGCCATATTGGCCTTTTCCGCCGGCGTCGGTCACCGCTATAAGTGGCAATTAGTCGTCAAATAGTGCCATCATAATGACTAAAAATGAGCGTAGTACAGGAGACGTATGGCGCTATTGGCAACGGAAAGACTTCGCCCCGCGATACACCCAACCTATGCGCGGTTGGTGTGCGCGCATTTGCGTCAAGAGGGCTTTGATAACGAGACAATTCTGCAGGGTACGCGGTTGCAGTGGGAGCAATTACTGAGCGGGAATCGTTATCTCAGTCTTGAGCAGCTTGCGCGTTTATTGCGGCGCGCCACAGCGCTAACTCGAACGCCGTGGCTGGGCCTGGACATCGGTGGCATTACCTCGGTTTCTGCCCATGGTGCGCTCGGTTACGCCATTGTGTCGGCGCCGAATCTTCGTGTGGTGTTACACACTCTGGCGCGTTTCACCCGCTTGCGTTTTCAGTTGGTGAACGTTGTTATTTCTGAAACGGACGAACATTTTACCGTGAGCATGGAAGAACTGTCAGAGCTTGGCGATGTGCGCGAGTTTATCTACAGCGCGCTGTTGGTCACCTATCTTCAATTGGTCGACACCGTGACCTCTCAGCGCTTACGCAATATTCAGATTGAATTGCCAATATCGCGCCCGCAATGGGCAGACGTTTACCAACAGCGTTGCGGTTGCCCGGTGATGTTTGATGCACCGGCGTTTCGTTTGCAAATGCCGGTGAGCGTACTTGATACGCCTTGCCTCACCGCCGATGCCGGCACCTTTCGCACCGCATTGCGTGATTGCGAAAATCAGTTGCGCCAGCTTGATAACGGTGGCGCGTTGAGTCAGCAGGTGAGTAATTGTTTGCTCAATAGCTCGGATGGCTATCCGGGCCTTGACGAGGTGGCGTCCAGCTTAGCCATGTCGCGACGTACATTGATCCGTAGATTAAAAATCGAAGGCACCAGTTACCAAGAGCTGCTTGACGGAGTGCGGCAAGAATTGGCTGCCTGGTATTTGTTGGAAACCACTGTTGCGGTTGAGCAGATTGCGGAACGACTGGGTTATCAAGACACCTCTAACTTTAGCCGCACCTTTCGGCGCTGGTTTGGTATGACCCCGCACGCTATGCGTAACGGGGACATATAGCGCTGCCCGGTTAGGGGGTTTGGAGCACCGCTTTACTCGAACGCAGGAGTTGGATAATCGAGGCGGCCGAGCCAATCAACATCACAGTAATCAGGCTCGCAGCAAAAAGTTTAGGTTCGCCATCGGCATAAGCCTGCCAGCTCATAGTCGAACGCCAGCTAAACGTTGCGCACAGCAGCAGCGTAGTCAATCCGGCGGCTATCAATGCCGGCCAACGACCGCCCTTCAGCAACCAGAATCCCCACACTGCACTCAGTATTCCAAAGGTAGCACCCGACATTAAAGCCGTTTTGGCTGCAGCCGGATTGGACGCAAATCCAACCAAACCACACACGATCAAAAAAAGTCCGTACCCGATATACCAGCGGCCAATGCTTGTTCTGCTCATGTTTATCCGCTACCGATTAGTGTTGTAAGAAATTGAAGACCGTCTCGTTCGCCAGTCAGTCCGGGATCAGAGAGAGGCCTTACATGTCCCGACTGATGAACGCACACTCCGATCAGGCGAGTGCCATTTCGACAACATGCGCAGCCAATAGTTTCGTATCGATCTTCAATTTTTAGCTCAATGCGAAACGCTACGGCCGTGTGGACGTGGTTTGGCCTGCTAATAGCTTTTCAAGAAGCTCATCTATTTCTTTTTTTAATTCTTTATCGTCAATCCTGTCAGCGCTGATTTTCGCATTTTCAAGACTTTTGATGGCTACGTCAGTTTGGCCTAATTCGATTTGCAATGTCGCCATGGAAAATGCGATGGACGACATATGGTCCTTCAAATCCATATCGACGGCTTTCCCCAGAGCTTTTTCATAGCCAGGCAAAGCGTCTTCTATCTCTTCTTCAAAGTCAGCCAGTGTTTCCCATTGCTCTGGATGATCTTTATCGGTGTTTTCGTTATCTGTACAAACCGCCTTCAACTCTGCATAGAGCGAATTGAAGGCCTCTCTATCATCTTTGTCGGCAGCCTTCATTAGCTTTTCAGCTAACTCATAAACGGACTTGTGTATTTTGGTATTAATCATTACGAACCACCTGCTGCCGATGCTTATTGCCATCAATATCTAGCTGAATTGCTTACTTCTTCAGTGCTTTTGCAAAGCGCAGGTAAGGCAATTTAATGTCGATCTCGCCGAATTTCTCTTTTGCCTGCTCATCGTTTAGAGCCAGCCCTACAATCACGTCCTGACCTGGAACCCAGTTAGCAGGCGTTGCGATACCGGCACCGTCTGTGATCTGGACAGCGTCCAGGGCACGCAAAATTTCCGCAAAGTTGCGACCTACAGCCATGGGGTACGACATGGTCAGACGAACCTTTTTGTCCGGACCAATAATGAACACCGTCCGCACGGTAGCACTGTTGGCAGGCGTGCGATTCTCGGGCAGATAGGCACCGGCTGGCAGCATGTCGTAAAGTTTAGATACCAGCAAAGACGTGTCATCAATAATCGGGAAGTCGGCAGCGGCACCGGAAAACGCTTCGATATCGCGCTTCCATTTCAGGTGTTCTTCAACGTTGTCTACCGATACGCCCATCACCTTGGTATTGCGGCTGGCGAATTCAGGTACCAGCTGAGCAACAGCACCAAATTCGGTGGTGCATACCGGTGTAAAATCCTTTGGGTGTGAAAACAGGATGGCATAGCTGTCACCAATCCACTCGTGAAACGTGATTTTGCCGTCTGTGGAATCCACAGTGAAATCTGGAGCTACATCGTCGATACGAATAGACATAATTGCATTCCTTGGTTGTTGTGACGAAGCAGAGCGACTAAATCGTCGCTCTGCCTGCTTTGGTTAAGCTGCGTCAAATTCAGCGGATGAATACCGCTCGGGTTGATCGTACTGCGAGCCATCCAAAGATGATACCTAGTTTGCATCGCCACGCGGCTTTCTAGGTGTGCTGTTCAAGCGGCACATCGTCGTGCCAGTCCTCCATCGAGTCGTACATCTCGCCTTTGAGGATGTAGTAGGGCGCTTTCTGGTAGATCTTGATGTCGTGAAACGGGTCGGTGAAAATCTTGGCCATCCACACCAGACCTGACTGCACGCCCATCAGTTTGAAAAGATGTACGGTTCTGAACACCACGGCACCCAGACCGACAAACAACCATATCAGTGCGGTGTTGCTGATGAATTCAACCAGATTGGTTGCCGGGGAGAGCAGGCCGAGCAGGTCGGGGTTCAGCAGCAGTGCCACCGGGGTCAGCGCCCAGATCGATAGCAGCACCACCTTGCGGTTGAGGTTGTAGCCCACTTTTACACGTTCCTTGAAATCGTGGCTGGCCTTGTTCACCTCATCGTAAGTCTTCGGCTCAAAGAAGAAGTGACCCGTTTGGCGCAGTGTCATCGCCAGCAGCCAACCAACAAGCGCCGCCGCCGCCGGATGAAAAAACACCAGGCCATAGCTGATCAGAAAACAGCTGGCGCTGAGTAGATGCAAAAACTGGTTGATCCGATTGTGATGATAGTAGCGGTGATCGTCCCACCGTTGTTTTTGTAATTCCTCACGAAATGTCATGGCAGCGTCCTTATACATCAAGTGTTGTAGTGGGTTCTTCGGATCGACTGGAATCGTGCAAGGGCAAAGCTGGCAGCGGGTGGCCTGACAACAGCGCTTCACCCATCCTGACCGGCTGGCCTTCGACGATTCCGGGGCAGAGTTGGTATTGCTCTGAGGCAAAAACAAGGATGGTAGAGCCGTGCTGGAAATAGCCCATTTCCTGGCCTTTGCGCAGCATTGCATTGCACGGAATCACGTTGGCACCCCGGTATTTCAGATCCAGCGGCTCGGCCAGAAAATGAAATTTCATGCTGGCCACCAGAATGGCGGCAACCGGCACCAGCGTCAGGCTGTAATCTGGATGGCCAAACTCCAGTTCCAGAACCGCCCTTTCGTTTTTGCAAAACAGTTTTTCGACTTTTTTCAGGGCGATGGGGTTTACGTTCCAGGTGTCCCCGGACACGTAGTTCACCCGGCGAACCTGGCAGTCTACTGGCGCATGAAACCGGTGATACATGCTGGATTTAAGCCGCAGGGTGACAAATTGGCCGTTTTGGTAGCGCGCTGCCAGCCTAGTATCCGGGATCAGTTGCTCCAGGGTGTAAGGAAAACCCTTGGCCTGAAACAGCCGGTTGTCCTGAATACGGCCGCAGGCGCCAACGATGGCGTCGCACGGGCTGCTGACAGTGCCCAGCCGGTTGTCTAGCGGGCGCAGGCCAGGCTTGAGCTGCCGTGTGAAGCACTCTTGGAGGCTTTTAAAACGCGGGTTTTTAGCATCCTGTAACCGCAGGTCGTCACAGAAGCACTGCCAGATGGCAATGGATAGCCGAGTCAGGGCGGGGCTTTCAATACGGCTGAACCAACCCATAAACAAGGTGAGCCAGAGCCGAGGCAGGCGGTTGGTCAGCAGAAAATTCAGTTGTTCGCCGGTGGTTAAACCAGGCGTTGCCTTTTTAACCGAACTCACTAGGCTACCGTCACTTCAGCGTGAACCTGTTCCGGGTAGTCCAGGCCCAAATCCTCAAGAAACTTCCGCATGATGGGTTCCGCCTGGAACCGGGCTGCGCGTTTGCGAGCATTCTCGGCCATCACATTGCGGTCGTTCGAGGCGCTGAAGAACTCCACAACCGCTTCGGCCATCGTGCTTACATCCTCGGTCAGGTAACCGCTAACCCTGTGCTCAAGGATGTCTTTCGGGCCCTTGCAGTTGTAGGCTACTGCGGGCATGCCGTGGGTAAAGGCTTCAAGCAGCACGTTGCCGAAAGTGTCAAAACGCGAGGGAAATACAAACAGATCCAGCCCTAGATACAGTGACGCCAGTTGCTCCCGGGTTTGCCAGCCTAAAAATACGGCGTCCGGCAGGGCTCGCTGAAGGTCTTCGCTGGCAGGGCCGGAACCGGCCACAACGATTTGCAGGTTGGGCAGTGACAGGCGCGCTTCCTGAACGATTTCGGGCAAATCGAAAATGCCTTTTTCGCGGCTTAGCCGGCAGGCGATAAACAGCACCGGTGTTTTTTCGTTGGCGCCGGGAATCAGATCCGACTTGCGGGCAGGTTGCACCTGAAGGTCCCGCGGGGCGGTGTGGTGGGCGGTCAGAAATACCCGATCCTCTGGCAACTGCATTTCATGACCGATCAGCCAATCTCTGTGTTCACGGTTGAGCACGAACACACCGTCAAACCGATTGTAGAGCGCCCGCATCAGGCGGCGAACCCGGTCTCTTTCGTGCTGATTCAGATGGGTGGTGTGAGCGATAAAATCAATCCAGTCTGTGTGCATGAAGAAGTAGCAGGGCACGTTGAACATCTGTTGCAGAAACAGCGCAACCAGCGCCATGGGGCCTTCGGTGGAGCAGACAATCCGGTCGTAGCCGCCTTGGTAGAATATTCGGGCAATTTCCATCACATCCGGCACCCGCAGGGTTTGATCGCCGAAGGGGTGCAGGTCAATGTCCGCAATAGGCCGAACCACACTCAGGTGGGGCTCGGACACGGCGTCGGAATGGCAGATCAGAAAATCAAGCGGCAGATTGGTACGTTTGATCTCTTTCAGCTTCCCGCTCAGCGAGGTGGAGACCCCGTTTTTATCCAGCAGCGTGTCGGTCAAACACAACGCCCGCCGGGAGTGCTCGTTTTTGCCCAGTTGCCGGGCAAACTGGTTGAGCAGGTCGCGGTTCTGATACAGCACGCGGGTTGAGGCAAGAGTAGACCCGGCCAGTATGGTGCTGATCAACACCGGGAACGAGAGGCTGTCCAGAATTTCGGCCAGGTTAATATTGCTCATGTTGTCCTGGCGCTTGCTGTCGCCCAGAAACAGGGCCGTGAGCTGGCTGGGTATTTCCAGTTTGCGGGTTAGCTCCTCGGTGGAAAAATCTTTCAGGCTGAGGCCGTTGTGCTTGTCCACCGCTTTGCGAATGCGCTTGGCGATCAGATGGTTCAGGTGGTTGAACAGCTCGCCGATGATCTGGTTGACGGTGTCCACAAACGCTTCGGGATGGTTGCGCTTGCTGTCGGCGATTTTATCCAGCTGGGTAATGCAGAACGCGTAGTCTTTTGACGCCTGCCATTTCAGAAACCGCTTGGGCTTCTTGCCCTGAAGTGCATCGTGTATGAGGGCGAAAAACACAGCGGTTTTCTTGTGCTTTTGCATTTCCAGAAACAGGTTGGCGACTATAAAGCAGCCCATCTTGTCCCAGGTAGACCCGCGATGAAGAAGAATTCGAAGCAGGCCCGGGTCTTTCAGTTTGGTGGCCGCCTGGGCGAAGTAATCCAGCAGGGCAATGTTGAGTTTCTGGTTCTCGCCAACGTTGCCGAAAGGCGCTATCTGGCCGTTGCGCAGCGCTTCCAGGGCCAGATCGGATGCGGGTTGGGTTTTCAGGCGTTTTTGCAAATCGGGCAAGTAAAGCTGTGAGCCGCAAAGGCCGGCAAAAATACCGGTGTGGTCGTCAGAGCCGCCCGTCATCACTTTGGGCTTATCGGGGTCAACACCAAATTCTGCGGGGTCCAGTTTGTGCTTGCTGGCATAGGCTCGAATGCTTTCTGGCGTCAGGCTTTGCACCCAGTTCAGAGTGAGTACGCTTTGCCACAGGTCCCGCTGGCCGTTCAGCACCTCAAAGCGCCAGAACATCACCGCCAGTTTTTCGAACAGGCACAAATCAATACGCTCGTTGCGGCTGTAGAAGTAGAGCGGGTGGGGCAGAATCACCGGGATGTCATAACTGGCGGCGTAGCGCAGAAAATCGTAGATATTCTGGCGCTTCTCGTTGAGGAGCACTTCCTGTTCGCGGGTGAAGCCGTAAGTGAGCACGTGAATAAACAGATCGTACTCGGGGAAGAAACAGGTGAACTCGCAGCCCACCAGCACATCCACGCCTTTGTCTTGAAGCGCCCAGCAAGAGCGAGCGTTGTTGTGGTTGGTGACAGTTACCACGGAACTGCCGTTCTGCCCGAGAACCTCCACCAGTTTCTTGGTTTTAATCCAGGTTTCAGGCAGGCGCAGTATTCGGCCCCAGAGTTCATCGGGCACGTCGCTGTTATGGTCGTGGCAGTGAAAGTCGATCTGCAGGCAGTTTTCGGGGTCGAAACGCCCGGCCTGCTGACTGAGAAAATGGTCAAATTCTGCTCTAAGCCCATTACGGAACTGTGGTTCGCCGTTGCTTTGCGCTTGCATCGTCATACTCAACCCACCTTTCTGGAGTATTGGTCCTGGTTCGTCATCGGGCCGGAACCGGGCCTTTCACCCGATCTTTGGCCGACTTTTCACGAGATGTTGCCAGCGGGCCAGACAGCCTGCCGGCAAGAAACGGGAATCGGGCTGTCAGCACGTCAACCAGAAACTGTCGCTTGATCGCCTTATTGGTCAGCTCCGGGCTTTGCCACCACCAGCCATCTGACTGCATTTGATGGGCGGCGCTGACAAACCGTTCAACCACTTGGTTGAAGTCGTCATCGGTAAAGCGGTAAGTCATGATCAGCCGCCCGGTACCGGTCCAGCTCAGCTCAAGGCCGGCCTGTCTCAGGTAGAATTGAAACATCCAGTTGTAGCGGCCAGGCAGGGTGTAAAGCACCGATAAAATTGAATGGATGTTGGTGATTTGCAGAGGCAACCCCTCGCTTTCAAGCCGCTGATTGAATTGGGCCACTCGGGTGTTCCACAGGCTTTCGGACTCCAGGTATTGCTGCTGGATATCGGACTGCCCGATACGGTTCAGGAACACATTCATCGCACCCATCACATAGGGGTGGGAGTTGAACGTGCCGCGGGCAAAGGAGACATTGACCGGCTGGTTGTCTTTGAAGCGCTGCATCAGCTTCTGAGTTCCTGCCAGCACGCCGACAGGGAGACCGCCGCCCAGGGTTTTGCCGTACGTCACCAGGTCCGCCTGTACGCCGTAAAACTCCTGGGCGCCGCGATAGGCCAGTCGGAAGCCGGTAAAAACTTCGTCAAAAATCAGCACAATGCCGCGTTCAGTGCACACATTCCGAATTCGGGTGAGCCATTCGCTATAGCGCTGTTTGTCGAAGCCGTTGCTGCGGTCGCTGGCGATAAGCGCGGTGTCAGAGGGTGCGTCACAGTTGGGGTGGAAAGCCTGCAGCGGGTTTATCAGCACACAGGCGATGTCGCTGCGGGTGCGCAGTACGTGTAGGGTTTTTTCGCTCAGGTCTGCCAGAGTGTAAACATCCCGGGCTTTGCGGGTGTTACCGATGCCCGGCTGAACGCCGTCCCACCAGCCGTGGTAGGCGCCGCAGAAACGCACAAGATGGGTCTTGCCGGTGTGGTAGCGCGCCAGCCGCACCGCCTGCATGACGGCTTCAGTGCCGGACATGTGAAACGACACCTCGTCCAGCCCGGACACCTGACGGATGATATTCACGTTTTCAGCAATCAGAGGGTGATACAGGCCCAGCACCGGCCCGAGGGCTTTGGTTTGCGCGATGCCCTCATCCATGCACTGTTTGTAGAAGTCGTAGCCGAAGACGTTGACGCCGTAAGAACCGGACAGGTCATAGCGCCAGTTGCCGTCTAGATCCCGAACCTGGGAGCCACGGGTTTCATCGGCCATGGAGCCAAGCAGGAAGCAGTCTGGAAGTTGCCGGCTGTAGGGAAAGGGCACCCGGTAGCGGCTGGTAAAACGCACATCCGAAACGCTGTTCTGAATGGCGCGACAGTGCGCCAGGGTTTCGGCGCACTGTTGCTCGGCATTGGCCTGAAGCCCCCGCATGGCCTTTCGGCGCTGTTGCTGCACCGCTGGCGGCGCACCGTCACTGGCGAAAAAGTCGTGCTCGCTGTAGCTGAAAAATGGAATCAGACGGGCAATGCGCCGAGACAGGTTACTGTGCCCCCGGAGCGAGGGATGTTTCGCCCGTGAAAGTTGAAACCTGGCCGCAAGCCTGTAAATAAGGTAAGGACTGGCCATGGCCGCGACGGCGTAAAAAACAAAGGTAGACGTCATACACTCTATTCCTGCTGAATTACGCTAAAACTAGCAGGGCAAGGTGAACGCTTTGTGTCAGTTTTCCGACAGTTATATGACAGGGCTGAATATCGCGGAGATAGTTTGGATCAGAAATCAATGTGGTAGTTGATGACCTCCATCGAATATCGTTCAGCAGGTCGGCATGGTTTGCAGGGCAAGTTTACGGCGAATATAACGCCCGAGAGTATCAATGCCAATGTTGAGCAGCGCCGTTATCAGAATCAGCACCATGGCACGATCAAAGCGGATGTTCTGAATAGCGCTGTCTACATAGAAGCCAAGGGTGTAAATGCCAAGAATCCCCAGTATGGCTGTCTCCCGCATGATGATTTCCCAGCGATAGAACAGAAACGCGAGAAATGAGCGATATACGCGGGGTACCAGCTCCCAGCTATAACGGTTGAAGCCCTTTGCCGCGTCTGGGCGGAGTTTGATGGCATTGGTTTGCCGGCCAATCAGGTGGCCAATAATCCCGCCGTTGTGCAGCGCTAACGCAACCACCGCAGGCAGCATGGAAGGCCCCCAGAGTTGCAGCAGAATGTACGCCAGAATGTACTCAGGCGTAGATCGCACGATCACCAGAACCACATGCCCGGCAGTGCGCCGTACTGGCCCGCCAAAGTGGTTTGATATCAAGGGAAATGCCAGTAACGAGAGAATCCCTGTCGCTACAAGCGCGATCTGAGTGAGCACAAGGGTGTTCCAGATGCCTGGCATCGCCTCGTTGATCATCAAATCACTTAGCCAAGGCGTTAGCCCCGTTAAACCTTCTCCGTTGCGCAATGGCGCGGGTACGATGTCTTCGGTGAAAAAGCGCTGCACATTGCCCCAGACAATGGGCAACCCCTCACCCAGAAAAAAGGGAGCGCCAAGAACGTAGACCGGCAGAAGCTTTGGCCTTACCCAGAGTGGCATGGTGGCAATTAACACATAGAACAGAATCAGCATCGCGCCAGCGTCGGAATAAAGCCCTTGGGAGAACGATGCTTCAAGGTAAAAGCCAAGCGTGGGCAATCCAACGAAGCCAAGAATGGCACTGGAGCGAAGGCCGCATTCAAGTCTGTAGGCGGTGTAGGTGCGCATTTTTGCCCAGCAATCGGGAATGCGGGCATAAAGGAACGCCGAAATATTACCAGTGCCGGGCGGCAGTACGCGGCCGGATTCCGGGTTGGCCTCTTCCAGGATTTCTGAATAGACCTTGGCGAAAATCCCCGCGTAGGGAATGGCGATGGCCAACACGCCCGTGAGTGGGTGAAAACCAAAGAACTGCAGAAAAATCAACGCCCAGAAAAGCTCGTGAATGGCGCGGATGAAGGCGCAAAAAATCCGCACCGGCAGGGATCGGTAAGCCAATGCCATCAGGAAGCCAGCGACACTGCCAAGCGCAACCCCGACAAAGGCAAAAGCGACCGTTCTCAACAGTGCGGTCTTCAACCCTTCAGTGCTGAAAAAGTTGGGCGTTGCGATGCCAAACAGGAAATTACCAAGATCCCGCCAGGGGTTGGAGGAGGTCACCGCGATGTCTGCAAACAGCAACCCAACCAACGCGATGGCAAGGAAAATCAGGCTGACACGCACCGTTGGAGAAGAGGGCATAGAACGGGCCGCGTTACCTAGTAAAGAGATACAATGTCTGCCGCTGCAAGGTGTTCGCTGGGTTGGTCCAAGGCGACCTGGCCATCCTGAATGCCAACGATTCGGGTACAGTAATTCAGTGCCAGGTCCACATCGTGCAGCGCAATAATACTGGTGGTGAAGCGATCACGCAGTTGCATCATGACCGAGTTCGCCATGGGGCCATCGAGTGCAGAAACCGGCTCGTCGGCCAACAGCACGGCTGCGTTACGGTACAGCGATCGCGCAATAGCAACACGCTGGCGCTGCCCACCGGACAGAGAGGCTGCCGGTGTCCATAGCTTTTCGGTGATACCCAGTGACTGCAATAAGGACAGCACGTCAGCCTTGTCTTTGGCGAACGGGCGGGCAAGCGTGAGGGTGTTGTACCACGTGGGGTGTTTATCGAGCTGGCCCATAAAGACGTTATGAAACACCGAAAGAGCGTTTACCAGGCCAAGATCCTGAGGGATCAGAGACGAATCCCGGTTTATCCGTTCGTAAATCAGGCGAATCAAGGTGGATTTTCCCGCACCACTTTTACCCACCAGCGCGATTTTATCGCCCGGATTAACCGTCAGCGACAACGGGCCTATAACCCGTTTGCCGTTGAATGATGCGGTAAGGTCCGTAAGGTCAAAACCTGTCATTAATCGAGAATCCCGATCTCTTGAGCTGTTTTACGAATCGGCTCATAGTCGGCGTTAGAAGCAGGAATAAACCCTGAGCGCGGGAAGCTTGCCAGCAGTTCCGGGTTATCAAGGTTCAGCAGCGCCTCGGTAACGCGCTGCTTGAAGCCATCACCAAAACGCTCGTCCACATCGCCACGAATCGTCCACTGATAATCCGGGTAGTGGGGCGTTTTCCAGATCACCTGAACGGCATCGGTGTCTATGTTTCCATCACTCAGTTCTTTCTCCCAAACCTGAAAGTTCAGCGCGCCTACATCGTAAGTGCCGGCTTCAACCAGGCGAAGGGTGCGCGTATGGTTGCCGCTGAAGCCAACGCGCGAAAAAAAGTCATCAGGCTTTGCACCAAAGGTGTCGCGCACATAGAACTCAGGCATGAGTCGGCCAGATGTCGAGCCTTTGGAACCGAAGGTAAAGGTTTTACCTTGCAACGAATCTTTGAGTGCTGAAAGCTCCGCGGCGGGTTCTATACCCGTGTTGGTATTGGCAATAAAATAAGTCTCGAAGGCTTCGTCTTCCACCCCTTGGGCGATGGCTTCAGAGCCAGGAACCAACCGGCGCGCCTGCACACCAGAAAGACCGCCAAACCACGCCAGTTGAACCTGATTGTTACGGAACGCTGAAACGGCAGCCGCGTAGGACTTCACGGGAATATAGCGTACATCAACATTCAGTTGCTCAGAGAGGTAGTCCGCCACACCGCGAAAACGCTCAACCAGTTTGGTTTCGTCTTCATCCGGAATTGCCGTGAATACCAAGGTCTCAGCCGATGCAGCAGCAGCGGTGAAACAGAAAAAACAGGAAAGCATCAACTTCCGTATTACATGCGTAGCCATGTGAAATCCTTGATCGTCTAACGAATTGATAAATCAGAAAGGCCGTGCGGGCGCATCAGTGGGCTGCAGGATACTCTGATTCCTATCAATCTTGAACTCTACCAACGCAAAGACGGGATGATGTGGTCTTCTCGTTTTCTTGTGCTGCTCTATTGAAGGAACTATAAACATAATAGCGTTGCACGCCGATAGAAGGCGGGCTGAGTTCTACGTTTATGCTCAGCTTAGCTTTAGACCACTTGTCATCGGTCAACCGCTAGCGGCATATGCAAGAAAGGGGGCGGGTTTATGTCAAAAGAATATTTGGTCGCATTATTCCCACGCAGGCGTCGCGTGCTGATCAACGGTCAGTTTATGGGGACCACCAACACCAAACTTGAACTTGAAAGCGGCGTGTATGAGGTGACCCTTGGCCCTCCACTCAATTTCTCTCCTGAAAAATTCGAAATTGATTTGCGCAACACATCGTCCCTTATGCCGTTGATGATCGAGCTCACAGAGGCCAAATGATGAGTCAGCATGCCATACGACTGGCCATCGCCATCTTGGCTTTTATCCTACTCCCGGGCTGCGCTCACTACATCGTCAACGATCGAAGCCAAAACTTTGATGCAGAGTCAGGCTATCGGTTTGATGCCCTTGATCGCAGTGAACTTAATAGCGATTCCCTTTTTGTCTGCCTCATGTTCTCCGGCGGCGGTACGCGTGCGGCCGCTTTATCCTACGGCATTATGGAATCTCTGAGCGATACGGTTATTCGTGTCGATGGCCAGGATAAGCGCCTTTTGGATGAAGTGGACTGTATTTCTTCGGTATCGGGAGGTTCTTTTACGGCCGCTTATTACGGGTTGTTTCGGGAACGGCTGTTTGAAGACTTCGAGGGCCGTTTTCTGGAGCGCGATGTTCAGGGCGCATTGGCCGGCCGGCTGTTTAATCCTGTGAACTGGGCGCGACTGGCGTCGCCGTATTTCAGCAGGATAGACATGGCCGCAGAGTTGTACGATAGAGACCTCTTCGATTCGGCGACATTTGAACAACTGCAACGTAACGGGCGACCCTTTGTTATTCTCAACGCCACCAATTTGGGAGTTGACCGGCGCTTTGACTTTACCCAAGAGTATTTCGACGCCCTTGGTTCGCGGCTGGATTCATACCCGGTCTCTAGCGCTGTGGCGGCCTCATCCGCTTTTCCCTTTCTTTTGACCCCCATCAGCCTGAAAAATTATCCGTTGGCCGAAGGCTACAACGCCCCCTGGTGGTACAAGGGCGCAATCAGGCCCGCTAGCTGGACCAGTGAACGTTACAATGCTGCGAAAAACCTGAGCGTTTATCTGGATAAGGAGAATCGCTATATCCACCTGATGGATGGCGGTTTATCGGATAACATCGGCGCAAGATCTGTTTTGAATGCCTTTGATCGCGGCTTCATTCGAACTCGCATTAACGAGGGCGCCATCAGGCAGCTGGTGTTGATCGTGGTTAACGCGCGCACCCAAAGTGAAGATCAGCTCAGCCGCAGCGAGAAACCGCCGGGATTCTTCACCGTGGCAGCGAAAGCCGGCACGGTGGCTATGGATAATTACAGTTATGACAGCGTGACCAAACTACGCGAGGCCCTTTATACCCGCGTGCAGACCCAAATGAACGACCAGGCCTGCGCGGCGTTGCTGTCTACACAGTGTCCTAATGCCCCCGAACCTATTGCGTTTGCAGCCGATATCGATCCGTATGTGATCGAGATTAATTTCGAGCAGGCCAGTCAAATCCCTGGCGAGAAACCTCGCTATTATCTGGATATGCCGACTTCTTTCACACTGAGCAAGGAGCAGGTCAAAAAGCTCGTCGCCATCGGACCGAAGCTGCTGAAGGCAGCGCCTCAATACCAATGCATGATCAAAGTGCTGGCGGCCGAAGCAGAGAGCAAGCCCCGCCCGGAGGAATGCCCGGTGGGCGCGGGAATTTACACTAATGACTGAGGCGAACCCTAAAATACTTCACATTTGAGGATCGGATTGCTACCTCCGGAATCCGCTTGCTGGCCCGATTTTCAAGTTGCTTCATCCAATTTTCAGGGAAGACACACCCTCCAGTCGGCCTCTATATATTCTGCTTGAACTCCACACAAAAGGATGGATACTCGATCGAGTAATCTTTTGCCACTGCTTGGCCTGACTTACATGAAAGTGTCTCTACCGCCAGTCAGTGTGCAGTTTAAAAGCCGCACAAAGGAGCAAGCCGATATGTTTGACCCGACAACGTTAAAAGATAAGGTGGTATTTATTGCTGGCGGAACAAGCGGCATCAATCTGGGTATAGCCAAAGGCATGGCGGCCGTTGGTGCGAAGGTGGCCGTACTTGGCCGAAACGCAGATAAAGCCGCAGCGGCAGCTCAAGAGATTTCTGAAAGTGTTAAAAGCAGCAACGGACACAGTGCGATTGCGCTAACGGCTGACGTTAGAGACCCCGAACAGGTGGCGAGCGCTTTGCAGGCCTGTGTTGCGCAACTTGGCAAGATTGACTGTTTAATTTCCGGTGCGGCCGGTAACTTCCCGGCACCTGCCTTGGGGATCTCGCCGAAAGGCTTTAAGACCGTTATCGATATTGACCTGATTGGCACATACAACGTGTTCCATTTAGGCTTTCAGCACCTTAACAAAGGCGCCTCTTTAATCGCGATCAGTGCTCCACAAGCCGTGTCTGCAATGCCTTTCCAGGTTCATGTTTGCGCAGCCAAAGCGGGCATCAATATGATGATTAAATGCCTGGCAGTGGAATGGGGCGCGTCTGGCATTACGGTCAACGGCATTTCACCAGGGCCAATCAGCGGCACCGAAGGCGCCGAGCGTTTAGCGCCCACCCCCGAAACGAAAGCAATAATGGCCAAGAAAATTGCCAGTAAACGATTTGGTGAAGCCAAAGAAATAGCCGACGCCGCGATTTTTCTTGCCAGTGATATGGGCCACTATATGAACGGGACGATTATGACGGTAGACGGTGGCACCGAACTGGGCGATGCCAGCATGGATTGCCTTAGCGTTCCATCGCGCTAGCGCAACGTTGTACGACGCTTCGTGATTCGGCGGGGCAAAATGCAAGACCAGACTCCGATGTTCTGGTCAGTCAGCTAACGCTGACGGCCTTGAGTCGGCCTTGCCAGGCTCAAGGCCGACAGCCGTTAGCGTTTGCCGAGCTTGCCCAGTTCACGTCCCAGCAGGCTAACCATCTTATGGGCGGTACCGGTTACCGCTTACTCAACCGTGAGTGCCAAGTTACTCACCGACACCGGGTCACGACCCGCAAGCCGAGCCTCTAGCAAACATCGCTTGTCAGTCATGCCGGACTTCGAGGCGCTGTTCTCGTCGCTAAGGTGTACTTCCAGCCTGGTGATTTGACCCGCGAAGCGCGCGAGAACGTGGTCAAGAATTTTTTTGACACTCTGAGTCATAGCCTCGTTTCCGGAAATATTCTTGTCTGTATTTATTTGGATATGCATATAGATTTTCTCCAGTAATGTTGGGTGTTTCAGGCATGACGCGAGTCACAAAAAGCGGCGACTATAGAATGGGACCAAAGGGGCCTTGGAAAGTTCGCCTAGCGGCCACCGGCGTGCTGGCTGAAAGACTTGGGTAAGGTGGTGAAGAGCGGGACGGGATCGCACGACAATGCTTGAAACGAGGCATACCGACGGTTCCCTGTCTGTTTGCTCAATACTCCAAAACTGGCCTGGTTTGGGGTTTACTTCGGCTATAGTCAACGTGTCCCCAACACAAACATCAAAAAATTGGCGACTCGAGTCAGTTAACCTAAAGGCACCGCTTCTATGATATTTACTGCAGGCGTCAAACGCACCAGTCTACTTGCAGCAGCATTGATGCTCTCACTCGCCGCAACAACAACTGCAAACGCAGCCTGCTCAGACCCAGCCGCACTGGGCGTTGACTGGGAAGGGTGCGAACTGAAGAGCGCTTATCTGATCGGCGTGAACCTGACCGGTGCGAATTTGACCAGCGTGAACCTGACCAGCGCAGAACTGGGTGGAGCCAATCTGCTCGACGTAGACCTGACAAATGCGAATCTGACCAGTGCGAACCTGAGAGCGGCGAATCTGAGCAATGCGGACCTGACCAACGCGAACCTGACCAACACGCAGCTGGGCGGGGCGTACCTGACACAAGTGAACCTGAGCGGTGCGAACCTGACTGGCGCGAACCTGAACCGCACGACCATGCAAAAGTCGAGCCTGAGAGACGCGGAGCTGAGAGGCGCGAACCTGAGATTCGCCGACTTGGAAGGTGCGAACCTGATTTCTGCGGACATGAGTTACGCGGACATGACCAGCGTGAACCTGATCAAAGCAAACCTGCACAACGCGAACCTGAGTAACGCGTACCTGAGCGGCGCGAAAATGCAATACGTTGGCATGGGCAGCGCAAACCTGGTTCGCGCAGACATGAGAGACGTTAATCTGAACTTGGCTAGCCTGTCCCACTCGGACATGGACAGCGTGAACCTGACCAACTCTAAACTGAGAGGCACGAACCTGACCGAAGTGAACCTGCAAAACGCGATCCTGAGCGGCGCGGACCTGAGTGGCGCGAACCTGAGCGGCGCATATCTGTTTGGCGCTGACCTGACCGGCGCGAACCTGACCGGCGTGGACTTGAGAGGCGCAGACCTGGCGACCGCGAACCTGAACGGTACGAACCTGGGCGGTGCACTCTGGGTTAACGGTATGCAATGCGCCAAGGTGTCCATCGGTGGATGTAAGTAGTCTTGATTTGGCTCAGGGCAGGGCGGAAAGAACGATAGCCTCGTTCCGCAAGGAAGTCATATCATAGTAGCCTTTTAAGGGATTTGTTGAGGGTCGGCGTGGACTGGTCGATATGTCGCTCAGCCGATCCGGCCCTAAATTCGCCTCTTTGCCGTGTTAAGAAGGGAAAACCACAACGTCATCTCCCTCTTGCCATGGCGGAAACTTGGTCATGGCTTGCAGAAAGAATGAGTGCTCCAGCCAGTGTTGTAACCACAGATGCAGGTTCGGGTAAGGTAGGCGGTAAAAAACATCGCGATCCACATGGGCGAATTGGCGAACAAAAGGCACGATACTAATATCGGCAATGGTCGCGTTATCCCCCAGTAGGTAAACGTTTTTAGTCAGCAACTCTTCTAAAACCTGTAAAAAAGCCTCGCCCCGTTGCCGATACTCTGACTGGGTCATTTCGAGATATCGGTCGGCGTATTTATAGCGATCCAACCAATGTTTAAAGTCGTTGTCGTTTTGCTCAATCAGAGCATTAGCCTGATCCAAAACCGTTGCATTTAAAAGCCCTTGTGGGTCTTGCTGCCGAAGCGCCCACACCATTATTTCCCGGCTCTCTTCAACCACGGTACCATCCAAAAGCTGTAAAACAGGCACCGTGCCTTTCGGGCTAATCGCCAGCATCTGGTCCGGTTTTTTTTTCAACATTATCTCCCGCAGCTCCACCTGCAAATCAGCAAACAAGAGGCCGAGACGGGCGCGCATGGCATAGGGACAGCGACGAAAAGAGTACAGGCGGTGAAGTGAGGACGTCATGGGTCTTTCTTCGCAGTTGAATCGAAATCAGCGGACTTGGCTCTTTTAATCAACGCAACCAAGTCTGGCGCGATTGGCATTTTCCTAATCGGACGGATATTAATTGCCCTTACGTCTAGAGCTTGGTTTAAAAAGTTTAAACCAAGCGATTAAGCCCGCTATAGACCCGAGTCCCAGAAAAACGAAAAATTCTTCGACGTTAAAGTCGCCAACTTCATACATTAGCCCCAGGAAAACGAGAAGAAATGTCCCAATGGTGCCGAAAATCCTTAAAATCATATGTTAATCCTCGAATTTTTTATCGCCTCCGCTCTCTGCCTGAGCATGTGCCTGATTACTGGTGCGCCAGCGCGTAGTCGATAGCCGCACACACTGCGGTAGCCTGTGCAGTATTGCATTGCTCGGGCGTTGTACGGGGGCTGTCGGGATAGACCTCAGTGGTGGTTTTGTATGGGGCGCTGGTGATACTGGCACACAGGCCCAGCTGCTTGAGCGGATACTGTATAACGCCCCGAGCGACCACCGGTGAGCCGATGAGCTCGCCGCTGTCATCGGCCGGAGCGATATGAGTGACTTGCTCCACCGCCTTGATCACCGCCTGTTGAAACTCAGGCTGCGGGTTCTCGCTGTCATCGACCAGATAGAAGCCATTGGGAATCCCAGCCGGCTCGAACGGCTTGCCGTCGCGGGCCGCCAGCGCGGGACGAAACTCGGTTTCGTCGGTATCGGTGGTTTCGTGCAGGTCGATATGCATCAGTACTTTATCGCGAACGGGCGCCACCAGTCGCATCAGCGCCGCCGACTCCTCAGCCGGACTGCCATGGCAGAACGAGCGGTTCGGGTCGACCGCGTTCGGGTTCCAACGATGAATGCGCTCGTAAGCCCAAGGGCTAACACAGGGCACAACCAGCAAGTTGACGCGGCCCGCGTAATCCGCCGCATGCTGATCGACAAACTGCAGCGCACCTTGTACACCGCTGGTTTCATAGCCGTGTACTCCGCCCGTTATCAGCACGACGGGCAGATTGTCACGCCAGTCGCGACTCCGGATCGCCATCAGCGGATAGCTTTCGGAGCCATAGTCCAGACGGCCATACTGTTCCACGTCGAAGCGCGGGCGCAGGCGCTCGGTCACACTCAACACCTCGGACTCGTAGCTGCGTTGCCGGGGCCGTCGTGACAACCACTCTGCGCGTTCCACGTCGCCCCAAGGAGCGTCGGGCGTACCGATCGGATAAGGTGCGGTCGTTGTGCTCATATCGTTCTTCTCCAGTGATGGCGAATGCTTGGGCTTTGCGTCTCCGCCTCATCCCGCTTGTGATGCCTATGCAGGTGGTGGCGAATCAATCGTTTCAGCTTATCCCGTTTTTCGCTCAGTTTTTTAAAAGGGCCAGACCATTCCTTCGCGGCTTCTGACGACATTTTGCAGCCATCGATGGCAAACAGCTCGTTGCTCAGAAGGCCCTGTTCATGGAATACCAGCAGTACTTGCTAAAACAGCTCTTCGATCTCATCGGCGTGCTGGCTGACGAACCTGGCCAGGGTGGTGAAATGCGAGACGGTATCGCAGGACAGCGCTTTGAAGATTATGTTGGTCTCAAAAGCACCACTGGATCTCGCGGCTGGAGCTGCTCTTAGTGGTTGATGACCACCATCGAATCTTGATCGTAGTTGTAGTGCTTGAAACGAGGCACTCCGACGCCTCTTTATCAGTTTGCTCAATGCTACCAAAATCAGTCTGACTTGGGTTTTTTCTACAGCCTCAACGTTTAGGTTAAGGGACTGGCTTTAGCCAGTTCCAGTGAGCGAAGCGAACAATTTGAACCATTTTTAGGCTTCGCTGGGATGGCTTTGAATTTTTCCTTTCTCTCCATAGCTCGATTCCCACTCCACTACAACACCGAGCCTTTTCGATAGCTGGCTGGAAAAACCTTTAATGTCATCCTTTATTCGTTTTCTTGTTTCTTTATTCGCTGGCAATTCGTATTTGAGACCATCCCACTTGATTTCTATAATTGAGCATTTCTCATCTTTTGAAATGGCGCTTCCTGGCTTGAGCTTGGTTATATATACCGAATTCCGAAGGAAGCTTTTCAATAACATTAAGAAGTTCTTTAAATTCGACTGCAACCCCATCTAAATAGTACGTTGTTGATTTTATCAGTGCAGGGCCTAGCCCTTTGTTTGTAATATAAAATCCGCATATAAAATTTACTGAGTCTATCTCTATTAACTCATATAGGTGCGGCCTAACGGTTAGCTTATTGTGTTTTCTGCTACTAGTAATCGACCATAAGGCAACAAATAAAGCGAGTATTGCAATAGTCGATTTTGGATCAAATAGTTCTGTAAAGGTCATACGCTATCTTCCTTGTAGGCATAACGCCCAAAGCAGCAGAACGAAAAGCCGTAGGTTTTTGTGTGGACTTCCCCAATAAAATGCACACGCCCCATCAGTTAATTCCTTCGAACTTAATCGGATTCCGGTAACCAAGGCCATTGTGCAGCCGTTGGGTATTATAAAAGCCCTCAATATAGGCTTTTATATGTTTTCGTAATTGCCGCATTGTCACGAAGCTGGTTGCATGCAGCAATTCTCCCTTGAGGGTCTTGAAGAACGACTCCACCTCCGCATTATCAGTGCACTGGCCGGGGCGATTCATGCTGTGCCGTACCCGGTGTTGATTCAGCAAAGCCTGTGTTTTGTGAGCGCGGTATTCGATGCCACGATCCGTATGGAGCAACAGGTCTGACACTGGTTTCCGGCTAGTGAAAGCCTCGCGGAGTGTGGCTCGGGCAAAGTCTGCACTCAGATTCTCTCCCAGCCGCCAACTGATGACGCGTCGTGAATACAGATCCAGCACTACGGCCAGGAACACATATTTTTCATCCAGCTTTATGTAGGTGACATCACTGCTTCACTGCTGGTTCGTTTGTTCCTGTATCTTCTTTTTGGCGTCTACTGGCGCTTTCTTGACCCGTTTCATGGCGAATTTTCCCTCTCGGTACTCCTTACGCCAGCGTGACAGCATGAAAGGGTGAATATCCAGCGCTTCGGCAACGCTTTTCACACTGCGATGGGCCTGGTGGCTCCATTCCACCGCTTTGACTTTGAACTCAGTGCTGTACCGCTGAGTTTTCTTCCCCGTGATCATCTCCGGCATCGCTTTGCTCCTCTTGCAGAGTTATCGATGCGTGTCCACTAAACCGGGGGAAGTCCAAGGTCGATTTGATGGCTTTGTTAGCATTTATTATTGTGCTGGCTCTTTAAATGCTTTTTTAGGTTCTTGGGGTTTAATTTAATATTGCACTCTGGGCAATTTATATACGCTCTAGTATTTTCAACTCTCTCAGCTTCCACTAAGAAGTCATTGCTACCCGAACCACCACCCTGATTAACACTCCGGTCTAAAGGCGTTTCCCCCACAGGAAACTTATTACAAATAGATTCAAATGCTTTTTTACAAACCGACTCAATACCAGGAGCCAACTGCATTGCTGTTACACCCATCAATTCTAGATCGAGCATAACGTTGCTCCTTTCTTTAACCGATAAAGTATATTTCTTTAAAAACGTTCTTTCTTTTGTCTCGTTTAATCTAACGTGAGCCTCTGGGTCTGCACAATTTGTAAACCAAAATATTCCTTGTTGTAACATTTGCTTGTGATTATTTCTAAACGTTGGCCTAAGAATAGTAACGTGACCTTCATTTTCATCATCGTATTGATATATCTGTTTAAAGGTATTCATCCATTGATTCTGATCGAAACTATAAAGTGCTACTTCTTCAGATACGGGCTCAAAGTGGTTCACACCTTCAAATGCGAAATAAGCTGCAACATATGGAGAAAATGACCAATCGAGTAAAGGCGTAGGAAAACCATTGTGTTGTAAAAATGCAATAAACTGCGCCATTTCAATTGGATCTGATAAGTCTCTATTTTTCCCATCCCATGCTTCGACTTGTTCTTGAATTTGAGGAATCACAAAGACGAAGTAGGCTTTAAAATCTTCAAACGTTCGAACTTGCTTTGTCCTATGGATTGACGTTTGTAGCATCCAGGATGAGTTCGACTGCCCTCGATAAATGTATTGACTGCGAGATTTTATATCCTCAGTGACAAGATTTTTATATTCTTCCCAGGTTACTTTCATCGCTACTCCTTTTAGATGCTAACGCATTAATCAGCCGCTGCGTCAGCAGTCAGCTGCATTTAATTGTCATGTTCTGGGGAGACCAAAGACTCAATCATCTGATCATAGGCACGTTGGCGTAGCTGAACAGCCAGCATTACCGAGCTAAAGATCACGAGCAAAAATCCCGCTACTGAAGAGGCCCCCTCACTCATTCCCATTACAGTTAATGACACGAGCAGTAAGCCGCCATAAACGAAAATAGAAAAATGCGTGAACCAACAATCTATATAGCGAAATACCTTATTCCGACCTACGTTGGTGTATTGAAACGTACCATTCTTAAAGGAGATAATCCCAGGAGTTTTTTTAAGCGCGTATATTATTTTTGAACAACCATCATGTTTGACTAATTCGGCCACATCACTGTAGTTCATCTTAAGGCCATGTATAAGTCTGAAAAGCTCGGTGGTGGAGTGTTTTCTCTCCCTACTGATCGCTTCTTCAAACTTCTCGAGGAGTTCGGCCTTCACCTTCCTAGCTTGGCCCATGTTGTAAAAAATGAGAGCCATAGTTCCAAACGAAGAAATGGCGCCAAATACACGTTTTGTTGCAATATTAAAGTCCATTTTTTAAATCTCAGTGAAAATAACACCTGCATAAACGGCGGCTTTTACGCAGCAAAGCGGAGAAAAAGCCGTCCGGTGGAGCCTCTTCGGGCCGGAACGAATTTAATGCATTTGTCAGGCATTATCTCCATCTAGGGAATACAAGCTTTCCGTGCCTGGCTCTAGGAAAACCATACTTTGGTGCGAAATTTCTATACCAGAGTACTTGTCCCCGACAATGTTCGATAAATTTGGAGTCATTCCAAAGCATTTTCATATCTTTTTTGTCTAGCCGTTTTCCAGTTTCTTCCTTATGCATATCAGAAAAAACCCGACCTGTGTAAGGATTCAGTTTAGGCCACTCTCTAGTTTTGGATTTGTAATGACCATGCGGTACCGACGGGTAGCAATCCCTATCACCAATGGTGAACATCCACTGATTCATCATCAGTAATTCAAACCACGGTGGTTCATTGCTTTCAGATTTACTAGTGCCGTCCACTTCATCCTTGTTAGCGTTCTCGTTTGAATAATCCGATTCTGGATTAGCCGGTTTGCCCTCAGGATTTGATATTCTTGGATCAGCGTCGCGATCATCGGTATCTATTAACCAATCAGCAACTTTACACCGCTCACAGTATTCGGAATAGCCAATTATTCCTGTCATAAAGCTTATGTCTGATAGTAGTTTTATATATTGAGACATATAACTCTCTGATTTAATTGGGCCGCCTAACGCCTCAATCACCGGATTGGTAAAGTTAGCGGATTTTTTGGAGCAAAAAATGTGACTACTTTGGCAAGTCCGAGTGCATTGACTTGTTATATTCTTTTACACTTACCATTGCCCATTTCTAGTAAGCTCAAATCGAACTCCTTCAACGTCTGTAACGAGGTCAGCTAAGGACAAGGAAAGCTCTTCATGTCCATTATCTGAAGAGTATTCAACAAATTTAATACGCATAGAAGCTGAAGCAACCTCTAACACATCATTATGAACTTCCCCTTTAGGTAATGTCATATAATGATATGGCATACGTCCATGTGTAAATTGAAGGTCTTCAAAAAGCTGCCTAATATCAGGGTCATCTGTCCCACAGCCTAGAAATAGAAAAGTGTGTGTTAATGCTAGTGATTTTAAAATCTCATAAAATAAAACATACTTAGTCCTAGCTTCGGCATAATCGTTTCTTGTGAAAATAATTTCTGTTGGGTTATTCGCTGAACCATGTGTCTTGATAATTAGACGCTTATCCCCACCCAATAAATAGTTAGCTATGTCACTACTTGTATGATCTTTGATAACCACAGAGCTAGCTGATTCAGAAGAGGCATATGTATCATAAATATTGTCGAAATTTGGGCTTGCTACAATCGATGAATCTAATTTGTAAATTTGCTCATGAATAGAAGCATGGCGGTAGCCTGAGCGTTGATATTCTTGTTGTACTTTCTCTGTAAAGTCATCAGCTCCCATTCTTTCTTTAATCAACTCACAAGCAGTTAAGAAGTCTTTTTGGGAAATCAAAGTATTAATATGATCTACATCGGTTAAGTTGCTTACGCAATTCTTTAAAAAGTCTTCCCATGTATCTGGCCTTTTCCCTTTTGCATTAGTGGAGTTTCTAGAAACACCAGCACCTAAAACTATTACACAACGTCTACGAGCAATTGCATTAATAATCGAGTTATCCCAACTAATCATTCAAACAACCTCGCATATAACACTTCTGAAATACTATGAAAATATTCACCAGCTTCAGATACCCGTGTATATTGAGAGCCAACTATTCCATCTTGCGCGCCTAACGAAAAAACTGGGGCATGGGCTTGCTGTGAGAGAGGCACTACACTACTAAGCGTTGGTATTACACCTAAATCTACATCGCTTTGATTTACATTAAATGCAGAGCACAGGTTAGCTATTTCATCTTTCTGCTTCTCAATTATTCGCTCAAATGCTTGAACTGGCTGTCTTATACCTCCTTTTGTTTTTGCTTTATACTGTTGCATCACATAGCCTAGGAATTTTAAGTCCCACGTAATATCTTTATTTTCAATTTGAAAATTGTAACCCTCATCACGGTGGTGTTTAGCTATTGCATCTTCTAAACTTTGACGCCAGTTATCAAACGAGCTTATTATGTTCCCTACAGCCATTAAGCTAAATATATCCACTGACAATGGCATTAAAAAATAATCTACAGCTAATAATACCGAGCGATTTAATGCTCCTAAAGATGGCCCCATATCCACTAATACTAAATCATAATTATTTAAACGAGAGAGCAACTCTTTTATAGCATATGTCGTTTGAAACCCTCTAGACTCTCCATTTCTTGTTGAAGCCCAATCTGTCGCTAATAAATCCTCCCTAATAGATAATTTAGGGTCTCCTACAATTAGGTCAACTTTAAACCTTTCACTACGAACTATTGTAGGCATCTCAATTGGATAGCCTTGCCCTCTTCGGATAGGCTCATAAAATGAGTCCAAACTATTGTGTTTATTATCTAATAATATTTTTTCAAGTTCCTCCTCAGGAAGGAGGTAGGCTGAGGCGTTACATTGTGGATCAGCATCAACAATCAACACTTTCAGTTTTTTATTTACAGCCAAGGATGAGGCTAAATTACATATTAATGTTGTTTTACCTACGCCGCCCTTGTTATTAAAAAAACCGATACTTTTCATTTTTACCCTTTAAAAATTGAATTATAATAAAAAACATAACGTCTGCGTCATGGATGACGAAAAGTGCAGCTTTTTGGCATCCCATGCACGCACTTGTTAGGCTCTTATTCAATTAAACGTGACCATAGATTTTTTAAAATAGTGTAGCTTCGATCTTCTGAATCTTTCTTATATGCTTCGACCATTTCAAAAATGTCATCATCGCCTAGCGCGAGCATGTAACCACGTCGATCTTTAGCTGTATCAATGCAGCGCTGGTATAGCCTTTCTTTGTTATCAATAGATCGGCATATCAATATCCCTACCTGTCCTCTGCTTGGTGAAAACCGACCCGCGAGCTGATCAATTTCTGGATTACCTACTTCTTTACCATAATTCTTGCACTCTATGAAAATTAAGGCACATGGATAGTGTAAAGATAGCCAATAAAAGAAACCGCTCTTAGCTTCATTCGTGTAAGTTATATCAATACGTTTCCTTCCATCGTGAATGTTATGCTGCTTTTTCGGATTGCAAAGTGAAGGATAAAGTATGACTGAAAGGATTTTTTCAACAAGATCTTCATAACGCCCTGCGGTTTCCTTTCCGGTAGCGAGTGCTTTTAATTCTTCAACTATAGGGTCTAAATCGGGAAGATCTATTCCTTCGACTTCTGAAAACTGCTTTTGTGTAAGAGGTGTAGATGGACTGCCTGCTTTCTGATCTTTATATTCTTGTAGTATTTGCGGCCTAACCTTAGTCTGTTCAACAACTGAGAGTTTATCGTTGCCATACTTTTCCATTAGAGCTTTTTTAGTTACTCGCTCACTTCCATCTTTAAGAACTTCAACTAAGGAAGAGTGTGCAGCAAGGTGTTCGTGTTGCATTTCAGGAAGTATATAGTGACGGTAATATTCATCATATTGGTAAGTTAATCGGTGGCGAACCAATATTTTTGGGACCAAAATAACTTTGCCATATTCAGTCATGGGAAGTGGAATTAGTGATTCTTCCCATGCTTCATTCTGTGGGTTCCAGATAGGCCCAGAAGCGACATCTGGGGTTAGTGTAATTCCATAGTAAATACACATATCTTGAGTGTACTTTATTAATGGCCCCCGAATGATGTTACTTACTGCATCAGAAATCATATCTGTTCCGATACCAGGAATAAGTAATGCAGCGTCCTCTAAATCTTTGAGGAGCCCAGTTACCGCTGCATTACTCTTGCTTAAAGCTCCCCACACGGTCTCTGCCGAACCAGATCCAAACCCATGACCTCTAGATCTCCCTGATGAATATCCAAGGTGAAACTCGTTTCGCTCACTGAGAGAAGTAAGTAGTTGCTGAGCTTTTGTATGATTGCCAGAATTAATTAATCGTAAAACAGTATCAAAAAAAGTTTGTAGCATTGACGATAGTTCTGATCCCCACGGTGATCGTAAAGCTTTTATTGCACAAGGCTCCAGAAATACAGGGAGGTCTGTATCGAGAGGAATATCCACGAAATCCAAATATGGTTGTGTTCTATTTAATTTAAAATGCTCTGAAAATTTCATTGTTCCCTCAATCTCCGTGGAGCCTAACGCCTTGCTCACCGGAAAATTGGGAGCGCAGCGAGTGATTTTTCCGCGTGCAGCAACTTGTTATGCCTTTGTTGCTAATTGTTCATAGCCTAGCAATACCGATGGGCTAAATGAATCAAACTGCCACCTTGGCAACCTATTTCGATCGGTTTTATAAGCCTCCATCAACTCATTGAGGTCTGTTGGTTTATCTATGCCGAGAAGGCATTTTGATTTTTCAAAGTATGACTTAGATGAAGATCTCGCGAACACCTCAAGTGCGCTGTGAAACCGACCAATATAAACTAAGGTGTCTGGAAACCAGCGGGAGTAAAAATCAGACTGTTGTACTTCGGCTCTCATGAACAATATAAAATCAGCTTGCATAAGGTGTCTAAACTCAATCCCTGAATGTTTGCTACGTTGCTCCAGTAGATCAGCATGCAGTGATAGTCGATTCAATTTTAACCGAGTATTCCTATGCTCCAACGACCTTAAGTGTGCTCGAAAAGCATCGTAACCCACCATCACATCTTTGCCGTAATCGGATTGACCCGGTACATAATATTCTTGATTCAATAGAAGGTTAACTTCTGAGAACTTTTCATGCTTTATAAGAATGGCTACTAAGTAGAGAAAAAGTTCGTGTGCAATAAACTTGAAGTTGTCGAAGTCCCATTTACTCCAACTATTCACGCTTTCAGGCTTATTCATATAAGGTATTAATGCCTCGAAAAAACGATGCAATTTCGAAATATTTTCTTCCGTTGGCGCGTATTGCGCTAACGCTACAAACAAAGAAATAGCTTCATTTCGATACGGGATAAATTTCTCAAGGCTATCTATTACTTGATCGTCAAACTCACCATCTTTATCTGTAATTCTAAATTTCTCTAGATTACTCACAAATGTCGTCAAATATTCATCTAGAACACCTGATAAAAATGGCTTATTTTCTTTAATTGCTGATAGCGCTCTTTTGTGGGTTGCAGTAGTCCCTAATGAAATACCTTCTGATTCCTCTAAAAATGACGGTCGCTTTCCTACTTCTGGCCTTGTATAAAGAGGCTTGTCATATATCCATCGCAATAATTTTTCGAAGTTGTCTGCGTAATTATCAGGCTCACTCAGATCTATATATATCCTAGATTTATAGTATGTTGGTAAAAATGCTTTACCTTGATCATCTTTTTCAGGAATGATTGCTACAAATTTTCCTTGCTCCTGATTTTCATATACCTCACGTGAGATGATCTGCGTTTCAGTTCCCACACCTCCCGACCGACCATCTGCTTTTGATGCATAAACTTCATCGCATACAATTGCCACTTTTGATATTTCAGGGTCAGTAACCATCTTTTCCATGAAAGCTACAGAATCATGGCCTTCCTTAAGATCCCACTTATCTAGAATGACATGAATGCCAGATTCGGTTAACTCGTTTGCTAGCTCAATAACCCATTGCTCATGTGTTGGATTAGACCAACTATAAGATATAAATAATTTTGGGGTTTCCATCAGAGTTTAATCCCTTAGTGGGCATAACAGCGTATTGGACAGCGTCCTTTATGATTGAATCATCTGACATCTTCGTTTTCGCCCATCACGATTACGCAGTTTCCAGGCAACTCATCCATAAAACTATTCTAAAAACAGAAAATTATTACCCTTACATCGTCAAACTTTGTAATATCACAACGCAATAACGAAGCTGCCACGCGATTACTCAAAATACAAGCTGCTATCCAAAAAAAAGGCCCGAAGCAAAACCCCGGGCCTTTTTCTCACTTCATTGCGCTATCAACCTAACCACACTTACTATCACCACAATTCAAGCAAGTTGCACAGCCATCCATCACAATTACGGCTTTGGTGCTGCACTTGCCACACGTGGTGGCGTTGGGTGGGAAGTCACCGGACGTGTCGTCGTTGGTGGCTTTGCTCTGGTTGGCTTCAAAATCAGCCCGCTTTTCAGCCAGTATGCGCTTGGTGTTGTCGCTCATTTCTTCGCTTTCCATCAGGCCAACGGCCTTCAGGTGCTTTTCAATCACGGCACCAATTTCGGCGACCAGTGAGGGCATGAACACGCCGCCTTTTTTGAAGTAGCCGCCGTTGGGGTCGTATACCGAGCGCAGTTCTTCCACCAGGAAGGTCAGGTCGCCGCCTTTGCGGAATACCGCAGAGATGACGCGAGTGAGGGCGATAACCCACTGGAAGTGTTCCATCGACTTGGAGTTGATGAACACTTCGTAGGGCTGGCGGCTTTCGTGGTCGGTGTCTTCGTTCAGCAGAATGTCATTAATCGTAATGTACATTGCGTGCTCCGCCACCGGCGGTTTGATTTTGTAGGTGGTGCCCAACAAAAACTCTGGCCGCTCGATGTATTCGTTCATCTTAACGAGCGTGCTTTCTACAGCCGGCGCGGGCTGATTGTTTTCGTCGGCTTTGGTTACCCGATAACCGACGATTTTGTTGCTAATTTTTACTGTCATGTCTGTGTTCCTGTGTCGGTTTTCGGATCAATACTTTCCGTAAGTGCCTTCTTTCAAAGCATCAAACAGGTTAGCGGCGGAGTGAATTTCGCCGTCGTAATCGACCTGTTCGTTACCCTTCAGTTTTACTTTGGTGCCATCGTCCAGGGTGAATTCGTAGACGGTGTTTTCCAAATCGGACTCTTTGACCAGTACGCCCTGGAAGGCTTCTGCGTTGAAGCGGAAGGTGGTGCAACCTTTCAGGCCTTTGTCAAAGGCGTACAGGTAAATGTCTTTGAAGTTCTTGTAAGGGAAGTCTGTAGGCACGTTGGCGGTTTTGGAGATAGACGAATCTATCCACAACTGGGCTGCGGCCTGGATGTCTACGTGCTGGGCCGGGGTTACGTCATCTGAGGTGGTGAAGTAATCCGGCAGTTTTTTATCAGCGTCGTCTGAGAACGGCATGGCGCCCGGGTTGCTCAGGTGGCGGTAGGCCAGCAACTCGAAGGAGAACACGTCGACTTTCTCTTTGGTTTTACGGCCTTCGCGAATGATGTTGCGGGCGTAATGGTGCGAGAAGCTTGGCTCTATGCCGTTACTGGCGTTGTTGGCCAGTGACAAGCTGATCGTGCCGGTAGGCGCGATGGAGGTGTGGTGGGTAAAGCGGCCACCTTTTTCGGCCAGTTGTGCCACCAGCTCCGGTTCTACTTCAGCGATGCGCTGCATGTAGCGGCTGTATTTGGCGTGCAACACGCGGCCTTTAAGCTTGTCGCCCAGGTTGTAGCCGTCGGCTGTCAGCTGCGGGCATTTGCCCAGCAATTTCGGGGTAATTTCGAATTCGTCGTCCATGATCGGCGCCGCGCCTTTTTCTTTGCCCAGGGCCAGGGACTGGCGCCAGCCTTCTACGGCCATTTCACGTACGACGTCTTCGGTGAACACCACGGATTCTTCAGAACCGTAAGGCATACGCAGCATGGCAAGGGTAGAGCCCAGGCCCAGAATGCCCATGCCGTGGCGGCGCTTGTAGGTAATTTCGTGGCGTTGTTGCGCCAGCGGAAGGCCGTTGATTTCCACAACGTTGTCTAGCATGCGGGTGAAGATGCCAACGACTTTTTTGTACTTTTCATAGTTAAAGCTGGCTTTGTCTGTGAACGGGTAGTCCACGAACATGGTCAGGTTTACCGAGCCCAGCAGGCAGCTGCCGTAAGGGGGCAGGGGCTGTTCGCCGCATGGGTTGGTGGCGCGAATGTCCTCGCAGAACCAGTTGTTGTTCATCTGGTTTACTTTGTCGATCAGGATGAAACCTGGCTCGGCGTAGTCGTAGGTGGAGGTCATGATGGTGTCCCAGATGAACTGGGCTTTCAGGGTGCGGTAAATGCGGCAGGCTACTTTGCCTTCGGCGTTCATCATGTAGTCTTTTACGACCGGGAAGTCACGGTATACAAACTTGGTCGGGTCGGTCAGGTCCAGGCCTTCTTCTTCTACTTCTTTATCGGTCACCGGGAAGGACAGGTTCCAGTCGGCGTCGTCACGTACGGCGTTGATGAAGTCTTCGGTGATCAGCAGCGACAGGTTGAACTGGCGCAGGCGGCCATCTTCACGCTTGGCTTGAATGAAGTCGATGATGTCTGGGTGGTGAATGTCAAACGTAGCCATTTGAGCGCCGCGGCGGCCACCGGCTGATGACACGGTGAAGCACATACGGTCGAAGATATCCATGAACGACAGCGGGCCGGATGTGGTGGCACCGGCGCCGGCGACGTAGGCACCGCGGGGGCGCAGGGTAGAGAATTCATAACCAATTCCACAGCCGGCTTTGAGCGTCAGGCCTGCTTCGTGGTTTTTCCCCAGAATGTCGTTCATAGAGTCGTTAATGTTGCCACTAACGGTGCAGTTAATCGTAGAGGTGGCAGGCTTGTGCGACCGTGCACCGGCGTTGGAAATAATGCGGCCGGCAGGAATGGCGCCGTGTTTCAGGGCCCAGGCGAAATCTTTGTAGTGTTTGGCGCGCAGGTCTTTGTTTTCGACTTCTGACAGGGCACGGGCTACGCGCTCATAGGTGGCTAGAATGTCTTTGTCGACGGCGTCGCCAGTTTTGGTTTTCAGCTGGTACTTGCTGTTCCAGATGTCGAGTGATGCGTCTTGCATCGGAATGGTTGTGACTAATGCTTGTGCTTTAGCGTTCATTGCCGCCCTCGAACTGTGTGTGTCGGGAAAAAAAGCGTCGCCGCGTACAGCGCGCCATGTCATTACTTTATCAGTGCTTTCGCCAGACGATCGTGCTGAGCGCCGGGCTGGAAACGTGTGTCTACCTACGACGGGTTTTCTACAACAGATTGCTGTGTAGTCCTACATATAGGTCAGATTGAACGCCAGTATAACAGGATGTAGTGTTTTTAAAAGAAAAGCCCGGCTATGGCCCGGGCTAATATGAAGGTTAAAATCAATGGAAAAGCACTTGCAAAATCGCAACAAACTGAAAACCGAAGAGCTTCAATATGTTGGGGGCGGCTGTGTGTTTTCAGATTAGCGCCGTGTAACGGGGGGAGTTAGCTCAGTAGGAGGCTGTCGTCGTCCACGGTTAGGCCGCGCTGTTGTTCGAACAGGTTGAGCAGGTCTTTTACTTGCAGCCCTTCGCGGTCTTTGCCGGCAATGTCGAACACCACTTCGCCCTGGTGCAGCATCACGGTGCGGGTGCCTACTTCCAGCGCCTGCTTCATGCTGTGAGTGACCATCAGGGCGGTGAGTTTCTGTTCAGCGATAATATTCTGGGTCAGTTCCAGTACGAAAGACGCGGTTTTTGGGTCCAGTGCAGCGGTGTGTTCGTCTAGCAGCAGAATGCTGGACGGTGTCAGGCTTGCCATCAACAGGCTAACGGCTTGGCGCTGGCCGCCAGAGAGAAGGCCCATTTTATCGGTCAGACGGTTTTCCAGGCCCAAACCCAGAGTGGCCAGGCTGGCGCGAAAGTGTTCCCGATACTGTTTTTTCACCGCGGTGCCCAGGCTGCGGTGTTTGCCGCGTTTGGTGGCCAAGGCCAGGTTTTCTTCAATCGACAGGCCTTCACACGTGCCGGCCAGCGGGTCTTGGAATACCCGCGCCACGCGCCCGGTGCGTTTGTGGGTGGGCAGCTTGGTGACGTCGATGTTATCGACAAGAATTTTGCCACTGTCGACCAGTACTTCGCCGGCCAGGGCGTTCAAAAAAGTGGATTTTCCGGCGCCGTTACTGCCAATAACGGTGACAAATTCGCCTTGGTTGACGGTCAGGCTCATGCCACGCAGAGCCGGGTTTTCCAGGGGGGTGCCTTCGCCGAAGGTCAGCCGGAGGTCTGTTGCGGTAATCATGGTGCCTCCTCAGGCCTTTCTGCGTTTGAATTTGTTCATCAGTGACACGCGGGCACCGGGCAGAACAATGGCCAGGGTGACCAGAACGGCGGTAATCAGGTTCAGGTCTTGCGCTTTCAGGCCCAGTACATCGGCGTTCAGTGCGAAGGCGATGGCCAAGCGGTAAATGATGGCGCCGACCACGCAGGCCAGCAACGCACGAAATACGCTGGTGGGCGTTATAACCGCTTCACCGCCAATCAGCGATGCCAGGCCGATCACAATAACGCCTACGCCCATGGTGACATCGGCTGCGCCCTGGCTTTGGGCGAACAGTGCTCCGGCCAGGCCTACCAGGCCGTTGGATACAGCCACACCCAGAATAATCATGCCACCCGTTGCGATGCCCTGGGCCCTGGCCATACGAGCGTTAGCACCGGTGGCGCGCATGGCCAGCCCGATTTCAGATTTCATGAAACGCCAAAGCAGAAACAGCGTGGCACCGATAACGAGGGTGAACAGCAACACCGATACCTGATGATATTCAAGCCCCAAGTTGTACCAGGGGGTCAGCACGGTGTCTTCCATTAACAGTGCCACGTTGGGGCGGCCCATAATGCGCAGATTTATGGAATAGAGCGCGATCATGGTCAGAATAGACGCCAGCAGGTTCAGAATTTTCAGTTTTACGTTGAGCAGGGCGGTTACCGCACCAGCGGCCATGCCGGCCAGTATCGCAGCTCCGGTTGCCAGCCAAGGGTTCCAGCCGGCAATAATCAGCATGGCGGCCACGGCAGCGCCAAGGGGGAAGCTGCCGTCTACGGTCAAGTCGGGGAAGTCCAGAACACGGAATGACAGGTAGATTCCGAAGGCAACCAGGCCGTATATCAAGCCGGTTTCTAATGCGCCGTAAAAGGCAATGTTACTGAGCATGGATAAGGTTCGCTGTTAAAGAAAACGGACAGGTCGGTGTGGTTGCCGCCTGCCCGTGTAAGTCAGGCTTTACTTGGCGTTGGAAACCACTTCTTTGGCTTCCGCAATAATGTCATCGGCAATGGTCATGCCCATGCGTGCGGCGGCTTCAGGATTAACAAACAGGTCTAGGGTGTCCATGGTTTCTACCGGCATATCGGCGGTGCCAGCACCTTCCATGATGCGTACGACCATGGCGCCGGTCTGGCGGCCGTGATTGTAGTAATTGAAGCCCAGTGCAGCAACTGCTCCGCGGGAAACCGTGGCGGTGTCGGCGGCAAATACCGGAATTTTCGAGCGTTCACCGACAGAAATCACGGCTTCTGCTGCGCTGATGACGGTGTTGTCAGTGGTCAGGTAGATAGCATCTACTTTGTCTACCAGCGAACGGGATGCGCCCAGCACTTCGGAGGTTTTGGTAGCCGCGGCTTTAACCAGCACCATGTCGCGCGCTTTCATGCTTTCTTCAATCATGCCCACCAAGGCCACGGCGTTGGCTTCACCCGGGTTGTAAACCGTGCCAATACGCTTGGCGTTTGGTACCAGGCGCTGTAGCAAATCCAGATGTTTCTCGATAGGCAGCATGTCAGATACGCCGGTGATGTTGGCGCCGGGTGCGTCCAGCGATATCACCAACTTCGCGCCAACCGGATCGGTGACCGCGGAAAATACAACCGGAATGTTACGGGCTGCAGCGGCAACGGTTTGCGCAGACGGCGTGGCGATGGCAACGATAACAGCCGGGCTTTCACCTATAAACTTACGTGCAATCTGGGCGGCGATGCCGGTGTTGCCCTGAGCGCTTTCGTGGATGATGCGAATGTTGTCGCCGTCTACATAGCCACGCTCTGCCAGTTCATCTTTTATGCCTTCATAGACCGAGTCCAGAGCGGGATGTTCTACAATCTGGGTAATAGCAACCACAGGAAGCTCTGCAGCCTGAGTAAAACTAGCAGCGGCAAGCACGGATGCACCAATCAGGGTGCGCAACATTCTATTGGCCATACAACCATCTCCGAGTCGGTTAACTGATTTTACGTGGGTTATTTTTGCTGTGCGTGTACAAAGAGCGGAAGTTTACCACAGGATTTGCGCTTGCGGGGTAAGCAGCGGAGCGTGATTCTGCATCGGTCTGGCGGGAGTTACAAGGCCAGCAGACGATTGCCGATGTTGACAGCATTTAATGTTTGGCCCACTTATTTCAAGACATCATACGTTGGTGTAATGTGTAATGTGTCATCGTGATATACAGACCAATAAGCGCTTATTTCTGGGTTTAAAAGGCTGTTTTCCAATCGGACTGAATGAGCAGGGTATCAAATGATAACAACGAACAAGCTACCTCTCGACCTGATTTACCATTGGGAGTCTACCATCGGGGACTCTTTATACCTGACCCAGCCGATAGGAAACGGCCAGGTTGACGAGTTTACCTGGCGCCGTGCAGCCGACGAGGCCCGGCGCATGGCGGCGTATCTGAAATCGATGGACCTACCCGCTGGCAGCAGTATTGGGCTAATTTCGAAAAATTGTGCTCACTGGGTGATGGCAGACTGGGCAATCTGGATGTCGGGCTATGTGTCTGTGCCCATTTACCCGACCCTGAACGCGACCACGGTTGCCTACATTCTTGAACACTCCGAGTGCAAGGCTCTGTTTGTTGGCAAGCTGGACGATTGGGACATGATGAAACCCGGTGTGCCAGAGACCATGCACTGCATTTCGTTTCCTTCCAGCCCGCCCACAGACTTTGTGACCTGGAACGACATTATTCGCGACACGGCGCCACTGGAAGGCGAGGTGAAGCGCGAGGCCGGTGAGTTGGCCACGTTGGTGTACACGTCTGGCAGCACCGGTCAGCCCAAAGGCGTTATGTTGAGCTTTGCTAACCTGGCATTTGCTGCTGAAGGTGCCACTCAAACTCTGGGGCTTTCACCCAACGAGCGTATGCTGTCTTATTTGCCGCTGGCACACGTGTTTGAGCGCGCTTTTGTGGAGTTTGGCTCGCTGTATAACGGCTTTCAATTGTTCTTTGCGGAATCGCTGGATACGTTCGTGGCCGATGTGCAACGTGCGCAGCCTACGCTGTTCTTGTCTGTGCCCAGGCTGTGGGTGAAGTTCCAGCACGGCGTACTGCAGAAAATGCCGCAGAAAAAGCTCAACGTGTTGTTGAAAATCCCAATCGTTAGCGGTGTCATCAAGAAAAAAATTCTCAACGGCCTGGGGCTTGGCAAGGTGAAATTGGCGGGCAGTGGGTCTGCGCCGCTTTCTAATGATGTGCTGAGCTGGTATCGCAGCCTTGGGTTGGAATTGCTGGAAGGTTATGGCATGTCCGAGAACGTGGCCTATTCCCACATGAACAAACGGGGCCGCTCGCGCATCGGTTATGTTGGCGAGGCCTTGCCCGGTGTGGAAGTGCGCATCAGTGACAACGGTGAAGTTTTGATAAAAAGCCCGGCGACTATGATGGGCTACTTCAAGGATGAAGAACGCACCCGCGAAACCATGAGCGAAGACGGCTTTTTGAAAACCGGTGATAAAGGCGAACTGGACGAGATGGGGCGCCTGAAACTAACTGGCCGTACCAAAGAGATGTTCAAAACCAGTAAAGGCAAGTACATTGCTCCGGCGGCTTTGGAAAACCGACTGATGGCAAATCAAAGTATTGAGATGGTTTGTGTTTCCGGCGCCAATCAGACCAACCCGTTTGCACTGGTGCTGCTCAATGAAAATTTGCGGCCGCAGATGGCAGATCCAGTGGTGCGCAAAACCGTTGAGGCAGAGCTGAACGCCCTGCGCGATGAGGTGAATCGTGCGGTAGACCCGCATGAAAAACTGGCGTTCATTGCGGTGGTTACGGATGAGTGGTCAATCGAAAACAGTTTTCTGACGCCTACTCTCAAGCTTAAACGTAACGTGGTTGAAGCGGCTTACGAAAGTGAGGTTGAAGGCTGGTATGCCGAGCGTAAGTCGGTGGTTTGGCACTAAACACCCGTGACTCGGTGAAAAGCCCGGCAATGACCGGGCTTTTCTATAAAAAAACCAAAGTTTATTTGTGGGTATGCCGTTATAGGGGTGTCCCTGTTTTTTTTCAGGACTATGTTGTCAGGAGCATGGCATGTCGCGCCTCGCGCAGTTTCAAAAGCGTATCAACCAGCAGATTCCATTAACCACGGCCTTGGGCCTTAAATTGCTGGAATGGGACGGCACGGCATTGTTGTTGAGCGCTCCGCTTGCACCCAACAGTAATCACCAGGGCACGGGCTTTGGTGGCAGCCTCTACAGCGTTGGCGTATCGGCCGCCTGGAGTGTTGCTGAGTTGGCGCTGGCTGATCTTCAGTTGAAAGGCACGGTTGTGGTGCAAACGGGCACGATTGAATACAAGTCGCCGGTGGATGGGGATTTCTTTAGTGTGTGCCGTTTACCCGACGGCGAGATGCCAGACCACTTTCGGAAAAGTCTGGCTCGCCATGGCCGTGCGCGGTTGGAGTTAACGGCCGAGATTTTTTGCGGCGTACCCACGATGCAACCGCAGCAAGAGCCGGCGGCTGTTTTCAGGGGGCGCTTTGTGGTCTCTGACGTGCGCTCGCGATCTCGTTAACGCGCTGAAAACCTTTTCGCGTAGAAAGGGCGTCAGTTCATGGCTCGCGAGTTGGAAATGGAGCGGCTCATCAGAATGATGGGGATAATGCCGGCCACCACGATAATCAGCGCCGGCAATGCGCTGTGGAACAGTTTTTCGTCAGATGCAAACTGGTACACGTAAGTGGCCAGGGTTTCAAAGTTGAACGGCCGCAGAATCAGCGTGGCTGGCAACTCCTTCATACAGTCTACAAATACCACCAGCGCTGCGGTTATCAGGGTGCCCCGCAACATGGGCAGGTGAACTTTCACCAGAGTTTTGCCCGGTGTATGCCCCAAAGAGCGTGAAGCCATGTCCATGCTTGGGGTGATTTTCTGCAGGGCGCTTTCCACGCTGCCGGCAGACACCGCCAAAAAACGCACGGTGTAGGCGAATATCAGTGCAAACGCTGACCCGCTGAGCAGCAGACCGCTGCTGAAACCAAAGTAATCGCGCATCAGACTGTCTAGCCAATTATCAAACCCTGCCAATGGCACAATCACCCCCACCGCAAGCACTGCGCCGGGCATGGCGTAGCCCAAGCTTGAAAGCCGCATAAGCACCTGCATGCCACGGGTGTTATGCAGCCGGCGGCTGTAGGCCAGAGTTACGCCAATAGCCAGAGTGGTGAGCGCTGCAGCGCTGGACAGGAAGAGGCTGTTTAGGGTGTTTTGAATAAAATCCGGGTTCCAGCTTTCGCTGAAATACTCGATGGCGTAGGTGGCCAGAGTGGCGCCTGGAATGGCAAAGCCCAACAAAACCGGAATGCCACACACTGCCACACAGACCATCTGGCGTGGAAAGGACATGGTAAAGCGGCGGATGGGGTCGCGGTTGTCTCGGGCGGCAAACTGCTGCTGGCGGCGGCGTGAATAACGTTCCAGGGTGACCAGTACCAGCACAAACACCAACATAACGCTGGCAATCTGGGCGGCGCCGCCAAGGTTGCCCAGGTTCATCCAGGTATCAAACAGGCCGGCCGTGAGGGTTTGCACAGCGAAGAAGTCGACGGTGCCGAAATCGTTGAGGGTTTCCATCATCACCAGTGACAAGCCAACGGCAATCGCCGGGCGGGCGATGGGCAGCACGATACGAAAAAACGTACTGATTGCGGAGTGGCCCAGGCTGCGGCTAACCTCGAACAGCGAGGGTGACTGCTCCAAAAACGCCGCGCGGGCCAGCAGGTACACATAAGGGTAGAGCACCAAACCGATCATCAGGATGGCGCCTTCCAGGCTGCGAATTTCGGGAAACCAGTAATCCGCTGCACTGGTCCAGCCAAACACAGCGCGCAGGGCACTTTGCACCGGCCCGGCATAGTCCAACAGGCTGGTGTACACATACGCAATAACGTAAGCCGGCACCGCGAAGGGCAGCAGCATGGCCCACTCAAAGTACTTGCGGCCGGGAAACTCGCACATGGTGACGGCCCAGGCGCTGGACAGGCCAATGCCCAAGGCAAGTATGCCTACGCCCAGCATCAGTTTAAGGGTTGTTAGCAGGTAGCGCGGCAGGGTGGTGCTCATCAGGTGCGGCCAGATGTTCTCGTCCGGGGAAAATGCCAGGTAAATAACGGCAAGCACGGGTAGAGCGACAATAGCGGTAATCAGTGCTGCGGCGATCAGCCAGCGTTTAGAGGTGCGCTTGATGTACAGAGGTTGAGCCGGAGCAATGTTGGCACCGGTGGTAGCTTCAGGCATGTGGATCCTTCTGATTCAGCCCGACACAGAGGCTGAAAAGCGATGAACCGTTGAACAAGACGGGCTCAAAATGATGATGAAAAGAATTCAGATTTTAGACAGCTGAAGGCTTGCCTGCAAGCAAACCGGCGGCAGGAAGTGACTGCCGCCGGTTGTTTTTCGATTAAACGGACTTATTCGCCGTCAAAATCTACACGGTCGACCAGTTTTACAGCGGCGTTGCGATTGTCAGCAATTTCCTGCAATGAAATGGAGTCTGGATTGATTTCGCCCCACTCGGCAACCATACCCACAGGCTTAACATTCGGGTTAGCCGGGTATTCTGCGTTCGCTTCGGCGTAAATGCGCTGGGCTTCTGCTGAAGACAGGAACTCCATTAATTTAATGGCGTTGTCTTTGTTTGGTGCGCTTTTGGTCAGGGCAATGCTGCTGATATTGATATGGGTGCCGCGGCCGTCGGCGTTGGGGAATACCAGACGCACAGCTTCGGCGGCTTCGCGTTCGTTTTCATCTTGCAGCATGTTGCCGTAGTAGTAGCTGTTACCAATGGCAACGTCACACACGCCGGCTGCAATGGCCTTAATCTGATCGCGATCGCCGCCTTGGGGTTTGCGTGCCAGATTGTCTTTTACGCCTGCCAGCCACGTTTCGGTGTCTGCTTCACCGTGGTGAGCAATCATCGATGAGATCAGTGCGATGTTGTAAGGGTGTTTGCCGCTGCGGGTACAAATGCGGTTGTCCCACTTGCTGTCTGCCAGGTCTTCGTAAGTGGTGATTGCACCTTCTTCAACACGGTCTTTGGAGGTGTAGATCAAACGGCCACGGGTTGTCAGTGCGAACCACTGGCCATCTGGATGGCGCAGGTTTTCCGGGATGTTCTTGTTCAGAATCTCGTTGTCCGTGATGCCTTGCAGCAGATTACGTTCTACTAGTTCGTCGATGCGGGAAATGTCGACCGTCATCACCACGTCGGCAGGGCTATTACGACCTTCGCGGTCCAGGCGCTCGGCCAGGCCTTGCTTGGCGAATACCACGTTGGATTCAATGCCGGTCTCTTTTTCAAACGCGTTCAGCAGAGGTTCCAGCAAGTAAGCCTGGCGGTAAGAGTAAATGTTCACTTCGCCGTCAGCAAACGCGGCCATGGGCATGGCAGTCAGGGCAATGGCAGCTGTGGCAGCCAGTTTCAATCGCATAATGTAAACCTTGGTTAATGGAGTATCGTTTTGTCAGGCTTGGTGAATCAATGTTAACAACACAAACCATTATCATTTGTATTAACTGGATAGTCAATCTTGCTTGTTTATACTTTGAGAAATTTGGTGGTATTCTTCATGTAAACAATATTCGTCAGCCTTGGTGCAAAATTTATGAACCCAGATGACCGCCGCGAGCACTTGCGTACATCCATGAGTGCGACTGTAAAAGTTGAGCATGAAACTCTGGGAAAATTTGTGTTTGGTACCCGCGACATATCCGACGGCGGCGTGTTTATTGCGATTGAGGGTCAGCAATTTGCCCCTCAACTCGGTGATAAAGTGACCGTTCAAGTGCAGGGCTTGCCGATAGAAGCTCCTATTTTGCACATGATGGTGCGACGTGAAACGCCTGAGGGTTACGGTTTACAGTTTGCCGACAGCAACCCATAACGGTTAATATTCCCGCCCGATTAAGTCTGTCGTGCGCTTTAACAAGCGATGCGGCACGCAGTCTATGAAAAGTGACGCAGTATCCAGTCACGCAGTTCCCGCATTCAGTCTCATGTTTTTCTGTCAGGAATGTCTATGGCGTACGCTCTGGAAATTCAGGGCCTGACCAAAACCTATGGCAATGGTTTTCAGGCTCTTAAAAGTATTGACCTCAAAGTGGCCGAAGGCGACTTTTTTGCGTTGTTAGGCCCCAACGGTGCCGGCAAATCTACCACCCTGGGGGTGGTGTCGTCGCTGGTGAATAAATCTGCCGGGCAGGTGCGAGTGTTTGGCCATGATTTGGATACCGAACTGTCGGCGGCCAAGCTTAACCTGGGCGTGGTGCCCCAGGAGTTCAATTTTAACCAGTTTGAAAAAGTGCTGGATATTGTGACCACTCAGGCTGGCTATTACGGTATTCCGCTGAAGCAGGCTTTGATCTCTGCCGAGAAATACCTGAAACAGCTTGGGCTATGGGATAAGCGCAAGGCTTCGGCACGCACGCTGTCTGGCGGCATGAAGCGGCGCCTTATGATTGCCCGTGCGCTGGTGCACGAACCGCGGCTATTGATTCTGGACGAACCCACCGCGGGCGTGGATATTGAACTGCGCCGTTCTATGTGGACGTTTCTGCAAGAAATGAACCGTAATGGCACCACCATTATTCTGACAACCCACTACCTGGAAGAAGCCGAAGCCCTGTGCCGTAACATCGCCATTATTGATCACGGCCAGATCCTGCGAAACACCAGCAAGCGCGAGTTACTGCAGCAACTGAGCGTGGAAACGTTTGTCCTGGATCTTGCCGGCGGCTACCAACATTTACCCGAGCTTGAGGGCTATATTCACCGCTTTGATAAAGACGGTGCGTTGGAAGTGGATGTGCAAAAAGGCACCGGGTTGAATCAGGTTTTTGTGCAGCTGCAACAACAGGGCATCGAGGTAGAGAGCATGCGCACCAAAGCGAATCGCCTGGAAGAGCTTTTTGTACGTATGGTTGAAGCCAATGCCGACAACAGTGACAACGATCCAAAGGCGCAGTTATGACATCGCACGCTCTGTGGACTGCATTTTATACAATTCTGAGTCGTGAAATTCGCCGCTTCACTCGCATCTGGCCACAAACCCTGTTGCCACCGGCGGTCACCATGACCCTGTATTTTATTATTTTTGGCAATCTGATTGGTTCTCGTATCGGTAAAATGGACGGCTTCGACTACATGCAGTTCATTGTGCCGGGCCTGATTATGCTGGCGGTTATTACCAGTTCCTACGGCAACGTGGTGTCGTCGTTCTTCTCGATGAAGTTTCAGCACAGTATTGAAGAGCTGCTGGTAGCGCCGGTGCCAAACTGGGTCATTCTGGCCGGCTACGTGTGTGGGGGTATGGCTCGCGGTCTGGGCATTGGAGTGATTGTGACGTTTGTATCGTTGGCGTTCACCCACTTGCAAATTCACAACTTGCTGATGGTTGTGGTTACGGTGATTCTGACCTCGGCGCTATTTTCCCTGGGCGGTTTTATCAACGCCATGCTGGCGACAAAATTCGATGATATTTCGATTGTGCCTACCTTTATTCTGACACCGCTGACCTACCTGGGCGGCGTTTTTTATAGCATTAATCTGCTGCCGGACATTTGGCGCATGGTGTCTATGGCCAACCCGATTCTGTACATGGTGAATGGCTTTCGCTATGGCATTCTGGGTGTGTCCGACGTAAATCCGTTTGTGTCTTTGGGTATGATTCTGCTGTTTATTGTGGTGTTGGCGGCGGTTGCATTGAACTTGTTGCGCCGTGGCAAAGGCATTCGTAACTGATTCAGGAAAATTTATGGCACTTGATAATGCGCCGCTGGGTAAAATCAGCGAATACCCGGACACCTACGATCCCGGCCAACTGTTTCCGATTCCGCGGCTGCACAACCGCCAGCGTATCGGCCTGGAAGACGGTCTCTGGCCCTGGTTTGGCGGGGACTTATGGCAGGCTTGGGAAGTGTCTTGGCTGCGTTCTGGCGGTGTGCCAGTGGTGGCCTGGGCGGAAATCGAGTTTGCGGCAGAATCGCCGCAGCTGGTTGAGTCCAAATCGCTGAAGCTGTATCTGAATTCACTGAACCAGACCGTATACGCCAGTGCTGAGCGGGTTTGCGAGGTGATCGTTGCAGATTTGTCGTCAGCCTCTGGCGCCGCGGTTCGGGTGACCCTGCACAGCGTTGATGAAGGCGCTCTGGCCCAGGGACGGCCACATGAATATCAGTTAATTGATGACGAACCTTTGACGGATGTGGTTTACAGCTATGCGCCGGAGTCCCTCGTAACCGGTACAAAGATCGTTAGCGAAAAGCTGTGTTCACATCTGTTGAAGAGCAATTGCCCGGTAACCGGGCAGCCAGATTGGGGTTCGGTATTAATTGACTATACCGGCCCGAAGCTGAACCGGGTTGGCCTGTTGCGTTATATAGTTAGTTTTCGCCAGAAGCAGGATTTTCACGAGCATTGTGTAGAGACTCTATTCACGGATCTGATGCGCCATTGTAAGCCGCAAGCGTTGACGGTAACCGCCCGCTATACCCGCCGCGGCGGCCTGGATATTAATCCGTGGCGCAGCACTCGTGCTGATGCCAATTCCGGCCCCCGCCTGATACGGCAGTAGTTTTTTATGAGTCGCGTTCGCGCTGGTCAGTCCCGCTGATGGCGCAAACGGCTAGCGGCTTCGTCTAGCGCCTGCAATATGGCAACCCGGTCGTTTTCGTTCACTTTTTCCGAATCCAGATACAGTGTAAAGCCGCTGTGCTCGTGTTCCATAAAGCTGCGGTTGCGGCCCAGGTCGCAGCGGTGATCGATTACCTGATACACCGCAATAGGCCTACTGAAGCCCTTAACCGTTACCTCGCCCTTATCGCGGCACATAATGCTGTCTTTAATCAGCGAAAAGGCTTCATGGGTGACCAAAATTTCACCGGGCTGTGCCAGATGCTCCATCCGGCTGGCGAGGTTCACTTCCTTGCCAATGATGGTGTAATCCATGCGATTTTCGGCGCCAAAGTTGCCAACGGTGGTATAGCCAGTGCTGATGCCCATACGAATCTGTAGCGGTGTCTTGATACCTTGACTGCGCCATTTCTGGCGCAGTATTTTCATGTGTTTGCGCATGTCGATGGCCATTGATACGCAAGCCAGCGTATCTGCTCGTTGACCACGGCTGGTGGGGTCGCCGAAAAAGATCATGATGGAGTCGCCCACAAACTTGTCGATGGTGCCGCCGTGCTTGAGGGCAATTTGCGACATTTCATTGAGGTAGTGATTCAACACATCGGTCAAGGCCTCCGGTTCCATTTCTTCCGATAGGTCGGTAAATCCTTGAATATCTGAGAAAAACACCGCTAGCTTTTTCCGCTGGGTTTCCAGGCGTGCATCCCGCTGGCCGGTAAAAATGGTTTGCCATACCTGCGGTGACATGTACTTCGACAGTTTTTGCGACAGTGCGATGGACTGCTCGCGCTGGGCTTGAATCAATAAGGTTGCGTGGCGCAGGGCTTTGGCTTGCTGGTGGGAAAACAGAGCAGTTGCGCAAATGTAAACACCGGCGACGATCACCGCCAGTAAATCTGCAACCGGCGGCAGGGTGATGGCATAGCCAGGGTTGAATAGAAAGAACACGGTCAGCGCCGCCGCAGAAAGTATAAGGCTGCCTGAGGCCCACTGCTTTAAACCACCCACCACAAAGCAGGTGACCATCATCATTAAGGCAATGGCCGCGGCAGAAATGCTGATCAGTCCCAGGCTTCCGATAAACGCCCCGGAAATGGCAGAATCTATCAGTAACAGGTGCTGGCGAATGGTGGATGAGTTGCGTTTGCGCGCATCCAGTGAAAACAGTTGGGCCAGGTGGGGCCAGACTATTGCAAACCCGGCCATACCAAAGAGCCACACTGAGTGGACCCCGTCGGCGATACCGGCGATCATAATGGCGGCCATGGCGGCGTAACCGAGCGTACGGCCAAGATAGTCGGGCATGATATGCACGGTTGTTGACGGTGTTCCTTCAGCAGAGTCAATGGCGTTAGCGGGAATTTTTCCAGTATCGCGAATGTTGGCAGGTGCTCTGATCATTTCAGAATCGAATCCTTCCTGTCAGCATGTCTTTGAACATAACCCAGTCGCCCATCAAGCTGTATAGGGGGTGGCGGAATGTAGCAGGGCGATTTTTCTCATAGCCAAAATGGCCCACCCAGGCGAAGCCATACCCAATCACTGGAAGCGCCAGCAGCCAAAGCAGGTTGCCAGACACAGCCACCCAGACTATGACGGCAAGTACCAGTGAGCTGCCAATAAAGTGCAATCGCCTACAGGTTCGGTTACGGTGCTCATTTAAGTAAAAGGGATAGAATTCAGCAAAGCTATGAAAGATTTTTGGTGCGCTCACAGTAGCCTCCATGTCGCTTTTAATTGTTGGTTTTACACGAGGGCACTCAGCCCGACATTCATGTTTGATTGTCACCATTGAGTGCTATAACAAGGCTTTACTCTAACACTTGACAGGACTTTATGACCGCTATCAGCGATTTTATTCTTGGCCGAAGTTCCGAGCCGCGTCTGCAAGCACCGGCACCGGGGCCGGGCGTTCTGGCGCGGGCTTTTGCTTGCGCGGCGCGAGCGCCAGATCACGGTCTTTTACGGCCCTGGCGTTACTTGGTGGTGGAAGGAGAAGGCCTTGAGCGCTTGGGCGATTTGTTTGCAGACACCTACGGTCCGGAAGCCGATGAAAAAATCCTGGCCAAGCTTCGCAAATCGCCACTGCGGGCACCCATGGTGATTATTGCGATTGCGTCACCGGTTGAACATCCGAAAATTCCGGCCCACGAGCAAGTTTTGTCCGCTGCCGCGAGCACCACCTTGCTTGAGTTGGCGCTTCAGGATGCGGGCTTTGGTGTTATGTGGCGAACCGGGTCTCCGGCTTATAATCCGGCGGTCACAGAGGCGTTGGGTTTGAGCAAGCAGGAATCGGTGATTGGCTTTATTTACACCGGCAGCGTTATTTCTGCCAAGCCTGCGGTGCCGCGTCTGGAACCGACGGTGTTTGTGTCGCGCTGGCCGCAGTAGCCAGCGCTTATGTGCTCTTTGGGGCATTCTTTAAAGCAATCTTCTTAGCGTACTCGTCAACGTACCCTTTTAGAGGTCGTTCAGTAGCTCCAGCGTGTAAGCCAGGCGCTGGGGCGCTGACTCCATTTCCAGAATTTCCTGCATGAGCTCAGGCTCAAAGTGCACTACGCCAAACAACGCCAGGCTGAATTGACCGTCGGTTTTTTTCAACCATTCTTCTGATTCCGCCAGTTGTTTCACCGATTTCCGAATCGTCGGGTCGCCGTGGCCCAGAGCGACCAGTCGGTGCAGAATTTTATCCCGCAATTCGGCGCAATCGCGGGTTTCACTGTCGCTTAGCGGTTGGTCACTAAACTCTGTGCATTCATAGATCTGGTACGGCAACTGCTGAAGCTGCTTGTCGAGCCGGTAGCGCTGCAGTATGTGCACGTTCAGCAGCAGGCGCCCGTCTTCCATGGTTTCCAAAAGCTCGCAGCGGCCTGCGCTGAATACGTCGTAGGGCCGATAAGTGGCCTGGTTAGAGCTTAGCGCCTGTTCCAGAGACCCTGCTTGCTTGCCCGGGCTTAACTGTTTTTCGGTGTGGCAGATAGCCAATAGGGTTTCGGTTTCCAGGCAGTGTTGAATCATCGCGCGGTAGCGCGGCTCAAACACGTGCAGCGGGAACACAGTGCCGGGGAAGGTGACGCACCCGGGAATAGGGAAGATGCAGATTTTGGCCACGGGCTTGCTCCAAGATGGTTGGCGGAAAATGGTCAGCTAAAGGTGGTCGACGAAAGTGGCGTCTACGTATTTTACGCTGCCGTTGCGCTAACTGCTCACATCCGGGCGGCAAAAACGTTGTGATTGGCGAGTGCCTGGAGGGCAGTTGCTTGCCGTTTTTTTGCAGTGGCCTCGGTGTGCCATTGTTCGAGCGGCTCAATGCCGACGTTATTGAGAGATTTTTAGCCTTTTAAAGCCTAAAAACAACGCTGCAATCCTGTTAAGACAAAAATTTCCACAGTTTTCACCATTCTGGCATTGCACTTGCTTTTAACTCTTCATACACCTGAAACCGGCAATCTTTCGTTAACCGCCGGCACAGAATTGCGGAGGCAGTATGGCAATCAACTTTGACAGTGCACTGGGTATTCACCAATACGCCCTTCAGGCGCGGGTTCAGCGCGCAGAAATTCTGGCCAATAATCTCGCCAACGCCGACACCCCGGGCTTCAAGGCCCGTGATATCGACTTCCAGGCGATCATGAAGCGAGCGCAGAGCAGCGCCAGCGGCTTCGACATGAACACTACCAACAGTGGCCATATGAACGAAGGTGGCGGTGCGCCCGGCTCTGCAAGCGACAATGATTTGTTGTATCGCACACCGCATCAGCCTTCGGTAGACGGCAATACGGTAGACGCTCAGCAAGAACAGAGCCGCTTTATGCGCAACGCCATGGACTACCAGGCCAGCTTCCAGTTTCTTAGCAGCAAATTCAGCGGGATTAGCAAAGCGCTGACAGGCCAGTAAGCCGCAGGCAATACAGTGAACACAGGAGATTTTTATGTCACTGGGTAACATTTTCGACATCGCCGGTTCCGGTATGACTGCGCAATCGCTGCGACTAAACACCACAGCGTCTAACATTGCCAACGCCGAAACCGCCAGTTCCAGCACCGGTGAAACCTACCGCGCCCGTAAGCCAGTGTTTGCGGCGGTCCAGCAGTCGCTGTTAAACGGCAACCAGCCGGCGTTCGGCTCTGGGGCAGAAGGTGGTGCCGGCGTTCGGGTGGAAGGCATAGTCGAAAGCGATGCCGATCTGCAGATGCGCTATGAGCCCAACCACCCTGCTGCTAGTGAAGACGGCTATGTGTACTACCCCAATGTGAATGTGGCAGAAGAAATGGCCGATATGATGTCCTCTTCGCGCAGCTTCCAGATGAATGTAGACATCATGAACACTGCCAAGTCGATGATGCAGCGCATTTTAACTCTGGGCCAGAACTAACAGGCGGTAATCAATCATGAGTGCAGTAAACGCAAGCCAGGCAACGGATGTCCTAAGCCAATACCAGCTGAAACAGCAATCGGCAAGCAGCAAAGGCGATCTGGGCAAAAATGAATTCATGGAGTTGATGCTGGCCCAGTTGAAGAATCAGGACCCGCTGGATCCGCAAGACAACGGCGAATTTATTTCCCAGTTGGCGCAGTTCAGTTCGCTGGAAGAAATGCAGAAGTTGTCGGGCAACGTGGACAGCGTGATCGGTGAATTCCGTTCTACCCAGGCTCTGCAGGCCTCCGCCATGGTTGGCAAAACCGTGTTGGTGGCGTCGGATTTGGCGATGCTTGGTGCCAGCGGCGAGGTTAATGGAACCGTTGATGTGCCTGCCTCAACCGGTGGCGTACAGGTGTCGATATTGAACGGTTCGGGTGAGTTGGTGCGGCAGATGGAATTGGGTAGCAAGCCCGCCGGTTCTGCCAAGTTCACGTGGGACGGTAAAGACGGCAACGGCAGTGCTGTGCCGCAAGGATCTTATTATACAGTGGCTTCCGGGGCCTATCCCGGTGGTTCGCAGCAGCTGGGTACCATGATGAGCGCAAATGTCGACAGCGTGTCTTTGGGTAAAGGCGGCTCTATTTCTCTGAATCTTGCGGGCATGGGTTCGATTGACCTGTCGCAAGTTCAACAAATTAATTAATACCGGCGTCAGCAGGGGTGAATCATGGCATTTAACACAGGATTAAGCGGCCTCAGGGCAGCGGCGGTAGACTTGGACGTAACCGGCAATAACATTGCAAACGCCAGTACAGTGGGCTTCAAAGGCAGCCGCGTGCAGTTTGGAGACTTATACGCCAACGGCTTTCTAAGTTCTGGCAGCGCTCCGGTTGGCGACGGGGTTAATGTGCAAAGCGTTAAACAGTCGTTTGGCCAGGGTAACATCAGCTTTACGGATAGCGGGCTAGACCTTGCTATCGACGGCGACGGCTTTTTCGTGCTGAACAATGGCGGTGAACTGCGATATTCCCGCGCTGGCCAGTTCGGTACCGACAAAGACGGTTTTGTGGTGAATAGCCAGAATATGCGGGTGCAAGGCTTTGTTGCAGACGCCGCCGGTAACTTGTCTGGCATTCGTGACGATTTGCAAATAGCGAGCGATAACCTGGCGCCGCAGCGCACCACCAACCTGCGTACAGACCTCAATCTGGATGCGCGGGAGCAAGTGCTCTCGACAACTCCGCCTTCTCCGTTCGATCCGTTAGATCCGACGACCTACAATCACGTTACGGCAACCAACATCTTCGACAGCTTGGGAAATCCCCACGAGGTCACGCAGTTTTATACTAAACAAGATCCAGCAGGGGGTTCGCAGAGCAATTGGTTGTTACACCTGCAGATAGATGGCGAAGCAGTGGGTGGTGCAACTGGGTCTACAACGACACCGCCTAACTACGTGCCGTATGAATTGGTGTTTGACCAAAATGGAAATCTGGCCACTGCTAATAACAATGCAAATGGCGTAATTTCAGTCGATAACTGGGTGCCGAAAGATGGGGATTTAAACGCGAATGGAGCTGCGTCTGGAGTCGGAGCGACGTTTGATCTGAATTTGGGTAGCGCCACTCAATATGGCAACAACTTCGGTGTCAATGATCAACGCCAAGATGGCTACACCACTGGCCGGCTGTCGGGGCTGGACGTTTCGCAGCAAGGCGTCATTTTTGCCCGTTACACCAATGGCCAGTCGAAATCCCTGGGGCAGGTAGCGTTGGCCAGCTTTTCGAATGCCAACGGCCTGTCACCTTCCGGTGACACCAGCTGGGTGGAAACCTTCGAATCTGGCCAGGCGGTTATTGGCCGGCCTGACACCGGAACCTTGGGCGCGATTCAGGCTAGCTCAGTTGAAGAATCTAACGTAGACCTGTCTGCGGAACTGGTGAACCTGATTATTGCCCAGCGTAATTATCAGGCAAATGCCAAAACCATTGAAACCTCGGATGCGGTCACCCAGACCATCATCAATCTGAGGTAAGCAATCAAGCGCCCGCTAGGGTGCTTTTAACAGAACCGGGCCAGATAAGGCCCGGTTCTGTTTACTCCTGAGCTTTTCTTATTTCGTTGCCAATAAAACTGGCACGACTCCTGCTTTAAGACTGGTAACAGTCAAATATCCGGCAGGAGTCTTCCCCATGGACAAAGCCCTTTATATCGGAATGTCCGGTGCCAAGCAGAACATGCTGGCCCAGCGCGCCCACGCTAACAACTTGGCTAACGTGACCACCACCGGTTTCAAAAAAGACTTCGCTCAGGCGCGCAGTATGCCGGTGTATGGCGGGCATCACCCTACACGCGCCTACGCCATGACTGAGCGCCCGGGTACCGATTTGTCTTCGGGCGCACTGATGGAAACCGGGCGAAAACTGGATGTGGCGATTGAAGGCGACAGCTGGCTGGCGGTGCAAAACAACCTGGGTGAAGAAGTGTTCACTCGCAGTGGCTCGTTGCAGATAGATGTGAATGGCCTGCTGCGATTGGCTAACGGTGAAATGGTGCTGGGCAATGGTGGCCCGGTGGCTTTGCCGCCTTTTGATAACGTTGAGATTGGTGCCGACGGCACCGTGTCTATTGTTCCGGTGGGTGGCCCCCCCGATCAGTTGGTGGAGGTGGATCGGCTTAAGCTGGTAACGCCGCCGACACAGGCCCTGGAAAAAGGCCCGGATGGCTTTATACGTCGCAAGCCCGATCAGGCGCTTGGTGGTGGTGAACCGGCTGATGCGAACGCTCGGGTTTCCGGTGGCTTTCTGGAAAGCTCCAACGTAAACGCGGTGGCCGAAATGATTTCCAATCTGCAGCTTTCGCGGCAATACGAAATGCAGGTGAAAGTAATGAGCACCGCGAAAGAAAATTCTGAAGCAGCGGCACGGCTATTGCAGAACCTTTAATAGCACGGGTATCAAAACTTGAAACAACACGCCGGCGGGCGGGAAAGCGGCAAGATTTCGCCGCCATCCACAACCGCCTGACGGTAGGGAGCGATAAAAATGCATCCAGCATTATGGGTCAGTAAAACCGGGTTAAGCGCGCAGGACACTAATATGTCCACTATCTCTAACAACCTGGCGAACGTGAACACCACCGGTTTCAAACGCGACCGCGCGGTGTTTCAGGATCTGCTGTATCAGGTGAAACGCCAACCCGGTGGTTTGAACACGCAGAATACCGAACTGCCATCCGGGTTGCAGTTGGGTACCGGTGTGCGGGTTGTGGGCACCGCCAAACAGTTTACCCAAGGCAATTTGCAGATAACCGAGCAGCCCCTGGATATGGCGGTTAACGGTCGCGGCTTCTTGCAGGTGCAATTGCCAGACGGACAAACCGCCTATACCCGCGACGGTCAGTTTCAGCTGAATTCCGATGGTGATGTTGTAAACCCTGAGGGCAACGCGTTGCAGCCCAACATCAACATTCCAGCAAACGCCACGAAAGTGACCATTGGTCGCGACGGCACTGTAACCGCTATCACCGATGATCAGGCCGCTCCCATCAACCTTGGCCAGATAACCCTGGTGGACTTTATTAACCCGCAGGGTCTACAGGCGATTGGTAACAACCTGTTCAAGCAGACCAACGCCAGTGGCGACCCAGCCGAAGGTGAACCTGGCTTAGCCGGGCTGGGCTCGCTGGAGCAGGGCTCTATTGAGTCTTCTAACGTGGAAGTGGTGGAAGAGCTGGTGAACATGATTACCACCCAGCGCGCCTATGAAATGAACTCGAAAGTCGTGTCGACTGTTGACCAGATGCTGCAGTTCATCACCAACAATATTGGTTAATGCCGGTGGTTGCCGGTCAGAGGTTTCGCTATGACAGCTAACGCCATTTTTTCACAGTTCCGCCGTAGCGCCAGTGTCGCGTTGGTTCTGGTGCTGGCGGCGCTTCAGGGTTGCACCGCCATGAGCCGGCACCGCGCCATGCCAGATGACCCGGAATACGCTCCGGTGCGTGCTCAGGCGATGATGCAGCGCGATCTCGAAACCGGTTCTATTTACCAGATTAGCCGCAATTACAATTTTTACGGCGATACAGTGGCTCTCAACGTGGGCGATGTGCTGACGGTTACCCTGAACGAGTCTACCCGCGCCAGTAAAAACGCGGAAACCAGTATCTCGAAAGACAGTGACATCAGTCTGACCGAACCCAACATATTCGGTAGAAACCAGCTGGGGCTGGCAACATCTATTGAGCAAGAGCGAGATTTTAAGGGTGCTGCAGAAGCCGATCAAAGCAACAGCCTTGCCGGCAGTATCACCGTAACGGTCACCGAAGTATTGCCTAATGGCGTGTTGCGCATTCGTGGCGAGAAGTGGCTGTCGCTGACCAATGGCGAAGAATACATTCGCCTGACAGGATTGGTGCGGCCTCAGGATATCAAGCCGGACAATACTCTGGCGTCTAATCGCATTGCCGATGCCCGCATTGCTTACGGTGGCACCGGTGATTTTGACCAAGCCAACCAGATGGGCTGGATGGGGCGTTTCTTCAACAGCGAATGGTGGCCTCTGTGAACCTTTCCAAAGTGATTCTGTGTAAAACGACTGTGCGCAAATGTTTGGCAATAGCATTAATGACGTTAATGGTGGCTTCGCCGGTGTTGGCTGACAGGCTTAAAGACTTGGCCCGCATCAAAGGCGTGCGTGACAACCAGCTGGTGGGTTATGGCCTGGTGGTTGGATTGGCCGGCACCGGCGACAAAGCGCCATTTACCAACCAGACCTTCCGCAACATGATGAACCAGTTTGGCGTTACTCTGCCAGAAGGTGTTGATCCAAAGCTGGCAAACGTCGCTGCGGTTACGGTGAACGCCACCATCCCACCGTTTTCCAAGCCCGGTCAGCAAATTGACATTACCGTGTCGTCTATCGGCAACGCCAAAAGCTTGCGCGGCGGCACCCTGCTGATGACCACACTGAAAGGCGCTGACGGCAACGTGTATGCGCTTGCTCAAGGCAGCCTGATTGTCGGTGGCTTTGGCGCTGAAGGGCTGGATGGCTCGCGTATTACCGTCAATATTCCCAGCGCAGGTCGAATCCCCAACGGCGCCACCGTTGAGCGCGAAGTGGATTCGCCGTTTAACCGTGGCGATACCGTTACGTTTAATCTGTTGCGCGCAGACTTCACTACCGCCCGTCGGGTTGTTGACGCCATCAACGGCAATTTGGGCCCGGATATGGCCTACGCCCACGACGCCACGTCTGTTTCTGTGCGCGCTCCGCGGGATGCGTCCCAGCGAGTCAGCTTTCTTTCGATTCTGGAAAACATTGAAGTGAATCCGGCTGAAGCCGCCGCCAAGGTGGTGATCAACAGCCGCACTGGCACCATTGTGGTGGGCCAGAATGTGAAGGTCAGCGCGGCTGCGGTCACCCACGGCAATCTGACGGTGATGATTCAGGAAAACCCCAATGCGGTGCAGCCTAATCCGTTAGCGGCAGGCAACACCGAAGTGGTGCAAGACTCTCAGATTGCGGTGACCGAAGACCCGGCTCGCATGTTCAAGTTTGGCCCTGCGGTTACCTTGAACGAAATCGTTCAGGCGGTAAACCAGGTGGGTGCGGCTCCGGGCGACGTAATGGCGGTACTGGAAGCGTTAAAACAAGCCGGTGCACTGCGCGCCGAGCTGATTGTTATTTAGAGTAGCAGGGGCAGAACGATGCAGGACTACCGGATTCAACAGGCCAATGTCTACACCGACTTTGAAGGCTTGAACGCGCTGAAAACCCAGGCCCGTACCGACAAAGAGTCGGCACTGCGGGAAGTGGCGCGGCAATTTGAAAGCCTGTTTCTGGCGGAAATGCTCAAGTCTATGCGCAAAGCCGGTGATGTGATGGCGGAGGGCAACTACCTGAACACCAACGAGAGCCAGGCTTACCGGGATATGTTCGACAATCAGATAAGCCTGTCGATGTCTGGCAACCAGGGTACCGGTCTGGCGGACGCTTTGGTGCGCCAGCTTAGCCCGAAAGTACCCGGTATGAGGTCTGACGGTAGCCCGCTGGCTGGCCAAAAAGCGACGTTGGCCGATTACGATCGCAGCGTGCCGCCTTTGTCACCACGGTTGCCAGCGGAAGTTAAGAGTGTGCAACAGCTGGCTGAAGCCTTGCCGGTTATGGCTGATGGCTCCGAAGACGATGCGCCATTGCTCGCGCGCTTTGACTCTCCGGAACAGTTCGTACAAACCCTGCTGCCCATGGCGCAACGCATCGCCAAAGACAGCGGCATTAACCCACGGTTTATGGTGGCTCAGGCCGCGCTTGAAACCGGTTGGGGCAAACACATGATTGAAGGTGAGAGTGACAGTCCCAGCTATAACCTGTTTGGCATAAAGGCAGATCAGCGTTGGCAGGGTGATTCGGTTTCTATTACCACCACGGAGTTCCGCGAAGGCGTGCCGATGAAAGAGCAGGCAGAGTTCCGTGTTTACGCCGATTACGAAGCCAGTATGCGGGACTACGTAGATTTTCTGGAATCTAATCCACGTTATCGGGACGTGTTGGCCGTGGCGGACAAACCCGCCCAGTTTGCTGAAAAACTGCAGCAGGCCGGTTACGCCACCGATCCGAATTACGCTGAGAAAATTCGCAGCATCATGAACCGTGATTCTCTGATGACGGTTTCCATGGGCCGAGCTGAGGCCGGGGAGTAAACGCAATGGCAGGATTACTGGGCATTGGTTTAAGCGGCATACTCGGGCACCAGGCTGCGCTGAACACCACCGCTAATAACATTACCAACGCCAACACACCGGGTTATAGTCGCCAGGAGGTCCAGTTTGGCGCTCAGACACCGCAGCGCACCGGCGCCGGTAGTATTGGCACCGGCGTCAATGTGGAAAACATTCACCGCCTGGCAAACGAATACCTGACGCAGCAAATCCGTGAAGACTCAAGCCTTGAGGGCGAGCAAAGAACTCTGAACAACGAGTTAAGTCGCTTGGATAACCTGCTGGGTGGCGAGTCTACGGGCCTCAACACATCCTTGAATAACTTTTTTGCCAGTCTGCAGAATGCCGCTGAAGACCCTACCTCATTGCCCCAGCGTCAGCTTGTCATAAGTGAAGGCGAGCAAGTGGTAAAACGCTTTTCTGCGCTCAATGAAAAGTTCATTCAGCAGCGCGAATCGGTCAAAACCCAGATGCAGCAGGGCGCCAAAGACGCCAACGCGCTGATTGCCAGTATTGCCGATCTTAACTCGGCAATAGCCCAATCCCCCGGCCTTGCCCAGGGCAGAATGCCCAACGATCTTCTGGACCAGCGTGATGAAAAATTGCGCCAGCTGTCAGAGCTGGTCAGCATAAAAGTCAGCCCAACCGAAGGCGCTCAGGTGAATGTCACCCTGAACAACGGCCAGGGCCTGGTTATAGGCAACATTGCTGCAGAGCTGGGCACCCGGCCCAGTACCTCTGACCCCTTAATGCTGGAGTTTACGCTGAACACCAGTGGCCGGGTTGTAAACGTCGACGGCCAGATTGACGGTGGAAAGCTAGGCGGCCTGCGTCATTTTCAGCAGCAGGCCTTAGCGCCGGCGTTTGACGAGCTTGGCCGTATTGCCATCGCGCTGGCCGATACCATGAACAGCCAGCATCAGATTGGTATGGATTTAGAAGGCGAACTGGGGGGGCTGTTTTTTAAGGACTTCAATAGCGCGGCTTTGCAGGCTAGCCGGGTGATTCCGAGCGGCAATAATCAGTCCGCGAGTAACGCCCAGTTGGCCGTCGAAATAACCGACAGCTCTGCGCTTGCCGCCGGCACCTGGAGTTTACAATTTGGCGCTACCAGCAGTTACCAGCTGACTAATGATCGCACTGGCGAAGTAGTAAGCGGCAGTTTGCCCGCGGTTGGCGACGAAATCATTATGCCCGGATTCAGTATCCGTTATGACGGCGGTACGTTAACGGATGGCCACAGCTTCCAGATTCAGCCCACGCGCAATGGCGCCGCTGATATTGCGATGCAGGTTCGACGTGAAGAAGACCTGGCGTTTGCTAGCCCGATTCGAGCTGAAGGCGGTCAAGGTAACAAAGGCACTGGAGCCATTAGCCAAGGCACTATGCAGGCGGTAACGTATCCGGACGGCACATCCTTACCCGGGTTTACGTCTAGCACCGGATTGGCAAACGGGCCGTTGCAAGTGAGTTTTGTCGACGACGGTAGTGGTGGGCTTAACTATATAATTACCGACGGTGACACCGTTCCCAATACCGTCGTTAGCGCGACGCCATACACTGAGGGTCAGGGGCTATTCAGTGATAATCCGGCACTCATACCGAACTACCAGGGCTATCAGTTCAGCGTGACAGGTCAACCCAAAGCGGGTGATGTCTTTACCATTGAATCCAACGAAAACGGCGTATCTGACAACCGCAACGTCGAGGCTCTGGCGTCGTTTGGCATAAAAAACACGCTGAACAACGGCAGCCAGAGCTTTGCCGAGGGCTACGCCGGGTTGGTGGAAAATGTCGGTGTACAAACCCGCCAGAGTCAGCTGGATTTGCAGGCAGGAAAAACCTTGCTGGAGCAGTCGTTCAATCAGCGAGAAGCTGTTTCCGGGGTGAATCTGGATCAGGAAGCCGGCAAATTGATTCAGTACCAGGCCGCTTACAACGCGTCGGCCAAAGTGATTACTGTTGCACAGGACCTGTTCAACACATTGCTGCAAACCTTCCGCTAAAGCGGGCAAGGTTCAAAAAGGTAATGCGAGATGATTAGAATATCTTCACAACAAATCTTTTCCGGCGGTATCAACCGGCTGCAGGATCTGAGCGCGCAGCTGAACAAAACCGATGAGCAGATTGCCACCGGTAAGCGCGTGAACCGACCGTCAGACGACCCGGTCGCGGCGGCGCGTATTCTGAAGCTGGATCAGGAAGTGAAACGCATCGAAACCTACGAGCGCAACGCGCAACTGGCCAACAACCGGCTGGGTCAGGAAGAAAGCGCCATTTCCAGTTCCCTGGACATTCTGCAGCGCGTGCGTGAGTTGACGGTGCAGGCCGGTAACGGCTCGCTGTCGGCCAGCGATCGCTTGTCTATCAGCTCGGAAATGAAAGAGCGTCTGCAGCAGTTGGCACAAACGGCCAATACCCAGGACGCCTCTGGTGAGTACATTTTTAGTGGTTTTCAGGGCGGCTCACCGGCTTACGCTAAAGAAGCCGGTGAATGGACGTATCAGGGCGACGAAGGGCAACGGATGCTGGAAATTGATGACGGCGTTACTGTCGCCATCAGCGATAATGGTAAAGGCATCTTTGACCGTATTCCTGCGACGGCGAGTGGGGCGCTAACCGGCCCCCTCCCTCTTCCTGTGCCGGCTCCCGATGGTCGCATTAACAGTATCAGTGTGATTAATCGTTCGGATTTACAGGCTGGCGGTTTTTCAACGCTCGAGGTGCGAGCGTCGGCTTCGATTTTGGGCGGCGAGTTGGATGGGCTGGACGTGCTGAATACAGATGGCACGATTAACAAAACAGTGCCTTTTGTCGCTGGCGAGCCGGTCACGGTGAACGGCGTGCAATTTACCCTAACAGATGCGGTGGTAAACGATGTATTTACCATCGAAACCGGCGAAAAACAGTCAGTATTCAGAACCATAGAAAATCTGATTAGCGGCCTGGATAACCTGAGCAAAAGCGGTAGCGCAGGGTCAGACGCCTACAACGATCTGATTGCCGGCTCTCTAGCAAACATCGATAATGCTCAGGAAAGTTTTATTTTAAAGCAGACCGAACTGGGTGGGCGGATGAATTCGGTGGAATCCACCCAGGCGTTTCTGGAAGATTCCGCACTCTACAGCAAAGAGATTCGCTCCCAGCTGCAAGACATAGATTACGCGGAGGCTATCAGCACGTTGAGCTTTCAGAGCTTTGTATTGCAGGCGGCACAACAATCGTTTGCACGCGTTTCTCAGCTTTCGCTGTTTGACCGTTTGTAAATTATTGCCGGGGCAGGGCAATTGTTCTGCTTTTGTCATTGATTTCAGGCTCAACGTCAGTATACTTGCCCCTCTTCCGATGGCGGCGTGGTGGAATTGGTAGACACGACGGATTCAAAATCCGTTGCTAGTAATAGTGTGGCGGTTCGAGTCCGCCCGCCGCTACCACGGGGAGATTTTTACACCTCCTCATACCTCGGAAATACCCCTATAAATCAATCTTTTAGGCCAAAATCAAGCCCCCAAGCCTCTTGGTGCTTACCCACACCAGTACTAATTTTCTTGTACACAGCCTTGTACACTGGCGGTTCGTGTGTACAAGGATAGTGCCGTGAAACGATCAGCTATTAAGCGTAGACCCCTCGCAGACAGTGTTCTCAGTGCCTTAGATCTAGATGCCAAGGATTACAGGGAGCGTGACAGCGCTGGGCTGTATTTCCGTGTACAGAAGAATGGCAGCAAATCCTGGTTGCTACGGTACAAACGCCCTTGCGATACGTGGGCCTGGAAAGGTCTGGGCGGATACCCAGGTGTGTCGGGTAAATTGGCACGTGAGAAGGCCAGAGACTTATTAAATCATTCCTCAGGCGGTAAAGACCTTGTACACATGAGTTCGTGTGTACAAGAAAAGATGACTTTTAAAGAAGCCGCTGAAGACTGGTATGACCGTAAGGTGAAGGCAGGCCGCGTAGCGGGTAGCCTGAAACAATACGGTCTGTATCTGAATAAAGACATCTATCCGGCCATTGGCCACAAAGCGTTGGATGCAGTCACACGATTAGACTGTGCGGCGATCCAATCCAAGATGGAAGCCCGTGGTGCCGGTGCCATTGCCGGTAAAGTGAGAATCTGGATCAATCAAATATTTTCACTGGCGATGGCTCAAGGCCATTGCACTGTAAACCCCGCAAGTGAATTACGGTATCTGGCTCAGCAAGGTCATCAGGAAACGCCGCACCCTCATCTATTAGAAGACGAGTTACCGGCTTTCCTTATGGCCCTTAGAAAATCTACGAGTAAACAGATCACCTTAATCATGACACGCCTGGTGCTGCGTACAGCTTGTCGCCCAGGCATGGCACGTTTCAGTGAATGGGTTGATATGGATTTGGATAACTCTTTATGGACGATACCCGCTGCAAAAATGAAGATGCGTCGAGATCACATTATTCCGTTGTCACCTCAAACAGTGGCTGAACTGCGAACCATGCACGAAACGTCAGGCGTAGGTAGGTATGTGTTCCCAGGCTTTGGTCCTAAGAACCCAACGATGAGCGAGAACACAATTAATAAGTGTCTGCGGTTGGTTGGGTACAAAGGCAAGCTCGTAGGTCACGGTGCCAGGCACACAGCCAGTACGTTGTTGCGTGAACATCGTTGGGACAAAGACTACGTAGAGATGCAGTTAGCACACGTTGAGGGCGGTGACGCTGGTGTGTACAACCAGGCCCAGTACTTGGATAAGCGTAGGGAAATGATGTGTTGGTATTCGGACTACCTGGATTACCTTGAAACGGGTAAGGGTAAGGGTAAGAGGCCGATGCACCTTTTAACTGAGTAGTCTGAATAGCACTGTTCATGATGGCTTCGGAATACGTGTAGATGCCCGAGAGTCGGAACTTCACCGGAGCCATCTTATCATCACGTTCTTTGAAACCATTCGGGCAGCGGTCATTACTGATTCTACGGCGATCCAGGATTCCAGTATGTTCGGACGGGTAGGGAACAACCCGTTTGAGACAGGTGCTCTGGATTTGCCAGGGGCTTTGGATGAGACACTTGTGATGCAGGGTGCTCTGGGACCGTTCAACTAAAATAGGAGTAGACACAAAAAAGCCTCATGATTCATGGGGCTTTTTTCTATTTACCGACAGTAAAAATGCAGTGCGTATGCTCGTTTCGCAGAGGCAAAACCTACGCTACGAGCGCCTCTCGTACCCTTAATGATGTGAGTGATCAAGCCTTGTTCTGAGCACTTAACATCTGCTTGCCCATACATACTGTTCACCATGTCTGCAAACCCAAATTCAGATTCATCCATGATCATGTACTGGTTTTCGTCTGTGCTGTGCATTTGTGGGGCCGATGAACAGCCCACGAGAAAAAGTGACATAAGGGTTAGTGTCAGGATAAATTTCATACAGATCCTATTCGGGGAAGTAAAAAACCCCAAGGAGTTCCCTAGGGTTTTACAGGTCAGTCACGCTTGTCTTCATCTCCGCTATTTGCTGCGGCAACACAAATAAAGGCGATAAAAAATATTCCGCCTACTGAGATGGCCACGGAGACTGCCACTGATATGACAGAGAATACGAACCCTCCAAAAAATGCGAGGGCCGTAATCAACGCAGCGCACAAACCTTTACCTATTGCTCGTATAAGTGTCATAGCATCCGCCTATTAACAAAACAGCTTCTTACTCTTTGCTGGTTCGTCTTCAACGCTGTCGTTTTCGGCGGGTTCGTCTACGTCAAACGGTGGGGTCTCTTCAGGTTCAACCACTTCAACCACTTTAGGTACTTGAGTAGTTTAAGGCTTGGATTCTGGTACAGACTCCTTCACTGGCTCTGTGGGTGTTTTGGCAGCAGCAGGGGTACGTTTAACTAGTACTTTAGGAATGTCTACCTGGTCGTCCTGACTTCCTAGCACCACTTCGGCACTGACACTCTGACCGCCTTTACGTGTGACGAGAAATTCCACATCCTTTAAAGGACTGGTCATACCATTCTTTAAACTCTTTTGGGCGGCCTGGATCGTTAGTACGTTTGCGATTCAGTTCAGCAACACTGATACCAAGAATAGCCGCAGCTTATTTTGTGCCAATCTGCACGTATGCAGGGTTAATAATTTTCTGGTTCAAATTATTCATTTATACATACCTTTTCTGGTCGATGTAGGCCGTAACCCGATCGACAATGATTTGTTTAATGGTTTGGGTGGGTATCCACTTGCTGGGTACGGTGTTTGGCTTTATGGGTTCCGATATAAGAAGCCACTAGATAAGCGGAGTTTGCTAAGAAATTACCGCACTAGGAAAGACCACATATGAGAAAGTCTAGAATGAAATTCAGATTAAGTTAGCACTTAAGCCTGAAAGCTACGCTCTATAAATCTTTGAATGGCTCTCAGAAAAGCATTTTAGCCAATAAAAAAATAGTTGAGTCAGAACTCTCTTGCGACGAATTAACGAATGAAGATTAAGCGACCAAAGCTATCAGATTAAAATGACGCAGCTAATAAACAGTTAACCACACTGCGATCCTGTTGAGACAATCTGGCGATGATTTTAATTTTTTACGAAGACAATACGAATATATCCGACGAAAATGCACCTTCATGGATGCTGCGCGGAATCTGCCGTTGTTTGAAGCAACACTTTCACAGTAAATGAAAACAGTCCTTTGTACGCACTAAGATAAGGCGAGGTTCCCCACGTTGGTGCGATTTATGGTTGTAGTAATTGACTTTTTATTATTGAGTAAACAAAAATACAACAGCAAAAAAAACCTGCAATCAATACGTTATATGATTTATGCAATTAAAAAATATTTATGGCATAAGTTTTGCTGTATAAATTATTGCAATTTCGCACATACCATCACATGGAAGCGCTGCAATCATGCACCCACGATATAAAAAAATTGCCATGTCAGTTTCTGTTTTACTATTTTTTGTCAGTACAGCGGCATTCGCACACCATCCTATGCAAGGTGAAATGCCAACTTCTTATATTCAAGGACTTCTTTCTGGATTGGCACACCCCATAATTGGCGCCGATCACCTTGCCTTCGTTATTGGTGTCGGTATCGTGTTTGGACTCGGCGTTACGCGCCCCATTATCTCCTCAACAGCGATGCTAATAGCGCTTGCTGTAGGCACTCTTCTAAGTTGGTACGGCATAATCCTACCTTTTATTGAAACTATTGTTGCGCTTACGGTAATTGCGATCGCCGCAACTGTTGTCTTCAAGCTTCAAATTATGGGTTTTGTTACGTGGGCTATTGCTGCCGCTGCTTTTTGTCATGGGCAGGCGTTCGGGGTCGCCATTATTGGAGCCGAGCCTACTCCGTTAGTTACTTACCTGATTGGTCTAAGTATTGTACAGATTGCGATGGCTTCCATTATTTACTATCTCACTAAGAAGATTGCGGCTCGCAGCGCCACACAATTGCGTATTCTTACTGCCGGTGGGGGTGTAGCACTAGGAATCGCAGGAGTCTTATTCATGACATTAAGCGTGTAATTGTAGCACTTGCGAAGAAATATCGATGATCTAGATTACAATTCATGGCTGGAGGTCGTATGAAAAAACTCCCTGTAACTCTTATTACTGGTTATCTCGGGTCCGGGAAAACGACACTTTTGAATCGTATTTTAACTGAGGACCACGGGGAAAAGATTTGCGTCATCGTCAATGAATTTGGCGAAGTGGGTATAGACAATGAGCTGATTGTTCATTCTGACGAAGAAATTATCGAAATGAACAATGGATGCATCTGTTGCACCGTTCGTTCTGATCTTATCGATACTTTCGAACGACTTTTGGGTGAAAACGGCCATTCATTTGATCGGATCATAATAGAGACAACGGGTCTGGCCGACCCGGGACCAGTGATTCAGACTTTCTTCTTAGACGAGCGCTCGATGTCAGCATTACAGCTGGACGCTGTAATCACAGTAGTCGACTCGGCCAATATCGAGCGCCATTGGGATAGTGATGAGCTTCAAGAGCAAATTGCGTTCGCCAATGTATTACTTCTGAATAAATCAGACCTCTGTTCTCTTGAAGCCCTTCGAAACATTCGTGATCGGGTACGTCGATTTAATCCCTTGGCGTCCATACACGAAACTTCTAATTGTAACGTTCAGCTTGAGAAAATCATGGACATTGGGGCTTTTGACCTTCGAGCTGCCCTTGTTATTGACCCTGAGTTGCTTTCGGATACAGATCACGAGCACGAAAACGCAGTTTCGTCAGTCAGCATTCGGCTGAAAGGGACCCTGGATAGCGACCGATTTAATCGTTGGATCAATGAGTTCGTGCAGCTCCACGGTCCGGACCTGTATCGAATAAAAGGCATACTGGATATGGACGACTCTCCCCGTCGATTTGTTTTCCAAGGCGTTCACATGGTTCTTGATGGTCGTCCTGGTCTACCTTGGCAGCCTCAAGATAATCGCATTAGCCAAATCGTCTTCATAGGTCGAAATCTTAACGAGGATGAAATTTCGCGGAGCTTTAAAGGCTGTCTAGCCTGCTGCGATTTGCCGGATAAGGTTTCTTTAGTCGTTGAATCCGCTTAATGGAATAAGTCCTCTGTCCCGCCGTCTAACAGAATAATGAGGTAAGCCATGCAAAATATAACTGCAATGAGTATAGGAATTGGTCTTCTCGGCGCTCTCGCCACATATCTCACCGCTACAGTGCTATTACTTCCTGTGTGGGTAATATTTATAGCCTGGGCATCATTCTTCGCTGCTGGGGGCGGGATTGGGGGATTAACGAAGTCCATTGCGTCAAACTTGACAGGCGTTGCTATCGCAAGCCTGAGCCTCTTAGCGGCTACCAGTTTGGGAGGTACTCCTATCGCTGCCGCAATTTGTGTAGGTCTTGGAAGTGCGGCGATGGTGCAATTCGGTCGTATTGCGATCCTCTCATTTACACCATGTATTGTCTTCGGTTTTGCTTCCCTAGTGGGCACCTCTGCTGCGCTCGGACTTCCGATAACTCATTCTGGCATCGATAACCCAGCATTTGTAGCAGCTGCGGCAGTTGTGGTGGGGGGAATTTTCGGTATAGCGCACGAAAGCTTGTCTTCTTTTTTAATGAAAAAGAGAGTTGCTTCAGTAACAGAATAGCACTGAATAGGCGTTCCTTATATCGCACCGCAAGACCCTGTGGAGGTTGCAATGAAATTACAACATAGTTTGGGGGGCCTGGAAAATGTTGGGCCCGTTAGTACAGAACGTAATGTATTTGTCTGCGAATGGGAAAAACGGATCTTCGGAATACATATGGCGATGATGTCATTGAGTAATCATTTACCAGACCGTCCGGATAACCTCGAGTTTGATAGTGAATGGACTTGGGCAGATCTGCGGAAGGGCGCAGAGGCGATGAATCCGTTCGAGTATTTCAAATACCGCTACTACGAAAAGTGGCTTGGTGGAATTTCAGGGTTCATTATTTCAGAAGGTTATATTACGGCTGAGGAGCTCGAAGATCGCGCGAGCAAATATTTAGAAGGAGGACCACCTGCTGTGGCTGGTCAAGCTGGGCCGGAGGTCGATGGCCAAATATTGAAATATATGCAGTTTGGTGATTCCCCAAAAAGTGATGTGGAAAAAACGCCTCGTTTTGCCGAGAAGGATCGAGTGCGTATTCGTGATAATCATGTCACTGACCATACGAAGCTCCCAGGCCATCTTCGAAACAAGATAGGAACTGTGGTAGATGTAAGTGATGGTACGTACTCATATTTCCAACATACAGGCCCGGATGGCATCGGTGACGCAATGCCTGTCTACACCGTGATGTTTGAGCAAGATGAGCTGTGGGGTGAGTTGGGCGAACCTAATACACGGGTTTACGCCGATTTGTTTGAAGCTTATCTCGATGTCGCTGAGTGAAAAAAGGGGTTTGAAATGCAAAGTTTATTCAAGTATGTAGATGATCGTGAGCAAAAAAATGCCGCTCGAGCGATGGCGCTTGAGGACTTACTTATAAAAAAAGGGCTTATTACACAAGACTCTATTGATACTATTCTTGAATATTTTGAAACAAAGATGGGTCCGTTCAATGGTGCTCGAATCGTGGCTCGCGCCTGGACTGACGAGTCTTTCAAGCAGTATCTGTTGCAAGACACGCCAGGTGCGATTGCATCCATGGACTTCCCTACCGGAATGGCTGGAGCTGAAGGGGAGCATATGAAGGCTGTTGCGAATGCTCCAAGCGACCACAATATGATCATCTGCACGCTGTGCTCATGCTACCCATTTCCTGTTCTCGGTCTTCCGCCATACTGGTATAAAGATCCGTCCTTCAGATCTCGCGCAGTTCGTGAACCGAGAGCAGTATTAAAAGAATTCGGAGTAAACTTACCGTCTGATGTCCAGGTCCATCTCTGGGATAGCAGTGCTCAGATTCGTTGGTTTGTAATTCCAGAGCAGCCTCTAGGTACTGAGGATTGGACTGAAGAAGAGTTGGTGAAGTTGGTTACCCCGGAGTCGATGATGGGTGTAGCTATGGTTGAGAAACCATGATGCATTGAAAAAAATTCGTTTTGGAGACGCGTCGTCCCTCGGCCAGAATATAGGCCGAGAATTTACTCCTCAGTAAAACAGCTACTCTTGGTAGGTTGACCAGCTATGCAAACAAAATTTGAACACTATGCTGTGACAAATCTCTTAGGAGGCACTCAGTCTCCCCCAAGATATAACGGAAAACTTCAATTTGAATCAGAGTGGGAGAGTCGCGCGTTTGGACTGGCGCTCGTGTTATCCAAAGCAGGCTATTTTGAATGGGAGGCTTTTCAGCAACAACTGATTCGGGCCATCGCAGAGTGGGAGCAGGCTAATGATCTACGTGATCCATCATGGAACTATTACGAAAGATGGTTGCTTGCTCTGGAGCGCGTGGTTCGATCTTCAGGGTTGATTGACTCCCTAGAGACAGCTGATGATGTGGCAGGGATTCGCCAAGGCGTACTCCAGTCATAGAAATGCACAAACCAAGGACGCGTTACTCTCATAATTAAGAATCAGTTTGTAATATCGGGCTGCGGTCGCCCGATAAATCTTGAGTCAGGCAAACGCGTTTTCTGCCAGATGTCTGAGCTTGTACAACGGCCAGTCGAGTCCCCTGTTGCTCTTACTCGAATTTATCTTTTTGAGCATAATAGCGCTCTCTCCGAGCGGTTCCTCCTTCACCACATATTGTATAGCCAACATAATTTTTGTGCGCTATTAGCGGTAGGTGCCAATAAATCAGCACCTACATCTTGGCTCGCCAATTGCTGACACTGAACTCCTCACCCATTCCATGAGGAATCAGCATGACGCTGACCGAACGAGCACAGGTCTGGCAGCGGCATATCACTGACTGGCAAGTCTCCGGCGTGTCCGGCAGCGCTTACTGCAAGCAACAGTCACTGGTTTATCATCAATTTGTTTATTGGCGCCAGAAGCTAACCCAGACTGAAGACTGTCCAAAGCAGGCGCAGGCGTCCACCAGCTTCGTTGAGCCTGTGCATGGGGTGGGGCAGATGAGTGAAGCAGCCAGAATTATAGGTCAGTTAAACAATGCGACACTCGGTACACCGGTGGCCCTTGTGGCTGTGTTCTACTTTGGTGGCGGTGCCCTGGAAGGCGTGGTGAGCAGGATGAAGACCAAGCCAAGTTGACGGGGAGAGTAGGCCCACGTAGTCTTCTCGAACAGAAAGCCCCCTCCATTGGGGGTTTTTTCTACAGGCCAACAGTAATATCAGGATCTTAGGAGAGAAAAGCGTGTATACCCTCCTGTATACCTAAATGTTATTGACCTGTAAGTTGTTGTTTTACAAGCGCGGTTTGGGTTAGCCCGCCGCTACCATATACTTATAAGCCGCACCCTGCGGTTTCGTGCATAGTTCTTCCCATGAATGTCTCAGATTTTCGTTTTGACTTACCGGATGAGCTGATTGCCCGCTATCCGTTGAGTGAACGCTCTGCTTCCCGTCTATTTTGCCTTGATGGTCTGTCTGGCGATATAAATCATCGCCGCTTCACAGATCTACCCGATTTCCTGCAGCCTGGTGATTTGCTGGTGTTCAACAACACCAAGGTGATTCCTGCGCGCCTGTTCGGAAAAAAACAAAGCGGCGGCGCGGTAGAAATTCTGGTGGAGCGCATCACCGGCGATCAGCAGATGCTGGCGCACGTGCGCGCGTCAAAATCTCCCAAGCCTGGACAGCAGGTATTGTTGGAAGACGGAACTGCGCTGAACGTTATCGCCCGCGCCGATGCATTGTTCGAATTGCAGGCCGATGGCAGCGAGTCATTGCTGGATATTCTTGATCGACTGGGCCATATGCCCCTACCACCTTATATTGACCGCGCGGATGAGGCGTCTGACCGAGAGCGCTATCAAACCGTTTATGCCCGTGAGGCAGGCGCGGTTGCCGCGCCAACCGCGGGCCTTCATTTTGATGAAGCGCTGCTGCAGAAGCTCGCAGCGATGGGCGTAGACTCTACCTTTGTGACCCTTCATATTGGTGCCGGAACCTTTCAGCCGGTGCGGGTAGACAAACTGGAAGATCACGTAATGCATCATGAACTGATGCATGTGCGTCAGGACACGGTAGATGCAGTGGCCCGTACCCGCGCCCGTGGCGGCCGAGTGATTGCCGTGGGCACCACTTCAGTGCGCTCGTTGGAATCGGCCAGTCGTCACGGTGACCTGCGCCCGTTTACCGGCGACACGGACATATTTATTTACCCCGGTTACAACTTCCAAGCCGTAGACGCACTGATTACTAATTTCCATTTACCCGAATCTACGCTGATCATGCTGGTCAGTGCCTTTGCCGGTTACGAACACGTGATGGGCGCTTACAAAGAAGCCGTGCGCGAAGGCTATCGCTTTTTCAGCTATGGCGACGCCATGTTTATTACCGGGCAAGTGCCCAGCCGTGGCATGCTGCAGCATTCTGCAACGGAGCCGCAGGGCGGCCCCGAAACACAAGAATTTCGCGGAGAAACCCGGTGACTGACACCTGTTTTATGAGATTTGAAAAACTGGGTGAAGACGGCCGTGCGCGTCTTGGTCGCCTGACCTTTCCCCGCGGTGTGGTGGAAACGCCGGCATTTATGCCCGTTGGCACTTATGGCACAGTGAAAGGCATGTTGCCCCGTGACATCAAGGAAATTGGTGCCCACATCATTTTGGGTAATACCTTTCACCTGATGCTGCGCCCGGGTACTGAAGTGATCAAAGCCCACGGCGACCTACACGATTTTACCCAGTGGCAAGGGCCGATTTTGACTGACTCTGGCGGATTTCAGGTGTTTAGTTTGGGCGAAACCAGTAAAATTACTGAGCAAGGCGTGATTTTCCGCTCGCCGGTGGATGGCTCGCAGGTGGAGTTGAACCCAGAAATTGCGATGCAGGTGCAGCGCGACTTGGGTTCTGACATCGTGATGATCTTTGACGAATGCACGCCTTATCCAGCTACCGAGAAAGAAGCCAAAGATTCGATGGAGTTGTCGTTGCGCTGGGCAGCCCGCAGTAAGAATGCCCATGAGGGGAATCCGGCAGCGTTGTTTGGCATTGTGCAGGGCGGGATGTACGAAGGCCTGCGCCAGCAGTCGCTGGACGGTCTGACCAACATCGGTTTTGACGGTTATGCCATTGGTGGGCTGTCGGTGGGCGAGCCTAAAGAGGACATGATTCGCATTCTGGACGACTTGCCGCCAAAAATGCCGGCGGATAAGCCCCGTTACCTGATGGGTGTAGGCCGCCCTGAGGATATAGTAGAAGCAGTGCGTCGCGGTGTGGATATGTTTGACTGCGTAATGCCTACCCGCAACGCCCGTAACGGGTATCTCTTTACCGCTACCGGCACTGTTAAGATTCGCAACGCCAAAAACCGCCACGACACGGCGCCGCTGGATGACAGTTGTGATTGTTATACCTGCCAGAACTTTTCCAGAAGTTATCTGCATCATCTCGATAAGTGTGGAGAAATGCTCGCGTCGCAGCTGAACACCATTCACAATTTACGCTATTATCAGAACCTGATGAGTGGATTGCGTGGGGCCATTGAAGCAGGTACATTGTGCGACTTTGTAACCGGATTCTACGCCTTGCGCGGTGCAACGGCGCCCGAGCTTAGCGGCGCCTGAACCTATTATTCACACCTTTTTATTCAATTAACGGAGAAAATACATGAAATCGATCAAATTACTTGTTGCCGCACTGCTGGCACTGGCTCCCACGCTTGCAATGGCGCAGGACGCGGCTGGCGGTAGTATGGGTGTTATAGGGCAAGTTATCTTTTTTGCCGGCTTTATTCTGATTTTTTACTTCCTAATCTGGCGTCCGCAGTCTAAACGCGCCAAAGAGCACAAGTCACTGATGTCTGGCCTGAACAAAGGCGACGAAGTGGTTACTTCTGGCGGTATGGTTGGCAAGATCACCAAAGTGTCTGATGACTTTATTGTTCTGGAAGTGGCCGACAATGTCTCAGTTCGTATCCAAAAAGTAGCGGTTTCCGGTGCTTTGCCAAAAGGCTCGTTGAAAGACATCTGAGCCTCGCCAACGGACGTTCAGCCGGGCTTTTTAGCCAGGCTGGTTCTATCTGGCTGAAACACCACGGTCGGCGCCAGCCCGGCTTATAGGAACCCCATGCTTAACAAGTATCCACTCTGGAAAAACCTCATTATTCTGGTTGCCCTCGCAATCGGTTTTGTCTATGCACTCCCCAACCTGTTCCCAGATGATTTTGCCGTTCAGGTTACCGGTGCTCGCAGCAGTACCGAAGTTGACGCACTCGTTCTGGAACGTGCAGTGCAGGCTCTGGAGTCCCAGGGTATTGAGGTAAAAAGTAGCAGTTTGCAGGATCGTGATGCGCTTATTCGGGTAACCAGCGGCGAAGATCAGCTTCAGGCCCGCCCTGCAGTGCAAGCGGTATTGGGTAACGACTATTTGGTCGCGCTGAATATGGCCGCTTCTACTCCGGGCTGGTTGCGCAGTCTGGGTGCCGGTCCAATGAAGTTGGGCCTGGATTTGCGCGGCGGCGTCCACTTTCTGTTGGAAGTGGATATGGAAACTGCGGTTAGTCAGCGTCTGGAAGCTTTAGCCGGGCAGATTAAACGTGAACTGCGTGAAGAGCGCATTCGCTACCGTGGCGGTGAGTTAGAGGGGGCCCTGGAAGACGGGCAGGAAATTATTCTCAGCTTTCGCGATGACGAATCCCGCGCCGAGGCCTTCACCCTGATTCGCCGTCAGTACCTTCAGTTTTTGATGGATGAGCGCACCCGTGGCGACGAGCGCCTTATTGCGTTGACCCTGTCCGAAGCCGAAGTACGATCCATTCAGGAATACGCCCTTGAGCAGAACCTGACCACCATCCGTAACCGTGTGAACGAACTGGGTGTGGCAGAGCCGCTGGTTCAGCGCCAGGGCACCAGTCGTATCATCGTTGAATTGCCGGGTGTTCAAGATACCGCGCAAGCCAAACGCGTTCTGGGTGCAACCGCAAATCTGGAATTCCGGATGGAAGCGCGGCCAGACACGCCAGCCAGCAGCATAGAAAACTTCGGTTTTCGCGATACGCCCCAACGTACTGCACGCCTGGAGCGTGAGCTCATTGCCACGGGTAATAACGTGGCCAACGCCCAGCAACAATTCGATGAAAATGGCCAGCCACAAGTCAGCATTACTATGGATTCTGTAGGCGGCGATTTGATGAACCGCGCCACTCGCAACGCTGTTGGCCGGCGTATGGCGGTTCTGTTTATTGAGTTCCGCACCGAAACCGAAGACCGTATGGTTGACGGCGAAGTGGTCACCGAAGAAAAACGGGTAGTGGATAAAGGCATCATTAGCCTGGCTACGGTGCAGTCTGCACTGGGTGCAAGTTTCCGTATAACCGGTCTGGACTCGATTCCGGAAGCGTCGGAGCTGGCACTGCTGCTGCGCGCCGGTGCGCTGGCTGCGCCCATGTACTTTGTACAGGAACGAACCATTGGCCCTAGCCTGGGTCAGAAAAATATCGACGCCGGTATGATGTCGGTATTGTTGGGCTTTGTGCTGGTGCTGATTTATATGGCGCTTTACTACCGCGGTTTCGGGCTTATTGCCAACGTATCGCTAACCTTGAACCTGATGCTACTTATTGCCTGCATGTCGATTCTGTCGGCCACGCTGACACTGCCGGGTATCGCTGGCATCGTTTTAACGGTGGGTATGGCAGTAGACGCCAACGTCCTCATATTTGAACGCATAAGGGAAGAGCTTAAAGCCGGCACCGCGCCGCAGCTGGCTATAAATGCCGGTTACTCGCGGGCTTTTGTCTCCATTTTTGATGCTAACATCACAACCTTATTGGTGGCGCTCATTTTGTTTGCCATGGGTTCCGGTCCGGTGAAGGGTTTTGCGATTACCTTAAGCTTGGGCATTATGACATCGATGTTCTCTGGCCTGGTGGTCAGCCGCAGTATCGTCAATGTGGTTTATGGTGGCCGCAGGGTCGAAAAACTTTCGATCGGAGGGAAGCAGGCTAATGCATGACGCTCAGGAAAAACCGTTTGATTTTATGGGTTTTCGGAAGATTGCTACGATACTCTCGATTACTCTATTGGTGCTCGCTATCGGTCTGTTGGCGATTCGCGGGCTGAACTTCGGCATGGATTTCACCGGCGGCACGTCGGTGGAATTTGAATACGAGCAAGCGCCAGCGCTTGCTGGGATACGCACAGCGTTGAGTGATGCCGGCTATGACCAATTTGTAGTGCAGAATTTCGGTTCTGATAAAACGGTCTTGGTGCGGTTGTCTGAGTCTGCTAACGACATGCTGGCCCAAGAGATCACCAGCACCTTAACCGCCGGCGGAGCGGAGCTGAAGCTGATCAGTTCGGAGTTTATAGGCTCCCAGGTAGGCGAAGAGCTGAAAGAAGACAGCGGTTTGGGCATGCTGATTGCCTTGCTGGTGGTGCTGGTTTACGTCGGCATGCGCTTTCAGTTCAAATTCGGTATTGCTGCCGTGCTGCCTCTGGCTCACGACGTTATCATTGTACTGGGTGTTTTTTCGCTATTTCAGTGGACCTTTGATCTTACAGTTCTGGCCGCCCTGTTAGCCATCATCGGCTACTCTCTAAACGACACTATTGTGGTGGCGGACCGTATCCGGGAAAACTTCCGCACCATGCGGGTAGGGGACTCATGGGAGGTGATCAACACCTCCATTCACCAGACCATCAGCCGTACCATTAATACCTCCGGTACCACGCTGGTGGTGCTGATTGCGCTTTACGTGTTCGGCGGTGAGGCGATTAATAAATTCGCCCTGGCGTTGATCATCGGCGTAGTGGTGGGTACCTATTCCTCTATTTACGTATCGGCGAACTTGCTGATTGCGCTCGGCGTGTGCCGTGAAGATCTGATCCTGCCGGTGAAGGAAGGTGTGGTCGGCCAGGATGAAGACGAGCAGCCGCCGGAATGGTTGAACCGTATGTAGCTCTTTTGAAAGGGCCCTGTTGGGAAGCCCTGCTATTTTATTGGCAGCGGTTTCGTAACCACAAAAAAACCGCCAGTCTCTCGGGATTGGCGGTTTTTTTGTGCCTGCCTTGCTAGTTGCTAGTAGGGCAAGTGTGCTTTAGCGGGGCAAGCGGCCACGGAACGGATGCAGTTCCTTCAGCAATTCACGAAACAGCTTGGGGTTAGCCACAATCAGCTGCTTTGCGTTACTGGCTGATGGGTTGCCAGAGAAGTCCCCGGTCAGGGCGCCCGATTCCATGGCCAAGGCAACGCCCAGGTCTAGGTCGGCGCCTTCAGGACGAAAGGCAATCACTGCGTCAAGATGGCCGGCCGATACCCGTGCGATGTCCAGTACCACACATCCGGATGTACGGAAAATGCGTGAGTTGGTCGCCAGAACGGTGGCTATTTCGCCCCAAAGCTGAGGGTTGTCGTCTTTGCGGGCCTGATCCAGAACGTTAGTAGCCAGAGCCGCGCTGGTTAGCTGGCGCACTTCTGATACTCGCACCCGGCGGCTGTTCAGTGCGGCACCGTGGCCGCGGCTGGCCGCGTATTCTTCGCCAGTGATTGGGTTAACAATCAGTAGACTCTCTATTCGGTTGTTTTTTTTCTGGGCCAGTGCTAGAACAAATTCCGGAATACCTCGCAGAAAATTGTCGCGACCCAGAACCGGAAAGATGTGCCAGCTTTTGTCATAGGTGCCAGCATCCGCTGCGTTCAGGGGAGCAATGTTGTGGTCTTTATAAGCTTTTTCGAGCTGCTCTACGAAATTATCGTAAATGGCCTTTTCGACGCGATCCAGCTGACGCTCACGCTCGCTGTTGTCTTTGTCGCTGGGTTCCTGGCGCTCGAAATGTGCTTTCAGGTAGTCCGATCCCTGGCGCGCAACGCGCAGGGCCATTTTAATCGCTGGTTGCATCTGAGTAATCATTATCCGGGTGTATGAAGGCCGCGTATCATAGCAGTCGATGCGCGCTTTGTCTGTTTTTAGACTCCGCACAAGCACGGATAATAGCCATTTGACTCGCGGGTTGCCCGCCGGCTTTCGTGATTTATCTGTTATTATTGCCGCCTAATTTTGCTGACAGGCCGTTACCATGCACAAACCGTCGCGCCCGCTGGGCTCACCCGACACCTACAATGACCGAATTCGTATTGTTCTGGTGGAAACCTCCCACTCTGGCAACATTGGTGCGGTAGCGCGAGCCATGAAAAATATGGGGTTGGGAAATTTGTGGATGGTAAACCCGCGATCGTTCCCTGACGAAACTTCGTACGCTCGAGCCGCCGGAGCATCGGATGTTCTGGACACTGCAACCGTGGTGGGTAGCCTTGATGAAGCACTGGCAGATTGCGTGTTGGTGATGGGCACCAGCGCCCGCGGGCGCAAGGTACCCTGGCCAGTGATGCCGCCAGATCAGGCCGCAACTGCGGCAGCCAGTCATTGCGGCCAAGGCACAGTGGCGCTGGTGTTCGGCCGAGAGAATCATGGGCTGAGCAACGATGAACTGCAACGTTGCCACTATCATATTCATATTCCGTCCAATCCGGATTACAGCTCATTGAATCTGGCGATGGCGGTTCAAGTGATGTGTTATGAGCTGCGTATGAATTATCTGAAGGGCCTTGAAACAGATGCCAGGCGGCCCTACTTAGAACCGATTGCGCAGCCTGGTGACGCCGGGTGGGATGTTGCTCCTGCCAGCGTTGGCGATGTCGAAGGCTTTTTTGGCCATTTACAGCAAGTACTCGAAGAAATCGATTTTCATCGTCGGGACAAGCCACGCCAACTGATGGCGCGTCTGCGCAGGTTGTTCCAGCGGGCGAAATTGGACCAGATGGAAGTTAATATCCTAAGAGGTGTTTTGTCGGCTGTTCAAAAAACAGCAGGCGCCTCGGGTGTCGAGCAATCAACCTCCGATACCGGGCCGCAAGCGCCGGAGCAGGATCAAGGCAAAAGTCATGTTTAGACGTCTAAGAGAAGATATCAGCAGTGTGTTCCACCGCGACCCCGCTGCGCGTAATACTTTTGAAGTTCTGACCAACTATCCCGGCCTGCACGCACTTTTGCTGCATCGGGTGGCACACTGGTTATGGGGGGTGGGCTTGAAGTGGCTGGGTCGTACCCTTTCTACGCTTACGCGTTGGTTCACGGGTATTGAGATTCATCCCGGTGCCACCATTGGTCGGCGCTTTTTTATCGACCACGGTATGGGCGTGGTTATTGGTGAAACCACGATTATTGGTGACGATGTTACGCTGTATCAGGGCGTTACCTTGGGCGGCACCAGTTGGAACAAGGGCAAGCGCCATCCCACCATTGGTGACGGGGTGGTTGTAGGCGCCGGAGCCAAAATATTAGGGCCCTTTGAAGTAGGCGCTGGTGCCAAAGTGGGTTCCAACTCCGTGGTCACAAAAGCGGTGCCAGCTGGCGCAACCGTTGTTGGAATACCGGGCCGCGTGATTGAAAAAGATAAAGACGAGCGAAGCTCGCGGCGGCGGGAAATGGAAGAACGCATGGGCTTTGACGCTTATGGCGTTACCGAAGAAATGCCAGACCCACTGGCGCGGGCAATGCGTTCGCTGCTTGATCACATGCACGCGGTAGATGATCGCATGGAAATAATGTGCAAAGCCCTGCGCAAGGTAAGCGTTGATTATCCGAACGGAGACTTGCCGGTGTTGTCAGAGGATGATTTTGATTGCCTACGCGATGCAGACAGCGACGCCTCGCGCAAAAAAACCTTCGAAGACACAAAAGCGGTTGCAGCGGCGGCGGTCGAATCGAACGTCAAAGCCGATAGTATAGTCAGCGCACACGAGAGCGCTAAAAAGAGTGCCGAAGAGAGCGCCGAAGAGAGTGCCGAAGAGAGTGCCGAAGAGGGCACCAAAAAAAACGCAAGCGAGCCCACCAAGGATAGCGGCTGAATACTTGACTGAATTAGTAGGTCAATTCATACTCGTGTTTGCGAATCGAGGTCAATTCCCATCGCGGGGCGGAGTTTATGAAGTTGACTACAAAGGGTCGGTATGCGGTAACCGCTATGCTAGACCTTGCACTGCACGGTGATCATGGGCCGGTTACACTTGCGGAGATATCAACCCGCCAGGAAATCTCCCTGTCGTACCTGGAACAGTTATTTTCGCGGCTGCGGCGCAGGCACTTGGTGGCCAGTATTCGCGGCCCGGGTGGTGGTTATCGCTTGAGTCGCGGCGCCGATGCCATTTTTATATCAGAAGTGGTAGAAGCGGTCAGCGAGTCTCTTGATACCACACGCTGTGGCAACAAGGGCGATTGTCAGAGTGGCGAGAAATGCCTGACTCATCACCTTTGGTCTGACCTCAGCGAGCAGATTCATCAGTTTCTGGATAACATTAGCTTGAACGACCTGATGAAAAAACGTGAAATCCGCCAAGTAGCGGACCGCCAAAATCTGCGTCAGAGCGCTGCGGGTTTTGAAACGATCAACACCCGGCTGCTAAGCGAACAGGCGCCGGTTTAAGTCTGGTTTTAGCACCATGAAGAAACCCGTTTACCTCGATTATGCGGCCACTACGCCCGCAGATTTTGCCGTAGCCGCAGAAATGATGCGCTACCTGACACTGGATGGCGCCTTTGGTAACCCTGCCTCGCGTACCCATGGTTATGGCTGGCAGGCCGAAGCGGCGGTGGAAACTGCACGCCGCCAGGTGGCAACGTTGATTAACGCCGACCCCCGCGAGATCGTGTGGACATCTGGCGCGACCGAGTCTGACAATCTGGCGATTCAAGGCGCAGTGGCCGGACACGATGCTGCCCACATTATTACTTCCATGATCGAACACAAAGCCGTTCTGGATACCTGTAGCTGGCTGCAGGAGCAGGGCGTAAAGGTTACTTGGCTAAAGCCTGATGCCTGTGGCCGCATTCACGTCGGACAAGTGGTTGAGGCGCTGACGCCACAGACCGTGCTTGTGAGCCTGATGTTGGTGAACAACGAATTGGGCGTTATTAGTGACATTGCTGCCATCGGCGCCCAACTGCGCGGCCGCGGCGTGCTTTTTCATGTTGATGCAGCCCAGGCCCCCGGGAAAATACCGGTGGATGTAAAGGCCTTGAACGCCGACTTGCTGTCACTGTCGGCGCATAAGGTTTATGGCCCCAAAGGGATAGGCGCGCTTTACGTGCGACGCTCTCCGGACGTGCGTATTCAAGCGCAGATTCACGGTGGCGGTCATGAGCGCGGCATGCGCTCTGGCACCCTGCCGACGCATCAGATTGTGGGTATGGGTAAAGCGTTTGAGTTGGCAGCAGACAGCCTTTCTGCCGACAGTGCCAGGCTGGAACAGCTGCGTGGACGTTTTCTTGGGGCGCTGGCAGAGCTTGCAGGGGTTTCTCTAAACGGGAGTCTCGATACCGGTTTCAACGGCCGTGAAACCAATGATGACACCAAACTGCGAGTGCCCGGCATTATCAATTTGTCGTTCTCGGGCGTTGACGCAGAAACCCTGATGCTGGGCCTGCGTGAATTGGCAGTGTCTTCCGGTTCAGCCTGTTCATCGGCGACACTCGATCCGTCTTATGTCTTGCGGGGGATCGGGCTAGACGACAAGCAGGCTCATCGTGCGCTGCGGTTTTCATTTGGCCGTTACACCAGCGGCGAAGAAGTCGACTTTGCGGCGGCACAAATTATTGATGTTGTTGGCCGGCTGCGGTCTGCGCGGTAGGCACCGGCCCCGGGACTGCGTATAATCGCAGGCTCGTTTTTTTATCTAACCTCTAATGGAGAATCACCATGGCAAATGAACGCACGCTGTCGATCATCAAGCCTGATGCCGTTGCAAAAAATGTAATCGGCAAAATCATCAGCCGTTTTGAAAAAGCGGAACTGCATGTTGTTGCAGCAAAAATGATGCACCTGAGCCAGGACCAGGCTGAAGGCTTTTATGCCGAGCACAAAGAGCGTCCGTTCTTTAACGATCTAGTTGCATTTATGACGTCTGGTCCAGTGGTTGTTCAGGCTTTGGAAGGTGAAGGCGCCATTTTGACAAACCGTGATCTGATGGGTGCTACTAATCCGAAAGAAGCGGAAGCTGGCACCATTCGCGCCGACTTTGCATCGTCTATTGATGCTAACGCGGTCCATGGCTCGGACTCGGCGGCTTCCGCAGAGCGCGAAATTGCTTATTTTTTCAATGATAACGAGATCTGCCCGCGCGGCTGATTTTGTTCACCGGGGGCAGCGTTGCTGCACCCGGAATGGTTATTTGATTGAGGTTATATAATGACAGCACCCGCTGAAAAAACAAATCTTCTGGGAATGCCCAAAGCCAAGCTTGAGGCTTATTTTGAGTCCCTGGGGGAAAAACGTTTTCGCGCTACTCAGGTGCTGCAGTGGATTCACCAGCGTGGTGTGGGTGACTTCGATGAAATGACCAATATGAGCAAGCCCCTGCGGGACAAGCTCAAGCTGATTGCCGAAGTACGTGGCCCGGAGGTGGTCTACGACGAATTGGCCAAAGACGGCACCCGTAAATGGGTGATGCGCATGGACAACGGCAACAACATAGAAACCGTGCTGATACCTGACGGTGAACGTGGCACCCTGTGCGTGTCATCACAGATTGGTTGCAGTCTGGATTGCAGTTTTTGTTCAACGGGTAAGAGAGGCTTTAACCGTAACCTGACCTCTGCCGAGATTATTGGGCAGGTGTGGGCTGCGCGTAAAACGTTCATGCCATATGCTCCGGGCCCAGATCGTCCGATTACCAACGTGGTAATGATGGGTATGGGCGAGCCTTTGTTGAACTTCGACAACGTCGTAGACGCCATGAATCTGATGATGGAAGACTTGGCCTACGGCATTTCCAAACGCCGGGTAACATTAAGCACGTCGGGTGTGGTTCCAGCGATCGACAAACTGGGTGAGGTTACCGATGTTTCATTGGCTATTTCTTTGCACGCCGCAAATGATGAACTCCGTAACCAGTTAGTTCCTATAAATAAAAAGTATCCAATAGCAGAGTTGCTGGCCGCTACCCGCCGCTACTTAAGCCGTCTGCCAGACAAGCGTAAGGCTACGATTGAATACACTTTGATGGCTGGTGTGAACGATCATGTCGATCAAGCGCGAGAACTGGCTGAGGTTCTGCGTGGCTTGCCATGTAAGATCAATTTGATACCATTCAATCCGTTCCCGGAAAGTGGCTATGAACGCCCGAGCATGAATGCCACCCGACGGTTCCAGACGGTGTTGAACGAGGCAGGGTACATTGCGACCGTACGTATGCCCCGTGGCGATGACATAGACGCTGCTTGTGGGCAACTGGTGGGTAAGGTAGAAGACCGAACTCGCCGCAGCGCTCGCTATATTGCGGTGCAGCAGGTTTCAGCGTAAATACCCGGCTGTGGATGCGGCGGGCTTTCTCCAGTAGCAGCTTCAGGATGAGTTCACAGCGATGGTAAATCAGTTTGTCAGTGCCCGTTTTATGATGTTGCTGATGCTGGTGGCAGCGATGTTATCGGGCTGTGTGACGACCACAGACAGCCGCTTTGCCCGCGAAGCAGATCGCCAAAAAGCGTTGGCAGATTACGTTCAGTTAGCATCAGCGTACATCGGTCAAGGAAATTTTGAGCGAGCCCGTCATCATTTGGAACGGGCTCTGGAAATTGATTCGAAGAATTCGCCGGCGTTAGCCGCAAAAGGCCTTGTTTTTGCCAGCGAGGGTGAACCCGAACTGGCTGAAAGCAATTTCAGGCGCTCGATCTCTGCCGATTCAAAAAATACCCGCGCCAACGTTTATTATGGCGCGTTTTTGTATGGCCAAGGCAGAATGGAAGAGGCCCGTGATCAGTTTGCCAAGGCCTCTGGCGACACCGGTTATCAGGATCGAGGCTCCGTTTTTTTTAACCTGGGAATGACTCAGGAGCAGTTGGGTGATTTGTCATCTGCGGTTAGCAGCTATCGCCGTGCGACCGAGTTGACACGCAGCGATCCCAAAACGTTGCTGGCGTTGTCCCGAGTGCTGCTAGAAACCGGTGATGTGAAATCAGCCGACTTCTATTACAGTCGGCTGCTAACTATAATGCAGCGCAGCGATCGCTTGCAGCACTCATCTGAAAGCCTGTTGGTGGGAGTTCGCATTGCCCGCCTACTGGACAAACGCGACCAAGAGGCCAGTTTGGCGTTAATGTTGCGGAACAATTTCCCCGAATCAGCAGAACTCCGGCAATACAAGGTACTGATGTCTAATGGTCAATGAAGAGAATCAAGCTGCTCCTGGCAATCGGCCGGTGGGCCCGCAGTTAAAAAAAGCCCGCGAGGCAAAAGGGCTGAGTGTGGTTGAAGTGGCCGAAGCCCAGTATCTTCGCCCGGCCATTATCCAGGCCATCGAAAATGGCAAATATGAGCTGATTGATACAGAGCTCTTTCTGAAAGGCTACATACGTGCCTATGCTCGCCAAATAGGCTTGGATGGTAACGCCCTGATTGCCGACCTTGACCGAGAGCTGGAGCCAATGCGCGAGGAGCAGGCACAGGCCAAAGCTGCAAATCCGTTGATTGATATAGAACGCCGGCGGTGCAAAAAACGCCGTGTAGCCAAAACCGCATTTTGGCTGGTCGCGCTGGCAGTATTGGGCTTTTTGATATTTGCGTTTATTTACAGTCCTTCGCAGTTGGCGAATTTGCCGGGTGCCGGCGCATTCACCGGTGACACAGCACAACAGAATGTTTTAGAAAGTGGTTTAAACGGTGCCGTAAGTAGCATCGATGATGACTCAACAACACAATCTACGCCAGATGATTTTCTGCCAAACGAAACGAATGATGGCGATGTGTCGGCTTCGCCCGCGAACGCAGAGGGTGCGCTAGAACCGCTTATAGGGGCAGGCACAGGAACTTTTTCTGACGGCGAGGCTCCAGCTGACGGCTTGGGGTCTTCGCCAGCGCAAACAGTAGGAAATTTGGCTGCTATCGTCGACAATGATATTTTGACGTTAGATGCAGAAGAGGCACCCCAAGTTGCCGATAACCGGGGCCGGTTGGAAATTGAATTTATTGATGATTGCTGGGTTCAGATTCGAGATTCTTACGGCAGAAGCCTGGCCAGCGGTCTGAAACGCCAGAGCGACCGCATTGATTTGCGCAGCGAAACTGACATTCGCCTGGTGATTGGTGCCGCTAATGCGATAGGGATCATGCGCTTTGAAGGCGCCTCGGTCGATCTTGGCAGTAAAGGTATTATTGGTAATCGCGCCGAGTTTGTTTTGGCTTTGAATTAATAGCTCAACGTAAACGCCGATACTTTTGGTTTTCACAGATGGGTTCTCCCAAATGAAGCACGAATCTCCGATTAAAAGACGTAAATCCCGCCAGATTATGGTGGGCAACGTGCCAGTGGGTGGCGACGCACCGATTGCCGTCCAGAGTATGACCAACACTGAAACCTGCGACGTGGAAGCAACGCTGGGGCAGATACAGGCCCTTCAAGACGCCGGTGCCGATATTGTCCGCGTGTCTGTGCCGTCAATGGAAGCCGCAGAAGCGTTTGGCCGTATTCGTGCCCGCGCGGGTGTTCCGCTGGTTGCCGATATTCATTTCGATTACAAGATCGCGTTACGGGTGGCAGAACTGGGCGTTGACTGCATACGCATCAACCCGGGTAACATTGGTCGGGAAGACCGCATCAGTGCGGTCATCAGTGCCTGCCGCGACCGCAATATTCCAATTCGGATCGGCGTTAACGCAGGCTCGCTAAGTAAAGACCTGCAGCGTAAGTACGGCGAGCCTAATGCAGACGCACTGGTGGAATCTGCCATGCGCAATGTCGATATTCTTGACCGCCACGACTTCCAAAATTTTAAGGTCAGCCTCAAAGCGTCTGAAGTGTTTATGACGGTAGAAGCCTATCGCAAGATTGCCACGCAGATTGACCAGCCTTTGCACCTAGGCATCACCGAAGCCGGCGGTTTCCGTTCCGGTACTGTGAAGTCGTCTATCGGGCTTGGTCTATTGTTGATGGATGGTATTGGCGACACTATCCGTGTATCGCTAGCAGCAGATCCTGTGCAGGAAATTAAGGTTGGCTACGACATACTCAAAAGTTTGCGCTTGCGCTCCCGCGGCATTAACTTTATTGCCTGCCCCAGTTGTTCGCGGCAGAATTTCGATGTTATCAAGACCATGAACGATCTGGAAGTGCGTTTGGAAGACGTGAAGGAGGCTCTGGATGTGGCCGTTATTGGTTGTATCGTGAACGGCCCAGGCGAAGCCAAAGAGGCCGATATTGGTTTGACCGGTGGCAGCCCGAAAAACCTGTTTTATATGAATGGTAAGCCTCATCAGAAATTGGACAACGCAAATTTAACCGACGATCTTGAGCGTCTGATTCGCAAAGAAATCGCTCGCCGTCAAGAAGCCGAAAAAGCTATTTTTGCCCGTTCCTCTGAATGATAGGCAACGAAGACCGTTACAGCGATCGACAACACGTATCGATGACAACAGCCACAACAGGTAGACAATGCATTGGCGCAGCGCCATTGCACAAACCACAGAGACGTTTAAGGGTTCAACTTGGCTAAGATTCAGGCAATTCGCGGGATGAACGATATCCTGCCCGAACAGACTCCAGTCTGGCAATATGTCGAAGCAACGGTGCGCAAGGTGTTGGGGCAATACGGGTACCAGGAAATCCGTATGCCGATTGTGGAACAGACCGACCTGTTCAAGCGCTCTATCGGTGAAGTGACCGACATTGTTGAAAAAGAAATGTACACCTTTGACGACCGTAACGGCGACAGCCTGACTCTGCGGCCTGAAGGTACTGCTGGTTGCGTGCGTGCGGCCGAACAGCACGGCCTGCTGTTCAACCAAACTCGGCGGATGTGGTACACCGGCCAGATGTTTCGTTACGAGCGCCCGCAGAAAGGGCGTTACCGCCAGTTTCACCAGGTAGGTGTTGAATGTTTCGGTATGGCTGGGCCAGACATAGACGCAGAACTTCTTATTCTGACAGCGCGCTTATGGAAAACGTTTGGTTTGGCTGACCATGCGCGTCTCGAAATCAACTCGATTGGCACCGCTGAAGCTCGCCGAAACTATCGTGAGGCGTTGGTTGCCTACCTGCAGCAATTCAAAGCCGAGCTCGATGAAGACAGTCAGCGCCGGCTTGAAAGCAACCCTTTACGGATTCTGGACAGCAAAAGCGTGGCTACCCGTAAGGTTCTGGAGCAGGCACCAAAACTAGACGCCTGGCTTGACGACGAATCTCGCGACCATTTTGAACGCTTGAAGCAGTTGTTGGATGCCGCCGGGATCGAGTACACGGTGAATCCGGCGCTGGTTCGCGGCCTGGACTACTACGGTAAGACAGTATTTGAGTGGATCACAGAGAGCCTGGGCGCCCAAGGCACAATTTGCGCCGGTGGCCGCTATGATGGGCTGGTAGAGCAGTTGGGCGGCAAACCCACGGTCGCCGTTGGTTTTGCCATGGGCGTGGAGCGTCTTATCCTACTGTTAGAAACCCTTAATTTGATACCCGAGTCGGTCAACAATCAGGCCGATGTGTACGTTACCGCCATGGGCGATCAGGCGGTTTCGCCAGCGCTGCTTCTTGCTGAAGAACTGCGGGACCAGCTGCCGGGCTACATCATTATTAGCCATTGCGGTGCGGGCAGCTTTAAAAGCCAAATGAAAAAAGCCGATCGAAGCGGCGCCCGTTATGCACTCATTCTTGGTGATAACGAGCTTCAGAATCAGAGTGTCGGCCTTAAATCTTTGCGTACAGACGACCCCCAGCAAGAATTCCCTCGGCAGCAGATTGCCGAGGCTCTGGCGCAGGCGTTGTCGCACTAATTCTTTAAAAGCGCCGTTTCTAATTTATAACAGGAGTTATCATGGCCGAATTGCGTACAGATGAAGAACAGGTTGAAGCGATCAAGCAGTGGTGGAAAAACAACGGTAGTTCGCTGATGATTGGTATTGGTGCGGCCCTGGCGATTGTGTTCGGCTGGCAGGCGTGGCAAAACCAGCAGGCCGAGCAGCGTACCGAGGCCGCCAGCCAGTTTGTCACTCTGATGAACGCCTTTGGCACCGAAGATGAAACCAGCGCCGACACCATCGCTTTCGTGGCTAAGACGCTGCGTGATGATCATGCCGACAGCGCTTACGCGGTTTACGCCAATTTAATGCTGGCTCGGGTTCAGCTCATGCAGAACAATGACGCCGAAGGCGCTGTTGAATCCTTGCAGTGGGCACTGGATAAAGCGGTGGAGACTCAGCCTCTGGCATTGGTTGTGCGCAGCCGGCTGGCGCAAGCTCAAATGGCTCTCGAAGATTATGATTCTGCGTTGGCCACCATTGACGGTGCCAAAGACAGTGACGCTTTTGGTGCCAGGTTTGCCGAATTGCGCGGCGATATTTTGCTCGCGAAAGGCGATCAGGCAGGGGCACGTGATGCCTACCTGGCGGCCCGCGAACAGGGCGAAGAAAATCGCAATGGCGTTCTGCAACTCAAACTGGCGGATCTGGGTGTCGGGGGTGATGCGTGACGGTAAGCGCATGTTTCCGGCAACTGCGCGCCAATGCTGTAGTGCTTATGACAGCCACTCTTATGATTGGTTGCAGCGCCAACGATACGTTTGAACAGCCCGCCCAATTGCCTGATGTTGATCAGCAGGTTTCATTTGAGCGGGTTTGGAACGTTACGGTGGGTGACGGCCATGACGACGAATTTTTGTACCTGGCACCGCTGAACGCCGGCGACGTTGTGTACGCCGCATCGGCTGACGGAGAGTTGCTCGCCCTAAACGCAGAAACCGGCAAACAGATTTGGGAAAATTCGGTGAAAGACCGGATTTTTGCCGGTGTTGGCGGCGATGCCAGTCAATTGTATCTGGTGAGCCGTGATGCCGATTTGCTGGCGCTGTCGCGGGAAGACGGCAGCGAGCTTTGGCGCGCGTCACTACCGACTGAAGTTCTGTCGGCACCGCAGTCTAATGGCAGTCTGGTGGTTGTGCAAACCACCGACGGCCGCGTGCTGGCATTCAATGCCTCTGACGGTGAAAAACGTTGGCAATATGACAGTGTTGTGCCGGCCTTGTCGGTTCGTGCCGCAGCAGCGCCGCTGGTAGGTGCTGACGTTATAATAAGCGGCTTTGCCAACGGCAAACTGTTGGCTCTGTCTACAGAATCTGGCCAGCCGCTGTGGCAGTACGAGGTAGGTGCGCCCCAGGGCCGTACCGAGCTTGAGCGCTTGGTCGATATCACCAGCCAGCCTCTGGTGCTGGAAAACACGATTCTGGCGGTGGGCTATCAGGGCAAGCTGGCACTGATTGATTTGCGCACCGGCAATGACATCTGGAGTAAGGCAGCCTCTAGCCTGTATTCGCCAATGGTCAGTAATGGCAACATTTTTCTGGCGTCTGCTAACGGCGACCTGGTTGCTATGCGTGGGTCCGATCGCCGTGGCCTGTGGACCCAAGATAAACTGGCCTGGCGCCAGCTGACCCAGCCAGTGCCCTTCGACGATTACCTGGTGGTGGGTGACTTTGATGGTTACCTGCACGTGGTGTCCCAGGAAAGTGGTGAGCTAGTAGGGCAGATGAAATTTGATGGTGACGGTATCCGCGTACCGGCCCAGCGCCTGAGTAATGGTAATCTGCTGATCTTCGGCAACGGCGGCAAACTCGCCGCTTACAGGTTGCAATCGAAAAACTGACGTGACACGCGGCCCGGCTTTTAAACCGGGCCGACTTCTTTTGTGAGTAGCGAATGACATTTTTTTTGAGTAGTGAAACACTATGAACCTAGTAATTGCCCTAGTGGGCCGCCCCAACGTGGGCAAGTCCACACTGTTTAACCAGATGACCCGTTCGCGGGATGCACTGGTCGCCGATTTTCCGGGACTGACCCGCGACCGTAAATACGGTGAAGGCAATTACGAAAATCAGCGCTTTATTGTTATTGATACCGGTGGCTTGATGGGCGACGAGCTCGGACTTGACGCCGCAATGGCCAAGCAGTCTTTGCAGGCGGTTGAAGAAGCCGACATTGTTCTGTTTATTGTGGATGGTCGCGCTGGTGTAATGCCGGGTGATCAGGTACTTGCTGATCAGCTGCGCCGATCGGGTACGCAGGCTCACCTGGTGATTAACAAAACCGATGGCCAGGATCCAAACCTGGTAGCATCCGATTTTTATGCACTGGGTTTTCAATCCCAATTTCGCATTGCCGCATCTCACAATCGCGGCGTTCGATCTATGTTGGAAATTTTGTTGCCGACGCCGGAGGAAGATGCAGATATAGACGGAGCGCATAATCACCCCGGCATTCGCATCGGTATCGTGGGCCGCCCCAACGTGGGCAAATCGACACTTGTAAACCGTATGCTCGGTGAAGAGCGCGTTGTAGTTTATGATTTGCCAGGTACCACCCGCGACAGCATTTATATTCCCTACGAGCGCTTGGGGCAGGAATATACCCTGATTGATACGGCTGGGGTGCGGCGGCGCAAAAATGTGCGAGAGGTGGTAGAGAAGTTCTCGATCATCAAAACCTTGCAGGCCATAGACGACGCCCACGTTGTGATTTTGGTGATTGACGCCCGCGAGGGGTTGGTCGACCAAGACATGCATCTTATGGGCTTCGTGCTGAGTGCCGGCCGTTCGTTGGTGATTGCTATCAATAAATGGGATGGCATGAACGGCGAAGACCGTGACAAAGTAAAGGAACAGATTCGCCGGCGTTTGGATTTTTTGGACTACGCCGACAAGCATTACATTTCGGCGTTGCACGGTTCCGGAGTGGGTGTGATGTACCAGTCGGTCAACGCCTGCTACGAATCGGCTATGGCAAAATGGCCTACCAATCGTCTGACTACGATTTTGGAAGATGCGATTGCCCAGCACCAGCCACCCATGGTTCATGGCCGTCGTATTAAGCTGCGCTACGCTCACCAGGGTGGCTCCAATCCGCCGACGGTTGTAGTACACGGCAATCAGACAGACTCTTTGCCCGGTGCTTACAAACGCTACCTGGAGAATAGCTTCCGCAAGGTGTTAGCGGTAACCGGCACCCCAATCCGTTTCGAATTTCGCTCCAGTGAAAACCCGTTTGCCCATAAAGTGGACCGGATGACGCCGCGGCAAAAAGTTAAAAAAGACAACGATGAAAAGAAGGGCGGGGGTAAGCCCAAAAAAGCGCGTCAGAAGAGTTTGAAGCGATGAGCGCTAGAATAGTATAAAGCGCTAGCAAAAAAACCGGCCCGTTATGAACAATAACAGGCCGGTTTTTTTATGGGCGTTGACCCGGCGAGGTCAGGTTTTGCTGGCGTCTTCCACCTGCTTGGCCTGAACAGCGGTTATGGCGATGGTGAATACGATGTCCTCCACCAGTGCGCCCCGCGATAGGTCATTCACCGGTTTATTTAGGCCCTGCAGCATAGGACCAATGCTGACCACGTTGGCGCTTCGCTGCACTGCTTTGTACGTCGTGTTGCCAGTATTCAGGTCAGGGAACACAAACACGGTTGCGCGGCCGGCTACCTGGCTATTGGGTGCTTTGCTAAGGCCCACGCTTGCAATGGCGGCGGCGTCGTACTGCAGAGGGCCGTCAATCAGCAGGTCCGGGCGCCTTTCGCGCGCCAGCCGGGTAGCTTCGCGTACCTTATCGACATCCCGACCGCTGCCAGACTCGCCGGTGCTGTAACTGATCATCGCCACGCGCGGCTCAATGCCGAATGCTTCGGCTGATTGGGCGCTCTGGATGGCAATGTCTGCCAGCTGCTCCGGGTTGGGGTCCGGATTTATGGCGCAGTCTCCGTAAACCACAACCTGCTGCGGTAACAGCATGAAAAATACCGACGACACCACTTTGGCGTTGTTGTGAGTCTTGATTAGCTGTAGGGCAGGGCGCACGGTGTTGGCGGTGGTGTGGATAGCACCGGACACCAGACCGTCGGCTTCGTCTAACGCGACCATCATGGTACCTAAAACCACATTGTCTTCGAGCATGCTTTCCGCCATTTCGGCTGAAGTACCTTTGTGTTTTCGCAATTCCACCATAGGCGCCACGTAGCGCTTGCGCACCTCAGACGGCTCGATAATTTCCAGATCGGGTGGTAACTCCATGCCCAGAGAAGCCGCTACGGCGCGTATCTCGGCGGCACTGCCGATCAGCGCGCAGCGCGCAAGCTGGCGCTGATGGCAGATGATCGCTGCCTGCACTGTGCGCGGCTCGTGGCCTTCCGGTAAAACAATGCGCTTGTTGGCGGCACGGGCGCGCTCAGAAAGCTGGTGGCGAAACGCCGGTGGCGACATACGGGTCTGGCGCGGCACCTTAAGGTGTTCCTGTAGCCAGTCGGTATCAATACGAGGCGCGATCAGGTTCATGGCAGTGTCAATCCGCTCCGGGTCGTCGATAGGGATAGACCTCGACAGGCCGGCCAGCATGTGAGCAGTTTCGTAGGTGTTGGTGGTGGTGCTAAGAACCGGCATGCCGGTTTCCATGGCCCGGCGACACAATTCGATAACCCTTTGGTCTGGTAATAGACCGCCAGTGAGCAGAATCCCGGCCATGGGCACGCCATTCAGGGCCGCTACGGCGGCGGCCACAACGATATCTTCGCGGTCTCCGGGAGTCACCAAAAGGGTGCCAGACTTGAGGATTTCGGTCATATTGCTGATGGTGCGTGCGCAAACAGAAACACGGTGCACCCTGCGGGTCTGCATCTGGCCCTCGTGCAGCACGTCTACCTTCAGTTCGCGCGCTATGTCTGAAACCCTTGGCGCCAACAGGCTTGGTTCCCAAGGTATTTCGGCTAACAACCGATACTGCCCGCTACTAAACACGTTGCATTTGTTGCGGTAATCTTCAGGCGGTATCGCGGTGAGGGTTGTCATACCGGGTATTTTTCGTTCTTTTGGCGCACCGATCTTGTTAAGAATGACGCCTAAAACGTCGGCTTCATTATGCCCCGAAAGCAGTCGTGCAGAAAAACCAAGTTGTTCGTCCAGCTCGATGGGGTTACAGCCTTTGGGTGACGTTAGCAAAATGATTTCAGAACCCAGGTTCCGCGCGACCTCGGCGTTCAGGCGGGTAATGTAGGTGCCATCCTGATCGGGTTCCAGGCCCTCTATAATCACCACGTCGACCGTGCACGCCACTTTCTGGTACTCGCCCACGACACGTTCAAGCAACAAGTCCGATTTGTTGTGATTGAGCGCGTGCTGGGCTTCTTTCAGGGTAATCGGTGTCGGCGGTCGAAGATGGCTGTGGGAGCGCACAAACTCGACGGAAGAGTCTTTGCCTTTATTGTGGGTTGCATCGGCTTGGTGCACCACCTGGCAAAACGGCTTATAAAAACCAACGCTGACACCTACCCGCTCCAGTGCCCTCAGCAGGCCCAGACACACAGACGTCAGGCCGGAATCTGAAGAGGTTGGTGCAATAAAAAGACTTTTTGCCATAGTTAAAATTCCGCCGCTAGCGTCGTACAAATCGGTTAGTTGAGTTCAGCCAGGCGTGCTGCTTCGCCAGCGATAACCCTTTCTTCGTCGGTAGCAATCACCAGTATTGGGAATCGCGACTCTTTACAGTCAATTCGGCCACCACGATTGAGGCCATTATCATCATTATTGTGCTGATCAATGGCGAAGCCAAGCAGCCCCAGCTGATTGACGGTCTGCTGGCGTACACGAGCGCTGTTTTGGCCAATGCCACCGGTGAACACCAAGGCGTCAAGCCGGTTCAGCGATACCATCATGGCTGCGACATATTTGGCCAGGCGGAAGCAGAACACATCGATGGCCAGTTGCGCTGACGGATCACCTTGGTCCGCCAGGTCGCTCAGGGTGCGCATGTCGTTGGTTTGCCCTGACAGCCCCAGAAGACCGCTGCTGTGGTTGAGTTCGTTGTGCAGTTGCTCGGCGCTCACGCCTTTGCTCTGCAAGTAATCAAACAGTCCGGGATCTACGTCCCCACTTCGGGTACCCATTACCAGACCCTCTAGAGGTGTCAGGCCCATGCTGGTATCAACGCTTTTGCCATCGCGTATGGCGGTAATGCTGCAGCCGTTGCCCAGATGCGCGGAAATAATGGAGGTCACAGCGGTGGATTGCTCCAGGCGGAGAGCTGCCTGTTGCAGCATGTAAGCGTGGCTTGTGCCGTGGAAGCCGTAGCGGCGAACGCCCCAGTCACGGTAGTAGTTCTGTGGCAGCGCGTAATGGAATGCGTGTTCCGGCAGGGTCTGGTGGAAAGCTGTATCAAACACCGCCACCTGTGGCACCAACGGAAACAGCTCGCGGGTTGCCATAATGCCTTCAACGTTAACCGGGTTGTGCAGTGGAGCTAGCAAATTACAGGCCTGTATAGCGGCCAGCACCTCGTCGTTGATCAGTACCGCTTCGCGAAAGGTTTCGCCACCATGAACAATCCGGTGGCCAATAGCCGCTGGTTGTTTCGGCATCAGGCCCTTTTTCTGCGCTGTATCCATCAGTACGGCCAGGGCTTCCTTGTGCGTGGTGTTGGGGGGCAGCTTGGTGGCGTCGCGTTGCTTTCCAATGCGAAAGCGGGCATTAGGAGTGTTCAGTCGTCCTGCCAGCATCGAGGCAATCTTTTGTCGATCTTTGTCAAAAAGCGCAATTTTTAGCGAGGAGCTACCGCAGTTCACCACTAATAATGTGTTTTCCATAATTCTGGATTTCCAGTTTTTCAGATTTTTTAATGGCTTGTGTACGAATCCAACCACTGACTGAATTCAATAGCGGGTAGTGGTCGACTGTAAAAGTAGCCTTGGGCGCAATCGCAACCTGCCTCTTGCAGAAATTGGACCTGTTCTTCCTCTTCAACGCCTTCTGCAATCAGTCTGAGCCCCATGCTGTGTGCCATATTGATGATTGCACTGACAAGAACTGCGTCATCCGGGTCTTTCAGAACGTCTTGTACAAACGATTTATCAATTTTGAGTGTGTCAAACGGGAATCTTTTCAAGAAACTGAGGGCGGAATAGCCGGTGCCAAAGTCGTCTACAGACAGGCGTACGCCGTGCTCGTCGAGCTCTTGTAAAATCTGGGCGGTTTCAATCGAGTTGTCCAGAATGAGGCGCTCGGTAATTTCCAGTTCCAGAAACTCGGCCGCCAGGCCGCTGGTAGACAATGCGTTCATCACAGAGGTAACAAAGCCTGCGGCGCGGAACTGTCGAGGTGAAACGTTCACCGAAATTCCAATATCGCGACCCAGTTGGTTTTTCCAAGTCACAGCATTTTGGCAGGCCTGCTGAATGACCCATTCACCAATAGCCGTTATAAGCCCGGTCTCTTCGGCCAACGGAATGAAGCGGTCAGGCATGACCTGGCCAATTTCCGGATTGTTCCAGCGCAGTAAGGCCTCTGCTGCCAGCAGGTTGCCGTTAGAGGTGTTTACAATGGGTTGGTAAAATAACTCGAATTCTTCTTGTTGCAGTGCGCGCCTTAGGCGGGATTCAAGCTGAAGGCGTTCGTGGGATATTTCGCTCATCTCTGGCGAAAAGTGCACGTAGTCGCTTTTGCCTTTTCGTTTGGCTTGGTACATAGCCGCATCGGCGTGCTGCATCAGCTCGCCGCTGTTGTCAGAATCTGCTGGGAACGCCGCAATACCGATGCTGGTGGTGACGTATACCTCGTGACTGTTTAACTGATAGGGCATTGAGAAAGTTTTGAGTATGCGTTCGGCTACTTGAGACGACACCTCGGCGCTTTGCAGCCCCGGCAGAATCACCAAAAATTCATCGCCGCCCAGGCGAGCGACTGTGCTGCTGCCCCGCAGGCAGCTAGAAATGCGCCTGGCGGCTTCGATCAGCAGGGTGTCACCGGCATCGTGGCCGAGGGTATCGTTAACATGCTTGAAGTTGTCGAGGTCAAGAAACATCACTCCAACTTCGGTGCTTTCGCGCCGGGCTTGCGCCAGCGCGAGCTTTAGGCGATCGAGTGCGAGCATGCGATTTGGCAGTCCGGTCAGGATATCGTAATTGGCCTGGCGCAGCAGTTGGCGCTCATAGCGTTTCCGAATACTGATGTCTTCACCCAGAATGAGAAATCCGGTGGTATCTGCTTTTGCATCCTTGATGGGCGTTACGATTAGCTGCTCCCAGAAGCGCTCGCCGTTGCGCCGGGCGCTGGTCACTTCGCCCTGCCAGACGCCCACTCGCTGCACCTGCAGGCGAATGGACTTCCACAGTTTTTCGGCCTCCCGATTATCCGAGTTATCGCTGCCCAGTGACCCCGGGTGTTTGCCGATGATGGAGAGGGGACTGTGACCTGTTAGTTGGCTGAATTTTTGATTAACAAATTCAATGTGCCATTGACGGTCGCAAATGATGACGGATGACGGGCTTTGCTCAATGGCCTGAGAAAATTTCTGGATTTCCAGAGCATCTTGCTCTTGGCGGGCGATGTCCTGATTCAGGCGCTCGCGCATTTGGTTAATCGCGTCAGTTACCTGGCCTAATTCGTCTTGACGTCGGCCGGGCGTATCAGGTCGATTCAGCGTTAGCGGGCGTTTCAGATTATGAATTGAAAATTCCCTGGCGTAATCCGCCATAGTGGTCAGATGTCGGGTAACAAAAAACCGGAAAATCCAGATAATAAGAATGGAAATAAACAGCGTTTGTAAAAATTGAGTGGCGAGAATAATGCCCACACGCCTTTTCATGTCTTGATTTACTCGCGCAAGGTCAGCGGTAATGGTAAGTCGCCCTAGCTTGAACTCGTCGCCCTCAACATGAACTAGCTCAAAGCTGTGAACAATGGTGGCGACGTCGCGGGGGATTTCACCAATCACTAATTCAGAACTGGGCTCAATCGCAAGCCGTAAGTGGACAATGTCCGGGAGGCTGAGAATGCCTTCCAGCTGAATTTGCAAAAGCTTCTGGTCCAGTGCCCACAGGCTTCGTGCCAGCCCTGAGCTGTCGCTGGATTCAACGGCCTGCATGCGTGCTGTGATTTGCGTAAGCTCTTTGCGGTAGTCTGAGTAAAGTTGAATGGCAGAAGAGATGAATGTAAATGCCAGGCTGAATATCAAGACCCAGGCCAGTAAACGCAAAGACAGCAGCGAGCGCTGACGAAGCAGGTTCAGGCGCCTAAAAAATGTTGTCATATCAGGGATAAGTTGCCCGCAAGTTGTCAGAATCTAGCGAAAGGTCTTAATGAACTATAGCAGCCAAAGTTTCGCGTTGTCTTGTATTGGTCGGGGTTAAAAGGAAGAAAAATAAAAGTTGGAATACATGCAACGGCTTATTTTTTTAAGCCACTATAGGGCTTGATGTAGATCAACACGAGGATATGCGGCAAGTCGTAACCTGAGTTCAGATCGAAACACGAGAATTTAGGAGATTTGCCATGTATCTGGACACTGTTGTTATCGCTGGCATCGTAACTGTGCTGCTGGTGGTGGCATTTTTTGTAGGGTTTGGCGTCTTTATTATGCGCGATCAAAAAGCCCATGGCCCTGACGCTAATGAAATCGCGGGTAAGAAGATAGATAAGCCATCTTAATTGAGGTCACGAGACCTGACAGGAAAAAATTGAGACGAGTAATATAAAAAATCTCCGGAGACTTTGACAGTTTGCGGAGATTTTTTGTATTCCAAAATAAGGCAAATAGGTTGAGCGAATTGGCGTCCCCTAGGGGGTTCGAACCCCTGTTGCCGCCGTGAAAGGGCGGAGTCCTAGGCCGCTAGACGAAGGGGACGCAACATATTCAACTACTTGCCTCATTGAGGAGGCGCACATAATATGAGCCGACCTTGCCTGTGTCAACACTTTTTGCCGCTATTATTCAGTTTGCGATCGCATCCTTTAGCGCAAGCTCCAACTCCGTGAAGCGGAATTCGAAACCCTCAGCCTGAAGCCTGGCGGGAATTGCGCGCTGCCCGGTCAGCAGCAGTCCGGACATTTCGCCCAACGCCAGCTTTAAGGCCACGGCGGGTGCCGGCAAAATCGTAGGGCGATGGAGCACACTACCCAAGGTTTTTGTAAATGTTGCATTGGTCACTGGAGACGGACTAACAACGTTGTATGCCCCCACTGCGGTCTCGGTAGTCAACATCCACAGCAAAGCCCCTACAACATCCTGTCGGTGCACCCAAGGCATGTACTGCTCGCCACTGCCAAGCTTGCCACCGACACCGAGTTTGAACGGCAGAATCATGCGTTGTAAAAAGCCGCCGTTGGGGCCCACCACGATTCCGGTTCGCGACAGGCAAACGCGCACACCCATATCAGCGAGCTCCATAGCGGTTTGTTCCCAGTCACTGCAGAGGCGATGGGTGAATTCGTTATGTGGAGGCGTCGCCTCGGTTACTTCAAGGCCACCCTGGGCGCCGTAAAAACCAACAGCGGATCCAGACACCATAGCCTGCGGCGGCTGCAGCCAGGTTTTTGCCACATCAACCAGCTGTTGCGTCAGTTCAATACGGCTGTCGCGAATTGCTTGTTTGCGCGTCTCGCTCCAGCGCTTATCAGCAATGCCTTCGCCTGCCAGGTTGATAATGGCGTCAAAGCCTTTATGGCCCCGCAATTTGGCCAAATCCGGCAGCGCCTCAACTCGACCGCATATAGCGCGCACATCTGCTGCACTCTGTCGGCTCAAAACCGTAATTTGGTCTCCGTTTGCGAGTAATTCGCGGCATAGAATCCGTCCGATAAAACCGGTGCCACCGGTCAGCAATATGTGTCTGCTCATGATGTTTCCATTCCTTGCGTAGAAGGCCCCTTAGTGCTGAAGGGTGTCTGTTGCCTTGTTTCCCGCGTACACTGTCGCATAAACAATTACTATGGCAACAACCTTAACAGGGTAATGGTGAATGTTCGATTGGAAAGACATTCTGGATTTCTGGTTTGGTGAGTTAGACAAAAATGGGCTGCCTGACCCGGCTCATAGCAATCGCTGGTTTCTGAGTAACCGAAAGTTCGATCAGGAAATCCGTAGGCGTTTTTTGTCGTTGGTATTGTTTGCCTCTGAGCAGGGTCTTGACCATTGGCAGAAAAAGGCTGGCGGCGTGCTCGCTGAAATTCTGTTGCTTGACCAGTTTTCGCGCAACATTTTTCGCGGCGGTGCTTTGGCATTTGAGCAGGATATTCTGGCTCGAAAGTTATGTAAGCAGGGTATGAGCAAAGGTTTTGACGTGTCGTTACCGGCCATTCAGCGGGGATTTTTTTATATGCCCTTGCAGCACTCCGAACGCCAAGAAGATCAGTCACTTGCGATAGAGTGTTTTGAACAGCTCACAGCATCCACTAGCGGCTTGTTGAAGGAGTTTATGGGCAGTTTTTTGCAATCTGCCCTTGAACACCAGGCAATAATCACGCGCTTCCGCCGTTTTCCGCATCGGAATAAAGCACTGGGGCGAACTAACACAAAAGAAGAGAGCGACTATTTGCTCAATGGAACACGTTTTGGCCAGTAAGTTTATGATGTTCCTGTCACCGGATTGGCCAGTAATGGATTTTCCTCACTAGGGACGCTATGCACCAAACAATAACCACTGCGCAATTTATTTATGATCTGATCGGGCGTAGAAGCCCGCTCGATGTCATTTTGTCGGCGATAAGTACAATGGTTGAAGAGCAGTTTCCCGATGCCATGGTGTCGGTGATGCTCTATTCCGCGCAAACCCGAACGCTGACCTTGGTCGCCGGTGATGCTTTCAGCCAGAACTATCGGCAAGCAATGCGCGACATACCGATTGGTCCGGAGGTGGGTTCTTGCGGAGCCGCCGCCTATCGTCGCGAGATTGTGGTGTGTGAAGACCTATTAACCGATAGCTGCTGGGTAAGTTTTATCGACCTGGTGAAGTCGGAGAAAATCGCAGCTTGCTGGTCAGCACCGATCATTTCCCCCTCAGGTGAACTACTGGGAACCTTCGCCACCTATTACCGTCACTGTAAATCGCCAGAATTGTCCGAAATCACCCTTATCCGCAAAGCGGCCGGCCTTGCCGCCCTTGCGATAGAGCACCATGCGGAAAGGGATCGCAGAGTGTCGAGTGAGCAGCGTTACCGGTCTTTGTTCAGCCAGCACCCTGATTGTGTCTTTGAGATTGGCCTTGATGGCCGCTTTGTGGACTGTAATCCGACAGCGGAAGTCATCTCCGGTTATAGTCGCGACCAGTTGGTCGGAGAGCATTTTAGTAAGGTGTTGTTACCCGAGTTTTACGACGTTGCTAATGAAGCGTTGATTTTGATGGCTGGAGGTGAGTCCCATAGTTACGAAATCGCTGGTTTGAACGCGTCGGGCGAAGCCATATTCGTAGACGTCATTAACCTGCCTATCGTCGTTGATGGCGACGTTAGGGGCGGTTATGGCATCGCCCGGGACATCAGCGAACGTAAAAAAGCTGAAGATCGTATGCGGTTGCTTGAACGCGGCATTGAGGCAAGTCCAAACGGCGTTGTGATGCTAGACGCGAGCGTGCAGGACTATCCAATGGTTTATGTGAACCCGGCATTCACTGAAATGTCAGGCTATCAGCCCGAGGAAGCTATCGGGAAGGGTTATTTGGTGCTCTTTGGCAAAGACACTGCGCCGGAAGCGTTGCGCTTGATCCGGTCAGCGTTGGAGCATCAGGAAGAGTGTGATATCACGCTTCTGTCCTATCGGAAAAATGGTTTCACCTTCTGGAAAAAACTGACAATAACCCCGGTCTACGATGGCCGTGGAGAGTGCACTCACTACATTGCGGCCCAGCAGGACGTTACGCGTCAACTGAAAAGTGAAGAGCTTCTTGACTATCAGGCTCGCCACGACCCCGTTACCGGATTGCCAAACCATCGGCTGTTCGAGGCGCACCTCAGTCAGGTATTTGTCCGCGCGCGCGGCAGGACCAGCGACATGGTGCTGTTGTATGTCGACCTTGACGATTTCAAGTCGCTGAACGAAAGTCTTGGCCGCCAGGTGGGGGATTTGTTGTTGGCGGTAGTCGCCGATCGCCTGCGCAATTTGTTAGCCAATGATGATGTGCTCACCCGTTTGGCAGCAGACGAATTTGTTATCATGCGGCCGGCCTTGCAAGCTGAGGCTGAAGTGAAGATGCTTGCCAGCCAAATGTTGACTTGCCTTGCGGAAGCCTATGACATAAAAGGCCAGCGCTTGAGTATCAGCGCCAGTATTGGCATTGCGTCAGATGACGGTTCAGTTGAGCAGCCAAAAGAACTCTTGGACAACGCCGCTCTGGCAGTGCGCGAAGCCAAACGCCAGGGCGGCAATACCTTTTGTTGGAACCATGGTGCAGCTTCTACCGCCGGCACCGAACAGGTGATGATGCGGTGTGAATTGATGGAAGCCATCGAAGCCCGGCAGTTTGTGGTGTATTACCAGCCCCTGGTGGAAGCTAAAACCGGCCGTTTGCGCAGCGCGGAAGCGTTGGTGCGTTGGAATCATCCGGTTCGCGGACTGTTGCTGCCCGGGGCCTTTATTTCGTTGGCGGAACAGACCGGGCAAATTGTTGCTATCGGCCGCTGGGTATTGCATCAGGCATGCATGGATATGGCTCAGCGCTGGCGCCAAACGGGCCAGGCGGTGTCGATTGCGGTCAATATTTCGCCCTTACAGTTTCGTCGGCCAGAGTTCATCGATGACGTGCTCGCCGTGCTTGAAGCCAGCGGATTACCGCCGGAATTGTTGGAGCTGGAAGTGACGGAGGGCGTGCTGCTTTCCGGTATCGATAAGGCGATCTCCATGCTAGAGAGTCTTCGTGACCTGGGAGTTCAGGTGGCTATTGACGATTTTGGCACTGGCTTTTCCAGCCTGAGCTACTTGCGCCAGCTACCCATTACCAAGGTAAAGCTGGACCGCAGTTTTATCATTGATGTCACAACCGATCGCGGCAGTGCTGCGATTGTACAAGGGGTGATTACAATGGCGCACCATCTTGGCCTTTTGGTAGTGGCCGAAGGCATAGAAACGGTTGAGCAGCAAAACTACTTGGCGGCCAGTGATTGCGATTTGCTACAGGGTTTTTTGTATTCCAGACCCGTGCCGTTGGGCCAGTTTGCTCTGGGGCTGGAATACTGATTCGCTAAAAGTACGTTACTGGTCGGGGGTGTCTGCCGTCTGGTTTAGCAGCTCGGGTTTTTTCAGCGCCCGCGCCAGCAGCTCCCGCTCTTGCGCCAATACCAGCGCACATTGCTCAGCCATCTGCTCGCCGATGCCTTCTACCCTGCGCTCCAGAAATACCCGTAATTCGTCCGACAACTCCAGCATTCTATCGCGTTCATCTGCTTCCTTTTTAGAAGTGAATAGCAGATTGTTGGGATCAGCCATTGCTTTCTCCTTGCCATCACGGTCGCTGAAGTAAAGCGCTTGTACGCCCATATACGTCTCCTTGCCGGGTGTTTAAGCCGGTATCGACTGTTTTTAAATGAAAAAACCTGACCAACGCAAATACACCGATCAGTGCGCGAAGCAGCTTAGCACTGTTTATATATACAGTTCTAGTGGCACAGGCTGCGTCAGACAGTATATTGGTGGTAATGTTTCGCCCTTAATTTCACCAATCAGGCCATCACTATGCCAAGGTTCCTTCATACCGCCGACTGGCAAATAGGGCGCTATTTCAATCGTTTTGATACCGATAACAGCAGTGCACTGGCTGATGCGCGCTATGGCGCTATCGAACGCTTGGCGCAACTGGCGGTGGAGCATAACTGCGATGCTGTGTTGGTGGCCGGCGACGTTTTTGATGCGCAAGCCGTGTCTGACCGCTGCATCCGCCGCACATTTAATGCGACTTCGGGTTTTAAAGGGCCTTGGGTAATGCTGCCGGGCAACCACGACGCAGCGCTGGCCGAAAGCGTGTGGACCCGCGCCCGGCGAATCAACGCGGTGCCAAACAATGTGCACCTTGCACTACAAAGCGGTGTTATAGAGTTACCACAGCAGAAAATTGCGGTATTGGCGGCGCCTTTGACCCAGCGCCACACCTACGATGATTTGACCGCGCCCTTTGATTCAATCAGCACCCCGCCGCAATGGCTGCGGGTGGGCCTGGCCCACGGCAGTGTGCAAGGTGTGTTGGCGGAAGACATTGATGCCACCAATCCGATTGCGGCCGATCGCAGCGCAAGCGCCGCGCTGGATTACTTGGCGTTGGGTGATTGGCACGGCCTGAAACAGATTAATGAGAGAACTTGGTACAGCGGTACCCCGGAGCCTGAGCGCTTCCGTAATAATCAGCCGGGTTTTGCACTGTTGGTGACCGTGTCCGAACCTGGCGCTCTGCCTGAGGTGGAAGCACTCGAAACGGCACGCTATCACTGGCATCAATGGCAAGAAAAGTTGGTGGTAGAGACCGATATTGATGAGTTGCTGAAGCGTCTTGACGAGCTACCGGAAAGTTCTGTTTTGGATCTTAAGCTGGAAGGTAGCATCACCCTGGCGGATGAGCAGCGTCTGGCGGATGCTTTGTCCCGCGCTGAGGCGCGTTATCGCAGCGTTACCTATGATCGCTCCCGTTTGTTGCTGGCGCCCACGGAGGAAGATCTGGCAGGGTTGCAGGCCAGCGGCTACGTTGGTGATGTGCTTGAACAGCTGCAAACCCGGCAGAGTGGTGCCGAAGCGCAGACTGCCCGCGATGCCCTGGCCATACTCGCTAACCTGTTACTTGAAGCCCGCGAGGAGAAGCATCCATGAAACTTGAAAGTGTGCGGGTGGAACAGTTTAAACAGTTTAGAAAACCGTTTTTATTAAATGGTTTGAGTAACGGTATTAATGTTATTTCCGGGCCAAATGAGGCGGGTAAAAGCACGCTGGTGCGGGCAATCCGGGCGGCATTTTTTGAGCGCCATCGCTCCAAGTCGGCCGAAGATTTGCGGCCTTGGGGTGATTCATCTGCAGCACCCGCCATCGAATTGGTGTTTCATCATAATGGTCAGAACTGGCAGTTGAACAAGAGCTTTCTGCAGCGTAAACGCTGTGACCTGTCGATACAGGGCACCACTTATAGTGGTGAGGAGGCAGAAGAAAAGCTGGCGCAGTTGTTGGGTTATCAGTTCCCTAAAAAAGGCGCGAGTAAAGAAGAGCACTGGGGTATCCCGGGGCTACTCTGGGTAGAACAGGGCAGTGGGCAGAATATTGAACAGGCCGTTGTGCATGCGGGTGATCATTTGCAATCGGCGCTGAACAGCCTGGTATCGGAAGTTGCCAGTGAGGGTGGTGATGGGTTGATTCACACCGTACGCCAGCAGCTTGGCGAACTGTTGACCGCAGGCGGCGCACCCAGGGGTGAATACAAGCAATTGCTGGCCGACGAGCTACCCGGGCAGCAAGAGCTTGACGTGTTAAAAGGCCGCATAGATCAGTATCAAAATCAGGTAGACCGGCTCGCCAAGGTGGCGCGGGAATTTCACAAGATTGACCGTGAGCAACCCTGGATAAAGGTGCGTCAGGCTCTTGCCGAGGCCCAAGAGTGTTACCGACATATTGAGTCGTTACAGGGCCAGCAGCAAACGTTGAACCAGGCTTTGATCTCGGTACAACAACGAGCGGCACTTTTACAGCGCAACAAACAGCAGGTACAGGCAGATGGCAAACAGTTACAGCAGCGCGAGCAAGAGCACAACACGGCGCAGCAGGCACTGAATGACGTACAAGCGTCCGCAGCCGGTTTGCATGCTGCTTTAGAACAGTGCCAGAGCCAGTATCGCGATGCGCTGGAGGTAGAGCGTCAGGCCGGGCTGCTGGAAACTCGGCAGCGACTGGATCATAGCAGTGTCAGAGCAAAAACGCAGTTGCAGCAGTTGTCTGAGCGCAAATCACGGGCGGTAGAGTTACAGCAGGCCCTGGGCGAGAGCCGTATGCTGACGGCACGGCATCAAATCAGCATAGCCGCCGTCGATCAGTTGCGCACAACTCAACGCCAGCTGGACGATACACGCCTGCGTTCCCAGGCAATTGCCACGCGAATTGAATGGCAACTGGAGGCTGGCCAACAGATCGAGTTGGGCCAGGATACGTTGCCGCATCAGGGCGAGCAATTGTTACTGAGCAGCACGCGCCTGCGCATTGCGGGTGTTGGCGAGTTTACAATTACCCCGGGTGGCGATGATTTGGCCCGCTGTCAGCGTCAGCTGGAACAGTTGCAGTTGGGCTTGGGTGAGCAGTTAATGACACTGGGTGTTGCAGACCTGGCGGCGGCAGAACAGACGCTGGTTGCTCAGGAGCGTGCGCAAGCAGACGTGCATCGATTGCTGGAATTATTGCAGTCGTTGGTTCCCGGGGGTCTGGCAAGTCTGGACAGCGACTCTCAGGCCTTGAACGCGGAGCTTGAGCGTAACTACGCAGAAAAAAAGGCTTTGGCACCCGCTACGACATTGGCTCAAGGCTTGCCGGCTCAGGCTCAGGCGCAAGATCTGCGCAGTAACGCTGAAAATCGGTTATCAGCAGCAGAGAAGCGCTCCAGCGAACACGAAAAAGCGCTTTTGGCCGCATCCCATCGTTACCAGAACGCCGATCACGAGTGGCGCACGTTACGCACCAGTCTGAACAGCGAGCAACGCCAGCAGGAAGTGATACAGTTGGATAGCGATTTGACCGCAGTTGAGCAGGAGCAGGCGCGGCAACAGGAGCGTTTGACGGAGATGCTGGCGCAAATCGCCGCGGCGCGGCCGGAATTAGTGCAGCAGGATATTCAGCGCCTGGGAGCCAGCGCGGATCAGCTTGAGCAGGCTCAGCGAGGGCGCGAGCTTGAGTTGAAGGAGCTGCGGGCACGATTGGAGATCTGGGGTGCCGAAGGTCTAGAGGGGCAGCGTGGTCGTTGCCAAGCCGAACTGGAGCAAAACCGGCGCCGTTGCCAGCAACTGCAGCGCCGGGCAGAAGCGCTGGAGTTGCTGCTCGAGCTATTAACGGAAAAGCGCCAGGCGTTGACTCAGCGCTTGCAAGCGCCTTTACAAAGGCACTTGAATCATTACGTTACGGTGTTGTTTCCCGACGCTCAGCTTGAGGTAGACAGCCAATTGCTCCCGGGCCGTTTCACCCGCAACGGGGAAACCGGTCAGATGGCCGAACTCAGTTTTGGTGCCCGAGAGCAGATGGGGCTTATTAGCCGTTTGGCCTACGCCGATTTATTGAAAGAAGCCGGTAAGCCGACGTTAATCATTCTGGATGATTCGCTGGTACACAGCGATAGCGGTCGCTTGGACAGCATGAAACGAATTCTGTTTGACGCGGCGCAGCGCCATCAAATCTTGTTGTTTACCTGCCACCCGGATAACTGGCTTGACATGGGTTCAGAGACAATTAATCTGGAAGCGCTAAAGGCCAGGGCATTGCTTTAAAGATCCAAACGCGGGGGTCCTGATGGTTATGTTGAAAAATTTCGCGTACGGCTGTTGACCCTGGATAAAACATCCGTATAATGCGGATCCGTTGTCAGGCAACAACTTACGACAACATTAGCGGGAATAGCTCAGTTGGTAGAGCGCAACCTTGCCAAGGTTGAGGTCGCGAGTTCGAATCTCGTTTCCCGCTCCAAATTTGAAAACCCGGTCTTGTAAAAGACCGGGTTTTTTTATGTTCGTTTTAACCACAGGGGCAAACACAAGGGTAATAGCGTTAGCGCTCGGCTATACTCTTGCGTCTTCTTTCATGCTGTCGGCCCGGAGACTTTTATGCGCGTGCATTCGCTGTTTCTGTATCCGGTCAAATCCCTTGCGGGTATTGCCGTGGACTCTTTTGAGCTGGACCAATTTGGCCCGGCCGGCGACCGGCGCTGGATGCTGGTTGACGACGAATGTCAGTTTGTAACCCAGCGTACAGTGCCACAGCTGGCATTGGTTCAGCCGTCGCTGGGTGCCGATGGCGGGGTTTCTATTACCCTACCAGGGCAACCGCCTATTGCGCTGCAAGCCAGTGGTGAGAACCTGTCTGTGCGAGTATGGCGCGATTGGGTTCAGGGCCAGGTGGGTTGTGATGCGGCAAATGGTGCCGTCAGTCGCTTTTGTGGGCTGTCTTTGCGCTTCGTATTCATGCCTGATAGCAGTTTTCGCCAAGTGCAGACCAATCTGGCAACAGAACGCCGGCGTGTTAGTTTTGCTGATGGCTATCCGTTGCTGGTTACCAATACGGCGTCACTGGTGGAGCTGAATGAACGCTTGGCGGTTTCGGTGGATATGCGTCATTTTCGCCCTAATATTGTGGTTGATGGCGCCGCTGCCTGGTCGGAAGACAGCTGGCAGGCCGTTACCATAGGCGAGGGCAGTTACCGGGTGCTTAAACCCTGTTCCCGTTGTGTGATGACCACTGTTAACCCAGATACCGGGGAAAAAGCCGCCTCGGTCCAACCATTGCGGACGCTTGCGACCTATCGCCGCACCGCTGACGGCATCATGTTCGGAATGAACGCGATTCACGACTCGCCTTGCCGGCTGAGCGTGGGTGACTGCGTTATCGTGAATCAATCGGAGTAATAAACTACGTGCCTTTGTTAACGCTGGACGGGGTTTCCCTGTCGTTTGGAATGCAGCCGCTGTTAGATAATGCCTCATTGGTGATGGAGGCCGGTGAGCGGGTGTGCCTGTTGGGTCGCAACGGCGAGGGTAAGTCTACCCTGCTGAAAATCGTCAACGATGAAGTAACGCCAGACGGCGGCATCGTCCGCTTGGAAGACGGTGCGGTGTTGGCGGTGTTGCCACAGAATTTGCCCTCTGGCGATACCCGCACCGCCTACGATGTGGTTGCTGGCGCTTTTCCTGAAACTGGGGCATTGCTCATTGAGTTCCACCATCTGACCCAACAGACAGACGAAAAGAGCCTGAACCAAATGATGAAGGTGCAGGAGCGTCTGGAGGCTTTGGACGGCTGGCGCCTGGATCAAAAAGTCACCAGCATGCTGGCGCAGTACGGGGTAGATCCTGATCGCACACTGGATACTCTGTCGGGTGGCTGGCAGCGCCGGGTTCTGCTGGCGCGGTCGCTGGTGGCCGAGCCGGATATTCTGCTTTTGGACGAGCCTACCAACCACCTGGACGTGCCCGCTATTGCCTGGCTGGAAGACGCTCTGACCCAGTTCCGTGGTGCCATCCTGTTTGTGAGCCACGACCGTGCGTTTATTCGCCGAATGGCCACTCGGGTGGTGGAGCTGGATCGCGGTCAGTTGGTCAGCTTTGCCGCCACTTACGACCACTATCTGGATTTGAAAGAAAAAGCGTTGGAAGAAGAGGAGCGTCACGCAGCCTTGTTTGATAAGCGCCTGAAGCAGGAAGAAACCTGGATTCGCCAGGGCATCAAAGCTCGTCGTACGCGCAATATGGGCCGGGTGAGGGCACTTAAAGCGATGCGGGAAGAGCATCGCCAGCGCCGAGTGCGAGGTGGCACGGCCACTTTTGCGGTGGAAGACGCCGCTCGCTCCGGTAAACTGGTGGCTGAAGCCTTGGGCGCCGGTTTTGCTTACCCGGGCCATCCTGCGGTTATGCGTGACATGGACCTGACCATTCTGCGCGGTGACAAAATTGGCCTGGTGGGTGAAAACGGCACCGGCAAAACCACGTTGGTGCGCCTGCTGCTGGGCGACCTGAAAGCCACTGAAGGCAGCATTCGCCGCGGCACAAACCTGGAAGTGGCCTATTTCGACCAACTGCGGGGCGAACTGGATTTAACTCGAAACGCGATTGACAATCTGTCGGAAGGTCGTGAATTTATTGACATTAATGGTCAAAGCAAACATGTTATGGGGTATCTGCAGGACTTCCTGTTTACCCCGGAGCGGGCACGGTCGCCTGTCAGTGTGTTCTCCGGTGGCGAACGCGCCCGCTTACTGCTTGCCAAACTGTTCAGTAAGCCAGCCAACGTGCTGGTGCTGGACGAGCCCACTAACGATCTGGATGTTGAAACCCTGGAACTGTTGGAAGAGCAACTGTCGGAGTTTCGCGGCACGGTGATTGTGATTAGCCACGATAGGGAATTCCTGGACAACGTGGTCACCGAAACGCTGTTTCTGGACGGTACTGGGCAGGTGCACGAGTTTGTTGGGGGCTATACCGACTGGCGCCGCCAGGGTGGCCAATTTCCAGCCGAAAAAACCGGCAGCCGGCCCGATCGGCAGCGCGACAAGCAGCAAAAGCCGGAAAGTAAGAGCAAGAGCAAGCCAGCTGCGCAGTCCGGGACAAAGCCGACAGCGGCCAAAATCAGTTATAAGTTGAAACTGGAGTTGGAGCAGCTGCCGAAGACCATTGAGCGCCTGGAGCAGGAGCAAAAGCAGCTGCAAGGCTTCATCGGTTCAGCGGACTTCTACGTTAATTCTGCGCACAAAGTTGATGAGACTCTGGCTCGGCTGACGACGGTGGGAGCAGAGCTGGAGACCGCAATGGAGCGTTGGATGGAACTGGAGGAAATGACTGGGAAATGAGTCCGGCGATTTTCTAGCTGATGGCTCGCCGGCGTTTCGCCGGCAAGCCATCAGCAAATCACGGCCAGTCTTAAAAAATACGTACGGCCAACACATCGCACTCAGTGCCGTGCAGTACTCCGTTTGCGGTAGAGCCGAGCAATAATTGAAAGCCTTTACGGCCATGACTGCCGACAATCACCAAGTCAATGGCGTGTTCTTTGACCAAGCGGTGTACTTCAGACTCAGGGCGGCCAACGGTCACCACCTGATTTTCCTCGGTAATGCCGTATTCTTCACCGTACTTGGTCAGCTGCTCGCGGGCAGCCTTGTCGAGCTGGTCCTGTAATTCGGTCAAGTCCATCGGAATATCGCCACCATAGGCGTAACCCACAGGCTCGACCACGTGTGCCAAGATAAGTTCAGCGCCTTGGCTAGTAGCCATCTCTTTTGCTTTGTTCAGGACTTGTGGCGCTTCTTCAGTTAAATCAATGGCAACCAGCAACTTCTTGTAAACAGGCATGGCTCTATTACTCCGTGTGTTGCGAATGTCAGAACTCTTGATTACAGGATAGTATGGTTAAGCTCGGCGGAAAAGGGGCTAGGCTACGTTAGGTTTTGTTTAGCAGAGTTCTTGGCTGCATTGAAGCCTTGCCATATTTTGTTCAGAGTAAGCCTGCGCAGTAACAATCGACGTTGCTTGCGATAGGTCACGTTCAGAAAGAAATTGACAAACGGACAGTTTTTTCTCATCGTGTGGCCTCGATATTCAAACAGATGTATGAATTTGAATTGAAGATCGGGTAGCGGCCGCAGTGGTTAAAGGTTCGCTGCATCTGCAGTCGGAATCTTGCAAGTGAATGTGCAAGCACTCCGGCGCACAAAACAGTTCCAATCACAGACTGGAGATCAGTTGATGATTTACGAAGGTAAAGCCATCACGGTTAAAGAGATCGAAGGCGGAATCGCCCAGTTGAACTTTGACTTGCAAGGCGAGTCTGTCAACAAATTCAACCGTCTTACCCTAGAAGAACTCCGTAATGCGACAAACATACTGACGTCACGGACGGATCTGAAGGGTCTTGTTGTTACCAGTTCCAAAGACAGCTTTATTGTTGGCGCAGACATCACTGAATTTAAAGATTTGTTTTCCGGCCCGGAAGACGAACTGGTGGCCAACAATTTAGGCGCCAATGAAATTTTTAGTGCCATTGAAGACCTGCCATTTCCCACGGTTACCGCCATAAACGGTATTGCGTTGGGCGGCGGTTTTGAAATGTGCCTCGCCACCGATTACCGGGTTATGGCACCAAAAGCCAAAGTGGGCCTACCGGAAACCAAGTTGGGCATCTTTCCGGGCTTTGGCGGCACCGTACGCCTGTCACGTCTGGTTGGCGTCGATAACGCGGTTGAGTGGATCTGCGGTGCGACCGAAAATCGCGCAGACGTTGCTCTCAAGGTGGGTGCGGTTGATGCGATTGTTGAACCGGATAAGCTGGTTGACGCTGCGCTGAGCATTATTCACCAGGTGAACAACGGCAAGCTCGACAATTTGGCGCGCCGTGAAGAAAAGAAAGGCAAAATAAAGTTGAATGTCATGGAAAGCATGATGGCATTCGAGATTTCAAAAGCTTTTGTAGGCGCCAAGGCCGGGAAAAACTACCCGGCGCCGGTTGAAGCGATCAAGGTGATGCAGAAGCACGCCGGTATGACTCGCGACAAGGCTATTGAGGTAGAAGCCAAGGGCTTCGCCAAAATGGCGAAAACGGAGGTTTCTGCAAGTCTGATCGGTCTTTTTCTGAATGACCAAGAACTCAAGCACAAGGCGAAACGCTGGGCCAAAGACGCTGCCGATGTAAAACTGGCAGCGGTCCTGGGTGCAGGCATTATGGGTGGCGGCGTGGCGTATCAGTCCGCGCTCAAAGGCACGCCTATCATCATGAAAGACATCAATCCCGAAGGCATCGCCCTGGGCCTGAAAGAAGCCAAGAAGCTTCTGCTCAAGCGCATTGACAAGGGACGCATGAAACCGGATCAGATGGCGGACGTGCTGAACAGCATCACCCCGGCGTTAAACTATGGCGATTTCAAGAACGTAGATTTGGTTGTTGAAGCAGTTGTTGAGAATCCGAAAGTAAAAGATGCTGTTCTGCGCGAAGTTGAAGGTCAGGTTCGTGAAGACGCCATTCTGACGTCTAACACCTCGACCATCTCCATTGACTTGTTGGCAAAGAATCTCAAACGCCCGGAAAATTTCTGTGGCATGCACTTCTTTAATCCAGTGCACATGATGCCTCTGGTCGAGGTTATCCGCGGTAAGAAAACCAGCGATCGTGCCATTGCGACTGCCGTGGCTTATGCCACTGCCATGGGTAAAACGCCCATAGTGGTTAACGATTGCCCGGGCTTTCTGGTCAACCGGGTGCTGTTCCCGTACTTCGGTGGCTTTATTGGACTGGTCCGTGACGGCGCCGACTTTCAGAAAGTCGACAAGGTGATGGAAAAGTTTGGCTGGCCCATGGGCCCGGCGTATCTGCTCGATGTGGTTGGCATGGACACTGGCAAACACGCTGGCGCAGTGATGGCTGAAGGCTTTCCTGATCGTATGAAGCACGAAGGCACCACCGCCATCGACGTGATGTTTGATAACAAGCGTTACGGCCAAAAAAATGAGAAGGGCTTCTACCGCTACGAGCTGGACCGCAAGGGCAAGCAGCAAAAAGTAGTCGACGAAGAATCCTATAAACTGCTGAAGCCGGTTGTTCAGGGTGATAAAGAGTTTGAAGACGATGAAATCATCGCACGGATGATGATCCCGCTGTGTCTGGAAACCGTTCGTTGTCTGGAAGACGGCATTGTAGAAAGCCCGGCTGACGCCGATATGGGCTTGATCTACGGTATTGGCTTCCCTCCGTTCCGCGGTGGCGCACTGCGCTATATCGACCAGATTGGCTTGGACAAATTTGTGGAGCTGGCTGACAAATACGCAGATCTTGGGCCGCTGTATCAGCCTACTGACAAGCTGCGTGAAATGGCAAAAAACGGCCAGACCTTCTTTGCTTAACCCTGAACGAGATTTCCGAACGGAGAAAGATCTATGAGCCTTAATCCGAGAGACGTTGTCGTCATCGATTGCGTGCGGACTCCGATGGGCCGCGCCAAAAACGGCTGTTTCCGCAATGTACGTGCAGAAACCCTGTCGGCAACCCTGATCGACGCGCTATTCGAGCGCAATCCGAAGCTCGACCCAAAAGAAGTAGAAGATGTAATCTGGGGTTGTGTTAACCAGACCCGCGAGCAGGGCTTTAATGTTGCACGCAACATTTCCCTGTTGACAAAAGTGCCCCACGAAGCCGGTGCCCAGACGGTTAACCGTCTGTGTGGTTCGGCCATGAGTGCGATTCACACCGCGGCTCAAGCGATCATGACTGGCAACGGTGATATGTTCTTGGTGGGTGGTGTAGAGCACATGGGTCACATTAGTATGACCGATGGGTTTGATCACAACCCGGCGGCGTCTAAGTACACGGCCAAAGCCTCCAACATGATGGGTCTGACGGCAGAAATGTTGGCCAAGATGCATGGCATCACCCGTCAGCAACAGGACGAATTCGGAGCGCGTTCTCATCGCTTGGCGCAGGAAGCCACCGATGAGGGCCGTTTCAAGAACGAAATCGTCCCTATAGAAGGGCACGATGAGAACGGTTTTAAAGTGTTGATTGAGCACGACGAAACCATTCGTCCGGAAACTACCGCTGAGTCATTGGGCCAATTGCGCCCGGCATTTGACCCGAAAAACGGCACAGTAACCGCCGGTACGTCATCACAGCTTACCGACGGTGCAGCGGCGATGGTGTTGATGTCAGCTGAACGTGCCCAAGCCCTTGGCCTTAAGCCTATGGCGCGGATAGTGAGTATGGCGGTAGCGGGCGTTGACCCGGCTATTATGGGCTATGGTCCGGTACCAGCGACCAAGAAAGCGCTCAAGCGTGCCGGCCTGAAAATCGAAGACATCGATTTTTGGGAGCTGAACGAGGCCTTTGCCGGGCAGTCATTGCCGGTGTTGAAAGATCTTAAGCTGATGGGTGTCGTGGATCAGAAAGTGAATCTTAACGGCGGTGCTATTGCACTTGGCCATCCGCTAGGCTGCTCTGGTGCGCGCATTTCAACCACGCTGTTGAATATTATGCAGGCCAACGGCGGTAAATATGGTGTATCCACCATGTGTATCGGCTTAGGCCAGGGTATAACGACGGTGTGGGAGCGGCTGTGATTCCCTGCGGAATCTAGCTGACGTTTAACAACAAGGCCCGGCATCTAGCCGGGCCTTGTTGTTTCTCCGAATGAAAAAAAGCTGGATGGAAAACAAAGAATGGGTTGTCTTGCTATTCTTGACCCTGTAAAACAGTGAACTTATTCATGTCAGCGGCAGGGTCTTATTTATAGCCGACTGATTTTACAGCGAGTTTGCGGTTTGCTGCACAACTGACCGATTTATCGCCAAGGATACAGATCTCCGATATGGGTAAAAGTCTCGTAATTGTCGAGTCGCCAGCGAAGGCGAAGACCATCAATAAGTATCTGGGGGACGACTTCATTGTTAAGTCGTCCGTCGGGCACATTCGTGATCTTCCGGTTAGCGGCAGCGGGTCCACCAGTGACCCCAAAGAGCGTGCCCGTCAAGCCGCTGTCACGCGTAAATTGAGCCCTGAAGACAAGGTGGTGCACAAGAAGCGTAAAGCCCGTGAACAGTTGGTCGCCCGCATGGGTATAGACCCGGATCAAGACTGGAGCGCACGCTATGAAATTTTGCCAGGTAAAGAAAAAGTCGTTAATGAGCTAAAACGCCTGGCCAAGTCTGCCGATCACATTTATCTGGCAACGGATTTGGACCGCGAAGGTGAGGCCATTGCCTGGCATCTTCAGCAGACCATTGGCGGCGAGCCGGAAAAATACCGGCGCGTTGTTTTTAACGAAATTACTAAACGTGCTATTCAGGGCGCCTTCGAAAACCCGGGCAAGCTGGACACCGATATGGTGCATGCCCAGCAGGCACGGCGTTTCCTGGACCGGGTAGTCGGTTACATGGTGTCGCCGCTGCTTTGGGCCAAGTTGGCCCGAGGCTTGTCCGCCGGCCGTGTGCAATCGGTTGCGGTAAAGCTGATTGTTGAACGTGAACGGGAAATTCGTAAGTTTGTGCCGGAAGAGTACTGGCAGCTGTTTGCAGGCCTCGCAACCCTAAGCGCCAAGCAGCCGGTACGTTTTGAAGTGACCCGCTACAACGACAAACCCTATCGCCCGGTTAACGAAAGCCAGAGCAAAGACCACGTCACGCGGTTAAACGCGGGCAAGTTCGCGGTGACCAAGCGGGAAGACAAGCCTACCCGTTCGCGCCCGGGTGCTCCTTTCATAACGTCGACGTTGCAGCAGGCTGCCAGCAACCGCTTGGGCTTTAGTGTTAAGAAAACCATGATGCTGGCCCAGCGTTTGTACGAAGCCGGGTTTATCACCTACATGCGTACAGACTCCACCAACCTGAGCCAAGATGCCGTTAACAGCAGCCGTGATTACGTAGAGTCGACCTTTGGCAAAGAATACCTGCCGGAAAGCCCGCGCATCTATGGCAGCAAGCAAGGCGCTCAGGAGGCTCACGAGGCTATTCGCCCGACTGAAGCTACTCGTAAGGCGGTTGCTATTACCGGTATCGAAAAAGATGCTGAGAAGCTTTACGACATCATTTGGCGCCAGTTTATCGCTTGCCAAATGGCCGACGCCGAATTTCTCAGCACGTCTATCGTCGTCTCCAACGGCGATTACGAGCTGCGCACCCGTGGCCGCATCAGCAAGTTTGAAGGCTTTTTGAAAGTGGCGCCCCAGGCGTCGAAAAAAGATGAAGATTTAGCACTGCCAGATATCCGTGTTGGCGAGAGCCTCGGCTTGGACAAGCTCGAACCTACCCAGCATTTTACCAAGCCGTCACCGCGCTTCACTGAAGCGAGCCTGGTTAAAGAGCTCGAAAAGCAGGGTATTGGCCGGCCGTCTACCTACGCCTCAATCATTTCGACCATTCAAGATCGTGGTTACGTGCGCCTGCAGAACCGTCGCTTTTACGCTGAAAAAATGGGCGAAATTGTGACTGAAAGGCTGTGTGAATCCTTCGGTAACCTGATGGATTACAATTTTACTGCACAGATGGAAGGTGATCTGGACCATGTTGCGGAAGGCAATGTGGAATGGAAAAAAGTATTGAATGATTTTTACGGCCGTTTCCGGCAACAACTGGAGGTGGCTGAAGCGGATGACGATGACGGCGGTATGCGGCCTAACGAGCCTACGGAAACAGATATTCCGTGTCCTACGTGTGGTCGAAATATGCAAATTCGCGTGGCCAGCACCGGTGTTTTTCTGGGCTGCTCGGGTTACTCGCTACCGCCGAAAGAGCGCTGTAAAACCACCATTAACCTGGTGACCGGTGACGAAGTGGTCAGTGCTGAAGAAGACGTGGAAGGTGAGGGCGAAAGCCGCTTGCTGCGGATGAAGCGCCGCTGCCCAAAGTGCAGCACGGCTATGGACAGCTACCTGGTAGACGAAACCCGCAAACTACACGTGTGTGGCAACAATCCGGACTGCTCCGGGTATGAAGTCGAACAAGGCAGTTTTCGTATTAAGGGTTACGATGGCCCAACGCTGGACTGCGATAAGTGCAGCAGCGAAATGCAGCTGAAAACCGGTCGTTTCGGTAAGTACTTCGGCTGCACCAACGATGAGTGTAAAAACACCCGTAAGCTGCTGAAAAGTGGCGAGCCTGCACCGCCCAAGATGGATCCGGTGGCGATGCCGGAGTTGCAGTGTCAGAAAGTGGATGACACCTATGTGTTGCGAGATGGCGCGTCCGGCATGTTTCTGGCAGCCAGTAAATTTCCCAAGAATCGGGAAACCCGTCCGCCGCTGGTACTGGAAATTAAACCTCATCGCGACGAAATTGATCCCAAGCACAACTACTTGATGGAGGCACCAGAGCACGATTCTGAGGGTAATCCGTCGGTGATCCGCTACAGCCGGAAAACCAAAGAGCAGTATGTAATGTCAGAAAAAGACGGCAAAGCGACTGGTTGGTCGGCTTGGTACGTGAGCGGCAAGTGGCAGCCTAAACAGAAATGAGTGCGGCGGACTGAGTCTGAAGTGATGGGCGGGTGGAAACCCGCCCATTATCGTTTATAACGACGAAAAAGCTCGGCTACTGAACGTCGGCGCTTTACTTTTTCGGGCGCAAACGCTTGATCAGCGACGACGTATCCCAGCGCTCGCCACCCATCTGCTGCACATCTCCGTAGAACTGATCCACCAGTGCTGCTACTGGCAGACGGGCGCCGTTTTTGCGCGCCTCTTCCAGGCAGATGGCCAGATCTTTACGCATCCAGTTCACCGCAAAACCGTGTTCGAATTCACCAGCAATCATGGTGGCGGACCGGTTTTCCATTTGCCAGGACTGGGCTGCTCCCTTAGAGATCACTTCAACAACTTTACTGGCATCCAGGCCAGCCTGCTCGGCAAAGTGCAGTGCTTCTGACAACCCCTGAACCAAACCTGCAATGGCAATCTGATTGACCATTTTTGTCTTTTGACCTGCGCCAGCTGGCCCCATAAGATTCAGAGCTTTAGCGTAGGTGCTTAACACCGGTTCTGCCGTTGTAAAGTCGCTGCTGCTGCCACCGCACATGATAGTCAGTTGGCCCTTTTCGGCGCCTTGTTGTCCACCAGACACGGGCGCATCCATAAAGCCGAGTTGGCGCTGTGCGGCTAATACTGCCAAGCGTTCGGCAGCCATGGCCGAGGCGGTAGTGTGGTCAATCAGCAGTGTTTCCTGGGCGGCGTTAGCGAGAATACCAGCGTCGCCTTCATACACCGCCCGCAAATCATCGTCGTTGCCCACGCAGGTAAGAACGATGGTGCTGCCTTGCACTGCTTCTGCGATGCTGGCGCAGGCTTTACCGTTATAGTCTTTTGCCCACTGCTGACTTTTGCTGCTGGTACGATTCCACACTTGGACATCGTAGCCGGCTGCTGCCAAATGTCCGGCCATGGGATAACCCATAACGCCAAGACCAATAAAGCTCACGGTTGTCATGATTTGCTCCTCAGGGTTGGTACAAAACAAAAAAACCGCTAAAACTAGCGGTTTTTCTGATATTTGATCAGGATGTTTGCATCACTGAATCACTCTTTCGGGTAATCGCGCTTGGGCGAACCCGTGTAAAGCTGGCGCGGACGACCAATTCGGTAATTACCGCTAACCATTTCGTTCCAATGAGAGAACCAGCCAATGGTGCGTGACATGGCAAAAACAACGGTGAACATGGATGTCGGAATGCCGATTGCCTTGAGGATCAGGCCAGAGTAAAAATCTACGTTCGGGTAAAGCTTTCGCTCAACGAAGTACTCGTCTTCGAGGGCGATTTTTTCCAGGCGCCGCGCAATGCGCAGCAGTGGATCGTTTTCGAGGCCCAGTTCGCTGAGTACTTCATGAGCAGTTTCGGCCATGACTTTGGCCCGGGGATCAAAGTTTTTGTAGACCCGGTGGCCAAAACCCATCAGGCGGAACGGGTCGTTTTTGTCTTTGGCTCTTGCAATGAAGGCTTCGATGTTCGCTTCTTCGCCAATTTCGGCCAGCATAGCCAACACCGCTTCGTTGGCGCCGCCGTGAGCAGGTCCCCAGAGTGCTGCAATGCCAGAAGCCATACATGCGTAAGGGTTGGCGCCAGTAGAGCCTGCCAGACGCACGGTAGACGTGGATGCGTTCTGTTCGTGGTCAGCGTGCAGGATGAAGATTTTGTCCATTGCGTTGGCCAGGACTGGATTTGGCTTATATTCCTCACATGGGGTGGCAAACATCATCTGCAAAAAATTTTCGGCGTAAGACAAGTCGTTGCGTGGGTAAATAAAGGGTTGGCCCATGCTGTACTTGTAACACCAAGCTGCAATGGTGGGCATTTTCGCGATCAGGCGGTGGCCGGTAATTTCGCGCTGGTGTTCATCGGTTACGTCCATTTGGTCGTGATAGAACGCCGATAAAGCGCCCACGACGCCACACATAATGGCCATTGGGTGCGCGTCACGACGAAAGCCGTTAAAGAAATTGCGCATTTGGTCATGCAGCATGGTGTGGTTTTTGATGGTTTCGTGAAAAGCTTTGTTTTCTTCGGCAGTGGGAAGTTCCCCGTGCAGCAGCAGCCAACAGAGCTCCAGGTAGTCAGAGTGTTCTGCCAACTGCTCGATCGGATAGCCGCGGTGCAAGAGTACGCCCTTGTCGCCATCAATAAAGGTGATGGCGGACTCGCAAGCCGCTGTAGATACAAAGCCGGGATCGTAAGTGAACACGCCTTGCTGAACCAGGCTCCGTACATCAATAACGTCTGGGCCGACGGTGCCGGAGTAAACCGGTAGCTCAAGGGACTTGTTGCCCACTGTTAGCGTGGCTTTCCTGTCGGTCATGGTGCTCTCCTGTTTAAAAGCGTGTCAGATTTTAAGAATGCGCGAGTGAGAAGCGTATTATCGCAAAACTGGCGGCAAAATATAGGCTGATCACTTTCTTTGTCAACAAAAGGCTACGCAAAAATGAAAAATGTTCCATAACGTCAATGAGTAAATGCCAGTATTAGTGATGATGTGAGCAGGGCTTTGCTGTCAATAAGCCTTTTGTCTTCATATACATTCGTTTACTGGCAGTGATTTACGTCAATTGCAGGTTTGTAATTAATTAGCGTACTCCTTATAATCTGTATCCCGTAATTAGGGGGTTTAGTCGACCGTGGCGCCGTTCCCCAAAGCAACTTTGCCAGCGCGCAACGAGCTGCCGGGAAAAATCCCTTCATACCCTGAGCCAATCGTGTGCCAGTCTCGTATGTGCACACTGATCCGTACAAATCAATCATCTGCGTCCGGCTAGCCGGCTCCGCGGCAACAATAGAGAGTGTGAGAGCGCTGTGAATAGTAAACGACCAGTAAATCTCGATCTCGGCAAATTTCATTTTCCTCTGCCAGCCATTGTTTCCATATTGCACCGCATCAGCGGCATCATCATTTTTGTCGGTGTAGCGTTCATGCTTTATGGTCTGGATCTTTCCCTGTCTGGGGAAGAAGGGTATGGCCATGTTAGTGAATTGCTGAGCGGCTTCTTCGCCAAGCTGATTATCTGGGGCATTTTATCGGCCCTGCTATATCACCTAGTGGCAGGTACCAAGCACTTGCTGATGGACATGGGTATTGGTGAAGAGTTGGCAAGTGGCCTTTTGGCTGCCAAAGCGGCTCTGGCCATCGCCATAATTCTGATTTTACTGGCAGGAGTTTGGATATGGGCAATGTAAGTAGTGTAACCAATCTCGGCCGAAGCGGTGTTGCAGACTGGCTAATGCAGCGAGTTTCAGCGTATGTCCTTGCACTGTATACAGTGGTTCTTCTTGTATTCATTATCGCCAATCCTGGCTTGGGCTACGATGCCTGGGCAGGCCTGTTTGGCCAGACTTGGATGCGTATTTTTACGCTGATGGCTCTATTTTCGATTGGCGCACACGCTTGGGTTGGCTTGTGGACAGTAACAACTGACTATATGAAATCAGCCTTGCCGCGTTTTCTGGTGCAGGCCGCGTGCGGTCTGACCATGTTCGTGTATGTGGTTTGGGGTATTCAGATCCTGTGGGGGTTTTAATTAATGTCTAACATCAAGACCATGTCCTATGACGCCATCGTGATTGGCGGCGGCGGTGCCGGTATGCGCGCAGCGCTGCAGTTGACTGAAAGCGGCGTTAAAACCGCGTGTATTACCAAGGTATTTCCAACCCGCTCGCACACTGTGTCTGCCCAAGGTGGCATTACCTGTGCGATTGCCAGCGCGGATCCCAACGACGACTGGCGCTGGCATATGTATGACACCGTTAAGGGGTCAGATTACATTGCTGATCAGGACGCGGTTGAATATATGTGTTCTGTAGGTCCGCAAGCTGTATTCGAACTTGAGCACATGGGTCTGCCATTCTCACGCACCGAGCAGGGCCGGATTTACCAGCGTCCATTTGGTGGTCAGTCCAAAGGGCCGAATGATTCTACTCAGGCAGCTCGCACCTGTGCGGCGGCCGACCGCACAGGTCACGCACTCCTGCATACGCTGTATCAGGCCAATCTGAAGCGTGGCACTACCTTCTTGAGTGAATGGTATGCGGTCGATCTGGTCAAAAATGCGAAAAATGAAGTTGTTGGTGTTGTTGCGATCGAAATCGAAACGGGTGAAGTAGCTTATATCAAAGCCAAGGCAACGGTTCTTGCGACCGGCGGCGCTGGCCGTATTTATGCCTCTACCACCAACGCCCTGATTAATACCGGCGACGGTATCGGCATGGCCCTGCGTGCTGGCTTCCCGATGCAAGACATGGAAATGTGGCAGTTCCACCCTACCGGCATTTACGGTGCGGGCACGCTTGTGACCGAAGGCTGTCGGGGTGAGGGCGGTTACTTGATCAACTCCGAAGGCGAGCGATTCATGGAGCGCTACGCGCCCAATTCCAAAGATCTTGCAGGCCGGGACGTTGTTGCACGCTCCATGGTTATCGAGATTCTTGAAGGTCGTGGCTGTGGTCCTGAAAAGGATCATGTTCTACTGAAGCTTGACCACTTGGGCGAAGAGACCCTGAATTTGCGTCTACCGGGTATTTGTGAGCTATCGAAGACCTTTGCCCACGTAGATCCGGTGAAAGAGCCTGTCCCTGTTGTTCCAACCTGTCATTACATGATGGGTGGCATTCCGACGAACGTTGGCGGTCAGGCGCTGACTCAAGACGATGACGGCAAAGATCAGCCAATTCGTGGTTTGTTTGCCTGCGGTGAAGCGGCTTGTGTTTCAGTTCACGGTGCCAACCGTCTTGGCGGCAACTCGCTTCTGGACCTGGTCGTGTTTGGTCGTGCAGCTGGCCTGCACATTGAAGAGCAGTTGCGCAACGGCTTTGAAGTAGACGGCGCCAGTGAAGCTGACATCAAGCGCGCTATGGCGCGGCTAGATCGTCTGGCTAACGCCAGCGAAGGCGAGCACGTGGCGGCGGTTCGTAAAGATCTGCAAACCTGTATGCAGCTGTATTTCGGTGTATTCCGCGACGGTGAAAGCATGGATAAAGGCCTGCAGCTGCTGAATGAAATCGGTGAGCGTGTTCGCAACACCCGCCTGACCGATACCAGCAACGCATTCAATACCGCGCGTATTGAGGCGTTGGAGCTGGACAACCTGTTTGAAGTTGCTTACGCCACTGCCGTATCAGCGGTAGAGCGAAAAGAAAGTCGCGGTGCTCATGCCCGCAACGACTTTACTGAGCGTGACGACGAGAACTGGCTAAAGCACTCGCTTTATTTCCCGCTGGACAAGCGGGTTGGCAAGCGCGATGTTAACTTCTCGCCGAAGACTGTCGACACATTCCAGCCGATGATTCGGTCGTATTAAGGGGACGAAGACTATGTTGGTAAGCCTTTATCGTTACAACCCGGAAGCAGACAACGCCCCGTTCATGCAGGATGTCGAGGTTGAACTTCCGAAGGGTAAAGACCTGATGGTGCTGGACGTGCTCAATCTGCTGAAAGAAAGAGACGTCACTCTGTCGTATCGTCGGTCATGCCGCGAAGGCGTGTGTGGCTCTGACGGCATGAACATGAACGGCAAAAATGGCCTGGCGTGCATCACGCCGGTGTCTCAGGTGATCAAAAAAGACAAGCTGGTATTGCGCCCGCTGCCTGGTTTGCCGGTCATCCGTGATCTGGTCGTGGATATGAGCCTGTTTTACAAACAGTATGAAAAGGTCATGCCGTACTTGGTCAACGATCAGCCAGCGCCCGCTATTGAGCGTCTGCAGACGCCGGAAGACCGTGAAAAGCTCGATGGTCTTTATGAGTGTATACTGTGCGCCTGTTGTTCCACGGCTTGCCCGTCGTTCTGGTGGAACCCGGAGAAGTTTATTGGCCCCGCAGGCTTGTTGCAGGCGTACCGCTTCCTGGCGGATAGCCGTGATACTGCCCAGGCCGAACGTTTGGCTGATTTGGACGATCCGTTCAGCGTGTTCCGTTGCCGCGGTATTATGAACTGTGTCAGCGTGTGTCCGAAGGGCCTTAACCCAACTCGGGCTATTGGCCATATTCGGAATCTGTTGTTGCAGCGGGCAACTTGAGCAGCAAAATGTAATACAGACGTTATACTGTGTCTGCTGAGTAAGACCCTTGAAGGCCTCGCCAATTTGGCGGGGCCTTCAACCAAAGGCGTATAGCCAATAGTCTGGTAGCGGTTCAAACTTCGTGCATCGTGATTGTTAGCCGTTAGATAGCTTGCACTGCGTCGCTAAGTATAAAAAATTTCGGGGAAAGCAGGCATCCGTCCCGGATGTGGCGGCCAAAGTCGACAGCGTGAAAACCCGTATTGACTGGAATGAGGCACTGGCCGACCATTACGGCTTCCCGTACCAGCCCAAGGTGAGCTATTCAAAATGCACGAAAGCATCATGGAGCAGTTGTGGCAAACTTCCCATCTACAGGGGGGTAATCTTGCCTACGTTGAACAGCTTTTTGAAACTTATATTTCAGATCCTAACGCTGTTCCTGAAGAGTGGCGTAGTTACTTCGACAAACTTCCCAGTGTCGATGGCTATCAGGGCAAAGATATAGCCCACTCCGCAATCCGCGAACAATTTAAGCATATTTCCAGCAATCAGCGTTTTCTGGCTAGCAATACTGCTCCAGCAGGTGCCGTACCCGATGCTGACAAAAAGCAGACACGCGTACTGCAATTGATTAACGCATATCGCTTTCGGGGTCACCAGCACGCAAAGCTGGACCCGCTGAATGTGAAGCCTCGTGAACTGGTGGAAGACCTTGACCCGGCTTTTCACGAACTTTACAACGCCGATAACGATATCGAGTTCCAGACTGGCTCGCTGAGTTTCGGTTCTGAAACGATGAAGCTAGGCGACATCATAGAAGGCCTGCAACAGACGTATTGCGAGAGTATTGGTGCAGAATACATGCACATTGTCGACACTCGCATCAAGCGTTGGTTCCAACAACGCATGGAGCCGATCCGCTCCAACCCAGGTTTTGACGCCGACACCCGTATTCATTTGCTCGAACGCTTGACCGCCGCTGAGGGCCTGGAAAAATATTTGGGTTCACGCTATCCCGGCGTTAAGCGTTTCGGACTGGAAGGTGCCGAAAGCCTGATTCCTTGTCTTGATGAAATTATTCAGCGCGCAGGCTCTGGTGGCACCAAAGAAATCGTTCTGGGAATGGCCCACCGTGGACGTTTGAACGTGTTGGTCAATATTTTGGGCAAAAACCCGAAAGAACTGTTTGACGAGTTCGAAGGCAAGAATAAGGCGGGCTCAGGTTCTGGTGATGTTAAGTATCACCAAGGTTTCTCGTCCAACGTGATGACTCCGGGTGGTGAGATTCATCTGGCCCTGGCTTTTAATCCCTCGCACCTGGAAATCGTGTCCCCAGTGGTCGTGGGCTCTGTTCGCGCTCGCCAAACCCGCCGCGAAGACAAAGATGGCAGGCAGGTTTTGCCGGTGATCATGCACGGCGATGCTGCGTTTGCAGGCCAGGGCGTTGTGATGGAAACGTTCCAGATGTCACAGACCCGCGGTTTTGGTACTGGCGGCACTGTACATATTGTGATCAACAATCAAGTTGGCTTTACCACCAGCAAACAGGCAGACGCCCGTTCTACCGAATACTGCACAGATATTGCCAAAATGGTACAGGCTCCGATTCTGCACGTGAACGCAGACGACCCGGAAGCGGTGCTGTTCGTCACTCGGATGGCAATGGACTACCGCAACGAATTTAAAGGCGACGTTGTTATTGATCTGGTGTGCTACCGCCGCCGTGGTCACAACGAAGCCGACGAGCCTGCCGCGACTCAGCCGATGATGTACGAGAAAATTCGTAAGCTGAAAACCACGCGTAACATCTATGTGGACAGTCTGACTGATGCTGGCGTCGTGAGCGAAGACCTCGCCAAGCAGATGGAAAATGATTACCGCACGGTTCTAGATAAGGGAGAGCACGTTGTAAAAGCATTGGTTAAAGAACCAAACGCCAAGTTGCACGTTGACTGGACCCCGTATTTGGGCCATGAGTGGACAGCCAAGTGCAAGTCTAGCGTGCCACTGAAGACGATTCAGAAGCTGGGTAAAAAGCTGAGTGAAGTACCAGAAGGTTTTATTATTCAGCGTCAGGTGTCTAAAATCGTTAAGGATCGTGACAAGATGACGGCCGGCGCTTTACCTCTTAACTGGGGTTACGGTGAGATCATGGCCTACGCAACTTTGTTAGACGAAGGTTATCCGATTCGCATAACAGGGCAGGACGTTGGTCGCGGTACTTTCTCCCACCGTCACGCCGTTCTGCATAACCAGAAAGATGGCGCTACGCACATTGCGCTGACTCATCTGTCTGACGATCAGCCCAAGTTCGAGCTTTACGATTCTCTGCTATCCGAAGAGGCCGCACTGGCTTTCGAATACGGCTATGCGACAACATCGCCTAGCTCGCTGGTTGTCTGGGAAGCGCAGTTTGGCGACTTTGCCAACGGTGCTCAGGTTGTGATTGATCAGTTCCTGACCAGTGGTGAGCACAAGTGGGGCCGTTTGTGCGGCCTTACTATGTTATTGCCGCACGGTTATGAAGGGCAGGGTCCAGAGCATAGCTCGGCGCGTATTGAACGCTTTTTACAGCTGAGCGCGGAACAGAACATTCAGGTGTGTGTACCCACAACGCCCTCGCAGGTATTCCACATGCTTCGCCGACAGGTGAAGCGCCCGGTTCGTAAGCCATTGATTGCCATTACGCCAAAGAGCCTGCTGCGCCATAAAGAAGCTATTTCCAGTCTGGACGATCTGACTTCAGGTACCTTCCAGACCGTGCTGCCGGAAAAAGAGCCGTCTGATGCAAAAAAAATCACTCGGGTTATTCTTTGCAGCGGTAAGGTTTACTATGAATTGCTCGAGAAGAAGAAAACCGGTGAGCGTAACGACACGGCTATTATTCGTATCGAGCAGCTGTATCCGTTCCCGGGTGAAGATCTGGATGAATTATTGGCGGGATTTAGCAAGCTCAAGCACGCTGTCTGGTGCCAGGAAGAACCTATGAATCAGGGCGCCTGGTATAGCAGTCAACACCATATGCGCAACGCGCTGCAGCGGCTGAATCCTAAACTGCACCTCGAATATGCGGGTCGTGATGCCTCGGCTGCACCTGCTGCCGGACACATGTCTGTGCACATCGAACAGCAGAAAAAACTGGTTAACGACGCATTTGAAGTCTGACAAGCTACCGAGCTATCAAACTTCCGAGCTATCGAACAAAGGAACCGTAATGTCTACAGAGATTAAAGCCCCCGTATTCCCGGAGTCGGTCGCAGAGGGTACTGTCGCGACCTGGCACAAGCAGCCGGGTGAAGCCTGCGCGCGCGATGAGCTGATCGTCGACATTGAAACCGACAAAGTGGTGCTGGAAATTGTTGCACCGGCTGACGGTGTTATCGAAGAAATCCTGAAAAACGACGGCGACACCGTAGAAAGCGGTGAAGTGATCGGAAGATTCAAAGCAGGCGCTGCTAGCGAGTCTAAGGGCTCCGGCAGTAAAGACACGGTTGAAAGCAAAGACCAAGGCGCCGACGCGGCGTCCTCCTCAGATGCGATTCTGAGCCCGGCTGCGCGTAAGCTGGCTGACGAGAACAACGTTGAACCCAGCGCATTGAAAGGCACAGGGAAAGACGGTCGGATTTCTAAAGAAGATGTTCAAAGTCACATTGATAACGCCAAGGCTTCTATTGAATCGCCTGCTGCAAAGGCAGCTGCTGAGCCTGCGCATGCCGCTGCGCCGGTAGCCGAGATCAGCGCCGGTGAGCGTATTGAAAAACGTGTTCCCATGACCCGCCTGCGCGCCAGTATCGCGAAGCGTCTGGTCAATGCACAGCAGAGCGCTGCCATGTTGACCACCTTTAACGAGGTGAACATGGGGCCGATCATGGAACTGCGCAAGCAATACAAAGAAAGCTTCGAAAAGCGTCACGGAATTAAGTTGGGCTTTATGTCTTTCTTTACCAAAGCCGCTACCGAAGCTCTGAAACGCTTCCCTGCAGTGAATGCGTCCATCGACGGAAATGACATGGTTTACCATGGCTACCAGGATATCGGTGTGGCGGTATCCACGGAGCGCGGCTTGGTGGTTCCAGTAATACGTGACGTTGACGCACTTAGCCTCGCTGACATCGAGAAGAAAATTGTCGAGTACGGTACCAAGGCCAAAACGGGCAAACTGGGCATCGATGAAATGACCGGTGGTACCTTCACCATAACCAACGGAGGCACCTTTGGTTCCCTGTTGTCGACGCCTATTCTGAACCCGCCACAAACGGCGATTCTGGGTATGCATAAGATCCAGCCACGCCCGATGGCGGTGAATGGTCAGGTGGTGATACAGCCCATGATGTACTTGGCACTGTCTTATGACCACCGCATGATTGACGGCAAGGAAGCAGTGCAGTTCCTGGTTGCCATCAAGGATATGCTGGAAGATCCTGCGCGTATCCTGCTGGACGTATAGGCACTTCACTTACCGAATCGGAATACAGGATTAACTATGGCTGACAAGTTTGATGTAATCGTAATTGGCGCCGGCCCCGGTGGTTATGTAGCTGCAATCAAAGCCGCGCAACTGGGCCTGAATGTCGCCTGTGTAGAAAGCTGGTCTTCGGATGAAGGCAAACAGGTGTTGGGTGGAACCTGCCTGAACGTAGGTTGTATCCCGTCCAAGGCACTGCTGGAGATTTCTCACAAGTACGAGGAAGCCCAGCACGGCTTTGCCGAGCAGGGCATTATTGCCAATGACATCTCCATTGACATCGCTAAAATGATGGAGCGTAAGACCGGCATTGTTAAACAGCTGACCGGAGGCATTGCGGGGCTGTTCAAGTCAAACGGTGTTACCTCGATTTATGGTCACGGCAAGCTATTGGCAAATCGCCAGGTGGAAGTGACTGACAACGATGGCAAGACCAAGACTTATGAAGCCGATAACATTATTTTGGCAACAGGCTCGCGTCCGATTGAGATTCCGCCGGCGCCAAAAACCGAAGGTTATATCACTGATTCGGAAGGCGCTCTGGAATTTACTGAAGTGCCCAAGCGATTGGGTGTGATTGGCGCCGGTATTATCGGTTTGGAGCTGGGCAGCGTTTGGGCCCGCCTGGGTGCTGAAGTCACTCTGTTGGAAGCGCAGGATACGTTCTTGCCAGGGGTAGACCAACAGATTGCCAAGGCCACGTTGAAAGAGTTCCAGAAACAGGGCCTGAACATTGTCATGGGCGGCCGTGTAACGGGTGCAGAGGTCAAGCGTAAGTTGGTCTACGTAAGTTACGAAGACAGCAAAGGCAAACAAGAGCTGATGGTCGATAAGCTGATTGTGGCTGTTGGCCGTCGCCCCTATACAGACAACCTGCTGGCAGCAGACTCCGGTGTGAACATGGACGAGCGCGGGTTTGTATTCGTAGACGACCACTGTAAAACCGATGCGCCCGGCGTTTGGGCGGTTGGTGACGTGGTGCGCGGCCAAATGCTAGCCCACAAAGCCTCTGAAGAAGGTGTTATGGTTGCCGAGCGCATTGCGGGCCATAAACCACAGGTCAACTACGACTGTATTCCCAATGTTATTTACACGGCACCGGAAGTAGCGTGGGTTGGGAAGTCCGAAGAGCAGCTGAAAGCTGACGGTGTGGCTTATAAAGTGGGTACCTTCCCGTTTGCGGCAAACGGTCGCGCTATGGCCGCCAATTCGGCGGTGGGCATGGTGAAGATTATTGCGGACGAGAAAACTGACCGCATTTTGGGCTTCCACGTGTTGGGCCCATCGGCGTCTGAAATCGTTGCTCAGGGTGTAATCGCCATGGAGTTCGGTTCCAGTGCAGAAGATCTTGCGTTGACCTGTTTTGCTCACCCGACTCTGTCTGAGTCAGTGCACGAGGCAGCTCTTGCAGTTAACGGTGGGGCCATTCACATGGCCAATCGTCGCAAGAAGAAATAATAAGCCAGAAAGTCATGGGGCGCCGCAGGGCGCCCCATGACTTTTAGAGACTCTTGTTTTAGAGGCTCTTGTTTTAAAGACTCTGGTTTCTCTAGATGCAATCTTTGGGCCGGTGTCATCAGGGTCTATCAAGATGGGTTTGCCGCCAGCGGGTTCATCCCACAGGTGTCTATCCTTCATTAAAAAGCAGGACATAAACTATGAATTTGCACGAATATCAGGGCAAGCAGCTTTTTGCTGAGTATGGCTTGCCGGTATCACAGGGCATTGCCTGTAGTACCCCGGATGAGGCAGTAGCAGCTGCAGAAAAGATTGGTGGCGATAGCTGGGTTGTTAAAGCTCAGGTTCACGCTGGTGGCCGCGGTAAAGCCGGCGGTGTAAAGCTGGTTAAAAATACCGACGACATCCGTGCCTTTGCCGAGCAATGGCTGGGCAAGAAGCTGGTGACTTTCCAGACTGACGAGCACGGTCAGCCGGTTAGTAAAATTTTGGTTGAATCCCTGACTGACATCGACCAAGAGCTTTACCTGGGCGCGGTTGTAGACCGTGGTACCCGCCGTATCGTCTTCATGGCCTCCACCGAAGGTGGTGTTGAAATTGAAACGGTTGCGGAAGAAACCCCGGAAAAATTCTGAAGGCCGAAATCGATCCGCTGGTAGGCGCCCAGCCTTACCAAGGACGCGAGCTGGCGTTCAAGTTGGGTCTTGAAGGCAAGCAGATCGGCCAATTTACCAAGATCTTTATGGGTCTGGCGAAGTTGTTTGAAGACTACGACCTGGCGCTGTTGGAAATTAACCCTCTGGTTATCACCCCGGCCGGTGATCTTCACTGCCTGGACGCCAAAATCGGCGTTGATGGCAACGCTCTGTATCGTCAGAAGAAACTTCAGGCCATGCGCGATCCTTCACAGGAAGATTCTCGCGAAGCCGAAGCGGCAGCCTGGGAACTGAACTACGTAGCGCTGGATGGCAACATCGGTTGCATGGTTAACGGCGCTGGTTTGGCCATGGGCACCATGGACATCATCAAGTTGGCTGGCGGACGCCCGGCTAACTTCCTGGACGTTGGTGGCGGAGCTACCAAAGAGCGCGTAACGGAAGCGTTCAAAATCATCCTGTCTGACGACGCAGTGCAAGCCGTACTGGTAAATATCTTCGGCGGCATTGTACGTTGTGACATGATCGCTGAAGGCATCATTGGCGCGGTTAAAGAAGTAGGCGTAAAAGTGCCTGTGGTTGTTCGTCTTGAGGGCAACAACGCTGAACTGGGTTCCAAGGTGCTGGCAGAAAGCGGTTTGAACATCATCGCCGCCAGCAGCCTGGCCGATGCCGCAGAGCAAGTTGTTAAAGTCGCGGGAGGCAAATAATGAGTATTCTGATCAATAAAGACACCAAAGTGATCTGCCAGGGCTTTACCGGTTCCCAGGGTACATTCCACTCCCAGCAGGCTATTGAATACGGCACCAGAATGGTCGGTGGCGTAAGCCCCGGCAAAGGCGGCACCGAGCACTTGGGCCTACCGGTGTTTAACACCGTTCGTGAGGCTGTAGAAAAGACCGGTGCACACGCGACCGTGATCTACGTTCCGGCTCCGTTTTGTAAAGATGCCATCATCGAAGCCGCAGATGCCGGACTCGAGCTGATTGTGTGCATCACCGAAGGCATTCCTACCATCGATATGCTGTACGCCAAAGAGTACGTTGATCGCAAAGGCGTGCGTATGATCGGGCCCAACTGCCCGGGCGTTATCACACCGGGTGAGTGCAAGATCGGCATCATGCCGGGCCACATTCACAAGCCGGGTAAAGTCGGTATTGTGTCGCGTTCTGGCACGTTGACCTACGAAGCCGTCAAGCAGACCACAGATTTTGGCTATGGCCAGTCTACCTGCGTTGGCATCGGTGGCGATCCGATTCCGGGTTCCAACTTCATCGACATCCTCAAGCTGCTGCAAGAAGACCCGCAGACTGAAGCTATTGTGATGATCGGCGAAATTGGTGGCACTGCGGAAGAAGAAGCTGCAGCGTACATCAAAGAGCACGTCACCAAACCGGTGGTCTCTTACATTGCCGGTGTAACGGCGCCTCCTGGCAAGCGTATGGGCCACGCCGGTGCCATCATTTCCGGTGGTAAGGGTACCGCAGACGAGAAGTTTGCTGCTCTGAACGACGCCGGTGTGAAAACTGTGCGCAGTCTGGCTGACATTGGCAAGGCTCTAAAAGAAGTGACTGGCTGGTAAAACCCGCGGTCATTTTCAAAAACCCCCGTTTCTGTTCTGCAGAGCGGGGGTTTTTTGATTATAATGCCGGGTCGCCTGTCGTAATATGGCGCCTCTTGCATTCCATTAGAAGGAGTTCTTGCTTTGAGTTCTGTAGATTCCCAGCAACGGATATTGTCGGGCATGCGTCCGACCGGCAAGCTTCACCTTGGCCACTACCACGGTGTGCTTAAAAACTGGGTGAAACTCCAGCATGAATTCGAGTGCTTTTTCTTTGTCGCCGACTGGCATGCTCTGACCACGCAGTACGACGACCCCTCTAATATTGAGCAAAGCGTGTCGGACATGGTTATTGACTGGTTGGCTGCGGGCGTTAACCCGGGTTCATCCACGATGTTTATTCAGTCTCAGGTGCCTGAGCACGCCGAGTTGCACCTGCTGTTGTCGATGATCACGCCTTTGGGTTGGCTTGAGCGTATTCCGACCTACAAAGATCAGCAGGAAAAGCTGCGCGAAAAAGATCTCGCTACTTACGGGTTCCTGGGGTATCCACTACTCCAGTCGGCTGACATTCTGATGTATCGGGCAGGGCGTGTTCCGGTGGGCGCCGATCAGGTTTCCCACGTTGAAATCACTCGTGAAATCGCACGGCGTTTCAATCATCTTTATGGGCGTGAGCCAGGCTTCGAAGACCAAGCCGAGGCGGCCATTGTGAAAATGGGCAAGAAAAACGCCAAACTCTATCGCAATCTGAAGAAACGTTACCAGGAAGAAGGCGATCTGGATTCGCTGGAAACGGCCCGTGCTCTTCTGAAAGAACAGCAAAATATATCCTTAGGCGATCGCGAACGCCTTTACGGCTTCATTGAGGGCGGTGGCAAAGTGATTTTGCCAGAGCCTCAACCATTGTTGACGCCTGAATCAAAACTGTCAGGGTTGGACGGGCAGAAAATGTCAAAATCCTACAACAATTACATTGGCCTTCGGGAAGTACCGGACACCGTAGCGGTGAAAATACGCACCATGCAGACCGACCCGGCGCGAGTACGTCGAATTGACCCGGGCGAGCCGGAAAAATGCCCGGTGTATGCCCTGCACAAGGTTTATTCCGATGCGGACACTCGCAGTTGGGTGGAAATTGGTTGTCGCAGCGCCGGCATCGGCTGTCTGGACTGCAAAAAACCGCTGATTGACTCCATTGTGGAAGAGCAGCGACCTCTGCGCGAACGTGCAGCCGAGTATGAAGGCAATCCGGATCTGATTCGTTCCATTCTGGAGGAAGGGCGTGAACGCGCTCGCGATGCAGCCCGCGATACCTTGGATGAAGTGCGCTCTGCCATGGGCCTGAGCTATCGTTGAAGTGCTGACTGATCCAGCAGCTCCAGCCGGTGCGGCGGCAAAGCCACAAGGGGTGGGTCAGCCGCCCCTGGCTTTAATAGCAGGCAAGCCCCTGGCGCAGTTGCCGCTTGATCTTTATATTCCGCCAGACGCTCTGGCGGTGTTTTTGGATGCGTTTGAAGGCCCTCTGGATTTGTTGTTGTACCTGATTCGGCGTCAGAATATGAACATTCTGGAAGTCGACGTCAGTGCTATTACTCGCCAGTATATGGAATACATCGCCGTTTTAGGGGCTATGCGGTTTGAGCTTGCGGCGGAGTATCTGGTGATGGCGGCCACGCTGGCCGAAATCAAGTCGCGGATGCTGTTACCGCGGCAGCAGATTGAAGACGAAGAAGAAGACGACCCACGGGCAGAACTGATTCGCCGTTTGCAGCAGTACGAGCGTTTTAAAAAAGCGGCAGAAGACATAGATAAGATGTCGCGCCAGGAGCGGGATATTTTTGTTGCCGATGCCGGTATGCCAAAGCTTCCCTCGGTACGCAGCCATCCTGAGGTGGCCATGACAGAAATTTTACGGGCATTGGAAACCGTGCTTAAACGTGCAGATATGTTTAGCAGTCATCACGTTGAGCGAGAGAAGCTGTCGACTCGTGAACGCATGTCGGCGATTCTGGTTCGGCTGCAAGAAGGCGGTTTTATTCGTTTCGAAAGTCTGTTCCTGCCGGATGAAGGGCGTCTGGGGGTTGTTGTCAGTTTTTTGGCAATGTTAGAGCTGGTAAAAGAGCAGCTGGTTGAGTTTGTTCAGGCTGACCCGTTTGGCCCTATTCATTTGCGGGCGCGGGCTGCGGTCTGAAAACCCTGAATACTGGTGCAACGAATTATGATGAGTGACGCTGCCTTACCCATTACAGGGATTATCGAAGCGGTCCTGCTGACAGCGGGCAAGCCGCTAACGGTGCAGCAGCTCAGAGAAGTGTTTGATGAAACCGAGCGGCCAACCCATAAGGCAGTGGAGCAGGCGCTGGTGGAATTAGAGCAACTTTGCAGCGGTCGCGGTATTGAGCTGAAAAAAGTTGCCAGCGGTTACCGCCTTCAGGTGCGTGAATCTTTCGCTCCTTGGGTGGCTCGGTTGTTTGAAGAAAAACCACCGCGTTATTCGCGGGCGTTATTGGAAACACTCGCATTGATCGGCTATCGGCAGCCTATTACCCGTGGTGAAATTGAAGATATTCGCGGCGTTGCGGTAAGCAGCAATATCATTCGTACCTTGGTTGAGCGAGAGTGGGTTCGAATTGTGGGTCATCGGGAAGTACCGGGCCGGCCGGCCATGTATGCAACCACTCGGCAATTTCTTGACTACTTTAATCTAATAAGCCTGGATCAGCTGCCGCCCTTGTCTGTTAGTCGGGACCTGGATGCGATCGGGCGCGAAATTAAGCAGAAAATCGAACAAACACCATTCCACTGATGCAGGCTCTGCATCGGTCCGTTATTTAAGGATTAACCCATGGCGTCTGAACGCCCCTGGACTACCGGCAAGCCGGCAGCCAAATCAGCATCGAATGCGAACAAGCCGAGCGCTAATCGCCGTAACCCTGCGAAATCATCGGCAAAAACGGCGAAGCCAGGAAAACCTGCGCCAGAGGTGCTGGCGACTTTGCAGGTAGACGGTCCTGAGCGAATCCAGAAACTGCTGGCACGTGCCGGGGTTGGATCGCGGCGTGAAATTGAAGGCTGGATGGAGGCGGGTCGCCTGTTGGTAAATAGCAAGCCCGTTACTCCAGGCCAGAAAGCCACGGTGAGCGATGTTTTTGAACTCGACGGCAAGCGCTTGGACGTTGCTGCCGCTGCCGAGGTTTTGCGCCGGGTGCTGATTTACAACAAGCCGGAAGGTGAAGTAACCACTCGCAAAGACCCGGAAGGGCGTCCAACCGTGTTCGACCGGCTGCCGCGATTGCGTGAACATCGCTGGATTTCTATTGGCCGGCTGGATTTGAACACCACCGGGCTAGTGATGTTTACTACCGATGGCGAGCTGGCTAATCGGCTTATGCATCCTTCTAGCCAGATTGATCGGGAATACGCGGTGCGTATTTTTGGTGAAGTAGACGACGCCATGGTTGAGCGCCTGCGTACCGGCGTCACCCTAGAAGATGGCGAGGCTAAATTTAGCGATATTTCCGCCGCCGGCGGTACCGGTATGAACCGTTGGTTCCACGTGACTTTGTTGGAAGGACGCAACCGTGAAGTGAGGCGGCTTTGGGAATCCCAAGGCGTGCGTGTCAGCCGTTTGAAACGGGTTCGTTACGGCTCAATATTTTTGCCCAGCAGACTAACCGTGGGGAAATGGGAAGAGTTGGATCAAAAAGCTGTGGATTTACTGAGTCGCACGGTTGGCTTGGCTAAAATGGCGGTTCCGCAACAGACACCGGATGAAGTGGCGGCTCAGGCGCGTCAGCAAAGAAAGGCAGCTCCGGTAACCAATCGCAGCAATCGTGCGGCAGGCTCCCCTGGTTCAAAAGCGGGACAAGGCGCTCGCAAGTGGGCGGTTGCAGACTCTAAACCTCAGCGCAGTGGCGGCAAAGCCCGCACCGATAAAACCCGCGGTTAATAGCCGGTTAAGGCTGGCGTTAAACAACGGAGGGTGCCATCAGCTGATGGTGGCAAATACGCGCGTGCAATTGCGGCCTTGATCTTTAGCGCGATAAAGAGCTTCGTCTGCGCGTGCTAGCCACTGCCCTGAGCCTTCGCCAGCGCGGTGAAGTGCAACGCCACAGCTGGTAGTCACCGCCACTGAATGCTCTTCGCAATCAATTCGTAAAGCTTCAATAGCTGAGCGAACGCGCTCGGCGACATCTACCGCATCATTCTGATCGGTATGCGGCAATAGCACCGCAAATTCTTCGCCGCCAAACCGGTACACGCTGTCGGAGCTGCGCACCGCGGATTCCAGCGCTTCTGTTACGCGCTTTAGTACAAGGTCGCCTACCACATGGCCGCAGGTGTCGTTTACCGCTTTGAAGTGATCGAGGTCGCACAGGATCAGCGAGTAAGTCTCGTTGTGACGGCCGGTTAGCATCTGAGCTTTTTGCAAGGCTTCTTCCATGGCGCGTTTGTTGCCAATCCCGGTCAGTGCGTCGGTCAACGATGCCTGCTCCATAGCACTGAAGTGACAAGCGTTGCGCAGCGCGCATATTGCCGCGCCAATCAGCATCTCAACGGCTTGCAACTCATCGTTGCTGAAGCGCTTACGCCGATGCAGCGTTAAGGTGCCAAAATTCTCGCCCTCCAGATTCAGACGGAACTCGCAGCGGTGGGGGCCACCCATGCCAGTGGTAAACATAAATTCTTGGCGCCCCAACTGGTGGCGGTATTGAAAGGCATCAAAAGGAATAACCTGCACCATTTCTTCTGCCAGCATGGTTAGCTGTGCGTCCAGCTTCAGGGTGGCTGAAAGTCGGCGTACCAAGCGGTTGAGAATACCCGGTTCACTGTTCCATTCCTCAAAACTTTGGCGCAGCTCTGCCAGTTTTTGCGGCTGTGGCGCTGTAAGTGGGAAAGGCGATATGTGTTTCACGGTGGCTCAACTCACTCTGTCGTTAGGTGGCAGTTTGCACACTTGGTAGCTGACAAGGTGAATGCAGGTATTGTGCCTGTTTAATAAAATGCACATAAATCAATATTTTGAGAATTATTTTTGGAGTTCACTTTTCGTTTTAAGGCTATTATTGGATTTTTGTCAAAAAATCGGCAGGCGCACCTTAGTGGGTTCTGGTGTGTTAAGCTAAAAGATTGACCAACGATGTCATCATAATTCGAGCTTCATAGTCTATGCGGTTGAAATCCATAAAGTTGTCAGGGTTCAAGTCGTTTGTGGACGCGACCACAGTAGCATTTCCGTCAAATATGACAGCGGTTGTGGGGCCAAACGGCTGTGGCAAATCCAACATTATAGATGCTGTGCGATGGGTCTTGGGTGAAAGTTCAGCCAAGTATCTGCGCGGCGAGTCCATGACTGATGTGATATTCAACGGCTCGAGCGCGCGCAAACCGGTGGGTCAGGCCGCGATTGAGCTGGTGTTCGACAATCACAAGGGTTCGGCACCGGGTGAATTCGCCCAATACAGTGAAATCGCGGTGCGCCGCCGGGTTTCCCGCCAGGGCCAATCTGATTACTTCCTTAATGGCACCAAGTGCCGCCGCCGCGATATTACCGATCTGTTTCTTGGTACAGGCCTTGGGCCGCGTAGCTACGCTATCATTGAACAGGGCATGATTTCCCGGTTAATTGAAGCCAAGCCCGAAGAACTCCGGACTTATATAGAAGAAGCGGCGGGCATCTCGAAGTACAAGGAACGCCGCCGTGAAACCGAAAATCGCATTCGCCGTACCCAAGAAAATCTTGAGCGCCTGAGCGATGTGCGCGCCGAGCTCGGCCGGCAACTTCAGCACCTGGAGCGGCAAGCGGTTGCCGCTGAAAAGTATAAAACCTTCAAGCAAAACGAGCGTCGCAAAAAAGCCGAGCTTACCGTGTTGCGCTGGCAACACTTAAACACTGAGCTGCATTCTTGGCATGGGCGTATTCGTGATACCGAATTGCAACTGGAAAAGCACCTGACCGGGCGTATTCGACTGGATACCGAGCTCGAAAATTTGCGCGCAGAACATCAGCAGCGTAATGAGCAGTTTAACCGTACCCAGGCGCGCTACTACGAAGCCGGGGCTGATATCGCGCGGCTTGAACAAAGCTTGCAGAACAGCCGCGACCGTAGCCGTCAGGCCAGCCTGGAAGTTGATCAGGCCCTGGCCAGCGAACGCGAGCTGGCTCGTGAACTGGAGCAAGACAACGACAAACTTGCAGCGTTTGACGAAGAACTGGCAATGCTTGAGCCAGAGCAGGAAGAGTTAAGCCTGCGGACAGAAACCTCTGGTGAGCAGCTCCATAATGCCGAACACGACATGGCCGACTGGCAGCAACGCTGGGACGATTTCAGCGCTCGTTCAGCAGACGCGCGCCGCCAGGCCGATTTGGCACAATCGAGCATTCGCGCCCTGGAAAATGCCATTGAGCAGCTGCGGCTAAGGGATCAACGGTTGCAGCAGGAGCGCCATACTCTGCAGCAGCAGCTCGATCACGAAACCCTGAATGAACAGCGTGAACTGCAGGCTATGGTCAGCCTGAAGCGCGAAGGCGCGCAGAAAATCATTGAAGACAGCCAGCAGCATTTGCAACAGCTTCGTTTGGAGCAGCAGCAAGCCGAGCAGCATAGAAATCAACAGCGTGAGCAGGTTCAACGCCTGGAAGGCACTCTTGAGTCACAACAGCAACTGCTGGGAGAACAGCTGGGCGACGCCAACGGTGCACTTCAAGACTGGCTGAATCTGCATCAGTTGGCGCAAGCACCACGCCTTGCAGCCGCTCTGGATATTGATGACGGCTGGGAATTTGCAACCGAACAGGTGCTTGGTCGCCTTTGCCAAGGCGTGGTGTTACCGCAGCTCGCAGCGCAACTGACGTTGCTTGACGATGCCCCCGCCGGTGCTGCGCTGCTGTCAGCCGATACCGGTGCGCCAGTGGAGTTGCCAAGGGCCACGAGCCTGGCTGCCAGAGTGCGCGGCAATGTGGCTATTGTTGATGCATTGGCGAATATTTTGGTGGCAGACAGTCTCAAGCAAGCACAGCAGCAGCAGCGGCAGTTGCAACACGGACAGAGTGTGATAACGCCGCAAGGGGTATGGATGGGGCGTCACTGGGTATTGATGCCTGCAGCTGATGTCAGCCAGACTGGGGTGATCGAGCGTCAAAAAACCGTATTGAGTTTGAACACACAATTGGCGCAGGCGCAGAGGAGGCTTAAGCTGGCAGAAACGACTGGCGCAGATGCAAGCCGGGCGCTGGAATGGACAGAACAGAAACGTGACCAAGCTCGCCGCGAACTTACCGAAGCAGACCAGCAGCTGGGCACCATTGCCGCTCAGCTTGGCGCTCTTCAAGCTCGTAACGAGCAGATTACCCGGCGTTTGACTCAGATTGATGCTGACGCCGCGGAGCTAGAGTTCGAGCGTGAGCACCAGCATCAGGAACTGGAGTGCGCACGGGAAGAATGGCAGCAGGGGCTAGAGACAACAGAGGAGCATGACGAGGACAAAGAACAGTTACTGGCGCAACGTGACGGACTGCGCGAGAACCTCAATCAGCTGCGCCAGCAGGCCCTCCATGAACGCGACCTGGCTCACCAACTGCAACTTACGCTGCAGAGCTTGAACAGCCAGCGCGAAGGCTTGCGCCAGACCCTCAGCCGCTCACGTCTGCAACAGCAGCGGGTGGAAGAACGCTTGGAGCTGTTGCGGCAGTCCCGCGAACAGGCGGAAGAGCCTCTAGAAGACCTTCAGCTGGAGCTGGAAGGATTGCTGGAACGCCGGCTTGCCGAAGAAGACAAATTGACTGAGTCCCGCGAGGGGCTGGAAGATCTTGACCGGCGGGTGCGCGAGGCCGATCAGGGCCGCAGCGGAACCGAGCAACAGATCCAGGAGGTTCGCGCCACGCTGGAAACACTGAAAATGGAATGTCAGGCGCTGGAGATTCGTGCGGGTAACCATTTGGAGCTGCTGAGCGGGTTGAACATCACTTTGCACGCCGTGCTTGAACAGCTGGACGATTCTGCCAGTGAGCCGGAACGGTCTGAGGAACTGGAAAAGATCGCCAGTCAGATACAACGTTTGGGCGCCATTAACCTGGCGGCTATTGACGAGTTCCAGGTGCAGAACGAGCGTAAAACCTATCTGGACAGCCAGCACGAAGACCTGACCGAAGCGCTGGAAATCCTGGATGGTGCCATTCGCAAGATTGACCGTGAAACCCGTCAGCGTTTTAAAGAGACCTTTGATCGGGTTAACGAAGGTCTGCAGGGCTTGTTTCCCAAAGTTTTTGGCGGCGGGCACGCCAGCCTGGAACTGACAGGCGAGGATTTTCTGGAAACCGGTGTTACCATCATGGCGCGGCCACCGGGCAAGAAAAACAGCACCATTCACCTGTTATCCGGGGGTGAAAAAGCGTTGACCGCCATAGCCTTGGTGTTTGCAATATTTCAGCTCAATCCGGCGCCTTTTTGCATGCTGGACGAAGTGGATGCTCCACTTGATGATGCCAATGTTGGCCGTTACGCGAATTTGGTGAAAGAGATGTCAAAGCAGGTACAGTTTATTTACATTACGCACAATAAGATTGCCATGGAGCAGGCTGATCAGTTGATGGGTGTGACCATGTACGAGCCGGGTTGTTCGCGACTGGTTACAGTAGACGTGGAAGCCGCCGCGGCGCTGGCCGAGGCCTGATTGGGCCGCGAGTGTGACAATCCAGCCATAAGCCGTGTTTGTGCGTTGTATTACGCGAGTTCAATTTTTATAGTACTCACGTTGATAGTTCTAAAGTTGCTAGTACCGACTTTCATAGTACTGACTTTCATAGTACTGACGTTGACGGTAACAATATTCTTCGATCCGCAAACAGGACAGCAGCACTATGTCACCACTTAGGGAATGGCTAATTGCCATCGGTACCCTGGTCATTATTGGTATTGTCGTTGACGGCATTCGGCGCATGCGCCGCGCGCGCAGAGAGTCCTCGGCTATTTCTTCTGGCATGGGCGTTGATAATCTGCAGGATTCGCCGCTGGACGAGCATTTCAACCCGGAACTGCCATCAGGCGGTGCTCGAACCCTTTCCCGTAACGAGCTGGACCAGGATCGCAAGTCCAAGAAAAAATCACGGACTGCGCCCCACGTGCAAAAACCGACTCGGCCGGTGATCGCAGCAGGCCGAAACAAAAGCTCCGAACCTGCAACAGTGGCAGCTGCATCCAAATCTCATTCGGCGTTTGTTACCCCTGCTGATAGCGCCAAAGCAGATCACGACAGAAGCGAATTTACCAAAGCGCCGCTGAGTGGCACCCAAGATCATTGGGAACCCGAGCCTTTCAGCGCAGACGTAGGCGACACCAGTAGCTTTGAAAGCGATTACCTTGAAAGCCGCTATGCTGGTGAAGACGAAGATTTACCCGTCATTGTGGAGCCTGCGCCCAAACCCAAGGCAGCACATCCGCCCCGCGACCCTTCTCAGCCTTTGCCAGGTGCGAACCGCCCGCCAGCCAAAGAAGTGATTGTCATCAACGTACTGGCCCGTGCTGGTGAGGAGTTTCAGGGTCCGGCTCTGCAGCGGCTGCTGGAAGCTTGTGGCCTGCTATACGGTGATCTGGACATCTACCACCGCCACGAAACCACCGATACTGCAAGCCCTGTGCAATTCAGCGTAGCCAGTGCAGTTGAGCCGGGCACTTTCAGACCCGCAGAAATAGCGACTCTGAGCACCCCCGGCATCAGCTTTTTTATGAGCCTGCCCGGACCGGGTAATGCCCTGCAGGCTTTTAACTTTATGTACGAAACAGCTCAGGCCGTGGTGCGTAATCTCGGAGGTGAACTAAAAGACGAACGCCGCAGTGTGATGACATCACAGACCGCTGAGCACTGCCGCCAGCGGATCCGCGAATTCGAGCGCAAGCAACGTTCAAAACGGGATTAACATGAGCTCAGTCAGTACCAGCGTGCGTGACCGGGTTGAGCAGCTGCGCACAACCATTACCGATCACAACCACCATTATTACGTGCTCGATGATCCGCAAGTTCCCGACGCCGAGTACGATCGGCTATTCCGTGAATTGCAGGCGCGAGAAGCCGAGTATCCGGAATTGGCGACGACAACGTCGCCGACCCAGCGTGTAGGCTCCGCGGTAGAAACCAACTTTGCGCAAGTGATCCACCGTATCCCCATGTTGTCTTTGGATAATGCCTTCAGCGCCGACGAGTTACGGGATTTCGATCGCCGCGTGCGTGAGCGCCTGAACCGGGGTAAAACCGCGGGCGAAAGCAGCACTAAGGAACACAGCACGGAGGATCACAGCACGGAGGGAGAGGGCTCGAAGGAAGAGAGAACTATAGAATACGTGTGCGAACCCAAGCTCGACGGCCTGGCGGTCAGTCTGCATTACCAGAACGGAGAGCTAGTTCGCGCTGCCACCCGCGGCGATGGTTACACCGGTGAAGATATTACCGCCAATATACGGACCATTGCGTCTGTGCCTCTCACCCTGCGCGGTGGTGATTTTCCGCAAACCGTAGAGGTGCGAGGCGAGGTGTATATGCCTCGCGCCGGTTTTGACCGGCTTAACCAGAGACTGGGGGGGCGTGGTGAGAAAACCTTTGTAAATCCCCGCAACGCCGCTGCCGGAAGTCTGCGCCAGAAAAAATCCAGCGTGACCGCCAGGCGCCCACTGGAAATGTGCGCCTACAGTGTAGCGGTTTCTGACGAATCAGCGCTGCCGCCCACACACTGGAAAGGTTTGCAGCAGGTCAGTGAGTGGGGCTTTCGCATCAACCCTGAAATGTCTCTCGCCAATGGGGCCGATCAGTGCCTTGAGGCCTACGAAGCATTGATGGCCAAACGCGACAGACTGCCTTATGAAATCGACGGTATTGTGTTCAAGGTAAACCGTCTGGATCTTCAGCAGCAGTTAGGCTTTGTGAGCCGCGCGCCGCGCTGGGCGATCGCACAAAAATTCCCGGCTGAGGAAGAGCTGACGGTGGTTGAAAGCGTGGAGTTTCAGGTCGGCCGTACCGGCGCTATTACGCCCGTGGCACGCTTAAAACCAGTATTTGTCGGTGGGGCTACGGTATCCAACGCAACTTTGCACAATATGGACGAAGTGCGACGGCTGGATTTGCACATCGGCGACACCGTGTTTATTCGCCGCGCCGGTGATGTTATTCCAAAAGTCGTCAAAGTGGTGCAAGACAAACGGCCCGCCGATGCCGGGGTAATAGAGCTTCCGGCGCAATGCCCGGCGTGCGGCTCAGACGTTGTACAGATTGAAGGCGAAGTGATTGCCCGTTGTTCTGGTGGCCTTTTTTGTCCGGCTCAGCGCAAAGAAGCCATCCGCCATTACGCATCACGTAAAGCACTCGACATAGAAGGTCTGGGTGACAAGTGGGTGGATATTCTGGTGGACAGTGAAAAGGTTGAAACTATTGCCGATCTGTATCGGCTGCGCAAAGCAGACCTGATCGGGCTGGAGCGCATGGGCGACAAGTCTGCGAGTAATTTGATTGCTGCTATTGATGCCTCTCGTCAGCCCTTATTGTGGCGGTTTCTCTACGCGCTGGGTATTCGTGAAGTGGGCGAGGCCACTGCCAAAGGCCTTGCCGGCTACTTTGGCAGTCTGGAGGCTATTGCCGAAGCCGATGGAAATGCCCTACAAGCAGTGTCTGACGTTGGGCCCATTGTGGCTGGGCACCTGCGCAGTTTTTTTGAGCAGCCCCATAACCAGGAAATTCTGCAGAGTTTGAAACAGGCCGGTGTGATCTGGCAAACCCAGGAAATTACCGCGGCCAGTATGCCTCTGCATGGGCAAACCTGGGTACTGACCGGAACTATGGAGCAGATGACCCGCGACCAGGCAAAACAAAAGCTAGAAGGTTTGGGCGCTAAAGTGGCAGGCAGCGTGTCGAAAAAGACGTCGTGCGTGGTGGCCGGTGAAGCGGCGGGTTCCAAACTGACCAAAGCGCAGCAGTTAGGCGTTGAGGTTTTGAGTGAGCAGGGTCTATTAGACCTGCTGCGTGGGCATGACGTGGAGGTCTGATTGCGCTTGTTGGCATGAAATGACAAGGTTGGTGTTATTGGCCGTCAGACGTCAGCTCGATAACTGCCTGAATCGGCATAAAGACGCAGATAGTCGATGCTCGTAACGATACCCATTGGCTCGCCAGCGTTATCAATAATCAGTGCTGCATCCAGCTGGTGCGCCAGCATCAGTCGTGCAAGCTGATGTGCGTCGGTTTCTGGAAACGCGGTCAGAAACGCTGGCAACTCGATAGTTGCCAAGCTTTGATCTGCAGCATTGCCCGGGAACCCGTTGGCCCAAGCCAACAACCAGAGTTCGTTGACCATGCCTGCAATGATGTTGTTGCCCACCGTAACCGCTAAGTGGCGAGTCTGGTTCTCCCCCATGGCGGTTAATGCCTCCGCTAGAGTGGCTGTTGCCGGTATCGACGCTACGCCCGATACACACATAGTCGATACCGGCAAGTAGGCGCGATGCTCCATAGGTTCGCCGGCGGTACTGCGGCCATACTGCTGGGCTTTTCGTTTCCCAGCCTGCACCCCCGCCTGGAATTCTGCGTCTGTTGTTTCGCTGTACTCCGGCTTTATTTTTGCGCTTTCGCGCACCTCGCTCACGTCTCCCACCCGGCGGTTGCGAAATATCTCTGGCAGGCGCGTTCCTATTGGCCGGCCTGGCTCACTAACGTGGATAGACATGGGCGCTTCCCTTATTCCTGCTGTAAAACGCGCTCGACACGGAGTCTTTGTGCCAATGCATCGGGTAGGGCAGATGGTTGGTTACACATGCGATCAGCTAGGTATTCTGCCAACAGCGGCGCGTATGTCAGGCCCTTACTGCCGAGACCGGTAAACATCCAGGCACCGGCATTCGTGTTCATGCTTTGCGTGCCGACGGCGCCTGCCACTGGTTGATAATCGTGCGTGGTGCAGCGAAAAGCCACTCGCCCCTGCAAAATGCCATCCGCCAATGCCGGATGATCAATATTTACGACGCCCGGTAGCAAGTGGTCCAGTTCCGTCAAATTTTCCTGATGACTGGCAGTGGTCGGCAGCGGGTTTTCATCGCGTAGGTCGAATGTGGCTCCGGTTACTGCTATGCCGTCGTGCTGTGGGTTTAAATAGCGCGAACCACAAATAACGGCGTTGGGCGAGGTGATTGCAGCCGCTGGTAAATGACTGACTTGCCCGCGAATTGGCTTTAGACGCAGGCGCTCGCCAGGTGCCAGCCATGCCTGGGGGAACAGTTCGAGGGTTTGAGCACCCGCGCAGATAACCAATTGATCTGATTCTAGATTAAAGAGTTTATCGGACCCTGTCGCCGCATTGTTCTGTCGCGCACTAATTTGCCATAAGCCGTCGCTTTGGACCAAGCCGGTTACTTTGCAATGTGGGTGTATTGTGATCAGCGGATGTTGCACCAAGGTTTGGCACAATTGCGACGGCGCCAGCCATCCGCCCTGGGGGAACCAGAGCCCGCTGCGATGAACTGTCACACCCACCAAGTCGGTGGCCTGTTGCGCCGTCACTGGATACAGCACGCCGGCTGGGTAGTGATTGCGGGCCAAAAATTTATGCTGGCGTTGTTGTTCGTGGTCGTTAAAGGCCAGTTGTAAAAGGCCCGTGGCGTGAAAAAAGGGCGCGTGACCGGTGCTGCTTTGGTGCGCCTGAAACTGCTGATAAAAACGCTCTGCGAACAGCAGTGCAGATAGCGCTAGCGCCGTTTGCGGCGAATAATCCACCCCTAACTTGGCGTAAAGCGCACCCTGCTTGTTGCCCGAAGCGGCTTGGCCTGGCGCCAGTGAGTCCAGTATTTGTACTGGCACTCCGCGTTCTGCCAGGTTGCGCGCCAGGCAGGCACCGGCAATGCCAGCGCCGATAATGACCACGGAATCTGGACGGCAGGCTGGCTGTGGATCGGGCTTGCTGAGGTCGTGCCAGGCGTCGCCTTGCGGGCCGAAGTGCAGTGTCAGTCGTACTTGCCCATCCGCAAATACTAAACGGTGTAGGCCCGCCACGGCGGGTGGCCAAGCTTGTACCAGCTGTTCGCTGAATTCGGCCAGTTCGGGCCAGAGTGACACTGCACGCTTGAGATCGTCACGGCTGAGGGGGTGTTGCTGGTGGGAAATAAAATGCAGAACATTGCCGGGTTCAGGGCTTTGAGCCATCCAGTTCTGCCAACGGGTAAGAAAATCCAGCCCGAGGTCAAATTCGGCCTCAGTAAAGACTGTCTGCTGAGAGTTCGTGATTCGCTCAACATGCTGAATCTGGATTGTCTCTAGACTGAGCTTGTCATAAATTCGGTTACTGAAGCCATTTAAGTAAAACCGGCCATTCTCCAACCAGGTTATTTTAGCGTGATCCAGCGCCGGCCCTGTCATGGGGCCATAGTTTTAACAAGCGACATGCTTTCAATCGTAATGGCCTGAAGCGGAACATCACTCATGCCTTTGCGCGATCCTGTTTCTGTATTGGCAATGGCGTCAATGACGTCCATGCCTGAAACAACTTTGCCAAACACCGCGTAACCAGCACCGCGCGAGTTTGGGTTAAGAAAGTCGTTATCGGTCAGATTGACAAAGAATTGGGCGGTAGCAGAGTCTGGTGCGTTGGTTCGCGCCATTGCCACCGTGCCACGCAGGTTTGGTAATGAAGGCGTGGCTTCGTTGCGAATGGGGGCGCGGGTTTCTTGGGACTGCAGCTCGGAGCTAAATCCGCCGCCTTGAACCATGAAACCTGGAATAACCCGGTGAAATACGGTGCCTTGGTAAAAGCCCGAGCGCACGTATTCCAGAAAATTAGCCACGGTATCCGGCGCCACATCGGGCCTCAATTGAAGTGTAAATTGGCCTTCGGAGGTTATGACGTCGACGTTAACCAGGTCCTGAATGGCGCTATCATCAGCGTTGACGGTGTCCACTAGAGCGCAACTTGCGGCTATGACTGAAAAGAAAAATGCGGACAAAAACGTTTTACAGCGGGCATGCTCTGGCTACCTTGGCAGATTGCGATTAAAAAAAGTGGTCAAAGCACGGCAGCGACGCATGTCAGACTAATAATGCGTCAGGCGCTGGCCAGAATAGTACTGGATGACACCGCCGTATGCTGGCCCCCAGCGCCGTAAAGTTTCTGTCGGCTACTGGCTCCGCGCACTATATCACTTAATCTAGCAAGGCGTTTTTGCATGTGGGCCATGACCCGGCCGTTGTTTTGGTTCAGCTGCTGACACTGGGTCAGCGCCTGATCGGCTTGGCGCCAGAGTTGGTGGAGTTCGGTCAAGCCAGCGGCGGCAATGAAGCGGGAAGGATTGCCGCTCTCGGGACGAAAGCCCATCGCTACCAAAGCGTGAATCTTAAGTTTGGCGCGTTCGCGAATTTGCTCCAGCTGGGCGTTCTTTTCGTCGGTCAGTGCCTGTAGCTGTTTGATGTCAGAGGTAGACAGTAGCTCTTTCTCATCGCGCAGAAGGTCCGCCATAGCAGACAACTGATGGACATCTTGTGCAAGAAGGTGTTTTAGATCATCAATAGCGGCCATAATTTATTTACCCGAATATGCTTTTATCCATATCAAGCATTTTCTGGGCCAATTGTTGGGCGTCTACTTTGTAACTGCCATCTTCCAGAGCGCTGCGAATCTTAGAAATCTGCTCATCGTTCATTTCCGGGAAGTCGCCCAGTTTTTGCTCTAGCTGTTTAAGGTCGCGGGCCTGGCTGCTCAAATTAACACTCTCACCGCGGGCCTGCGTGCTTTGGGCTGTGGCCTGATCCGCAGTTGCGTTTTTGGCCGCGCTGCCGGCTTTATCGGCGGTGGGGCGCTGCGTGTTGATTTGGCTTTGGTTGATTCCATTGAAGTCAACGGACATGTTGTTACCTGCTGTATTGGTTGCTGCGCCGATTGGGGCGCAAAATATGGTCTATAACTGCGTAACGGCGGCGTCGCGGAAAGCTTTAATATGTTTCTATAAAAAGTAGCCGGCTCGTTTTTGCCGCTTGTGCTTTGGCGGCGAGGGCTTGTGCGATGTAACGGCAAGAAAGTGCCGGGTAGCGTCGTCTTGTTTTCGTTTGTTTCTTACATCGGAATCAGCACCTGGCCAGGTGCAGTCACCCGACCTTTGATGGTCCGTGAAGACTGCAAGTTTTCTACCAGCACCTGCTCACCAATAGCTGCATTGGCCAAGGCCTTTCCGCGCGAACTCACGGTGAAAGAACCGCTGCTGGCGGTGATCATCACATGGTCGCCACGTTCCACGGCATCAGGGGCCGCAAGCAGATCCGGGGTGATCAACGAGCCACTGTTAATTGGCCGGCGAACCTCCATACCAATGATTGACTGCGCTTTGGCGATGGTCCCACGGCGGCTGGCATTCACCACAACGGTCTGTAGGCTCACCATATCGGCGCGGAGGCGCTCGCCACGGGCGAGTGGGCGGCTAGCCACCAAAGCCGGTCCGTGAATGTCTACGGTAGCGCTCAGGTACATGCGCCATGGCCGCTCCCCGCTGCACTCGATCAACATAGAGGGCTGGCCGGACTTCCAAGGATCACCGCTGAAATTGACATCCAGTGCACCATTGCATTTAGCCAATGACAATCTGGGGTCGGGTTTTGCACTTTCATAGCTGACTTCATAGCCTGCGGCGGCCTGTTCTGTGGCAAACTGTTGCAAAAACAGATTAGCTGCAGCGTGAATATCGTGTGCGGTAGAGTTTGCTAGCGCAAATGAGCTTAGGCATAGGCCGAGCAGGGCGATGACAAGAGTGTGGTTGCGCATAATGTGAAAGCATCCTGTTTTGCCGGTGTGTTGGTAAAGTCGGCCGTGCTGCGCAAAAATAATTCCGGTGGCATCACGATTCGCGGGCACTGGCCGTTAAACTTGACATGAAGTCGCCATATTTTGGCGCATGTCAGAAAAATTGCTCTTTCAAGACTCTTAAGCGAGCAAAAACTGTGCCGGTTAGCCCGGCCGTCGGGAGAAAGAACTATGGCAGGTGTATTGGACAGTGTTAACCAGCGTACGCAGATGGTCGGTAAAAACCGGCTGGAGTTGTTATTGTTCCGGCTCCGCGGGCGCCAGATTTATGGCATTAATGTGTTCAAGGTAAAAGAGGTGTTGCAGTGCCCTAAGCTGTTCAGCATTCCCAGCAGCCTACCGGTGGTTCGCGGCGTGGCCTACACACGCGGCGCGACTATCCCGATTATTGATCTGGCGATGGCGATTGGCATGCCGGCCATCCCTCAAGAAGATCTGGCCACCAGTTTTGTGATTATTACCGAGTACAATCGCAAAACCCAAGGCTTTTTGGTGAGTGGTGTGGAAGGCATTGTGAACATGAACTGGGAAGATATTCTGCCACCGCCCAAAGGCGCAGGCCGTGATGTATACCTGACAGCCGTCACCAAAATTGACGACAAACTCATTGAGGTCATTGATGTAGAGAAGGTTCTTTCGGAAGTGGCTCCGTTAAAAGAAGACGTTGGTGAAGACATCCTTAGCCGCAATGCATCGCGGATTCAAGGTCATCTTCCGGTGCTGGTGGTGGATGATTCCAGTGTGGCCCGGCGGCAGATCGAGCGTTGCCTGAAAGCCATAGGCATGGATGTTGTCACCCATAATGACGGCAAGCAGGCGTTGGACTATCTGGGAGAGATCACCGCCGACGGTTCGAAGGCGACGGATCATCATTCGATGATGATTTCCGACGTTGAAATGCCTGAAATGGACGGCTACACACTGGTTGCGCGCTGCAAAGAGAATCCGCTGATTAGCGAACTGTTTATTATGCTGCACACGTCCCTGAGCGGTGTATTTAATAAAGCAATGGTTCAGAAAGTGGGGGCAGACGATTTTATGGCGAAATTCAGCCCAGACGAATTGGCCGAGCGGGTTATGGATATTATTGATGAAAAATAAACGTGTTACCTCACAGGCAGTCAGAATCGAGAACGCATGAAAACTGAAATCACTCCTCAGGAATACACGGCGTTTAAAACCTTTTTACAGGACGCATCCGGCATTCTGCTGGGAGATAATAAACAGTATCTGGTGAAGAGTCGGCTACGCCGGATTCTGGAAGACAATCAGCTCGGCTCTCTTGGCGAGTTACTCGATCGCCTGAAGCGTCCGGGCCGCCATAATTTGAGCGAGGTGGTTATTGATGCCATGACCACTAACGAAACGCTGTGGTTTCGGGACAATCATCCGTTCCGCATTTTACAGGATATTTTGCTGCCTGATTTTGCTGATCGTAAAATGTCACAGCCGTTACGCATCTGGTCGGCCGCCTGCTCTACCGGGCAGGAACCTTATTCCACGGCAATCGTAATCGAAGAGTATCGTCGCTTGCGCCCTGGGCGCCTGCGTGACGTGAAGATCGTTGCCACCGACATTTCCAAAACGGTTCTGGATGCGGCGCGGCGCGGCGAATATGAAGCCATTGCTATGGGTCGGGGCTTGTCGCCGGAGCGGCAAAAACAGTTTTTTACCGCTGCTACCAACGGCCGTTGGCAGATTAAGCCACAGATAAAAGCGATGGTAGAGTATAAGGAAATCAACTTACTAGAGCGGTATCTTCTAGGCAATTTTGATATTGCCATGTGCCGCAATGTGTTGATTTATTTCTCCGCCGAGCGCAAGCGCGACATTCTTACCCGTATTCATGCGTCCTTGAACCCGGGCGGCTATCTCATACTGGGCGCATCGGAATCTCTTACAGGGTTAACTAACCTGTACGAAATGGTCCAGTGCAGTCCGGGTATTATCTACCGAAAAAAATAAACTATGCCATTGAATGTTTGGGTGTTAATTGCGGCGCAGGCGATGGCCATGTGCACAGCGCCATTTATTGTGTTTATTGGCAGTATTCAGGGCCGGGCGCTGGCCAGTAGCCCTGAATACGCGACCTTGCCGGTTGCGTTCGTGGTGGTGGGTACGGTGTTGTCCATCAAACCCGCTACTTGGCTTATGGCTCGCGTCGGGCGAAAGCCGGTTATGATGCTGGGCACGGTTATGGGCACGGTCGCGGCTGGGGTGGGTGCCTTGGCCTCCTGGCAAGGTGCTTTTGCCCTTTTGTGTCTAGCGGCGGTGCTTGGCGGCAGCGGGCTTGCAGTGGTGCATCAATACCGCTTTGCCGCTATGGAATCTGTCCCTTCCAAGCTAGCCGGTACCGCAGCAGCCCGCGTTCTGTTAGGTGGATTGGTTGCGGCCTGGGTCGGTCCGGAAATTGCCTCGATTGGAGGTGACGATCCGCTACACCCGTTTTTGACTAGCTGGCTGGGACTGGCAGCGGTTCAGCTTGCTGCGATGATCATATTGATGCTTGGTTACCGCAGTAGCAGTGAATTACCGCGACCGGTGCATGAAGGCGGTGGTCGGCCGATGCGTGAAATCCTTGCAAATCCAGTGATATGGGTCGCCATCAGCGCCGCTGCGGTGGGTTACGCGATCATGAGTTTCATTATGACGGCAACGCCCCTTAGCATGACCGAAATGGCAGGGCACCCGCTAGACGATGCCAAACGAGTCATTCAGTTGCACATCATGGCCATGTATTTGCCATCGCTTATAAGCGGCTGGTTAATTCGGGTGGTGGGCATAAGGCGTATGATGCTAGTGGGTATGATCGCCTATCTTATTTGCATTGCACTGGCAGCCAGCGGCGTCAGCTTTCATCACTACCTGAGCGCTCTCATTCTGCTGGGTATTGGTTGGAATTTTTTGTTTGTCGGTGGCACCAGTTTGCTGCCGCAGGGCTATAGCGATTCCGAGCGCTTTCGCGTGCAGGGCTTGAATGACATGATGGTTTTCGGCTTCCAGGCCGTTGCGTCTATGTCAGCCGGTCTGGCCTTAAGCTCCCTTGGCTGGGCAGGCCTGCTGTTGCTTGCGATCCCACTTTTACTGTTGCACTCCGGGCTTATGCTTTTTTGGTACCTGCGCCGCGATTCCGCCGTCACGCAGTCGCACTGATACTCTTCGCTGACTATCCTCCCACCATCCGCAAGGAGTGACGATTACCGTGTATGACTTACGTAAACTCATCATCGCACCGCTGTTATTGATGGTGGGTGCCTGCACCGGCCTGCCTGAGGGTATACAGCCGGTTAAGAGCCTGGATACCGATCGTTATCTGGGCACCTGGTACGAAATTGCCCGGCTTGATCATTCTTTCGAGCAGGGTTTAAGCCGAGTGACGGCTAAGTATGAATTGCAGGACGACGGCAGTCTAAAAGTGATCAACCGCGGTTACAATGTCGATAAAAGCGAATGGAAAGAAGCTGAGGGGCGGGCAGTCTTTGTAAATGAAGACACTAACGGCCATCTGAAAGTGTCTTTCTTCGGCCCATTCTATGCGTCGTACGTTATTTTTGAGCTGGATGACCAGTACCAGCAGGCCTACATTACCGGCTACAATCGGAATTATTTGTGGTTTCTGTCACGCAGCCCGAAGGTTAGCGATGAGGCCGTGGCCGAGTTCAAAAAAACAGCTCTAGACGCAGGGTTTGACCTGCAAGAGCTGATCGTGGTGGATCACAGCACCGTTAATTAGCTTGTTTGTTCAACAGGCAAGTGGCCGGTTTTTACCCAGATAACAGTCTCCTGCTCTACAAAAGGATGATGTTGGCTTAAATGGGGGCTTCTTATCCAGGTACCTTGCGGATAACGCCCGTTCTCGTCACAAAACTCCCCTGAAAGAACATAGATTTCTTCCCCGCCAAAATGCCGGTGGGGCTGAAAACGTTCATTGGCTGGCCATTTCACCAGTGCTACATGTTCGTGCTCGAATTCGTGCAGGGGCATGACTTCCAGCCCACCGATTCCGGGAAGCCAGCGAGTTTTATGGGTATTGATTCGCACCGGAGTGCGGTCGCGCTTGTCGAACTGGTGCAGCTTTACCAGCAGGGTACAGCCAGGTTTGCTAAAAGGCGCGTGACCCGTGCCCGGTGGGTTGCGAAGATAGGTACCTGCCGGGTAATCACCAGTTTCATCCGAAAACACGCCTTCAAGCACCAGTATTTCTTCACCCAGTGGGTGCTCATGGCGGCTGAACGAGGCACCGGGCTTATAGCGTACGATACTGGTCGCGTGGCCGCGCTCCGCCTCTTCTCGGACCAATGGTTTTCTGTCCACACCACCTGAAGGGCTGGCAATCCATTCCTGTTCACCGGTGTGAATTACAACCCTGCGGGCAAAATCCATATTCAGCATTGTTGACCTCTTTACGGGTGAAACGGGAGTAATGACTACGCCGCCTGTCTACGAACAGATGATTGGGTTTTCTGGCTACTTAATCAACCGCTGAAGCTCTTTGAAGGCCGTTTTTTTGCAGTGGCGCAGCCACTCAAACGCGACCATTTCAACAGTAACGATTTGCGCACCGCCTGCTCTGAGACGGTCGAGGGCGACATCCCGATCGAATTCTTTACGCGACCCTGTAGCATCTGCTACCACCCAGAGCGAATAGCCGCCATCAATCAGGCTAAGTGCCGTTTGCATCACGCAGACATGGGTTTCGCAGCCGGCAATAACAATATGTGGCCGGCCCTCGGGTAGAACCTCGATCAGGCCGTCCGAGCAGGCATCAAAGTAATGTTTGGTCAGGGTACGGTGGCAAAGCTCCTTGACCGCTTCCAGATTGGGTCCGAGCTTTTCTGGCATCTGTTCAGTGGCTAAAACCGGTACGTTCAATAGGGCTGCAATCGTTCCCAGCGTGACACATTGGCTGACCACATCCTGTCCATGAGCAATTGCTGGTATCAGTTTTTCTTGAATATCGATTAGCAGCAGGGTTGAGTATTCAGATCGCATCAACATTTATTATCAGCCTTTAAGTTCTGCTTATATTCTGAAACGAAACGCGCTGCTTGATAGACATACAAAGAATGACGTTTATCGTACAGACAATTAACGGCGCAAGCTGGAAGTTTTGTGGATTTCGGTTTCAAGGTGGTTGCCAAACGCCGTCAAAACGATTAAAGTTTGCGCCCTCGAATCGACGATCATTTTTTGATTCGATACAGTTGTAGGAGAGGTGGCCGAGTGGCTGAAGGCGCACGCCTGGAAAGTGTGTAAACGTTAATAGCGTTTCGAGGGTTCGAATCCCTCTTTCTCCGCCAATATAAAACCCTGATTTTCTTCGAGAAGATCAGGGTTTTTTCGTTTCGGGAATAAAATTGGCAATCGGCGGATGCCGGTCAATAGCATTAGGAAAGATGGCCATCAGTTCTTTAGCTAAACCCGGACCACTGATCGGGATGGCTTGCAAAGTGCCAACCCTGACTTCCTCGCTAACGGCCGCTACCAGAACCAGTTAAATGCCAAGACCTGCCTGAACGGCCTGTTTTACCGCTTCCGTGCTGCCCAGTTACACGGACACTTCGGGGAAATGGCCGTTGTCGCCAAAAAGGTTGTTAAGAACCGACCGGTGCCGGACTCTGCGACGAGTAGCGTCATGCCTGCGAGGGTTTCCGAGCCTATCTCGCTAAGCCTGGCGCAGGGATGATCCAGCGGAACGATCACCACCACCAACTCCTGTTACCAGTCACGCGCCTCGAAACCGGGTTTGGGGTTCCACCATTCCATAACCGCTATATCCAGTTCGCCGCGGGTCAGTTGGCTGACGATTCCCGGGTTTGTGGCGGCTGTTTGGAAGTTTCGGTTTTGGACGAGGGTGATAAAACTTTAAGCCAGACCAGATCCAGCATTCCGCCCAATTCTGTGTGACGGGTGAATTGACCGTGCCCCGGAGCCTACGGTAATTGCTATTCAACTATTTGTAACCAGATTGTAGTTAAACTGTCTTCTCTCTGACGCCTCTTTGTCACACTGAATAACTAGCGTTGTCGAAAGGTGAAATCCGATCGCAAATCAGAGAGGCGTACATGGAAATCCGCAAATCCATTCTTGCAGCAGCCATTCTTTCAGCCACCATGGGGCTGTCAGCCTGTGCTGGTAACGTTAGCAATACGGCCAATAGTGCTAAGCCCATTACCGGTAAACAGATTTTCCTGACCGAAATAGGACGCTTTACCAGTACCGATAATAAATTTGATGAGAGTGCTGCTGAAATTGTCGCTTATGATCCGGATACCACCCAAGTATTTGTGGTCAATGCCCAGCAAGGCGCGGTGGATGTTTTGGACCTGAGTGATCCTGTTCATCCTGAGAAAGTGGGAACGATCTTTGCCAGTGCGCATTGGCTTGAAGCTGGGGCTATTAATAGCGTCAGCGTTTCTGACGGTCGGGTGGCCGTTGCTGTTCAACACAGCACAAAGACATCTGCCGGTCGGGTGCAAATATATGGCTCCGATGACCTGCGTTTTCTCGGGGAAGTGGTCGTGGGCTCGCTTCCCGATATGTTGACGTTTACGCCCGACGGTCGGCACATACTGGTAGCCAATGAAGGCGAACCCAATCCTGATTATAGCCAGGATCCTGAAGGTTCAGTGACGATTATCGATGTCCAGAATCCGGCTCAAGCTCAGGCAGTAACGGTAGATTTCAAAGATTTTAACCGGAATGGTCCCCGGGCCTCCGAACTGCCGGAGCAGGTGCGGATTTTTGGCAACTACGGCAGAACTGAATTGCAGGTGACCGGGTTTGAAAACAGCGAGCCCGCGACACTGACGGTTAAGGATGCCTCTGCTGTTGATGTTGGCATGTGGATGACCGTCGCTAGTAGTGAAGGTGATCCCTTGCCCTATCGAGTTGCCTCGATTGCTGGCAATACCATCACCTTGACCACCGAGTTTGACGGTGACACTGAAGCTGGTGACGAAGACACAACACTCAGAGCGTATCTACATGACGGTCAGTCGTCGGTAGCTCAGGATCTTGAGCCGGAATACATCGCGGTATCGCCAGACGGGACGGAAGCCTGGGTGACTCTGCAAGAAAACAACGCCATTGCGGTGATCGATATTCAACAGGCGAAAGTGACGCGAATAATCGCCCTGGGTACAAAAAACCATGCCATTCCCGGTAATGAGCTTGATGTGTCAGACAAGGATGATGCAGTCAATATCGCCAACTGGCCGGTTCACGGCATGTACATGCCCGATACCATCAAATCTGTGGAAATCAACGGCAAGGTCTACTACCTGACCGCCAATGAAGGCGATGCCCGTGAATACGATGGCTTCGTAGAGGAAATCCGGTTTGCGGATGCGCCTTTGGCCAATAAGAATGTGTTTCGGCAGGCGGATTTCACTAACGCAGCCGGCATTGGCCGATTACTGACGACTCTGACTGCAGACACTGATGGCGACGGCGAGCTGGACGAATCGCTGGCCTATGGCGCGCGGAGTTTTAGCATCTGGAGTCGTTCTGGGGATTTGATTGCCGACAGCGGCAACGAATTCGAAGTGATTACCGCCAACCTGCTGGGTCCCAATTTTAATAATGACAATGATGAAAACAGTGGCGATAGCCGCAGTGATGCCAAAGGGCCTGAACCCGAAGCGATTGAAGCTGCGCAGATCAACGGGCACACCTATGCGTTCATCGGGTTGGAGCGTACGGGTGGGGTGATGATTTATGACATCAGCAACCCCGCCAGCCCAGAATACATTCAATACGTCAATAACCGGAACTTCGATTATCCGATTGAAGACAGTATTGACGATGGCAATGCCCCTGCCTGGGCCGCCGGAGACCTTGGCCCCGAAAGTATTCTCTTTATCTCTGCTGAAGAGGCTCCGGACGGTCGACCGTTGCTGCTTGTGGCCAACGAAGTGAGTGGCACAACGACCATTTACGAAATTCGTTAACGCCTGTTCCTGAAGAAAGACAAATCCAGAGTGGCGGTTTTGCCGCCACTCTGGGCTTTTTCCCGTTTATCTCCTTCCTCGCACTTTCCGTCATAAAACTTTCATAAATACTTAATTTCATTGAAATAAGTCACCTGTAGATTAGGGACTCAAAGCTGGAGAGGAATTCCAGCTTTGAGTTGACGCTTACTTTTAGGTGAAGAAACTTTGATGCCGGGGTTGCTCCCGGCTTTTTTAAAAATTTTGACCTTTCGGTTGTCGCTCAGTGCAAAGCGCGCGCCGGAAAGTTACGAATCTGAACTTCTGGAGTATCCGTTGAAAGCCATTGTTGCCCCGTATTTTTTATTGGCCCTGTTTTTTTCTGCCCAGGCTCCTGCCGAAGTAACGCTGGCATTTGGCCCGTGTTTGCAGGCCTACGTGGTCAACGGCGAAGAAAAAATAGTTCTGCCGGAGAGCTCGCTGACGCTGACCAATGGCACCCAGCAGTTGGTTGTGGATTGCACAGCAATGCTTGGCCGTTCCAACGATGATGCGTTCCCCGAGACCGGCGAGGCTTTTATTCTGCTTTTTGAAGCGGCTGATACCGAGCTGACGCTGTCAGCTCCCCACATTCAAACCCGCCAACAGATGAAAGCCTTTAATCGCCAGAGGAATTTCCGGCTGACCACTGCCGCAGGAACATCTGTGAATTACCACGTGGAGGTGTTGGAAAAAGAGGGATTTCAGGTGTTCCGGGATTATCCGAAAGAGCTTGAAGCCTTCAACCGCACTTCGTCACCCGCGGCTATCCGCATGCAACTGCCGGGCCTGGCTGATGCCGATACCGATACCGATACAGCGGGGCACTCGCCAAAGGCAGGCGGTCAGGGCGCTCAGGATCAGGAAACGGTTCGCCAAATGCTGCGCTACTGGTATGTGCAGGCGGACAAGCAAACTCGAAAAGAGTGGAAGAACTGGATCCAATCCAGCAATTAAAAGCCCATAAAACCAATCGAAACTGGAGTAAAAACCCATGAAGAAGCTTCTTCTGGCTGTTGCTGTGTCCTCTGTAGTGGCAGGTTCTGCCAGCGCTGCAACCATTTATGAAAAAGACGGATTTACCTACAAACTGAATGGCGATTTCCAGGTACAGATGCGTCAGGCCATTGGCAACGATGAGCGTGCCGAAGTGGAGTACGATGACTTGGAGCTGAAAAACTATGTCAGCTATGACCTGGGCAACAACCTTACGGCTTTTGGTCGCCTGGATTTTGGCTTCAAGGATGCTGCGGAAGATGATAAAAATGGCAGTAACCTGGAAGAAGCCTACGTAGGACTGAAGTACAATCTTGTGTCTTTCTCCTTCGGTAAGCAGAACTTCGCCTCCGATGAATTTGGCATCGAAGAAGCCTATGAAATTAAAACCATCGATGACGACCGCTTTGATGATACCGGTACTGATGGCGATGACACCTTGCGCGTTGATGTTGAGCTAGACAATGTGTACATCGCGGTGTCTCACGAGATGGACGCGCGAGACGATGATGATGGCATTGATGGTGAGTACTACGATGTGTTCGTGGCGACCGACATTGCGGATCTGACTCTGGCAGCGGCCTATCAGGTGAACAATCCAGCCGGTTCTGCGGATTCACGGGACACCTATGGTGTCAGCGCATCCTACGATTTCGGTTTCATGAATCTGGCCGCGGATTACAGCGTGACCGATGACAACAACACCGACTTTGAGACCAAGCATTACAACATTGCGGCAGTCTTTGGCGTTGCCAGCACCACCGATGTGGCTGTGGGCATGGGCAACAAAGACTCCGATGAAAATGGCTTCAAAGATATCACCGAATGGTACGCCAACGTCACCTACAAGTTCCCGCAGGCCAAGAACGTCAGTGTCTTTGCCGAGGTTGCTAACAGTGACTTGGAGAAAAATGGCAAAGAAGTGGATATGGGTATGCTGGCCGGTTTGCGCGTGAAGTTCTAAGTTTTACTGAAAGCGCATCGCCTGTTCAGGGCGAGTGGGTGGCAAAGTGAATACAAAAAGCCGGGCAATTGCCCGGCTTTTCTGCGTTTATGCTTTTGCATGTCCCTCGGTTTTCATCAGGTGACAGGGCATCCGAGTAAGATGTCAGGATTTGAACCTGCGCCTCCAGATCTGAATGCAGCTCGAGTACGGAGTCTAGTCTTTGAGAATGGCATTAAATAGAGATTACGATCAGTACTTTCAAGCCTCCTTTTGACCCATTTGAAAAAGAGGTCTCACCTTCATATCGAGCGACTATCTCGCGAACGATAGCAAGCCCAAGCCCATGTCCTGGAGTTTGTTCATCGAGCCGTCGCCCTCTTTGACCCAAGTGAACCTGATCATCTTCTAATACGCCAGCCCCATCATCTGTTACGACAATCAGCGCTAAACCATCGCGCTGTTCTAAAGAGAGCTCAACGCATTCTGCAGACCACTTCCCGGCATTATCGAGCAAATTTCCCAATATTTCGTTTAGATCATGCTCTTCAATCGGCCAGCGAAATTCCTCGGTGAGCGAAGTGGACAGTTCAAATGACTTTTCGGGGTAAAGTCGGCCCAGCATCCACAAAAGATCACGGGCTTGCTTGACGGGGAAGGCACTTTTACCAACCTGGGGTCCGGCAAACCGACTGCGCCTCATTTCTGCTTCTAGTTGCCTGTCAATGTCGCCCAGGCGCGATCCCATTTCATGTCTCAGGCTGTGATCCAGAGGTCGGCTGGTATCTTCAAGAACCTGTCTAACCGCCGCAATGGGCGTTTTAACGCTGTGAGACAGGTTCGCCAGCGCTTCCCGGGAGCGCTCAAGCCGTTGATCCAGCGAATCAAGCAGTTGATTGAGCTGTTGCACCAGTGGTTGGAACTCTTCCGGGGCCTCCGCATCGATCCGCGATATTTCGCTGCTCTGTAATCGTTTGAGAGCGGCCTGAAGCGAGACAACGGGGCGCATTGACAGGTTAATACCAAACCAGATAATTCCCACAAGCAAAATGATCAGCAAGATCGACACGATCGCCGTCCACGCATGCAGTTCTGCCTGACTGTTTTTCAGTGCTCCCATGTCTTCTGAAACGATAACCTTGATAGCAACACCGTTCACAAAAAATGATTTCCGATAAGCGAGAATGTCGGAAGGTGCATTGGCTATTGTCGCATTGTGCACTCTGATGCTTTCGTCGCCATCAAATTGCAGCAAGGGATTTAACAGCGGTTGCCAGGCTTGCGGCGATATGACCGTTTGATCTGGGGATTGGATGGCAAAGGCATGATGAAATACCTTTTCAAAATAGTCACCGGTTTTCAGCATATCTATCTTGCCTTCGGCTTGCCGGATATGGAGCTCCAGGAACGCGACTTCGTCTTTCAGTCGACTTTCGACGAATTCCCGGGACATTCTCTCCAGAAGTAATCCGTGTACAAACCAGGCGATAGCCATGAGAGCAATGCCCGCGGGTAACAACAGGGTCAGAAGCGCTCCTTTTACGGACACCGGCTTTTTAAACAGCGTCATCGAACACGTATCCCTGACCACGCCGTGTTGCGATGGTCTCCGTGCCCACTAATTTTCGCAGGCGCCGGATATAAGCTTCGATGACGTTTTCATTGGGGCTCTCATTAAGATTGTAGAGCTGCTCCATGAGTTGTTCTTTGGAAAAAATGTGCCCGGGGCGGCTCATCAGACACCGAAGCAGTCGGAATTCTGTGCCGGTTAAACTGTGTTCCGCACCACCGTCGATTTTCAGGCATTGCCGGTTTTCATCAAGCTCAAAGTGACCCACTTTCAATAAGGAGAGAACCCGCCCTTCGCTGCGGCGCACGATGGCGTTCAGCCTGGCAATCAGTTCTTCAGCCTGAAAGGGTTTGCCAAGATAATCGTCGGCGCCGGCTTTCAGGCCGCCAACTTTGTCTTGCCAGTCGCCTCGCGCCGTTAGAATCAATACCGCAAAGTTTGCGTTGTCCTGTCGCCATTTCCGTAACACGTCTAAACCATTTCCGTCGGGCAGCCCGAGATCCAACACAGCTGCCCGGTAGTTTTCCTGCACGCCCAAAAGCATCGCTTCTTTGGCCGTGCTGGTGACATCGACACTGAAGCCGGCCTTCTCAAGTTGGCTGGCGAGCCCTTCGGCCAACAAACGGTCATCCTCTACTAGCAGCAATCTCATTTGTCGTTCCTTTCTATGTGTCACGCCCACTGATGCTTTAAACCAAACCGGCTGATGCAGTGTCCGCTATTAACCTGAATTCAGCCTGAACTAAAAACATTTCAGCATTTTCAGAAAGAATTCAGGTTGATAAGCGATGGTATCAAGCGCTTTAGCCGAATGCTCACGTTGCCGGATGAACCCAGTGGGTTTTGTACGCACGCCATGACATATGACAGGAGAAAGTTTGATGAGCGTATCAAAGTTCGTAGTCGCAGCATTAGCCGTGTCGGTTTCAGCAGTAGCTCTTGGGGCTGGCGCTCACGGAGACGGGCACGGGCATGGTCAAGGTGCAAAGAGCGGTGAACCGGGTAAAGCCTCGGACGCTGGGCGTAGCTTTACTGTGCAGATGTACGATAACTATTACGAACCTGAATCTATCGAGGTTAAGCCAGGGGAGACGGTGCGCTTTGTCGTTGAAAACAAAGGCAGCCTGGTGCACGAATTCAATATTGGTACGCCTGCCATGCATGAATCCCATCAGAAAGAAATGATGATGATGGTCGAGCACGGGGCTATTCAGGGTGGCAAGCTGAATCGCGACATGATGGAAATGGACATGGGAAATGGCATGTCCATGAAACATGACGACCCCAACAGCGTGCTGTTAGAGCCGGGCGAGAGCCAAGAGGTTGTTTGGAAATTCTCGGAAAAGAGCGGCATTGAATTTGCCTGCAACGTTCCGGGGCACTATCAGGCTGGTATGTATGGCGAAGTGAACTTTAACTCCGGCGACTCTCGCGTTCGCTCACTCGCTGACGCATCGAAATCTTTGAATCCTGCAAAATAATTCTGGAGTAGTTGACCATGAAGGCAACCCTTCTCGCAGGCGCTTTAGGCTTGCTTCTACCGGTTATTGGCCTGGCGAGTGAATACAACCTGACGGTCGACCGGGTTCGGATCGACACCGGCGACTTTATCAAAAAGGGTAATGGCTACAATGGCGAGTCCCCCGGGCCGGTTCTTCGGTTTAAGGAAGGCGAAGAGGTCTTGATTAACGTGACCAACAACCTCAACGAAATGACATCCATTCACAGCCACTCCGGCTTTCAGGAGCCTGATGGCGCCTACGGTGCCATTGTGATTGAACCCGAAGGCCGCGAGTCGTTTCGTTTCGATCGCGATTATGTGGTTCAGTTGGCCGACAAGCACTCCCATTCTGGCGATCGCATCATGCGCAACCTCAAAATAATGCCGGATTATTACAATCGTGAGCAACAAACCGTCGGAGATTTCTTTTCGGACGCTTCTGAAAACGGTCTGGCGGCCACAGTGAAGGATCGGATGGCCTGGGGCGACATGCGCATGATGAAAGCCGGTGTTGAAGACCTCCAGGGTTTTACCGGCCTGATCAACGGCAAAGGTCCCGAGCAGAACTGGACCGGCATTTTCGAGCCCGGCGAGCGGATTCGGCTGGTAATGTCTCATGTTTGAACTGCGCAATTTTTTTATTGTTTGCATCGCTCTGCTGCTGTCTGTAACAACGGACAGGGCGCTTGCCGCTGCCGGTCCTTTAACCCTGGACGAGGCTGTGCAGCAGGCCATCGCTAATGATCCTTGGTTGATCGCGAATCAGCAGAATGAAGCCGCTATCCTGGCAAGGAGTGTGGCTGCTGAGGTTTTGCCAGATCCGAAGTTTAATGTCGGGTTAATGAACTTCCCGACAGACACCTTTAACTACGCACAAGAGCCAATGACTCAGATATCTGTTGGGGTGTCGCAAATGTTGCCAAGGGGAGACACCTTGGCTCTGAACAGTCAGAGACTGCGCTTACAGAGTCATCAAATGCCTTTGCTCCGAGAAGACAGGAAAGCCAGGGTAGGCCTGATGGTCACGCAACTCTGGCTAGACGCTTTGAAAGCCAGTCACAGCATAATGTTAATTGAAGAAAATCGAATATTATTCGAGCAGCTCTCAGACATTGTCAGCAGCGGTTATAGCAGCACCTTTGGCCAGGCCCGTCAGCTCGATTTAGTCAGGGCACAGGTGGAACTGGACCAGCTAGATGAACGCCTAATGGAAGTGCAGCAACAGCAAACACGTGCTGTACAGCAGTTAGGCGAGTGGCTTGTAGGCACGTCGTCCGATGTCTCGATGCTGCCCTCAACACCAGGCCAATCCATGCCTGAATGGCCTACACCTATGGTTCTATCGCAAGATGATTTGACGCAACGACTCCTGCAGCACCCCAGCCTCCGCTTGATTGATCAAATGACAAAAGTGGCGCAGTCCGAAATCTATATTGCCGAGCAGCAATATGAACCTGAATGGGGGCTCAATGTCAGTTACGGCTTCCGTGGTGACGACGCCAGAGGTACTGACCGTCCCGATTTATTGAGCTTTGGTGTCAGCGTTGACATGCCGATTTTCTCCAGCAAGCGTCAAGACAGCCAAGTGCAGGCAGAAACGTATGAAAAAGAGTCTATGCGCACAGAGCGACTCTTGAAACTCCGCAGTTTATTGACGAATTACCGCACCTTAGAAGCAGAGTTGCAACGCCTTGATCAACGGCGAGAACTGTATCGAGAAAAGTTACTGCCTGGACTCCAGCAAAGTGCTGAAGCGGCGATCAATGCGTACGCCGTCGATGATGGTAATTTTGCAGACGTGGTACAGGCTCGGATTGGTGAACTCAATGCCAAATTGTCGCTGTTATCTATTGAACTTGAACATTCCAGGAAGATCGCTGAAATGCACTATTTACTAGTTGGCAATCAACGGGGGATGAAATAGTGAACCTGTTTAAAAACTTTGCATTATTACTGTCTGGCGCTCTGCTTATGCTCGCCGCTTTGTCTATTTGGCAACCAGACTTGTTCAGGCACGTAACAGATATGCAAGCGACATCAGCCACGAATGATGCCGACAAACCTTTGTACTGGGTCGCTCCTATGGACCCAAACTACCGCCGTGATGCGGCAGGCAAATCGCCCATGGGCATGGACTTGGTCCCCGTCTTTGCGAAGGGTAAAAATGGCGACGAGGATAGCCCGGGCACAATCGAAATATCGCCAGAGGTCGTTAACAGTCTGGGTGTCAGAACTGGCAAGGTTGTTCTGGATCACCTTCAGCCAGAGATAAGAACGGTTGGATACCTGCAATATAACCAAGACAGCATTGTTCATATTCATCCCCGCGTAGAAGGCTGGGTGGAAAATAGCTTCGTTAACACTGTAGGTGCGCCAGTTGAGCAAGGTCAGCGTTTGTATACTCTGTACTCGCCCGCATTGGTTAACGCACAGGAAGAGCTGCTGTTTGGTTTAAAGCGTGATGATCAGCGTTTGATTCAAGCGGCAGAACAACGTCTGCTTGCTCTTCAAATAAGCGATGCGGTTATCCGTCAACTTAAAAGAGACCGCCAAGTATCGCAAACAGTCACTTTCTACGCTCCCGCATCGGGAGTGGTAGAAGAACTCAATATCCGTGAAGGTCTCTATGTAAAGCCCGGCATGACGTTGATGTCGATCGCTAATCTTGACGAGATCTGGATTGAAGCTGAAGTTTTTGAACGTCAGGCCAGCCTAGTCAAAGTCGGTTTACCGGTGGAGGTTGATCTCGATTTCCTGCCCGGTGATGTACGCCAGGGTAAGGTCGACTATATCTACCCGAGTTTGAATGTCCAGACACGCACCTTGAGGGTAAGGGTGCGATTGGACAATTCCGACTCCGCTCTTAAACCCAACATGTTTGCCGAGCTTCGTATTCTTGCCAGCGATCAAAATGAACGGTTGCTGATTCCTAAAGAGGCGTTAATTCGCGGTGGGCAGCAGAACCGCGTCGTGCTTGCACTGGGTGAGGGGCGGTTTAAATCCCTTGCCGTTAAAACGGGACAGAGTGATAACCAGAGAGTCGAGATCCTTGATGGTTTGATCGAAGGCGAAAAAATTGTGACCTCCGCTCAGTTCCTGCTCGATTCAGAGTCCAGTAAATCATCCGACTTCACTCGTATTGATGCGACCGATGGCCAGCAATTGGAGAAGCCTTCGGTCAGCCAGGATGTGCAAAAAGCCACCGCTGAAATTCCTGGCAAAGTATGGGTTGAAGCCATTGTTAACAGTGTTGATATCAATGCCATGAAACTGAATGCTCAGCATGGTCCAATTCCGGAGTGGAGTTGGCCGCTGATGCAGATGGATTTCAAACTGACCGAATGGATGAACGCTGGCGACATCCCTACCGGTCAGTCGTTGCAATTGGAGATAACCCGCACGGAATCGGGCAAATATGAAGTCACTGACTTCTACCTACCCGCAGCGGAACAGGAGTAGCGATTATGATAGAAGCTATTATTCGCTGGTCTATCCGCAACCGCGGCATGGTGTTGCTGGCCACCTCCATACTGATTGGTATAGGGCTTTATTCCCTGAAAAATACGCCGGTAGATGCCATTCCTGATCTGTCTGACGTACAGGTCATCATCAAAACCAGTTATCCCGGTCAAGCGCCGCAGGTGGTGGAGGATCAGGTGACCTATCCGCTCACCACTGCCATGTTGTCGGTACCCGGGTCCAAGACGGTGCGAGGTTATTCCTTCTTTGGGGATTCCTACGTTTACGTTATTTTCGACGACAAGACGGATATCTACTGGGCCCGCAGCCGCGTGCTGGAATACCTGAGCCAGGTGGCTCCTTCGTTGCCTGAAAACGCTCGTCCGCAATTAGGGCCGGATGCAACCGGCGTAGGCTGGGTGTACCTCTATGCATTGGTTGACCGCACCGGAAAGAATGATTTGAGCCAGTTGCGTTCCTTGCAGGATTGGTTCCTGAAATACGAATTACAAACCGTTCCGGGCGTGTCTGAAGTTGCGGCGATAGGTGGGATGGTCAAGCAATATCAAGTGCAGGTGAATCCGGAAAAATTACGTGCATTCAACATACCCCTCAGCCACATACAAAATGCCATTCGCCGTGGCAACCAGGAAGTTGGGGCGTCAGTTGTGGAAATGGCGGAGGCTGAATACATGGTCCGGGCTACAGGCTACATTCAAAGCATAGAGGATCTTGAAGTGATTCCGTTGGGTGTTAACCAAAACGGCACTCCGCTGCTGCTCAAAGATGTTGCTGATATTGGTATTGGTCCACAAATGCGTCGGGGTGTTGCGGAGCTCGATGGCGAAGGTGAAGTTGTGGGTGGCTTGGTTGTCATGCGCTTTGGCGAAAACGCCCAAACAACCATTAATGGAGTCAAAGCTAAGCTGGAGTCGTTAAAGAAAAGCTTGCCTGAGGGAGTGGAGGTTGTCACCGTTTACGATCGCTCAGGTCTGATTGATAGAGCGGTTGAAAATCTCTGGAAAAAATTGCTTGAAGAATTTCTCGTTGTAGCGCTGGTCTGTGTCGTATTTTTGTTTCATGTCCGCTCATCTCTGGTGGCTGTTATCAGTTTGCCTGTCGGTATCCTAACGGCATTTATTATCATGCATTGGCAAGGTATTAACGCCAATATCATGTCTCTTGCAGGAATAGCGATTGCCATAGGTGCCATGGTTGATGGCGCGATCGTTATGATTGAGAACATGCACAAGCATATGGAAAGGACGCCTTTAACGGACGAAAATCGCTGGCAGGTCGTTGCAACTGCAGCTTCAGAAGTTGGCCCCGCGCTTTTCTTTAGTCTGCTGATTATAACGGTAAGTTTTTTGCCGGTGTTCGCGTTAGAGGCACAAGAGGGTCGAATGTTCTCGCCCTTAGCCTTCACCAAAACCTATGCCATGGCTGCCTCCGCGATATTGGCTGTAACCCTGGTGCCAGTTCTGATGGGCTACTTCATCCGTGGCAAGGTGATACCGGAACACAAGAACCCGCTTAATCGATTGCTGGCTGCTATCTATATGCCTGCGCTGCGGAGTGTACTGCGTTTCCCAAAAGCAACCCTGGTTGGTGCTGTTGTGGTGTTAGCGATAGGCGCATGGCCGCTGGATAAAATCGGTAGTGAGTTCATTCCGGATCTGGATGAAGGCGACTTGATGTACATGCCTACCACCTACCCGGGCGTATCTATTGGTGAAGCACGCCAAATTTTGCAACAAACCAACAAGCTGATTCGCACAGTACCTGAAGTTGTCACCGTGTTCGGTAAAGTCGGTAGAGCAGAAACGGCAACGGACCCAGCACCACTGAGTATGATTGAAACCTTTATCCAGCTGAAGCCCAAGAGCGAATGGCGTGAGGGCATGACCACGGCCAAGCTCAAGCAGGAACTGGATCAATTAGTGACGTTACCCGGCGTAACCAATGCTTGGGTGATGCCAATCAAAACGCGTATCGACATGCTCGCAACGGGTATTAAAACGCCCGTGGGAATTAAAGTTGCGGGGCCGGATCTGAATATCATTCAGGGGATCGGCCAACAGTTAGAGAAGGTGCTGAAGGATGTTGAGGGTACCGCATCGGTATATTCCGAACGCGTTGCGGGTGGTCGTTATATCAAAGTTGATATTCAGCGAGAAAAAGCAGCCCGTTATGGTCTCAATATCGCTGATATTCAGGAAATTATAGCGTCAGCTGTCGGTGGAATGAATGTTTCGAGCACGATTGAAGGGTTAGAGCGATATCCCATCAATGTCCGCTATCCGCAGAACTATCGGGATTCCCCCGAACAATTGGAGTTATTGCCCATTGTGACCCCTGCGGGCCTAAGGATTGCTCTCGGTGATGTGGCCAATATTTTCGTCGAAAACGGTCCCCCCATGCTGAAAAGTGAAAATGCGCGGCTCAATGGCTGGACTTATATTGATATTGAAGGTGTAGATCTCGGCCGCTATGTCGAAAATGCTCAACAAGTGGTTGCTGAACAGGTAGAACTTCCCGCTGGCTATTCATTGAACTGGTCTGGCCAGTACGAATACATGCTGCGGGCCAAAGAAAAACTTACTTATGTAGTCCCTTTAACCCTTGCGATTATTATTGTGCTGCTATTCCTCAACTTTCGTAATTTTGTCGAGGTGGCCATGATCGTGGGTACCTTGCCACTGGCGTTGGTGGGCAGTATTTGGCTGATGTATTGGGAAGGCTTTAACTTTTCGGTGGCCGTGGGAGTTGGGTTTATTGCCTTAGCCGGAGTAGCGGTCGAAATCGGCGTCATCATGCTGGTTTATCTCAACCAATCCTGGCAACAGACGATCGACCGTTGTCATGCTCAAGGACTTGAGCTTCGCGAAGAAACCTTACGCCATGCGGTGCTTCATGGCGCGGGAATGCGGGTACGCCCTGTGCTTATGACAGCTGCGACCATTATTTTTGGTCTGTTACCTATTTTGTACGGTACAGGCACTGGCTCTGAAGTAATGAGCCGGATAGCTGCGCCGATGGTGGGCGGTATGGTGAGTGCTGTGGTGCTTACACTGTTGGTGCTACCGGCCATTTATTTCATGTGGAAGCGAAGTTCGCTTGTAAAAAATACCAAGCTTGAAATAGAAAAATCGTTAAATTTTTAAACTAAAATGAAAGGTGAATTGTTATGAAAAAAATCCAAATATTAATAGCCATTGGGGCTCTAACCGCATCGTCTTCAGTCTTTGCACATTCAATGATGGAAAGCACATTCCCGCAGGATGGAGCAATGGTGATGGAGCCAACCAGGCATGTCGAAGTAAATTTCGACATGCCTATGAAATTGATTAATCTAAAGGTGATCGGTGCTGATGGAAGGCCAATTGCTGTTGACTACGAACGCGCTAAAGAAGCGGGTACCCATTTTAAGGGAATGACACCCGTATTAGTGCCTGGCAACTACACCGTGCACTGGAAAGCGTTGGGCGACGATGGCCACATGATGGACGGTACGTTTGGTTTTATGCAGCATTAGTAGAGTTTGTATTTTTAACTCGGGCCAACGGTGTTTAGGATGGAACTGGAACTAACTTCCTGGGAATTTTCGACGCTGATAACCCGTTGGCTTTTGTATGTCGGTGTGGCCGGGTCTGTTGGCGGGGTTTGCAGCCTCTATCTTTTAAAAGCGCACAGAGGACTGCAAGGCGCCTTGCTGAAGTACGCGTTCTGTGCGGTTTTATTAGCAGTTACAAGTGCTTTTGCGTACTTTTTTGTGAGAGTGGGCGCTGTCCTTGAAGAAGGCATTTCTGGCATGTTTGAGCCAGATATCGTTCTGATTATATGGAACTCTGCGGTTGGAGAGGCGCTTCTGTTAAGGGTTCTCGGGCTGTTTCTGCTGCTAGTTGCGCTGGTTTTTTTGTGGCGCAAAAGAAGATTGCCCGCTATCTGGGTTGAACCGGGTGCGAGGGTTGCATGGCTAGGGTTTTCTGGGTTACTACTCACGGCAACCTCTTTTACCGAGGCCGGTCATGCGGTTTCACAGTCGTGGGTTTTTCAACTTGTGCTTGTTGTACATCTATCGTTAGCCGCTTGGTGGGTGGGTACCTTGTATCCCTTGTGGTTAGCGTGCCACCGTCTAGCTTTTGCTGAAGCACATGCGGTGCTGCATCGCTTTGGACAGTTTGCGGTTGCTGCTGTTTTGTTAATTGTTTTGGCAGGTCTCTATCTATCTTATCAACTGACGGCCTGGAACAATTTGTTTACAAGCAGTTATGGTCTGTTTTTAATCACTAAATTGGTCTTGGTTCTACTTCTGTTAGGGCTGGCGGCTTTACACAAATTCGTTCTTGTACCGCAGTTGTTATCTTCGCAAGATGCTAGTCGGTTAAAAAAATCGCTGCTTATCGAAAAATTTACCGGTGCCGGAATATATTTCATCACGACAGTGCTGACGACACTCGTGGGTCCGATGATGTGATGTAATCCCGTCAGAGCAGGTCATATGTGAGTCGTGCCCTACTGAGCCCATCTAAAGTCGACAGGCCCGGCCGTGACAGCGATCATTCAGATTACTGTTATCACATCGCCCTTTTTAGCTCACCGTAGTCACCATCAGTGCGAAGCATCAGTGTGACGTCATTGTCGTTGCGATTACGGAAGAACCAGCCGTGGTTGCCGTTAAACGCAGCTTTCAGCTCGCCTTCGTCTTCAAGGACACCCCGGCCTTTTTCGTAGGAAATGGACTGCCCGCCGCCATCACCGTGGGTGTCGAAGTTGAGAGGGCCGCCTTCAGATACCCAAGCAAACCGGGCGACGGCTCCTTCTTGCATAGTGAGTTTGAACTCTGTGCCTTCACCCGGGGTGAGGACAACACGGACCTCGTCCTGCCATTCGGGTTCAGCTGCCATTGTCGGGGCAGGTTGCTCCACTTTCGGCGCGACCTCAGGCTCAACTTCAACTTCAACGTCAACAACCGCTGCCTCAAAAACAGGCTCAACGGGTTCTGAAACAGCCTCTTTGATGGAGGGTTGCACCGCCACCATCTGCGCGGCCTCGTCGGCGGCTGCTTCTTCCAGCAGTTGTATCTTGATTTCACCCATCTCCGTCAAACCTAGCAGACGACCAGCGCCGGTAGGGTCCAGAGCGAACTCGGAAGGCATTACCACGGTTACCAGTAGAACCAGCGCTACGATGGCGGCAATGATGGTGGATCGAGTCAGCTGCGCGGAGCTGGGTAGTTCACTACGTAGGGGCATATCGGTGTTATACATAAAAGATCTCCAGAATTAAGCGACGAAATAACCGGTGAGCTGAAAGCCGAAGAGCAGGAAGCCGGCGCTCATCATGGCCACGTTGGCGTTATAGGCATGGCGGAAAAAGCCATCGGTTTTACGCCAGTAGCTCATAACGATGAGAATCATCGCCAAAGCCAGAAGCTGGCCGATTTCCACGCCCACATTGAACGCGAGAAGATTCGGTATCAGCCCATCCGGGGAGATGTCGTACTCAATGATTTTCGTGGACAGGCCAAAGCCATGGAAAAAGCCGAAGATCAGGGTGGCGGCTTTGATGTTGGGTTGGACTCCGAACCAGCGCTGATACGCGCCCACGTTATCCAGTGCTTTGTACACCACTGAGAGCCCGATGATGGCGTCAATAATGTAGCTGTTTATGCCGACATTGAAGTACACGCCCAATAGCATGGTGGTGGAATGTCCCAAGGCAAAGAGGCTTACGTAGATTGCGATGTGCTGCATGCGGTAAAGGAAGAAGATGACTCCCAGAAGAAACAGCAGATGGTCATAACCGGTGACCATGTGTTTGGCGCCGAGATAGATGAATGCAATGAGGTTTACCCCGGATATTTCCTGGATGTACCCCTTGTCGCCTTGGGCAATGGCATGGGCCAGCACCTCGGCGCTCATTCCGAGTAACCCCATTGTGAGAAATACCCAGATCAGACGACGACCGCCTGCGGCTGTGCGCGCACGCCAATGGCCGTCAAACAACGTTGATAACATAACAACTCCAATAATTTCGTTTTAAAAAGCTGCAGTGCAGCGAGGCTTAAACAACCAGAGAAGTTTTTGGCGGGCGATCTAGCCGGAAACGAAAGGTGCGGGGAGAATCTCCGGCGTAGGATATAGGCAGTCGGAGCGAGATTGAGTAACCAGTGAGGATGCGGGTCGTCAGGCGATCTGCGGATTCATGGCTGTGATTGCTCGCGTCGTGGTGAGGGTGACTGTTTGACGTTTCGTCAACATCGTCATGATTGTGAGACTGGCCATCGTGACCCTCGGAAACAAGAGCACTTAGCTCTGCGACACCGTGAGACGACACCCCGCCAACGACCGAGAGCGTCATCCCATCCAGCGCAAGCAGCAGGGCAAGAAGCGGAATCAAATTTTTACGGTGGGTGGCCGTCACCATAGGTGTCAGTTCTTTAGTCAGGCTATTGGATTAATTCAGTGAGAGAGGATAGCATCCTCCCTAGGGGGATAGGAATTAAATATGGCGAATGATCAAACGCACCACTCGCATCTGCAAATCGTCAAGCGCCTGAAGCGGGCTCAAGGTCATTTGGGCAGCGTGATAGGGATGATTGAGGCAGGGCGATCCTGCCTGGAACTGGCGCAGCAGCTTCATGCCGTTGAAAAAGCCATTCAACAGGCAAAACGGGTGTTGGTACAGGACCATATCGAGCACTGCCTGGATGATGCGATTGGCCCGCTGGAACCGGAACAGAAAAGCCGTGTTGATGAGTTCAAAGCCATTGCTCGTTATCTTTGAACGTTGTTGAATCATGCTTGATAGTCTGGAATACCGAACGCGTTGGTACCTGTTCTTCGCTTGTTAGTTGTTTTGCGGAGCATCGGGGACTGGAGAGGTTTGAGTTCAGAGGATTTTCAATTGGCCTGGATAATCACAAAATACGCCATCACAGCTCTGCTTGTGGTTTTGATCTCAGAAGTGGTCAAACGCAGTGATAAGTTGGGCGCACTGATTGCGGCGTTGCCGATGGTAACGGTCTTAGCCATGATCTGGCTTTACCTGGAGGGCCAGCCAGCCGAAAAGATCAGCAACCACGCCTGGTATACCTTCTGGTATGTTTTGCCTACGTTACCAATGTTCCTGGTTTTTTCGATCCTTCTGTCTCGGCTCGGCTTTTGGGGGGCTCTTGCGGCAAGTGCCATTATCGCTGTGGTGTGTTTTAGCGTCTTGGCTCTGGTAGTTAAGCGATTTGGCATTATCTTGCTATAGCCATAAAGCTTCAGGTGATTGTGAGGTCGCGGAAGTGGGTTCATTTCTTTGCCACTTGATTTAAAAGTCGGTTGTGTTAAATTTGGCGCTCTTTGGGGAGTAGCCTGCTTCCGGCATTCGGAAGAGTTCGTGTCAACATACCTGGCCAAATGCCATGGTGCGAACACCTCTCGGTTGGCGAGACCATCGATATATCCATGCCTGATGGTCGGGCGTGTGGATATGTCGTGGACTCAACGCCCGGCCGGAGAACATCGAATGAACCCCATAGCCCTTCCGTTATTGGCTCTTTCAATGTCTACTGATGCGTTTGCAGTGGCCATATGTAAGGGCGCAAGCCTTAAAAACCCCCGGTTCTTCGAAGCGTTAAGAATGGGTCTCATTTTTGGATTAATTGAGGCCATTACTCCCCTTATCGGTTGGTTAATCGGCAATATAGCCGCGCCTTATGTGGATGTTTGGGGTCACTGGATAGCGTTCGCGTTATTGGTGGTTCTTGGCTTACACATGTTTTATGAAGGCCTGAATCCATGTAGGGAAGAGATAGAACAACCCTCCAGACATTCTTTTTTTAAGATTGCTTTGACCGCATTTGGCACCAGTATTGATGCGATGGCAGTGGGTGCAAGCCTGGCATTTTCAGAGGTAAACATATTTCTCGCCGCTGGCCTCATTGGCTTGGCCACAACGGTAATGGTTACGTTAGGCGTCATGTTGGGACGAGTCGTGGGTTCACTGTTCGGCCAGAAGGCTGAATGTATAGGCGGCCTGACATTGATTGCCGTTGGTGTATGGATATTGTCAGGCAAGTTTTAACTCTCAGTAATTGATCTATTCCGGGCCAATAAAAATGCAACGGGCAGGTTTCACCTCTCACTGTCACCAAGATCACTTGGCATTTACGCCTCTTTATGCGATAAATTTGAAGGCAAAATTTTTCTGGCGCAAGTAAAGAGAGTTAAACTAGTTTTTTAAAAAGTCTTTACCGGCGATAGTTTCCGACCGTTTTACCCGTCCATTTTTTAAAAGCATGACGAAAATTTGTAGCATCACTATAACCTAACCTATCGGCAATTTCGTCGATGCTCAAATTTGTACCCCTAAGATACTCAATCGATAATTTTTTGCGCACATCAGATAGAATATTTTGGAAGCTGGTTCCCTGATTAGTAAGTTTTCGACGAAGGGTACGTGAGGACATATTGAAGTGCTTTGCTAAGGTTTCAATATTACTCGCACTATGAATGTCTTGCGTCATAACGACAAAAACTTCATGTGCAATGCCACCGGTTGTCGACATTATTAATATAATGTCATCACATAGTTCTTTTATGGATTGAGAAGTAATGGAATTTGCTTTCTGCAAGGGACTATCTAGCCAGCCACTGTGAAAGCGCAGTTCGTTAAATTCCTGATCGAATCTAACAGGACAATCAAGAGTTTCCAGATAAACGTCTGCGTATTCTGTTTTTGGATATTGCGCCCAGATTTCAATGAAACGGAAATCAACACCAACCATGTCTTTGAATAATGAATATACGAGAGTAAATTGAACCTCTAAGTTGAATTTATGCAATTCCGAGATTTTAATTAGATCTTCCATTCGAAAAGACGCGACCAAGTTTTCTTCATCTATTATTAGTGACATTTTTACGGTTGGCGTTGCCATCTGGTGGTAATTAATTGAAAAAAGTAATGCCTCTCGCAATGTTGCAGATGAAATTAGGGCATAACCGTAAAGTCCGTAATCAGTAACACACAATAGGCGACCTGTACGTAGACCAATAGCGGGATCCGTGGATAGACGGGTAGCATTTTTATACGCGAGGATGACCTGACGGTGAGAAATACGGGTGCTGTTAGAATTGATATCATCTTCTGACAAGTTGGTACCTTGAAGAAGTTGTTCAGCACTGGTTCCTTGTTTTTGTAAAATTGAGAGAATCTTGGCAATTTTGTAAGTTGGATATATCTTCGCGTCCATCTTGATCACCTTCAAAAATCGTTGCAATTTAATACGAATTGATTTTGCACTTAAGCTGGAAGAAGCCTAAATTCTTTTAAAGAACACAAACTTCATCTTTTAACGGTGATGGGTAGTATCATTCAATATTATCAGGTTTAAAATTTTATCTATAATTATCATATATTTATAGGTCAACTACTAACGAGAAGGTTCATTGGTAGGCACAATATAAAAACAATGATTGACAAGACAACCAACATTATAACCGAAAATTGTGCACAAACTAATCAATTTATGGGTCTACCCAGATTATTATCCACCACGGAATACACTCAAAACAGGTTACCCGCCAAGGCCATCTGACCTTCCGCAATCTGACCTTGTTTGATCGGAACTCCTCAGCATTGAGATTGACTAACTTCTTAGTGCCTTTGATCGTGAACACGTGAGTAGGAGCCTCATGCTGCCACTACAGAAGACTTATTCACCATTCCTATAAAGTGAATTGAGCAACTGCGCAATAGATTTCTTACGCGGGGCACACAACAGCGATTCTTGCTGCACCAGATTTCAACAGCGTGATTGTGTGATTTTGGCACCGCATTATCTTACTAGAAGCTGTGTATCTGCGTTGACCGAAGTACGCTTGAACGATCTGGAGCTTGGTCCCAGTGCTCGGCTGCGCTTCTGCGGAAAGAGATGTTAAGAGCGTGTGACTCCGTTGTGGTCTGGGACGGCCATGAAGCTTTAAAGCTGGCGGCAAGCTTGAAATCGAGTTAGCTATTGCGCACTAGCCAAATTTGGTCAAGCAACGGGTATTGCGACATCTAGTTCAAAACTCAAATGCTAGGCAATTGCTGTAAGTTAACGTAGATATAACCGTCACTGTCCTTTGGCTAAATTATGAAAGCCAAGTGACAATCCGCGAACGTGTCGACGCGGATCTGGCGACTAAGGAGCATGTATTAAAAAGCCTTCGCACTCCGCCAAACGCATCGGTGCGATACCTCCTGAAGGATTGCACTTTATAATTTCTGATAAAGCTTTTATAGGTATATAAATTAAGATGATGGACTAACTTGTTGTCTTTTGTAAGAAAACTGATTCCTGTTGGTGTCTAATGTACGGCGTGGCTAAAAAAAGGCTAAGAAAAGTTCATTAGCCCTAGTAACCCAGCGACGGACATCGATAGGCTAATTTTTCTGTCTTAGCTCGAAGGGCTAATAGTAAAGGTACCAAAGTCGTATATATTTTTAAGCTGCTCTTTACAGTAAAAATGCGCCGTAGAAATTGCAGACTCATCGTAGATGCAGATTTTGTGCTTAAAAATAGTTTTTGATAAAAACCGGTCAACCTAAGAAAATGTTTCTAATATCAAAAAATTTAACTATGTTTCATTTGAAGTCATAATACTCTGTTTAGGCTGTTCGTTTTAAAACATACTTTATACACATAGAATATATAGTGAAAGCCTTAAGATTAACAAAGCAAAAATGCTATATGTCCGAGATTCACACAACAATGACCCACTTGGACCTAGATATTTATTGTAGTCAAAGTGATAGTATAATTGGCGTTAAATGCGTAACGCGTGAAAAAATTTAGTTAAATAGCGGAGGCATGTATGCGAACAGTAAAATTACTGATCAATGGGCAGTTAGTTAATGGCCATAAAAATATAGATGTAATCAACCCTGCGACTGGCAAAGCTTTTATGCAGATCCCAGTAGCTTCCGAAGCTCAAGCACTTGAAGCTGTAGTTGCGGCTAAAGCGGCATTCCCCGGCTGGGCAGCAACTAAGATCGAAGATCGCCAAGCAATGCTCCGTAAGCTAGCCGATCGCTTGCAAGAGAACGCGGAAGAATTTGCGAAGGTACTTGTACTAGAGCAGGGCAAGCCGCTTGCGGAAGCCACTGCAGAAGTTCTTTATGCGGAGACCTTTTTACGATATTTTGCAGCCTTTAATTCAAGCATGGAAACAATTCAAGACGATGATGAAATGCAAGTTGAAGTTTATCGCAAACCTCTTGGTGTTGTAGTAGGTATTGCACCCTGGAATCTACCGCTTCTAATAGGTGCCAATAAACTTGGGCCTGCTCTCGTTACTGGTAATACCATTATTTTAAAACCAGCTCCAACAACAAGTGTTACATCACTTATGCTGGGTGAGTTAGCTAAAAATATTTTCCCGGCGGGCGTCATCAATATCATTGCCGACGAAAATGATTTGGGTCCGATTTTGAGCAGTCATCCCGATGTTGCAAAAGTCAGTTTTACAGGGTCTACCGTTACGGGGCGAAAAGTTGCACAAACAGCAGCATCTTCACTAAAAAGACTTACGTTAGAACTTGGCGGTAACGACGCAGGTATTGTTTTAGATGATGTCGACGTTTCAAAAATAGCGGAACGGATATTCGCAGGTGCATTTATGAACTGTGGACAAGTCTGCATCGCCTTAAAACGTTTATACGTACACGAAAACCAATATGATGAAATGTGTGATGCATTGGCAAATATTGCAAATAATACTAAGGTCGGAGACGGACTCGACAACGGAGTAAAAATTGGTCCACTACAAAATTTCATGCAATTTGAAAAGGCCCAAAAATATCTAGGCATCGCTGCCCGTGACGGAAAAGTTATTGCAGGCGGCGCGGTTCTAGATCGGCAAGGTTATTTTATTCAACCGACTATCGTACGCGACATTGATGATAGTTCACCACTAGTATCAGAAGAACAATTCGCGCCAATTTTACCAATTATAAAGTACAGGGATGTGAATGACGTTATTAAACGTGCCAACAACTCTGAATATGGTCTTGGTGGTTCTGTGTGGTCATCTGACGTTATTCGAGCAAAGGAAGTTGCATCTCAAATTTCCACCGGTACCGTTTGGATCAATCACCACTTGCATTTTGGTCCACACATACCGTTCGCAGGAGCTAAACAATCTGGATTGGGAGTTGAATTCAGCAAAGAAGGTATTTCAGAATTTACTCAATGCAGCGTCATTAGTGTTGCAAAATAGAAAAGCGATTAATAATAAATACAATAGGAACGCATTATGGATATAATTGCTGCAGTAACTCGCGGAAAATCAGAAGATTTTTTAGTGGAAACCATTCAAATTGATGACCCACGGCCTGGTGAAGTTCGAGTAAAAGTTATAGCAACAGGTATGTGCCACACAGACCTGGTAGTTAGAGATCAATATTTGCCTGTTCCTTTGCCAGCAGTGTTAGGTCACGAGGCTGCAGGAATTGTTGATGCAGTTGGTGAGGGAGTTAAAAAGTTAAAGCCTGGAGACCACGTTGTAATGACCTTCGATTCATGTCATCAGTGCCCAAGCTGTTACGAAGGCGACACAGTTTACTGCGAAAATTTTCTTGGTATCAACTTACTAAGCGCAGCTCGCCCTGATGGTTCTACCACACTAAGCCGTAATAACGAAGTGATACATAGCAATTTTTTTCAACAATCTTCATTCGCAAGTTATGCAATGGGTACAGAGGATAGTGTCGTTAAGGTGACAAAAGATGTTGAACTGGAAATTCTTGGTCCCTTAGGTTGTGGTATACAAACTGGTGCTGGTGCCGTTATGAACAGTCTTGCACCGGAAGCAGGTTCCACAATTGCGATATTTGGTGCAGGCTCCGTTGGTTTGTCTGCAATCATGGCTGCACGCATTGTAGGTTGCACTATTATTATAGCTGTAGACATTATGCCAAGTCGCCTTAAAATAGCTCTGGAACTAGGCGCTACACATACATTAAATCCTCAAGATGGTGATATAGTTGAAGCTATTCATGCCATTACGGGCGGCGGCGTAAATTATTCCCTGGAAGCAACTGCTATTCCGGCTGTATTCTGTCAAGCTGTTGATAGTTTGGCTGTACGGGGTGTTTGTGGCTTAATCGGTCTTCCACCGGCAGGTACAAAGGTAAGTCTCGATATGGTAAATTTACTTCTGGGTCGAACGGTTCGGGGTATTATAGAAGGAGACAGCAAGCCTGATACTTTTATTCCTAAACTAATTGAATTATACCGGCAAGGTCGCTTTCCATTTGACAAACTTATAAAGTTCTATGATTTAAAGGATATCAATCAAGCAGCGCACGACAGTGAAACCGGATTGGTTATCAAACCTATTATAAGGATGCCTCATTAATAGTTAATTATAAATCTGATTACGCAACCGTCACAATAGTAGATGCTATGTCAATAAAATGATGGTTAACTTTTTTAAACGGCAAGGTTGCAAGCCAACTAGTCGATTGTGCATAATGCCGTTAATGTCACTATATTTGAGTGTTTTACGTAAAAAATGCTCTTCAACCGGTTATCATTTTACTGATAAACTATTTGAAGAGCATTAACTTGATATTCCATTAGTAAGTGAAGCTTATAGTTGCAGAAAAACCCACAGTTGTTTCTTTATGTTCAGAAAATTTGCTGTAGATATTATATTTTTGAATGTTAAGATTTTAAGTCCTATTGTCGTATGTAGAATTAATTGATTCATTACCCGTAGGTTCTTTTAAGGAAGGTGAGGTATAAAAAAAATGAGTAAGTCACTCGGTGCATAGCGACAACAAACTGGTTTCAACAAAGGAAATGCAGGAATCATTATTTGTGCATGATACCGGTATTTCTAATATAGAAATTTTGCAATTGTTAGATTACGGAATATTAAAATCACCAACAATAGTATAAGTTTCTTTGTTTTTGTACGACCGTATAATTTATTTTTTCCTTTAAATGACGGGTGTTTTATTTAAAAATAAAAAATTAAGAAACACATAATACTTTAACTAAAATCAGCTAAAGATCCTCGAAACATATCTGCAGTCATTATTTTTGTTCGCTTAAAATACGTTCTTCTCCATAATAAATATCTGGGAATTGATAGTCTAAAACCAACTTTCGCAGGCACTTTTTTGAAATTTTACCAGTAGCCGTGTGAGGAATCTTATCAATTAAAATAAGCCCGTTGGGAAGCCACCATTTTGCTACTAAAGGTTTAAGGTGCTCATTCATATCTTCAAGATTTAGAGTCTTGCCTTCTTTTAAGAACACAAATATCAGTGGACGCTCTTCCCATTTAGGATGAAAGTGACTGATCACGGCTGCTTCTTGAACTGCTGGGTGAGAAAGTGCTGCATTTTCGATGTCTATAGAGCTGATCCACTCACCTCCTGATTTGATAACATCTTTCGAACGATCGGTGATTTGCATATACCCGCTTCTATTAATCGTCGCTACATCTCCTGTTTCAAACCACATATCATCGTCAAGTGCAGTTGTATCAGACTTAAAGTACTGTTTCAGAACCCAAGGACCACGTGACATTAAATTACCCTGAGTCCTACCATCCCAAGGTAAGAAATCACCGGTATCAGATTTAATTGACATTTCAATACCCATAACACCGCGTCCCTGCATACATTGCAGGTTATTAAGCTCATCTCCACTTAAATTTGAGTTCAGACTATTCGGTTTACAAACTGTTCCGAGTGGACTAAGTTCAGTCATACCCCAAACGTGACTTACCCACACTCCGTACTTATCTTTAAATGTTTTAATCATAGATCGAGGAGCAGATGAGCCCCCGATGATGATATTTTCTATTTTACCTAAGCCTTTTCCGGTTTTCTCAAGGTAGGTCAGTAATCCAGACCAAATGGTGGGTACCGCGGCACTAATTGTTACTCCCTCATCAACAATGAGATTGTGAAGAGTTTCAGCGTCGTGATGTGGTCCAATCAGAACTAATTTGGCACCGAGGCCTGCGGTGCCATAGGGAATCCCCCATGCATTGGCGTGAAACATGGGTACGACGGGCATCACTACGTCGAGTGATCCTATGTTAAAGGCATCTTTGCCCATAGCTGACATGGTGTGAAGGTAATTTGAACGGTGACTATAAAGCACGCCTTTTGGGTCGCCAGTGGTTCCAGATGTATAGCAGAGAGAGCTGGCAGTATTTTCGTTAAATTCAGGCCATGAGTATTGACCATTTTCACCGTTGAGTAATTCCTCATAACATAAAAAATGCACTGAGCTTTGGGCAGGCATGTGCTCTGGGCCTACCATGATTACAAAATGTTTGACTGTTTCTAATTGGCTAGCAATGTCTTGCACGATTGAGACAAAAGATAGATCAACAAACAATACAATATCTTCGGCGTGATTAATTATGTAAATCAGTTGTTCCGGGAATAAACGGGGGTTGACTGTATGTGTCACTGCTCCCATGCCTGAAGTACCAAACCAAATTTCTAAGTGGCGGTGCGTATTCCAGGCCAGTGTACCGACGCGGTCTCCTGATTTTATACCTAAACGGCTAAGTGTTTGCGCTATTTTTTTCGAACGCTGCGAAACGGCGCCGTAATTTGTTCTAAGCATGCCGCCTTCCGGCAGCATGCTAATAATTTCAACCTCAGTATGATTTTTTTCTGAAAACTGTATAAACCTAGAAATTAAAAGAGGCCAGTCTTGCATCAATCCGTTCATTTTTTTATCTCTAGTTACCAAAGTTATATTGGGCTGATAAACCAAAGGCTAATATTGTACCGCCATACTTAAAGGAATCTCTGTTAGATGTGAAACTCAGCGTATCAGCGTCGATGAGGTTAGGTAGAGAAAATCCACCTAGGTTTTGACTTTTACCGACTGCAATTTCACGATCTTTATAATTTGTGACTTGTATTGCGGTTGATAAAATCCATCCGGATTTATTTTCATTGGCCCTTTGATCATAGCTCACGCCAAAACTAAAGATATTGCGGTCGGAATCATAAACAAGAATATCAACATACTGATCATCAAAGATAGACTCGTCGAACGCATAGCCAGCCATTAATGTTGTGTGGTTCGTTATCTTATATTCTAAGCCGGTTCGCAAAGTCCAGGCATTGTTGGCTTTGTAATCTACTTGTAAGTCATTTATAAAGCCAATAAGCGGAGCATCAAATTTAAATTTTGTAGTTGAACCAATGCCATCAGCACTTGCCCAATTGGTCCATTGAGTATCAACAGACCAAGCAAGTTTGTTGGGAATCAACTGGTATTCTGCGCCAACTTGTATATGGCCCGGCATATCCAACTCTAGATCGTACCGCACGGTCTGCTTGCCTAAGCCAGCTGGGTCCAGATCTAGTGTTAAATCGCCGGAAAAACTCATGTCAGTTTTGCTTCGGTAAACCGCTCCAAGTCGCAGACGAGGTGTTGCCTGATACTGCATGCCCAAGGTGAAAGAAAATTCGTTGAAAGAGGATTCAAAGCTGTCTGGTGGGATACCCAAGCCAACAGAATTATCGGTGTTTGTGGTAATTGAGCCTATCACTGGAGAGTTAAATGTTGTCGGTATTATGGTTCCGGCTCCACCGAGGGCGGGTGGTAAGGCTGCACCAAAACTTTGTGGAAGAAGGGACTCTGTGCGCAATTGTTTTAGGGCTATAATGTTTGATGATATTCCGACGGAAAATTTTTCATTTACTTTGTAAGCCAAAGTTGGAGATAGTTCTATGACAAACAACGACTGATCCGACATGTTAAAGCGATGAATCCCTTCATTATTTTCCCAATCGGCGGTAATTGCAAAAGGTGCCCCAAGGCCTAACCCAAGTGTTAGGTCCTTGGAAACAGGAGTATAGAAGGCCAAAGTCGGTGCAATAGCGACTTGACCTTCGGTGTTGGTTCTGTCAATCGAATGTCTTCCACCACTGTCTTGTAGATCGACCCCTGTGGTGTCTAACAGCCTGAGATTACCGCCAATAATCGTGTTTTCGAAGGCTGAAGCAGCAGCTGGGTTGTGATAAAACGCAGCGAAATCACCTTCTTTTGCAACACAGGCTCCCCCGACAGCGATACACTGTTCACTCATGCCAAGTGATTGAGTCCAACCAGCTGTAACGGGCCCTGCGGCTAAAAACACAATGGTACTAAACGCTATTTTTTTGTAATTTAGTTTCATATTCACGTCCAGTTATAATTTATGCTTAAATGTCGAGAACTATACGACCACCCTTGGCTCGGCCAACACAAACGCACATTTGGTCACCCGCTGCGCGCTCGGTATCGGTGAGGATTGCATCGCGATGCTCAATCTCTCCTGAAGCTACGGGCGTAATGCAAGAACCGCAAATACCTTGAGTACATGAACACGGAACTCCGCAATGATTTCTATTAAGTACATCGATCAGGAATTCGTCTGCAGCAACTTGGAATACTTTGCCTGAACTTGCTATTTTTACTTCAAATGGAAGATTTTCTAATTGTCCAAGATTACGTGAGACAAAGGTTTCTGAATGGATGAATGTGTCTGGCCAACTGTTTTCGCGAGCGGCAGAAACAATGGAACTCATAAACCCGCTGGGTCCACACATATAGAGTTCTTTGCCTTCAAACCATTTTCCAACGACTGCGTCTGCACTAAAGCGTTCATCAGTAGATTCATTATCAAAAAAATATGTAATTCGATCTGCAAAGGGTGATGAGGCCAAGGTACTTGCAAAGGCAAGCATTTTTTCGGATCGCGCTGCGATGGTCAGGCTAAATTTCTTTCCGAGTTGATGAAGTTTGTATGCCATGCTTAAAATCGGTGTAATTCCAATGCCACCGGCAATTAAGACATATTCTTGCGCTTCAGTGTTAAGTGGAAAATTGTTGCGAGGTTTGCTTATTTTTAAAGTCTTACCAGGAAACACTGTTTCGTGCAGTGCCAGTGATCCACCGCGTCCATTGACATCGCACTTAACGGCAATTCTATAGCTATCGCCATTGGTAGAGGGATCGCACAATGAGTATTGTCGGATTATTTTGTCAGAAATATACACGTCAATATGCGAACCTACAGAATAGGGAGGTAAGGTATTACCTTCCAGGAGAGGCACGAATTCGTAGCTTTTTATCCCTTGCGCAATATCGATGACTGATTGAACGGATACATCAATCCAATGAGCATTTTCCGCCATTGGTAGAATGATGTTTTTGGCGGGTGTGAAAAAGCTGCGTTGTGGAATGTTTTGTTGTTCAAACAGTATTTTGCCTGCTGCCCAAGCTTTGTGATATCGGTAAAAAGGAACGGAAGGCAGCAAATGGTGTATGAAGTGGATGGTTTGACCAAGCATTAGTAGATGACTGATTTTGTTGGTTTTGATATGAACCGTTGTTTGAAAAGGAGCTTTTTCCCAAGTGACGTTTTCTGGGTGCTGAATCCGAGCAAAGAAGTAGAGAACAAGCCACACACCAATGCGTTGTGGGATTACCCACAATAGAACGAATTCCATCGCGTAGGGTGAAAGTAGCCATGCCGCATGCCACCCGACGTAAACTGCAATACCGAGAGAGAACTCAAGTCTTTCGCCGATCGGTCGACTGGCCCAATGTCTTAGATACCAAACCGACCAGACTATATCTGGAAAAAATAGTACGAAAGGAGATAGCAGTGCAGGAGTTGCAACATATATTTCATCAGGATCTTTATCTTTGTTGCCTGTGAATCTATGATGTTCGAGGTGCAGGTAGCGGTAAATTCTTGTTGTTATGCCGGGCAACAACATAAAGCAGGATATTGTGCCGAGAATATCATTTATTACTCTATTACCCGATACTGTTCTGTGAGTCGCATCGTGTAATGGCGTAAACGCTAAGTAAATAGAAAACCCATTAATCGCAATTGTCAACGCTGTGGGCAGCTGACCTTGCAAATAATAGTAACTGCTTGTTAAAAATATCATGTATGCGATAGCGATAGTGCTGATTGGAATCCAAGAAAAAACCGGAATGGTTGTTATGGCCCGGAAACGGGGTTCTCTGATGACTTGTTCTAAAATTTCTTTAGTAGATACTGAAAATGCAAAAGCCATTTTATGACTCCTCAAACCGGCAAATAAAAGTATTGTTTTAAAGTCAACTTTTTTCGTGCCTTTTTGTTGTTTGGATTTTTCTACTTTAATTGTGTAACAAACCGTCTGGCGTCCTTTGACCTCAATTGCGTTTTAAATGTATCCTCTAGCGAATATTACTCTGGTATCAATCTGTGCCTAGGTTTATTTGGGCCAAGGGTATGTGAATTTCGGACAGAATTGTCTGTCTGTTTGTTCGTAACCGTTCGATTAACTTGCGGAATAATAAAAGCTCTATTTTCTTTAACATTCCGATGTAACAAGGCTGTGTTTGCCAAGCTGAGTCCGAACCAACTGGTTTAGAGTTAACACAGACATCGGGGTGCTTTAAGATACCGTTAGGCCAAAACGAATACCTGCAAGCGCGGGGAGCTCGGTCCCCTGTGAAGCCGTGAGAAGGCTTACTTAAATCAGCTTTTCAGTGGCGTCGAGAGTTTGCCGAATAGGACGTTGCGGATTCTATTAAGTTTCAAACCGATTGGTCTGCAAGTCCTTGCCGCAACTTTGTTTGGTTAGTTCGCCAGTGATTGAGCTTCATTATTCCCAAAACGATCTTCACGCTGCAGAAAAGACGCCAGGCAATTTAAAGCCTTGCATTCGACGGAGCTGCGGCGATCAGATAACCGAAAGGAAGCTGGAGAATAGGGTAGGTACTAAGTCGAGCTGGGCGCCATCACGATTGAGTTGATCCCGAATGGCCCGGCCGTCGATTTCCCACTGCGCAACCCCCATCGAGGGCCGATATGGCCGACGCCACGGCTTCGTGCTCGTCCGAAAGGCAGCGACCAGCCGCAAGCAGCCCTTCACCGCGTTTTGGTACGAAGCACTCGTACGCCACTTAGTAGTTGTCCTTGAGTAACCCATGAAGCTGGGGCCGATCTCCGCTGTGCAACTCAATTGGCCAGGGGGAACGGGCAATACTGGTCGGGGTCTTGGCGCCGCTGCGTACGGACGCGTCGGTAAGCTGCGCTACTCCCTGAATTTGCCGGCTCTGGCGAATCGCCGGCTACTCGTTCATTACCGACCATCAACGCGTCCGGTACAGATGAGAGCAATACTGTCGTCTTGACCCCAAATAGGACCTAGTGATTCTTCAGATTTCCCGTCACGAGAAACCTAAAAGTTTATCCGGCAGCCAGAGCACCAGGTTCGGAAAATACATGACAAGAATCAGAGTCAGTACCTGTAGGCCAATAAAAGGCAGCACGCCCTTGTACATCTGTACCGTAGTAACTGACTTAGGTGTTATACCGCGAAGATAGAAGATCGCCGGCGCCATAGGGGGGGTAAGGTAGCTGGTCTGGATCACGATAAGGAACAGGATGCAGAACCAGACCGGGTCAAAGCCCATACTCACCATGATAGGCGTGAACATGGGGATCATGATCAGTATCACCGAGATCCAGTCCAGGAATGCTCCACCCACGAATGCCATTAGCAGCACAACTCCCAATAGACCCCAGGGGCTCAGGTTGGAGGCGCCAACAAGTTCTTCTGTAAGAATTACACCGCCCGAACCGATAAATATCCCGGTGAGCATGCTTCCAGCCAGCAGAATAGTCATGATCATTGCAGTGATCCGCAAGGTCTTCAGAAACGCTTGGTGGAGAACAGTTAGGCTGAACTGGCCGTAGAAAATAGTTAGCAGCACCGCACCTGCCGCACCTAGGGCTGCAGCCTCGGTCGGGGAGGCCAAACCGAGCATTATGGAACCCAGTACTGCGAAAACCATTAGCATGGGGGGCACTAAAGCGGTGGCAGTGATTCGGAGCTTCTCGGACAGGGGGAGCTCAGGTTCGTCACCAGCGTGAATAACGGGGCCTGCTGACGGCTGTATGATGCAGCGTATGACTATGTATGCCATGTATAAACTAGCCATAATCAGACCAGGAAAAATCATTCCTAGCAGCAAGTCACCCACTGACACTTGGGCCAATGGCCCCATGATGACCACGACCACAGAGGGCGGAATCATGGTGCCAAGGCTACCGCCAGCGCAAATAGTGCCGGCCATTAATCCGTTGTCGTACTTGTACTTCATCATGATAGGAACTGCCAACAGCCCCACCACTACTTCGGTCGCGCCTATGACGCCGGTTGAGGCCGCGAAAACGATGCACATCAGAATAGTGCCGAGAGCCAGGCCGCCTGGAACACGGCGAGTCCATAAATGCATGGCTTCGAACAGGCGCTTGGCGATGCCTGCGCGCTCTAGCATGCAGCCCATGAAAACAAACAGTGTTACCGCGGCGAGTACGTAGTTTGAAGCCACGTCGCTAATCTTCTCGATAAACTGGTGGATTAACGCCTGGTCGAACACCATGTAACCGAAGACGGTTGCAGTGAACATCATCGCGAAAGCCACCGGTACACCGACCAGAAGCAGTGCAAAGAGTAGGGGGAACATATATAAGGGAAACAGCGACATGGGCTAGGGGGTCTCCGCTTGATGAGTGAAAATATCATCGGCCACGTCGGGGGAATCGTGTTCGACGCCGTTTCGCAGAATCTGGATGGCTCTGATTAACTCGGCCAGTGCCTGCAGCGCGAGGGCCAGAAAGCCTAGGGCGAAGGACACTCTGAAAGGCCAGATAGGTGGATTCCAGGCGGACATTCCGGTTGTCTCGCGGCTTAGAAATGCGTTAATGGCGTACTCATAAAGACCATAAGTCAGCCAGGCGCAGATCGGTATGACGATCACCACATAAGTAAGGATGTCTACAATGGCTCGGACTCTTGGCGTGAAATGCTGGTAGAAAATCTCTATGCGAATATGTGAACGCTCGCGCAAAGCATAAGCCATGCCAAGCAAAAAATTTGCGCCGGTTAGCATATACCCTAGCTCGAAAGCCCAGATAGTAGGCGTATTAAAGACATAGCGTGCGATGACTTCGTAGCAGCTTGCCAGCACTAGCGGAGCTACAAGCCAAGCGCCAACAACTCCCGTCGAGCCGATAATCCGATCGATCAGATTAAGGATGGCTTGCATAAGAACCTCGTGTTTCGGGCAAAAAAAAGGCTGCTGGGGGGTGCGACACAGCGGCCTTCGTTACTTATTTGCGAGTCAGGACCTTGCGGTAAGAGTCAGCGTCTTCCCAGAGTGCCAGGAACTCCTGCTGATTTTTGTAGACTCGGGCAAACCATTCGTTGTCGGTAGCCTGTTTTTCTGCCCAGGTCTTGGCGATTTCCTGGGCTTTAAACTGGACTTCAGGGTCCAGTTCGATAATTTCGTTGCCCTCTGCCACGTAGAATTTCATCGCTTTTGCATCTTCCTGCCCGATACGTAGCCAGCTGTTAAGAGTGGTCAGCTTTGCTGCAGTTTCGACGGCTTGCTTATCCTGGTCTGAAAGCGTGCCCCAGGCAGTCTTGTTTATGACCAGCTCAAAAGGAGCCACAGGCTGATGAATGCCGGGAATGATCACGTACTTGGCCACTTTGTGGAAACCCGGTGAGATATTCTCCCAAGGTGTTCCCCATTCAGTTGCATCAATGGCTCCTCGCTCAAGCATGGGGTAAACATCTCCGCCAGGCGTTGTTACCGGGGCAGCGCCCAAGCTTGCTGACATCTCTAGCCAGGCTCCGGCAGTACGTAGCTTAAGGCCCTGGAGGTCTTCGAGAGTTTTGACGGGTTTGCGGGAGTGTAGGAATACCTCTGCCGTCCTGATGAATAGTGGAAAGGAGATAACCTCAAATTTCTCTTCCCGGAACTCACGCTGCAGTTCCACACCACCACCCTGATAAAGCCAATGCAGCATTCGCTCTGAATCAGGACTACCTGCATAACCCCCAAACAGGACTGTTGTGCTGTCTTTACCCCAGTCGTAGCCCATCCAGGTGTGGCCCATCTCTGCAACCCCGTTTTTCACGGTTTCGGAGACCTTCAGGGCATTGCCTAGTGCGCCGCCTGTGAATACCTGGACCTTGATGCGGCCGTTGGAGATCTGTTCGACGTTGTCGGCAAAAGCCTGGGCTCCGATCGTGGAGAGCGGGCCGCCGGCCCAGCCTGTTGCCATCTTGAAGTTATGAACCGGCTCCTCGGCTTGAGCGGTGTGTATGGCCGAGAACAAAGTGACTACCATCGCGATGATGGTAAATTTCTTCAGAGTGAGTTGGAGTGATGCCATCTGCTCATGTCCTCTTCTGCCGTATATCGCGCGCACGCAACTTGGGCAGTATTGTTTTTGTTTAGACCAGTAGATCGGTTGGAACCAATGGCCTGATGCTTGTTACGAGGTTGAAGGCAGAACGTCTGCCGGACTCCCCAGTTCAACGAATGCAATATTGCGTCGCTGGCAAATTGTCGCCCGCAGCCTAAAATCCGTGATAACGACCATTAACCAATAGCATCGAATCTCGATATATACAAAAAATATATCTGTTGCCGTCATTTGGTTTTTTTTCGCTAATACACAGCAATTAGGGCTGGTGGCTACAAACGCGGATGAGGGTTGAACAAGCGGTCATGGCGACAACGCGGGAATAGCGCAAGCACAACGGCTCGCAGGTGGGTCCTTAGACTGGGTGAGTTAAGCGGATTAGGGAAGCCGCGTGACAGAGTCATAAAGATGAACCAAATGCCCCGCCACCCAAGCGGGGTTCTGGGCCAGGATGTTGTGTAAGCCACCATCGAGCAGAACAAGCTCCGCACCCGGTATCGTGTCGGCGATTAGCTGCCCGTGGCCGAGGGGGCATTGGTCATCGGCACTGCCATGTATTACCAGAGTCGGCAATTCAATGCCCGGCAGGACTGAGCGAAAATCAGTGCTAATAACAGACAACCAGGCCCCGGCGGCGGCCACTGGGGAGGCGCTTTCTTTCAGTGCCATACGATTGGCCCGAAGTTCGGCCTCTTTTGCTATCTCTTCGGCATTTTCGCCACTGAACCAATGGCATTTGTTGCCTTGAGAGGTTCCGCTCATCAGTACTAACGCGTTGAGCCGGCTCGGGCCATAGCGCCTCAGGTACGCCAAGCTCACCAGCACCCCCATGCTCCAGCCCACCAGCAAGCATGGTCTTTCCAGCACGTTTAACACGGCCGCCAGGTCGTCTGCGAAACAATCCACTGTGTAGGCCATAGGGTCGGTTGGCGCAACTGAGCCGCCGCGTCCGCGCAGATTGGGAGCGAGGGCGGGAATCCGATTGGGGAGATGCTTGAGTACCTCGTCCCAGGCTCGGGCTGAGCCTTGGATACCGTGCAAAAGAACCATGGGCATGGCGTCTATGTCCGCGTCAGCAGAGCTCAGGCCAGTGAGTTGGCCAGCGGGTCCAGCAATGGGGAAAAAGGTCATGGGCGTTCCTTGAAAGTCAGGCCAAAGATGAAATTTCGGGGCAGGTAAACATTCGTTTTCAGTGGCGCTTTGGAATTGTGTTGACGAAGTTGCGCTCGCTTTAAAATGATAATATTCTTAATACACTACTGATATATCAATGGGGAAGCAAACATGCTTGATCGGCTTTTTTTGTCTGTACCATCTCGGATTATTGGAGGCTGGGGTTCGCGGAAAGAACTGGCTCCGCTGCTGCAGCGAATGGGCCACAAGGCGGCTCTTATTGTCACAGACCGGTTTTTCAGCCAACAGACGGCCCTTGTCAGCGAATTGCAGGCGTCGCTAACAGCTTCGGGCATCGAGAGCCTCGTTTTTGACGGAGGTATTCCGGATCCCACCGTCGAGGTATGCCTCGAAGCGCAGAAGGAGATCGAACAGAAAGGCTGGCGCGAACGCATCGACCATGTAATCGCCCTGGGCGGAGGGAGCAACATTGATTTGGCCAAGGTGCTGTCAATTTTGGTTAAGTATGGTGGAACGCCTCAGGACTACGTTGGCGAAGGTCGCATTCCAGGACAGCCCCTACCTCTAATTGCGATTCCCACAACAGCCGGGACTGGCTCCGAAATCACCGCGGGCGCGATTATTGTGGACAGCGCAAGCGCCACCAAGGTGGCGGTGATGTCTAATGACCTGCGCCCGGCCATAGCGCTCATCGACCCAGAATTGACTCTGAGCTGCCCACCGAACGTCACTGCAGATGCCGGGCTGGATGCCTTGACCCATGCTCTGGAATCCTATCTCACACAGGACTCAACAGAGTTCGACCGAGGCAGTGACCCGGACCCGGTTTACGCGGGTTGTAACGAACTGACGCGGATGTTCGCTGCGGAATCCATACAGCTCTGCTTTGCCCATCTCAATACGGCTTATGTCAGGGGTACGGATCGTCCGGCCCGTGAAGCGATGGCGGCGGCAAGTCTTTACGCGGCGCTGTCTTACGGCAGCGCCGGATTGAACGCAGTGCATGCCCTGGCGTATGCGCTTGCGGGCTTGACTCATGCTTCTCATGGGCGCACAAACGCAGTCTATCTACCCTACGTGTTGGATGCGCTGCGCGACATTCGGCGTGATGACCTCGCACACATAGCGCGCTCCATCGGCGAAACGGCGACAGACCCGGACGAGCTAGCTCGGCGGCTGGTGATCCGCACACGAAATCTGGTAGCCGAGTGTGGGGTTCCGGTTAGTCTGGCTGAGTTTGGCGTCAAGGAATCCCAGCTTCCAGACCTCATCAAAAACGGTTTGGCTGTCACGCGCTTGACCAAAGCCTTTCCCATTCAACCAGCAGAAGTCGTTTATGAGCGCATCGTCAGAAATGCCTTTGCAGGAACGCTGGACGCGGAGCGAAAGATTTAATTTCCGTGTGGAAGCGAGCCTAAAGCGATATTTTATTACACGAGAGGTCTGGCCCCGGTCGCAGTTGCGGTTCCAGAGCTGCGTTAACGAGCCAAAGGACGACAGTCCACTACTCTTGGTACCCTGAGATTCAACAGAGTTATCGAGAGAGCGGGCCGGCCTGTGATCTCCTCATCCTTTGTCCCACATTTTGTTCTTCAGACAATATTCCAGTGGCTGTTGCAACTGAAAATCTTCGAAACCTGCTTCAACAAGCCACCTGCTTCTTTACATCACATCTTGCCGGTAGATCCCGACTTTTGCTGCAGGTCGAAGATCGACGTGTAGCCGCCCGACCAATCTGGTGGCATTTGACAGGGGCGCGGGTCGTGATGAGCCCAGCGTGCCTGTTTTCCACGGAGAATGGCCTGATTGTAATTGGGTGTGGATATCGGGTTGCGAGTGTAGGGAAGGGCATCTGCCGATGACAAGGTTGTTAGGAATAGCGGTCGACCGCTATTGCTCTTGTTTACTGCTGAGCCGTGGATGGTGCGGCAGTTATGAATAGTCACCGAACCTGCCGGCCCCGACAGGTACTGGGCATTTTCGGTGCCCAGTGTAGCCAGATCGGCTTTGTTCAAGTGACCCGTCCAATTCCCATGGTCGTCGTAAAGATCGAACAGAGGGAGCTTGTGGCTGCCAGGAATGACTCCTAACGGGCCCTGCTCAGGTGAGCAATCGTACAAATAGGTGCCTATGGTGAGAGGTGAGTAATTAGTGTGCGGCCAGAATTGGATATCCTGGTGCCACTTAACGTCCATTCCCCCAGAGGGCGCTTTGAAGTTGAGCTTGGTGTGGTGATACATCACATCGGGGCCCAGCAAGTCCGCGGCGATATCGCCCAGGAGCGACTCGGAAACATAACGCCAGTATGTGGCGTGGTGGTCCACCGGGCTGCTCAGGCGCCTCAATCGAGGTTGTTCGCTTGAGTGCCCCTTTTCCAGATCCCATATGGCGTCAGAGAGAGTCATTTGTCGGGTTTGCTCTACCACCTCATCCGTGGCATGGCGCAGCTTTTTTATCCATTCTTCGGGAATAATGCGCTCAAGCAGCAGGTAGCCATTCTCGAAGTAAAACTCTCGTTGTGCCTGTGTCAGTAAGCGTGGCGTTAGAGCCAGAATGTCTTCGGGAGCCATACGCTGTTCTCCTTCTTCTATTTTTATGGATATGAGACGCCGATCTGAATTCACTATGCGCCATGCGCCATGCGCCATGCGTGATCCGAGATTAATATATCAGACTGATGCCTCTTATGTGAAGATTCGTTCCCATCACTTTTCTTAGGGCTTTGAAGCTCTTTCAAAGGCACTACGCAGTAAAAATCAGGTCTACCGAAGCGCGATTTAAAAGGGCTTGCCATGACTTTACTTTTTATCTAATATATCAGTTGAATACAAAATATTGTCTGGGGTGCACGCATGAAGACATATAGAGGTGATCGAACTATTGACGGGCTTGAAGTGACTGTCGATGGAATTTCACTGGACCAGAACTTTGACTTGAAAGTGGTCTCTGAGGATGGTTTTGAGTGGGGATATGAGGGCGCGTCGCCGGCACAGCTCGCCCTGGCCATACTCGCGGACGTAAGGGGAAACGAGCATGCTCTGGCCAACTACGAGCTGTTTATGCGTGAGATTGTGTCTAACTTCAATAATGAGTGGGAGATGACCGCCGCAGATATTGATGAAGCACTTGAAAATATCGGAGCCAGGGCCTGAGTGGCAGGCAGTATACGCAACCGCGAAAAGCCAAGCGGGGCGATCAACGGCAGTACCTTCCAAATGAGGTATAAATGATGGAATTTCCAAATTCACAGATGAAAGATCGACAGCGGAACTATCGTGAGCTTTTTCGGAGCCGCTTGGCAGGTTGGTACAACGGTTGGCTGCACGTTGCCGTCATTTACATAATCGGCTTTACGGCCATCTATATCTATGTTGAAAACCTGAACGCGGTTCAGTGGTGGGAATGGCTAGCCATTCCTGTGGTCCTCCTCATATGTAACATCTTCGAATGGTATCTGCATGCTCAGGTCATGCACCGGCCGCGCCGGTCCCCTGGCCTCAAAGCGGTTTATACCCGACATACGCTGATGCACCACCAATTCTTTACGGAACACGAAATGCGGTTTTCCGATCATCGTGATTGGCGGGTGACGTTCTTTCCACCCTTCGCTTTGATCATCTTTATTCTAATCTCTATTCCCGGTGCCTTAATCGCGGCTTGGATACTGACACCGAACGTGGGGTGGCTCGTCATGGTGAGTACAACGAGCATGTATTTGTTGTATGAGTTCATGCACTTTTGCTGTCACGTGGAGGAGAACTGGTTCGTGCGTAATACGCCGTTTGTCAACACGATTCGCCGCCATCATACGGCACATCATGACCAGTCCATTATGATGGAACGCAACATGAACCTGACCTTTCCGATTGGGGACTGGCTGTTCGGGACGTCTGACCTTGACAGGGGGCTGCTGGGCCACCTTTTTAACGGCTATAGCACAAAATACGTTAAACAGAACATGCGCAAGACCTCGCGCACACCTCGGGGCAATCGCGCTGCGGCGGCGAAGGGCGGCTCTGCAGATGTCCAGACAATGTGAGCCTCGTTTGAACTGGAAGGGCAAGAGCTGCTTCTGTTACACCTACCAAGTCGCTTACAAAGTTGACTTGGTAGGTGACGCAATTTTAAAGGAGTGCCAGAGGCGGGTATTGGCCAGGAACAAGGCACCCTATCTGCTGATGGGTCTTTATGCTCTGCCTACCTTCAGTGTGAGTGCCGCTTTGGTGGCGTTTGCAGGGTCGCCCAAATCGTGGGTTTTTAGAACCGAAGCGTCTTTTGGCTTTCCTTTTACTTCTATGAAGGAGAAGAACTATGCCTAACCGTATGAAGGCTATCCTCACCGTTCTGGTGATCATTGTCGCAGTCGTTTTTCATATCTATCAAGCGTCTGCAGCTCAGGAAGTGACACAATGGCTAGTACTGGGGCTGGGCGCTTTTATGATCGCAACCCTGTGGTTATTTCCAGAGGCGGGAAATAAAGACAGTAAGCGCTAATGTCAATTGTGTTCAGTTCGATCACCTGCCAAGCCCCAGAGCAAAGAGCAGGCCGTTAAAAGTCACTGAAGCAATCGCACGGGGTACCAGGATCGCAGTTAACGTCTGGGCGATCTACAATGGTGTCCTCTGACGTACCGCTAATTTCATGTCGACGAAATATATGTCAGTGTCGGCGGTGGCAATGTAAAACGAGCTATGTCGCCCACTGCACTGCGCCACATTCTTTTGGAGGGAACTAGGTGCTAGAAAAGACGTTACACACGCCTGTGAGGACCACAGCAAGAAAGCATACTGGTACACTGACCGAGCAAGCTTATAAGGAAATGGAAGAGTTGATTGTGACCCTGCAACTCTCGCCTGGTGAAGTGCTGTCAGAAGCCTCGTTGACCGAACTGCTTGGCATTGGGCGTACACCCATTCGTGAGGCACTCCAGCGGCTTGCTCTCGAAGGTCTGGTGGTCATTCTGCCCCGGCGCGGTATTTTTGTCTCAGAAGTCAATGTCCGAAGCCAACTTGAACTGCTGCGTGTGCGTCGGGAAGTCGAGCGGCTCATGGTTAGGTTAGCGGCAGGTCGCGCCACTGCACTGGAGCACGAGCAATTCATAGAGATAGCCGATGCTATGGTAAAGACCTCCTATAGCAACGACGACGCGGAGTTTATGCGTCTCGACCAAGAATTCAATTCCCTCATTTCCAGTACCTGTCGTAACGACTACGCCCGGAAAACAATGGGGCTACTGCAAGGGCTCGCCCGGCGGTTCTGGTATCAACATTATAAAGAGGCTCTCGATCTGCCGCTGTGCGCGAGTCTGCATGCCAATCTTGCCCGCGCGATCGGTCGCGGCGATGGTGATGGCGCCGCCGAGGCCTCGGACAAACTCATTGACTATATTGAGCAGTTTGCACGAGCCACGGTGTAGCTAACCTTAAACCGCGAACTTCACTACATTCACCCTCCAGCCTGACAGGCAGTTCAGCAATACGGATCATTTGTAATGAGCACGCCCGAGGAAATTGAGCGGGCATTGGAAGACTTTGATGGCCCGCCGTTTCTAAACCGATTAACGTCCGAAAGAAAATCAGGGCAGTAAAAAGACTTGGGATTGGATGCAGGGTCGCAACCGGTCATAGCGTCCGAGTCGCGCTAATCTTCGAATGTCACGTTATACTTCTGAAGCAGCATTTTTACTCTTTCGCCCTTCATCGATCGGCGTCCCTCATTCCAGATTTTTATGAGCTTCTGTCTTTTTGAGGCTGGCATTTGTCTTGAAAAGATTGGAATTTCAATCAGTTTCTTTTCGAAACCGGGGCGCACAATCTTAAGCTCATCATTCAGGTTCAGCCGATTTAAAGCATACTGAAGGACAAGGTCGTTATCTGCGTATAAGTCCACTCTGTTTTCTTTGATCATGTGAAAGACTCGATCAACCACATCATCGTAACCCGCAATTACCTCAACGAAGTTCAAGTTTTTTGGGTCATCGATATAGTTTTGATAGTCAGCACTGATTGAGCTGTAGTCCCAGCCTGGCCCAGTTGCGATGCGCTTGTCTTTTATGGACTCAATCCCATTGTAGCGCCACGAATCATCGCGTCTGATCACAAAGGCTGTTGTGTACGCAAACGTTTCTTCACTAGCATACACGAAGTAATGTTCTGAACTTTTTGAAAACAGGTACTCTGGCAACATATCGCAAAAACCCTCTGCCACCATATCCAGCCCCCTTGCCAGAGGAACTTCATAATATTCAAGGCTATAGCCTTTTTCTGTATATATTTGCTCTAGCATATCTATTACAACACCACGGTCAGAAGATTCTTCTGACGGAAATATTGTCATTGGAGCCCATTTGTCATAGCAAACTTTTAGTGTTTCAGCTTGACTAGAATTGGCCGCACTGGTTCCTGCTAACAACAACACTAGGAATAAATAACGGTGCATTTTTTCACTTTTCAACACGGTCACGGCCTTTATTTTTCGCACCATAAAGTTTCGTATCGGCGCGTTTGAATAATTCGTCAATTGAATGGTCTTCTGGTCCGGATGACTCAACGCCGAGGCTTACAGTGTAATTAACTGTTTTACCGTCAATTTCCAAAGTTGAATTACTGATAGCTGTTCGCATTTTATCAGCAAGTTGGAACGCGCCATCGATTCCCGTATCTGGAAGAAAGATTGCAAACTCTTCTCCGCCGAGTCTCCCGATAAGGTCCGAGTTTCTCAAAAAATCATAAATTGTTTGTGCGAAATGAATGAGTACTTTGTCACCGATAAAATGACCGTACGTATCGTTAATGACTTTAAAATGATCTAAATCCATCAATATAAAGGATGCGGGCGACGTTTGGCGCTGAGAAAGAACGAGCAGATGTTGCGCAGTTTCAAAGAAACTTCCCCGGTTTAATGTGCCTGTCAAAGAATCCCTTCTAGCTAGATTCTCAAGTTTCTTGTTTAGTATCTGTAGTTCTTTTGTGCGCTTCGCAACGGCATTTTCTAGCCAGTTTCGCTTGGCTTGCTCGTCTTCTAATAGTCGTTCCCGATCCCGTTCCATGACAGATAGCATGTTATTTATATGGTTTTGTAGCTGACCGAGTTCGTTATTTTCGATATTTGACAGGTGAATTCGTTTATTCACGTTTTGTTTCAGTTGCACTTCATCCACTTGCGACATCAATTCTTTTAAGGGGATGGCCAGATAGCGATCTACAGCCCACACAAACAGCCAAAACAAAAAAGATAACTTTATGATCGCCGTAATTGCAATCAAAGAAAAACCGAACAAAACTCGATCTAAAACGACTTGTGACGATGAATAAAGTGTAAGCGACCCAAGAAATATCTCTTCCTCGTTAAGCGACCAATACAAGTCTGATTTTGTATCGAAAACTGACAGGGGGGCGGTGGCAGGAGTGTAGGATCTTTTGGAAAGCATATTCTTTGCGTACTTATCTAAAATATCGACACCCTCAATGACTGGCATTTTGACCAGACCGACGACGAGTGCATCCAGTTGATTCTGATTGTATTGCCACAGACTCGTAGCAATAGGACCGCGGACGGTATCTTCCAACTGCTTCAATTCATTTATTATTGAATCTTGCGTTTTTAAATATTCAGTCAAGAACTGCATGCCTGTGATGAGGCAAGCGACGCCAAAATAGATGGAAAAAATAATGCGCATCAATTTTTGGGATAAATTTTTTGGACGAAGAAAACGTGCAAACACTAAATTACCCCTTCCCAAAAAATGGCACATAATTTTTAACCGTAGGTGAGTCTGACACTTAATGAAATAGACTTCAGAATCTTCTAAACAACGGATAATTTTGCCGAGAACTCCTTCTTTGGTAGGAACTCATCGTGGGAGCAATCTGTATCGAGGTTGAACCTTGATCTGAAGCGGGCCGCTACCAAAAAAACGACGAACGTGCCCTTCAACAGTTCCTTTGAATTGTGCATACAACGTATTGAAAAAATTCGAGTATATTTAAAAATTCTTCTGGCCGGCTAACCATTGAAACAAAATTGTCATAATTTTGACTTATGCTCACCGTGAACGTTTCGAGAGGTAGTTCACGTTATGCGTCTTACCGTCCATCAGCGCTTAATAATGTTTTCTGGGTTTTGTTTAATAGCTCTTACCGGTCTGACATGGCTTTCTACGTCAGTGGTGCGGGAGGCTGAGGAGGCAACGGATCGATTGGTACGAGAGCAGATGTCGGATGTCTGGCTGCTTACGGATCTGGATCGCAGCCATCGCCAACTTAAGGACTTGTCCTACAAAATTAAAGCTCAGCTGCTGCTTTGGGATGAGATCGATGCGCAGTTTGAAGAAACCTCGGCGGCGATCAACGCGCAATGGCAGTCAGCTCTCGGCAATCCGCGCCTGCAAGGCTGGGCTGAGGAGAACATGGAGGCCCACCAGGCCGTTTTGAACCTGCTTGGGGCTCTGAAAGAACCTATCGATGAAGCCAGTTATTATTCGGCCGGTAAAGTGGTGGACTTTCAGCTTTATCAAGCCCTTGATCCTATGCTTGAAGACATCGATGCCCGGCGCTTGGTTGGCCGCCAACAGGCGGAAGCTGGGTCTGCCGCGCTGGTCGAATTCCTCGAACAGCAACAACACTTGTTGGTTTGGGGATCCCTTTTTGTCTTGTTTGGCATCCTGCTATTAACCTACTGGCTTCGCCGCACAGTAACCACGAGGCTTCAGTTGATCGCGGAACGCCTCCGGTCCATGGAAGCCGCTTCAGACCTTTCCACACCGCTGCCGATTTCAGGACGTGATGAAGTAACGGCTGTGGCGTTAGCAATCAACGGTCTGATTGAAAAATTCAAACTGTTCGTGGGGGATGTCACAGACGCTGCAGCTGCCTTGCAGCAGCGTTCAGCCAATCTGGATGAGCAGGCCGATGCGGTTCAGGCTTCGTCGTTACACAACACTCGCCAGATTCACGATGTGGTTTCATCAATGAACGCCATTACCAAGAGCGCAAGCCAGATTGAACAATCAGCGCAGCATTCCCGAACGCAGGTCACTGGTGCTGTGGCAGGCAACGATAATGTTCAGAACCAGCTGCGCGAGAGTGAGCGTGCCGCTGAACATGCGATTGAGGTCATTAATCGCGTGGCAGGAGCGATTGAGGTCCTTCACGGTTCCAGTAAAAAAATCGAACAGGTGATTGGCGTGATTGCGGACATCGCTGAGCAGACCAACCTGCTGGCCCTGAACGCAGCGATTGAGGCGGCCCGCGCCGGAGAGCAGGGCCGGGGTTTCGCCGTTGTGGCCGATGAAGTACGAAGCCTGTCCCGTCGCACGGGTGAATCCACCCATCAGGTGCGTCAGTGGGTTAGCGAGCTTGTCACCCAGGTTAATCGCGCCAACGGCTTACTGGATGAGACCCGGGCAGCCGGTGACACTAACCGGGAGACGTTGGGAACACTCAAGACCCACCTGGCAGCACTTAAACAAACCTTTGACGATCTCAGCCATTTTACCACTGAGGTAGACGAGGCAGTGCACGTTCAAAGGGACGAGATTGGTCGGGTGGGGCGGCGCGCGGATGCGCTGGGAGAAAGCTCTCAGGGTCTGGAGCAGCATATCAGTCACACTAAAACGGTGAGCGATCAGTTGCGTGGGCAGTCAGAATCGCTGCGAGCCCTGATTTCTCGTTTCCAGATTCAGGGGGTATAACACAGAATGACAGCCTGTGATCAAGCGAGAGAGCTACAGCGCATTATTGATCAGCAGCTTATTTCAACAATGTTTCAGCCCATTGTTGACTGCCAGAAAGGAACTGTTCTTGGCTATGAGGTGCTCAGCCGGGGACCTTCGGACAGCCCGTTGCACGGGGCTCCTGCATTGTTTCAGGCAGGAGAGCAATGCAAACAGGTGATCAGCCTGGAGCAGGCGTGTCTGCTGGAAGCCGGGCAAAGCTGCATTCGCCACGGAGTCAGCCATTTGGTTTTCGTGAATGTTTCACCGGGGCTGCTGTTACCGAAAGCGTTTGCGGAGGATCGCTTACAGTCTTTGTTGGCGACCAACGGCCTCAAGCCGGAAAACGTCGTTATTGAATTATCCGAGCGTTATCCGGCAGATAACCCGGAGGCGCTAAAGGCTCGATTGACTGCGTTGAAGAAACGTGGTTTCCGGATTGCGATAGACGACCTGGGAACGGGTTACTCCGGGTTAAAACTCTGGTCTGAAATTCAGCCGGATTTTGTCAAAATTGACCGGCATTTTATTCGTGATGTTGATCGAGACCTGGTAAAAAAAGAATTCGTTCGGTCTGTTATTAACCTCTGTGAGCGGCTGGGGTGCCGGCTTATTGCAGAAGGCGTTGAGACGGTTGCTGAGCTGACGCTGCTGCGCTCAATGGGAATCCATCTGATTCAGGGCTTTCTGCTGGGTCGCCCCAATCCGTTTCCTACCGCCGAATTGTCAGCGCTGGACAATCCGGATCCCATCGGCGGGGGGCAGGCGACCTCCGATGCGGGATATCTAGGGCGCTACATCGTGCCGCTTGCTCCAACGGCGTCACTGGGCGAGGCCTGGCAGGTCCTGCAATCTTCGCCCTCAATTTTTGCGTTGCCCGTGGTGGATAATGATCGGCCTCTCGGTCTGCTACATAAATGGCGCGTGATGGAAGTTTTCAGCTCTACCTATGGTCGTGCACTCAATGAGACAAAGCCGGTGTCTAGTTTAACAGCCTACGATGCGCTTGTTGTCGAACACGACGAATCTCTGGAAGCGGTCAGTCAGTCGCTTTTAGAGGACGACCTTCATTACCTCAAACAGCACTTCATTGTGACTAGGAATGGCCATTACATAGGGCTGGGTTCAACCCGGTCTCTGCTTCGCATGATGACCCGGAGCCGGGTGGAGCAGGCGAGACACGCCAATCCCCTTACTCAGTTGCCGGGAAATGTTCTGATTCAGCAGGAAGCCGTTCACCGGCTTCAGCAAAACAATCCGTTCACCTGCATTTATTTCGATATTGACCACTTCAAGCCCTTTAACGATCTGTTGGGCTATAGCAAAGGTGATGAGGTCATCTTGTCGTTGGCACGACAACTGTGCACGGTTTTTAATGGGGATAGTGAGTGGGTTGGCCACATTGGCGGGGATGATTTTGTGGTGTTCAGCGACCGGCTTGAAATCCGAAAACGCTGCGAAGAAGTGCAACAGCTTTTTGCCTTAGAAGCGGCGACGCGGTATCCGGAAGCGATACGTCAGGCGGGCTTCATAACGGGTGAAGATCGTGATGGCCTGCCAAGGCAGTTCCCCCTCGTGGCTCTCTCGGCAGGAATCGTTGTTGCAGATAGCCGGGCATTTGGTTCTGCAGCAGATCTGGCAGCGACGGCAGCGGTTGCGAAGTCCAAGGCCAAGAAGGCAGTGAGCGGGATCCAGATTGTGAGTAATATTGCGGCTCTAAACGAGATGTCTGATGATCATAAAACGACTCTTTTAGCCTGATGCAGTATCAAAAAAGACACAGAACACGTTGAATGATGTCCAGCGCTTGATCGCTCGGTTGGTTAGGCTGAACGACCTCTCTGAACTCACAGCCATTTGCGTGCTTCTGTGATCACTGTGTTCATCCTGTTGTGCATCGGTATCTCACGCCTTAGCGCAAGGTAAAGGGTTTCGCTAACCGGATTGGGAAGCTGGTGAGTTCTGACAAGCTGACGCTCCTGGAAGGCCTCAACCGCATGAGCCGGCAATACGGTAAAGCCCAAACCCAAGCTCACGGGCTCCAGAATCAGGCCGATCTGATTTGAGAACCCCTTTTTTTCAAATAAATTGCTGTGTTGAAACTCGGGGTAATTAGCCCCTAGCAGCATTTCAGCATGATGAGCGCCATCCGGATGATCTATAAACCCGAGTTCCATTAACACTTCCCAGTTCGGCTTTGAAATGCGGGCAGGCGTTACCAGCAACAGTGATTCCGTCGCAATCGGCTGGCAGCTCACTTCTGCCAGAGCCGACGTGCTGGTCATAAAACCAATGTCGACGGCGTAGTCAGCGATCGCATTTTCGACATCGGCGTTCGGTGCAAACCGGTAGTCAATAACAAGCTTTGGGTGTTGGTGCTGCAAGGCAAGAAGGTGACGATAGAGTTTTAAACCCACGCTCCCGGGGGACATCACCCGAACCAAGCCTTCATACGCCGGATCTTCACGTATGCGCAGCTCCAGGCTTGATAGGGCCATGATGATATTTTTTGCCTCCGAATAAAGCCGTTCGCCGGCATCCGTCAGTGCAAACCGCTTGCCTTGTCGAACGAGCAGCGCTAGTCCAAGTTGCTCCTCCAGTTTTCGTACCTGTTGACTAACCCCTGATTGCGTCATGTGCAGGCGTTCGGCCGTACGTGTGAAATGGCCAACTTCAACAAGGGTGCAAAAACTGCGTAACCATGTGGTGTTAATCATTACAATCCGTTTTCATAATCATCATGAATGATAATTTCACGTAATCAAAAAAAGATTGTAGCCTTTCTCCACGTTAAAAAAGGAGGAAAAGCCATGAGTAATGTGTATCCCAGAAATTTTTCGCACATCGGTATTTCGGTTCCCGACCTTGAAGGTGCGGTCAAATTTTATACCGAGGTTATGGGTTGGTATCTCATCATGGAGCCGACTGAAATCGTTGAAGATGACAGTGCGATCGGCGAAATGTGCACCGAGGTGTTTGGCAAGGGCTGGGGAAGTTTCCGTATCGCCCACATGTCCACCGGTGACCGGATCGGCGTGGAAGTGTTCCAGTTCAAAAATCAGGTGAACCCGGAGAATAACTTTGAGTACTGGAAAACCGGCATTTTTCACTTCTGCGTGCAAGATCCAAATCTTGAAGAGTTGGCTGATCGCATTGTCGATGCTGGTGGTAAAAAGCGCATGAAAGAGCCGCGCTACTACTATCCCGGTGAGAAGCCGTATCGCATGATTTATATGGAAGACCCGTTTGGAAACATTGTGGAAATCTACAGCCACAGCTACGAGCTGATCTACAGCGACGGCGCCTACTGACGCGTTCCGATTGAAACGGCCCGACTGGCTTTAGGGCGACAGTCGGACGTTTCTACAACGTGTTACCGGCAGCCAATAATCTGATCGACGAGGTCGGTTAGTTCGGCTGCAACCAGGTCTGGAAGGGGTACGCCAGGGGCCGTGAGAATTGCGTTGTTGGGGCGGGTGACAAATGCACCGCGGCAACCGGCGGCCTGAGCGCCTATGGTGTCCCAAAGGTGACAGGCGACCAGGCACAAGTCTGATGTCTCGACAGACAACGCCTTCGCGACCAGGCGATAGGTTTCAGGGGCGGGTTTGAATTTACCGGTCTCCTCGATGCTGAAGGTTCGCTCAAAAAAGTGATTCAACCCCGCCTTTTCCAACGGGGTGGGTGAAGCGCCGCTGGCCGAGTTGGTCAGGGTTACCAATCTGAAACCTGCATCGATCAACCGCGTAAGAGCTGGAATAGCGTCCGGATGCGCCGGCATTGTACTCATCCGCTTTTTCAACTCCGCGATATCGTCATCCCCAATGTCCACCTTGTGAATGTCGGCGGTCATCCGCAGTGCGCCCACGCCAAGCTCCCCAAAGGGTGTATAAAGACCGGACAATGTCATTGTCTGTGAATACAGAACCAATGCTGAAAACCATTCCCTTAACACTTGACGGTCGCCAAATACGCGATTGAATAAAGGCTCCAGGGTTGTTATGTCGAGAAGTGTTTCATTCACATCAAACACGATAATGGATGGGGGTTTTGGGTCAGACATGAGCACCCTTTTTGGTTACAGGAAATGTGTGTGCACCGAGACCACTGAGTCTGACTGAGTCTGACGGATTATAAAATACCGCATTTCTTAGAATGCGTTCTGCTAGTGAGCTTGAGAATCAATGTGACGCGAAACTGTGCCAATGATATGGCTTGATCACATACGCGAAACTTTGCGATTTCGGAGTACGCAGCTAAAGTGAGGAATGAACCTTGTGGATGATAAGGCGTCACTTTTCAGTTTGTAAAGTGGTAGGCTGATAACAGGATTTGAACCACGCAGGTGTCAGCGAGGGGCGTATGAATGAATCTTGAAAAGCAACGTTGTCCTTATTGCGGTGAGCAACTTCTGTGTGTTCAATGCTCTGATTCGGCGGAGTATTTTATACACTGCAACGGTTGTGGTGCCCGCGGCCCTCGCTGTCTCTCCAAAGAAAACCTCTCTATATTACCTCGCTTGTTGGAAGAAAGTCTGCTTCGGACGGTGATTGACGAATCGCCAGACATTGTATGTCTGAAGAATTGGCGCGGTGAATTTTTGCTTTGCAATCAGTCGTTGGCGCGTCTTTATAATTCCACACCAGAGCAAATGGTTGGCAAAACCGACGCCGATTTCAATGATGACCAAAGTCAGGTCCTTTTTTTTCAGAAAAGCACCCAAGAAGTTATAAGTGGCGGCCAAGTTCAGGTGGTGGAAGAGGCATCAACGAACAAGGCAACCGGCGAAGTCCGCTATTTTCAGTCGATTAAAAAGCCACTGAAGGGCCCCGACGGCAGTGATCGTGTTCTGGTGATCGCTCATGATATTACCGAGCTCAAACTGGCGTATCAGATAATTGAAGAAAAGGAAAAGCGGTATTCTTACGCGATGGATGCTGCTGGCGAAGGCATTTGGGACTGGGATATAGAGCATAACGTGGTGCGGCACAACATGAAGTGGTGCCAGTTGTTGCAACTTGACGATACCTTGTTAACTCACGATATGGCGGTTCTCGGGAAATTAATTCATGCGGATGACATCGCCAGCATGATGAGTGCGTTGAATACGGCGCTTGAGGGTACTGGCTATTACAGCTCTGAGCACAGAATGGTACGCCCGGATGATAGTGAAATCTGGGTTCACGATCGCGGTCGGGTTGTTGAACAAAACGCGGAGGGCAAGCCGCTTCGTATGGTGGGGAGCATCAACGATATAACGAGCCGCAAAGTGTTCGAGCGGCGTCTTGCTGAAACCAATCGCCGTATTGAGCGCAGCAAAGAGCAGCTGGAGGGGCAAGTCGTTGAGCGCACCGCGGCGCTGGCGCGTTTGAATCAGGAGCTTGAGGAGCTGGCCAAGCGCGACATGCTGACCGGTGTTGGTAATCGACTGCGGTTAGATGATTGGCTTGTCGCACAACCTGAGGGCAATGCTTGCGTATTAGTGATGCTGGATGTTGACCACTTTAAGCAGGTCAACGATCGTTACGGTCACAAAGTGGGCGACGAGGTGCTGCAGAATATTGCTCAGAGTCTTGTGCTGAGTGTGCGACGCGATGATTTGGTGATTCGCTGGGGTGGTGAAGAGTTTCTGATCGTGCTAAGTCCGACTGATATAAATCAGGCGGTCTTGATTGCGGAAAATTTACGGTTAACAGTCAGTGGTCTGAACGCACTGCCGGATGGCAGTAAGGTAACCGCCAGTTTAGGCGTGGCCGGGGGGTTGTGTCGCGAGTTTGATCGCGTATTGGTAGAGGCGGATAGCGCTATGTATGTGGCCAAGCAAGCAGGTCGCAACCGGGTAATTGCAGCTCCACAAGCCCCAAAAGCGATTCCTTAAGCACTAATCATAATCGCTGGTTAATGCCGCTTTTGCTCTGTATCAATTCATGGCCAGTCGAGCATCTGTGCGTTTACAGCTTAAGAATTCAGACGTTGCCAACCACTCGGGATCCGGATAATAGGTAAACAGATACTGGTTTTCTTTCAGACTATCGATCAGTTTAATGGCGACCTCCTGGCGAACCGCCGGGCAACCGTGGCTGCGCCCCAAACGCCCGGTCTGTTCTATAAAGTTCTCGCTGACGTAATCGGCACCGTGAATCACGATGGCCCGCTGGTAGGCCAGATCGTTTACGCCTGCCTCCAATCCTTTCAGGCGCAATGAGTAGCCGTTGCGGCCGTAATAACTGTTGAGCGTGCGAAACAGGCCAATACTGGATTGATAGCTTTCCGGGATGTTGGAGAATGACTCGGCCTCGGCATTGCCCGAGCCCCGGCCATGGGACACAAGCTCTTTAAACAGCAGTTTTTGGCGTTTCAGGTCAAACACCCAGAGTCGCTGCTCAGTGGATGGCAATGAAAAATCGATGACGGCAAGCCTCTCGGCATCGGGTTGGGCGCAGCCCAGTGCACGCGCCGCCAGGCGCAAGACTTGTGGGTTGGCTTTTGGTGCCAGCTTCGCCAGTGTGTTGTTGAGGCGAGTTTGCTGGGATGTAGACGTTGCGCTATCAGAGGTTGCTTTATTGACGGGTTTGTCGGAATTGGCGGCCATCGCATTGTGGCCCCCCAGAATTATTTGACTACACAAAGCCGCACCGAGCAGCCATCGGTTTAAACGTATCATCGGCATCCAGAAAATCCGTGTTAAAGGCAGGACTTTACCTGACGTTAAACTGTCTTATTGGTAGAGGCGGATCATGCTGTCACTATGAAAGCGGATCATCCGGTTTTCCGCAAGGTGCGTAATTATACGGTTAGAGTTTGAAATAGCCAGGTTTTCTCTGGCACATGGAGGTACTGTATGATAGGGCGTCATGCGCTAAGCCGCGTTTTGCTGATGCTTGTATTGTCGCTGGGAGTTGCCTGTCACAGCGTGGCGGTGCAGGAAAACAGCGAGCCAGATCAAGATTTAGCGGCTTACCTAACGGTTGAAACTGAAGATTTGCGTGCTTTTTACGCGGCTAGAGACGGTCGGTTTGTGTGGCAGCACAGTGAATCGGTTGCAGCTTTTGCTGCCGCACTCAATACCCTGCAAAGTGATGGCCTGAATGTAGCCGACTATCAACCCGGCGCCATTATGGCGCGTTATCGTCAACTGCAGACACCTTACACAACAGCCAGTGATCGCTTGCGCTTTGAACTGTCGGTGAGCAGAATCCTGCTGACCGCGTTGACTCACCTGCAGCGCGGCAAGGTGGACCCGTATCAGATTGATTCTGAGTGGGAAATACCGGTTATGGCGCGCGCTCTGGATTATCAGGGGATTTCCGACGCGGTAGATGCACAGCGTTTTGAGCAGGCATTTTCTCTGGCACGGCCGTACGTTGCGCCCTACCAGCGTTTGCGTGCAGGGCTGGCGTACTATCGCAATATCCAGATGGAGGGCGGCTGGCTCCAGTTACCGCAACGGAGTCAGTTACTAAGGCCAGGCGATGTCGATGCCGATGTCCCTTTGCTGCGCCAGCGATTGGCGATGACAGGAGGCCTGGGCCTACAAAACGCTCAGCCCGCTGGTCAGCTCGAAGAACAGACTGCGATTCTTCTTGAATACGATGAAGCGATGGTAGAGGCCGTGCGTCTTTTTCAGCGACACCACTTGCTGGAGGCGGATGGTATAGTGGGTCAACAAACACGAAACGCGTTTAATGTGTCTGTTGACGAGCGCATTGACCAGATTCGAGCCAATCTGGAGCGCGCTCGTTGGTTGTTACACGGCGAAGCCAGCGCCTTTATCCTGGTGGATATTGCCGGTTATCGCATCAGCTATTTTCGCCCCAACGGTGAAATCTGGCGTTCGCGAATTGTGGTGGGCCAGCCCTACCGCAGCACGCCGTCGCTGCGCTCCGAGATCACACACTTGACCGTTAATCCGACGTGGACAGTGCCACCGACCATTTATCGGGAGGACTCGCTGCCAAAAATTCGAGACGACATCGGCTATTTGTATCGGCAGAACATGAGCGTGCTTAATCTTCGGGGGCAGCGCCTCGATCCGCAACAGATCGACTGGCGGAATCCCGGTGGCATTATGCTGCGCCAGGGCCCGGGCCCGATGAACGCACTCGGGAATTTGGTTCTGCGTTTTCCCAACAACCACCTGGTGTATTTGCACGATACGCCGGCGCAGGCGTTGTTCGGGCGCCAACAGCGGGCGTTCAGTTCGGGTTGCATCCGGGTACAAGGCATAACGGAGTTGGCACAACTGCTGTTTGACGACACCGATACGGCCGCGGATGTGAACGCGTTAATAGCGACTGGAGACACTCGCAATATTAACCTGCGGCGCACGATGCCGGTCATACTGCATTATTGGACGGTACACCCGGGCGAAGACGGCGAGCTGGTGTTCCGCCCGGATATTTATCAAAAAGATGCCAGACTGCAGAAAGCGCTCGACCAACCTTTGGAATCGCAGGGTTGGTTCGAGTTTAATCATTGGACGCCAGATGAGTCCGAATCAGGTCCGCCAGCTGACTTGCCGGTTCCGATGGCCGGCCAATAGAGCGATGCAGGGCGATTTCAACGGATTGTAATGCCGGCATGCCGCTGCGCTCGTCAATCACCCGCAGTTGGTCAGTTAGCATATTGCGGGTTACCACAACCACCGCCAAACCAGCCACGACAACCGGTAAAAGGCCGGTCATGGATTGGCTGGAGTAGGCCATGCGCCAGCTCCGGCCTGCAGAGGCCAGCGACGCTTCAGCAACATCACGAAACACGTCTGCGCCCGGGGAATAAAGCGCCAGCGGTATCGGGTCGGCTAATGAGGGCTGCGCAGTGGCGCCAACGGCCCATACCAGCGGTTCGCGGCGAATCACTTCACCGCCCGGTGAACGCACCTGGCGCGTTACCACCGCCATATCAAGATCGCCATCCTGTACCTGCTTCACCAGATCAACGCTGGAGCGGCAAATAACCTGTAACTGAATCGCCGGATACCGCTGACTGAAGTGCGATAACACAGACGTCAGCAGAAAGGCGTAATCCTCCGGAATACCCAAGCTCAGCTCGCCGGAGACCTGTCGGCGTTGAACGTCGTCCACCGCTTCGCTGTTTAGCACCAGCATTTTTCGCGCGTACCCCACCAGTTTTTGCCCCTCGGCCGTTAGGCGAATTTTACGACCCGCGGGTTCATGTAGGGCAACGTCCAATGATGCTTCCAGCCGGCGCAGCTGCATGCTCACAGCCGATTGTGTGTAAGCCAGGCGTTCAGCAGCCGCGGTTACGCTGCCAGCGTCGGCAATCGCGACCAGCGTGTGCAACATGTTCAAATCCAGAATGCGCCGTCTCAAATCATCAATTCCTGTTAGGTTATCAATCAATAAATGTCGATTTTTTGATGTGTTGAAAGTGTATAGGGTTAGACCCTGTCTTGCTAATTCAGCAGCGTTGAGGGAGTACTAACGGTGAGTCGCTATACCATTGTCTTACACCAACCGCTTTATCTCAGCGTTTTTGCAGCGCTTGTTGCTGTTGTTCTGTGGGCGATCGCGCCGCTGCTGGTGGATATCGCAAGTGCGGTGCCGCCGTTTCGGCTGGCAACAATTGCTCTGCTAAGTGGTGCTGTAGCAGCTTTGCCCATGACGTTGCGCAAACGCACAAAAGCGCGAACGGATGTCAGGCAGGTAACGCTGCCGCTCAAGTGGAAATTGGTGATTTACGGACTGGTGCCGGCGCTGATTTTTGGCGCTGTGGTCGGTTATCTGGCGGGCATGGGCAAGGCGCCCGCTGCCGAGGCCGCATTGATTACTTACACCTGGCCGATACTGTTTATTGTGCTTAGCCAGTGGCTGTTTCACCGACGCATTCCATTGCCGGTCATCGTCGGGGCCGGTATTGCATTTTGTGGCGCAGCGGTTTTGATATCACCCGAGTCGCTGGGGGTAGGCGCTAGCGACCACTATGCCGGCTATGCACTGGCACTGCTGGCCGCTTGTTGCTGGGCATTGTATTCGTGGATTTGTCAGGCGGCGCCGGTAGCGGTTGCACCTTTGATGCCATTGCTGTTTTTGGTTGCAGGCGCAGGCGCGGCAACCGCTGACACCTTGGCTGGAAGCACACCGGGAATGCCTTCCGGTAGCGCTTTGCTGGCCGGTATTGCTCTTGGCTTTGGGCCTTATGGGCTTGCTATGGTGGCTTGGGACCTGGCTTTGCGCACCGGGCCTACGGCGTTGATTGGCAGCCTGGCTTATGCGGTGCCGGTATTAGCTGCGGTGCTTTTGGTCGTTGCGGGTATTGCCGCCCCAGATTGGCGTTTACCGGTGGCGGCGTTACTGGTAGTGGCCGGCTCGGTGGTGGCGTCTATGAAATCTGGCCGCCAACAACCGGCTTCGAATTAACCCTATTGTTTGATGGCTTCAAAACCAAAGCGCAGGGTGACGTCGTCCCCCACCATGTCGCCATCAAGCCCGTAGGTCATACCCCATTCGCTGCGTTTCAGGTTGGTTTCGGCGCTGATGCCTAAGGTATATTCCTCGTGCCCAAACGGATAAACCGCAGATTTGTTGAGCGTTACGTCTAATACAACCGGATTGGTTTGCCCGAGCATAGCCAAGTCCCCGGTGACCTGGCCGGTGTTATCGCCGGTGGTGTTGAAATCGGTCACGGTAAAAACGATGTCGGAGTGCTTGGAACTGTCGAGGAAGTCTTTGCTGGTGACATGCTCGTCGCGCTTTTTGTGATTGGTGAATACGCTGTTGCTTTTGAATATCAGCTTGCCGGAACTGAGCTCACGGGTTTCCTCGTCGTACACAAATTCTCCCTCTATCTCGCGGAACATACCCATCACCGGGGCGTAGCCGATGTGCATGATTTCAAACACCATCGAAAAGTGCTCGTCATCGACCTTGAAGTTGGTCGGCTCGGCGTGAACAAGCGGGGCTGAAGCCAAACAAACAGGCACTAGAACAGCGGTAGCAATTCGGCGCAAGGATAGGACAGCGATTCCGGAAGTACGGTTTTTCTCAGTGTGTGTCATGTTGTTCTCTCCGTTGATAGAGCCAATATACGTCTAGGAAAAACGACCAGGTTAACAGTAACAGCGCCGTTGCCAGCGACACGCTGACGAGCAGGGAAGGCGCTGGCGGCACAATCGCCACCATTAGCGTGACAATCTGCCATACGCAGACTGTCTTGCGGCGGAAGCTCGGCGGCAGCGGCTGGTTAATCCAGGGCAGAATCCAGGCAGCCACTACAAATCCATAGCGCATCAGGCCCAGTGCCATTACCCAGGCGCCAGCTTTGCCAATGGCGAAAACCATCAGGCACAGGCCGAGAATTAATAGCGCGTCCAGTTCCATATCGAATCTGGCGCCGAACTCACTGGTGCTGTGGGTGCGCCGCGCTAACTGACCGTCTACGCCGTCCAGTATCAGTGCCAACAATGCCGCAACGGCATACCACCAAAGGCGGTTAACCGACAGTTCAGCACCTGCGGCCACAGCGCAGGCAATGGCCACCAATACAATGATCACGCAACCGCGTAGCAGAGTTGTCCGGTTGGCCCATCCAAAATTTTGGTGTCGCGGCCAGCGTGTTAGCACACTCGTCATAATGGCGGCATAAAGAATGATGGTTACCGTAGTGGCCAGTGTGGCTGCGCCAACCTGGGTTGAGGCAACAGGCGAAATCACCAGTGCACACAAAGCCACCAGCACAACGGCACTCCACAACAGGTCCATCCATGGCGCAAGGCCTTGCACCCGAGGTGCTGAATTCATCAGTGAACTCCGTTAATAATTCTGTAGACTGTTTGGCATTTAGTATAGACACAAGGAGTATTGGATGAGTTCCACAAATGATGGCTCATCGCACGCTGCGACACGGGCATTCTGGACGACCGCCGCTGGCGAAGGGAAAATACTGGACACGGCTTTGAGTGACCCGGCAGGCACGAGTGCGGCCACGACCGACACTGAGGTAACCGTGCAATCGTTGTACTCAGGTGTCAGCCGTGGCACTGAATCTCTGGTATTTCATGGCCGAGTGCCTGCCAGCGAGCACCAGAGTATGCGCGCACCTTTTCAGCAGGGAGATTTCCCTTGGCCCGTTAAATACGGCTACGCCAATGTTGGCCGAGTTGTCAGTGGCCCCGAGGGACTAGCCGGCAAGACGGTATTTTGTCTGTACCCTCATCAACAACGTTATAAAGTGCCTGCTTCGGCTGTAACGCCTTTGCCGCCGGGGTTACCGGCCGCTCGTGCAATATTGGCAGCCAATATGGAGACCGCTGTAAATGGCCTTTGGGATGCCATGCCCGGCGTGGGCGACCGCATTGCGGTGGTGGGTTTGGGTGTTGTTGGCTTGCTGGTAGCCTGGTTAGCCAGCCGCATACCCGGAACCCACGTCGTCGCTCTGGATATCAACTCTGGTCGCGAGGCGGTGGCGCGTAAGCTGGGCTTGAACTTCGCCAGCCAAAGCAGCTTTGATGATTTTGACCTGGTGATTCACGCCAGCGGCCAAAGTGCCGGCTTGGCGACAGCCCTTGGCCTGGCTGGTCCTGAAGCAACGGTGGTGGAAATGAGCTGGTACGGCGATCAGCCCGTCATCGCACCCCTGGGCGCGGCCTTTCATCCCCGCCGCCTGACCCTGAAATCCAGCCAGGTGGGCGGGATTAGCCCGCTCCGCCAGCCGCGCTGGGATTATCGTCGGCGCCTGATACTCGCTCTGGACTTGCTGCAAGATCCGGTGTTAGACGCTCTGATCAGCGCAGAAACCCCGTTCGAGCAAATGCCGCAAACCATGGCGCAAATTCTTGCCCCGGGTGATGATACTTTATGCCATCGAATTCGTTATTAGTCATAGCCCTTTATAGGCAGCTCTGCACAGATGCTTACTCACATTATGTTTTGCCAAAGGAGATTTAAATGTACAGCCTGACCGTTCGTGATCACATCATGATTGCCCACAGTTTTAATGGCGAAATTTTTGGGCCGGCCCAGAAAACCCACGGCGCCACTTATATTGTTGACGTTAGTTTTGAGCGTAAGACGCTCGACCACGACGACTTGATTGTGGACATTGGCCTGGCTTCAGAGCAGTTGAAAGCACTGCTGGCGGAGTTCAACATGAAAAATCTGGACGACGTGGAGGAATTCAAGGGCCGCAACACCACCACCGAATTTATGGCAAAGGTTATATTTGAACGACTTGCAGCGGCGATTCGAGCCGGCCAACTGGGTGAGTCAGGCAGGGGTGTTGAACGCCTGAAGGTAACCTTGGCGGAATCCCATATTGCCTGGGCCAGCTACCATGGCGACATTTGAGTCCAGCCACGAACTGCTGTTTGTCGTACCGGGTGATCCGCAACAGAACACCGGTGGTTATCGCTACGTACGCGAGTTAGTAGCCGCGCTCAACCAAGCCGTCGTGTTAAATCAGCCAGGTATAAGCGCACGGATAGCGGGGTTGCCAGGCCAGTTTCCGCAGCCCGACACGGTGGCACTAACGGCCATGAACGAGTTGCTTGCGAGTGCGGCAGAACAGTCTTGGGTGGTGCTCGATGGACTTGCCATGAGCGCCATGCCAGAAATACTGGAAGCTCACCGGTCCCGGCTCAATCTGGTCGCGTTGATTCACCATCCGTTGGCTGATGAAACTGACCTGAGCTCGCAGCAGCAAGCGAGGTTTTTTGCCGCTGAAAAGCGGGCGCTGGCGGCGGTGCCCCACGTTGTGACCACCAGCCGCTTTACCGCAGAACGCCTTCGGGACTTTGGCGTAGCGTCAGACCGAATCCATATTGCTGAACCGGGTGTTGAAAAGCGTGCGTCTGGTGCGCCGGAACATTCTGCCAATGGCACGGCTGACGTTGCAAAAACGATACGGCTGTTATGCGTGGCACAATTGTCACCGCGTAAGGCCCAGCATCAGTTGGTAGAGGCTCTTTCCGGGTTGAAAGAGTTGCCATGGCAGTGTGTTCTGGTAGGCGCCTGTGATCGCAATCCGCACTACGCCGAGCAGGTGCGCCAGCAGATTCAGCGGGCCGGTTTGTGTTCGCGTATTTCGCTAACCGGTGAAGTGGACGGCGATGCGCTGGCAACGCTGTACAACAATGCCGATGTCTTTGTATTGCCGTCGCTGTATGAAGGTTATGGCATGGTGATTGATGAAGCACTGGGTGTCGGTTTACCGATTATTTCCTCCAACGGTGGCGCGTTATTACACACCGCCGATCGCCCCGGCGTTGCGATGTACAACGCGGGGGATGTGGCAGCGTTGCGTGAACGTTTGGGTGGTTGGATAACCAACCCTGACGTTCTGGCGCAAGCCCGCCTAAGGGCTGAGTCCGAGTCGCTGCGTGTGCGCACTTGGGCTGATACAGCCGCCGCTTTTAAGGCCGCGCTAACCGACTTTCAGAGCCGTCACCCGCATACCGAGTTCAGCGCTGACTGGCTCAGCCTGCGACAGCCGGCGGACTATAAGGCGCGGTCGCAAAATCTCAACGCCATGCTGCGTGATTGGCTACAACAGAAATCGGGAGACCAAATAAGGCCTCAGCCGCCAACGCTGGTCGACCTGGGTACCGGGCTGGGGTCTAATGTCGGGTATTTGGTTAAGGTACTTGATAAACCGCAGAAGTGGCTTTTGATCGACCAAGACACGGGTCTGTTGGCCGCCGCCGTGGCACGACTAGAGCCGTTGGGCCTGAGCGTTGAGCCTCGGGCTTTACAGCTGTTACCACAAACGTTTGCCGGGCTACTCCCCGCGGACACGCGCCTGGTGACCGCATCGGCGCTGATTGACCTTGTGTCGGCTCAATGGTTGCAGGCGTTGGTAGAAGAAGTCGCGGACAAACGCGCGGCCCTATTGGTCGTGTTGAGCTACGCTGGACGCTTCGATCTTAGCCCTCGGCACCCTGATGACGATCTGCTGCGCGTACTGGTGAATCAACACCAGCACGGCGATAAAGGCCTGGGAGCGGCGCTGGGGCCAAGCGCCACTGCAGCATTGACCGCAGAACTGCAAAGCTGTGGTTATGAGGTGCACATTGCCGCCAGTGACTGGCAGCTGGGTGAAGGTGAGGGTGAAAAGCATGCTGAGCTGGCGCGTCAACTGATGCACGGCTGGGTTAATGCCGCCATCCAGCAGGACTTGGATCAGAGCACACGTTTAAAGGTCTGGCTTGACGCCAGAGAACGGCAGCTGGCCGCAGGGGCGTTGCGCATTACTGTGTGTCATGAAGATCTGCTCGCGTTGCCGTCAAGGGCTGGGTAGCCAATATGTCTGCTACGGCAAAAACGGGCGTATGGGGTACCGCGGCTTGGCGCTGGCTGGCGAGTGCAATTTTGCTTGGCGCACTTTTCTTGTTGGTGGATACCACGGCTTTGTGGCGTGAGCTGCAACGAATTCCACTCTGGGTGGTGCTACCGGCCGTTGTACTTAGTGCGGTTCAGGTTGTCCTTTCTTCCTGGCGCTGGCGTTACACCGGTAAACGCCTCGGTTTGAGCATCGGCGTAGGTGATGCGGTGCAGGAGTATTACCTGGCCACGTTTATAAACCAGGTTTTGCCCGGTGGCGTTCTGGGGGATGTGAACCGTGCGTTTCGCCACGGTGTCAAAGCCGGCAAGCGACAAAAAGCGGCCCACGCGGTGGTGATTGAAAGGCTGTCTGGGCAACTGGTTTTAGCGCTGGTGGTTGGGCTGGGCCTGATCGTGCTTTGGCAGGCAAACGTGTTCAAACCATCGCTGGCGGGCTCTTCCGCAGCAATCGGCTGGCTGCCCATGGTTTTGCTGCTGGCAGTAGCAGGTGGTTTGCTGTTGTTGCGGTTTTACAACGCCCGGTTCAAGGCTTATCTGCTGGCCTTGCGTGATGATGTACACCAAGCTTTGTTCCGTTGGCCAGCTTTGCCGTTGCAGCTGATGTCGTCGTTGTTGGTTGTGGCCAGCTATCTTGCGGTTTTTTTATTGCTGGCGGTGGCTGCGGATTACGTCAACACAGCCGCTGCAGCGGCTGTGCTTCTGGCGCTGTGTACTGTGTTATTACTGAGTATGATCGTTCCACTGACCGTGGCGGGTTGGGGTATACGCGAAGGCGCCGCGGCTTTGCTGTGGCCGCTGGCGGGGTTGCCGGCAGAGCAGGGCGTGGCGCTCAGTGTCGGCTACGGTGCGTTGATGTTTATCGGCAGTTGCCCAGGCGTTCTGGTGCTGTTTAAGGGCCGCCGTGGTTAACGTTGAATTCCAGAGCAAACAGCATGTCAGAACCCAGGTTGACCATGGTTGCCCGCGGCCGCAGCGCGTCGTCAAGTTGATCAATCTCGGGCAGTGTAAACGCTGGCCGACCGCTACCGATGATCATGGGCGCCACCATCACGTGCAATCGGTCTAGCAATTGCGCGTGCAGAAATGCGGACACAGTCACTCCGCCACCTTCTATGAATATTTTGTGCAAACCAAAGTCTGCCAGCACCGCTAGTATCTGTGCGGGGCAAACGGGTTGCTGGTTATGACCCAGGCACGGAACTTCTAGAACACTCGTTAACTCTTGCAGCCTTGGTTTCGGGCCGGGTTGGTAATCACCGGCGATCAGCCGAAGTGTTGGCGCTGCGTTATCGGTAAACAGATGGTGGCTGGCGGGCACACGGCGGCGACGGTCGATAACCACCCGTACCGGATTGTCACCAGAGGTGCGTCTGACCGTAAGCTGGGGGTTGTCGGCCACGGCCGTCCCTGCGCCCACCACAACCGCATCTGATAACGCCCTTATGCGGTGTAAGTGGACAATGCCATCATCACCATTAATGAATCGTGAATGGCCGCTCACCGTGGCGATACGGCCGTCCAGGCTCTGTCCTAATTGGCCGATAACCGATGTGGTCTGGCCGTCTGCCAGTGGGCTTACCAAAGGTAAAAATAAATCAAACAGCTGTTGTGCCTGTTCGTTGGCAGGGCGTAACAAACGCCAGTTTCCGTCGTCTTCAGACAAAGCGAGCGCGGGTTCTGTGCTGTTCGGAACCGACAAAATAATGTTGGCACAATCCCGTGCCTGCAAAATAAGTTGCCAGGCTGAGTGGGTGTCCAGAAGTGGAGATTCTATAGCCAGTCTATCCATAGCCATTCGGTCCGGTTGCGTTGGCTGTATCTAAACAGGGAAAGCGTGCAAGGTACACCCGCCCCGGTTAAATAATGCCGGAACTGCGCAAAACAAATACCCCGAGTGTCACGGTCACACTGGCAAGCAAAGTGGTCAGCCCGATAATGTTCGCAGCTAGGCGGTCGTTCCCTCCTAACGCTTTAACCATTACAAAACTGGCTGCCGCCGTTGGGCTGGCGAAAAACACGAACAGTAAGCCCAGTTCTGCGCCGCGAAAACCCCAAAGCCATGCCGCCGTTGTGGCCAGTGCAGGAAGCGTTACCATTTTCATCAGGCTGGCGCCCATCGCCGTGCGGCTGTCGGTGCGAATAGAGCGCAGTGATACGGTAGCGCCAATGCACATAAGTGCCAGAGGTAACGTGAGAGACGCAAAGTAATCCCCAGATGTCATTACCCAAGCGGGCAGTTGCAGATTCAACGCGGCGACTGGAATGGCAATAACCACCGAAATGATCAGTGGATTGTGCAGAATATCATGGAGGATTTTTCTTGGGCTGGCGCTTTGGCCGTGCTGATAGGCCAACAGCACCACTACCGACAAAATGTTGTAGGAAATAATCACCAGGCCCAACAGAATGCCGCCGGCAGACAAACCATAATCGCCGTAAAGATTGGCCGCCAGCGCCAGTCCCACGATGCCACAGTTGCCGCGGAATGCCCCCTGCACAAACACGCCGCGGTCTTCCCGACGAACGCGGAAGTGCGCCCAAATCCACGCTAACCCGAAGCTGCCAAGGGTCGCCAACAAAAAGAACACAAGCAAACTGGGGTTTAAGGCGGTGCTCAGATCTGCCCGGGTAATGCTTAGAAAGATCAGCGTTGGCAATGTTGCTTTGAACACCAGGGCGGAAGCGGTATTGACGAACGCGTCGTCTATCCAGTTAACGCGGCGCAGCCCCATGCCAATAAAAACCATGATGAAGACAGGCAGTGTGGTTTCGAGGGTTTGGGCAAAGGTGTTCAGCAACTCCATAACGGTGCTTTCCTATTATTCAGAACAGGCCGGCCTGTTGAATGGCCATATACGGAAGTGTGCCCGCAGCAATAGACAGCAGAGCGTTGCGGCGCCAAAAGTGAACCAGAACCACCAGGGCGCCGGGGATTAGCGCATCCAGACCAATCACTGGTAAAGACCATGTTGCCGAGCGTTGTAAAAAAACGATAGCCAGCAACGCCATAACAGCGGCGGGTAGATAGCGCCCCAAGTGTTTGATGAGAGGGTGCTCAGTATGGCGCTCGAAAAAAACAAACGGAATGATGCGGGTGGCAAAGGTTGCCAGCACCGTCACCGCTATAAAGCTGGACAGATAGTAGTTTTGAAACAGGTTCTCAACCATGGGTTGTGTCTCCGCTGCGATTGCGGGCCAGAGCGTCTCTGTGCCGGCGGTACTGCAGTAACAACACCAGTGACACAATCATAATGGCTCCGATAAGTTGATTCGGCGCTGGCAGAACGGCCATAGCCACCGCGGCGGCCAGAGCACCCAGCCAAAGCGGAAATGTTTCACCCAGTGCTTTGAACTGCTCAATGGTCAGCACAATGAATAGCGCGATCAGCGCAAACTCAATGCCGGTGCTGTTGAATGTAACGCTGTGCCCCAAAAACCCACCGGCCGCGCAGCCGACCACCCAATACAACTGGTTCAGTGCGGTAATGCGAAAATCCGTATGCAACTCCTGCTCGCGGCTCTGGGTGCGTTGGCGGCTAGTGAGCAGCGAGTATGTTTCATCGGTCAGGCCGAATATTAAATACAGTTTGCGCCAGCCGGCGCCGCGAAATTGGCCCAGCAGAGACAGGCCATAAAACAGATGCCGGGCGTTCAGCACAAACATCGCAATAAACACCTCCAGTAATCCGGCATGAGCGGCCAGCAAACTGACAGCCAGTATCTGACCGGCACCGGCGTACACCAGCACTCCCATCAGTGGGGCTATCCACCAGGGGTAATCAAGCTGTGTGGCAAACAGCACGCCAAACGCCATGCCCAGCGGCAAATAGCCGAACAGGATCGGCAAAGTGAGTCGAAAAGCAGAGGGAGTCATTAGCATCCAAACTATTTTCAGAGGCGGCAATGATAATCAATTTAAAGCGCAGATTGAAGAACCAAAAAACCGCGACAAAGCATAAGCTTCGCCGCGTTTTTTGGTGGACCATTTTACACTCTGATATTAGCTTTGCGCTGCATCCGCTGCGCGGACTTTGACGTAGCTGCCAGGAGCATCTTCCAATGCCTTCAGCTTGCCTTCGCCCGGGACGCGGGCAGGAACCTGGTCGCCTTGATACTGCGCCAGCCACTCAACCCAGTGCGGCCACCATGAGCCAGGGTGCTGCTCGGCTTCTGCCAGCCAGTCGTCCGGATTTTCTGGCAATGTATCTACATTATTGGTCCAAAAACCGTACTTTTCTTTGTACGGCGGGTTAATAATGCCGGCAATGTGGCCGGAGCCTCCCAGTAAGAACGTCACTTTTCCGCCGTGAGCCTGAGCGCCGGTGTAGCAGGATTTCCACTTGGCAATGTGATCCTGGCGAGCGGCTATGAACATAGACGGCACGTCAATCTCCTGCAGATTATTGGTCTCACCACAAAATGTCAGCGAATCCGGTTGCACCAGACGGTTGTTCAGGTACATCTCCCGCAGGTACGGGCCGTGCAGCGCCGCGGGCAGGTTGGTGCCATCGGTGTTCCAGTACAGGAGGTCAAAGGCCGCTGGCTTTTCACCTTTCAGGTAGTTCTTGGTCCAGAAAGACCAGAACAACTCGTTTTCACGCAGCAGGTTGAAGGTGAAGGCCATGGCGCGCCCGTCCAAGTAACCTTTCTTGTTCATCATCTTCTCGATGCCCGCAAGCGAACGATCGTTGATGTATATGCTAATACCGCCTGGATCAGTGAAGTCCAGAAGCGTAGTAAAGTAGGTGACACTGAGGGTTGGTTTGCGGCCTTTTTTCTTCAACCACGAAAGGGTTGATGCCACCAAGGTGCCACCGATGCAGTAGCCAATCAGATTAATTTTCGCTTCGCCGGTCGCTTTAGTGACGTTGTCCATCGCCGCTACCACGCCTTTCTGCATGTAATCGTCCCACACCAAGTCTCTTTGGCTGGGTCCCGGGTTGAGCCAGGAAACAATAAATACCGTTTGACCCTGATTAACCAGCCACTGAATAAACGAGTTGCGGGCGGTCAGATCCAGAATGTAGAATTTATTGATCCAAGGCGGAACGATCAACATCGGGCGTTTTGCTACAGTTTCAGTGGTCGGAGCGTACTGAATCAGCTGGATCAGCTCGTTCTGGAATACAACTTTGCCCGGTGTTGTTGCCAGGTTGCCACCGACCTCAAACGCAGAGCGGTCGGTCATGCCGACGTTAAAGAGCTTTGGGTTCTGGCGATAGTCGTCAATAAATTGCTTGCCACCCGTCAGCAGGTTCTTGCCTTTGCTTTCCCATGTAATGCGAAGGGCTTCCGGGTTGGTGACCAAAAAGTTAGCAGGGGACAGTGCACTGGTGACCTGGCGTGCGTAAAAAAGCATTTGGTCGCGGGTGTCTTTGGGCAGGTTGTCCATACCCTCTAACCAATCTTGAAATGCTTGGGAGTTGATCAGATAAGCCTGTAACAGCAAATCAAAGGGCAAGTGCTTGGACCAGTCTTCTGCTTGAAAACGACGGTCGTCTGCTTCCGGGCTAGCGACTGAATCCTGATCTTTACCCATTGCGCGGCTAAACGTGTAGGAGCCTAGCGCTAGATATTTGCGCAGCAAGTCACTTTCTGCCGAAATCGTACGCAACGGATTTTTAGCAACATCGGCGGCCATGGCCTTATAAATATCCGACATTTCCCCCATCATTGACAGGGTGGTTGGGCTGATCAAGCCTTTATCGCCTAACATTTTTGCCAATCGCTCTTGACCACGACGTACATTAGTGTCGACAACACCGGCCACTAATTTTTTGGTTTTACTCAGCTTTTCAATTCCCAACATGCAGAACTCCTCAAGCGAAACAAGAGCACTCGGTTAGGCATCGACGCCTGATCGACCGCAAAATTTTAGTTTTCAGGCTAGGCGCAACTAATTTTATTGCGCGCTTCGCTGGAGTAATCCTGCCATGCCTTCATGTCGGCAGTAAACTGATCGTTCAACGCTTTCAGAGTTTCGCTCTGTTCAGAAGCGAGACTCTGAAAGCCATCCAGGTCACGAACTTCAGAGGCTTTTTTGGCTTGGCCCAGTGCCATTTCGGAGTAACGTTGAAATGCATTCATTTGCATCTCAGCGGCTTTTCCCAGCTGTTCCAACAAGATTTCGTTCAGCCGGCTCGCTTTTTTGAATATATCGTTAGACATATCTAAAAATCCTTTGTGGTTGGAATCATTAAAGAAACACACTTTGCATTACGGTATAATGAACTTACGCAAAAAGTGAGTGCTGGAAATTTATCCTTTTATTATTTTTCTTAGTATACAGGCAACTAATTCGTTGGGCGTTATAACAATGTATGGTTTTTTCGAGTGAATGCCAATTAGACCGTCAATATTTATGATTTAACGACTGAGGTTTAAGTAATGAACGAGTCACTTACTACGGTATCTGAACAGGACCCGCGAGAAGAATTGTTTATTGTACCGGCCGATTTGCTGGCCGACGATCAGATACTGGGTCTTGTTGAGGAATACTGCACCCGTTATCACGGCCTGAACGATCAGGAAAATCCTCTGGTGGAAGCCGGCAGGGTTAAGACCGCGGTTGACAAGGGAGAGCTGGTGGTGTGGTTTGATCCAGTCACCAACACCGCCAGTTTGGACAGGCCGCAGGCCCAGCTCTGACGGTACTTTGTCATGGTGTGTCGCCTATCGTGATTCGGCGTTAACCGTTATAATTGTGGCATAAATGTTATTGGCTTTGTGTGAGGTGCATGTTGATCAGAGTGTTACTGGTAGACGACCATGACCTGGTTAGATCCGGGATTTCACGCATGCTGTCTGACAACCCGGACATCGAGGTAATTGGCGAGGCTAAAAATGGTGAAGATGCCATTGAACAGGTACGCCGCAACCCTCCCGATGTGGTGTTGATGGACATCTGCATGCCAGGTATTGGTGGCCTTGAAGCAACCCGTAAAATTTTGCGATTGAATGACGCCGTGCGGGTAGTCGTGGTAACCGGTTGTGCCGATAGCCCCTATCCGGTAAGGGTTATGCAGACAGGTGCTTCAGGCTATATTACCAAGGGTGCCGATATTCGCGAGATCATTCGTGCTGTGCGTAAAGCTCACGCCGGACAACGCTACATCAGCCCGGAAATTGCCCAGCAAATGGCGTTAGGGCAGGGCAATGAAGATCAACCGGAACTGACGTTGTTCCAACGTCTTTCCGAGCGTGAGCGTGAAATAGCGTTGATGGTGGTGAATTGCAGAAAGGTTCAGGACATATCTGACGCACTCTGCTTGAGCCCGAAAACTGTCAATACCTACCGCTACCGTGTGTTTGAAAAACTCGGAATTTCCAGTGATGTTGAGCTGGCCCTTATGGTCGTTCGCCTCGGGTTTCACGATGCCAGTAACGTCTGATTCGGCCGCCCCTCCGGCGGAGACCTTTGACAGCCGGCACTTCCTTAAACAGCTTACTGAAAGGCCGGGCGTATACCGGATGTACGACGCCGCCAGTAAGGTGCTGTATGTGGGTAAAGCGCGCAATCTGAAAAACCGGGTTAGCAGTTACTTTCGTAACACCGGCCTGGCGCCGAAAACCCAGGCCCTGGTGGCAAAAATCTGTTCCATTGAAGTCACCATAACCGGCAGCGAAACCGAAGCTTTATTGCTGGAACAGAATTTGATCAAGTCGTTGCGGCCGCCTTACAACATACTGCTGCGCGATGATAAATCCTACCCCTACATATATGTATCCGCGCATCAGGATTATCCCTCACTGACCTTTCGCCGGGGGCGTACAAAAAAAGGTGGCGGCACCTGGTTCGGGCCTTTCCCCAGCTCGGGTGCGGTTAAAGAAAGCCTTAATGTGTTGCAAAAAGTTTTCCGCATAAGATCATGTAATGAAAGCTATTTTAGAAACAGAAACAGACCTTGTTTGCAGTATCAGATCAATCGCTGCACCGCGCCCTGTGTGGGCTATATATCTCCAGAGGACTATCAGCAGGATATACGCCGTGCGGCAATGTTTCTTGAAGGCAAGAACCCGGTGGTGATTGAAGATCTGATGCAGGCTATGGAAGCAGCCGCGGCAGAGCTGAATTTTGAAAAGGCCGCTGCTTACCGCGATCAGATGAATCATCTGAGACATGTACAGGAGCAGCAGTCTGTTGATGGTGAAGGCGGCGATGCCGATGTGATCGCCATAACCCAAGACGCCGGCATAGTGTGTGTGGTTGTCGTCATCGTGCGCGGTGGCAGAGTGCTGGGTACCAAAGACTACTTTCCGCGATTTCTCATTGAGCAGTCTGACGGTGAATTGCTGGCGGCGTTTTTGGGCCAGTATTATTTTGCTGGAGACACTCGCCGCGAGATTCCTCAAGATATTTTGGTGAGCTCTGAACCCGAGGGCATGGCGCTATTAGCGGAAGCTTTGTCAGAGGCAGCCAAGCGAGACACTCGCATTCGTGTTAATGTGCGCGGCGAGCGGAGGCGCTGGATTGAGCTGGCGCAAACCAACGCCCGCCAGACGTTACTGACGCACATGGCCAGCAAGGAAACCGTGTACCGCCGCTTATTGGCATTAAAAGACCTGTTGGACCTGGCTGAAACGCCAGCGCGCATGGAGTGTTTTGATGTCAGCCACAGCCATGGCGAAAATACCGTGGCTTCTTGTGTGGTGTTTGATGAAAACGGTCCATTGAAAAGCGATTACCGGCTCTACAATATTGAAGGTATTACCGGCGGCGATGACTATGCAGCAATGCGCCAAGTTCTAACCCGTCGTTATAAGCGATTGGTAGCTGGAGAAGGCAAACGGCCCTCATTGGTATTTATTGATGGTGGTATGGGCCAGCTTAATATTGCCCGTGAAGTCTTTGAATTGTTAGAACTTACGGACATTCCGCTTATTGGCGTTGCAAAAGGTGCTGCCCGGCGGGTGGGAATGGAGCAGCTGATCGATGCGGTTACCGGACGGGTGTTTCGGGTGCCAGCAGATTCACCCGGGCTGCACCTGATTCAGCATATCCGTGACGAATCACACCGCTTTGCGATTACCGGTCATCGCGCTCGCCGTGATAAAAAGCGCCGTCAGTCCACCCTTGAGGGTATCGAAGGGGTAGGTCCAAAGCGCCGGCGCGATTTGATACGTTACTTTGGCGGCATACAAGAGCTGCTCAAAGCCGGCATTGACGAAATGATCAAGATTCCTGGCATCAGCAAGACTCTGGCTGAAACCATTTACGCAGCATTGCACGACGAATAGGCAACGAATGAACATACCGAATATTCTCACTCTTTCCCGCATCGTGATGATTCCGGTGTTTGTGTTTATCTTTTATATGCCTGTGCAATGGAGCTACTTGGTGAGCGCGACTATTTTCACACTGGCTGCGGTGACCGATTGGCTGGACGGCTATCTGGCGCGCAAACTTAATCAGAGCACGCCTTTTGGGGCGTTTCTGGACCCAGTCGCCGACAAACTTATGGTGGCTGTGGCTCTGGCGGTGCTGATTGAAGAGCATGCGGCGTTGATTCTGACGTTGCCGGCAACCGTCATTATTGGCCGCGAGATTGTGATTTCCGCACTGCGTGAGTGGATGGCGGAAATTGGCAGCCGCGCCAGCGTAGCGGTGTCTTATATTGGTAAAATTAAGACCGTTGCCCAAATGGCGGCTATTATCGGGCTACTGGCCTTTCCACCCGGTGTGGTTCAAGCCGACATCGCAATCGGTTTGCTGTATCTCGCAGCCGGGTTGACATTATGGTCTATGGGATTATATTTGCAGGCTGCCTGGCCGGACCTGTTTCCGCGAAAGTAAGCGTTTAAGGTCACTGGCCTTCCGCTTTTGAGTCGGCCGATAGCCCGTCGCAGGCGCTCGCCCAGAGCGCAAGCTGACTCATCAGGCGTTGGCCGGCGACATCAAATGCAATAATGACATCGTCTAAACGATTACTGGCGGCGCTTGTTTTAATATCGAAGAGTTGTGAACACGCCGTTCTGCGACTTCGATTTACCATGATTTCGCTGTATAGCTGAATGACCACATCGCTGTGATCAGAGCCGGGTTGGCTTTGAAAAGCCAGCAACTCGGTGACCATGGTCAGATCGGCTTCGGCCGGGCTAGCATCCGTAATTACCCGCTTAAAACCCTGACTTTTGCGCAATGCCGCTGTCATCGTATCGCGCATGACAACCGGTGCTGTGTCGCGCCAACGAACGCCACCGTATATGCGGAATTCTGTAGCCTCGGGTTTTGCCAGAATACGAGTGCTGTTGATGGGCTCTGATGCCACCGGTGTATCTACACGAAGACTGAACGGCTGCTGGTCACCAGCGCGGTTCAGGGTTAAAGGTGCGGGCGCGAAATCCATTACCCGTGGTGTTTCAGGAACCGGAAAAATGGTGCAACCGGTCATCACCAGTGCGCAGAGGGTGCCTGGCACAAAACTCTTCGAGTAACGAATCATTGTGGCAATTCCTTGATAGTGTCTACGCCCCAGAGTGTCCCTGCAGGGTTTTCATCCAGCCGGCGGGTAAAGCGGTTCAGGTTATTAAGTGTGTTATGCAATTGCCGCAGAACCGGTGCCAGCTCGCCCATGCCCTGCAGCCCTGCATCGAGTGCGCCGGCGTTGTCGGAGGTGAGGGTATCCAGCCGCTGCATGACGGCGTCAAAATTACCCAGGGCACGGTCCATCGAGCGCAGCGCCGAGCGGCCCTCGTTACGCAACAGCGCATCGGCAGTGCCGGACACGTCGGCTATTTGGGCGGCGGCCTGGCTCGCATTCGCGCTGGCCTGATTCAGATTTGCAAACAGCTCGTCCAGAGCGGCACTCTTGCGCACCAGCGTTTCACTGGCCTCACGGGTATTGCTCAGAATGGCAGACACCTGTTCGATATTGTCGTTAGAAAATAACTGATTGGCGTTACTAAGCAGTTGGTCGGCTTTATCCATCAGTATCTGACTGTTGTCCAGCAGGCCGCTGAGAGCGGAGCGCTGGGCGTGAATAATCGGGGGGTTCTCACGGCTACCCATTAATAATGGGCTGTTCTGGCTGCCGCCGCTGAACTCGATGCTCATACTGCCGGTGATGTTCGCCAGTACCAGGCTGGCCCGGGTGTTTTCATGCATCGGAATGGTCTCATCGACGCGCACCAGCACTCGAACCTCCCCAGGATTTTCCCGCATCAAACGTAAAGAGACCACGTCGCCCACATCGACGCCGTTGTAAAGAACCGGATTGCCTTCAGAAAGGCCACTGACTGTGTAATCAAACGCTACCTCATACCAGGCCCATTCCCGCTCATTACTGGTTTTGCCAAGCCACAAAGCGAACACTAAAGCCGAGGCCGCCGTAATAATCGTAAACATCCCAATCAGGAAGTGATGGGCTCTGGGTTCCATTATGATGACTCCTGCTGGGAATAGGGTGCTTGCAATGCCTTGTTAGTTTGAACTGCGTAGCTGGCGGCCCGGCCCCGTGGCCCAAGGAAATACTCCTGAATCCACGGGTCGGGATTTTTGACAACTTTCTGCAAACGATCGGCCACCAGAACTTTTTTCTGCGACAGTACCGCCACCCGGTCACAACTGTTGTAGAGCGTATCCAGATCATGGGTCACCAGAAACACGGTTAAACCCAGTGCATTACGCAGGGTAACAATCAGTTGGTCGAAGGCGCCTGCGCCGATTGGGTCTAGCCCGGCGGTGGGCTCGTCCAGAAACAGGACTTCCGGATCCAGAGCCAGCGCTCTTGCCAGTGCCGCGCGCTTGATCATGCCGCCGGATAACTCCGACGGATACTGGGTAGCCGCTTTTACCGATAAACCGGTCAGTGCCAGTTTCATGCGTGCAAGATGCTCGGCTTCGGGTCGCGGCAATTTGCGATGCTCGATCAGCGGCAGGGCAATGTTTTCCTGAAGATTAAGCGAGGTAAACAGCGCGCCTTTCTGAAACAGTACGCCAAAGCGCTGTTCAGTAAGCGAGCGTTGACGAGCAGACAGTGCGAGCAAATCTTTGCCAAATACCCGAATGTCGCCGCCTGACGGCTTGACTAAACCAACGATGCTGCGCAGCAAAACCGACTTGCCGGTACCAGATCCGCCGACCACTCCCAGAATTTCACCGCGAAACAGGTCCAAATCAAGTTGTTGGTGAACAACGTGACTGCCAAAGCGGTTTTCCAGGTTTCGCACCTGAATAATCGACGTTTGGGATCCGTTTTCTCCATTCGTTGTTTGTGTCATTTACCAGCCCATCTCCATAAAAAACAGTGCCGCGATGGAGTCGAACAGAATAACCATAAAAATCGACTGCACTACGCTGGATGTGGTGTGTACGCCTACTGACTGGGCGCTGCCGCTGACTTTGAAACCCTCAAGGCAAGCCACGGCTGCAATTAGAAAAGCGAATATGGGTGCCTTCGACAAACCCACCAAAAAGTGCTTCAACGCGACATCCTGGGACACAATCGATACGAATTGTGTCGGAGTGATGTCCAGCGTCATCGCACACACTAGGGCGCCACCCACCATGCCAGATATCATCCCTACAAATGTCAGCAACGGCAGGCTGACCATCATTGCAAGCACCCGCGGCAACACCAGCATTTCGATGGGGCTAAGGCCCAGCGTGCGCAGCGCGTCCAATTCCTCATTTACTTTCATAGCGCCGATCTGGGCGGTGAAAGAACTGGCTGTGCGGCCAGCCAACAGGATAGCCGCCAATAAAACGCCAAACTCCCGCAGGAATGAAAAAGCCACCAAGTTAACGGTATAAATGGTGGCGCCAAAATCTGCCAATACAGTGGCCCCGAGGAAAGCGATAACAGCACCGACCAGAAAGGTGAGCAGGGCTACAATGGGTACCGCATTCAGCCCGGTGTCCTGAACTGCAGCCACAAAAGCCGTCATGCGCCAGCGCCGTGGGTGCAGTGTTGTCCACGCCAGGGCCGCAATAATCTGGCCAATAAAGCCAACAAGGGTAACAACGAGCTGGTACAACTCAGTTACCCAAGCGCCGATATCGCGTACCAAACCAGACAGCGTAGAGCCGGGTGGGGCTGGCAGTGGCTGTTGATCGGTCATGGCGGTTGCGACTGCACTCAAAAGCGCGGCGGTTTCACGACTAACCGCTTGCGGGTTATCCGCTAGCCACTGCTCCAGGTTATGGGGCCCAACAAGTTCAGCCAGCAGTGCAGCACCGGCGGTGTCTATACGCCCCAACGTTTGAAGGTTAAGTGTTCGTTTGCGGTCGGAGTCTTGGCCAACTGCGGTAACGGATGAGTAGAGGGCGTGGTAGTAGGGAAGCGTCCAGTCGCCACAGGCGCTTATTTGGTCGCCGTCAATCAGCAACTCGCCAGCGGCGCTCTGATCAGGTTGTGAGTAATCCGACATGTCAGCACGGGTCACGTTGTTGCCAAACTCCCAGGATAATAACCAATGAATAGCAGCTTAAAGACTCCACACCTTATCCGCCAGGACATGGCGGTCTTCCGCATCGTGGCTGGCCAATATCATCGCCACACCGTCGCGTTTTTGTTCCAGCAACAGGCTGTGCAAAATATGACGGGCGTCTGGATCAAGCCCGGTCAGGGGTTCGTCCAATAGTAACAGGGGCTGACCGCGCAGCAGTGCTCGCAGCAAGGCCACCCTCTGACGCTGACCGCCGGACAGTTCCGCCGGGCGGCGTTTGCCCATGCCGGCCAGGCCCACGCGCTCCAGAGCAGCGGCAATTTTTATCTTTTGTGCGCCCGACAGCTTTAGTCCCGGATGAAGGCCAAGGCCAATGTTATCTGCAACGTTCAGGTGCTCAAACAGATTGTGCTCCTGAAACACGCTGGTGATCGGGCGTTCCCAAGGTGGCAATGGCGTCAATTCCTGCCGACGCCAGCGAATAGAGCCGCCACTTGCTTGCAGGAACCCGGCAAGCAGATTGAGCAGGGTGGATTTGCCAGAACCACTGACGCCATGAATAGCGAGGCATTCGCCGGGTGCCAGCGTAAAATCAAACTGCCACTTCGGCCCATGTTGGTCGGGTGAAGTCGGGTAGTGAAAACCTAGACCGGAAACATCAAGCATGGTGAATGTCCATAACGGATACGTTCTGCGGTCGGGCAAATGGGCGTAAGCGGGCAGCGCGGGTAAGAATATGAGCGAGGCTAAATATCATCAACAACAGTAGAATAAGCCAAAGCCCGGTAGCCGCTGCTGCAACCAGTTGATAGCTGCCGAGCTGCTGGTACAGCAGCACCGGAAGTGTGGGTGCACCAGGCGAGCCAAACAGTGCAATCACCCCAAAATCTCCCAGAGAAAGGCCAACTCCGTAGGCCAACGCCAACGCTAACGGGCGCTTGAGCCGCGGCCAGTGCAGCGAGCGCCAGCGATACCAACCTAGAATACCCAGCTGGTCAGCCAGCTGTCGGCTTGGCTGGTCCAGGCTTGCCAGCGGCCCACGAACAAGCTGAAGAATGAAGGGCAGTGCCATCATGGCGTTAATCAGTGCTACCAGAAGCATTCCCTGGCCGGCTGAACCGAGGCTAGGGCGAAACAGCAGAAACAGACCGGTTCCCAATACCAGCGGTGGCACTATCAACGGCAAGTAGCCGGCGCTGTGAGTGACCATTTTTGCCTTGGGGAATTGCCCGGCTGCAACAATGGCCAGAGTGGCGATGACCGCTAACAGGCCAGCGGGCAGGGCAATCGCCAGGCTTTTCACGGTGGCCCGGAACAGCGGTGTTTGTGGGTCAAGCATGGGCAGCGTGGCCAGCCCAGGATAGCCGCGGGTGACAATGGCCAGCAGTGGCAGCAGAAGGAAAATGGCGAAGGCCAGTACCAGTGCGCCATCGCAAAATCGTGCTAGTCCGCGATTATCGCGCCGCGGCGGCGGTTGGCTGAAGCGTCGTTCTGATAACACTCTGGTGGGCTCACCCAGGCGCATAACCAGCCACCACAGGCCCCCACAAATACTTAGCTGCACCAGCGCAAGCAAGGCAGCGCGGCCAAAATCGAATTCAAAGCGCAGGGCCTGGTAAATAGCCACTTCCAATGTGGTTGCATTTGGTCCGCCGCCCAGAGTCATTACGATGGCAAAACTGGTAAAACACAGGGTAAACACCAGCGCCAGCAACCCGGGCAACACCGGTTTCATGGCCGGCCAGTCTAGAACCCGCCACACTATAAAACCGCGCAGCCCCATCTGGCTAGCCAGGCGCTTTTGGCTCTGCGGTGTGGCCTCCAGCGCTTGAAGTAGGATGCGTGCAATCAGCGGGGCGTTAAAAAATACATGGGCCAGTACAATGCCGTTCAAACCGTACAGATTCCACTGCAGCGCCGGTATAAAGTCACTCACAACCACAGTCAACCAACCCTGGCGGCCGTAAACGTTGACCAGACCAGAAACCACCACAATGGAGGGCATTACCAGGCTGAGCTCCATCAGCCGGAGTAGAAGGCCGCGGCCGGGAAACTGCGGTTGCCGCGCCAGCGCCCGGGCAACGGGAATGGCAAGCAGCGTGCTGATAAGCACAGACAGCAGCGCCTGCCAGACGGTAAAAACAACCACGTTGCGCAGATAACGGCTGTGCCAGAGCTCTTCCGGGTTCAGCGCCGGTGCCTGCCACAGTAGGGCGCCCACGCCTGTGGCCGTCAGTGTGATAATAGTTAGAGCAATCAGCACCCCGGGTGCCAACTGCCAGCCGGGGTGGCTCAGCGGCGCGCGATGGGCGTTACAAAAGCTCAGCGGATTTTGCATTAGCCAGTCCGCTAGCGCGTCATGGCTTCCAGCCACTCATCGACCCATTCGCGCCGGTGCTGTGCTACTTCGGCCGGATTAAAAAACAGGGTGCGGGACGGTTGTATCAGGCGGTTAAAAACATCGGGCAGTTCGGCGCCCAAATCAATGGCCGGGTACATAACGTTCTTCAGCGGAATATGGCGCTGAAAGTCGGCGCTTAGCATGAAATCCAAAAATTCTCTTGCCAGCGTTTGATGTGGCGAACTGGCGACCACTGCCGCCACTTCCACTTGCAGGTAGTGACCTTCACTGAACTCTGCTGCCTGGTAGCGTTCGGTCTTGTCGACGGCCATGTGGTAGGCCGGTGAGGTGCTGTAAGACAGAATCATTGGCGCTTCACCGTTCATAAACAATGAAAAATAGCCGTCACTCCAGCTTTTTGTGGTGGTCAGGATTTTTTTCTGCAGCTGCTCCCACTTGGCCCCGGCATCGTCGCCGTAAACGTGGCGCATCCAAAGCAAAAGGCCTAGGCCGGGGGTGCTGGTGCGCGGGTCTTGAATGATGATCTTCAAATCGTCTGGTGCTGCAATCAGCTCAGCCAGGCTTTTTGGCGGGTTGGCCAACTGCTCGGTGTCGTAAACAAACGCGAAGTGGCCCCAGTCGTAGGGTACGAACACTGGGTCTTGCCAGAGGATGGGTAAATCGAGAGCGTCCAGATTTACATTGTGCGGCGCCAATAGCCCAGTGGAGCGAGCCAGTTCCATGGTGCCGGTGTCCAGGCCCAACACCAGGTCGGCTGAGCTGCTGGCGCCTTCTAACCTCAGTCGCTGCAAAATGTCCCCGCCGCTGTCGAGCACCACATAATTAAGTTGGCAGTCACAGCGCTGTTCAAACGCCGTTTTTACCGCCGGTCCTGGCCCCCATTCCGCTGCGAACGAGGGGTGAGTGTATACCGTTAAGTTGGGGTTTTCGGTAGCGCTGGATAAATTGGTAAAAATGAGGATAAATAATCCTAAAACAGTCCGAGTTTTAGCAGGGAGTAGGGCAGTGTGACTATTTTGAGCAATGCGTTGTAGCAGCGAATACGCCATGGTGGTTAAACCTCAAAACTCGGTTTTAGGGCACCACACGCGGTTTTCGGCCGGTTAAAGCTCAATTCCTTCGCCAGCATTATCTGGGGCAGGTTCCGCGGGTATGGTCTCAGCCTGTTGGAGGCACCCCGTTGAGAAAGGCGAGTATAGCAGGCTAAGCCTCATAAGGACGATACCGGAATCCAAAAACTATACCAACATGCAATAAAATATTCCTACTTTACAGCTACATCGGCGACATCCTCAAAATCAGTGGCACATTGACCAATAACAACGACGCCTAAATACTTCCAATGTGCAAACGCCTAAAACTGACACTGCGTACTATTGCGAATTTAATGGGATGCAGCTGTACCTGAGTGAGTGTTCAATATAAGGTTGAGCGATTACTCAAAATATTTACTGATGCCCTATGTTGGCCTCAAAATCTGGAATTAATCATGGCTCGTGCAACGATTCACAACCGCCAAGACTCTCTGGAGCGGGCTCTTCAGCTGTTCTGGCAAAAAGGCTTTCATGCAACCTCACTGAAGGACCTGGAGAAAGCGCTCGACATGCGGCCGGGTAGTATCTATGCCACCTTTGGCAGCAAGGATGGGCTATTTCAGGAGTCTCTGGAACGCTATGCTCGCTTGGGGCTGGCCGAGTTCGAACGCACCTTACACGCTTACCCATCACCATTAGCGGGGCTTGCCGCTTATTTGCGCGGGCTAGGTAGCCTTCGCGATCGGGAATTACCAAGTCGAGCCTGCATGCTGGTCAAAAGCCTGTTGGAGCTGGGCGAGCGAGAGAAAACAGCCTGGCGCAAGGCCGAAGATCTGTTAGCAAGTATGGAAAAACGCTTTATTGACCGTTTCGATGTGGCACAGGAGATCGGGGAACTGGATGCCCAGCTCGACCCCGTTCGCCTTGGACGGCGCTTGCAGGCAGAAGTAATGGGATTACGCGCTTTTGCCCATCGTGACGTCGACAGTGCGGCGGTTCACGCTCTCGCTGAGGATATGGCCTTGTCCCTGGAAGCACTGCGAATGAGCAGTTTTGTACACGAAAGTTAGTTTTTGAGTAATTTATGGTTGCTCGACATGATCCTGGCCATCTTTCAAAAATAGATAATGCGTTCAATACACTAGCGACAAGTCAGGACGGGCAATGAGAACCGCCTCCGACTTGCTAGGCATGTTAGTCAGCCTTATGCCACTCAAACTTCTGGAACGGCTTGTCTATTGGCGTCTCGGCAAGGTGATTTGTGTAGTTGCTCATCACCTTCTGTGCGGTGCCAAGAACGACCTCAAGAATCTGGCGCTTAGTGAAACCAGCCTCTAGAAATGCTGCCACGGCACTGTCATCCGCGTTGCCGCGGCCGCGCACAACGGCGAGGGTGAAGTCGCGAAGGGTTTCCAGCCGGTCTGTCGGTAACGGTGTTTCGTTTCGCAGAGCTTCAGTGATGGCGTCATCAACGTTCATGCTTTTGGCAATACCGGTGTGAGCGGGCACGCAGTAATGGCAAGCATGCTCGACGTTGATGGTTTGCCAAACCACGGTAGTTTCTTCGTCGTCGAAGCTGCTATCCAGAAAAAGCTGGTGAAGCCGCTGATAACCTTCAAGTAAGCCTGGTGCTTCTGCCATAACCGCGTGAAGGCCTGGAACCATACCGAAAGCTTTGATGGAGTTGTCGAGTAAATTTTGGCTTGCTTGTGGGGCGCTTTCTTTGTCGTGAAGAGTAAAGTTGGTCATGGAATGACTCCTTGCGGTAAAGGTAAACGTGAGATTACTCACATCGAGCAAAACGTTGCCGTCAAATTTGAGTGATCACTCAAATTGAAGCGTGAGTTTACCTAGTGGGTGTAACGGAATAACAGTAACTCAACTTGAGCAATCGTTCAAACTTAATTTGAGCGATTACTCAAGTTACATGAACGTAGCACCATCGCAGTATTTATAAAGCAAAAAATCTTCAACCAAATTCTTAGCCTTGTAAGCTTGTTATCACCTTAGCTTTCGAAGCCCTTTCTCGTTCGGCGTAAAGAGATAGCTCATCGGTTACCTGAGCACCAAGAGCCTCTTCAAATGATTTACGATTCGCGCTACCTGCATAGGCCTCACTTTGCGCGCTCCCAAGGTTTGACTGGAAAATACCCGCCGCGCTCACTGGCAAAAAGTCTTCATAGGTAATCGGCTGCACTTCAATCAGCCCTTGTGCAATCAAGGCCTCCATATCTTCTTCGGTACAGTCCTTGGCGGTTTGCCCAGTGGTAGTCAGAAAATAGTGGAAATAGGCCAACCCCTCACGACGCATCGCCTGATCGCTGTCGGGAAACGCGGCAAATACGCCATTCATAACCGCTTGGTGCGCATCGTTATCGAGTCCTGCCGCTTGCTTGCGGCCGTCATTGAGGAGCTGGTCATACAGTGCGCGCCCTTTTGGCGTGAGAGCCACCCCTCGCTGTTCAACTTCACCGAAGCGGGCGGTGTGGGTACCCTGCGCTTCACCGGCAAAGCGGATCGACTCCTCCAACGCTTTAAAGCTGGTTTGGCGAAGCAAAATAGGCCGTTCACGACGTGGAGGCCCTTCGATGACTGCTTTTGGATTCATACCCACATCAGGCATGCGGCGCTGAACTTCATCGATATCTAATGTGCGCGGTGTGAGGTGATTGATGTGCGGCCCACGGAAGCAGACGACGTCAGCAATCAAGCGGTGTTCGTCGCATAGCGCGTGATAGGTATCTAAATCGACAGTGGCATTTTGATGCCAGCGGAATGTTTCAAGGGCTTCTTTTACAAATTGATCCGTTTCCTTGTCGGATAGCCCACCCTGAGACTCATAGCACTCGATCAGTTCCCGTACTTTGGATGTAAAAATGTCGCGCGTTGCTAAAATGGCCTCTGTACGCTTGCGAAGTACTTCATTTGCAATTAACTCCATGCGCAGTAGAGAGGTAAAAATACGGAACGGATTTTTGGATAGCGCATCATCGTTGATGGGTCTGAAAGCGGTTGAATGAACCGGTACACCCGCTTCAGAAAGATCGTAATAACCGACAGGATACATCCCCATAACGGCAAACAAGCGTCGCAACATAGACAGCTCAGCCGCTGTGCCCACACGAATTGCTCCGTGGCGTTCGACGCTAAGGCGTGCAAGTTCATTCTGCGCTTCCAAACGACGGTAAAGCTCAGGTTGTTGGTTAAGTGTTTCTTGATTTACGCATTCCACGAGTTCAAGTAGGGTGCCGTACTGAGGTACCTCTGCTTGATACATCGCCGACATAGCCTTTGAAAAACGGTTGCGAACGTCATCGGTTGAAACAAGCGTCTTTTGAATCATTTCGTGGCTCTTTATTGCCTATTGTTGAGATAGAGATATTACACCTGCGCTCGTTGAGCTAACAGCCTGCCTGTTTTGTCAACTCGCGCTCAAGTGGGCCGATTTTACCTTCGCAAAGAGGACTCTCCGAAGAAAACGTTATCCAGGGCAAAAACAAGAAGGGTTGTTAGGAGACAAAAATGGTGGCAAACGACTATCGATTGATTAGGCAAAAAAGATGCAGCGCTTCATTGCAGATACACGATAAGAATTTTGCAAAAAGAGGTTAAAATGATTTGAGTAAGTCGAGGAGATGCTCCGAAACCAAGCGCACAGATACTTTTCTGACATTTTAGCCGACTTTTAAACACTTGCACAACATATTGTTAACGAAAATGGAGGCGCGGGTCGGAATCGAACCGGCGTTAACGGAGTTGCAGTCCGCTGCATGACCACTCTGCCACCGCGCCTAAGAAAACTTTTTGACACTTTGCTCTCTAGTGGGGTGAGAGACTTTTGAAGTATTTTCTCTGATCCATCCAGAAAAAATTGGAGCGGGAAACGAGATTCGAACTCGCGACCTCAACCTTGGCAAGGTTGCGCTCTACCAACTGAGCTATTCCCGCAGATGCTGTTGTAATTTGTTGCCCAACAACGGATGCGAATTATACGGATCTTTCCTCGATCGTCAACAGCCTGGTGAAAAAATATTGGTAAGTAGTGAAGGAGAGAAGAACTTGCTGTTTAGCCATAAAAATACTAGTGCGCCTACCCGAGTTATCTTGGCAACTGGTTCGCCATCATACTAACGGCGATAACGGGATGACCAAGTTTCAGTAAATTGACGTATCCCGCTTCGCTGGTGCCGCCACCATAAGGAACAAGGTACAGCGAGTTTGTGCTAGCGAATGCCAGTAATCCGGGTACTCCAGAAGATGACCGTGGAAACGCCACTGCATCGTGGAAGCAATCAACCATTCCAACGCCGCATCTGGTGGGTTCCTTGTTGTCGAGTTTCAGGGTTGCTCGGACTGTTGCATACGCTGGTTTAACTCGCGCCAGCGAGACAGTTTGTCTGCCTCGCCAATACGCTTGTTTTTGCCAGCTTTGCTGGACCATAGACCACTACCGTTAAAGCTATAAACTGGCTTAAGATCAGTACGTTGTGATGCATATTTTATGTCGTTTATAAGGTTGTCAAGAATCAGTGGGTCGGCATCCGGGCGTGAATACCAGGCCAGAACCATGTGCGCCTGATTCAGCTCCAGAGCTTTGACATACACAATGCGTAGCTGCTCGTCGGGCACACCCATGGAGCGCAGGGTCTGGTATTTAGCAATGGAAAAATCCTCGCAATCACCGGCGTTGGTGGTCAGCAGTTCTACTGGAGTGGCCCAATAATCTTCTTCACCCCAGTGTTCAATGTCGCTGACAAAGCGCGACTGATTGAAAAACGAATTCACCAAGCGTAACTGTCGGTCTATCGGGGCTCTGCTGGCTAGCAGTTGTAGGCGCTGATAATTCTGCAGGCGCTGGTAGGCTTCGTCACCAAACTCGGCGCGCACATAGCTCATCAATGTATCGGTGAGCTCAAACGCGTTCCCAACCGAGCCTAGAGTGGCCGTCAGTAAAATTGCGCACAACCAAGAGCGGCCATTAAGCAGCAGGCGCAGCGCCGATGTCGTGGCTGCGGGTAACGAAGCGCGGTCTTGGGACGCTAGAATCAATCTTATCAACCTCCATTGCGCAAACTGTGGCGTAGCTGCTCAAGCCTTTCGCGTATTTCGTCTCGTCGTTGTTTGTCTGTAGGAGCATTGGCAGCGCTGGGAGGTTCTGATAAGTCAGGTTGTGAAAGTGCCGGCTGCGGACCTGCCGGTGGCGTGTAAGCAGGCTCTGGGCTTTGCGCTTCATTGGCAACAACGCTGAAACCACTGCGGCTGTCGATTTCTGGAAAATATAAATTTTCCAGCTTGCCAGAGCGCTCGATAATGATTCGTTCAGGGTAAACCGAGCGCAGTGTCGCGTTGCCGGGTAGGGTGTCGCCCACCAGGAAGGCGTCGGTGTTGTTGCGATCGTCTTCAATTAGCGCGCTGCCAGCAAAGTCGCCGGCGGCGGCTAAAACGCCCCGTAACGTAAGCTGTAAATTTGTTTCAGGCAGATTCTCTGTGTTTTGCTGAACGCCCGGGTTGTTGGCTTGTGTACTGCCAAACAGCTGAAGGCTAAACAGCGCAATCTGTGGAACTGGCCTTTGCGCCGGAGCAGAACCCATGCTGACAGCTGCGATAACGCCGCCCTCGGCAGACTCCTGCTGCCACACGCCCCAAGCTTGCCAGACGGTGGAAGCCAGCATTATGGCTGCCAGCGCAAGGGCGGCAGCCGTTATAAGATGTTTCGAATCCAGGCGCATGTGTTGTTCCGGCTAAGACAGGTTTGGCAGATAACACTAACAGGTTACCAGAGAGCCACCGTTTAATGGCAGTATAGAACATTGGGTTATTCAGCCGGCCTGCCCGCTGTGGTAGCCTTTAGACTTGTTTTGTCAGCACGCCGACCAGCAGCGAGAAACGTCGTGAATTCAGAAACCCAACAACTGCCGCACAATAATAAAACGACCAGCAGGCTTCCGTTTTCGTTTGCCAAACGCAACGGCGTTATTGTGACCCGTGCAGGTAACGGTGAAACGGTTATTCTGGTTCGCCCTGGCTCTTCCCATATTGCGTTGGCCGAGGCCAACCGCCTATGCGGAGGGCGTGCCCGCTTTGCCACCGTTGAGGCGGATAAGTTCGATCAGGCCTTGAACGATGCTTACCAGAATGACTCTACTGCTGCCATGCAAATGGTAGAGGGTATTGGTGACGATATGGACCTGGCGTTGTTGGCGGATTCGGTGCCAGAAACCGAAGACCTGTTGGAGCAAGAAGACGACGCCCCCATTATACGCCTGATTAACGCGATACTGACCGAAGCGTTGAAAACCGGCGCTTCGGACATTCATATTGAAACTTATGAAACACGATTGATTATACGTTTCCGGGTAGACGGCGTTCTGCGCGAGATTGTACAGCCCAAGCGGGCGCTGGCGCCTTTGTTGGTGTCACGAATCAAGGTTATGGCCAAACTCGATATTGCCGAAAAGCGCATTCCTCAGGATGGCCGCATTGCTCTGCGGGTTGCTGGTAGGGAGGTGGATATTCGCGTGTCGACCATGCCTTCGTCGGTCGGTGAAAGGGTGGTGCTCCGATTGCTCGATAAGCAAGCTGGCGCTATACGCCTGGAATCTCTGGGCATGGGCGGTTACGACCTGGAAAAAGTGCGCAAGTTAATCTATCGACCCTACGGAATTTTGCTGGTAACAGGCCCAACCGGCTCCGGTAAATCCACCACTTTGTACGCGGCGTTGCAGGAAATAAATGACCGCAGCCGCAATATTCTGACGGTGGAAGATCCCATTGAGTACAACCTGCCGGGTATTGGCCAGACCCAGGTTAATACCAAAGCGGATATGACCTTCGCCCGCGGCCTGCGTGCAATTCTGCGGCAAGACCCTGACGTAGTGATGATTGGTGAAGTGCGAGACCTTGAAACGGCGGAAATTGCGGTTCAGGCGAGTTTGACTGGCCACCTGGTGTTGTCCACCTTGCACACCAACTCTGCGGTGGGTGCGATAACGCGGTTGATGGACATGGGCATCGAACCTTTTCTAATTTCATCGAGTATTGTGGGCATTGTGGCCCAGCGCTTGGTGCGACTGTTGTGCCCCGATTGTCGTGAAGCTTATGAGCCCACGCCTGAACAGTGTGAGTTTCTGCAGCAGGACCCAGCCAACCCGCCTCGAATATTTCGTGCCAGAGGCTGCGCACACTGTCACGATTTGGGCTATCGCGGCCGTATTGGTATTTACGAAACGGTGGAGATCAGCGAAAGCCTCAGTGCGCTGATTCATAAACGTGCCGGCGAGCTGGCCTTGGAACGGGAAGCCCGTTTGCACAGTCCCAGCATTCACGCCGACGGCGTAGCCAAGATTTTGGCGGGCATCACCAGCGTGGAAGAAGTACTTCGCGTTACCCACCGGAACCAATAAATCATGCCGGCTTTTGAATATAAGGCACTGGACGCTCGCGGAAAACAGATACAAGGCGTACTTGAAGCCGATGCACCGCGGGCGGTACGCCAGCAGCTGCGCGAAAAAGGGTTGACGCCACTGGCAGTAGAGCCAGCTGTGGAAAAATCGGGGCGGGGCCCATCATTGAGTGCGCGAGGTACACTGAGCGCAGCAGATTTGGCTTTGGTTACGCGCCAGATGGCGACCTTGATCCAGTCCGGGATTCCCATCGAGCAGACCCTGAGTGTGACCTCAAAACAGTCGAATAATCCGCGTATTCGCAGTATGTTAATTGCCATTCGCGCCAAAGTGATGGAGGGTTATAGCTTCGCCGATAGCCTAGGTGAGTTCCCGCGGGCTTTTCCGCGGCTGTTCTGTTCAACCGTGGCCGCTGGCGAGCACGCAGGCCACCTTGACCTGGTATTGAACCGGCTCGCGGACTACACCGAAAGCCGCCAGGAATCCCGCCAAAAAATTCAGTTGGCGGCTATTTATCCGATTATTCTGAGCGTAGTCGCCATCTCCATCGTGGTGTTTTTGCTCACCTATGTAGTGCCAGACATCATTGCTGTGTTTGTGCGCCAGGGACAACAGTTGCCATTGCTGACGCGGGTCATGCTGTCCATGTCGGATTTTTTGCTGAGCTACGGTATCTATCTGCTCATTGCTTTGGGCGCTGGGCTGGTGGCGTTTCGTTTTGCGATGGGTAAACCAGCGTTTCGCTTGCGCATGCATAAGCGCCTGCTGCACTTACCACTACTGGCAGGCATGGTGCGGGGCGTTAACACGGCCCGCTATGCGAGTACCTTGAGTATACTGACCACCAGTGGTGTGCCGCTGGTGGACGCCATGCGCATTGCTGGGGAGGTTCTCGGTAACGATTATCTGCGCCAGGAGCTAAAAGATGCTGCGCGTAAAGTCAGTGAGGGCGGAGCATTACACAGAGCGCTGGATCAGAGCGGTTACTTTCCACCGATGATGCTGCACATGATTGCCAGTGGCGAAGCCAGTGGCGAGCTAGACAGCATGTTGGAGCGCACAGCCAGAATGCAGGAAAACACTCTGCAGGCGAAAATTACGGCGATCGTTGGCCTGTTTGAGCCATTGATGCTGTTGTTGATGGGTGGAGTGGTGCTGATTATCGTGATGGCTATTATGCTGCCGATTCTGAATATGAGTAATCTAGTGGGCTAAAGTGTAAATGCTCTTGAAGCGCAATTCGGACAGACCAATAGACCCATAACCAAGGATACGTGCCTTATTATGAAGCGTTCGAACTCTCCCGATATTTGCCACAACCAAGGCTTCACCCTTATTGAAATTATGGTGGTGATGGTCATTCTTGGTTTATTGGTCGCCATTGTGGCGCCCAACATCATGGGCCGTAGTGACCAAGCCAAGGTCACAGTAGCGCAAACCCAGCTCAGCAATATTGGCAATGCCCTGGATTTGTATCGCCTTGACAACAGCCATTACCCGTCAACCCAGCAAGGGCTGGAAGCGTTGGTTAACAAGCCAGCGGGTAGCCCGGATCCGAAAAACTGGAACGCCGATGGCTACCTGAAAAATGCCCCGAAAGACCCCTGGGGCGCGCCTTACCAATACGTCAGCCCGGGCACGGAAGGCGCCTATGACCTTTATTCGTTGGGTTCAGATGGCCAGGAAGGCGGTGAAGACGACGCCGCCGACCTCAGTATTTGGAACACCAAAGGCTAATAAACAGTGCCACGTAACGCCACCCAAAATGGTTTCACCCTAATCGAGATATTGGTGGTGCTGGTCATTATCGGACTGGTGGCTGCGCTAGCTGTGTTCACTATGGGCGGCAGCTCGCAGCAGCGCGAGCTGGAAGCTGAAGTTCAGGATCTGTATCTGCGCATGCAGGTGATGTCCGAGCAAGCCGTTTTAAACAATCTGGAAGCGGGCTTGGTGATAGATACTGACAACTATCAGTTTGTGGTGTTCAACGATGAAACCCAAGCTTGGGAAGCCAGTCCGGAGCGGCTGTTTCAGGCCCACGCTCTGCCACCCTGGCTGTCAGTGGATGCAATCGTGGCCTCTGGCGCCCCGCGCTTAACCAATAACAACAAGACGTTACGGCCCAGTGTTGTATTTTTTTCTAGTGGTGAAAACACAGCTTTTGAAATTGAGTTAATGGTGAAGGGCCAGGCATTGGCCCCTCACCGTTTGTATTCTGACGGCATTGCGCTCATACACTGGCAAAAGCCCGGCGCTGAGGCGGATGGTCTATGAAGCGGTCAGCGGGCTTCACTTTGATCGAAGTGCTTGTGGCCTTGCTGATCTTTGGCTTGATTGCAACGGCGGCTGCACAAGTGAGCAGCCAGTATATTGCCAGTTACGAACGTATTCGCGACAAAACCCTGGCAGCGTGGCTAGCGGAAAACCGGATCAACGAAATACGGCTGCAAAGTAGTTTGCCGGCCACCAGTAGCGCCGCCAGCGACCAGGAGTTTGGACCTTACCGCTGGCAAGTGATTACTCGCGTAACAGCCACCGCAGACGCCAACATCCGGCGGGTTGAGGTGAGTGTCGGCCGCTACCGAGACGAATCCTCAGACCCCGATTCAGTGCACAGCCTGGCCGCTTTTGTGGGTGCAAAATGATGGCCGGCCAACGCGGCTTCACGTTAATGGAAATGCTGATAGCCATTGCCATTACCGCAATGATTGGCTTGGGCGTTTGGCAGGTCTTAAATGGCGTGATTAACGCCCGCGATCGAGTTAACGACGTTGCCGATGAGTTTGCAGCGCTTCAGCGCACTATGCTGTTGTTTGAACGAGACATGAACCAGGTTATTAATCGCCCTGCGCGGGATATTTATGGTGACGTTCAGCCTGCACTGACCAATCGTAGCAAACCTTTCAACCTGCTTTTTACCCGTCAAGGCTGGCGTAACCCTTTAGGTCAGCGCCGCAGCGAACTGCAGCGCGTGGCATGGGAATACAATGGCAATGCACTGGTGCGCAGTTACTGGCCAGCGCTGGACCAAGGCCAGGAAGACAATCGCAGGCAAGCGCAGGTGCTGGACGGGTTAAAAACGTTCAAACTGCGTTTTCTGGACAGTAACCGGCAGTGGCAGGACAACTGGCCGGTGCAGGAACCATCTGCCGGCGCCAAAGCGCCCGCGCTGCCTGCGGGCCTGGAGTTGACCATAGAACACGACCGTTTTGGCACGCTGGAGCGCCTCTTCGTACTAACAGATTTCGATGCCGGCAAGGCGCAGGCCAGCCTGAGTCGCAGGGTTGAAAGCGGCTCCAACGACAGCACCGCCGTGAATGAAACGTCAGTTCCGGCGAGTGACCAATGATGCGTTACAGTGAAGCTTCTTCGACGTATTGGCACCAACAGGGTGTGGCACTAATCATGGTGCTGCTGGCGATGGCATTGGTGGTTATACTGGCAACCGGAATGACACATCAGCAAAGCCTTAGGGTGTTTAAGGCAGGGCATTACCTGGCTCAGCAGCAAGGGCTGAGTGTGGCGTTGGGTGCAGAAGCGTTTGCCCACCAGATACTGATGACAGATTACGAGGAAGATAAAGAATCTGGAGCACCGATCGACAGTCTGGACGAATTCTGGGCGGCTAACTCCGTTGTGCTGCCGTTAGATGACGGCGGCGTGGCCGAAATACAGTTGGACGATTTGGGTGGCAGGCTGAATCTGAATGACCTTATTGGCGCCGATAACGAGCCAGAGCCGGTGAGCCGTGGACGCTTGGGCCAATTACTGCAGAACCTTCAGATAACCGACCTGAAAACCGATGTGTTTATTGATTGGGTGGATGCAAACGACCAGACAATCAGTGCTTATAGTGCCGAAGACGGCCAATATTTGTTGGCGCAGCCGGGTTATCGGGCGGGCAATCAAAAGTTTGCCAGCGTAACCGAACTGCGACTGCTGGAGGGCATGACCGAGGAAGACTACCAGGCGCTTCGACCCTTTGTGGCGGCGCTGCCGGTCAGTGGCCTGGGCATCAATGTAAATACCGCCAGCGCGGAAGTGTTACAAACCCTGCATCCGGACTTGAGTGCGACCCAAGTAAATGCGGTGATTGAACTGCGAAAAGAAAAACGCTTTGAGAATATCAAAGATTTTCTAGCGCTGCCGCAATTTTCCGGTCTAGGCTTGAGGCCAGAGGGCCTTACTTTGCAGACCCGTTTTTTTGAGGTTGTGGCAAGAATTACCTACGACAAGCGGGTTGTGCACATGGTTAGCACCGTTTACCGCGACCCGGAGGGTAAGGTGTCCACATTACACCGGGACACAGGGCAAAAAAACCGAATTACCAAAGCGCCGTTTACCATTGTGGAAGGATAACCATGTCTTATCGCCTATACGTCCGGTCGGTTTCAGGCTTTGCCGCTGTGGAGCAACAGCCAGGCGAACGGCGTTACAGTTGGGCGCTATTGGACAGTGCCGGCCATTGCCAGGCCAAAGGCGAAGCCGATAGCCAGGATGAAATCGAGCAGACGTTAGCGCAGAACGCTATTGAACACACCCTGCTAGTTGGGCTAATTCCCGGCGACGAAGCCGCATTCTGCTTGGCCAATATACCCGCGAAACAGCGGCGTTTTATTGTTCAGGCACTGCCTTATGCGGTTGAAGAACAGCTAGCGCAAGATATAGAAACCCTGCACCTGGCGCTCGGCAACGGCGGTAACCAGGGCTACCGGGTAGCCGCGATTGACCGTGAGCGCATGGCCAACTGGTTTAGCGTGTTCAGCGGTTGGCGCGACCTTACCTTGATTGGCATATACACCGACGCATCGCTGCTCCCGCCCGGGGCTGACGGTTGGAGTGCCTGCGTAGATGGCGAGGTGACCATGTTGCTGGGCCCGGCCGGTGAGTGGTTAAGTGTGCAAACCAGAAATTTAACCATGTTTCTGCAAACACTTGCAGTACCCGGCAGTGGCGAGGCTGTGCCTTTGACGTTGTATGTTGAGGGGAAGGTGGGCGACGAACTGGCTTTACTTATGGCGGATAGCGTCGCGCAAGATAAAATAGAGATGACGACTGAACATTCCAAGCGGTTGCCAGTGGAGTTGTTGGCGCTGTCTCACCAGCGCCAGAGTGCAGGCGCCATCAATCTGTGCCAAGGTAACTTTGCTGCTGGCCCGGCGAAAAAAAGCGCCTTAGCGCCCTGGCGATCCTTAATTCTGGTAGCCGCGGCTTGGCTGGTGCTCCAACTGTCTTTGGAAACAGGGTTAGGCTGGTACTATCAACATCAGGCTGACAACCTGACGGCGCAGGCCATGAGTGTTTACCAACAGGCATTTCCTGACGACCGGCGCACCCACCCCGGCAATGTGCGCAGAGTGGTTGAAGGTCAGCTCAGACAAAACGCTGACGGTGGCCCAAGTCTCAACTTTATAACCCTGATGAAATTTACCGGCGAACAGTATGCGGCGGTTTCTGGCGGCAGTGGTATTCGCTTCAATTCGCTGAATTACAACCAGGCCCGCGGCGAACTGGTGGTGGATTTACGCGCAGACAGTTACGACATTATGAGCCAGTTGCGCAATGGGCTTTTGGCCCAGGGGCTGGACGCGCAAATTGGCTCAGTGGTGAACGAAGCCGGTGAAATTCGTGGGCGTTTAACGGTTTCAGGAGGTTAAACGATGCTTGAAAAATTGAAAAAACAGGCCGGCGTTCGCAAACTTCAGGTTCAGTATCTGCTACTCCCCCCGCGTGATCAAAAAGCCCTGCGATGGCTTGTTGTTGCTCTACTGGCGGGTTTTTTGTATTTCGCACTCTGGCTGCCGGCCACCCGTTATCACGATCACGCGGAGATATCGCGGCTCAATGCCACGCAGCTTCTGACCTGGATGAACAGCAACGCTGCTAGCATAAGTACGCTTGCGGGAGCGAGTCGCGTTGACGCTGGCGCTGGCGCTGCTATCAACAAACCCGCAGATAGCCGCGCGTTGATGGGGTTGGTAACCGGCTCGGCACGGGAGTTCGGGCTGGTGTTGCAGCGCTTTGAACCTAGCGGTGATAACTCGGTTCGTATATGGATAGATAACGTACCCTTTTCCGATGTAGCCTCCTGGCTGGAAACCCTGAGTGTCGAAAATGGCGTTGTAATAGATCAGGCAGCGCTGGAAAAGACCGCCGAAGAGGGCAACGTAACAGCGCGTTTGACTCTTGGCCTTTAATCGCCCGGCCAGCGTAAAACTGAATGCAATGAAACAGCTTTAAATCAATTAATAACGGGAGACCTTGTGTCTGACTCAGTAGATTATGACTTGATTGTGATAGGCGCCGGCTCTGGTGGCGTTCGATTGGCCCGTATGTCTGCCCAGCGCGGCGCGCGAGTAGCGGTGGTGGAATCGCGTTACCTGGGTGGCACCTGTGTGAATGTGGGTTGCGTGCCAAAAAAACTGTTTGTTTACGGCGCCCACGTTCACGACGAACTGGAAGACGCCGCCGGTTACGGCTGGCAAGTGCCGCTTGCCGACGTCAAATTCAACTGGCCCACATTGCTCGCAAATAAAAACACCGAGATCGAGCGCTTGAAGGGCATTTATGGGCGCCTGTTAGAAAGTGCTGGGGTAACCGTTATTAATGGCAGCGCCCGCTTAAGCGGTCCAAATACCGTGGTTGTAGGCGATAAAAGCTACAGCGCCAAACACATTACTATTGCTACTGGCAGCTGGCCCGTGGTGCCTGACATTCCGGGCAAACAACACCTGCTGACGTCTAACGAGATGTTTTTCTTGCCGGAACTTCCGCAACATGCAGTGGTTTGGGGAGGTGGTTACATAGCCGTGGAGTTTGCCGGTATTCTGGCTGGGCTTGGCGTTAAAACCACACTGCTGTACCGCGGTGATCTGTTTCTTCGTGGCTTTGACGACGATATCCGCACCTTTACAGCCCAAGAAATGATGAAGAAGGGCGTAGATTTGCAGTTTAACGTCACCATCGAATCGGTAACCGGCGCAAGCGGCGATTATTCCGTGCTTTTGAACAATGGTGAAACACTTAAAACCGGGCTCGTTCTGGCAGCAACCGGACGCCGCGCGCTGGTTGACGGCCTTGGGTTGGCTGAGCTTGGCGTAGCTCTGAATGACTCTGGCCACGTGGTGGTAAACGACTATTTTCAGACCAAAGTACCCTCAATCTCCGCGCTGGGTGACGTGATTGGAACCCCCCAGCTGACCCCGGTCGCGTTGGCCCAGGCAATGGTGCTATCACGCAGATTGTTTGGCGACGGTGAAGGCGAAATGGACTATGCGGCGATTCCTACTGCGGTTTTTTGCCAACCGAACATCGGCACCGTTGGTCTGACTGAGCAGGAGGCGCGCTTGGCCGGGCATAGCCTGCGGGTTTACCGCTCGGAATTCAGACCCATGAAGTACATCTTAAGTGGGCGGGATGAGCGCTGCATGATGAAATTGGTGGTCGATAAACGCACAGACAAAGTGCTGGGCGCTCACATGGTGGGGCCAGACTCCGGTGAAATCACCCAAGGCCTGGCAGTGGCGATCAAGGCCGGGGCTACCAAAGCACAATTTGACGCAACGATGGGCATTCACCCAACGTCAGCGGAAGAGTTTGTAACCATGCGTGAGCCGACGCTAGTCGATCCCGACTGACGATTAAGGCGAAATCAAAACGCCAACTCTGGCGACCAGAGCTGGCGTTTTTTATTGTTCAAAGGGAATTTCGAAGCGTAACAGCGAATGCCCATCGGCGTTAGCCTCTACTTTCAGCTGGCCACCCATCAGTTCGATAAGGCGTTGTACCAACGGCAGACTCAGGCCCATAAACCCGGTGTTTCCACTCAGGTTACCCTGGCCTACATTGTCGAAGTCATCAAAGTTGTCAAAGCTAGCGCCTAGGCTGTGCGATAAAGCCTGAGCAGCGGTACTAAACACTGCAATGCTCAATAATACCGCTGGAGGAAGTTGATCGGCATCGTTCCAATGATCCGGCATCTCTGCGGAATCAAGGGATTTCAGGCAGGCTTCAATCTGTACATTGCCATCGTGACTACTTTTAATCGAGTTATCCAGAAGGCCTGCTATTATCTGGCGCAATTTTGGAGCATCACCATGCACCATCGCTACGTCTGGAAAGCCCGATTGAAAGCTGAGATCCAGGGTTAATCCGGCTTCCACTGCGATGTGTCTGTGGGACGCCACGCAGTTGTGAATTAACTGGTGCAAATCAAATGGATAAGACCGCAGCACCGCAGTACCACGATCGAGGCGTGAATACTCCAAAATATCGTTTATCACCAGTGAAAGGTCCTGCGCAGCGCGACTGGCGGTTGTTAGGTATTCACTCTGGCTTTTACTCAGGCTTACGCGCTCGATCAGTTCGACAGTGCTCAGCACGGCCCGCAGAGGAGTCTGTAACTCATGACTCGCAATATCCATAAAATCGGATTTGGCTTGGCTGTTGCGCTCGGCCTGCTCCAGGGCAGAGCGGGTTTGAGTCAAGGTGTGTTCCTGCAACTCTCGTTGCTCTTCAAGATGCTGAGCTAGCTCGTTTAGGCGTATTTCTATGGTGATCAGTTCTTTAGAATTACGGTATTGATTTACCGGTTTCACACTGTAGTCGTGGTGGCTGAGGGCTTTAATTCGTAGCCCGATGCTACGAATGGGGCGCAGGATATCGGTGAGAAAGTAATTAACCAGAAACATAGTCAGCAGCAGCAGGGCAGTACTCAAAGCCAGTGACGTCCAAAGAATGCCACGGCGCTTGCTGGCCAGAAGGTCTGGATCAGCACCTACCTTCACGCTGCCTACCCGCAAGGCTCCACCGACGAAGCTCAAACCCGGATCGAACCACTCAGGGGTATCTAAGCCGTTCATGTTCAGGGGTTTTTGAAGAATCTCAGCCGTATAAATGTTGTTGTCCAAAGCGGGTGCTGCGAACGTCGTTATTCGCGCTTCCACATCGGCCCGCTTGCGATCACTGGCGTCGGCGTTGGCGTGACTGACAAAGCCGAGGACATCGCCGCGAACGTTTGTCACGCGTATCCAGTCAGCATGGCTGCGGCGTAAAGATTCGGAAATAATGTCGTTAAGCACACTCGTGTTGCCGGATACAACCGCATATTCCAATACGGATGCCAGGCTGTCAGCGACAATTTGGCTGTGTTTCGCCACCCGTTCGTTGGCGTCTTGCAAACGCACATAAGTAAAAAACAGCATCAGTGCGGCGAACATCAGAACAGCGGGCAACGCGCCAAGAATAAGCAACTTTCGAGCAAGTTTGGCAGGTGGACGGTGCGCCTCCGAGGACCGCGGCCGAGATGTCATGGCAACATTCCTCTATTTTCAGCATTCGCGGCCGCATCTTTAGCGGCGGGCATTGCATGTTCACGCAACTGCTCTATTACCTGTTCCTTTACGCTGGTCTCTGACGGCAGAGGAATGTTTAGGGAGCGTCCGACTTGCTTGTTTATTTGAACATTAAAATCGGTCGGGTACGCCGGTTTCGGCAAGAAGCCCTCTTGAAACCACTGTTCCAGAGCACTAACCAAGGCTTGCGCTACCGCAGAGTAGGGCGCGTAGCTTGAGGCCAGCGAACCGGCTTTGACATAGGCTTGGCTAGGACCAATCACCATAATGTTGCGCCGATAGGCGGTCAGTAGAATGTGTTTAATGGTGTTTGGATTGTAAATACTGGGGTCTTGAGCCGCCAACACGAAGTCACCGTAATAGAGTGCGCGCACCAAAGCAGGTATGAGCTCGCTACTATTGTTTACAACAAACATCTTCGCTTCCAGATTGTGCTTTGGCAACTGCGACAGCAATTCGCTGTACAGGTGAGTGCTCTTTGGCGTAGCCAATAAGGCAATCCGGCGCGATTGAGGAAGTATGGCTTTGCCGGTAAGCGCTTGGTTGAGCAGAGGCACGTCGTAGTAAATGGCAGACACAGAGCGCTCCGATTCCTTATCCGAACGCGCACTGGCTATAGCGCGATAGTATTCTTGTGAAATCAGTGTTGCCAGTATCGGCGACTGCGGATATCTGCCCAGCGTCGTGGTAAAGGCTCTACGGCCAATGGTCACTATGGGTATGCCCGGATTTAATGCCGATTCAGACTCGTTAACCGGCACAACAGCTACTTCTTGACCAACCAACTGACGAACTTGATCCAGCAAATAGTTGTCCAAGACATCGTTGCCCGAACCCACCACATAGATCAGCGGAATCGTCATGTCTGAGCGAGCAGCGCCGGCGCCCAGCATAAGGATAAAACAAAAAAACGCAGCAACCACAAATCGTCTGAGGGCGATAAAATATGTTGTCCGGAACAGACGCACCTTGCTGAGCGATCGATACATGGGAGCCATTACCTATTAACGTCCATTAAAAACGTAGCCCTGCTTCGACAAAAAACTGGTTTTGGTTTGCAATATTGTTATCAGAGCTCAGCTCAAACTCCCGGTTCAGGTAGTGCTGCATAACAAACGCAAGTTCCGCAGTGTAGCGTGGCTGAATAATCTGCTTTGCCAGGCGTATATCAAAGCGTTCAAATTGGGAGTTGCGGAACTCATCTGCCCAATAGAATACACTGGCGGCGGTCACATTCCAGGGTAAGGTTTGAATAGCAGCAATGCTTCCAGAATGTCTGACTGACAGCCGCTCAAGGAGTTTCAGCTTAATCGATGCTTCCTCTTCGCGCAGGCTCTGGCCATTGTAGCTTAGCGGACCGCTGTAGCGGGTGTCCTGATCCAAATACCCATAACTGGCTCGCAAGGTTGTTAACGGAAAAACCAGCGTACTTTCTACTTCAAAACCTTTCTGGTCGATGTCTACGCTGTTATCAATGTTCCACTCTTCAAACTGGATAACACCGCTGATCATATCCCGCATTTCGTCTTTGAAGCCTCGCACCTCCAGAGTGAGCAAAGCGGGTGACAAAGGAAACTGGCCAAAGTAGCTGATTTCATGAGATCGAATTTTCTCTTCGTGTAATTCAACGCCCAGGGTATCGGAAAATTTCTCGCGCGCTATGTCTCCAGTGGTCAACCGATAACCTTCCAGTTCGCTGGCATACGCGGCATTCACATTGCGCAGCACAAAACCATAATTCGGGTTCTGTTCAAAGCTGTCTGGCGTACGCACGGCCTCAGAGTAAACAAAACGCAGCGCATGTTGATTATTGAAAATCAGGTTGGCCGCCAAGCGCGGGGAAAAGTAACCCTGGCCGGTGGTGTCTGTATGTTCCCAGTTGGCACCGCCGTTAAAGGTCAGCCAGTTTGTAGGGCTATATTCCAAATTGCCGAAAACTCGGTACTGTTCACTGGTGCCGCGGCCATTGAAAAAGGTTTCCGAACGATAGGTATCGTGACGATAACCCAGTCCAGAGACCAGTTTGGTCGTGTCAGACAGAACCAACGTGTCCTGCAGCTCCAGCTCCAAACGGGAATCTTCTGAATCGGCGTTAAGATTAGCTGATAATGATTCAGGCGCGGTGGTCAAGTTTGAGCAGTTCACGGAACTACCCGCTGGGTTTGAACAGATACCGTTTACAAAAGGCAAAACGGCTTCTTTCGGCACGCTAACGGGCCAGCGTTGGCGCCGTTTAAAGTTCTCGAAACTGATCTGAACGTGGAAAAAATGATCGGCCGAGGGGATGATATTAAAGCGGCTATCTAGATAAAAATCCTGTACGTCGATATCCGGATTGGCTTGCGCTCCAAGACTGCCACTTTTAACTTGATCTTCTTCGTTAACACCATCTGTGACACCGGCTCGCAATTCTATATTGAAGTCTGGTTTTAATTTTAAGCGTGAGTCAAATGTCAGAAAGTTCAGATTCTGGCCATCATGAAATGGTATAAATTCACCCTGTTCTTGTTGGTAATCGAACCCTCCGAACTCGCGTTTTTCAAACGCCAAGCGCCAGTCTATGTCTTTGGTGGCATCGCCAATGCTGGCAAAAGTGCGTTGATAATCACGCGAGCCAGACATAATGCGCAGCTCCGTGCCAGCGGTATCGCCGGGATCACGAGCGATAAAGTTAATAGTGCCCAAGAACGCATTGATCCCGTACGCGGCCGAGTTGGGCCCGCGGCTTACTTCAATTCGTTCAATCAGCTCCAGCGCAATCGGCATGCTTTGCCAGTCCATATCCGACAGCGTGGCGCGGTGGGCCGTGCGCCCGTTGATCAGCACCTGCATGCGCCTTTGTTCGTAGTGCACGGTACCATGGTAGGTTGTTACTGGTGTACCGCTGCCCACCTCACCTACGACCATGCCGGGCACCAAGCGAAAAATCTCAACCAGGCTGTTAATGCCCAGCTGCCGTATTAAATCGCCTTCAATAACAGTAGTAGTGCCCGGCACCCGGGTTTTGGGCTGCCGCAAACGGGTTGTGGTCAGCACTTCAGGGATGTCATCGCTGAAACCGTAAAAGCCGGGCAATGGCTCAACTTTACCGGGAATGTCATTACCGACAGCCAAGGCGGGTGCTACGGCTATTGTGACTCCCAGCAAGATTGCCGAAAAATATAACCGAAAGCTGCTGAAAGCCTGGGTTGCACGGCATACAACGGTCGTCCGCGGGGCCATTTGCAAAGGCGTTATTGCATAACGCGAGCACGTACCATCACTGTTCGGGCAACAGAAGCAATTCGTAACGTCCATGATAGTCACTCTATACTTGTGATTTAGTGCGGTTTAAGTAATCGATTTATATAGCGTAAAGCGTATGCTATTGCAGTAAGGCTTGATTGTCTTGTGTAAATGTACATTCGTTAATAATTGGAGACCTGTAGCAATGAATTGCTGGGACCTACTTGGAATAGAACCGACATCCGATCGCCAGCGCGTAGAACAGGCTTACCAACAACAACTGAAATTTGCCAACAGCGATGAAGCGCAGCATTTGGAGCAAGCCTTTCGCGAAGCCACCGATGCAGCATCAGAGGCCCCCAACATCGAGGCGAAAAAGCCGCCAAACGCGATAGACACGCAGCTGGAGCAAGGGCCGGATCAATCTAAAGAGTTGGACGCACATTCAGCGCAAGTAGCGCGCGAAGTGGTTATTCAGATCAAAGCGCTTCTGAACGATAGTATTCGGGCGGAAAATGTAGACGTGTGGAAGGCTATCTTGTGTGAGCCTCCTGCCGATCAGCCTGTTTTGCGTGCTGACATTGCCGGTCGGCTTGAGTCACAATTGCGGCCGATGGCCGAAAATGGTGTGTTTCCGGCGTCGGTAACGGCATTTTTGGGTGACTGGTTTGAGTGGCCGAGCTTGCGCAAAGCGGAGAGCAACCATGGAAAAGAGCGGCAGCGGGACGAACGTAATTATCCCGAGCCAGAGATGATGGGCGAGGAAGACGAGCAGAACGAGCAGCCACCGCAATCCGTTAACTTCTGGCCGGCGGTGATTGGTTGGATTATTGGACTGGCTATTTTGACCAGCCTGTTCGGCGGTATGGGCGGGGGCTGATGAGCACTCTAAATCTGGTTTAGGAAATCGCCTGCCGGCTGGGCCAGCAGCCGAGCCAGAATGACAGGCTCGAATCGGCGGCGAATGCTGATGGCGTAGAATTCTTCGAAAACGCCGGGCAAGGCACCGTAATCCACGAGGTTTCCGGCTTTTAGTTCGTCACGGACGACCACCGGGGGTAGTACAGAAAAGTACCGGGTGTCTCTTGCCAGTAGCCGCATCATGGCCATGTCGTCCACCTCTGCTATCAGCCTTGGCCGTACTTTGTGGTAGTCGCAGAATTGATCAAAAGCGTGGCGTATATTGTTTTCGGCCCCGGGGACAATCAGCCGCAAACCCTGGAGAAAGTCAGGGAATATGACATTGGTGGCCGCGTTCGGAGGCCCGATAATGCTAACCGGCTGACGTGCAATGCGGCGAGAGCGAAATGGGTTCTGTTGGTCGCCCTGAACCGGCTGGTTTGACAGAACCAGGTCTAGCCGATGTGCCGACAGGCGCCGCAGTAAATCGTCAAGCCCTCCGCTTTGTAGGCTGAGCTCCAGATCATCCTGTTCTAACAGTGGAGCCAGAAACCCCTCCTGAAAGTTTCGCGACAGCGTCGCAACAGCACCGACCCTTAATGTTTCTCGCGCCGGTTGGTGCCCGCTTTCAAACAAAGCGGACAACTCCGCGCCCTGGCGAAATATTTCTTCTGCGTAGCTGAATGCCACGCGACCGGCCTCTGAAAGCTTCAGGCGGCGCCCTTCACGAATAAACAGAGCTTCACCAAAACTACCCTCTAGTTTTCGTATTTGCCCAGACAGTGCCGATTGGGAGATGTGCAAAGCCTCCGCAGCGCGGGTCAGGTGTCCGGTGCGAGCTACTTCCCAGAAGTAGTAAAGATGATGGTAATTAAGTTTCATTTATTCGTTCTTAAAAACTGAATGTTACGTTCTTTATAAACTATTTTTTAAATGTATGCACGATTGGCTAACTAGCTCGGTTGCCTAATTTGCTGTTCAAGGAGTTGCTGAATGAACCTGTTGCCACTCTCGTTGCAGAGCTTGCCCTGTTAGGCTGGCTGCTAGTCCCGTTGTCGCTGCTGTTGCTCGCAGCTTACGCCAACGGGACCAGTAACCCACACAAACTTGCCCATTGCTGCACCACCAGTATGGAACCTTTCATCTTGCACGAATGCTGACCGCCGCGAGCTACGGGGCATGCCAATCGTTGGCGTTGCAGTTTGCATCTGTGATGTTGGTTATAGAGGCGTTGCTAAAATGCGATCAGCTGCCCATTCACGGCTGGTTTTTGCGGTTTATGGAAGCGCCAACGCCGATTTCGGCATGGTTGCACGCGAGTGTTGTCAACCGAAGTGGGGTTTGACCAATAACGCCGCGATGCGGATTGGCAATCGTGCATTGTCACGCGGATGCGACCTGCGTGGCCGGGTATTTATCCACGATTATGACCCCGAGGCAGACGAGGATGGAAATGTACTGACCATCATATTTGGTGGCCCGGTGGTGGTTGCCAGCTGGATTAATTTACATTATTTCGCATCAGTAACTGCACTGGACACCTACGGTGCGGGCAATAAGCTGCTGCATTCGGTGATCGGCGGCAATGTGGGCGTGATTGAAGGTGATGGCAGCGATCTGCGGATTGGTTTGCCGTGGCAGTCGGTGCACGAAGGCACGAACTGGCGGCACGAGCCCATGAGTTTGACGGTTCTGATTGATGCGCCTCAAGAGCGGATTAATTTGGCTTTGGAGCGCACCCCGGCGCTCGCCACACTGGTTAAAAACCAATGGCTGAGTATGACTAGCCTTCAGCTAATCAAGCGAACCCGGGGTGCCAGTTCTGCTTCGGCCCAGTTGACCGTTGCGGGCTGAGCGTCGTTACCGGTAAACAGATGCCCAACCTCCGGGACTGCATAACGCAGATCGCCGCGAGTCGGGCGCTGGCTGTTGAATTCAGCATGGCTGATACCCACTTCCCAGATGTTATTCGAGCCTTCGCTTTGCCAGCCCTCGGGGCGCAACTCAACTCGTACTTCCGAGCCAATCAGGCTGACCGCTTCAATGCGCAGCGGCAAATTGGCATGCGCCACCGGCGCTGTTGCAAGCCGGACTTCATGTGGCCTTAGATAGAGCTGGGCGTCTCCCTTGTGTTGCACCCCGGGCACCGTTACCCAAGCATTACCTTGGCTGAGGCTGCCTCGCTTTACTTGGCCAGAAATCACATTTACCTGGCCTAAAAAATCGAACACAAAGCGGCTCTCTGGCCGAGCGTAAAGCTCTATGGGCTCATTCACCTGCTCTACACGGCCCTGGCTCATAACCACCACCTGATCAGACAGTTCCAACGCTTCTTCTTGGTCGTGGGTCACAAAAATGCTGGTGAAGTGGAATTCATCGTGTAGATTGCGCAGCCAACGGCGCAAGTCTTTACGTACTTTGGCGTCTAACGCGCCAAAGGGTTCATCCAGGAGTAGAATTTTCGGTTGGGTTGCAATCGAGCGGGCCAATGCCACCCGCTGTTTCTGACCACCGGACAATTGCGCCGGGTAGCGTTGGGCCAGGTGGGGTAACTGAATCATTTCCAGCAGCTCACTAACGCGCTTCTGAATACCCGCTTTTGTCGGGCGCTGTTTGCGCGGCAGAGAATCCAGGCCGAAAGCAATGTTCTGTGCCACGGTCATGTGGCGGAACAGAGCATAGTGCTGAAACACAAAACCGATGTTGCGATCGCGCACGTGAAGCCCGGTAACATCCTTGCCTGAAAACGAGATTTGCCCGCTGTCTGCAGACTCCAGCCCGGCAATAATGCGCAGCAGGGTCGTTTTGCCCGAACCGGAAGGGCCCAGCAAAGCGGTGAGTTTGCCCTCGGGAATATCCAGAGAGACGTTATTCAGCGCCTGAAACTTGCCAAAGCGCTTGTTGATGCCATCAACGGTAATACTCATTAAACAGTCTCCTGTGCTTGCAGGCGGATCAGGGTACGAGCCTGCCGCCATTCCACAAAACCTTTAGCGGCCAACGTAAACACGGCAATGCCGGCCAATAGTGAAGCGCTGGTGAACGCGCCAACAACGTTATAATCCTGGTACAACAATTCCACGTGTAGGGGCAGGGTGTTGGTTTGCCCGCGAATATTACCCGCAACCACTGACACCGCACCGAACTCGCCTACTGCCCGAGCGTTGGTCAGCACAACGCCGTAGATAAGCGCCCATTTGATATTGGGCAGTGTAATGGTACGAAATATTCTCCAACCCGATGCGCCAAGTACCACGCCGGCCTCTTCTTCCTCGCTGCCTTGCTGTTGCATAAGCGGAATCAACTCGCGGGCAACAAACGGGCAGGTCACAAACACCGTTACCATCACAATGCCGGGCCAAGAGAACATCAGCTGAATGTCATAGTCCGCCAGCCAACTGCCAATCCAGCCATTACGGCCGTACAGAAGCAGATACAGCAAACCAGCCACAACTGGCGACACCGCAAACGGGATATCAATCAGGGTGATCAGAAGTTTACGGCCGGGAAAACGAAACCGGGTGACCAGCCAGGCCAGCGCCACACCAAACACCAGGTTTAGCGGCACTGTCAATGCGGCCACAAACAAAGTCAGTCCGATGGCGTGGAGGGTGTACTCGTCCAGCAGGTTGTCAGCGAACGTACTCCATCCGGAGCTCAGGGCTTCGGTAAAAATAACCACCAGAGGCATAATTAAAAGGCCAAAAGTGACCGCGATGGCGATGCCAATTAGCAACCACTTTATGGCCGGGCTGTCGCCAACACGGCGGTGTTGTAAGGAACGTGTGGAACGGGCTCGGGTGCTTGCCATGGCGCTAGCGTCCTTCCAGACGTTTGAGATAACGCGCTTGCCATACCGTAATGGCAAACAGCAGCAGCAGTGATGCCAGCAGGATAACCGAGGCGATCGCGCTGGCCGCGGCGTAGTCATACTCCTGCAGGCGGATAAAAATCATCAGGCTGGTGACTTCACTGAGGTAGGGCATGTTGCCGGCAATGAAGATAACCGCGCCAAACTCACCAAGGCTGCGGGTAAACGACAATGCCACACCGGTGACCAATGCCGGCCATAGCGCGGGAAAAATGACTCGGCGAAATACATGGGCGTCGCTGGCGCCAAGACTTACAGCGGCTTCTTCATCTTCGGGTGCCAGCTCTTCCAGAACCGGCTGCACAGTGCGCACCACAAACGGAAGACTGGTAAACGCCATGGCCACTACAATGCCCACGGGCGTGAAGGCGACTTCTATACCCAGTTTGGTCAAAAATTGCCCATACCAGCCGTTTGCGGCGAACAGTGTTGCGAGAGTAATACCGGCCACGGCAGTGGGTAGAGCAAAGGGTAGATCTACCACTGCATCAATCAGGCGTTTTCCGGGAAATTCATAGCGCACCAGAACCCACGCCAACAGTAAGCCAAAGGCACCGTTAAACAGTGACGCCGCTAATGCGGCCAGCGCGGTTACTTTATAGGAGGCCACAACCCGCGGATCAGTGATTACAAACCAGAATTCACTAAGGCTCATGGCCGACACTTCAATAACCAGTCCTGTCAGCGGTAATAGCAGAACCAGGCTGATAAAAAACAGCGAAATGCCGAGGCTCAAACCGAACCCCGGCAATACCCGCTTACTGCGGCCCTTAGTCAGCAGCCAGCGCTGTGATTTCGCAACGCTGGCCTGATTGGCAGAGGACATTGATTACTTACGACGCTGCAGTTGGTCAAGTTTTCCGCCACTGGCAAAGTGCTCTTTGGTGGCGTTTTCCCAGCTGCCGGCAATGGCGTCAATGGGCAGTAATTTCACGTCCGGGAAGCGGTCAGCCGTTTCTTTTTTGACGGTTTCATTGTGCACACGATAGTTGAATCCGGCCAGCAGGCGCTGGGCGTCTTCACTGTAAAGGTGCTCAAGGTAGGCTTTGGCGAGGTCTTCAGTGCCGTTCTGCTTAACGTAATCGTCGATCCAGGTAACCGGGAACTCGGCCAGAAAGCTGACCTTGGGAGTAACCACTTCGTATTCGCCGTTGTCGTAGCGATCAACCAGGTTCAGCACTTCCGATTCGAACGTCAGCAGAACGTCGCCAATTTCGCGTTCAATAAAGGTTGTAGTGGCACCGCGACCACCGCTGTCAAATACTTTTACCTGGCCCAGAAAATCCCGAAGAAATCCATCAATTTTCTGCTGGTCGTCGCCAAAGGTGTCTTGGGCGTAGCCCAGCGCGGCCAGATAAGTGTAACGACCATTACCGGAGGTTTTCGGATTGGGCATAACTAGAGCGACGTCTTCTTTTACCAGGTCGTCCCAGTTTTGAATGTTTTTCGGATTACCCTTGCGTACCAGGAACGCCATGGTGGAGTAGTAGGGGGAGCTATTGTTTGGCAAACGCTCGGCCCAATTTTCCGGGATCAAGCCGCCACGGGTGTGCAGAATGTCGATGTCGGTGACTTGGTTGAAGGTAACCACGTCTGCTTTTAATCCTTCAATAATCGCTTGCGCCTGCTTGGAAGAGCCAGCGTGTGACTGGCTGACTTCAACGTTGTCGCCGGTCTTCTCATTCCAATATTCATTGAAATGCACGTTATAAGCGGCGAACAGTTCACGGGCGATGTCATAGGATGAGTTCAGCAGTTCACGCTCGGCCGACACAGCCGCGGGTGCAAAAAGTGAGGCACTGAGCGCAAGGCCGGTAACCAGGCCTTTGAGTTTACGTTGCATGACATTCCCCTAAAACAGATGATGTGTTGAGGGGTAAGTTACCAAAGCTCAGTTAAAACTGGAAAGAATAAAGGATAACTTAAATATAAACTTTTGGAATAAGCAAGAGAGGAGGAAGAGGTACATCCGATTAAATAGGGACAAAAAACCCCGGAGCCGGCGATAAGTGCGGGCTCCGAGTTTGGCCGTTACTGCTTAGAACCGGATTCAGAGCTCGGACGGGCACAGACCTTCCATATATCAAGATTTTCGGGTCTAAACCCTTAGCCAGAGTTTCGCCAACCGTGGCGGTTATGTAACGGGTGTTTTCGCTCAGGCCATGGCGCCTGCGCTGCCAACCAGTAAACGTCTGCGGCTGAGGCTCGCAGGTTGGGTTGTCATAGATTGGGCATCCCGAGGTGACATTCTCATCATTTCTTCCTTTTGTTTTTCTTGATGCACATCGGGTATAAGCTTAAGCCAGCTTTTTAAATGCTGCCACTCAAAACCGTAATAACGCAGACCCCCAGGTAAAACCGCCGCCAAAAGCTTCCAGCAAAACAACCTCGTTACGCTTGATCCGGCCATCACGTACAGCTTCATCAAGGGCCAGCGGGATAGACGCTGCTGAGGTATTACCATGTTTGTTAACGGTCACTACAACCTGATCCATTGGCATGTTCAGTTTTTTAGCGGTCGCGGCGATAATGCGCATATTGGCTTGGTGAGGCACTAGCCAATCAATATCCGATTTTTTCATGTTGTTGTGAGCAAGGGTTTCATCAACAATTTTACCCAGTGTATTCACCGCCATCCTGAAGACTTCGTTACCCTTCATTTCCACATAGCCAAGGCCGGCCTTAAACTTTTCAGGGTCTTCAGCGACACCACATGGCACGTGAAGAAGCTTTTCATAGCTGCCATCGGCGTGCAGGTGGGTGGACAAAATCCCAGTTTCATCGCTGGCTTCAAGAATAACCGCACCGGCACCATCGCCGAACAACACGCAGGTACCGCGATCGCTCCAATCGATAATACGAGAGAATACCTCGGCACCAATGACAAGCACTTTTTTGCTGGTTCCCGTTTTGATGAATTTATCCGCGGTGGCCAGTGCGTACACAAAACCGCTGCACACAGCCTGAATGTCAAAAGCGGGACAACCTCGAATGCCCAAGCGTGCCTGTAAAATACAGGCGGAGCTTGGGAATATTTTATTAGGCGTAGAAGTAGCGAACACGATCAGATCAATATCCGCAGCGTCTATTCCGGCGGCTTCGATGGCTCTTAAGGCAGCCTGTTCGGCCAGGTCAACCGTGGTTTGACCTTTCACTGCAATATGGCGCTGTTCAATGCCTGTTCGTTCACGGATCCACTGATCCGTGGTGTCCACGGTTTTTTCTAGATCCTTATTGGTCACAATCTGGTCCGGCAAGTACGAGCCAGTGCCGGTAATACGTGCGAAGGTCATTCGTAATATCCTGCAGCATCAATTTTTTGTCATTTAGCCATGTTATACCGGTCTTTGCCGGCGGTGTTATTAGCGATTCGTCGGTTAAACGTGAGTTTGCTCTCCCTTAGCATGGCAGCGACGGCTTTTGGGGTCTAGATTTAATCTTCAACGGTATCGCAATGCACCTAGATTATAACCAACAGGCGTTTTATATAATCGACAATTAGCTTTGCTGTCTCAGCCTCGGTTATGCTTTCGTCAAACGCTCAAGCCAAGAGCAGTTACAAATCCTGTGCGACGTTAGCTTGCACACCTTTGGTTCAATCCTGATACGGTTATCGAATGACACTCATTGAAATGGTTTTGCTGGCTGCCTTGGGCGGGTTCGCCGGCTTTATTAACGTACTCTCCGCCGGCGGCTCAATGCTCACCTTGCCTTTGCTAATATTTCTGGGCCTGCCGCCTCAGGTTGCTAATGGCACCAATCGAGTCGCTATAACGTTGCAGAGCATGACCGCCGTTGGCAGTTTTTTCCGTAACGGGCATGGCCAGCTGGGTATTGGTTTGCGGCTAGCGGTGCCTGCCGTGCTGGGGTCATTGCTTGGAGCTTGGCTGGCAACAGACGTTTCTGCAGCCGTTTTTGAATTCGTTCTGGTTGCTGCCATGATCGCCACTTCGACATTTTTGCTGCTCCCCGCTCCCAAGCTGGACACTCGTCCGTTAACCCCCGAGCGACTAGGCCCGGTGATTTATGCCGCGATGTTTGTGGTGGGTCTTTACGGTGGATTTATTCAGGTGGGGGTCGGGGCGCTGTTTATCGTCGCGCTGCACCGTATGCTAAAAATAGATCTACTTCAGGTGAACGTGCTCAAAGTCTTTATTATTCTTCTCTATACCATCCCTGCTCTGGCGATATTCGCAGGCAGCGGACAAGTACGCTGGGCGATGGGCTTGACCCTGGCCGCAGGTAATATTGTCGGAGCGATCATTGCGGTGAAGGTCAATGTTGGGCCACGGGGTGCACAGTGGGTGAAATGGCTGACTCTGATTATGGTAGGCGCCATTATTGTTCGCTTGATTGCTAGTTGAGGGTATCTTCTCAACCTTCCCGCAGCAGCAGGGCCGGGTTCAGCCTCAGCGCCCGCAGTGTCGGTAGCAGGCCGGCCAGCAAGGCAATCGAACTAACGGCGCCCGCCACTAGCGCGCCAAGCCACCACAGATCGCCTGCTGGAAGTTTTAACAACAGGCTCGCCAGTGGAATAGCAATCAGCGCTCCGAGTACAGTTGCGAAAAAGGTAGAGAGCAAGGTAAGTAACCCGGTTTCCATTAGCATTGACTGCCAGATAGCTTGGTGTCTGGCGCCAAGGCAGTAAAGCAGGTTGGCCTCGTAAAGCTGTCGCCTGCGGCTGACACTGACAACGCTGGACAGCACAAGAAGGCTTGCCGTCAGGCTTACTAAAGCAACGGTGGCGAGCCCGGCTGTCGCTTTGTTCAGCAGGTTACCGGCGGTCTCGAGCCAGTCGGCCGTGCGCAGGGTAATTACATTCGGGATGTTTCTGGCGAGCCACTGCTGTGACGTTTTTGCAGCCGAGTCGGTTTGGTAGACCACGCCCACGTACCTGCCAACCAATTCGTCCAGCGCGCCATCCTGTAGAACGCCTTCGAACCAGAATCGGGTTTGAAGGCCTTTTTGCTGGTATATGGCTTTGATTTCAGCAGCAATTGTCTGGCCCTCAGCCTGAAATTCGACTGTATCTCCTACTGTCAGCCCGAGCTGATGGGCTTCTCGATCTTCCATCGCCATGAAGGCGGGTTCACCCTCTGGTGCCGGTGACGACCACCAGTTACCACTGACCAACTCTAGATCTTCCGGATTTCCTGACAAATAACTGAACTTGTACTCATCACCCATGGCCTCGCGTCTGGCTTGCGCGTTGTCTGCCAGAACAGCCGCGATTGGCTCGTTGTTGATCGCTGCCAGGCGGCCACGAACCAGTGGCAGGAGTTCAATCCGGCTGGCCGGATCAAGGGCTTCGAGGCCAGTCTTGAGCGGGTCAATCTGATCAGAAAAAACCTCATACAGAATCAGGGCAGGGGCTTCAGTCGGTATTGTGGATTCCAACGCTCGAAGTAGGGTGCCCACAAGCAGAGTGCAAGCCACCACAAGTGTCAGCGCTGTACCCAGCGAGAGCAGGGTTGCCCGCAAGGGTGAATCTGGCCGGTGCAAATTGGCCAGCGCCAATCGGCGGGCAAAATTTCGACCGGCAAAGCCGCGGTTTTCCAGCGCCCTGGCAGCGCGTTGCAGTCCTTTGATCAAACCTTCAAGTAAACCCCAGAGCAGAACGACAGCCAGCAAAAAAAGAAGCCCCAGTTGCGGAGAGGGCAACCAGAGTAGAGTGGCCGCAATGTAGACCGCTAGCAGAATATAACTCGCTACCCGCCAGCTGCGAGGCTCATGACTGGCCGCCTGAACCCGGCCTCGGAACAGCCCGGCCGGCGACGCAGCGAGTGCTCTGGCCAGCTCCGGAAGTGCGAAAACATAGGCCGTCAGCACGGCAAATAGCCAGCTCAACAGCAATGGCGCAAGCCAAAGTGCTATCCACTGGCCAGTCATTCCAGTATCGCCAGATCCGGGCAGCGCAAAGGCATCGCCGGCTAAACCAAGTGCAGCAGCAGACAGTGCCAACCCGATGGCGCCGCCGATGATGCCTGCCAGACTGCCCAACAGGCCGATCTGAAGAAGGTAAATGGCCACCAAAGGCCTGCGCCGTAAACCGAGAGTTTGCAGTGTGGCGATGGTGCCAAGCTTCTCGGTCAGGTAGGCGTGGATGCTGTTGGCGACACCTAGGCCGCCAATGAACAGCGTAGTAAATGCGATCAGAATGAGTGCCGTTGCGATCTGGTCAAGCCGTTCAGACAGGCGCTCGCTGCGCTCGGCAAAGGTTGTGGTATCCCAGCGGGTTTTGGGAAACGCCTGCTCGAATTCATTCAGCCAGACGTCCAGGTCGCGGTCAGTCTGAACCCGGTATTCGTAATCAACACGGCTACCAGGCCGAATCAGCCCGGTTGCCTCTACCGCTGCTTCGGAAATCATGATCGGCAAACCGCGCCAGTTGGCCATCAAGCTACGATCCGGCTGCAGCTGAATAAGGCCGCTGATGCGAAAGATTGCAGCGCCAATCTGAATTTGATCGCCAACGGACTGGCCCAGACGCTCAGCGAGCATAGGGTCAATAATGGCCCCCCAAAGACCATCTTTGCGTGCTGTGAGTTCTGCCAGTGGTTGGTCCGGCATCAGTTGTAGCTCGCCGTAAAGCGGATAGGCGGCATCAGGAATCAGTATCTCGGCTCTGACAAAGCTTGCGCCGCTATCATCACCCGCTTCATCAGCACCACTGACGGTTACCCCACTGACCGCCACTCCATTGACCATAGTGTCGAGCTCTCGAACCAGCGAAAGGTTGCCCGTTGCACGGATCCATGCAAGCACTTCATCCGGCAGAGGCTCACTGGCTTCTAACTCGACGTCGCCGCCCAGAAGCGTGCGGGTATCCGCTAGTAGACTCTGCTCGATAACCCGGTAGAGACTGGCCGTGGCAGCCACCAAGGTAATGCCCAATATGAGGCAGGCCAGAAAAACCTTGAGCGCAGAGATACGCGAGCGTAGATCCGAAATCGCGAATGTTAGCATCCAGAACGGTCTGGTGGATTTTTCAGATTTCATAGAGGTGCCCTCCGTCCATCTGAACCCTGTGCTGACAGCGCTCCGCGACACGCTTGTCGTGGGTCACCAGCACCAGTGTAGACTTGCTTTTCTTATGCAGGTCGAATAGCAGCGAAAGCACTTTCTCGCCGGTTTCCTGGTCCAGATTGCCAGTAGGCTCGTCACCCAGCAGCAAACTCGGCTGATGTACCAGTGCTCTGGCAATCGCTACACGCTGCTGCTCGCCACCAGACAGCTGTGCTGGATAGTGCTGCAATCGATGGCTCAGCCCAACCGCTTCCAACATGGCACTCGCTTGCTCACGGGCTTGGGCTTGCCCGGCAATTTCAAGCGGTAGGCTGACGTTACCCAGCGCGCTGAGGCCCGGCAGCAAATGAAACGACTGAAAAATAATGCCCAGGTGTTTGCTGCGCCAGTCGGCCAGTGCATCTGAGTCCATGTCGCCAAGGCGCTGGCTACCAATCAGGATCTCGCCCTTGTCTGGGCGCTCAAGACCAGAAAGAAGCAGAAGCAGGGAGGTCTTGCCGCTTCCAGATGGGCCCATAATCGCCAGGGTCTCGCCGGGTGGAACCTTGAGTGACGCGTTATTGAGCACAGCGACAGCACCTGAATCCGTTGGATAGGTAAGGTGAATGCCGCTCATTTCGACGCTGGTGGACACAGAGGCTCCTTGTTTTTTGATTAACGCGAATCTGACCCGTTCATCATGTTACTGTATAACACTATGAAGCCTAATAAACGTGAACTTAAACACATGGAACGCCAGTTCGTTGTGGCGCTTACCGAAGCCTGCGAGGCCGCAGAAGCTGAAGTACCCGGCTTTTGTTGGTTAACCCACGATAACGGTACACATCAGTTTCCGGCGGGCCTTCGGGTGACCTGGATTTTCGATACCCGGGCTAACCTTGAGTACGCGCTTGTCGATGGTTTTAAACAGTACGCGCATGAGCGGACCCTTGACGCGCTTGAACAAACCGGCCTGGACCGAGGGATAATTTCTGATTGTCTTCAGTTCGACAGCGAGGAAGCTTGCACGAACTCCCAAAAGGGTAACTGGTTAGCACGGCTGACGCAGTTACGGCGCTCCAGACATTAGGAAGAGCAACACCTGACTATTCACAGGCACATAACCCCCATGGCGAAGGAAATAGAAAGCCCCTGTAATTCTGTTTGTCAATTGGACGGCGGCGTCTGCCGGAGTTGCGGCCGCACACGGGCGGAAATCAAAGCCTGGAAAGGAATGAAGCGGCCCGAGAAACAGACGACGACAAAAACGGCTGCATTGAGACTGAAAAAACAGCGGAAGGTTTCATAGGAAGCGCCCCCTGAGCCGGCAGTATTAACGAGAGTGCAAGTATGAAAATAACCAAAGCAGTGCCAACCAATATCATCACCGGATTCTTGGGGGTGGGCAAAACCACTGCAATTTTGCATCTGTTGGCCAGTAAGCCTGCCAATGAACGTTGGGCGGTATTGGTCAATGAGTTCGGCGAAATAGGTATCGACGGCGGTTTGATGGCTGGAGGCCAGGGCGCTCAAACTGGCGTTTTTATCCGTGAGGTACCCGGCGGCTGCATGTGTTGCGTTTCAGGTTTGCCCATGCAAATGGCGTTGAACAGATTATTGATGGACGCAAAACCAGACCGGTTGCTCATCGAACCGACGGGGTTGGGGCACCCGCAGGAGGTGATTGAGTCGCTGAGCTAGCCGCATTACGCCGCCGTTATTGATTTGAGAGCGACGCTGACCCTGGTAGACCCCCGGCGCACACGAGATTCGCGTTATACCTCAAACGCCACCTTCATCCAGCAAATTGCGGTAGCCGATGTAATCGTGGCAAGTAAGTCCGATCAGTGCACAGATGAAGACTTTTCTTCCTTGAATGCTTACCTTGTGGAAAAATCCTGTCACGAAAAACCGTTGTATCGCGTGCGTTTCGGGCAGATTCCGTTCAAGGCCCTTTCGGCCCCTTCTGCCCACGCAACGTTCGAGCCTGACCCTCCCCGGCGCTTCACGATGCCCGCGTTATCAAAAAACGCCTTTGGGCAACACGAATCCACAGAGCGCCCAGATCACAGGCCCTTGGCTGCTGGTGATTACATGACAATCAAAAAACAGGCTGATGGTTTTACGTCGATTGGCTGGCGTTTTCACGCCAGCATTTTGTTTGATAGAGGCCGGTTGTTTGCGTTCTTTTCCGGTCTTACCCCACAGAGGGTAAAAGCCATATTCATTACGTCAGACGGTGTTTTTGGCTATAACTTCAGCGACCAGGCGTTAACTGAGGTGGAGTTGGACGAGGCCAAGGAGAGTTGCATCGAAGGCATCGACAATGACGAAATGGTTTTTGAAGGCTTCGAAGCGAGCCTTCTAGCCTGTAAGGCCTGCGTCAGTTGATGTCGTGAAGCCCCTCATTTTCTTTAGTGGTTCGAGTGGGTTGCGGCGAACCGGTTGCCAAAATAACATCTAAGCTGATTTGGGACTGCATGGACGCCAGTTGTTTGCTGACTTGTGCTTTAAAGGAAGCAAGTTTGACGTCAGGCACTTTGGCGGCCGTCGGAATATCCGCGGTCAGCGGATCAACGGGTTGGCCGTTCACATGAAACTCGAAATGCAGATGGGGCCCTGTTGAGCGCCCCGAATTGCCTGTTAGTGCTATTTTTTGGCCCCGCTTTATTCTTTGACCCTGTTTAACCAGAACTTTGCTCAAGTGGAGGTAGCGTGTTTCAAAGGTTCCGCTGTGATTGATATCGATATACCGCCCGGCAAAGCGATGGTTGCCAACACGCGAAACGACGCCATCGCCGGTGCTTACAATGGGTGTTCCAACAGGTGTTGCGAAATCGACACCGTTATGGGGTGATCGTCTACCGGTAATCGGGTTGAGACGATCAGAACTGAACGAGGAACTTATTCTGAAACGTTTTTCGGTGGGCCAACGCAAAAAAGCCAGCAAAACGCTCTCGCCGGTCTCGTTATAGTAGTTGCCATCGTCGAAGAGAAACGCGTTGTAGGCTTTAAGCCCGCGGAGCAGGGATACCGCTTCAATTCGTTGGCGGCCTGTTGGCGAATCGTGAGTCATCTCGCGACCCGTGATAACAGTGAAAGTATCCCCGGACCTGAGGTCGCGCCGAAAATCAATTTTGCTTTTTAGAAGGTTAGCCACCTCCGCCACCTCGGCGTCACTGAGTCCAGACTTGACAGCAGAGGCATAAAAACTTCCCTTTATAGCCCCGCGGGTAATGGCAGAGTACCAATGGGTCTCGGATTCCTCTTTGCGGGCAACAAATGCGCCATCGTCCTGGATGGCAAAGGTAATGGTTCTGGCCGCATCAATGCGCAGTACTAATGCCTCAAGCGCTCGGTGTCTGTCGTACTTGAACGTGACCCGTTTTCCGGGTTGCAGTGTTTCAAGGGATAGATACTCGACGTCAGCTTCAAGAACCTGGTGCAGCACAGACGCAGGAATACCTTTTGATTCGAAAATGTCACTCAGGGTATCTCCCTTTTTGATTAGGTAACTCTGTGTTTCAGGCTCGCTGGCCGGCGGAGATTGTGGAGATTGTGGAGATTGTGGAGATTGTGGAGATTGTGGAGATTGCGGAGATTGCGGAGATTGCAGAGATTGCAGAGATGTGGGCTGAGACACGGCGGCCAAATTCCTATCTGGCTTAGCATTCAGGGTGTCTGGGTTGTCCAGTTGGATTAATAGGGCGACGGCAACGAAAAAAATTGCCAAGGAAAGAATGATCTTGTGGGTACGTGTAAAAAAGTGTCGAAATAACATAGTTATGAACTGTCTCCGCGAGCTGCTCAGAATCGCCGGTCAGGCATGAGTTTTTTGTGGCTGGATGAAGTATCGGAAAGCGCTGGACACACCGAAGAGCACTGCAACAGTACAAACGATTGTTGGGCCTGTCGGGGTGTTCATTAGGTAAGACGCTTGCAAGCCGGCAAGTGAGGCACCGCACCCGATAATCGCTGCAATGATAGCCATTGCTTCTGGCGTTCTACTAAAGGGTCGAGCGGTCGCTGCCGGTATGATCAGCATGGCGGAAATCAGCAATACACCCACAACTTTGATGGCGACAGCTACAACAACCGCTAACGATAAGGTGAGAATCATTTTCTCTCGCTTAGGTAAAATGCCACTTGCGCAAGCGAGTTCAGGGTTAACGGTTGATGTAAGCAGAGCTGACCAGCGCCAACAAACCAACGTGAGAACCAGTGCAGCACCGCCCCAAATCACGCCAAGGTCAAGGGTGCCTACAGACAGGATGTCACCAAACAGATAAGCCATCAGGTCGATGCGGATACCCGACAAAAATGAAACTGCCACCAGGCCGAACGCCAGCGAAGAGTGCGACAAGACACCAAGCAGAGTATCCATGGCGTAACCGCGTTCACTCAGAGTTGTAACGGCCAGAGCCATTAATAGCGATACCACCAAAACCCCTGCAAATATTGGCATGGATAACGTAAGTGACAAAGCTACCCCTAAAATGGCGGCATGTGCGGTTGCATCGCCGAAAAAAGCCATACGCCGCCAAACAATAAAACAGCCAAGCGGCGCTGCGGCGATTGCGACACCAAGGCCGGCAAGGGTAGCACGGAACATAAAGTCTTCGAACATTAAATCGCTTCCTCGTGCCGGGGAGTCGCAGGGTCATGATGGTGGTAACTAGCGAACATTTCGGCATCATCGAGGCCAAATAATAATCGATATTCGGGGGCGACCTTAACAACCTCAGGCGCGCCTTCGCAACAAATGCTGCCATTAAGGCAGATAACGCGATCTGATGTTCGCATCACAGTGTGCAGCTCATGGCTTACCATCAGGATGGCGCAACCCAGTTCCTGCCGCACCCGCTCAATCTGTCGGTAAAAGTCTGCTGAGCCAGAATGGTCCAACCCCTGGGTGGCCTCATCCAACAAAAGCAGACTCGGTTTCTCTATTAGGGCTCGGGCCAGCAAAACGCGCTGGAACTGCCCTCCGGACAGAGTACTTAACGGCTGTTTGCCAAGGCCGGACAACCCCGCTTGCTGAAGAGCAGCGTCCATGTCACCTGGTTGCTGGCGCCTGGGCAGCGATAGGAACCGATAGACCGTCATTGGGAGGGTTTCATCGATATTGAGGCGTTGTGGTACGTAGCCAATAATCTGCTTACTGGTAATTTCAACCTTGCCGGACGTAGGTACCTGGGCACCGATAATCGCGCGCAGAAGCGTCGATTTTCCTGACCCGTTCGGCCCGATAATCGTCACAATTTCGCCTTGCTCTATATGGATATTAATATCTTTCAATACTTGGTTCCCGCCAAAACTGACGGACAGGTTTTTGGTGGCAAGGACTCTCATTTGTTTTTCCATTGAAAACAGGTCACACACATCCGCGCAGGTCTGAAGCATTTTTCAGCTTTCACAACATAAACCTCTTTTCTAGTTAAATAGGATGTTATAACATATCATTAAAGCAATAAAGCTTCCATTAAGAAAAGGCAAAAAGAACATGAGTAAGCGGGAAAAATTAATGGCTACCGCGTTTATAGCGACCTTGCCGTTTAGTGCAAATGCTGTGCCCAATGTTGCGACTGACATCACACCCATTCACTCCCTCGTGTCGCAGGTAATGGCTGGAGTAGGCAGACCGGATCTGCTTGTTCAGTCTGGCGCTTCGCCGCATAACTATTCGCTCAGCCCGTCGGAAGCTCGGGCACTACAGGAAGCGGACGTCGTGTTCTGGGTAGGAGAGGGCCTGACACCCTGGCTTGAAAGGTCTCTGGATAAACTGTCTCCCGATTCAACGAAAGTCGAGTTGTTGGAGGCGATGGGCACAACGACCTATGCCTTCAGAGAAGGAGCCACTTTCGATGCTCATGGTGATAGCGATCACGACGAGGAAAAGGAGGGTGAACACGACACTCATGATGACCTCCAAGATGGGAAAGAGAAAGACGATGAGCATAATGAAGGCCATCATCACGAACACAGTGGTACTGACCCGCATGCGTGGTTAGACCCCGCCAACGGAAAGGTCTGGCTTGATGTGATCGCAGCGGCTCTGGCTGAAGAAGATCCTGAAAATGCCGCTCAGTACCTTGAAAATTCAGCGATTGGAAAAGCTGACATTGATGCTGCGGTCAGTCGTATTGAAATCACCATAGCGCAACTCGAAAATAAACAATTCATTGTTTTCCATGATGCTTACCAATATTTCGAAAAACGCTTTGGCATTCTGGCAGCAGGGGCAATCTCGATCGGGGATGCATCAAAACCAAGCCCGGCCCGGATTGCAGAAATCAGAGCAGTTGTGACAAATTTAGACGTAAGCTGTGTGTTCACTGAGCCACAATACAACCCAGGTATCGTTAAAGCGGTTTTTGGCGGAACGGGTGTTAACACGTCTGGAGTTATTGACCCATTAGGATCAGGCCTGGCGACCGGCGCCAACCTGTACCCAGACTTATTGATCGAGATCGCGGACGGGCTCCAATCATGCCTTGGAAAGAAATAGGGGGGTTACAAACCCTCAACTTTTCTCATACTTTTCGCTCGCGGCCTTGAAACCGCTTGCGGGCCTGATCCGAGTTAACGTAAACCGACTCGGTAAAAGCCGCGCTGGCATGGCCGAGTTCTTCACTGATGTGGCGAATATCCGCGCCGGATTCGATCGCCTGGCTGGCGCCGGTGTGGCGCAGGTAATGGGTTTCTGACCTTATCGCTTCAAGCTGTCGGGCTTCGTCGACAAAACCGGCTTCCTCCATTCGCGTAACAGCGAACATAACGGCCTGCTCGTAAATGCGTTGAACCTGACGTTTGCCCAGCGCTATGCCATGGGTTGAGGGTAGGATAGGGTGATAATCGCCCGGGTCTGGCATAGGCGATAGTAAGTCCAAGTAGGCACGCCAACGTTTCAGGTAAGGGAGATAGGCATCGGGTAGGGTGACTGAACGGGCTTTGTCGCCTTTACCAAACACAAAATACGACCAATATTGCTCGCCCTGAATGACTTTCCGGCGGAAATCACCAAAAACTGGAATCCGGTCTGCGCCATCGTCAAGAGGACGCGGCGCCAACTCGCCAACCCGAAGAAACAACGATTTCATGGTAACAATCACAAACAAATGTCGTTCACATTTGGGGTTTTGATCTGCTTCGGTAACCAAGGTTTCTAGCAACCAGGACCACTGCCAATCGGTTAGCCGGCGCACAGCGACTTCGAGATCTTTGGCCATTTGCGGTTTGGCGCGACGATCACGGCGGCGTAAGTCGCTAAGCGGGTCTGTTAGCAGATATTGTCGGTAAACCAGATATTTAAAGAATGTTTGTAAAGCCGTTCGACTGGCGTTCAGGCTTGCTTGGCTGGCATTGTAAACGGCGTTTTCATCGCTGGAGCGCAGCGCAAACGGACGCCATTGGCGGTTTGGTAGGCGTAAACCGTTGGCATGGGTGAAAGCCGAAAATACACCGCGGGCAATCCAGCTATGGGGTGGATTCTTCAAGGTCTTGAAATACGCGGTCACAACATCGGCATCGGTTTGCGCCAACGTGCGTTTGGTGGTTACCCAAAGATAATTCAGAAAACGCTGAACCTCACCACGAAAGCGTGAAAACGTTCCCGGCACATCGGCGTATTTCATCAGAAATTGGCGACTAATTTCATAATCATCGCGCAGTGTAGTCAAGGGCTGCGGTAGAGACGCCAGAAATGTCGGTATGGATGGGTGGCAATGAAAGTCTGACAGATCTTCAAGATAGTGAGCAGTATCGAACAGCGGCTCACCGGTAAAGGGTACTGACACGTTAGTCCTTGATAGTGATGATTTTTGGATTGGACCGCTAATCTAATCCTTTTAATGTTCGATTTGGCCATTATTTTCAATAACAGCTGTTTTTACCACCTTGATGGGACATTCGTCAGACTACGGCTCTTACTCGCTGACCATCCAACATCCTTGAAATGGCTTCGGGGGGCTGAGCAGGACCGTAGAGGAAGCCTTGTATCTGCTGGCAGCCAAGCCCTCTCAAATAAGCCAGTTGCGCATCTGTTTCTACGCCTTCTGCAATAATGTCCAACCTCAGGCCGTGAGCCATGGCCACGATAGCATTGACGATGCAGGCGTCGTCTTCTCCATTTCCAATTCCGCGGATAAACGACTGATCTACTTTTAACGTGTGGATAGGCAACTGGTGAAGGTAGTTCAGCGAAGAATAGCCGGTACCGAAATCATCGATTGCAATGCGGACTCCATGGTCGGCCAGTTGTTGGAGCTTTTGGCTGATCTGCTTAAGGTCATTCATAATGACATTTTCGGTAATTTCGATTTCCAGATGGCTGGCTGGGAACTCTTCATTTTTGAGTTGCCTGATTAGGTTTTCGACAAATCGCGGGTGCTCTACTTGAATCGGCGACATGTTTACTGCCAGCCTCAAATCCCTGTTGCCATCCAATATCCACCCTTTGACATGCCGGCACGCCTGGGCCAGTACCTGCTCGCTAAGCGCTACAATCAGTTTGGTTTCTTCGGCCAATGGAAGAAAATCTTTGGGGTAGAGCAGTCCTCGATCCGGGTGTTGCCAGCGAACCAGCGCCTCCAGTCCCACAATGCGTCCGCTTTTGGCGCAAACTTGCGGCTGGTAGTAAACCCGCAGTTCGTTGTTCTCGAGAGCCTGCCTGAGATCCCTTTCCAGACTGAGACGGTTGACGGTGTCGATGTTCATGGATTCGCTGTAAAAGCGGTAGCCATCCTTGCCCCGGGCCTTTACGTGATACATGGCAATATCTGCGTTCTGGATCAGCTGATCCATTGAGGTGCCGGCCTCCGGGTAAAGGGAGATGCCGATACTAACTCCGACAAAGACTTCGTGTTCGCCCAATTGAAAGGGTGCTTTGAGGGCATCAATCAGTTTTTTGGCAATACGCCGGGCATCGTTACTGCTGTTAATGGCGGGCAGCAACAGTGTGAACTCGTCACCGCCAAATCGTGAAAGTGTGTCACCTTTGCGGAGACAACTTTCCAGACGTTGGGTGACCACTTGCAACAAAACGTCACCCATGGCGTGGCCTAACGTATCGTTAATTACTTTGAACCGGTCCAGATCCAGAAACATGACTGCGAGTTTCTGTTTGCTGCGACTTGCTTGGGTGATTGCAAGGCTCAACCGGTCGGTGAACAGTGCCCGGTTGGGCAACCGGGTTAACAAATCGTGGTAGGCCTGGAAATTTATGAAGGCTTCCGCTTCCTTGCGTTCAGTCACGTCTCTCGCGGTGCCGTAAAACCGCGCCTTGGGACCAGAGGTGCGGGCATTGAAATCGGCCCCCAGAGGCAAGGTTCCGTGATCAATCGGAAACGCAGTGATCTCGAAATAGCGATTGGCTTTTTGGCTACCTCGGGTTTTGAGTTTCACTTCGAAGGTGCGGGGATTTTCAGGTGTAACGCTTGGGTCTCGGAGGGGATGAGTACCGCGAGCAATGTCCTGTTCGTCAAGTAGGTGCCGGAAATGCTTTCCGTTGAGCTCTTCACTGTTGTAGCCCAACAACGATTCAATCTTCCTGTTGATGAAACAGAAGCGCCCTTGGTCATCAAGCATGAAGACAATGTCTGGGGAGTTGTTGACGATGTAACGGTGCAGTGCCTCGGACTTTTCAAGTCGCTGTTGCACATCGGTATGAGCTCTGACCAGAGACTGTTTGCCCAATACAGCTTCCAGCGTGGTAAGCATTTCGTCCGGGTCAAAGGGTTTCTTGATGTAATCTTGAGCTCCTTTGCGCAGCGCACGACTGACAGAGCTGAAAGAACTCTCTCCACTGACGACGATAATGCCGCATTTGGGCTGAACCTTTGCGGCATGGGCCATGACCTCAAAGCCGTCTAATTCAGGCATTCTCAGGTCGAGCATGGCGAGGTCAAAGGTGCGCGTGTTCAGCTGTCTGCAGGCTTCTCTTCCGCCCAACGCCGACGTTACAAGATAACCCTGTTGCGCCAGCAGAGAGGAGAGGCTGCTCAGCAGCCTCGGGTCGTCATCGGCGACAAGTATCCTGGCCACGATAGAGTCAGTCACTGGCGAGTGGATTAGTTGCCGTGTCATCGCGCGCCGCTCATGATTTATGTCGGACCTTTGCTGGAATCGGATGCTGCAGGCAGGAGAACCCTGAAACTGGTGCCAGAGTTCCCCGTGCGGTATCCAATGATGCCCTCCATGTCATCGATGAGTTGTTTGACAATGCTTAACCCTAGCCCGCTGTGGGTCACGCCCTTACTGGACTTTACAGGCTTGAACAAGCTGCTTTGTATGGCTTTCGGTAAACCTGGGCCGTTGTCTTCGATCAGCATTTCGATCCACTGCCGGCCTTGTTGCCATACGGGCGAGGCGCTTTCAAGCCTGAGCCCCCCCCCATCTGGCATGCACTCGACCGCGTTTCGGATCAGGTTCAGAATCACCTGGCGTACCGGCGCCCTGCCAGCAGCTAGGTCTGTTGATTCTTCGCTCAAAACTAGATCGCAATCAACATCGCCATCTCTGAACAAGCTATCTTGAAACAGGGCGTGCAGGGCTCTCAACTCTTGATTAAGATTTGTTGGCTCGTCGGTGTTCAGGTTGGGTTCTTGGCTCTCACCCATCTGCACCAATAGATTGCCGGCGCGCTCAAGCTCTTCCCGGATAATATCCAGCTGTTCCCGAATCTGTTCATTTTCAAGCCGTCCCCGCAGTTGAAAAATGTACTGCCGAATGATGGTCAAAGGATTGCTGATCTCATGAATGTGACGCCGTATATTGTCACGAGCAAGGGCTTGGTCAATATCAGCTGTTGTCACGTCGTTCTGATTTTTAGCCTCTTTGCTCTCACTGAGATGTGACAATCGCGCGCAGAACATTTCTGCCAGTTCCAACGTTGACACGCTGTTTTCGGCATCGGTGCCAATCACAAAAACGCCCTGACAAACGTCTTTGAACAGCACCGGAACAGCCATGAGGGACGATGTGTTAAGTAGCGCCAATAATTGTTTGTCGAGCACGTTGGGCGAACGTTCAGCCAGCAGTAAAGCTTTTTGATCCCTGAAGCTTTGCGTCAGCACACTGCCTGTGGAAGCGGCAACAATCGTCATGTCGGGCGGTTCGCCTTGACTATCCGATGCCAGGATCAGAATGCCATCGTCAACTCTGAAAAATAGGCTGGGGCAACCTGTTAGTAGAGTGAGGTTGACCACTGTGTTCGCTAGCGCCGGGCCTGAATCGTTGGCCGGGCTGAGAGCCTGGTCGGTCATTGCTTGGCGAAGAACGGTATTGCGCAATGTCTGGCTTGCTTTGTGGCCGTCATAGATATGTTCAAGGGTGACCCCCAACGATTGCGCGAGGGCAGCAACTTCATGATTGATACGCAGTGATAATTCCCGGGTAAGATCTTCACTGAGACTGAAAATGGTGCCTGCTGCAGCAATACCGGCCGCATCGGACTGAGCCAACCGCGTTGACAGATTAATCAACTTGACCAGATGGGCCGCATCACGGATTTCAGACGCCGGCGCCTTTTGATAACGCATGGCATCTGCTGCCATCTGCCCCAGCCCCCAGGCCTGAGCAAGCTGCGCTCCGATCTCTGCCTGATGATCGAGATACTGCTGTTGAAGATCACCCGGAGTCATTTTCAGAGCAATCAGTTCGCCAATGTTATGGAGCATTCCTAACATAAAGGCTTCGTCCGCCGAGGGGTAGCGGGTAAGCGTGGCGAGGGTTTTGGCGGTCAGTGCGGTGGTGAGAGAGTGGCGCCAGAAATCACGAAGTTGCTGCCACTGGTCTGCACCAAGATCGAACATCAACTGCCGGAGTGCGGCAGTGAGAATCAGTGTGCGTAAACGTTCAGTGCCAAGCCGGAGCAGTGCTTGCTCAACCGAGCGAATTTCTCCTGACCGGCCGTAGAGTGATGAATTAGCCATGGCCAGTACTTGCGTGGTGAGGGCAGTGTCGGCCGAGATAATATTGCTGATATGACGGTAGCTGTCTTCCTTTCGACACGCTTCCAGCGCCCTGAGGGTGACTTCGGGGAGGCTGGGTAATTCTGTATTAGGAGATATTTGCATAGAATTACCGGTCATTTACATCTGACACTTCATTTATAATTACCATAATTATGAGAGTTTAAACAATCAATTCCATAAAATAAATACAGGCTATTGAAAATTTTCCTAAATTCTGAATGGATTAAAATCCGATTTGAGTCTCACAATTTTGGCAATCGAAAATCCGCTAATTAGACTTATGCTGTGTGATCTACCTGATATTGCCACTCAAAAGATTGTCAGAAATACAACGAAAGTACCCGAAGTGTCGTCTCGCTGGCTATATTGTCTTGCATGTTCGCGGTAGAATTAATGTCATAAATTAGTCTGTTTTACTTCTTTGGCCGTGGTTTTGAGGTCAGTATCAAAGAGAGGCCGATGACGGATTCGAGGCATGTTTCAACCCAGCCCAGGGTTATTGCTGTCACCGGCGGTAAAGGTGGTGTCGGTAAAACTTCTGTTGCCATCAATCTTGCGTTGGCCCTCACGCGCGAGGGTCACCGCGTGCTGCTGCTCGATGGAGACTTGGATCTTGCCAATGTTGCCATCATGCTGGGTCAGTATCCGAGACACACTCTGGAACACGTCCTTCGCCGGGAATGCACACTTGATGAGATTATCATGGAGGCACCGCTGGGACTGCATGTGATTCCTGGTGCATCGGGTGTGCAACGCTGTATGGACTTAGGTGTTGCCGGCAGTCTAGATTTGCTCAAAAGCCTTGCGGCACTTGAACGCCGTTACGATTATGTTCTTATTGATACTGCCGCTGGCCTGCAGCCAGTTGTACTTCACATGATTGCCTCCGCTGCTATGGCATGTGTGGTGGTTACTCCTGACCCGGCTTCTCTAACCGATGCATTTTCGCTCATCAAGGTGTTGCAGCGGCAAGGCTACCGGCGTACCCCGAGTGTGCTGGTTAACATGGCTCATGGTGCCAGTCAGGCACAATCGATATTTCAGCGCTTTGCAGCGGCATCGCAAAGTCACTTGAACGTGCAGCCACACTATCTGGGCGCCATCTGGCGTGACGAGACACTGCGCCGATCAGTGATCACGCAGCGCCCGGTGGCCTTGCTGGCTCAGTCAGACCCGTCCTGTCAGCAGTTTCATTCACTGGCAGACAGGGTGAAGATAAGGTTGGAACAACTGCCGCCCAGAAAATCCGGAATTGCAGCCTATTGGTACAAGGCCGTTCGGAGATCGGAACAGGATAGACCAACAGCAACGCCCTCTAGCGAACCCACGCCGCCGAAAGCAGACCTTGGGACCCGGGTTCGGCAGGCTGTTGTCGAATTCGATGACCTTGTCTCTGATCCGTCATTACCGCCAATACTTCGTAATGAGGCATTGTCGGCTTGCTTTGCATTGCTTGGGCGCACGATGGACGACGACACTATAGAAATTATCCAGACTGGACTGGCAGCACTTGACTGGGAAGCCCTTAGCATTACTCAACGAGCCCACTTGGCCACCTATTTACGAGATATAGCAAGCCAGGTTGCGCCCGGGTCTTCGAGGCCGGGAAGCGTCCCATCTGTAACTCGAGGCTACGACCGTGAGCCGCGTTACGATCAGGTCATATTTGGCGACCAGGAGTGTCTGCTGAAAGCCCTTCGCGAACAACCCCGCAACATTTCTCTGGACCACTTTTTGCGTGGATTGGCAGGTAAGACGGACAACCAGTTCGAGGGTTGAAATCCAGCATTTCTTAAATAGATTAGCGGAACAGGTTGAAACTGTTTGCGGAGAAAATTATTTGGGGGGCAGTAACCAAAGGGGACAGATTTCAAATCTGTCCCCTGCTTTCTTACTCAGCAGGCCGCTGATCCCACCACAGTCTGACGATGATCGCATGCGGAAACGTTAACGCTGCCAACGCCCAAAACATAACTCTGATTGCCTCGGTCAACAAGCTCGGGGAAGGCTCTATCCATACAATTATTCCCCAAGCAACAATAGCCAACACGAGGGCACCCAGTGTTGACGGTATAATTTTGCGGGCTGGAAAAGCCTTAGCCAGGCTTTTCTGATTCGATAATAAGCAATGCTCTGAAATTGCCAGAAAGTGACGCATGCTGTGAATAACGCAGAAGTAAAACGCAAAGCTCAGAAGCGGCGGCAACACAATCAAGGTCGCTCCAACCAGACACCATTCAGCCAGAACTCTCAGCGAGGGTCGATTGGATTTTCTGAGCATCATATATGCGAAGCCCAGCAGCCAAAGTCCTGCCAACAAGGGTCCCATCCATACCAGTACGTCAAGCACCGCCGACGTTTCTATTTTAATCAGCCAGGAAAATAACTCACTTGTTTGCTGTGGATGCCCAAGTATCGGGCCCAGAACAGCCATGCTTCCGCTCAAACAACGCAACAGAAGATCTCGTTCGGAGCTTAAGAAAGCTTCGTCGGTGTAACCAAAGTGCCAGACCGACATTCCCAGAAACACCAACAGTGCCACCAATGGCAAGGTCCAGATGAGCGCAACAAACGCTAGTGAGGCCAACATATAAGCGAGCAGAAGAAGTAGCACGTTGCTCTTACTCGTTGCTGTCAGCTTTTTAAGAATAGACGTGTCAGCGCCGCCGTGGGACAGTCCAAACACACCGATTGGCACGATTACAATCCAGAACTGCTGCTCAATTGACAAGACCGGCAGAAAAAAACTGCCGCCCAGTGCCAGACAGGCAATAACCAATATTGTGAACTGGTAAGAGCGCCCAGCAGAACTCCAATAAAGCAGATTTCCACTGTTGGCGGTGTTCGTTACCATGGTAGTACTCCTTTCATGAATGGTTCTAGCGGAAAGGCACTGGCACTGGCCGTGGCCGGGTCATCTATGTTGCGGCGCAGTGGGTTAAGACTTGCCGCACTCCCTAGCTGATTTTCGGTCAACAGCTGGCCAGCGCAATAAAAGCTTTAAGCTCTACGCCGCAAAACATCAGCGCCAGTTTCGGATGAGTCTGACTCAGTCAAAGATCCGCTCATTTTTTTTGCCGCTTGCGCCTGACTTGCTTGCGTATTTGCCTGTGTCGGCTTCAAAGGTTCTGACGACCAGACGCTCAACCACGCCGGCTGAGCACACCACCCCGGGCACACCAGCGCCGGGGTGAACACCCGCACCCACGAAAAACAGATTTCGGTAGCGTGGAGACTGGTTATGAAAACGCAGCCCGGCCGATTGGGTAAGCGTGGGGGCAATCGAAAATCCACTGCCAAAAGGACTGTTCAGTTCGGTGTGGAAATAGGTCGGCGAAATGCTGCGTTTGGCGCGAATCTGCTGCGGAAGATCGGGCATCAGTCGCTGCGTTAGTATGCGGATAATATGCTGTTCAACATCCGGCGTAATTTTGTCCCAATCCTGGTCGCCCTGAAGGTTCGGCACCGGCGCTAATACATAGAAGGCGTCACCGTTTGCAGGTGCCATAGTCGGATCTGTTGCCGCGGGGCGATGCAGGTACAGGCTCAGATCATCAGGGATCTGACGCTGCTGAAAAATCTCGGTCAGAATTTCGCGAAAGGTTTCACCAAACACTATCGTATGGTGCGCAAGGTCTGAGTAAACTCGTTCGGTGGTGAAATACAGTACGAACAGCCCCATCGACTGCTTTAACCGCCCCCTATGACTGTCAGCCAGGCGTTGGCGAGTAGTTCGTTCAATCCACTGATCGTAAACGTACAGTGGATCTGCGTTGCTTACTAACAGGTCGGCGCCAAAGCGTTTGCCCTGGTCGGTTACTGCGGCACTTACATTCAGGCCATCCATTTCCAGATACTTCACCGACTGCCTCAGGTGCAGACCGCCGCCGTGCCGCTGAAACAGTTCCGCTAATGCCGTAACAAGCGCACCGGTTCCGCCTTGTACATACCATACGCCGCTTTTGCGCTCCAGTGCATGAATCAGAGCATAGAGCGCTGAGGTATGAAATGGATTGCCGCCAACCAGCAAAGAAGGTACCGAGAACGCCCTGCGCAAACGTTCATCTTTAAAAAACCGGGACACAAATTGATAAATACTACGGTCGGCCCTGAGCTTGATAAGGTCTGGCAAAACCTCCAGCATGTCTGCAATACGCGTAAATGGCCGCTGCGCCAGTTCGGTAAAGCCACGATCGTACATGGCGTCGGCAGCTTTCAGGAAGTGCAAATATTGCTCGCCCTCGCCCGGCGACAAACGCTCAATTTCCTCAATCAGCGCCTCGGTGGTGCTTTGATAATCGAAGTGGCTGCCATCGGCAAAGTCCATGCGGTAAAACGGTGAAACCGGCAACAGCGTTACGTGGTCTTCAAAAGATTCACCAAAACGCTCGAACAATTCTGCGAAAAGAAAAGGTGCCGTAATAACCGTTGGCCCGGCATCAAAGCTGTGGCCATCCAGCGTTAAGGTTCGGGCCCGCCCGCCCATATCGTCGTGCTTTTCCAGCAGGTCAACGGTATAGCCCCGCGCCAGCAGGCGCAGCGCGGCAGCCAGCCCGCCGAATCCGGCACCTACGACAACCGCTGTTTTCGCGGCATTTACCTCAGCTGTTTGTTTCATGGCACTGTTCTCCGCATAACTAAAAAGAGTGGCTGTGTGCTTGCACTCGGTGCTCTAATTTCATCAGCAATGGGCCTAATGTCGGCGTAATGGGCACGGGTATCTGTTGTTCAAGACGCTCTAGCTGACGTTGCCCACGCTGCAATAATGCTTGCGCGTGGCGGGTCGCTCTCAGAATTCTTTGCCGCGGGCTGTCGCTTACTGCAGCGCGATGGTGGTGCCACGCATGAAACGGATGAAGTGCTTTTGACTGACTGCGTACATCGGTGCCAGGCTCTGCCAGATCGTCAAGGTCATCGATAATCTGATAGGCCAGACCTACGGCATCTGCGAACCGCTGTATGGTGTCAAATACGGACTGATCTGCGTTAGCAGCTATGGCGCCGGTCATCATCGGAAGCTGAATCAGTGGTACCGTTTTTGCCCGCGCTGCTTTTATATAGGCCATAAACCGGGGCCGGCTATTGGGGCTGAGCGGAGCTATTTCGATGCTTTGTCCAACAATCACTCGGCTGGTCATTGTGGCTAGTTGTCGCGTCAAAACCCGGCACTTTTGAGGATCCTCAAGACCAGCGGCCAGAGTAAAAGCCGCGCAAAGAAGCAAGTCGCCGGCGCACAGAGCGACACCTTCGCCGTGCTTTTTCCATACTGTCGGGTGTCCCCTGCGAAGCTGGTCGCCGTCGAGGAGGTCATCGTGTACCAGAGACGCATTATGGATAAGTTCGCAAGATGCCGCAGCGACAAGCGCGTATTCGTGTGAACATTGAAAACTTCTGCAACTGGCAAGCGCCAGACGCGCCCTTATCAAACTACCGCGGGTGCTGATTTGATACAGACTGGCATCGCTCGCGGGCCCTTGCATGACGCCCTGCAAACCGTTGAGCATCATTGCTCTGACTTGCACCAGTTCCTGGGCATAAATAGCTTCATCGGCCGATGTGGTAACCTGGGCCGAAACAACAGCAGCGTTTGTATCTTTTTTCAAAGGTACACCGGCGACTAAGGCAGAAACCGCCATCGTTATTCTCCCTACGCGGGGATGAGCGCTGTCAGTTGGTTGTTCAACTCCTTCCATCTGTCAGGAAAGAAGGCGTGGCCGGCACGGATACAAGCTCCGTGCCGGTTTGATCACGATAGCTGACAATTAGTGATCACTTGTCAGAACGTCTTCCAACTGCGTTCAGGAGCCTTTTTTTACCGGGCTTGCCTGCTCTGCTGGAGCAGCTTCTACTGCGTTTACGTCTGCTTCTGCTTCGCTCTTGCGAATGGCAATAACAAAGATCAGCAATCCAAATACAGCCTTTGCCATAATGTCGGCAATCGTATAACCCGTTTCTACAACAACAATTGCAGATCCACCTGTTACGCCAAGCAGCGGCAGCAGGTACACAATTGGGTAGAAAGCCCAAGACGCAACAACCAGAATAGCTGCCTTGCTGATCAAGCCTTTAACGTTGTCTGGCTGCTTAGAAATCGACTCTTTCAGGCCAATAACCAGCTCGCGTACAATGTAAATAAACGGAATCATCGACAAAATCCAGAAGATCGCGCGGGTTCCCACGTTTCCAGCTACTTCACCGGGATAGCCAAGAACGATCATCAGCGCGGCCGCACCGCCAAGCCTAATTGAACGGCTCAGTGTCTCAGCCTTGCTAAGCTTCATAACCAGAATCAGTTCAACTAGCAGCAACGGTACGGTCAACAGCCAATCTACATAACGATAGGCGCGGTTGAAGCCTTCTCCAGAAACAACCACCTCACCCGACGCTACCGACGCGGCACCGTCCCAAGACAGCATAATTTGGAGATAATGGTAGGCTGCGATAGCCGTTACCAGACCGCTGATCGTTATCGCCATGCGATACGTCGGCGCAGCCGACGACATCATTAGCCACAAAAACAGCGTTGTCGAAGCCATAACGGCCAGACCAAAAGAAAAAACATTTCCTATGAAACCATACTGATCAATCGATAAACTTTGGAGTTCTAACATGTTTCTATTCCTTTTACATACCGTGCAAGGAAACTAGCAATTGCCTAACTCTAAAAGCCAGTAAACATAACTACTAACCTCAAGAGCCAGACATTCCTAATACTACTATAGTGCAATGCTTTTTCGTACATATCTGAAGCATATTGAATGTTTTATTTATGGAATTTATTTACCATATGAGAAGTCGATGTATTATTATTTTAATATTAAATTATTTAGTAATTAACCCTGAATTTTTATTTAAATGCTTGATGCAAGTCAATATCAATGACAGCTAAACATGGTTCAGGTGGCGCCCTCAAAACATACTTTGACTGATCAGAGCCATCGGGCTGTTCAATCTGATCGAGAAACCGCGATGATGCAGTTCAGTTGCTCGAAACGTGCGAGCCGATACACCTTCCCGCGTTGGAAGATTCCATGCAGGCAATTCTAGAAATTGCACGAAGCGGCAACGATGGAACTGTGGCCGTGTTCAAAGAAGAACAGTTTCACTACCGTAAGAGTGCTTGACCTGTCCCGCGGGCACGTCACTTATGTGTCAGTAACATGCTACGTTGCACGGTGAACGCGTCGGAAAATGATCAATAATAGATGAGTTTTTCGAAGTTTTCGGTTGATTTCAAAATGAATTTTTCCAACGGGCGAGATCAAATGGCGTCGCAATACCGCTACCAAGAATTAGAGAACTGGTTACTGCGGGGTATTTCTGAGCACCGTTGGCGACTGGGTGAGCGTTTGCCATCGATTCGTACATTATGCATCGAGCAAAATCTATCGAAAGCAACGGTTCAACACGCTTTACAAAGGTTGGAGGCGCAGGGTCTAGTAGAGGCTCGACCTAAGACAGGTTACTTCGTTACTTTACCGCCTACCCATGTAAAAAAATCTCTCAACGTTGGCCAAGTTGAGGCGCCTCGCCCTGTCACTGTGAGTGACCTGTTTCTCGATATTATGAAGCGCAGTGCTGCTTTTGACCTGTTGCCTGATCTGAGTCCCGGTCGACTCCCCCCCGGAATCGTGAGTTTAAATCGTTCAATTGGCAGAGCTCTGCGGCGTCAACAAGGCGAGCATCACCAGTATTACGATGCGCCGGCGGGGGTGCCTCGTTTTCTTGAGCAGCTTGCGTCTAGCTACGCTAAACGGGGCTGGGCTGCAAGACCTGAACAGCTGTGCGTAACTTCCGGTTGTCAACATGCGTTGTTTTTAGCGTTGATGGCGTGTTGCCATCGTAATGATGTAGTGGCGGTTGAGTCACCAGGATTCTACGGCGCTTTACAGCTCTTGGAGCAATTGGGCCTTCGCGTGGTTGAGGTACCGAGTTCCATTGAGACGGGTATGAATATTGATGCTCTTGAGGAAGCTCTGAAGCGTTGGAAGATCAAAGCCTGTATTGTATCGCCGGCTTACGCCACCCCCGGTGGCGCATTAATGCCCATCAACGCGAAAAAGCGTCTGATTGAGTTAGCAGAACGTCACGACTTCGCAGTGATTGAGGATGACATATACGCTGACACCGCGCTAAATGGCACGCCAGACCCTCTCAAGGGAATGGATCCGAATGAACGAGTCATTCTCTGCAGTTCATTTTCCAAAAGCGTTTCCCGTGACCTCCGACTGGGCTGGGTGTCAGGGGGGCGTTGGCATGACCGTATTGTGCATCTTAAGTTAGTGACCCAGTTGGCCACCAGTCGCTATCTGCAAGAGGGAGTGGCAGAGTATATGGCTGATGGAAGTTTAGGTTCACACCTTCGCCGTCAACGCAACGAACTTCGAATCAATCGGGATTGTTTGATCGCATCTCTACAGACTTGGCCCTGTGAAACGCGCATTAGTAGTCCTCAAGGCGGGTTGGCGATTTGGGTCGAGTTGCCAGAGTACGTGAACACGTTGTCTGCGTATCTTCCAGCGTTGGACAACGGCATCGTAATAACTCCAGGACCGCTGTTCTCAACCTCTGACCAGTTTCGAAACTGTTTGAGAATTAGCTATGCACATCCCTGGAATAGCGCCCGTTTGGGGGCGTTGGCCAAACTGCGAGGCCTGCTGTTGTAGACGTGAATCAAACCATACCTTTTTTGTTTCGATCTCCCCTTCTTAAAATCAAGCTCATTGCCAAAGTAGTTGAAACCAATCTGTACCTATTGAATTTTAAAAAGTTGAGCCTGTACCGGTCTTGATCCCGAGCGTATTCTCATCGAATTAAAATTGGCGTTACGCCGGAGAGAGTGCCCAATGAGTAAACCCATTCAAGTACATAATATTGAAACGCTTGAGGTTAAGAGTCACATTAGCGATAAGGTCTATACTCGGAGTTTTAAAGGAGTTTTTCGGCGCCTACGTATCGGAGGCGGGGCGCTCCTCTTCCTTCTTTACTTCGGAACGGTTTGGTTAACCTGGAATCAGCGTCAAGCTGTTTTATGGGACTTATCGGCAAAGAAATTCCACATTTTTTCGAGCACTTTCTGGCCTCAGGATTTGGTTCTGTTATCGCCAATTTTAATCGTTTGCGCGTTTGGTCTGTTTTTCTTGACAGTGTGGGCGGGCCGAGTTTGGTGTGGTTATACCTGCCCACAGAGCGCTTGGATGTGGGCATTTATGTGGGTAGAAAAGATTTCAGAAGGTGACAGGAACCAACGTAAAAAGCTGGATCGAGCTCCTACAAGTCTTCAAAAAGTATATAAAAAATCGAAAAAACATGGGCTTTGGTTGCTTATCAGCGTGGTCACCGCTGTTACTTTTGTTGGTTATTTTGCGCCTATTCGTGAGCTAGTACCCTCGTTACTGACTTTTCAAGCAGGTGAGTTGGCCACCTTCTGGGTGTTTTTCTTTACGCTTGCTACCTATCTCAATGCAGGCTGGTTACGAGAAAAAGTGTGCCTTCATATGTGCCCATACGGACGTTTTCAATCGTCTATGTTGGATAAAGACTCGTTGGTTATTAGCTACGATGTGGCTCGCGGAGAAGCGAGGGGGGCCAGGAGTTCAGGATTGGATTATAAAGCTGAGGGATTAGGCGACTGTGTCGATTGTCAGATGTGCGTACAAGTATGCCCTACAGGAATTGACATCCGAGACGGCCTTCAAATGGAATGCATCGGCTGTGCGGCGTGCGTCGATGCTTGCGACTCCGTTATGGAGAAGATGGGTTATGAAACAGGCCTCATCAGGTACACCAGTGAGCGAGAACTCAGTGGCGAGCCTTTGAAAATTGTTCGTCCCCGGCTCGTAGGCTATGGCGCCGTTCTGATAGCGATGATAATAACGTTGACCTGGGCCATAGCTTCGAGGCCTCTCGTGAGCTTGGATGTCGCCAAGGACAGAGGCCTATATCGCTTAAATACGCAAGGCGAGATAGAGAATAGCTACACATTGAAGGTCATCAATAAAAGTCATCAAAACAGAAGATATAATGTTAGTGTAAAAGGATTCGAAGGCTTGAATCTAATTGGCCCAGCGTATGTCAACTTAAACCCCGGAGAGCAGCTGACGTTTCCATTATCCGTGAGCGTAGCGCCTGGTGCTCTAAAAGTTGATGTCACGGAAATTGCATTTTATCTGACTCAACTTGGGCAAAACGATTCAAGTTTAATGTCGACAAGCAGGTTTACGGGTCCATTAGACAACCACAGAAAGTACTGAATTTCTGGAGTCTGTAGGCGTGTGGACCTAACTGTTTACAGATCAGCCCCAGCCCACTCATCAATCGGCGAACCTTGAATCGCCCGTTCCGGCCGCTCACAACGAGCCTCCAATTCCTGAATTCGCTGCTGCTCCAGAGTCAGAGCTTTGGATTTGGGGGTAAAGGCGTTTTCGCCGACATCTAGGGAGCGGCTGGCTTTGGCAATAGAATGCCTTTGGTCAAGCGCCAGACAAGCCGCTTCCTACTTGAACTCCGGCGTAAAAGATCGTCGTTTCCTGGTCATCAGATACCTCGCTTATAGCGGCAATATTACCAGCTACGTGGTATTCGGAATCGTTGAACCACTACAATATCTATCCTGCACGAGGAAAACGTGAACAGAAGGTGTGAGGGAAATACGCTACAATTCGCAGATATTGCTTTTTCGACTCACTCCATATGCCTAATATAAAGGATTAGTCAGTGACTACCTTAAAGTATATAGCTCATTACTCTGAGCAAATTAAAACACAAGCAGGTTTGCTGATTACTAGTGGTCGATTAGGTAATTATCTCGAAAAAAAATATCCAGACCTTCATGAAATACAAAGCGATAAGATGCTGTACCACTACGTAATTGAGCTAAAAAATCAGTATATGCGTAAGGGTGATCCTATTTCTCAAGTCAGCTACAACAGCAAACTCAAGGTGCTTAAAAATGCGCTAGGTGTTCATACTTATCAATCACGAGTGCAAGGCAGTAAGTTAAAATCACATAACAGCATCATGGTGGCCAGCTTATTCAAAGAGGCGCCGCCTGAGTTTTTGCGAATGATCGCAGTGCACGAGTTATCGCATCTAAGACAAAAAGAGCATAACAAAGCTTTCTATCAATTGTGCTGCCATATGGAGCCTGATTATCATCAACTTGAGCTAGATACCCGTTTGTGGCTGCACTGGCGTGAACAACAATCTATCCGTTTCTGAACTTATAACAATCACAAAAGGAGCTGTCTCCAGGACAATGCGGAATTTTTCTTCGCTACTCCATTTGTCAAGAATGGCTGAATTGGTTGGCAGAACGGGTGGTGTTCTAGCTTGTTAGTAGATACTACTCTCGACATTCGGAATAACTCGACCTAAATCCTCAAGCAAGGCCTCTTTATAAGTTTCAAGTTACCCCGGGTAACTGCCTCCAATCTGTCGTGTAAGCCGGCGACAAATGCTCTTTTCGCATTGCATAAGCCGCGGGGCCTGCTTGCCTGGCACTGCACACCTTTGTCCGTGATCTTCGGTTGATCTCGTCCATCACGGACATCAACCGGGCGGCTCTGTCATCCTGATCAGGTGACGGGTTGGCAAAAAAATCCTCTTGGATGATCGCCTTGTTAACTAAGTCACTCAACATCACGCCGGCTTTCGCATAGCCGTAACCCGGCCGATACATAGGCCTGAGTAAACTTAGAACCTGCTGAACGATGACTCTCGAGTCTTGTGTGGGTGTGATCAGCCCTACGGATGCGCTATTGGAATACTGAGGCAGCTCCGTTCGGAACGAGTTGGTTCGAAAAAACACCATCAGTGTGCCGGCGTACTGTCCCCCTTTCCGGAGTTTTTCTGTCGCTCTCGATGCAAACTGGACAACGGCTTCTTCCAGGTCGGGTAAGGCTTTTACCGGGGAACCAAACGAACGGGAGCACATAATCTGCTTTTTCGGCTGAGGGGCATCCTCCCAGGGTATGCAGGCAATGCCATTCAGTTCACGAATTGTGCGTTCCAGTATCACGGAAAACTGTTTACGCAACGTTGCAGGGTCAGCGTCAGCGAGTTTGAGTGCGGTAGTGATCCCCATTGCCTGGAGCTTGGCTGATATTTTCCGGCCAACACCCCAAACTTCATCCACGGGCGCCAGAGCCATTAATCGTCGCTGCCGTCCAGTATCGGTCAAATCTACAACACCCTCAGTTGCCCGGTATTTTTTAGCCGCATAGTTGGCGAGTTTCGCTAGAGTTCGAGTGGGCGCGATGCCAACACAGACTGGCAGGCCGGTATTCTGAACAACGATGTCTTTCACCTGGTGCCCAAAATCTCTCAGGGGCACAACCCGCTCAACGCCTGAAAGATCCAGGAAAGCTTCATCAATGGAGTACACATCTACCCGCGGCGCCAAAGCTTCCAGGGTCGTCATTACACGCCGGCTCAGGTCACCGTAAAGAGTGTAATTGGACGAAAACAAGTGAATGCCATGCAGTCGAATTTCCGACCGTATGTGGTGTACCGGAACGCCCATTTTAATGCCAAGCGCTTTAGCCTCCCGTGAGCGGGCAACCACGCAGCCGTCATTGTTGGACAGTACGATCACTGGGGTATCCCGCAAATCTGGTCGAAATAGCTTTTCACAGCTGGCGTAGAAGTTGTTGCAGTCAACAAGGGCGAACACCGTTTTCATGCAGTTGTCTCGGTGGACGTCATTATGACTTCCGTCCTCGCTTAAGCGATCGGACGACATTGGTGACCACACCAAACACTTCTAACACCATGCCGTCTTCGATAAAGATTGGCTGATAAGCCGGGTTTCTTGGAAGCAGGCACACTGGTGGAGGTGTGAGATGTAGCTCCTTAACCGTCATTTCTGACTCCAGGCTGGCGATAATGATGTCACCGTGTTGTGCTCGCAGAGATCGGTCAACCACCAGGACATCGTCAGGAAAAATGCCGACACCGATCATGGACTCCCCTTGCACACGCACAAAAAAAGTCGCTGCAGGGTGTTGAATGCACAACTCATTTAAATCGAGAGTCTTCTCAATGTAGTCCTCTGCGGGTGAGGGAAAGCCAGCGGATACTCGCTCCAGAAAGAGCGGGATGCGCAAGCGGAGGAAGGTTTGGGCGTCACCAAGCAAGATGCAGGACATGATTTACACCAGATACTGTTTATTTATACAGTAGTCTGATGGGATTCGATCGCCAGGTCAAACGAGTTTAGAAACAATTTGGCTACAAAAACACCAAAGTCCGGATTGCTTGGTTCGCGAGGCCCGCCTCAATCTCTGGGCCTCGCCACAGGATATCGATTACCAGCACACGCGTAATCTCAAGAGCGCGCCGGTGGTGCAAATGGCTTAAAACGCAGAAAAAAGGGGCAGGGCGGCCGAGCAAGCGTAGCCTCCAGTTTTCACCCAAACGCTTTATTCCGATCAAATACTGAATTCGTCGGCTAGATTCAGAAACAGGCGGTAACGGTCTTTGCCTTGTGTGTCAGTCAACCTCAGTCCATACACCCGGTCTATGAGTTAACATAGATTTTAGGACGCGGATTGAGGAGTGTAAGCAATGCCAAAACCTGAGTCACAAATACCCGATAATCACATTCTGCCAGACAGTTAGTTGGAGAAGCGGACCGTCGTCGGCTTTCTACGAAGTACAAGCTGAGAATACTGGCAGAAGCAGATCAATGCGGCCACGGGGAACTCGGCCCTTTATTGCGCCGTGAAAACCTCTACAGCAACCAATTGTGGAATTGGCGTAAGCAGCTGAAAGCCGGGGACGAGGCTGCTTTATCCAAGTCTGCACCGGGGCCTAAAGCATCAAAAAAACCGGATCAGAAACGCATTGAGCAGTTAGGGAAAGAGCTGGCCAAGACGCAGCACCGTTTGCGGGTGACGGAGGACTGTGTGGATCTCCAAAAAAAGCCTTGTCGATGCTCGATCTGTCGAACAATGGAAGCGATCCATCATGACGGTCTTTGAGGCGCGCCCGGCGCACATTCCGTTCCGCTTTGCCTGTGAGGCTTTGGGGCTGAACCGAAGCACCGTATACGCATGGCGACGACGTCAGAGCACCGCTCCAGACCCGGCCAGGCGCTCTCGTAAAACGACGCCGCAACAGGAAGCTGTCCACATCAACCCGATCACTTCGGAAGCGCTCGAAGGTGAGACAAGTACCACTGTGAACTTCTCAACGTTACCGGCAGCACGAAAGACGCTGGAGCGGGCAAGTAGAGGTTAACGTTTTAAAGAGTTGTCCATATGAGGTTGACATGTTCCGCAGTCTTTAGAGGGAAATGTAGTGAAAAGCCAGAAAAAGTGTAACTAGCCCAATATGCAATTTATTCAATCAGTTATGATTTTTTCACATGTAACGAGGGGACTTGAGGGATGAACAACTCCATCATCAAAGTGGCCGACACATTCTGGAATATTCGCGGGTCGTTCAAGCTCGGGAGGCGTATTGATATCGGAACGCAGGCCTCCCTGGTACAGCTTGCCAGTGGCAACTTCGTGTTCCTGGACGCTTACGCTTTCGATGCTTATCAGCAGGAGACGATCAACTCGATTGTTGGCGGTGCCAGGGTAGAGGCCATTCTCAATGTACACCCCTTCCACACCGTTAATGTCGAGAGAATGCACGAGCTTTACCCTCATGCGAAACTCTACGGCACAGCCCGGCATCGTAACCGGTTCCCGAATTTACCCTGGGAATCCGAATGCACCGAGCACGATGCCCTTCATGAAAAGTACCGTGATGACCTGGAGTTTTCGGTGCCCCGGGGCGTTGTGTTCATTTCCGACAACGAAAATGTGCACTTCTCATCCGTGCTGGTGTTTCATCCCGAATCGGGTGCGATCCACGTGGACGATACCTTTGGGTACGCAGAGCTGCCGGGTTGGCTCCCAAGGCTGGGCGCGAAAGGCCTTGTGAGTCTGCATCCCACGCTGCCGCTTGCGCTGGAAAAACGTGCGGGAGCGGCGAGGGAATTCCGGGAATGGGCACAGACCCTGTTTTCCGACTGGGGTGCGGCAACAACGCTGTGTGCCGCGCATTCGGCACTACTGCAGGTGGAGGCTGGTGCGCCATCCCTTCAAACACGACTCAAACGGGCGCTAATGGTTAATGAACCCATCCTGCGAGCCCATCAAATGCTGTATGGCAAATAAGAGGTTTTACCCCGTTACTGCTGGCATTTCTAAAAGGAGGCTCTATCAGGCCCTGCTTATGCAGGCGTTGGAGCACCTATCCAGGCCACCTTAAATAGCCCGTTTGGGCGCGGCAAAAAGGTCCACTTTTTAATGGTCGCAACGCCTGTCGAAGAGGTTGGCCGCGACCATGATTCTAACTGGGCTGTTATCGAACCTTTCAGTGCTGCTTAAATCGTTCAGATGTCTGACCGAGTAAACCGCCATCGGAAGGCTTCACTGAATAGTGAAGTCTGGCCCTTCTGGATCGTAATTTACGCTCACTCAAAGGCAAAACCGCCCGTTTCATGTGCCCCGGTACTGACCTGAACTACCCAATAGAACAGCAACCATCGTCGGAGATACTTCGAGACCTTCCAGTGAAGTACTCTAACGGAACATTCCCGACCAATTCCATACTTCCATTTGGTTACCAAGGCGTGAAGCTACGTTTAGCTGCCGACGCCGAGAATTGCTGTTGGGAGAACAAAGCCTCGGCGACTGCACCGGTCTCTAACAACAGACTGACCTCAGCTCGTATCTTAAACGGCACGAAAAGAGATTCCGGCTGCTGGAGTCAGTCTGACTCCAGCAGCCTAGGATGGCCTTGCGGCCAAAGATCAAACGTTAGCTCTGTGGTTTGATTAGGAACTTCTCTCCGGTAGCCTGTTTGCCGTAAACCGCGATCGCATCCAGTTGTAAAGCATCGGCCAGGGATACTTCGTGAGTGTAGCGGCTGGCGAACGTGGTTTTGATCTCGGCGGCTATGCGTTTGCGCATGGCGATGGTGGTTTCCTTGCCCAGTTTTCCTAACGCATTAAACAGTAAAAAGCCGTTCACACCCCAGGCAAAACCAAAGCTGCGGTTTAGCGTGATGGGACCGCGATCAAGCCCGCCATAAATATAAACCTGTTTATAGATGTCAGATCCATACACGCTGTATTCAGTGATGTTGCGAGCGACGGCGGCTTCCATGCAGGTGAGAATATTACTAGCCAATTTACCGCCACCGATAGGGTCGAACGCGATAGTCGCGCCGGTTTCGATCAGTGCTTGGGTCAGGTCTGCCATAAAGCTGTCGCTACTGGAGTTAACCACGTATTTGGCACCCAATTCGCGCAGCAATGCTTCCTGTTCTGGCTTGCGGACGATATTGACTAGGTCGATGCCGTCGGCGATGCAGATCCGGTTGAGCATTTGTCCGAGGTTAGAGGCGGCGGCAGCGTGAACGATAGCCTTGTGACCTTCAGCGCGCATGGTTTCTACCATGACCAATGCCGTCAGCGGGTTAACAAAGCTTGAAGCGCCTTCGGCTGCAGTCGTACCCGGCCCTAGTTCCAGACAGCTTTGCACATTGGCACAGAGATATTTGCGGTAGCTACCACCGCCAATTACCGCAACGGTTTTGCCCATCAAGCTTTGCGCAGCGGCTGATGAGCCCGCAGCGACGACTGTACCGGCCCCTTCGTTGCCTACGGGTATAGGCTTGCCAACCCGCTTTCTAACGGCACCCATGAACTTGGCCGGGACATCGGCACTGATGACTGGGCGATCGGCGCTACCGGATTGGCTCGCAGTCGTCATATCGGCCGCGCTGAACATCACTCCCAGATCAGATGGGTTAATAGGGGCGGCTTCGATGCGGATGACCACTTCGTTTTCGCCGGGCTGGGGGATCTCGATCTCGCGCAGGGCAAGTTCCAGTTTGTTGTCTTCGCTAATGGTGGAAATAAGTTCGATGTTGGTGTCCGACATTTTTTTCTCCTGAAAAAGTTAGGTGGCCTGGCACTTCACTAACCGGTCTTACCTCATAAAATGAGGGACAAGCCCTTAGCGCCTGCGTGACCCGGGTCGCTGGACTGTCTGATCGTAGCGGAAAACTGGGGTCAGATGAGCATTTCACCAAGCAATAATGTTCATCTGACCCCCAATTACACCGATAATGAGCCGGCCGCTGAATATTTGCGGACCCAAATTGGGCCACATGACGGTTTTGTTGAAGGGATGGCATTGCGGCCCAACGGTTTGATTGATGAAGCTGAAGTATCTGAGTACGGAGTGCATGCATCGCCGACACGAAGCGTAATATTTGATGCTGGCAAGGCCAGCCGAATAAACGTGGGTTATTTCACGACCGAGTTGATCACTGATGACGTTACTTGGAGCAGATGGGTGGGACAGATGCCGGTGATTTATAGTGTTTTATCAAGTGCAGGCACGGCGACTGCACCAGTCTCTAACAACGGACTTTCCGAATTTTTGCGTACCTTTCCTGCTGTAATCGAGCTATGGCCTAAGCCCCTAACGATTCAGGGACTTTAAGTGTAGTTTACGCCGGTGATGGGCGCTACTTACCCCCTTTTGACCTTTGCACATAGTTCGGGCACTGGTTTTGCCAGTTCTGAACTTGAGCTGAAATAGCTTGGCACAGTTATATTTCCGAACGATGATGCACATCGGTGTAAAATCCAACTCTACCAGTGTTCAACGGGAAGCCCCCCGCTGCGCTTTGATTTATCCTGATATAGGCCTGAGGTCAGGCTCATAATCGATCTCCAAGGACGTCGTTATCTATCCAATACTGCGTACATTGATTTTCTGCTCAGCACTGTTCTTTTTGACATGGATGTCTCCTGCCGTTGCAGCACCCGCAGGGCAAGAGGATATTGTTGATCTGCAATTGCGCTGGCATCACCAGTTCCAGTTTGCCGGCTACTATGCTGCCGTTGAAAAAGGTTTCTACAAGGAGGAAGGGTTACAGGTTCGCCTCCATGCCGGAGATCCTGAGCATCAGCCGGTGTCTGAAGTTCTATCCGGGCGAGCCCAATATGCAGAGGGTAATAGTGAAGTCCTTTACCAGCGCCTACAGGGGCAGCCACTCGTCGCTCTCGCCGTGATATTTCAGCACTCTCCCTCTGTTCTACTCACTCTCAAGAGTTCCGAGATCAGTTCTGTACACGACCTCATCGGCAAAAACGTCATGCTGGCGAACTCAGATGAAGACGCCGATTTTTTGACCATGCTGCTCAACGAAGGTATCTCGTTCTCGCAGCTCAACATCATTCCGAGTAGCTATCAGCTTGATGACCTCATCTCTGGCAAGGTCGCTGCGTTCAACTCCTACACCACTAACGAGCCGTACTTTCTAAAACTGCAAAACATTGCGTACAACATTATCGATCCGGGTAGTTATCGAGTTGATTTCTACAGTGATATTTTGTTTACGTCCGAGGCTGAACTGCGCGACCATCCAAAACGGGTCGAGGCGCTACGCCGCGCGACGCTGAAGGGCTGGCGTTATGCGATGGACAACCCGGAAGAGATTATCGATCTGTTGATCACTAAGTATCAGGTCGATAAGACCCGCGATCATCTGCGCTTTGAAGCCGCTGAAATGCGCAAGTTGATTTTTCCCGACCTGATCGAAATCGGCCATATGAATCCGCAACGCTGGCAACATATGGCCGAAACCTTCGTTAAAGCCGGGCTAGTCTCGGAATCCAACTCTCTTGATGGTTTCATCTACAACACCAACCCCAGTCGTTTGCCCGGTTGGGTACTCCCGGCACTCTTCGCAGCACTTTTATTGCTAGCCGCGACTGGGTCCATCACCTATTACCTGCACCGCTTTAATCGCCGCATGGCTCATGCTCAAGACACGCTAAGAGAGAGTGAAAGGCGCTTCAAAGCACTCAGTGAGGCCTCTTATGGCGGCATCGTCATTCACAACAAAGGACTGATTCTCGAGTGCAACCAGGGCTTATCCGATATCACTGGTTTCAGCTATCAGGAGCTCGTCGGCATGAACGGTCTCGGGCTCATCGCGCCAGAATCTCTCGAGACCGTTCTGGGCAATATACACAGCGGCTATGACCATAGTTACGAAGTTGTCGGCGTGCGCAAGGATGGCTCGAAGTACCCCCTAGCCATTAAGGGAAAGAATATCGTGTACAAGGACTACGATGCACGGGTCATCGAGTTTATTGATATCACCGAACGTAAAGTCGCCGAAGAGCAACTCAGACTAGCGGCCAGCGTGTTTACCCATGCACGTGAAGGCATAATGATCACCGACAGCAGCGGTAACATCGTCGAAATCAACGACACCTTCAGCCACATCACGGGCTATAGCCGCAGCGAAGTACTCGGCAAAAACCCACGATTACTCAAATCAGATCGCCAGAAAAAAGAGTTTTATACCGACATGTGGGCCTCATTGCTCAGCAAAAAACACTGGTATGGAGAGCTGTGGAATCGGCGTAAAAACGGTGAGCTATTCGCCGAGCTGATGACGATCAGCGCAGTCTCAGATGCCGATGGACAGACCAAGAATTATGTGGCTTTGTTCTCTGATATCACGCTGATGAAGCAGTACCAGCAACAGCTCGAACATATTGTCCATTACGATACTCTCACTAATCTACCCAATCGTGTGCTGCTGGCAGACCGCCTTCTTCACGCCATGAGCCAGAGTGAGCGACGAGGGCAATCGGTGGCCGTCGTTTACCTTGATCTGGACGGCTTTAAAGCCGTCAATGATGCCCATGGACACGAAGTGGGTGATAAATTGTTGATTATGCTTTCACAGCGTATGAATGAGGCTCTACGTGAAGGAGACACGCTGTCACGCATCGGCGGTGATGAGTTTGTCGCTGTCCTGGGTGATTTGGAGATGATTCAACATTGTGAGCCATCGTTGAAGCGGCTGCTTCTTGCGGCGGCTAGCCCTGTCACCGTAGGGCGCGTAACGTTACAAGTATCCGCCAGTATCGGGGTCACGCTCTACCCGCAGGACGGTGCCGATGCCGATCAGCTCATGCGTCATGCCGACCAGGCGATGTATGTTGCCAAGCAGATGGGCAAGAACCGTTACCACCTGTTCGACGTCCATCACGACGAATCGGTCAAAACCCAGCGCGAGAGTATCGAACATATCCACCGAGCCCTCGATGACGATGAGTTCGTGTTGTATTACCAGCCCAAAGTGAACATGAAGACCGGTGCGGTGATCGGCGCCGAAGCCTTGATCCGTTGGCAGCATCCTGAACGTGGCTTAGTCCCGCCCGGAGACTTTCTGCCTATCATTGAGGACCACCCAATAAGCCTGGATATAGGGGCATGGGTGATCGATACCGCCTTGTCGCAAATGGCCGAATGGCTCGCTATGGGACTGAATATCCCCGTCAGCGTCAATGTGGATGCCCTGCAGTTACAGCAGCGAGACTTCGCCGCCAAACTGTCAGAGGCACTGGCCAGGCACCCGGAAATAAAACCCTGTTGGTTGGAGCTGGAGATACTGGAGACCAGCGCTCTGGGTGACATGGCCGACGTTTCAGCCATCATGCACGCCTGCCGCGAAATTGGTGTGAGCTTTGCGCTGGATGACTTCGGTACGGGTTTCTCCTCGCTGACATATCTCAAACGCTTGCCCGCCGATCTGCTGAAGATCGATCTGAGTTTCGTCAAGGACATGCTAGAGGACCCGGATGACCGTGCGATCGTGATGGGTATCATTGGCTTGGCTGCGGCCTTCGATCGTCAGGTCATTGCCGAAGGAGTGGAGACTACGGCCCACGGAACTCAGTTGCTAGCGATGGGCTGCGAGCAAGCTCAGGGTTATGGAATTGCACGGCCGATGCCAGCAGCTGAGATCCCCGCATGGGTAGCTCAGTGGAAGCCAGATGCCGCTTGGAATGGATGAAGGCTCATTCGTCGAGCAGGCAGTCTCAGAGAGGACACTCAAAGGACGTATACGGCTAGTTTATTGAGTACTGCAGAGTTATTCGCAATTCATCCCCTATGGCTTTGCCGTGAACGGCCATTAGCTGACGGCTAAAGACTCAGGGCTCTTAATGACCGGTTTGTTCTCAAAGCGGACCTTTCTTACGGTGCCGCGACTGACCGTGTTGACCACAAAGCGGACCTTTTGCGCTGCCCAAGATCCCCATGACACTATTTCTAACCGCTCGTGTTTTGCTGCAGATTTCCATATGTGGTCTTATTAAGGTGCAGATAAGTCGCAGCGCATTTTTACGCAGAGGAAAGTCGCTGCTTCAGAAATGGAGAATTTGGCAGATCACTTTTGCCTTTACGAATTTACTTGCCAGAAAGGGTCACATTTCAGCGATAGCAAGTAACCAAATAACAAGACGCTTAGATTTGCTCCCGGCCTAGCGGCCGTCCACCAGACGCCCCTATCGGGCCGCTGCTTATTTCAGCATGTGTTTCAAGGAGGTAGTTTTGCGATCACCACAATCTGTGAAGGCGCTTGAGGAACTGGGTCGAGTGCGCTTATCTAACTCGTTCTTCATGAGAGATTTTTTATACTCGGAAATCTCTCAAATCGAGCGGATCCCGAATATTCCAGAATATCCTGATAGAGCAATTGAGGCGGGACGCGGCCTTTGCCGGGAAGTCCTTGAGCCAATTCAAAGAGCTTTAGGCCGCATTTCAATCAGATCTGGATACCGCTCTCCCGCTGTGAACGGAAAAGGGGCCGAAAATAAAAATCAATATAACTGCTCCAGCAATGAGTCGACCTATGCTAATCACATTTGGGATTACCGAGACAAGAATGGCGAGATTGGAGCAACTGCATGTATTGTCGTTAATTCGTTTGTTGACTACTACGAAAAGACGGGGAATTGGCAAGCGCTAGCGTGGTGGATTCATGACAACGTACCAGCGTACTCATCACTATACTTCTTTCCCAAGCTTGCAGCGGTAAATGTTAGTTGGAGCCCGACGCCTAAGAAATGGATAAAAAGCTACGTTCCACCGAAAGGAACTCTGACAAAGCCAGGAGAGAGAACCCACAATGAAGGGCATGAGGCGCTTTACATAGATTTCCTGCACAGCATCAAAACATAGGCAAGGGATGCTCCTGACGTTGCGCCCCTGCTGTTCGCATTAACAATACAAGTGGAGAGAGCTCGTGATAGCAACCAAGGAAGAATTTCAGCAAGCCCTTTTAAAACTGCGGGATAAAAGTCGCTTCCGTAACACCAAGTATCTCGACCTACTGAAGGCTCAGTATTCATCTCCGAACCACACAATTACGGCAACCAAGTTGGCCCAGGCAGTTGGCTACGAGAACTATAATGCAGCCAACCTGCAATATGGTTCGCTAGGCCATGAGCTGGCAGAAGTTTTGGGCTATAAGCCTCCCGAGAGAAATAACGGAGAGCCGATGTGGTTCTGGACAATTTCGACAGGCAGCGAGGCAGAATCTGATTCGGCTGGGCATTATGAATTTGCGATGCGTCTAGAGCTCGTTCAGGCATTGGAAGGAATGAAGTGGGTCAAGTGATCGTTACGAGTCGCAGCTTCGGCATTGGGGCTGTTCGAAAAATAGAAACTCCCATTGATCAGTGTGCTGTTTGTAGCATCATCCAGGCCTTCCTAATAGTCCTTTCGGCACTGCAACAGGTCCGCTTTTATCAGAATCAAGCCAGAGTAAAAGATCCGCTCCTAAACAAAAGCGAACATTCGCGACGATCAAAAATGATGGCTTTTTTCCCACCAAAACGATCGAAATGAAGCGCATTATGAACCTGGCAATCGATCAAAAGGACTCACGGTTCCCGCCCGTCGATCGCCCAATATATGCGTGTAGATTTCAGTTGTTCTGATATCGCTGTGCCCGAGTATTTCCTGCACCGTTCGAATATCACTTCCAGATCTTAATAACTCTGTCGCAAAGGCATGCCGAAAGGTATGTGCCGTGACTCGTTTATTAATGCCACTGGCTATAACTGCCTATCTTAATTGCCGCGAATAGGTTGAATGGTGAAGATGATGTCGGCACACATAACCGGCTATTGGATGAACGCATCGGGTTGATGAAGGAAACAAATATTGCCATGCGAGGTCTTTCATTACGGGCCCCTACTTTTTGTGCAGAGAGGCAGGAACTGAAGTGAGCCCAAATCCATCGGCCAGATCAGATTCATGAACTGCCCTGACATAGGTTTGCAAGATAAAGACCTTTAGTCATTGCCGTCCCCATTCATTTCCTCCCATTTCAACCAACCGAGAAGCGGCTCGTCGAAAGGAAAAGGCGAGATCATTGGCAGACGATAATTGTGCCAGCGACACGCCAATTCGACCCGTCGCCGACCACTCATAATATTCTCCCTCTTTGGTGCGAATCATGGTGGTCGCAAAGGAACTTGAGTTTCCTCCCTTTTCATTGACGATCAATTCTTCATCTCCGTCGCTGCTTTCGGCTTGCGCTTCAAAATCAACAAACAACTCGTCGAGCGGGACTTGTGCCGCCAGCACCAAGCGGGTGCGAGATTCATAACACGCGTCAATGAGGGTCACGAATCGTCGTGCTTCGTTGAGGTGATTGGCGTCCAGTTGGGGGACGCGCTCCATGATGATGACCGGAAATCGGCGGCAGAGAGAAATATAATCGGCCGCCCCGAGCGGTTGGTAGCACAACTCGGAAAAGTCAAACCAGGCGCACCGGTCATTCAATCGGGTCACCTGGACGGTGCGACCAAAGAGGACGGGAATGATCTCGGCCTCAGTTCCGGATGCAGTGCTACCAAATATTTTTTCCAACTGCGCTTGCATGTTGTTTTTATTATTATTATCACTATGAACTTTCTTGTTTGACCAAAAATAGGATTGACCATCCGCTCGATTTTCAAGTCGATAATCCTTGCTGGAATCCTCCATGGAAATAATGTCGAATGTGTGTTTTAAAATGTCTATGAAAGGCAAAAAGAGGGAGCGGTTAATGCCTCCCTCATACAAGGCATCGGGAGAGCGATTCGAGGTAGCCACTACCACCACATTTAAATCCAATAATAATGAAAAAAGTCGCTTCAAAATCATGGCATCGGCAACGTCTGTCACTTGAAATTCATCGAAACACAGGAGTTGGGCTTCTTGTGCCAATTGTTGCGCGATGATGGGAATCGCATCACCTCGTGGGTACTCCTGTTTGTAGGCAAAGATGCGATGATGGACGTCTAGCATGAACTCATGAAAGTGGACGCGGCGTTTGGTTATGTTTATGTGTTTGTGGCTGTCATTAGTACAGCAAGAATTATCATCAGGAACAGAAACCGATGCGTAAAAGATATCCATTAGAAAGCTCTTGCCGACCCCGACCGGTCCATGAATGTACATGCCTCGCGGTGGTGGACCAAAAGACCACAAATGGAACTTCTTTCGAAGAAAAGACTGAGCGTGTGCCAAGGATCGCGCCAGTAACCGTAACAGTGGACTGCTGTTTTTAAAGCTGCTCTCTGTCGGTTCGTCGCTGCGTACTGATACTGGTGGGAGCGAGGTAAGAGACTCGTGCAGGGCATCGAATTTTGCCGCCAGAGCGACCTGCGCGTCATCTCGTCGCACCTCCCCCGAATCCACCATGCGTTTATACGCTGCTGTCACGGGGCCTGGCGGGAAGGACCGCCAAGCGACGCGATGTTGTGCTGTCATATTATTGATCACAGTCTTCATATTGGAACTGATGAGTTTATTAACATGGTGGTATGGTACGCTAGGTCTCTGTATGGGTATCAAATTAACCCTGACACACCTCCTCTATTCGTGAATTCAGATAATAACTGCAGCATTTTGGCGTAACCAGGTAGAGGCGGGAGGGCTGTCGCCGGTACCCTCACGGGCTTTACCGACCAAAGTGAAGCAGTGATGAAGTACCGACAACTGACCCAAACACAACGATACCAGGTTTCGGCCCTGCGTGTGGCCGGCAAAAGCCAACGACAGATCGCAGCAATGCTTGGCTGCCACAACAGCACGATCAGCCTCGAGTTGCGACGGAACAGCATTCGAGGCTACGAGCCCGAGAGGGCTCAACATCAGGCAAACACCCGGCGTAGAACCGCCTTCAAGCGTCACAAACGGGTGCAGTGGCTGACGGACTGGGTAACTGAACGACTGAAGGAGCATTGGAGTCCGGAACAGATTGCAGGCTTTATGCGCCGCAAGAACATTCCAGTGCAAGTCAGTCACCAGTGGGTCTATGACTTGATCCATCGGGATCGTCTCCTGGGTGGTCGCCTCTGGAGCTTCTGTCGGCACCGGAATAACCGTGGTCGAAAACGCAGAGCGAAGGAAGCGGGCCTTGGTAAAATCCCGAATCGGGTCGGAATAGATTGCCGCCCCAAAGAGATTGAGCATCGTGCCGCGCTTGGCCACTGGGAAAACGACACAGTACTCCAGGGCCACAAACAATCCGGCTTGGTGACGCTGAGTGGTTACCTACTCGCAGGTCGCCTGAAGCGGTTTACGGCCAACCAGACAACGCGCACTGTGATCAGCGTCGTCTGAATGTCCGCTTTGCGACCTCAGCGTGCCTTGTTTCCGAGTAGCGGACCGGGAAAACGACCGTTTTCTGAAAAAAGGTCTGCTTTTATCAGAAAACGGTCGTTTTCTGAGCGCTAATTTTGCACTCTTAAAAACTAACTTTTCTTGTAGTTTTTTGATAAACAATTGCGTCTAAAAATCTACGACTAGAAAACGGTAGGGCAGCTTGGCAGTCGGCACACTACCTGTAGCGACGAAAAAGTTACTTTAAGAAAGCTTATGCCTGTAAAAACTGACCGTGAAGGGTGGGTGTCGCCAGTAGCGGTCAAATTTGACCGAAGAGCGCAGGGATTGGGAGGCAAAAAGTGGTAGCCGGCAGGGCGAAAGCAATTGGTGTGCGCGCACACAGAATGCGGTGAATGGAGAATCGGCAGTTGGAAGCGGGGCATGGCGCGGTCAAATTTGACCGTCACCCTAGTTGGAAGTTATGTATAAAGGCCAATGTTCTATATATGTCGGCACGAATATGTATAGAAAATTGAGAAAAGTATACAGGCGTGACCACGCGTGCTTGGCCGATTTTGCTCATCAGAAAGGCTCCGAGTATGCCGCAGAGATAAAAGGAGAGGGCGAAAACAAAATCCGTAATAATGTTCTTTTAACGGATTTTTGGTCAAAGAGCGGTAATAACGTAGACCACGGTTGGGGTTTTATCTTGCAGAGTCACAAACAAAGCTTATTAACCAATGCATTTCGGATATTCAAACTCGGTAACGTCTCCAATATTGGCTCGATTTGCCTTTAGGTTATGATTCGTGTTCCAAGAGTGCAATCAGCGTCCTAAGCCAATCAATCCCATCGCGAGTTTCTAAACACTCCGCAGGAGTTTTATGACCGGGCCTAGAAAAGGGCTACGCAACCAACCAACTCGGATAGCTTTCGGTTGTGAGACGGTAGTACGCCAGATTAAGTACTTTGCGTGGAAATTAAGTACTTTGTGTTGAAAAATTAAGTACTTTGTGTGGTCGTCCATGTTGAAAAATTAAGTACTTTGTGTGGTTAGATGACCACACAAAGTACTTATTTTCTGGGACTACAAATCAATAACTTAGGGTCATAATTCCACGCAAAGTACTAAAGAAACTTAATGTAAATTCTAGTATACGGGGTCCGGTTAAATTTCCACACAAAGTACTGAATTCGTCGGCTAGATTCAGAAACAGGCGGTAACGGTCTTTGTGGAAACGAAACTAATTTAACTCTACTTGGATACAGTTTCCTTTCCTGGGTAGTCCATTGCCACATTGGGACTCAGAATAGGATAACTGCATTACTTGGGATGGAAGCAACGGCAGATGACAGGATTCGAACCTGTGACCACTGCCTTCGGAGGGCGGTAATCTTAAACGGTGAGATGAGATTTTAGTCGGCATAAATTTTGTTTTTCAACAGCTTATGGCCGCTGGGCTAAAAAGTTTAAAACCTCTTTAAAACCGATATTTACACGTTTTGCGCCACTTGTGGGCACACGATTGTCCGGTTTCTGGTGTCGAGCTTTGCCCAATTTGAGTTCTGCCTAAATCAATACTTCTCGATGAATTTGCCGAAATGCAGGGCTCAGCGACTCTAAAAATTGTCTGGTCTCAAGTATCGCATTTTCGCCGAGGGTTCTGGCCACTGATTCCAGGCGCAGCCTGCTACTCATTCCACGCGAAAGCTGCCATCCCGGCAGGCTGCCTGACTCACCCCATCGAAGCCGTTCGGCACGGAATAACTTAACGGTACTCTGAGTCTTTTCATCCGGAGGAGACCAAATGTCTGCGGAGCGGTTATCCAAGCGCAAGATCAAAGCAGTTCTTCGCCTGAAATGGGAGCGAGGGCTGAGCAACCGACAGATTGCGGCGCCAGTCGTCCCACGGTAAGCGAGTATCTTCGGCGTTTAGCCGAGGCCGGTCTGAGCTGGCCATTGCCGGAAGATATGGGTGAGCCTCGCCTAGAGCTGCTTTTGTTCCCGCCTAAGTCAACAGTGACAGTTTTAAACGGTTGGAAGAAGGCCGCAACTTGGTTTTGTCCTATTCAAGGTTGGCTAACACGGAGAGTCAACGCTTCCAAGCCGCGCTTGAATCAGCCGACCGTGTGCATCATTTTGAGCCCTCAAATCAGCAATGCGCACTAGTTTGGCCCGCCATATAGCATGCAAACCCCTTTATTTTCAGCTAACTCTATAAAAGTAAGCCAGTAATTTATTTGGCATGCATCGTGCATTCTTTCTTATCAGGACTAATTTATTCATAAGCTGCAAGTTTTTGGTCCATGCCCGAAAAATCTCTCCCGTCGTTAAGTCAAAACGATGGTCTGTATGGTTTTTCAGGATATGAGTTGATTCTCTGAATATCACTGAGTTATTCAATTTACGAGCTAGAGGGTTACAACATGAAGTTTACAAATAGAATCAGCTGCAAACTCAAGCTTGGCGCTTTTTTAGGTGCTGTCAGTCTTTTAACGTCCGGGTTAACGCATGCTGCCAAGGAAATTGAGGTGGGGGTTCTTTTCTCTCAGACAGGTGGCCTATCAATCGTAGAGAAGTCTCTTGCCAGTGCGACTCTTATGGCTATTGAAGAAATAAACGCGAAAGGCGGTGTAAACGGAATGGTGATCAAGCCACTAGTTGAGGACGGCGCTAGTGATCCAAAGACGTTTAACGAGAAGGTGAGCAAGCTGGTGATTCGTGACAAGGTAGCCACGATTTTTGGCGGTTACACCTCGGCGAGCAGAAAAGCGATGCTACCAGTGGTCGAAAAACGCAATAGTTTGTTGTTTTACCCTACTTTTTATGAAGGGTTTGAATGCTCAAAAAATGTAGTCTACACCGGCGCTGCTCCCAACCAGCAGCTAAACAATTATATTCCGTGGCTAGTCAAAAATTTGGGGAAGAAAAAATTCTTCATTGTTGGTTCTAATTATCTGTATCCCAAAGAAATGGCAAAAGTTGCCAAAACGTTAATTGAAGAGAACGGTGCCGAATGGGTGGGCGACGAATATCTAGCTCTCGGGCATTCTGAGTGGAGCTCCATGGTCAAAAAGATTAAAGATAGCGGTGCTGACATTGTACTTTCCAATGTCGTTGGTGGTTCGATAATTTCGTTTTATCGTGAATATGCCAACCAGGGCATCTCGCAAAAGGATATTCCGATTGCTTCAACCGTAACATCCGAAATCGAAGTGGCGGCTATGGGCGGCAAGTTTGCTGCGGGTAGTTACACATCGTTTCCTTACTTTCAGGCGGTCGATACCGAAGCCAACAAAGCATTCATCGAGCGCTACCGCGCTTATACCAAGGATGAAACTGCAGTCACGCACCATGCGATGGAGTCGGCATATTCAGGAGTTTATCTCTGGGCCAAAGCCGTTTCTAAAGCAGATGGTATTAAACCAAATGAAATAATGGAAGCGACTAAAGGCGTAAGTTTTGACGCTGCCAGTGGAACAATGACAGTCAGTGCGGATAATCTCCACACATCAATGACACCGCGTATTGTGCAATGGAATGAGGATGCTCGGGGCACAATCGTTGACGAATTCAGCGCTCCAGTAATTCCACTTCCATATGCAGCTTACGGCGAAACTGCTGGCAATCTGTTTTGTAGCGAATCTGGTTTGGATAGCTCCAAATTGTAAAGAGGATCCAGGAAGACATGCGTTTAAAAAGACGCATGTCATTTTTTCAGGGGATTAAAATGTTGGATACGATTTTAATTGGTCTAAGTCTCGGATCAATACTGTTGTTGGTCGCTCTTGGGCTGTCCATTATCTACGGCTCGATGGGCGTTATTAATATGGCTCATGGTGAGTTAGTGATGATCGGGGCGTACTCTACTGTATTGGCTCAGATCCATATGGGATTAAGTCTTTTCGCGGCCATACCCCTTGCATTTGTTGTCTGTTTCGCCCTTGGTCTGCTGATAGAAAAGTTCGTGGTTCGCAGGCTTTACGGTCGACTGTTCGATACGCTACTCGCAACTTGGGGTGTTGCAATACTTTTGCAACAAGCCATTCGGCTTGAATTCGGACTGTCTTTTTTCGGCATTCATATAGCTGGTCTTGGGCCAGGCTTGCAGTCAGTCAAGGTTCCAGATTTGTTGTCTGAACCCATTTTTATTGGTGAGTTTTTGATTCAGCCATATCGCGCATTTATTATTATTATTTCCATTCTTCTGGCTGTCATTACGTGGTTACTGATGTACAAAACCAGGATGGGCCAGCAGATTCGAGCAATTATGCGAAACAAGGATATGGCCGCTGCATGCGGTATCAATGTCAGAAAAGTGAACGCATTGACTTTTGCCTATGGCGCAGGATTGGCTGGAGTTGCTGGAGTCATGATGTCCGGGTTCAAAACAGTGATGCCCGATATGGGCAGTTCACTGGTGGTCGATGGTTTTCTTGTTGTTGTGGTAGGTGGGGTTGGTAGCCTTGTCGGGACTATCGTTGCGTCAGGTCTTCTTGGGCAGGTCAACGGCATCTTCGCCGCACTGAGTAACGATATTATTGCGCGAGCAATTGTTTTCGGAGTCGTTATAGCAATTATCATCTGGCGCCCTCAGGGGCTGCTTAACTACAAGGGGCGATAATGTTGAAACACGATCATTTGAGGATTGCTGCTTACGCTATTTTTATTGTGACTGTTTTGTCGCTACCGGTTTTTTTCGATGAATTCTGGCTGAATAGGGCGTCCAAATATTTGGTTTACGGCATGCTAGGTATTGCAATTTCGTTGTGCTGGGGTTATGCGGGCATTCTCAACCTGGGTCAAGGTCTATTCTTTGGTGCTGGTGCCTACATGCTGGGTATGTCATTGAAATTGGCAAGTCCAACTAGCTTGCAGCAGGGAGGCGCAGGTCCTGTCCCGGACTTTATGTTGTGGAACGCTGAACCTGGCGCTGTCACCGACCTATGCTGTATCAACAGTGGTTCCTATCTGTGGCTTCCGTTTCAGTCGCAAGCATTTGGTTTTATTATGGCTATTGTGTTGCCCGTATTGCTGGCCTTCATCTTGGGTTCCGTCATGTTTCGCAAGGGAGTGTCAGGTGTCTTCATCTCTATTATCACACTTGCCTTGGTACTCTTGGTGCGGCTCCTGGTTGTTGATGCTCAGGCACTTACCGGTGGCTTCAATGGCTTAACGGATTTGGGAGGGTTGACTTTTGGAGGTTACGAATTTGATCCATACAGTGTCGCCACATATTACTTGGCTGCCGTATCACTCATTTTGATCCTGCTAGGTACCCGTCTTTTAGTCAACTCGCGGGCGGGTCTTGTGATGCAGGGTATCCGTGATGACGAGAATCGTGCCAAATACTTAGGATTTGACGCTGCAGCTTATCAGACATTTTTCTTTTGCGTGTCAGCTGCTATTTCCGGTTTTGCTGGCCTTTTATACGTCGTTACCTCTGAATTCGTATCGCCTACATTCATGGATCTGGCTTTCAGTATTTCGATGGTTATTTGGGCTGCGGTAGGTGGGCGTGGCTCGCTGCTCGGTGCCTGTATCGGAGCGATCGTTATCAATATGCTGGGGGCGACGATTAGTGAAAGCGAAGTATTTGTCGAATCTTGGCAGGCTATTGTTGGGTTGTTTTTTGTGTTGGTAGTTCTGTTTATGCCTAACGGCATGGCAGGTGTCGTCCATGGATGGTGCCGACGTTTGACTACGAAATCTTCTAAATCAGAGATTGGAGGGCAGCTTCAATGACTGAAAGTAACTATGATTTGGTAATTGATGGTGTTGGGGTTAACTTCAGTGGTTTTCAGGCCGTAAGTAATTTCAGTATGGTCGTAAAGCAGGGCGAAATGCGGGTGTTGCTAGGCGCAAATGGTGCCGGAAAGACTACGCTTATGGATATGATATGCGGAAAAACAGAGTCTACCGAAGGGCGCATTTTTATTGGCGATACTGAAATTACCAATAAGCCTCCACATACCATTGCCCGTATGGGTGTGGGTCGAAAATTTCAGATTCCAAGTGTGTTCAAGAAACTGACGGTTCGGCAAAACCTATCGGTTGCTGCGATGAAGAACACATCGGTATTTGCAAATTTGGGAAGCCTCAAGCGATGCATTCATCTCGATAAGCTTGAAGAAACTCTGGAGCTGATTAATTTAACTCGGCGGGCTGACGAATTAGCCGGAAATCTTTCTCATGGCGAGACTCAGTGGTTGGAACTTGGGCTGCTAGTTATCCTTAATCCGAAAATAATTTTGCTCGACGAACCAACTGCGGGCATGACGGCCGATGAAACGCTAAAGACCTCCCGTATCGTGAATGACCTCAAAGGGAGGCACACTATTGTTGCTGTAGAGCACGATATGGCGTTTGTACGTGAGATTGCAGACAAAATAACTGTTATGCATCAGGGAAAGTTCCTCGCAGAAGGACGAATCGGCGATATCGAGAAGAGTCAGGCAGTGAAAGATGCGTACCTGGGTAGTGGAGGAATTGCCTGATGCTTGAGCTTCATTCGATAAACAGCTATTACGGCGGCAGTCATATACTTCATGATATCAATCTCAAGATTAAAAAAGGGGCAATCTTTTCTGTTCTGGGTCGTAACGGGGTAGGTAAGAGCACGTTGCTGAAAACCCTCGTTGGCCTAACCAGTTCAACGGAAGGCAAGTTATTACTCAACGACGAGGATTTAAGTAGACAACCAACTTTTGCCAGGGCGCGTGCCGGGATAGGTTACGTCCCGCAGGGCCGAGAAATCATTCCGGATTTCTCAGTGCGAGAGAATATTCTAATGGGATGCTTTGCTGATCCGAAAAGTAAACCTGTGATTCCAGACCTGGTGTCCGAACTGTTTCCATATTTAATGGAAAATCTGGGCCGAGCAGGGGGACTGTTATCTGGCGGGCAGCAACAACAGCTAGCGATTGCAAGAGCTATAGCTACTAATCCACAAATTTTACTTCTAGACGAACCTACTGAAGGTATTCAACCCAATATTGTTGAACAAATCGAAGAGTGTATCTTGACCCTGAACAAGGAACTTGGCTTGACGATCATACTTGTAGAGCAGAATGTTCGTTTTGCACAACGCGTTTCTGATCAATTTTTAATACTCGATAACGGCCGAGTGGTAGCAGCAGGTATGGGTAAAACGCTCACTGATGAGTTAGTTCAAAAACATCTGACAATCTGAATCGGCCCAAAGGTGCTAATAATGTTAGTAATAAGTAATATCGTTGGTAGCGCCAATGACATTGAATTGTCCGAGCGTCTACACCAGCTCAGCCACCATGGAGTCATTGAAACTATCCGTATTTCTGCGGCGGACACTTCTCGAAGCCGACAGCGCGTAACAACAGACCACGGTACCAGTTGTGGTATCGCTTTACCCCGCCAGGTAAAACTCTACAACGGAGCAGTGCTGCATATTGATGAAGAGCGCGCTGTCGTATTGCGTGTTAATGAAGAGCATTGGTTGCGCTTAAGCCCGACTAGTAATAGCTGTGCACTCGTTCTGGGCTACAACGCTGGTAACCTTCACTGGCGAGTTCGATTCGATGGCACGGATCTTTTGGTGGCGCTGGAAGGGCCGGCCCAAAATTATCTGGATCGAATACTGCCTCTGATCGAAAGTGGCGAGGTGAAAGTGGAGCTTCCAGATGGTATTTAGGAACAATGAGTCAGCACTCGACTCTATGGAGAAAGAGCAAGCTTTGTTGCTGAGTACCTTGAGTTTGCTTCAATTTGGAGATAGTCAGTTTCCTTCTGGCAGCTTTGCTTTTTCTGGCGGACTGGAGGCGCTATTCAATGATCAAAAAATACGAACTCCCGCTGAAGTGATGGACTTTATTTCGGCACAGCTTCAACAGCGCTGGGACAGCCTTGATCGTGTGGCGCTGTGTCGCTGTTATCGTCTTGGGGATGATTTGGATGCAATTTCAGCGATCGACCACGAAGTTGATGCAATGACGCTAGCTGCAGGGCTCCGTGTCGGTTCTTGTCGCAATGGTGCAGCATTATTGAGCACTCACGCGCGGCTAGAAACCCGTAACAGCGCTGAATACAGGCGCCGAATTCAAAGCGGCCAAAGCCCCGGCCATATCGCAGTAATACAGGGACTGTTGTGGGCGCATTGTGGGCTCAGTGAAATTCAGTCACAAGCAGCATCTGCACATGCTATCTGCTCTGATTTACTGGGCGCAGCTATGCGATTGGGCAAGCTTGGGCATTTGCACGCTCAGCTCATTCGGCAACAGCTTACGCCGGTTATTGCCACGCTGCTGGAAGTCCCAGTATCTGATCACACTGAAATGCACAGCTATTTACCTGCGACAGAAATTGCAGCGATGCGACATGAAAGCAGTAAGTTACGGCTATTTTCGAACTGAATCAAAAACACGAACGGAGCTATCTACAGGGGATTGCGATGTACTTGACGCCGACAGAACTGGAACGACTAACTATCTACACTGCCGCCAAACTTTCCCAGGAGCGTCGGGAGAGAGGGTTGAAATTGAGTTACCCAGAAGCTACCGCAATTATAGCCAATGAGATTCTTGAAGGGGCTAGAGATGGACGTTCCGTGGCTGATCTTATCAGTCATGGTAGCACAATCCTGAACACAGATGATGTTCAACTTGGCGTGAGCCAAATGATGAACATGCTACAGGTCGAGGGAGTGTTTCCAGACGGTACCAAACTAGTCACAGTTCACGATCCTATCAGGCCGGGTAAAGAGGCCATTCCTGAGAATAGTGTTTTCCCAGGTGAGCTATTCCCTGCAGAGGGGAGGATCGAGATAAATGCCGGTCGCAAAACAATAACCATGAGCGCACTGAACACCGCTGACAGACCTATACAAATTGGCAGTCACTATCACTTTTTTGAAGCCAATAAGGCACTGCAGTTTGACCGAGAGAGTGCCTTTGGTATGAGGCTGGATATCCCTGCTGGAACGGCAGTACGCTTTGAACCTGGCCAAGATAAAGAGGTTACGCTGTGTGAGTTCGGAGGAAATAAGGAGATTTACGGTCTCAACAACCTCACAAATGGCAAGATCAGTGATAAATCAGTACGCGTAGCTGCTTTGAAAAAAGCAAAAGATAACAGTTTTTTAGGAGCATAAACCATGGCCACGATGTCTCGAAGAGAGTACGCAGAAATGTACGGCCCTACTACTGGCGACGGCATCCGCCTCGGCGATACGAGCCTGATAGCTGAAGTGGAACATGATTTCACAGTATATGGCGATGAGTGTCTTCACGGTGGAGGCAAGACTCTACGGGATGGCATGGGCATGACTTCGGGTCTCAATAGCGAGGATGGCACTCTCGATATGCTCATTTGCAATGCACTGGTGATAGATCCGGTGGTTGGTATCGTCAAAGGGGATATTGGTATCAAGGACGGCAAAATTGTCGCCATTGGTAAAGCTGGCAACCCTGCTGTGATGGATGGCGTCGACCCTAGACTATTGGTTGGCCAGGCAACAGCGGTTCGTGATGCGGAAGGGCTGATTGCAACTCCTGGTGGTATTGACGTCCACGTACATTTCGACAGTGCGCAAATATGCGATCATGCTATAGCCTCAGGCATTACCACCTTGTTTGGCGGATCGCTGGGACCGATTACCGTTGGAATCGACTGTGGTGGCGTTTTCAACGTGGGTAAAATGTTGCAGGCTGCAGAAGCGTTTCCGGTCAATTTTGGGTTTTTAGGTCGAGGTAACTCGTGCAAACCACGTGCATTGTATGACCAGATCGAAGGCGGCTGTGTTGGCTTGAAAATTCATGAAGATTGGGGTGCGACGCCGGCTACGATCGATACCTGCTTGACTGTTGCAGACGAACTGGATTTTCAGGTTCAGCTGCACACCGATACCCTGAACGAAAGTGGCTTCGTAGAGAATACGCTGGCTGCGATCAAGGGCAGAACTATTCATATGTACCATACTGAGGGTGCAGGTGGTGGACATGCGCCTGATATTATTTCCGTAGTCCAGCACACGAACTGCCTGCCGTCATCGACCAACCCCACTAATCCGTTCACGGTCAATACCTTCGATGAACATCTGGACATGACCATGGTCTGTCATCACCTGAACCCTGCCATTCCTGAGGATGTGGCTTTTGCCGAAAGTCGGATCCGCGCCCAGACCATAGCCGCTGAAGATGTTCTCCACGACATTGGAGCTATTTCCATGCTGGGTTCCGACAGCCAGGGTATGGGTCGTATCAACGAAGTCATTACTCGGACATGGCAGCTGGCGAGTAAGATGAAGGATCAGCGCGGGCGTCTGGAAACTGAAACCTCACGCATTGGTGATAATGAAAGAATCAAGCGCTACATCGCCAAGTACACCATTAACGCCGCAAAGAGTTTTGGAGTCGATGCACATGTCGGGTCGCTTGAACCGGGAAAAATGGCAGATGTGGTGTTATGGAAGCCGGCAATGTTCGGGGTTAAGCCGGAGCTGATTGTTAAAGGAGGTTTTATTGCTTTCGGCGCAATGGGAGATAGCGCTGCGTCTCTGATGACCTGTGAACCAATCATGTTGCGCCCTCAGTGGGGAGCTTTCGGTATTGCCAGCCAAAACTTGAGTGCAAATTTCGTTAACCCACTGGCGATCGAAAAAGGCTTGGCAGAAAAACTCAATCTTAAAAAAAAGCTGCTGCCTGCGACCGGCACACGCAATCTGCAGAAAAGCGATATGTTGCATAATGACCTGTGCCCAGAGATGCGTGTTGATCCCCAGACTTTCGACGTATTTGTTAACGGTGAGCTTGCAACCTGCGAGCCGGCTACTGAGCTGCCACTGACACAAAGGTATATGCTGCGATGAAAAATTTGGAGTTGTCACCATTGACGGGTCCGGCGAGAGTAGGTATCGGTGGGCCCGTAGGGTCTGGCAAGACCGCGCTTTTAGAAAGGCTGATTCCTGCTTTTCAGAAGCGGGGTATTGAGGTCGGCGTCATTACCAATGATCTGGTCACCACTGAGGATGCTGATAGATTGCGCAAAAGCGGCCTGATAGCCCCGGAGCGCGTGATGGCTGTGGAGGCCGGTGCATGCCCGCATACGGTGATTCGAGAGGATCCTACGCTTAATATCGAAGCGGCAGAAAGAATGGCAATCCAGTTTCCGGAACTGGAGATGATTATGATCGAAAGTGGTGGTGACAATCTAGCTTCTACCTTTTCGCTTGATTTGGTCGATCTGTGGATGTTCGTGATTGATGTTGCAGGCGGGGATGATATTCCACGAAAACGAGGGCCAGGAGTTTTGCAGAGTGACCTGCTGGTTATAAACAAAACCGATTTGGCACCCTACGTGGGTGTCAATTTGGACGCGATGTTAATAGAGGCGAAACGGGTTCGCCAGCAGCGGCCTGTTGTGTCCATTAATTGTAGAGCTGGAGAGGGTATTGACTATATCGTCGATTACCTCATCAGGAATCTGCTGTTCAAAAGTTCTGCAGCCTCAACTCAGGCTGCAAATTCTGACGAGTAACTCATGAATAGTCCTGTTGCATCGACAAATAAAACAGACCTTCCGCAAGTTGGAGAGAGACTGAAAACAGCGTCACTAACTCAATCCAGATGCGCTCGAGCGGCTCTAGAGTTCAAAGTCGATCCACGTGGCAAGACTTTCCTCGGCAGGCAACGAGCGGAGCACCCATTTCACCTGACGCGGCCCTTCGTGCTAGAGGGTGATCCTGACGGGATGATAACCCTGTATTTGCAATCTTCCTCAGGAGGGTTGTATCGAGGGGATGACCTCACGATGAACGTTGAGCTTAACTCACGTGCTCAGGTACATCTGACGACTCAGGCCAGTACAATTGTTCACCATACCCGAGGAGGAGAGGCGAAACAGTCCCTCGTTTTGAGTCTGGCGACGGGCAGTTACTGTGAATATATCCCAGACTCGACCATTCTATTTAGCGGCGCTTCTTTTTACTCTCGTATTCGCGCTAACCTTTCTCCAGGTGCACGTCTGCTTTTGGCTGACAGCTTTAGCTGGCATGACCCTCAGCTGACCGCAGCGTCTACATGTGGCGGCGAGCCTGACCTGGTATTTACTAGATACCATAGTGATATTGAAATTTACGACTCTGGTGGAAACGCTTTGGTTTTGGATCGGCTACGACTCGATGGTGAAACCGTTCTGGCAAAAAATTGTGGTATTCATGACAGGTACAAAGCTCAAGGATCACTGATCCTTATCCAGCCTGATTCACATGAGCCAATTCTGCATGCACTGAGAGAGCTGTTGTGCGAATTTCCGGGAAGTTACGCAGGTGCTTCAGTGTTGCCGCAGAGCTGCGGCATTTTGATCCGTTTTCTGGCTGAGGACGGAGTTGTTTTGAGGCGGCTGATTACGCAATGCTGGATTGTGCTTCGGCAAATTTTATTTAGCGGCATGCCGTCAATACGCAGGAAGTAGATGTCATCTTTTCCCAATCTTGACTCCTGAGTATTCAAGTAAACCTTCTTTTTTTGCTCCAGGACATTTTGGTAGCTTGCGAATGGCTGGCCGGATTTCCTAGCGTGTTTAACTCCGGATAGACTGACACGGAAGGGTTTTCGCCATAAGCGTCCGGCCATCACACCTTGCTAATGATCGCCGGAGTCCAGTTGTGCGGTAGCGACTCATCAATGGCGCTATTCTTTTGTGTCGGCAGTCTCGCCAGCACGTCTTTCAGGTAAGCATACGGTTCGTGCCCGTTGAGCTTGGCTGACTAGATTAATGTCATCACCGCAGCATTCCGCTGGCAACTTCTGAGTGAACCTGCGAACAGCCAGTTTGAACGTCCCAGCGCCCACGGACGTATCTGGTTTCCCATCCAGTTATTGTCGATAGGTACAGCGCCATCGTCTAGATAGCGCGTCAGCGCTTTCCAGCGTTTAAGATTGTAATCCAGGGCGTTGGCTGTGCCGGAGCCCTCCGGCAATTTCTGTCGGTGAGCCACCATCCATTGGTGCAATGCATCAGCAATGGGTCGGGCTTTTTCATTTCTGATGGATTGTCGCTTATCCGGTGGCAGGTCTTTGGTTTCTTGCTCGATCATATACAGTTGGCCGATGTATTCGAGAGCTTTTGCGGCCAACTCGCTTTTGTTGGCCTGGTGCAGATCGTAGAACTTACGCCGGGCATGGGCCATGCATCCGATTTCGTTGCCGAAGCCCGCTTTATAACCTGAGTAATCGTCGCAGACCAGCTTACCTTGCCAGTCTCCCAGCAAGGTGCGAGCGTGCTCGCCGGCGCGGCTTGGAGCGAACTTGTAAACCACCTCGCGGAGATCTGAGAATGGTGTCGTGCAGTAAGCCCAGACATAGGCTCGGTGGGTTTTCTTCTTGCCCGGGGCCGGCATGCTGAACGGTGTTTCGTCAGCGTGAAGGACGTAGTGTTGTAGTGAAACGTTTCTCAGTGCCCCCACCAAGGGCTGTAACTGCTCGCCGCAGGTTCCCACCCAGGCGGCCAGCGCGGGATCGTAAGACCGGCGCGACCGAAGATGCGTTCTTGGTGGTACAGAGGTAAATGATCGGATTACTTGGCCACTAGCACTTGGGCAAGTAATCCGGCGGTAGGGATGCCTTTATTAATGACCTGGGGTGGTACGGGAGCCTGGGTGAGGGTTTCGCATTGTTCGCAGGCCCACTTGCCCCGGATGTGGCGTTCCACCGTGAACTCGCCAGGTACGTAATCCAGCTTTTCACTGATGTTTTCACCGACACGCTTGAGCTGGAAGTCGCAGCGGCATTGAGTGTTCTCAGGCTCATGATGGATCAGGGTGCGGGGCAGTTCTGGCGGCAGCTGAGCCCGCTTGGGCTGTTTCTTAGGTGGGGTCGGTGCTTCATCGGCTGTTAGCTTACCGAGTTCGGCATCGATGGCGGCAAGGTCGCTATCGATAAGCTCATCCAGCAAGTTGCTCTGAACTGCGTCTAGTTGTTCGCTGCGTTGAGCGAATTTGTGACGTTTCAGGATCGCCACTTCGTGGGTCAGCTTTTCGATGACCGCATCACGGTGGATCAACGCCCGATCTTTGTTCTCCATGCAATCGAACAGATCCGCCGTCAAGGCGCGGAGTTGTTCGTTAGAGAGTTGATTAAGATCGGGGCGATGTGACATACCGAATAGTATGCCAAGCCCCGGCAACCATGACGATTCGCCATTCTGATGATGGTCTGGGTGGCCAGCTTGTGGTTACAGAACCGAGATGACGCCGGCGACACCCAGCCGCTGCCAGCGGTAGACCCTGAACCAAGGCAGATAAATGCTCATCGGTTAAACGCAACTGATCGCTGCGCCAGCGATTCACCCCAGTGGAACTTGCCACGATTCAGTCGGCGGGCGCAGAGCCAGATGCCTAAACCAACGGAGATCAACACTTTCATGCGATTACCTCGTTTGTTAGTAAACAGATAAGCGCAGTGGGGCCTGGCCGAGCCGAACACCTGAACGACACGCGCCAGCGCCGTATCTGGCCCGGCTCGCATGTCTAACGGTTCTGTGGCTAACCAGATTTTATCAATGCGGATCATTACAACAGACTGCGCAGAAGCGCCACGCACTGATGAGCCTGATCGACGGGCCATTCCACTACAATCGGGTCGCTGGCTCGGGGAATTTCGATGCAGCTGGAGCTACTCTTTTTTTCGACTGGAGTCGCTGCCGGCAAACTGATGGGCACAAAGGCTGGCGATTGGCCTTTACCTGTTTGCTTCGACTCGCCGATCCAGCGCCGCAGCAAGTTGGGGTTCAGGTCATTATCCAAAGCAACGCGGGAAACAGACGCACCAGGGATCTGGCTTTCAGCCACCAATTGGGCCTTGAATTCTGATGTGTATTGACGGCGTTTTCGGTACGGGCGGGTTACGCTTACGTTGTTCATGACAAGTGTCCGCTAAGGAATAAATGGACACTATCTTGACGGCTGGGGCATCGGGTTCAAGGTGGGTTTACCGGACGCCTACGGTTATACGGCTAATCTGTTAGTTGAGCAGAATCCCCCGGTAACCCCCCCACTGTGGGCGTTAGCACTAGTGAACACGACAAGCTGCGGGCTTTTGATCTGAAAGGAAACTGGGTTAGCGAGCGCTCCAAGGTCAGAGCTAGCTGTCAGGCGTCTAGGATGTCGGGGGTTTACCAAATATTGTTCAATATCATCATATTGCTAATCATCATAGTGAATAATCGAGAGTAACTTTACGGGAACCTTCTTGAGTGCTTCTGGGCCATGGGGAATGGCCGCATCGAAGGACAGGGTGTCGCCGGGTTCCATTTCATAAAGGTGATTGCCGTGACGGTAGAGTATCTCTCCCTCTAAGAGATAAATGAACTCCAGCCCGGGGTGAAAAAAGGTTGGAAAAACCTCAGACGCATCGTCCATTGTGATCAGAAACGGCTCATAGTTTTTTTGACTATCGCGATGGTAGTTGAGTAATTGATAGGTATGACCCTTGTCCGTGCCTCTGCGGACGACCTCCATGCCTTGCCCAGCCTTCGTCAGTTGTGCTTCGCCGTCAGGGCGGTCGTAGTCACTGAAGAGCTGTGATATTGGTAAACCAATCGCATCACATAGTCGGCCCAGAGTCTCCAAGCTTGTGGAAACCTGAGCATTCTCAATCTTACTCACCATACCTTGGCTGAGCTCTGCTATCCGAGCCACGTCTGTAATCTTTAACCCTTGTTCGTGCCGCTTACGCTTAACCCGCATCGCGATATATTGCCGGATCTTCAGGCGAGGGTTGTATAGCTCGTTGCTGAAACTGATGGAACCCTCTTCCAGCGCTGCTATATGCCGGGAAGGTGGAAGGGGTATGGGCATTGGATTCTCCTGAGTCATCGACTTAGTTTAGCGGGATTATGCCTATTAGGAGAATACCATTCGTTTCTCGTTTGCTGTCGAGTCATACATTGCTGCGTGATTTTTGATGTTTATTGGTGCAAAGGCGCTCTGGTTTGGCACAAATTGGTGCGGAGCTTTTGGAGTTAAAGTAACGACCAACCCCTTGCCTATTTCCGAAGAAGGGGCATAGATTCTTGATTTTTTTGGAAACTGTCATTCATTATCAAATTCCCGGCCCAGAGCGTTCGAATTGGCAAGCATTGTGCTTTATTTAGAGGAAACATATTTTCCCGCAGGAAAAGTCGAAAAAATGATACTTAATCCAGAAACATCCGCCGCTACCGATTTATCAGCTCCTGTCCGGATGCCGTGGGCATTGTTGCGGAGGTATTGAATCTCATTACTGACCACAAAGCTTGCATTAGTAAAGCTCTTCAGTTCGGTGAACTTGAAATCTGCCTGTTTTTCATGCGATACGAGGCGGTTGTGGACTCTGCCCCCTTTGACCTCGAGGAACTGAAAGAGAAATCTGTTGATGTGGCGGAGAAGCACGAAATGCACTGGATGATTACCGGCGCTAACACAAAGAAGCGGTTTGTGATGATGGTCTCCCAGAAAGATCACTATCTCTCGGATCTGCTTTACAGATGGCGGGCAGGGGCGATCAGTATTGAAATCCCGTGTTTGATTCCCAATCACGATACGCTCCGGTCTTACGTTGAATGGCACGGTATTCCCCTCTTTCATGTGCCGGTGCATAAATCCAACAAAGTAGAGCACATTCAGACCGTTGAAGAACAGATCGCGGCGGCGAAGTCAGACAGTACTATTCTTGCCAAGCACATGCATATCATTCGTGAATCCCCCTGCGAGTTGTATTCCGGCCGCATTATCAATATTCATCACAGCATTCTGCCTTCATTTATTAGCGCTCGGCTTTATCGCCAGTTGGCGGCGCGAGGCGCCAAGCAACTTGGCAATAACTGCCATCACGTAACACCGGATCTCGACGCCGGAAGAAATTGCGAGGGCGGTGTTGCTGGTCATCTCCGCATCTTGCCTTACCAGCGTCACCAATCTGATGATCGACGGCGCATTGTCAAAAGGTGTCCAGCTTTAGGAACACCACCAAAAACGCTACAGGAGAGACCATGAAAAGCGATTTACTAAAGACTGCTGCAGCCCCCGCAAACTTGCCAGATTTGGGAACGCTGACCATCACGATCGTCCGCGATGGTTTAGCCGCAGGGGTGTTTACTACCGAGGAACTTACTCGCGCGTGTTTGGCGCAAATTGACGCCTTAAATGCGCGGTACAACGCCATCATTTTTATGAATGAGGAGGCACTTGATACAGCGCGTAGTATCGATCGGCGGCGTGCGGCCGGCGAGACATTGGGACCGTTGGCGGGCGTGCCTGTCGTAATCAAGGATCCGATGGATATGGTTGGCTTTCCCACGACGGCTGGGTGGAAACTGCTGTATTCCAAAACCGGTGGCGTCGATTTGATGCCGGGAACGGATGCGCCGGTTGTTGCACGGATGCGAGCAGCCGATGCGGTAATACTTGGTAAAACGAATGTCCCTGTCCTGAGCCATACCGGCAGTCATGCAAATGACAGCTGGGCAGGACCGACCCTTAACGTCGTGCTTGAAGATCGCGTGCCCGGTGGCTCCAGCGCGGGAACGGCTGCAGCGGTGGCCGCAAACATGTGCGTTGTGGGCCTTGCAGAAGAAACGGGCGGATCAATCCAAAATCCTGCCTCGGCTCATGGGTTGGTCGGTATCAAACCCACAGTAGGGCTGGTGCCGAATGCCGGTGTGGTGCCGCTGTCTGGCAACCGAGATGTGGTTGGACCGATAGCTCGCAATGTGACTGATGCCGCGCTTTGTCTAGATGTTCTGGCCGGTTACAGCGGCGAAGACCCTAAGACGCTGGCAAGCGTCGGCAAAATCCCTGCGAAGGGATATGCAGCGCATCTGTCGAAGGAAGGGTTAAAGGGCAAACGGATTGGTTTGTACGGCCCCGGCTGGCGTGAACAGCCCCTATCGGCCGAGACCGCCGCGCTTTATGAACGAGCGCAATCGGAGCTGATTGATGCGGGCGCAATCCTTATTCCCGATCCATTCGAGGGGACTAATTTCGCAAGTTTGCGTGAGCCAACATCGCCACTGCCGAACTTCGATGCACGGGGTTTGGAATCTGTTGCCTATGACCTTGGTGTATATCTCCGACGTCTCGGCCCAGACGCAGCACTTCAAACCTTCGAGGACTTCGCGGCTGCTACTCGCGCCGAGGATCCGTTCGGCCCAGGCGGAGTGCTTTCATTTCTACCAAACCTGCCTGATTTCCGCCTTGCCATATTGGATCCGACAAAGGCACCTGCGCTTCCTGCGTTTATTGCCGCCAAAGCAGCTTATCTGGCCTTGTTTAACGCTATTTTTGAGCACAACGCGTTAGATTCGCTAGTGTTTCCGCAGATGCGTGAGGAACTACCTGGTCTTCACTCTGGCGAAACAATTCAGGAAACGACTGTGGGTGAGTTGAACATCGCAGGGTTGCCTGCCGTTACAACGCCTGCCGGTTACTACGCTTCGGGAGCCCCGTTCGAGATCATTTTTCTTGGTAAGCTTTGGTCTGAACGCGAACTGATTGAACAGGCATTTGCCTATGAGCAGGCAACGTTGCATCGCAATCCCGCAGTTTAAGGGGGTCAGTCAGAATATTTCGCATGTAGCTAGACTATATTGAAACGATAGTGCTTTTGTTACTTCGTCTTCAATTTCAAGATGAATTCAGTGTGATTCGTTGCTTTAGGATTAAGCGTTGACGACTTTTTTTTGTTTTAACCTACTAGCAGAGGATCACACTGTTCGAGCTCGCATTTGCTGTGCCCGACAGGAGGGTTTTGAATTCATGGCAGAGCTCTTGTCCATTGAAGAAACTGGACAGAAAATTCAATGTCAGATGGTGCCTCAGAAAAGCAAAGACCTTGTTCTCAGCGACGGAATCATTGGATATTTGAAGCAAGCTCGCTTACCAAAAGCCCAAAATATCAACGTGGATAACTGAGAATTACCAGTGCTGGACAGTTTAAAGGAGCGATCATAGACGGTAGGTCTCTTCGATAGGTTGACTTGGATCGCTTCAACGCATCAGCACCCTTAGTGTAGGCCGCAGGCAACGCTAGAATCTCTTTGAGCTTGAACGATCGCTGAGCAGAAGTTTCGGGGCTAAGCTCGTGGACTCGAAGCCCGAGCTTAAAGCTAATTTCAACCAGCGCTGTGTTCTTTTTCTGGTATCGGTGTTTGGATGACGCACAGGAGGTGAGAGAACTGATCGGGCGTAAGTACGCGAGCCTGGACGGTTTTGCTCATCGGAAAGGCTCCTGGTAAAGGATTAGATGAAAGGTCAGGGCGAAAACAGAATCCGTAATAATGTTCTTTTAACGGATTTTTGGTCAAAGAGTGGTAATAACGTAGACCACGGTTGGGGTTTTATCTTGCAGAGTCACAAACAAAGCTTATTAACCAATGTATTTCGGATATTCAAACTCGGTAACGTCTCCAATATTGGCTCGATTTGCCTTTAGGTTATGATGCCGTGTTCCAAGAGTGCAACCAGCGTCCTAAGCCAATCAATCCCATCGCGAGTTTTTAAACACTCCGCAGGAGTTTGTGACCGGGCCTAGAAAAGGGCTACGCAACCAACCAACTCAGATAGCTTTCGGTTGTGAGACGGTAGTACGCCAGATTAAGTACTTTGCGTGGAAATTAAGTACTTTGTGTTGAAAAATTAAGTACTTTGTGTGGTCGTCCATCCAGCAAGTGGGCGAGCAGAGTGTACAGGTACGCCCATTTTGTCCAATACTCCTAAATATTGGACATTTCATAGTGAGTGCTAAAGAGGGGTTTGGTTCGCAACCTTTGACGCCTTTCCTCAAATCTGGCTGGGCTTGACGTTGCCGACATCAGTTAATGGCAATGCCACGTTCTATAAGACGGCTCCTCAGCAACTCGACCCTGCGTCGATTCACTCCCAGATCGTAGAATCCGATAAGCGATTGCGACCTCACGTCCAGATGTTGTTTGTCGGAATCAACCAGCAGTTCGAGATAATCCGGGTAGCCAAGCAAGTCGCTGCGACAAGTGATATCCGCATACCCAAATCGAGCACTGTTGAGCGAAGCGCCAGGCAGTTCGATCGCCACGGCTCTGATCAGCGCCCAGGACGACTGACTCAGTGGTTCAGCCAAACGGATAGGCTCCACAAAATAAAGACCATTAGTGGACGTGCTCGATACGCAGTTTAAAAATGGCGCACAGCCATCAAGGCTGAACTGGACGCCTGCAGGAGGCACTTTACCCGTAGAGGCGCATCCTGCAAGCAGGAGTATTGAGATGGCCAAGAAATGACGCATAGCGATGAGGTGCCCCTGACAAGTGTCCCGATGGGAACAAGAGAAGTTAATTCAGTGCATCTTGCACTGCTGACCCATGAATAAACAAATCCTTACTCCGAGCCTGTACTGCGCATAATGTATATTATGTTAAATTAACTATAGTGACGGGATGTTTAGGCAAGTTAAAACGATCAGAAAATAGCTGGCCGCCGGCCTGCATAACCTTGCGAGAGTTGAAATGGCTGAGAGGCCGTTTGGCCGCTGCCCTGCCCGGCCTTCGTCAATCCGAGGCGCACCCATACGTGCCCCCGGTGATCTACGAAAGACCAAAAATTAAATTTGGTGCTCGATGTCGGCAATACCAAACGTGTGCCTTACGCTCTATACCCCATCACGTGTCGCTAGACTCGGGTAATGCGGAGAGGCGCTCTTTCATCCAGCTGATCAACCCCCCGCGAAGCAAGAACCGTACTTGTCGCGGCGACATGGCGTGACGCATCTCGAATTTGTACTGGCGCGTAACGTTTTCGACCACCAGCTCGCCGCCCTCTGTCAGCACTTGACGCAGATTGCTCAGGCGCAACACGTCTTCGGTTTGAATGCCGTCGTAGTCCTCAGGATCAACGAAGGTCAGCGGTAGCACGCCAAAATTGATCAGATTCTGCGCGTGGATCCGCGCAAAACCCTTGGCTAGAACCGCGCGCAGCCCAAGATACTGAGGGCCTAATGCCGCGTGCTCTCGACTTGACCCTTGCCCATAATTGCTGCCGCCCACCACCACGTGGCCGGGCAACTGCTTGGCTCGCGTGGCGTAGGTGGGATCGAGTCGGTCGAAGGAAAACTCGGCGATCTTGGGGATGTTGCTGCGAAACGGCAGCACCCGCAAGCCCGGTGGCATGATCTCATCGGTGGAAACATCATCCGCCACTTTGAGCAAAACCCGCACTTCGATCTCATCAGGCAGCGGCTCGAAGTTCGGCAGCGAAGCAATGTTCGGGCCCTTCACAAGGTCCACGTGCAGCGCCTCCTCAAGCGGTAACGGCGGCATGAACATCGCGCGGTTGATAATTGGGTGGTCTGGGTCCGCGATGCGTGGATAGGAGATGCCAAGCGTGCGCGGGTCGGTAATCACGCCGGTGAGTGCGGACGCCGTGGCTGTCTCCGGACTGACCAGGCACACCTTGTCTTCACGGGTGCCTGAACGGCCAGGAAAGTTGCGCGGCACCGTGCGCAGAGAAATCTCGTTTGTGGCTGGCGCTTGACCCATGCCGATGCAGCCGTTGCAGCCAGCCTGGTGCAAGCGCGCGCCAGCGTGCAACAAGTGGGCTACGTGGCCGTCGCGTACCAAGGTTTCGAGCTGAGCTCGGGAAGTGGGGTTAATGTCGAACGACACGCGGTCGTTGACTTTGCGATCCTGAACCATCAGCGCCGAAACGGCGAAATCACGGTAGCCCGGATTGGCCGACGATCCAATGTAGGTCTGGTAGATCCGCTCGCCGGCAACCTCGCTGACCGGGCGCACGTTCCCGGGGCTGGACGGCATGGCGATCAGCGGCACCAGGCTGGACAAATCAATCTCTTCGTTCACATCGTAGGTTGCGTCTGCATCCGCGGCCAGCTCGACCCAATCCTCTTCCCGCTGCCAGGCGCGCAGAAAGCGGCGCACCTCCAGATCGGAAGGGAAAACGGTGCTGGTCGCGCCAAGCTCGGCGCCCATGTTGGCGATCACGTGTCGATCCATCGCACTCAGTGTGGCCAGCCCCGGCCCGTAGTACTCGACGATCCGGCCCACACCGCCGTCGACGCCATGACGGCGCAACATCTCCAGGATCACGTCCTTGGCGCTCACCCAGTCCGGCAAACTGCCGGTGAGCTTCACGCCCCAGATCAGCGGCATACGGGTGAAGAACGGTTCGCCCGCCATTGCCAGCGCCACTTCCAACCCACCAGCACCGATGGCCAGCATGCCAATTGCGCCGGCGGCCGGCGTGTGGCTGTCAGAGCCAAGCAACGTCTTACCCGGTTTACCGAAATTTTCCTGGTGGCAAGGATGACTCACCCCGTTACCAGGTCGCGAATACCACACGCCGAAGCGCTGACAGGCGCTGCGCAGAAAAAGATGATCGTCGGGGTTTTTGAAGTCTTCCTGAATGATGTTGTGGTCAACGTACTGGACGCTCACTTCAGTCTTCACCCGGTCCAGGCCCATCGCCTCCAGCTCCAGCATCACCAGCGTACCGGTGGCGTCTTGAGTGAGCGTCTGGTCAATGCGGATCCCGATCTCCTCGCCGGGTTTCATGTCGCCATGCAACAGATGCGACTGAATCAACTTCTGCGTAACGTTCATGCTCATGATCTTTCTCCCAACTTTGATAAGATTACGGAATCACACAAAGTTAATGTAGCAATCCTATTTTCATCGCGGCAAATTAGAGGCACCCATCAAAAACTCATCCGCCGCACGCGCGGCCTGACGACCCTCACGGATTGCCCACACCACCAGCGATTGGCCGCGCCGCATGTCCCCCGCGGCAAATACTTTGTCGATCGAGGTCTGGTAGCAACCGTCGCCATCGGTGGTTGCTTTAACATTGCCGCGCCCATCTTTGTCGACAGCGAATGCTTCCAGCACTTGGGTCACTGGCGACACAAAACCCATCGCAAGTAAAACCAAATCCGCTTTCATTTCGAATTCAGAATTTGGCACCTCCTGCATCTTGCCGTCTATCCATTCAACGCGGGCTGCAATCAGCTTCTCGACCTTGCCGCCCTTCCCTTCGAAACGCTTGGTTGCAACCGCCCAATCCCGGTCGCAACCTTCTTCTTGTGACGAGGAGGTACGCAACTTGATCGGCCAGTACGGCCATACCAACGGCTTATCCTCTTGTTCCGGCGGTTGCGGCATCAGCTCAAATTGCGCCAGGCTGGCTGCGCTATGACGGTTGCATGTGCCTACGCAGTCTGAACCGGTATCGCCACCACCGATAACAACGACGTGCTTACCGCTAGCCATGATCTGTTTGTTGAGTTTGTCACCTGCATCCACCTGATTTTGCTGTGGCAGGAATTCCATCGCAAAATGGACGCCTTCCAGCTCACGACCAGGCACTGGCAGATCGCGCGGCAATTCGGCACCGCCCGCAAGGATGATGGCATCGAAATTTTGATCGAGTTGCTTTGGCGAGATGGCTTCTTTGGTCCAGTTGATGATGTTTGACGGAAAATCTTCGCCGATCAACACACTGGTGCGGAACTGCACGCCTTCGGCTTGCATCTGCTCAATGCGGCGGTCGATATGCGACTTTTCCATCTTGAAGCCCGGAATGCCGTAACGCAGCAAACCACCAATTCGATCGTTTTTTTCGAACACAGTCACATCGTGACCAACACGCGCGAGTTGCTGGGCTGCAGCCAGACCAGCAGGGCCGGATCCAACCACGGCAATTTTTTTACCTGTTTTGAAGGCTGCTGGTTGCGGCATAACCCAACCGTTTTTCCAGCCCTTGTCGATGATGAAATGCTCGATTGATTTGATGCCAACCGCATCGTTGTTGATGGCAAGCACACAGGCAGATTCGCACGGTGCGGGGCAGATGCGGCCGGTGAATTCGGGGAAGTTGTTAGTTGAATGAAGTGTCTCTAACGCTTCGCGATAATTGCCGCTATAAACCAGCTGATTCCAGTCGGGGATGATGTTGTTAACCGGGCAACCGGTCATGCAAAACGGGGTACCGCAGTCCATACAGCGCGCACCCTCCGTTTTCGCTTGTACATCTTTCAACGGCAGGATGAACTCTTTATAGTTCTTGACGCGTGAATCGGCTGGTAAATACGATTCTTTCTGACGCTGAAATTCCATAAAGCCGGTTATTTTACCCATTGCCTACCTCTGTCTTATCTAACTCTCCTTGCCAGGGAGAGGGTTCGGGGTCGAATCCCCATCCTGACCTTCCCCCGCAGGAGGAAGGTACTGGCGTAGCAAACTTACACTGCGTTTTTTTCTTTCTGCCGAATAGGCACTCGCGCCACATTCATCTCACTCAGTGCGCGTTTGTACTCGTTCGGGAACACTTTGATAAATTTGTTGCGGCCATTGGACCAGTCATCCAGCAAATTGCGTGCATGCGTGCTGCCGGTGTACTTGAAATGGCGCTCAATCAGGCACTTTAGAATCGCCTCGTCAGTCTCACTTTGATCGCCACGCAGCAGGCTATGCCATATCGAGCGATCGACTTTCGCTTCTTGCTCGGCGTGGGCGAGGACAGGTTCCAGCGTGACCATCGCCATATTGCATTTTTTGGCAAAATCACCGTCAGGGTCCCACACGTAAGCAATACCGCCAGACATACCGGCGGCAAAGTTGCGGCCGGTATGTCCGAAAACCACCACTGTGCCGCCCGTCATATATTCGCATCCATGATCGCCGACACCTTCAACCACTGTAATGGCGCCGGAATTACGCACTGCGAAACGCTCGCCGGAGACGCCGTTGAAAAATGCCTCGCCGGCGATCGCGCCGTATAAAACGGTGTTACCGATGATAATATTGTCGTCTGCCAAACCGGGAAACTCTGTATTCGGACGGACAATAATGCGTCCGCCCGATAAACCTTTGCCGACGTAATCATTACCTTCGCCGACTAGATCTAGCGTAATGCCGTGCGCCAGAAACGCGCCGGCCGATTGACCTGCAGTCCCTAGTAACTGGATGTGAATGGTATCGTCGGGCAAGCCTTCGTGACCGTATTTTTTGGCAACGACGCCAGACAGCATGGTGCCAACCGTGCGGTTAACGTTCCTGACCGGCAAAGTGAACGAGACTTTTTCACCTTTTTCGAGCGCTGCTTTCGCTTGCGCGATCAGCTGATGGTCAAGCGCTTTTTCCAAGCCGTGGTCCTGCTCCTCCGTGTGATAGCGAGGTACCGAAGCAGGTACTTCCGGCTGATAGAAAATCTTGCTGAAATCAAGCCCCTTGGCCTTCCAATGCGTAATCGCTTTTGACTTGTCGAGCAAGTCGACGCGACCGATCAATTCATCAAATGTGCGTATACCGAGTTGCGCCATCAACTGCCGCGCTTCCTCGGCTACAAAGAAGAAATAGTTGACTACATGTTCTGGCTTGCCGGAGAACTTGGCGCGTAGCAGCGGGTCTTGTGTCGCGATGCCGACCGAGCAGGTATTGAGGTGGCATTTACGCAACATAATGCAGCCCTCAACCACTAGCGGGGCGGTTGCAAAACCGATTTCGTCCGCGCCCAGCATGGCCGCAATGACGATATCTCGGCCGGTTTTCATTTGGCCATCGGCTTGTACCCGAATGCGGCTGCGCAATCCGTTCAGCACCAGCGTTTGCTGGGTTTCCGCCAAGCCCAGTTCCCAAGGTGTTCCCGCATGTTTGAGTGAAGACAACGGCGTGGCGCCGGTGCCGCCATCATGACCGGCAATCACCACGTGATCGGCCTTGGCCTTGGTGACGCCGACCGCGACCGTGCCAACCCCGACTTCGGACACCAACTTAATGGAGATCGACGCGCTAGGGTTTACATTTTTCAAATCGTGAATCAGCTGCGCCAAGTCTTCGATCGAATAAATATCATGATGCGGCGGCGGCGAAATCAAGCCCACGCCCGGCACCGAGAAACGCAATTTTGCGATATATTCAGACACTTTGTAGCCCGGCAACTGCCCACCTTCTCCCGGCTTGGCGCCTTGTGCCATCTTGACCTGGATTTGATCAGCGGAATCCAAATACGCGGCTGTCACGCCAAAGCGACCCGCCGCGACCTGCTTGATCCTGGAGCGCACCGAATCGCCATCTTGCAAGACAATATCGGCTTCAATCTGGTCATGGCCGATAACAGATGCCATGGTCTCGCCCTGCTTGACCGGGATGCCTTTCATCTCTTGGCGATAACGGCTCGGATCTTCACCGCCTTCGCCGGTGTTGGACTTGCCGCCGATACGGTTCATTGCGACCGCCAACGTGGCGTGCGCTTCGGTGCTGATCGAGCCAAGCGACATTGCGCCAGTGGCGAAGCGCTTGACGATTTCTTTCGCCGGCTCGACGTCATCCAGCGCAATCGCCTTAGACGGGTCCAGCTTGAATTCAAACAAACCGCGCAGGGTCATATGCCGCTTGCTTTGGTCATTGATGATCTGTGCATATTCTTGGTAAGTGCTAAAACTGTTGGATCGGGTCGAATGCTGCAGCTTGGCAATCGCATCCGGCGTCCACATGTGCTCTTCGCCGCGCACGCGAAACGCGTATTCACCGCCGGCATCGAGCGCATGCGCCAAAACCGGATCGCTGCCGTAAGCTTGCTGATGCAGACGTAACGCCTCTTCTGCTACTTCGACGACGCCGATACCTTCAATATTGGATGCAGTGCCTTTGAAATATTTGTCGATAAGCGACTTATTCAAGCCGATCGCTTCGAAAACTTGCGCGCCGCAGTACGACATATAAGTCGATATGCCCATTTTCGACATCACCTTCAACAAACCCTTGGCGAGCGCTTTCTGGAAATTCTGGATGGCTTTTTCCGGCGATAAGTCACCGGACAATCTGTTGGCCATTTCCGCTAGCGTATCCATTGCCAGATACGGGTGGATGGCTTCTGCGCCAAAACCGGCCAGCAGCGCGAAATGATGCGTTTCGCGGGCAGAACCGGTTTCCACCACCAGGCCGGTTGACGTGCGAAAACCCGTGCTAACCAGGTGCAAATGGATTGCCGACGTCGCGAGCAAGGCCGGGATCGCTACTTGCTCGGCGTTCACCTTGCGGTCGGACACGATCAGGACATTATGGCCCGATTTGATTGCATCCACCGCTTGCGCGCACACCGATGCCAGGCGCACTTCCATGCCGTCTTTACCCGAGGCCACCGGATAGCAAATGTTCAGTTCGTAGGATTTGAAATTACCGCTGGTGTGGGCGCTGATGTTGCGCAGCTTGGCGATGTCTGAATAGTCCAGAATCGGTTTCGATACTTCCAAGCGCATCGGCGGATTGTTGTTATTGACGTCGAGCAGGTTTGGCCTGGGGCCTATAAAGGATACCAGTGACATTACCATCGCCTCGCGGATCGGATCGATCGGCGGATTCGTCACTTGCGCAAACATCTGCTTGAAGTAGTGATACAGCGGTTTGAGCTTGTCAGACATCACAGCCGGCGGCGAGTCGTTGCCCATTGAGCCCGTCGCTTCTTCGGCATTCAGCGCCATCGGCGACATCAATACCCTGACGTCTTCCTGGGTGTAGCCAAATGCCTGCTGACGGTCAAGCAAGGATGCGCGGGTATTTTCTGCCGATGTTTGCGTCTTGATGTCGTTGAGCGTGGTTTCGTGAAGCTTAATGTCGTCCAGATTGATACGCACCGAATTGATCCACGACTCGTAAGGCTTGGCGTTGGCGTAGGTATCTTTAATTTCCTGGTCATCGATGATGCGCCCAGCTTCGAGGTCGATCAGGAACATCTTGCCAGGCTGCAGGCGCCATTTCTTGATAATTCTGGATTCGGGAATCGGCAGCACGCCGGATTCGGATGCCATCACCACCAGGTCGTCGTCCGTTACGATATAGCGCGCGGGACGCAAACCGTTGCGATCCAGCGTGCCACCGATGTAACGACCATCGGTGAACGCTATCGCGGCAGGGCCATCCCACGGTTCCATCATCGCGGCGTGGTATTCGTAAAAGGCGCGGCGGTTGTCGTCCATCAACGTGTGATTTTCCCAGGCTTCGGGGATCATCATCATCATCGCTTGCGCGATCGGATAGCCTGCCATCAGCAGCAGTTCAAGCGCGTCATCGAAGCACGCGGTGTCAGACTGCACGTCGTCAATCAGCGGGAACAATTTTTGCAAATCGTCGCCCAGCACGGTGGATTTCATCACGCCTTCACGCGCGCGCATCCAGTTGACATTGCCCTTGACGGTATTGATCTCGCCATTGTGGGCAATCAGACGAAAAGGGTGGGCCAGCGGCCATTCCGGAAAGGTATTGGTTGAAAAACGTTGATGCACCAGTGCCAGTGCGGAAACGCAGCGCTCATCCTGTAAGTCTTTGTAATAAAGACCGACTTGAGCTGCCAGCAGTAAACCCTTGTAAACAATGGTACGGGCCGACATCGAGGGTACGAAAAACTCTTTGCCGTGGGGCAAATCCAGCGCCTGGATCGCGTGACTGGAAGACTTACGAATCACGTACAGTTTACGTTCCAGCGCGTCGCTCACCGTGATGTCTGGCCCGCGACCTATGAAGATCTGGCGGATCACCGGCTCTTTTTCACGCACGGTAGGCGACATCGGCATCTCGGTGTCGACTGGCACGTTGCGCCAACCCAGCACGACCTGCCCTTCGGCGCGCACCACACTTTCTATCTCTTGCTCGCATGCGATACGGGATGTCGTTTCTTTCGGCAAGAAAATCATGCCTACGCCATATTCTTCGGGCGGCGGCAGTTCGACACCCTGCTTGGCCATCTCGTCGCGATAGTACTGATCCGGCAGTTGAATCAGAACGCCCGCGCCGTCGCCCATCAACTTGTCGGCACCGACCGCGCCGCGATGGGCGAGATTCTTCAGGATGAGCAAGCCTTGCTTAACGATGGAATGGCTTTTATGGCCTTTGATATGGGCGATAAAACCGATGCCGCAGGCATCATGCTCGTTGGCAGGGTTGTAAAGGCCGTATTGCTGGGCGTGTTTGATTTTGGCTTCGATGTCGTGCTTGTGTTCCAAAGCGCACTCCTCATGGATGTTGCGGGAATCGGGCAGCGGCAAAATGGCGCGTTTATCCACCGTGGCGATGGCGGACAAGAATGACGATTTGGACTTCATTATATTCCTTAACGGGCTTCAGTGAAGCTATATCAGTCATGACACAGTCCTGAAGAGAGCAAACGCTGATGCCGAACAGGGCTCATCGCGGTTCAGCTCCGGTGACAGAGCCTTTCACCGTTACCGGTTTGCCCTGGATAAAGTTGATGCAGACTCCGTCGAGTTCTTCCAAAAACAGGGGCGCGCTCATGAAACCGCACGTATAGGGCGCCTGCCCGTCCCGACTGCAGCCGTCGCTTTCCAGATGTTGACACGACGTGCAGACGCCGAAGTGAGGCTTGCCTCTTTCTTGCGTCACCTGGCCGAGCAAGCGTTGCAAGGCACTGGCAAAATGACTTTGGACACTGGGAGGTAGTGATTCCGCAGCACGGACCAGAGATTCGAAGGGGTCGTTCGCAAGAATGCCCCGGGCTTTCTCGGTCAGAACGAGCCGGACACTGCGCCTGTCGTCCTCTGACCGCATGCGTGTCAGATAGCCTTGGGTTTCGAGGCTTTTGATTGTCTGTGACGCCGTACCCCGCGTTGTAGCATGAAATGCGGCGAAGGCGGACGGCGTTTGCGAGAAACGGTTGGCCTGTGCGAAGTATCTAAGCGCAGCCCATTGGGCTGCTGTCAGCCCCTCTGCGAGACCCTCGCCGGACGCTATGCGTCCCAAGTGAAAGACCAATTCCGCGTTAGCGCGACCGTTCATTTCCAGCTCCTTGATCATACTCAATTTGGTGACGTCTAATTTCAAGCCCCCTCGGTAATTTTTTTATAATAGCGATTAACAACTAATTTAACAAGATTGTAGTTTCGGAGCGATACCATAATATGGCCGTATTCGTGAAGGGTGTGAGGCCATAAAAATCGTTGATAGCTCACCTTTTCACTATTCAGACCATAACCAGATAATGTCCAATGCGATAGCGTTTCGATACTATATTGACAAGTTAGCCATGCTTACTTAGTATCGTTACGACACTAATTAAGGAAAAAAGCGATATGGGCGCGCTTACCAGCCATCAGCAAGAAAGCCGAGGCCCGTCACGAATGATGACGGGAATGTGCTTCGATAACAGCTATGCCCGCCTGCCCGCCACCTTTTATCAACACTGTGAGCCTCTCCCAGTAGCGGCACCAGAATTGCTCGTACTGAACAAACCTCTGGCCGGGGAACTGGGGATGGATGATTCAGACTTGATGGCAAATAGCGATCACTTAACGCAACTGTTTGCCGGTAACCGGTTGCCGATGAATGCACAGCCACTGGCCATGGCCTATGCCGGGCACCAGTTTGGCCAATTTATGCCGCAACTGGGAGACGACCGGGCGATTCTTCTGGGTGAGGTTATCGACGGCTGCCAACAGCGCCGTGACCTGCAACTGAATGGCGCAGGCCGGACACCGTTTGCAGGGAGTGGAGATGGCCGTTCGCCGCTCGGACCGGCAATACGTGAATATCTGGTGAGTGAGGCGATGCATGCGCTGGGTGTTCCCACTACCCGAGCACTGGCGTTGACGACAACCGGCGAAAAAATATACCGCCAGGGAGCGGAGGCGGCAGCTGTTCTGGCAAGAGTGGCCAGCTGCCATATTCGGGTAGGTACCTTTGAGTATTTCGCCCGGCGTCAACAGTGGCAGCCATTGCGGCAGCTGGCTGATTACAGCATTGCCCGCATAGCCCCTGAATTGATGATCGACCCCGATCCGTATCTCGCGCTGTTGCGCCTGATGGTAGCGCGGCAGGCAAAGCTGGTCGCACACTGGATGAGTTTGGGGTTTGTTCATGGGGTGATGAACACCGACAACATGTCTCTGGCCGGCGAAACCCTGGATTATAGCTCCTGCGCCTTCCTTGATCATTACGACCCCGATGCGGTGTTCAGTCCGATCGACATTACCGGCCGGTATGCATACAACAGCCAGGGTTTCGCGGCGCAATGGAACCTTGCTCGTCTGGCTGAGGCCCTGCTTGCACTTTTTGATGGGTCAGAATCCCAAGCCGTGGCCCAGACCTCGCGGGCGGTGCAGGAGTTCTGGCCAATGTACGAAGAACATCTGCTAGACCTGATGCGGGCCCGCCTTGGCCTGGAGGCTGTGATGCCGGAGGACCGCCAGTTGATTCAGGATCTGCGGCAGCTGTTGGCCCTGCAGAAAGTGGATTACCACACTTTTTTCCTGAGCCTGGCAGAGGATGTGGAGGGCGGCGGCATCACGGCAGGGCTTTTCGGTGCTGATGCCGGTGATTATCTGAACTGGTACCGACGTTGGCATCTCAGGCTGACACTGACCGGCCGCAGCCCTTGCCAGTGTGCGCATGCAATGGCTACGGCAAACCCTGTGGTTATACCGCGCAATCATCTGGTAGAACACGCCATTCGGCGGGCCCAAGAGGGAGATTTCAGTGAGTTTCACCAACTTCTGGAGGCTGTCACCCGGCCGTTCGAGAAGCCGGCAAACGCTCGATATCTGCAGCCACCGAAGCCGGAGGATGTCTTGCGCAGCACGCTTTATGGCACTTGAGACGGTTTGTTCGTGGGTCCGAGAGGGAGTGTAGTCTCCGGTTTATAGGGTTACAGCGATGGTGACCTTAGGTGTTGAATCAAAACCGCAAAAACCAAGGCTCTTGGAGCCTTCAATGAAAGATAAGGAGTGACGATCATGGCGACCACTGATAAAGAAGTGAACGAGCTGGTCAAGCGGGAATACGAACACGGTTTCGTGACTGAGATTGAATCCGACACTTTCGAACCTGGATTGAACGAGGACGTGATTGCCCGCCTTTCCGGCCTTAAGAAAGAGCCGGAATGGATGCTGGAGTGGCGGCTAAAGGCCTATCGTCGTTGGCTGGAAATGGATGAGCCGAACTGGGCGCACGTGGGTTACCCAAAAATTGACTACAACTCAATTTCCTATTATTCCGCGCCCAAGCGCAAAGAAGACATGCTCCAGAGCCTGGACGAAGTCGACCCGGAGCTACTCAGAACCTACGAAAAACTGGGCATCCCCCTGCACGAGCGTGAACAGCTGGCAGGCGTGGCGGTCGATGCCGTGTTTGACTCAGTTTCAGTAGCGACAACGTTCAAAGAACCACTCGCCAAAGCAGGCGTGATTTTCTGCTCCATGTCCGAAGCCATTCAGGAACACCCGGAGCTGGTCAAAAAATATCTGGGTTCTGTCGTTCCGGCGGGTGACAACTTCTTTGCTGGCCTGAACTCTGCGGTCTTCTCCGACGGCACCTTCGTGTACATACCGAAAGGCGTGCGTTGCCCCATGGAACTGTCTACCTATTTCCGCATTAACGCAGCCAACACTGGGCAGTTCGAACGCACCCTGATCATCGCCGAAGACAGCAGCTACGTCAGCTATTTGGAAGGCTGCACCGCGCCTATGCGGGATGAAAATCAGCTCCACGCAGCTGTGGTCGAACTGGTGGCCCTGGACGACGCCCAGATCAAGTACTCCACCGTTCAGAACTGGTATCCAGGCGATGAAAACGGCAAGGGCGGCATCTTCAACTTCGTTACCAAACGTGGCGCTGCCATCGGTAAAAACTCCAAGATTTCCTGGACTCAGGTAGAAACCGGCTCTGCCGTTACCTGGAAGTATCCGAGCTGCATCCTTCGGGGCGAAAACAGCGTTGGCGAATTCTACTCCGTGGCGCTGACCAACAATTACCAGCAGGCCGACACTGGCACCAAGATGATCCACCTCGGCAAGAATACGTCCAGCACTATCATCGCCAAAGGGATTTCTGCCAGTAACAGCTCGAACGCCTATCGTGGCCTGGTGAAGTTTGGCCCAGGCGCAGAGGGTGCGCGCAACTTTACCCAGTGCGATTCACTGCTGATTGGCGACCGCTGCGGTGCGCATACCTTTCCGTACATCGAGAGCAAAAATAAATCGGGCATTATCGAGCATGAAGCCACGACCTCCAAGGTCAGCGACGAACAAATGTTCCTTTGTCGTCAGCGCGGAATCAACCCTGAACAGGCCGTTTCGATGATTGTGAACGGCTTCTGTAAAGAGGTGTTCAAGGAACTGCCGATGGAGTTCGCCGTTGAAGCTGGCAAATTGCTTGAGGTGAGCCTTGAAGGCTCTGTCGGTTAAAAACAGAATTTGAGATTACAGAGAGAAGCCAATACATGCTGAACATCAAAAATCTACACGCGTCCGTTGAAGGTGAAGAAATCCTCAAGGGCATCAACCTGGAAATTAAAGCCGGGGAAATTCACGCCATTATGGGTCCCAATGGCTCAGGTAAAAGCACCTTGTCACAGGTGCTGGCAGGCAGTGAAAACTTTGAAGTCACCGAGGGTGAAGTCACCTTCAACGGTGAAAATCTGCTGGACCTAAAAACCGAAGAACGGGCCCGCGAAGGCATTTTCCTGGCGTTTCAGTACCCGGTAGAGATTCCAGGCGTCAGCAACCTGCAGTTCCTGCGCACCGCCGTCAATTCCATGCGCGGCCACCGTGGCGAGCCGGAGATGAATGCGGCTGAGTTTATGAAACATGCGAGGGAAGTATCCATGCAAGTTGATCTGGATCCGGCCTTCCTTAAGCGCGGCGTAAACGAGGGCTTTTCCGGCGGCGAGAAAAAGCGCAACGAGATTTTGCAGGCGCTGCTGCTTCAACCCAAGCTGGCCATTCTGGACGAAACCGATTCCGGGTTGGACATTGATGCGCTGCACGTGGTTTCGGACGGTGTTAACGCCCTGCGCGCTAAAGATCGAGCCATCTTGATGGTGACTCACTACCAGCGCCTGCTGAACCACATTGTGCCGGACTATGTTCACGTGCTGGCCGATGGAAAAATTGTCAAATCTGGCGGGCGCGAGCTGGCCTATGAGCTTGAAGAGCGCGGCTACGGCTGGCTCAACGTGAAAGACAAAGAAGCCACAGACAGCTAAGGAGGACACCGAATGAAGTCAGCACCCACGCTTTCTCGCGTCTTTCTTGAGCCAGCCGGCAACTACCTGCCCGAGCCTTTGCTCGAATTGCGCAAAAAAAAGGGTATGGCTCTGGTGGATATGCCATTGCCGACCCGTAAAACCGAGAACTGGAAGTATTCCGTCCGCCACCTAAAGCTGTCGGATGAGCTTGCCGTTGCCCTCCCCTCTCGTGGCAAGGAAGGCACCAGCCTGTCCACGGCTGGATACCACGTAGTTTTTCGCAACGGCGTAATGGTTCCGGAAGCCAGCGACTTTCCGGATCTTGACGGCATTCGTATTCAGCGGTTCTGCGACCTTGACGACCAAACTGTCGCTGCGCTGGCAGAACGCCTGGACAACACGTTGGACAGCCAAACCGTGCAGATGGCCAGGCTGAACTCCGCCCGGTTTGAGGATGGCCTGTTTATCCAGCTGGACAAAGAAGCCGTTCTCGACCAGCCGCTGTTTATCATCCATGAAGTCACCGCTTCGTCGGTAGGTTCCGCCTATCCGCGGATTTACGTCGATGCGGCAAGGCACAGCCAGATGACGCTGGTAGAAGAGTACATTTCCAGCGGTAGTGAGCCGGTGATGGTTAACACGGTCACTGAATTTGTTCTGGCGGAAGGTGCCCGAATAACCAGCGTGAGGCTTACTCTGGAAGGCGAAAGCGTTCAGCACATCGGTGCAACGGGTGTTCGCCAGGCGGCTGCCTCGCGTTTTGAAAGCCACTGCGTTGGCTTTGGCGGCCCGCTGCGTCGGCACGATCTGCAGTTGCGCCTTGAAGGTGAAGGGGCCGAGTGCAAACTGAACGGTGTCGTGGTCACGCAGGGCAAGCAGCATTATGACAACCACACGTCAATCGAGCACATAGCAGCCCATTGCAACAGCGAAGAAACCTATCGCAACATCGCTGCGGGCCAATCTCATGCGATTTTCAATGGGCGTATCCATATTCATCAGGATGCCCAGAAATCCAACGCCAATATGAGCAACAAGAATCTGTTGCTCTCAACCGGTGCGGAAATCGACACCAAGCCCGAGCTGGAAATTTACGCCGACGACGTAAAATGCGCCCACGGCGCCACCATTGGCCAGCTCAATAAAACCTCGTTGTTTTACCTGGTTTCCCGTGGTGTCGGTCGTCGCGAAGCCAACACGCTGTTGACCATCGCATTTATCAACGAACTGGTTGAACAGATTCCTGTTGAAGCGGTTCGAGAAGCCGTGCAGTTTCGGCTGAATGACTTTTTCACTCAAACGTTTCAGGAGGCGTGAGCCGTTATTCACGACCCTGCAGAAAATCCAGCGTCTTTTTGCCTGATGGAGGTGGAACCATGACAACCGCAGTATTCACACCAACCGTTGCCGTCACCATGACGCCAAGCGCGGTCAAACACGTGCTTAAACAAGTGAACAGGCAAGCGCAAGCCAAAGGCATTCGCCTGGCCATTCGGAAGAGCGGTTGCTCCGGGTTCAAGTATGAAACCCAATGGGCCGAGGATGTCGCAGCGGACGACAAAATCTTCCATATTGACGGTGTCGATGTTTACGTCAAAGAAGAGCACCTGGCGCTGGTCAACGGTATTGAAATCGATTTCGTGACGGAAGGCGTGAACTCCGTGTTCCTGTTCCGCAATCCGAATGCCACCGCTGAGTGCGGTTGCGGGGAAAGTTTCACCGTCTCTTGATTGATATCAAACAAGACCCGATAAGGCATGCAAGAACGTGAAGTGGTCCTGACCAAACTCGAGGTAGACGCCCGACCGGTGCTGACAGTATGTCAAGAGTTTCCCTCATTTCCAAAGGGCCAGAGGAGGTAACGATGACTTGTAACAAGCCTGAGCAAAGTAAAGATGAGAGCTGGGATCAACACTTGGCGTGGATGGATCCTGTAAGCAACGAGTGTAAAACCAACCAGCTCAAGCGCCGGCGTGAAAACGCAGAACAGGGGGTATAGCTCGTGAACATTAATGCGGAAGTAACACCAGAAGCCCATGGTTTCCTGATGTCCTTGCTTGCAAAGCAGGCAGTGCCTGGAATGACGGTGCGTGTTTACATGGAGAATGGTGGCACTCAGAAGGCCGAGACCTGCCTGGCCTTCTGCCCGCCCGGCGAAGAATCAGCCAAGGATTTCAGGAAAGAGTTTGGTGACCTGATCCTCTATTTCGACGCGGCGAGCGTGCCTTATCTACAAGACATGCAGATCGGCCTTGATGAAGAGGATGGTCTTCAGACCCCGACGATCAAGGCACCGAACTCGAAAAAACTGGCAAAGCAGCCCAAGACATTTGTTTTGTCAGAAGACTGTCCTGCGTTAAAGGTGCCCTCCGGTGAGTCTGTCACGCTAACGCAGGGAGCTTCTGTCTTGATAACCCAAGCGCTTGGCGGCAGCTTCACTGTTAACTACCAGGGCAATCTGTATCGACTGTCCCCAGAAGTTACCCGGAAACTGGGCTTTCAGTCAGACGCCATCGTGTTTGAACCCCCTGAGGATGGGAAAATCAGTGATCAGCAATGCTGGGATGCGATGCGACTGGTCTACGACCCGGAAATTCCGGTGAATGTTGTAGGTCTGGGTCTCATCTACAAACTGGATATTGACCAGGACAAACACTTTGTATTTGTTGAAATGACCCTGACGTCGGCGGGTTGTGGAATGGGCGCCATTATTGCCGGCGACGTAAAAGACAAGCTATTGCAGGTCCCGAATGTTAAAGACGGCAAGGTGGATGTGGTGTTTGATCCGCCCTGGAGCTACGACAACCTGGAGGAGGAAGCGCGGCTGGAACTAGGGCTAATCTGAGCCAGCATCGTGACCAGTACTGGCAAGGGAAGCGACCATCAGAAACAAGTGGAATTTCTGGCCTACTTAGGTCCTGCCCTGGAGCACCAACATGCTGACCGATGAAGCTGAACGGATGCGGACCGCCAGAAATGACCGTATCAGCCACGAACGAGACGGATCTGTCGCGACTCTAATGAACACCGAATACTCGCCGGGTCGAGCCCGGGCCATCGCTTACGCCAATGTTGCCCTTGTCAAGTACTGGGGCAAACGTGATGCGGACTTGAACCTGCCGGACGTCGGCTCGATCTCGATCGCGCTGGACGCGCTGTGGACCCGCACCCGGGTAGAACTGGATCCGGCGCTGGAGCAGGATAGCTTCGAGCTCAATGGTCAGATTGAGGCCTACGGTTCAGGGCGCGTGACGGCACTGCTGAAGCGCATGCGCTCCATCGGTGGAAGTGAAACCCGGTCTCGGGTTTTCAGCCAAAACAACTTTCCTACCGGTGCTGGTCTGGCCTCGTCGGCGTCGGGTTTCGCCGCGCTGGTGACTGCGGCGGATCGCGCCTACGGGTTGGATCTTTCTCCCTCCAGGCTTTCGGAGCTTGCGCGAATCGGGTCCGGCTCCGCCGCGCGCTCGATTTTTGGTGGATACGTGGAGATGCACCGCGGCGAACTCCCCGACGGCAGCGACAGCGTCGCCGAACCCTTGGCCGCGGCGGCGGACTGGCCGTTGGCGATCGTAATCGCGGTTAGCGAGCGCGGTCGAAAGTCGGTGGGATCCACTGAAGGCATGCAGCGGACCGCACAAACGTCACCGTTCTATTCAGCTTGGGTGAACAATCAACCCAACGACCTCGCGCTGGCGCGAACGGCTATCGCGACTCGTGATTTCGATGCGCTGGCGCACGTTTCTGAAGCGAGCGCACTGGCCTTGCACGGCCTGGCCATGTCGGCCCGGCCGGGTCTTCTGTATTTCAATGCAACGACCATGGAATGCCTGCATCGCATACGTCGTTTGCGCGGCCGGGGCGTTGCGGTGTTTTTTACCGTCGATGCCGGCCCTCAGGTTAAAGCGATATGTGCACCGGAAGCGGCAGATACGGTGGCCGCAGCGCTCGAGGATGTGCCCGGCGTGACTGAAATTCTGCGTGCTGGGCTGGGCAGTGGTGCGGTGAGCATGGACGACGGTCAGACGTGAATGTGAACTGCGTCCAGGCCTCTGCGCCGGGCAAACTGCTTTTAATTGGTGAATATGCCGTGCTCGACGGGGCACCGGCGCTGGTGATGGCGGTGGACCGGAGGGTGAAAGTCCGGTTGCAGCGGGCATCTAGCGGTACGGGCTGGTTGAGTGCCGTTCAGCTCGGATTTGAGCGGGCAGCCATGCGGGTCGAGGGCGATGTGTTGCGCTGCGATGGCGCAGATTCCTCCGTGCTGGGCCTAACCGGTCGGTTGATACCGGGCATCATGCGGGTGCTGGGCCGGTCACCCGGCGAGATCACGACAATGAACGTCGAGATCGACTCTGGGGCCCTTTTCGAATCCGACCGCAGACGATTGATAAAGCTAGGCTTGGGCTCGAGTGCGGCCGTCTGCGCGGCACTGGCGGTGGCGTTGACCGAGTGGTTCGCAGAGACGGCAGGTCCGGCGGATCCGCGCGCGCGCCTGCGTCGATGGTTGCCGGTTTATCGCGAATCACTGGGCGCCCGTGCCAGTGGCGCAGACCTGGCCGCGGCGTTTTGCGGTGGTATCAGCGAATTTCGATCCACCGACGAATTCGCGATCTGCACACCGACGAACTGGCCAAAGGATCTACATTGGCGCGCAATATGGACCCGTCAGGCTGCCCAGACCACGGATTTCGTCGGTGCGTTCGATACCTGGAAGCTGGCGGATCCTGTTAGTGCAGGCCGGATTCGGTCCCGCTTGGACGAGATTGCGCGCCACGCCGCCGCCAACGCGCACGACGGGGCTGTCCTGTTCGATGCTTGCGCCGCCTACGCCGCTGAGATGGTCGCGCTGGGCGATGCCATGGGCAAGGAGGTCATGACCGCCCCCCATCGACGGCTGGCCAAACATGGACACGAGTGCGGGGTGGTCTACAAGAGTTGTGGCGCCGGTGGTGGCGACCTTGGAATTGCCCTGGCGCGTGATGCAGAGAAACTCCGGGCATTCGAGCTCGGCGTCTCAGATTGCGGTGGGGTTCCCTTAAACTTGGCAATATCGGAATTTGGCGCAGAAGCTGCGTGGCGCCCGGAGCCCGAATCGGGCAGAAAACTTTAACAAGGAACAAGCATGGCAAGAATTCCCGAGTTCTACAAACTTTCGGTTTCGCAGCGGGTTCGCGAAGTTCGCAAGCAGGGCCTGCTTTCGAACCAGGATTACCAAGCGCTGGCTAGCGGCAATCACACGCTCTCGATCCAGTCGGCCGACAAGATGATCGAAAACGTCATCGGCGTCATGGGGCTGCCGTTGGCGCTGGGCCTGAATTTCCTGATCAACGACAAGGCATACGCCATTCCACTGGTCGTGGAGGAGCCTTCGATCGTTGCGGCGCTGAGCTCTGCGGCCAAGATCGCACGGGCCGGCGGCGGCTTCCGGGTCGAAAGCTCCGAGCCGATTTTGATTGGCCAGATCCAAGTCGTTGACGTACCGCATCCGCAGCGCGCCAAGGCGGCACTGTTGCAGCGTAAAAGCGAAATCCTGAACCTTGCCAACAGCCTGCACCCAAACATGGTGGCTCGCGGCGGCGGGGCCAAGGATCTCCAAGTGCTGATTCACCCATCATCGGGCCAGCGCGGTGACATGGTCGTCGCCCACCTGCTGGTGGATACGTGCGACGCGATGGGCGCGAACCTGGTCAACACAATGTGCGAAGGCGTTGCCTCACTGGTCGAGAATATCGCCGAAGGCAAGGTGTTCCTGCGGATTCTTTCAAATCTGACCGATCGAGCCCTGGTCAAGGCCCGGGTCTCGATTCCGCTGGACGCGCTGGCCGGCCGCGGTTTCGATGGTGAGCAGGTGCGCGACGGAATCATCCTGGCCAACGAATTTGCCTCGATCGACCCCTACCGTGCGGCGACCCATAACAAGGGCATCATGAACGGAATCGATGCCGTGGCGCTGGCCACAGGCAATGACTGGCGCGCCCTTGAGACGGGCGCCCATGCCTGGGCTGCGCGCGGATCCCACTATACGTCGCTGACCCAGTGGACGCGGGGCGAAGACGGCTCGTTGGAAGGCGAGCTCGAGATTCCGATCAAGGTCGGTATTGTCGGGGGTGCGCTGCAGTCCAATCCCACGGCGGCAATGAACCTCAGGCTTCTGGGCGTGAGTTCGGCGCGCGAGCTGGCCGAAGTGATGGGCGCGGTGGGTCTTGCGCAGAACTTTTCGGCAATCCGCGCGCTTGCGACCGAAGGCATCCAGCAAGGCCACATGACGCTGCACGCCCGAAGCGTGGCAGCCGCGGCCGGTGCAACACCAAAAATCTTCGAAACCGTCGTCGACCGGCTGATCGAATCCGGCGAGATCAAGATCTGGAAGGCGCGAGAGTTAATCGAGCAAGCCGTCAGCCCTCGCGTGAAGGCCGCTAAGGAGAAGCCGCAGTCTGAAACCGCTACCGAGGAACGCAACGTATCCAGCGGACACGGCAAGATCATCCTGTTAGGCGAGCACGCAGTTGTTTACGGGCGGCATGCGATCGCGACGCCGATACCGTTGGCCATACAGGCGCACGTGCAGCGCGGCGGGGACGGCGTGGAACTGATCATTCCGCGCTGGGGCGTAGAGCAGCGATTGCACCGAAGCGCAGAAAAACAGCATGCTTATGAGAAATCCTTGGCGATTATTTTCAAGACGCTCGGACTCGAACGCGAAAGCATGCGTTTGGAAATTTTCCCCAACGTACCGCGAGCCATGGGACTGGGCGGATCGGCGGCGATCGCGGTGGCCACCATTCGCGCACTGGACCGTTGTTTTGAACTCGGCCTGGATGACGAGCGCGTCAACGAGCTGGCGTTCGAGTGCGAAAAGATCGCACACGGGACGCCATCGGGTATCGATAACACGCTCTCGACCTATGGCCAGACCATGCTCTTCCGTTCCGGTGAATCGCCGCTGCGCAAGGTGATCGAGATCGATCAGGCCGTGCAGTTGGTCGTCGGTATCAGCGGTGTCGAGAGCCTGACCGCGGCGACAGTCTCGCGTGTTCGCAAGGCACGCGAAGCGCACCCCGAGCTGTACGAAACTATCTTCAACCAGATTGATTCGCTGGTGATCGAGGGCGTGGATGCGCTGGTCGGGCACAAGCTCGAGACGCTGGGAGAGCTGATGAACATTTGCCATGGCCTGCTGAACGCGATGCAGGTGTCGAGCTGGGAACTGGAGGAAATGATCCAGATTGCCCGCCGCCACGGTGCTCTCGGGGCAAAGCTCACCGGTGGCGGTGGTGGTGGTTCCATCATTGCCCTGTGTCCGCCGGAACCCGGCGCTGCCGATCGAATAGAATCGGGTATCCGTGAAGCCGGCTATCAGACGATTCAGGTTACAATGGGCGGTAAGCCGAAAAATAGGTGAGGATATGCGCGAAAAAGTATCGTTCGATGACGAGCCCCTTATACTCGTTGATGAAGATGACAACGAAGTAGGCTATCGCTCAAAAAGCGACTGCCACGAGGGCCATGGAACCCTGCACAGGGCGTTCTCGATTTTCCTGTTCGACGAACAGGGCCGAGTGTTGCTGCAGCAGCGTGCTGCGGGCAAACCGCTCTGGCCGCTGTACTGGTCCAACAGCTGCTGTTCGCATCCCCGACGCGGTGAGACAATGGACCAAGCGCTTCACCGCCGTCTACGGGAAGAACTGGGGCTGGAAGCGTCGCTGACATTCGTTTACAAGTTCATCTACCAAGCCGATTTCGGTGATCGCGGTGCTGAGCACGAATTGTGCCACGTATACATCGGCTCATCGGGCGGCGAAGCCCGGGTGCACCCGGCTGAAATTGCCGACTGGCGCTGGGTGCCCATCGAAGAAGTGACTCGCGAGCTCGAAGACGCGCCATCCGAGTACACACCCTGGTTCAAGATGGAATGGAAGGCACTGATGGACCAGGGGCGCAACCATATCGACACTAGATAGTGAACGAACTGCCGCAACCACAGGTTGAGCTGGCGTTCGGGTTCTGCACGACAAACTGTGCTCCTTGCAGCCCCTCCTGATAATCGACCATTGCGCCTACAAGATACTGATAGCTCATGGGGTCGACCAGAAGACTCATGCCGTCTTTTTGAATCACCGCGTCTTCATCATCTTGCACCTTATCGAACGAGAAGCCGTACTGAAATCCAGAGCAGCCGCCGCCGGTTACGAACACCCGAAGCTTCAGGTTCTCGTTGCCTTCTTCTTCGACCAATTCACGTACTTTGGACACCGCACTTTCACTGAGAAACAGCGGGGTTATGGTGTGTTCCTGGACTATGCTCAAAATTGCCTCCGGGTACTTTGGTATTTGACTGTTTTTTGCATCACGTATTTGGCTGTGCTAAACGTTGCAAATGTTTTTTAGCGATGGGATCGCCCTGCTCTGCTGCAAGACGATACCAATGGCCCGCCAGGGTCATGTTCAGCGCGATACCTGAGCCATTTTCGTAAAGCTCGCCCAGACTGCGGTGTGCTAAAGCAAAATTTTGTTGTGCGGCGAGCTGCATCCAATAAAAAGCGATGGTCTCATCTTTAGGCACTCCACGGCCCCGCAAGTATCGCATTGCCAATAAACGTTGCGCACGGGCGGAGCCTTGCTCAGCATCGGTTTGTAAACCCACCACCGATTCTTCCCAGGTCAAAAATGCTTTTTTTTCGGTCATGACGAGCAGCTGTAGTGCGACGATCCGCCAACTTCGAAGAGCTCCAGTGGCTTCAGTCGATAGTATTTCTTCTCTACGTCTTGCGATTGCTCGGCGTATGGCTGGGTCATGACGTCCTGCAGTTCTCGTACTAGAGAGTAGTTACCGGCTGCTGCTTGCTGATACGCAGGCACAACGAACCACTCCCGCAAACTGTATTTTGGGTTGACGAGTTTCATCTCTTGAGAGAGCTCCTCATGAGCGCGAGGCGGAGTTGCCGTTGCGTCGGTTGTACTGATAATGCCGGCAAGCGTTTTCCATTTTGTGAGCCACTCCTCCCAACGCTTGTCCATGCCTTCGAGGTCTGTTTTCAAAGTTGAGCCTTTATAAAAGCTTTTTTTGAGCACGCCAATGTCGTCGGGCACCGTTGAGAGTTGGCGAAAGAAAACGGTGTAATCAACAGATGTTTGCATCATCAACGTTGTGAGTTCACTGAATAAGGCTTGGTGAAAGGCGGCGAGCCCAAGTTTGGCAGCCCACATCTTCTTCATTTGCGTTTGCATCGCTTTTGGAAAATCACCTTGGATCTCGTCGAGCTCAATTAGACGGTCCTGATGCGCCGTCAGCAACGGGCGTAACGCCGAACAAAACGTGTGGAAGTTACGTTCGGCGGCTTCTGGCTGATTCAGGAACGAGAAGTGGTGTCCGCCGCCCGTCCATGGCTGGTACTGCGGATCAAATGCATCGCAGAATCCGAAAGGGCCGTAGTCGAGGGTGAAACCGCCGGCCGCACAGTTGTCACTGTTAAAGTTTCCCTGGCAATAGCCGACACGAATCCAGTTCGCTACAAGCGATGTGAGTCGACCGCGAAACTCCCGCGCAAGCAACACCACTTTTTCGCTGGTTGCCAGGTTCTGATCGATGACGTCACCATATTCACGGTCGATCAGGTGCAACACAATCTGCTCAAGCTCTTCCATCGCTTGCGGGTGTTCTTTCTTGCGTGCACGGCGACCGAAGAGCTCCAGTTGACCAACCCGAATAAACGAAGGTGCAACCCGCGTCGAGATGGCGACAGCGTCCGATACCAGCGTGTCCGGATCTCTTGAATGCGAGCCTTCCGAATACCAGGGCCTCCTGACCTTCTCTGTTTTCGACACGTACAAACTCAGCGAACGCGATGTTGGCACCCCAAGCGCGTGCATGTGCTCCTGCGCCAGAAACTCCCGAACACTCGACCGTAGAACGGCCCGGCCGTCCGCGCCGCGGCAGTATGGCGTGCGGCCGCCACCCTTAAGCTGCATTTCCCAGCGCTGACCGTTGATGACGGCTTCAAGCACCGAGATGGCGCGCCCGTCGCCGTACCCGTTGCCAGTTTGGAACGGGCACTGTTGAATGTACTCGGTGCCATAGATAGAAAGCGCGTAGCCACATGCCCAACCGACCTTGCGCATCGGCTCTGGAACGAATGCGATGTCGCCGGAGAATACACGAACAAAGTCGGCCGACTGCGCCATGCTGTCGGCGAAGCCCAATTCGCGAAACAGGTTTTTGCTATGCGCGACGTACTCCGGGTTTTCGATTGGCGTGGGAGTGACGGGAACATAGTGGCCCGTGAAAACTTGTCGTGGGGCGTGGTCGTGTCCATTTACTGTCGCGTCAGGGTCGCAGTTGAGGGAATCCATAAGCGAATAATTTGCCAACGTTGCAAGATCGTTGAGCGTCGAGATATTAGGGGCGGTTTTCTGGGGCGGTCGCTTTATCACAATGACTCCTTATGGCGCGGGTAGAAAGGTTGCGTTCCTGCTGCGTGGTCGGTCACATCAATAATCTCCTCGATTTCCGGAGCGACTCTTTTGAGCATGACTTCGAATCCCTGCCTCAGCGTTACCTGAGAGGACGCGCATCCCTGGCAGCCTCCGCTCATGGTGATAGAAAGCTTCCCTTGCCGTACCCCCACAATAGAAATCTTCCCGCCGTGGTTAGCGATTGAACGATTGACCTCTTTATCGAGCAGTTCCTGAACAGCCGTCGTGAGCTCTGCATCGGTTTTTCCTTGCCTGCTGTTAGCAACAGGCATCTCTAGGATCGCCGGAACGCCGCTGCGCAGTTGCGTACGGATGGCCATTCCGATATCTGCTTTCAACCCTGACCAAGAGGCAGTCGGTTCTTTGCAGACGGTCACCACGCTATCGGCAATCAGCACGTTAGCCACGCCAGTAAGCGCGAACAGTTGCTCTCCGAGCGGCGAACCCACGGCTCGTTCTTTGTTGCCAAAAAAGAACGGGCCGCCAGGATGCAAGGTACGGCTGACGATGAACTTGCACGTGTCAGGATCGGCGAGCGAAGATTCGGCGCGAATACTGACCGGTTGATCTGCAAGCAGAAAATTAGACATTTTCAACATCGCCCGCTGCAGCGCTCGCACCCAAGGCGCGTAGGTTGTTAAATGAATATATTCCGCTGTTATGGCCGTCGTTCCAATCGAATTTGACCGCGTAGTTACCGATGCTCACGATCTGTTGCGGAGTCACATCAGGTCGTATCGTCTTTGGATCGAGCAGCTTGCGTCCGCTCATCTCCTCGACACAAAGGGCGCAATGACATGCCAGGCGCAGATCGCGGACGTCAAAGTCATCGCGATGACCATCCTCCCAGAGAACGGATAAAGTGCGCGGATCGCGACGCAGTAAACCGATCGGGGTGTTTTGTGATCCAGCCGGCCGCGCCGCATCTTCCGCCCAGTCCGGAGCCCCGTCGTTGCTGTCCCATGTCCAGACAAAGGGTTTTAGTACGGTGATCGACGCGTGAAGTTGCTCTACAAGCGCCGTAGCGATGGATGCATACACCTTGGAGCTAACCGATGTTGGCTGTCCCGCCACGATCGGGAGACCTTCATCACCGCTGGTAACGACATCGACATCGAGAGGTAAGGCACCCAGAAACGGGACATTAAGCTCTTCGCTCATCTGCTCACCGCCACCGTGACGAAAGATATCCGTGTTCTCGCCGCAGTGAGGACAGGTGAAGGTGCGCATGTTCTCGACTAGTCCAAGAATCTTGACCTGCACTTTCTCGAACATCCGCAAGCCTCGGCGAGCGATCTTGAGGCTCACAGTCTGTGGCGTCGTTACGATCACTACGCCCGACAGTGGCATACTCTGTGCCAGCGTCAACTGGACATCGCCCGTGCCGGGTGGCAGGTCAAGAATCAGGTAGTCCAGCGATCCCCATTGCACGCCGTCGACGAACATTTTGAGGTATTTTCCAACCATTGGCCCGCGTAAAACAGCCGGCTCGTCATCTCCGGTGAGCATGCCCATCGACACCACCTTCAGGCCGTGCTGTTCCGCCGGGATCATCTTTCCCTCCGGGGTCGTCGCTGGCCGCTCACAGGTTGGGATGCCGAGCATGCCGGGGATACTGGGGCCAAGAATGTCGGCGTCTACGATTCCGACGCGCGACCCTAGCCGCTGCAGTGCTAGGGCTAAATTTACACTCACCGTGGATTTTCCGACGCCGCCCTTGCCACTTCCGACGGCGATGATGTGACGTATCCCCGGCAGCTTATCGGTGCTAACGGCCGACCTAGGTGATGCGTCAGGCGCGTGAGATTGATTACGGTCAGTGTTCTGCATGGTTAAATTCCTTGTATTTTCAATTAACGGGGGAGAACGTGGCTTTGATCTCTGCCGCCAAAATAACAACCGATCCCAGTTCATACGCTTATTGCCTACCATCATTTTGCGAAAGTCGATAAACCTGAAACTCAGTAGGTCGGCATCGTGCCGTCGATTTGCAGAGCCCAGGCGTGAACGCCACCTGTAAGGTTGCTAACGTGGTTAAAACCCTGTTTTTGTAAAAACAACCCGACTTGCATACTACGTACGCCGTGGTGGCAGATGCAGACAATTGAATGCTCCAGGTCCAGTTCGGAAAGCTTGTCATGAATGGTATTCATCGGCATCGTCAACGCACCGCTAATATGACAGATCTGGAATTCCCACGGCTCACGCACGTCGAGTAATACGGGGTTCGGGCGCGCGGCATCTACGAACCATGCTGCGAGCTCTGGTGCAGTCAAGCTCTGCATCGTTGCAAGCCCGCCTATTAATGGTTTTGAGGTCATCAAGCCAGCGCTGACTGAAGCAATTTCTGCAGTTCACCTTGCTCATACATTTCACGCACAATGTCGGCACCACCGACAAACTCACCCTTGATATAGAGCTGAGGAATGGTCGGCCAGTCGCTGTACACCTTGATGCCATCGCGGATTTCCAGATCAGCCAGCACATCGACAGCAGCAAAATCCCGCACGCCGCAGGCATTCAATATCTGCACCGTCGTATTCGAGAAACCACACAGTGGAGACTGGGGCTTGCCCTTCATATATAACACGACGGTATCCGTTGTGATCTGACTAAGAATTTTTTCCTGTACGTTCATTCGTGATTTCTCCGACGTTATTGGGTGCCCGATTGCGCCCAGGTTTGGGGCGTAAAAGTGCGCATGGCCAGCGCGTGAATCTCCGAACCCATCCGATCTCCGAGTGCCAGATAAACCAGTTGATGCTGCTGTATCTTATTTTTGCCGGCAAATTGCTGGCTCACAATGACCGCTTCGAAGTGTTGGCCGTCATCGCCCTGCACTTCTACGTGATCGCAGGTCAGGCCATTGACGATGTAGTCTCTTAGATCATTCGCTGTCAGCACTTTGTCCTCCTAAGGGTTACCAAGGCCTCGTGACCTTCACCAATACGGCAGTATTATAGTATCGTTCCGAAACTATAATGTTGTCAAGATAGTTTAAAAACGCGGCGACCAAAACCTGACCAAAGGGGGATGAACTGGACAGTCATGCGAACGCCGATTGAGTCTTTTACCCGGGGTATGGCTTCACAGACAATAAAAAACATTGAAGCCATAAGCTATTTGACGCGCATACGCTCAGAAAATGATGGGCGCAAGGTTCAGTTCGTTTTGACTGAAAAAACTTGGAACGATCTCCCTCGAACCTGCGGTCGCAAAATAAACTGTATTTTGCTTTAACAGAGCTGTGCGAAGTGGTCCGCATTGGTGTTCTAGCCCCGCGTTGTATTCACGAGATTCAACTCTGATAAGAGCCACTTTGCCGAGAAGGAAAATACATGCTTTTTGTTACTGGAGAATGCGGCATTATCATCTAGACTAAGCGCTAATACGTATTTTTTAAAAGTTTGACACGTATAAACGCGATGTAAAGTCGACAATTGTTAGGAGGGATTTCTGAATACCCATAAAGTTCTTGTAAAATGCACAATCTGCCTCTGAAGTTGCAGTTCGCGGACAGTGCACCACCGTCCGGCCTGAACGCACCAATAAGCGGCGTTTTTGTAGGCAATAAGCACCAAGATAAACGCTCGTTTTCAGGGATGAAGTTTTATTACTATAATAATCATAAAGTTATACAGACTGGCTTGCACTTTGCTTTAGCGCAGTGGGTGTGTAACTAACTGAAACTTCGGAGATTTACGTTAATGAAAAAACAACTCTTACTGGTCGCCATTGCGACAACTCTCGGTGGCACCCTAATGGCAGGAAGTCTGCAGGCCGCAACCCTGGACGACGTTAAATCAAGAGGGCACGTGCAGTGTGGTGTTACCTCCGGTTTGCCGGGTTTCTCCCAGCCAGATGAAAACGGCGACTGGACCGGTATCGATGTGGATACCTGTCGCGCAGTAGCGGCCGCAGTCTTTGGCAGTGCGGACAAGGCACAATTTACGCCGCTGACAGCGAAAGAACGTTTTACCGCGTTACAGTCCGGTGAGATCGACGTGCTTTCCCGTAACACCACCTGGACCCTGACCCGCGATGCTTCCCTGGGCCTTAATTTTACAGGCGTCAACTACTATGACGGTCAAGGTTTTCTGGTTAGCAAAAGTTTGGGTGTAAACGACGCTGAGCAGTTAGACGGCGCAACGATCTGTATTCAGGCGGGCACGACAACCGAACTGAACCTGGCGGACTATTTTCGCACCAAAGGCATGACTTTTAACCCTCTGGTATTCGACACCTCCGAGCAGACTGTCAGTGGCTTCGCTGCTGGCCGTTGTGATGTTCTAACCTCTGACCGTTCACAGCTGGCCGCCTTGCGCAGCAAACTGGAAGACCCCAGCAGCGCGATCACCTTGCCGAACATCATTTCAAAGGAACCTCTTGGCCCTGTCGTTCGTCAAGGCGATGACCAATGGTTCAATATTGTGAAATGGGCGTTGTTTGTGCAAATTAACGCGGAAGAACTGGGTGTCACCCAGGCCAACGTTGCAGAAATGAAGTCGTCTACAAACCCTGAAATCCAGCGTCTGCTCGGCACCACCGGTGACATGGGCGAGAAGCTCGGTGTACCGGCTGACTTCGGCTTCCGGATCATCCAGACCGTCGGTAATTACGGCGAAATGTACGATCGTAACGTTGGACCAGACACCCCGCTTGGGCTCGACCGCGGTCTAAACGCCTTGTGGAATAACGGCGGTATCATGTACGCGCCACCGGTTCGTTAATACCCGATAGCCATGACATTCCGGTTGCTACGTGACCGGAATGTTTGACGTTCAGTTGCCCCTGAAAACCAGGAGCATTTTTCGGGTTAATCTATGAACGAATCCAATATGACTCCTTCAAACGGCGCGCGGCCAAAGCCCTGGAACAACCCCAAGGTACGGATGTTTGTATTCCAGACCCTCGCGCTGGCTACTGTTTTCTGGTTTGGCTGGACACTGTTCCATAACACCCTGAGCAATATGGAAAGCCGCGGTATTAGCACAGGTTTCGGCTTTTTAGACGAGACTGCGGGCTTTGGCATCATCATGACCTTGATTCCCTACGACTCCACCATGACCTATGGCCGCACTTTTTTTGTCGGTCTGCTTAATACCTTGCTTGTCTCCGCCATGGGTGTTGTAGCGGCTACGATCATCGGTTTCGTTGTGGGTATAGCACGACTTTCCAGCAATTGGCTCATTGCCAAGTTGGCGCTGATTTATATTGAAACCATTCGTAATATTCCGCTCCTACTGCAAATTTTCTTCTGGTATTTTGCAGTACTGCAAACTCTTCCCAGCCCACGGCAAAGCCTTGACGTAGCTGACATGTTTTTTCTCAGCAATCGTGGTCTTTATTTCCCGACTGCAAGCGCAGAGCCTGAATTCGGCTGGGTAATGGCAGCGTTGATTACGGGTATCGCCGCGGCAGTTTTCGTACACCGCTGGGCCAAGAAACGCCAACTCCGCACCGGCCAGTTATTTCCGGCCTTACGGGTCGGGACGTTGCTGGTTCTGGCTTTGCCACTGCTGATGTTCATGCTGGTCGGCAGACCCCTGGTTTGGGAAATGCCGTCACTGACCGGTTTTAACTTCACCGGTGGCGCTTCAATACTACCGGAGCTTGCCGCACTCTGGATTGCCCTGTCGCTCTACACCGCCAGTTTTATCGCGGAAATTGTCCGCTCCGGCATTCTGGCGGTAGATCGTGGCCAAACGGAGGCTGCGAGTGCGCTTGGTCTTCGGTCCAGTTTCACCTTGCGACTGGTCATCATTCCACAGGCCATGCGAGTCATCATTCCGCCGCTGACCAGCCAATATCTAAATCTGGTTAAAAACTCGTCGCTGGCAACCGCGATCGCCTATCCAGACCTGGTATCGGTGTTTATGGGCACCACCTTGAACCAGACAGGACAAGCGGTTGAGGTGGTTGCCATCACCATGGCTGTTTATCTCACTATCAGCTTGATCATTTCGGGTCTCATGAATATTTATAACCGCGCCGTAGCGCTGCAGGAGCGATGATGAGTCTTCCATCGGAATTGCCGCCCCGTCAGGACATCGGTGTTACTGGCTGGATGCGTAAAAACCTGTTTTCAAGCTGGTACAACATAGTACTGACGCTGGTAGCCGCCTACCTGGTGATTACGAGTGCGGGGCCGCTGCTGAACTGGGTGATTTTTGAAGCAACGTTTACCGGCGAAAGTGCTGCTGACTGCAATGGTGAAGGCGCTTGTTGGCTGTTTGTCGGTCAACGGTTGAATTTCTTTATCTACGGATTTTATCCCGATGCCCTGCAATGGCGCGTTGACATCATGTTCGGCCTGCTCGCGGTAGCTTTTGTGCCTCAATTTGTTGAGCGCTTCCCGCGCCGCAAGTGGTTCGGTGTCTTCGGGCTGACCGGCCTGCCGCTGATCGGATACATCCTGATCCCCGGTGGCTGGTTTGGACTGGAAGAAGTTCAGAGCAGCCGATGGGGCGGCCTGATGCTGACGTTAATCCTTGCCTATGTCGGCATTCTGGCCGCATTGCCAATAGGCATCGTACTGGCACTTGGGCGTCGCTCAGACATGCCTATTATTCGCGGTATGTGTGTCGTCTTTATTGAAGTCTGGCGTGCTGTGCCGTTGATTACCGTGCTGTTCATGGCGTCCGTAATGCTACCTCTATTCCTGCCGGACGGGGTCAACTTTGAAAAGCTGATGCGGGCGTTGATCGGTATCACTCTTTGGCAATCGGCCTATATGGCAGAGGTGGTACGAGGTGGCCTGCAAGCAATCCCGAAAGGTCAGTATGAGGCTGCCAGCGCTCTGGGGCTGGGCTATTGGCGCAAAACCGGGCTGGTGGTATTGCCGCAGGCACTGACACTGGTGATCCCCGGTATCGTCAACACCTTCATTTCCTTATTCAAAGACACCACGCTGGTCCTCATTATTGGCCTGTTCGATATTCTGGGAGCGGTGCAGTCGACCATCACTGACCCAGCCTGGCGCAACGTCACTACGGAAGGTTACGTCTTTGTGGCCTTCTGTTTCTGGATTTTCTGTTTCGGCATGTCCCGTTACAGCCAGAACCTTGAACGAAAACTCGACACTGGTCATAAAACTTGACGGGACACCAACATGACTGAGCACAACACGGCACAAAACCCGGAGAGTGCGCGCACCGCTCCGGTTGAATTGACCAAGCGCACTGACAAGACCATTATCAAAGTCGCCGACATGCATAAATGGTACGGCTCCTTTCACGTACTCAAGGGCCTGAATCTTGATGTGAAAGAAGGTGAGCGGATCGTTATTTGTGGACCTTCCGGTTCAGGAAAATCAACATTTATACGGTGCATAAACCGGCTGGAAGAACACCAGCGCGGTCAGATCATTGTGGACGATGTGGAGCTTACTGACGATGTGAAGCAGATCGACACCGTGCGCAAGGAAGTCGGCATGGTGTTCCAGCACTTCAACTTGTTTCCGCACTTGACCGTGTTAGAGAACTGCTGTTTAGCACCGCTTTGGGTGCGTAAGGTACCCAAGCGGGAAGCCCTCGCCACCGCTATGGAATATCTGGAGCGGGTGAAAATTCCGGAGCAAGCGGACAAATACCCAGGTCAACTTTCCGGTGGCCAACAACAGCGCGTTGCCATTGCCCGGGCGCTGTGCATGAAACCAAAAATCATGCTGTTTGACGAACCCACCTCAGCGCTAGACCCAGAGATGATCAAAGAAGTATTGGACGTGATGATTGAGCTGGCCGGCAGTGGCATGACCATGATTTGTGTCACCCACGAGATGGGCTTTGCCAAAACCGTAGCGGACCGGGTGATCTTCATGGACCAAGGCGAGATTGTGGAGTTGGCGCCGCCAGGGGAGTTCTTTTCGAACCCCAAAGAAGCGCGGACACAACAGTTTTTGAACCAGATTTTACAACACTGATACCGATGTAGCTGGTGGCAGCTCACGCCTTTACGAGAGCTGTGCCAGCGGAGTGAACTTATTATCATTCACCCAATCACTGGTTTATAGTGCATCGCCTTAACAGACTTACGATAACTCTATGGCTAACCCATCTCCGAAAAGCTACCGCGCCCGGCTCCCTAACGTTTGGGCGATAAGCACCTTTGCTATTGCTTTACTGGTAGCACTGCCTGTGCTTGTTATACTTGCTCATGTATTTTTTCCCTCGGGGGAGGTCTGGCAACATCTCGCCAGCACGGTCTTGGGCCGTTATCTGAGTAACACCGTCGTGCTGAGCGTAAGCGTTGCTGTGGGTAGCACGCTCATTGGTACGGCTTGTGCCTGGCTCGTGGTGATGTGCCGCTTCCCTGGCAGACGCATATTTGAGTGGGCTCTTTTGCTGCCATTGGCTGTGCCGACCTATGTGATCGCTTACGCCTATACCGACTTTCTGCAATTTGCAGGACCGCTGCAGAGCACCTTGCGTGAATGGTTTGATTGGCAGCACGGTGACTATTATTTTCCAAATATTCGCTCATTGGGCGGCGCTTCCCTACTCATCACCATGGTGCTCTATCCGTACGTTTACCTGCTTGCCCGTGCTTCCTTTATGGAACAATCAGTCAGTGCGCTTGATGTGGGACGGACCCTGGGATTAACACCGTGGAAGATGTTTAACCGCGTTGCTTTACCGTTGGCGCGTCCCGCCATTATTGGTGGCGTGTCTTTGGTGTTAATGGAAACACTCAACGAGTTCGGCGCGGTTCAGTTCTTTGGCGTTGATACATTTACCACGGGTATCTACCGAACCTGGTTCGGATTAGGTGAGCAGGTTGCGGCTGCTCAATTAGCCGCCTGCTTACTGGTGTTCGTGTTCATCGTTGTAGTTCTTGAGCGCGCCTCGCGCGGTGGCAAACAATACCACGCATCCGTTCGTTACCAGGCACTGCCAGAATACGCTTTACGTCCAGGACAGGCCGTTTTGGCATTTGCCGTCTGTTTCTTACCACTGCTGATCGGTTTCATTGTCCCAGCCCTGGTATTGCTCGAAATGGCAGTCACTACGGGAGACAAGCTCTTTGGAACCCGTTTTCTGACCTTTGCGTTTAACAGTATTAGCCTTGCCTCGGGCGCGGCGCTAGTCGCCGTTGTCCTGGCTGTGTTGCTTAGCTACGGGGCAAGGTTGAATGCCAGCCGCTGGGTCAGAGGAGCGAACCGCGTCGCGTCGATGGGATATGCCATTCCGGGCTCCGTCGTCGCGTTGGGCATCATGATTCCCTTGGCCTGGCTAGATCAACGGCTGAATCTTTTTCTACGTGACAATTATGGTTTTATGGTCGGATTGATCTTCACCGGCACAGCCTTTGTGTTGATATATGCTTACGCAGTGCGTTTCCTGGCGGTGTCTTTCAACACCATTGAAGCCAGCATGGGGAAAGTGACCCCTTCCATGGATGCTGCTGCACGAACACTTGGCCAAACCGCTGGCGGCGCATTGCGTAAAGTGCATACGCCCATTATGCGCGGCAGTTTGCTGGCCGCGGGTATTCTGGTATTTGTGGACGTAATGAAGGAGCTGCCTGCCACGATCATCCTGCGACCGTTCAATTTCGACACGCTTGCCGTACGTGCCTACAGTCTGGCGTCTGACGAACGGCTGGCCGAATCTGCCACGTCATCGCTGTTCATCGTCGCTGTGGGCATCATTCCTGTTGTTATTCTCAGCTTGGCAATGCGTCACTCCCGTCCCGGCAGCGGCACACGCTAAAGCTTAGAGCTTGTTGCGCTGCTGGAAGAGAAATACCTGCGACATATCGAGGCTCAAAGACACGGGTTGCCCTTCTTCTGGCAGAAAAACACCGGGTACACGGGCATGCAAATGCGCTTCTTGACCGTCCGCGTCGTGTGCGCAAACGTGTAACAGGCTGCTGGCGCCGAGCAGTCTTGACATCAAAATATGGCTGCTCTGGGCGTTGTGAACCTTGTCAGTCAGGGGCGTAACTTTCACCGCCTCCGGGCGAATCAAAACCCTTAAAATACTACCTTCAGAAAAATTGCGGGCGTCCAGTTGGCCGAATGGAGTCCGGACAACGCCGTCGCGAACGACGCCAATGTGTTTGTTCACCTGCCCGAAAAAATTCACGACAAAGGGATCAACCGGGCTGCAATACAGATCCGTCGGCGTGCCTGTCTGAACAATATGACCCTCGCGCATCAAAGCAATGCGATCCGCCATAAACATCGCTTCTTCTGGGTCGTGTGTCACTAATAGCGTTGCCGTATTCAGCTCTTTGAGAACATGCAGCGTGTCATCCCGAATTTGATCACGCAGACGTGCGTCAAGACTTGAAAAAGGCTCATCCAATAACATCACCTGCGGCGACGGTGCTAACGCCCTGGCAAGGGCAACCCTTTGCTGCTGACCACCAGAGAGCGTATGGGGGTAAGCCTCCGCACACGAGGCCATCCCTAAACGACTTAGCAAATCTAATGCGTGGGATTTCCGTTTACTCTTTGATAACACACTGATACCAAAACAAACGTTTTCAAGCACCGTTAAATGCGGAAACAGGGCCGACTCCTGAAAGGCAACGCCTACGTTGCGTTTTTCCGGTGGCCAATGCGTCCCATTCGGTGCAGAAACCAGATCACGGCCTACATAAACTCTGCCTTCCGAAGGTTTTTGCAGTCCGGCAGCTATGCGAAGCAACGTAGTTTTGCCGCAGCCGGATGGGCCTAACAGGCATACTACCTCACCCGCTTTTATCTCCAAGCTGATATCTGTCACTGCTTTGTGCCTGCCAAAATGGCAATGGACACGGTCAAGCATGAGAGCAAAATCAGCTGAATCTTCGCCGATGGCGAGGCTATCAATGGATTTTTTTTGAAAAACACTCATGGCGTAAAACCAGATTTTGTATCGGGATTGTTAGCTTACATAAATCGTAATCTTAATACGCATTGTTTTTTATGACAGTACTAAAAAATAATGATAATCATTCGTTGACTTCTGAGCGCTGCTCCTTTTAAATTCACTTGAGAATGACAACTATTAACATTGTTGACATCAAAACAGAAGGAAATTAGCACAGTGATCAATTTCAAAATCAAACTAATGACTATTGCTTTGGCTGCCACCATGACGGCAGGCGGTGTATCCGCAAATGAAGTTAACTTGTATTCGGCCCGACACTACGATTCTGACCAAGCTATTTACGAGGCTTTCACAGACCAAACCGGCATCGAGGTAAACCTCATTGAGGGTGACTCAGACGCATTGATTCAACGAATCAAGCGTGAAGGCGTGGCTAGTCCGGCCGACGTTCTAATAACGGTGGACGCAGGTAACTTGTGGCGAGCGGATCAAGAGGGTGTTTTTCAGCCAGTGAGTTCAGACATACTCAATAGCCGCCTGCCAGAATCTATGCGTCATCCGGAAGGCCATTGGTTTGGTTTTAGCCAACGTTTGCGAGCAATTTACTACAACCGGTCGACATTCGATCCTGCCCGGATCAGTAACCTTGAAGATCTGACAAAAGCTGAATTTAAGGGCGAGGTGTGCATCCGCTCCTCTAGCAACATCTACAACCAATCGTTAGTGGCAAGCCTGATAGACCATCTTGGAAAAGAAGGCGCTGAGCGATGGGCGCAAGGCGTTGTCGACAACATGGCACGGGCTCCACAAGGTGGCGATACTGACCAGATTCGCGCCGTCGCTGCGGGTGAATGTGATCTGGCGGTTGGTAACCATTATTATTATGCCCGTTTGCTCAATTCTGCTGATGAGGCCGACCGGGAAGTAGCCCGCAGTGTTGGCATCATTTTTCCAAACCAGTCCGGGCGCGGCGTCCACGCGAATATTGGTGGCGCTGGCGTTGTCGCCACAGCACCCAATCGTGAAAATGCTGTCCGTTTCCTCGAGTTTTTAGCGTCTGATACAGCGCAGGAAATCTTTGCTGGAAGCAACCATGAGTACCCTGCAGTTAAGGGCGTGCTTAAGAACCCGGTTCTAGATTCATGGGGTGATTTGAACATCGATGACATCAACGTCAATGTGTTAGGTGAGAACAATCCAGAAGCAGTGCGTATTTTTGACCGGGTCGGATGGCGTTAATTTTAACGTCGTTGCATTGATTTGATGACCCCCAATCAGGGCAAATCTCTTCAAGCGGGTGCGACCGGTGTCGCGCCCGCTTTTCTATAACGCTACTCTGGCTTATTCTCATAGCTCGCAGCCCAGCTGGTTCGGCCAAGCTCTGGCGCGCGTGTAACGTCTCTTTCCGGGACCACTAGAATGTCGAACAACTCCCTCGAATCGTAATGAATTACGCACAAACGAGACGCAAATTCGGCGAATGACAGCGATGCTTCACCCTGTCGCTCCCCATTGCCTTGAGTCGAGCAATTAATCCCTTGCCCCCAACCCTGGCCGCTGTCGTTATTGGGATTATAAAAGTTGAGCCGCATCTTGCCATAGCGATCAAGACTGACGCGGATAATGGTGATGGCGTGGCGCCCTACAAGGCGCCCACCACTGTCGGTGACTGCAATACCGGCCGGTTGCGGATGTATAACGGGTATGCTGCCGTTGTAATAAGGATGACAACAGGCGTAGAAATGGCGTATAAAATATTGATAATCATGAATTTTTCCTGTCTCGCGGCTAATAACGCCTAGAAAATCCTGCCCTACCCACCAACCGTACATTTCCGGGTTAATCCAGCGATGCAAATCATCGTCGCGCTCACCGCACAAGCGCCCCATCTCCGCATAAATGCGATCAAGATGGGGCACCAAAATCAGTGACACCGGATCCACATCGGTGGGCAATTCTTTGGCGAGACCTGGATCGAGGTGCTGTGAGGTAATCCGCTGACCTTCGAAGCGCATGATGACATCGTCATCGCGGGCCGCCCAGGCGACCAGCTGCAATAGAAAATCGGCGTCGTTGAAAGCCCACATGGAAAGACCAATGACCAACTGACTTGCAATCTGGCCGACCATCTGCCCGATGCCGCTGGTCTGTATGGAACGCTGGGCTAGCAATCAACGCACTTCGTCCACCAAACTGTCGAAGATGCTTTTGTGGCGCTAAGGAAGCTATTGATTCAGGCGCTCTCGTTTCAATTTGTGACCAAATCGTCTATATTATGGTAGGGGTTTGAAATAAATAACCTTTTAAAACCGCGCAATGAGAACGTCTTCAATCTAAGTGTCTCGCCTAATTTCGGGTTACTCAAACGCCTCCCTAAACGAAATTATTTACCGGCTCGGTTTCCATTTTGCGCTCCAAATCCAGCGCAGCTTTTTTTAGACACGCCTTTAAGGAGCACGTCGAATGTCAATAACATCTGAGAAAGAGCTACCCCAATCGGTAACAGCCTGGCTTGACCCGGAAATGGACTCGGTTAAAGGGACCGAAACTCCCAAAGATCCGAGCAAGGGCTACATCGCACTGCTTGGCTGGAGTGTTAATGCAATCAAGGCCGCGCAAAAGTTCGACCGCCGCTACATCGTAATTGCACCAGATTGGGCTGCTGATTTTTGTACGGCAAACAATATTCCTTTCATTGCATGGGATTTTCTCCGCTTGAATGATCGGTCTCTGGAGATCGCAAAAAGGCTTCAGGCAGAAGGTGTCGATGTGGCAATACCGCTGTTCGAAGAAACCGTCGAATGGTCTGGCGCCATCAACTCTGTCTTGCTGAACAGCCCACGCATGTTCGGACAGTCCATCTTGTTCCGCGACAAATCACTGATGAAACGCCGCGCTCAACTGGGCGGCATTCGTGTCGGGATCTTTGAGGAAGCGCACGATAAAGAAGACATCGTTCGCTTTATGAAGCGTGTTAACCAGACTTTGCTGAAGCTTGACGGTGACCCGGACGACCCGATCCACGTCAAAGCGTTCGACAAAGCAGGTTGTCTGGGTCACAGGATGATCCGCAAGGTTGAAGAAATCGACTACATACCAGCCGAAGACTACCCCCTGCTAATGGAAAGTCACCTGGATGGTTGGGAATTTGCCGTTGAAGCCTGGATTCACGATGGAAAAATCAAATTTCTGAATATTTCCGAATATGTCACCTTAGGTTATTCGGTGTTTGTTCCTGCTACCGATCAACTCGAAAGCTGGCGCAACGCGATCACCAAGCAGATCGAGTTGCTGGTTAAAACCTTTGACATCCAGTTCGGTTTGATTCATCCCGAGTACTTCGTAACGGCTGACGGCGAAATGTACTTTGGCGAGGTTGCTTACCGCCCACCCGGATTCAAAGCGTTCGAATTGATTGAGAAAGCTTATGGGTTTAGCGCTTATCAAGCGTCAATGCTGGTTTTTGACCCCAAAAGCACGGAAGAAGAAGTGGACGCCTTTTTCCCGCGGGAAGTGGTTGATGCAAAATGCTACGCAGGTTGCTTCGGTGTCTACCCAAGGCGTCGTGTGGTCAGCAAACTCGAAATGCCCAGTGCAACAGTTGATCATCCTTACTTCGAGTCTCACGAATTGGTCGCACCGACGGAAGAAACCGTTCCTGATCGGTCAGCTTTTGGAACGCATTGGGGCCTGATATTCTTCACAGGTGACGATCCCATCAAAATGCGAGACCTGCTGAAAGCCCAGGAAGATCTGGACTTCTACGTTTAAGGGTTTGGCTTACCCCATTCGGAGTCTACGCAGCGAGCCGTGCCTGTCAGGCGCGGCTGTGAACGTGTATCAAAAACTCCGTTCCCTTGTTGTCTGACTGTGCGATCTCCAGATCCCAGCCCAGTCGTTCGCAAACCAACCGCACGATCAGCAGTCCAAACGTGGTGTTACTAAACTCTCCGGCCGATGAAGTAATGGCACTGGGCGCTCCGATCGTGCTCAAGTGCTCCGTTATTTTACTAGGGAGCCCGAGGCCGAAGTCTCGCACCGAGATTCTGTTTTCGATCAGACGAACCTCCACCCCGGCATGAGTGTGCCTTAGCGCATTTTGCAGCAGGTTGCGAAACAACATTCGCACCAGAGCGGGATGGGTTTTGACTCTCAGTTCAAGGTTGTTATTGCAGACAGAGATTCGTCCGGCGTGGGTCGGATTTCCATGCTCTAAGTCATCAATGGTGTTTTGAACGATGTCTTGCAGCACAAGGGTTTTGGCGTCACCTTCGGGCGCCTCACTGCGGGCGAGTTCAAGCAGTACGTCGGTATCGTCGCGCATGGTTTGCATGGCTCGACGAATACGGGACAGGGTTTTCTGATCGGGCGCCGATAAGCTTTGGCGTTGTTCCAATACATTCAAGGCGCCGCTCATCACGGCCAGAGGCGTACGTAGCTCATGGCTGGCCAGCTTAACAAACGATTTTTCTCGCTCGATATGATGTTCAAGAGCAGACAAAAAACGGTTAAACGCCTCGGCAATATCACAAAACTCTTGGTCACGGTAATCCGTGGCGATGTGCTCCATTGAAGACCCAGGCACCGTGTTCAGTACTTCGTGGGTTAACTTTTTAAAAGGACGTATCAAGTACTGCGCGCCTGTCCGGGCAACAAAAAAGCCAATAAGGACCATTAAACCCGCCACGCCCACCAGGACGAGCAAAACCAAGCTCTCACGATTCTCCATGATGGTGATATCTTTGGCTAGAAAGAGCTTGCCAGCAGGCTCTTCGAGCTGCCGGCCGTAAATCAGCAGCGTTGTCTGCCCTACTTCAATTTCCTGGGAAAACGGCAAAGAGAGGTTTTGGAAATACGCTGGCATCACTGCGTCTGCCTGGCCTTCTGGTAGAAAAACGGCCACAAGCTGCGCCGTTTTAATAGTTTGAAAATGCCCTTGCTGAAGTTGTTTGGTGAAATGCTCGGCTTCAGCTTTGAGCTCCAAACCCAGAATGGTGTCCTCAACGTCATTAACAAACAATTCGACAATAAACATCGACGTCGCTGTGGTGGCAGCAATCAGAAAAAACAGCGTTCGCGCCAGGTGAGCGGTTAAAGAAGACTTCATGGCGCCTCAAGATTCCCTGTTGCTGGTACTTCCAGGCTGTACCCTCGCCCATGAATTGTTTTTACCAGTCCGTTACCCAAGCCTGCCAGCAAGGATTTCCGAAGCGTATAAACATGAGTGCGAAGGCTGTGGCCTTCGTTTTCTCCATGGCGAGCGCCCCATACAGCATCCGTTAACACCTCATGGCTGAGAAAGCTCGGATACGCCCGCACCAACAATTCAAACAGACGGGCTGGCGTGCCAGACAAAGTCATTTTCGATCCGCGCAGCTCTACTTTTAATGTACCCGGATCAAACCTAATATCACCGGCCGTCAGAACCGGTCTCTGGGGCGAATGGCGCCGATGCAACGCTTCAATTCTTAGCTGTAGCTCGCGCAGCTCAAACGGCTTCACCAGATAATCATCCGCACCGCAATCAAACCCCTTTTCCTTGTCGGTAAGGGTGCTGAGTGCCGTCATTAGAATGACTGGGGTCTGGTACTGCAGATCTTGACGGATACGCCGACAAATATCATAACCATTGACGCCAGGTAACATCAGATCCAGCACAATCACGTCATAGCTTTGTGTCGCCAGAAGATGCAAAGCCGTTAAACCATCCGAAGCAAAGTCGAGGCTGTAGCGGTCTTCACCCAAAAACTCGAACAGGTTTTCCGCTAAATCGACCTGGTCTTCAATAATCAACAGTCTAAGAGGAGACTGAACAGGCGCTTTCCGAGAAACGTGGCTAGAACTTTGGCCGGAATCTTGAAGAGAAGCTTGATTAGATGTCATTCGAGCGAACTCCCTTGGTCTCAGACACCGATTGCTGATCGCGGCGAAATCCATCAATGACCAGCAATTGATAGCGCTTATTTTCCATAACTTTCCGAGCGGACGGCAATAAATCGGCGACTTTTTCGCCCGACCATTTTTTGGGTACCGCCACATACAGGTGTTCAAATGCGCCAACGTGGGGGAAATTGTCTAAACCGTTCCTGGTGACTTCCAACGCCGTTCCACCTGAGTAAAATCTGGCTGAAAATGGCAGATCGTCCAGATAGATCAACGGGCTGTCATCAGCTTCCCTGATCTGTTGATAATAGGTTACCAGTTCCTTCTCTGTTTTGAGCGGCGTCCAGCCCAAGACGGCGACACACACAAATCCGGTCAGTAAGACAGGCACAAACGCAACCAAGCCACCACGCAAAGAAGACAACCAGAAAGGCTTACATTCTGACACCCAGCGGCCGATCAAAATGGCGGTAAACGGCAGTGAAGGCAATATATAAGTCCAGAGTGTATTACCTGCAAGCGTGAAAAACAGCATCGGTGCCAGTGCGCTTACCAGCAAAAAGCTAACGCCCGGGCTCAATAGTGTGCTGCTTACGATGCCGTGTCTTTTGCCCCTGAACCACGCCAGTGCCAGACTCAACAATGCGACTATGCCCCAGGGGAATGAGGCCCACAACCAGAACATCCAGATCATGCCTTTTGGTTGGTCGTGTGCGCTGCCGTAAAGGTCACCTGCCCACCCCGGATCCAGAAACCGCCGAATATGCTCCCCAATAATAAAGTAGTCCAGAAAGCCGGGGGTCTTTAATTCTGCCAGTATATACCACGGGCAGACCAGCACGGCTGTCATCAGTGTTCCTCGCAACCAGGGCAGTCGCCTCAGATTGTTGACGGCTTCCCGCCATGAGAGCAATAACCACAGCACGATGGGAATTCCAACCAGCACCAAGGCCAAAGGCCCCTTGGACAGCAGCCCAATCACCAAGCCAATAAAGAAAAGCCAGCGCCACCGACCGCCTTCCCCCATCATCACCAAACAGAAACTGGCTAAAGTGAGGGTTGTGCCCAAGGCCAGAAAGGCATCTGTCATCACCGCGCCGGCGCTGATATACGTCAGGGCCATGGTGGCGAAGACCAGGCTGCTCCATTGAGCCACCTGAACACTCCAAAGTTGCCGCGCCAATCGCCAAACCAACCAGACCATGGCAAGCGTAGCCAGCCAAGAGGGAAAACGCAGCGAAAACTCCGACACACCAAACACTTTGATAGCCGCCGCTTGGGCCCAAAATGACAAAGGCGGCTTACCCCAAAAAGGAACACCGGGCTCAAACCAGGGTGTAATCCAGTCTCCGGTTTCGGCCATCAGGCGGGCAATCTCCGCGTAGCGGGGTTCGGTGGTGTCGGCAAAGGGAAACAGCGCCATGCCGATGAAGCGACTGGCCATTATTGCTGCCAGTATCAGCAACCAAACGTTAAACCGCTTTGACATGACGCGTCTCCGTCATTTCTTGACTGGCCTGTTGGCGAAGACCCTCTCGACTTTCGAAGACTTCCTCTGTTAGGTAGACCGGTCGCTGCTTCGATTCTATGTAGGTCTTGCCAACGTATTCACCCACGATGCCTACGCTCATCAGTTGAATGCCCCCTAAAAAGCTGATGATGGCCACAAGCGAGGGATAACCGCTGGTCGCATCACCCAGCATGATGGCCTTTACCACAATCCACAGTCCGAAGACCGCGCCCATAGTGGCGGCCATGAGCCCGATCACGGTCGCCCAGCGTAAGGGTGAAATAGAAAACGAGGTCAACCCTTCAAGAGCCAAGCCTACCAACCCGGGGTAATCCCATTTCGTTTCCCCGGCCACTCGCGGTTCACGGTCGTACTGAATAACCTGAGTGGGCATGCCAATCCAGGCAAACAAGCCTTTCATATACCGATTGCGCTCCTTCAGCCCCAATAGAGCATTAACCGCTTTGCGGCTCATCAGCCGAAAATCGCCGGTATCCACCGGAATATTCGTCCGACTGGTTCGGTTCAACAGACGGTAAAACAGATGTGCACTCCAGCGTTTAAACGCAGTTTCACCCGCCCGGGAACGACGCTGCATAAGAACAACGTCCACACCAGATTGCCAGCATTCGACCATAGCCGGAATCTGTTCGGGTGGATCTTGCAGATCCGCGTCCAGAACGATTACCGCATCGCCCCTGGCGTGTTCCAGTCCCGCCGTCATTGCAGCTTCTTTGCCAAAATTACGGCTTAGTTTGACCAAACGGACGCCCGGCGTTCGGTCAATAACATTGCGAATGTACTGGGCACTTCTATCGTCACTGCCATCATCAACCAGCACGACCTCCCAGCGCAGATTCAGTGTGGCAAGCACGGGTAAAACCCGGTCGAAAAATAGTGGCAGCATCGGGCGCTCGTTGAAGAGCGGCACCACCAGAGATAGCAGCTGCTTATCAAACGGCAAAACAGGGAATTCAACGCGTTTGTTCATGGAAAACCAGCCTTTGGTAAACGATGTAATTCAGTGCAGCAACAAGAGCTGTCGTCACGACTTGTGACAGCGGTACAGAAAGTGCCAGAACGTTATTGAGCAGGAAGAAAAAGACGAGATTGCACAGCCAGGCAACAAAGCATGAGCCGATATAGCGCCAGAGCGTGACCCTGTGGGGCCCGGCATTGCGGAATGCCAGGCGCCGCTGGAGGCCATAGTTGAGTGCAGCGCCAGACACGCTTCCGCTTGCGGTTGCCAGTGTTGGCTCAAGGCCTGCGGCGATCAGCGCTGCCATGACAAACCAGTGAAACAGAGTGGCAAGGCCACCAGCAGCCATGAACCCTTGCAATTGACGCGGTAAGAATTGCTTCATTATGAAATGACCACCACATTGACGACTGATAAAGTCGGCCTGACATTGAAAGGCTACGATAGCCCACCCCATGTCATGGCTTTGTGGAGGTTTCGTCAAAAAAATGTCAAAGTGCCACTGCACCAAATAATCGACCAAAGCCAGCCGCGAGTGACATTGCCAGAGCGCCCCAAAAGGTCACCCTGATTTCACCAAACACTATTGGGGCACAGCCTGCTTCTGCGGCAACCGCGCCTAGAAAAGCGAGAAAAACCAGTGAAGACACGGCAACAACAGAAATAGGTTGGCTACCGGGGACAACCCACGCTGCTGCTAACGGAAGTGTGGCGCCCACGGTAAAAGTTCCTGCCGAAGAGAACGCTGCCTGAACAGGCTGGGCGCGGGCACTTTCCGAGATACCGATCTTATCCTTGGCATGTGCGCCTTGTGCATCTGGGCCATTAGCTGTTCAGCAAATGGCTTCGCCAAAGCCGACTCAAGCCCTTTGTGTTGGTAGATCAGAGCGAGTTCTTCTGTTTCACATTCAAAGTCTTCTGCTTACGTTTTTTTCAATCGCCAGATCGGCTTTTTCAGTATCAGACTGAGAGCTGACGGACACGTACTCGCCCGCAGCCATAGTCATAGCACCTGCAACCAAACCAGCAAGTTCTATCAAAGCCGTTTATTGCAATATCACTATCGAGCGCCAACTTGACATTTTTCGTCACGTCGCCATCCACTACGTTGACGGCATTCGAGATATTCCGCTGTATACCTTCGAAATTTCCGGGGGGCTTATTGCAAGGCGTCAATAGTAAAAGGCGGCACAAGGTGATGCTAAAAAACTGTGTTCCACGATATTGACTCATCTTAGTTTACTCATTGCTGGCAGGGTTTCCGGGTTCTAAATTTTCACAACTAGACTAATGTAATATCAATCGTTATCATTCGCACTCCTATATTTTGCGGAGCCAAATCATCATGAACCCCCTCACTACGGACCTCAGCGGAGCGGCCATAAATCCCCTTCAGCAACTGACCGAGATGGGCGGCCAAGTCATGTGGGTGCTGCTGGGACTGGCGGTTCTTGGCCTGGTGGCGTTCTTCTATCTGGTCATCACCGGTGCGCTCTTCGCACCTCGCCTGACTTCGCGCTTGCGAAAGACCCTCAACCAGTGGCAACAGCAACCGTCACAGTACTGTGTTGAATCATTGGACGACGTCTCGGGTTGGCTTGCCCGATGCAACCCGTTGCCACAGATAATTCGCGTGGCGATGACCACCATGCTTGAGTGCCGCGATGGAACAAACGTGCGTGAAGAATTGGCACGCCAATCCCAGCAGGCGCTGAAGCCATTCGAGGCACCCTTGAAGGTCATCGAAGTGATTGCCGCACTGGCGCCGCTGTTAGGCCTGCTGGGCACGGTAATGGGAATGATGTCTGCTTTTAGCGCCATGTCGGTGGCCGAAGGTCAGGCCAATGCTTCGCAACTCAGCGGCGGTATCTACGAAGCACTGACCACCACCGCGGCGGGGCTGGTTGTAGCAATTCCGTTTGCGGCTATTGCCGCCTGGGCGGAATTCCGCCTGCGCCTGCTGAACCTGATGATCAATGACACCCTGGTGCGGGTGATTACCACGCCCATTGGGGTTCGCGAAACCCGGGTTCGATCAACAGAAAAACCAGCGCCCGCGGTAACTGAAGAGCCCCGGGCGGCTCAACGTGATGCCACCTATGCAACTGGTTGAACCCCGCCCGGCCCGGCCGCTACCGATTCGCTTGACGCCGCTGATTGATGTGGTGTTTATCCTTTTGGTGTTCTTCATGCTGACCACCCGGCTGCTGCCCGTGGAGCATCTGTTGCTGGACAACGCCACCACGCCGACGGGGTCAGCCACCAGCGCGTCAATCTCGGAAATAACACTCTACGGTGATGGCACCCTGGGCTGGCGCGGGCAACATCTATCAATCCCCGCAATGGTCAGGAAATTTACTGAGAACGGGACTGGGGAAGTGAACTTAAAAGCAACTGGGGAGGCTTCGCTGGCGAATTTCACAACCACCCTGAGCGCCCTGAAAAGCGCCGGTATCGACGTTCACTGGATGCGCGCAAACGCGTCATCGAATCGTGAGGGTCAGTGAGTCGTGAGATTGTTAAGCAATACACAGCCGACGACGTTGTCCGATCCGATTGCCGGTAGCGAAAAAACACTGCTGTCCCGAGTGGAAGACAACCTGTTGCCGCTGATCAATCTGGTTTTCCTGTTGCTGATGTTTTTTATCGCGGTAGGTCAATTGAGCTCCACATCCCTGCCCGAACTTCCGGACTCCCAGTCTCAACAAACGCCCGAACAACCCCAGGCGGATCTGGTCGTCAAAAGTTCCGGTGACTGGTTTGTTGATGGCCAGTCAATCGACGAAGCCCAATTACTGGATTTTCTGCCCGTACCCAATGACAAAACGCCTTTGCGTATTGGGGCCAACCGCTCCATGACGATGGCCGCTATGGAAAAACTGTTTCAGCGATTGGAAAGCGGTGGCTACAAGGACATTGTCTTACTGGTCCAGCCCGGATCATGAGCAGACGGGCGCACGTACTAATTCTACTGATAGCAATCGGCCTGACGGGAACGATACTGCTTATCGCACTATCCACGGCGCAGCCGCTGATTATACTCCCCGAGGGCAATGATCCGGTAAACCGGACTGGATCTATTCACATTATATTGGCTGACCAGACACCTGAACCGGAATCGGACACGCCTGTACAACCAGCAGACGAACCGAAACAACAGCCCGAACCTTCACCCAAAAAACCAGCGCCTACACCAAACGCCAAACCTGACCCAATGCCAGAGCCAGAGCCAGAGCCAGAGCCAGAGCCAGAGCCAGAGCCAGAGCCAGAGCCAGAGCCAGAGCCCGAAAGCGTGGCAACTGCGGTGAATAATGCCAGTAAGCCGATTGCAGAAACCAGCGCCAGAGCAGATGAAGAAGCGGTTACTTCCCAACCTGAAAAAGCGGCAACGTCAGCCAAGTCCACAAAAAAACAGCTACGCGCGGGGGCCTCGCAGAAGACAGACGACTACCTATCAAAACTGGTGCGCCACTTGAGCGCCCACCGGGACTATCCGCGTCGTGCCCGGCGACTGGGCATGCAGGGAACGCCCGTGGTGATGTTCGAGTTTGATCGAGCAGGTCGACTCCTGAGCTATCGCCTGTTAAGAGGCTCATCCCACCGCATACTGGATGACGCTGCGCTCAATATGCTGAAAGAAGCGTCGCCGTTTCCGCCAGTACCGGATGACATGGCCAGCGAGACGTTCCGCTTCCAGTTGCCGGTCGCGTTCCAGCTCCGTTAAACACATCCTAAATGAATTGCATTTCCGCAAAAACAGAACCACCAAAAGCTTTGCAGCGAAATCGATTCCCTTAAGTTAGCGATTCACTCACAGGCCACTGGTGCGCAGGTTGGGCACAAACAAACTCCGTTTGGGTTTGTTTGGGTTTGTTTGAATTATGCAGAGTTAACCTGACACCAGCCCTAAACGTCCGGTTTTCATTCGACCACAACAATATTGAGTTCGGCTTCAAAACCGTCGCTTTGGCCCGCGGCAGGTGATCGCAGGTTCAGGGTTATACCGGCGCCGTTGGTAATGGCTTCAACAATCGCAAGCCCAATACCGGAGCCTTGTGTTTTTGTGTTGGAGCGGACAAAGCGATTACGAAATAAGGCGAGCTTCTCCGGCAATACAACCTCACCGCGATTGACCACTCGCAGGATACCGTCATCTGTCAGGCTGATATTCACAGGTTGATCGTCCGTGCCATGCCTGAGGGCATTCTCGATCAGATTCCGAACCAGAATGGCGAAGGCATCCCGGTCCAGTAATGACCTAACCGCATCATCAGGCACGTTGAGTAGGAGTCGGCCGGGCGCCTGATGATCATAATCGCTGGCGACCATCCGCAGTATGGGCACCAGGTTGTCAACCTGCTCCGATAAAGCACTTCCACCCTCCGCTTTCGCCAGTTCCAGTAACTTCTCTGACAGTCTTGCAAGGGTGCGAAGCGACTCTTCAATCTCGCTGGCTTGTGCTTTAACTCCTGCATCCTGCGTTTCCGTCTTTAACCGCTGTAGCTTGGCCAGTGACGTTGCCAGTGGGGTTCGCAATTCATGGGCGCTGTTGGCGGTAAAACTTCGCTCTGCTTCAATAGCGCGCCGCAGACGTTCCAGCAACCGATTTACCGAGATCATGATGGGTTCAAACTCTTCTGGCAAACGCTCGACTGCGACGGGCGAAAGGTCGCCACCACCGCGGACTTCTATAGACTGCTGCAATCGAACCACTCGGCGAAGTGAACGTTTTATCACCCACCACACCCCAACCAGGCTGATGGGAATCAGAAATATAAGCGGCAACAGTAATGCAAGGCTCGTGTCCAGAACGGCTTCGCGCCTGTGGTCCAAAGGTTCGGCAACCTCGATATAGAGGGTTTCGCTGATGGCTGATTCCCCGTAGATCCGATGAGTTAGCGTGTCAGAGAAGCCTTCTCGCGGAAAGGCGCCGAAAATCTGGGGGTCCGCATCGTGAGATTGCAGCAGCAACTTGCCTGACTTGTTACGAACCAGATAGGTGAGATACTCGTTGTGTTCTTTAAGGGCCAATACCCGCTCCAGACCTGGGTCCCCTTCCCGGTTCAGTATGTCGGTCACCGCCAATGGCAGGATACGCTGCGCTGTTTCCTCCAATGCACTGTCGAACACCTCGTTCATTTCGTGCCGGGCCACCACGCCTGATGCGATAACACCCAACAGCCAGAGCAAGGTCACGCCAAGGGTAAGCCAGGTGCCGAGGGTTTTATGTAAGCTGGTTTTAGTGCTCATTGGGTTCCAGCCTGTAACCCATACCTCTAACGGTCACGATGGCATCGTGCTCCAGTTTTTTGCGCATACGGCTGATGTAAACCTCTATAGTGTTGCTCTCAATTTCGGCCCCGAACTCGTACAACCGGTCTTCAAGCTGAGCCCGCGATAGCAGTATTCCAGGGCGTTGGAGAAATCCCTCAAACAGCGCCCATTCGCGGGCAGTAAGCTCCACCGGCTGGCCGTTACGGCTGATGCGGTGGTCACATAGATCCACTTCAAAGTCCCCGACGCGTACCAACGGATTTGGATTGCCGCGATAACGGCGTGCCACGGCGGCCACCCGGGCAGACAACTCTGATAAGTCAAAGGGTTTCACCAGGTAATCGTCGGCACCGGCGTTCAGCCCCGCGATGCGGTCTGATACTTGGTCCCTAGCGGTCAGAATAATCACCGGGGTTGTGTCACCGGCTGCCCTCAGTTTTTTCAAAAATTCAAAACCGTGACCGTCTGGCAGCATTAGGTCGAGCAAAATCAGGTTATAAGGCGTGGTTTTTACGCTCGTATCAGCGAAAGCGAGGCTCTGCACCCAATCTACGGCATGGCCATCTTCGCTGATTTGATCCCGCACGGCTTCACCCAACCCGACTGTATCCTCAACCAACAGTACCCGCATATCTCACCCTTCGCGTGATCACCAACAACTCATGATACCGCCATTACCTGACAGCAGCCTGAAACCACGTTATTACGGCTCCGTTCCTCCTTGAGCTCTTCGTTAGCTATTCGATGTTTACTGGATCAGGCGCTGGCCTGCCTGCCCATTCAGGCCAGTGTCAGATAGCAACCTTAAGATGGCCTCAACGGATTCAACGGAAGACATGTGATGAATATAAATCCCATTGTTATCACCTTTTCGTTGCTGCTAATGAGCTTCAGCGCCTTGGCCGACGATGATTGCGATGACCCGGTTGCCGGATGGCAGCCGCGGGAGAACTTGCGACAGAAACTTGAAGCGGAAGGTTGGAAGATGTTCCGCATTAAGGTGGATGACGGCTGTTACGAGGTTAAAGGAAGGGACCCAGACGGTCATCGTGTGGAGGCCGAGTACTCACCAGCGACCTTTGAGCTGAAAGAAATGGAGCGGGAGGATGACGATGGTCACGATGGCGATCGCGATGACGGCCATCGCAGCAAGTCTCAAAACGACAGTGAACCAGCGAACGAAAAACGTTCACACAAGAGCGCCATCAAAGGACGCCCCACCATCACTGTTGAGTAACTAAAGAATATTACATCATGAGGAAATTGATGGCTGTAGCTACCTCTATGCCTTGAGCGCGACGCAGGGCTCTGGATTGGTTGATCAGTCAACTGAAGAGCTGTTGCAGAAATATGTACGTTCTGCAAGCAATCAGTTCCAGTTCTGTCACGCCCTATTTTTGACGACCACATTTATGGCCAAGGGCTTAACGGGAAGCCTCCTGCGCCACCGGAAAGTGGCCGCGGGTGGCGTTGGCAAAGCGCACCAGAGCCAGCATAACGGGCACCTCCACCAGCACACCCACCACCGTTACCAGCGCCGCTCCAGACTGTAACCCAAACAGCGCAATGGCGACCGCCACGGCCAGTTCGAAGAAATTACTGGCGCCGATCATACCGGCAGGCGCCGCAACGCAATGGGGCACCTGCCAGGCCTTCGCCCAGCCGTAAGCGATAAAGAAGATCAGCACGGTCTGAAGAATCAGCGGGATCGCAATCAGCAGAATATGCAACGGATTAGCGATAATTACGTCGCCCTGAAAAGCGAACAGCAACACCAGGGTAATGATCAAGCCAATGGGTGTGATGGGTGCCAGGCGTTTCATAAAAACGTTACTGAACCAGTCTATGCCGCGCCGTTTGATAACCGCCTGACGAGTCAAATAGCCGGCGCCCAGTGGAATGACAATATACAAGATCACTGACAGAATGACCGTATCCCAGGGCACCTGAATGTTTGACACGCCCAGTAAGAAAACGACGATGGGCGCAAAGGCGAACAACATGATTAAATCATTGAGCGCCACCTGAACCAGAGTGTAGGCAGCGTCGCCCCGCGTGAGGTAGCTCCACACGAAAACCATGGCGGTACAGGGCGCAGCACCCAGCAATATAGCGCCAGCCAGGTATTCATTGGCTCGTTCGGCAGGAATTAAAGGCGCGAACACCACGGTAAAAAAGAACCAGGCAATAGCAAACATGGTGAAGGGCTTGATCAGCCAATTCACCGCCGTGGTGATAATCAGCCCCTTGGGCTGACGGCGAACGCCGAGAACCGACGTAAAGTCGACCTGCACCATCATGGGGAAAATCATCGCCCAGATCAGCACTGCGACGGGAATTGAAACCTGCGCAACCTCAAAGCGTGACAAAGTCTCGGGGTAGGCGGGAGCGAACTGCCCTATCAGCACACCTGCGGCAATAGCCAGGGCTACCCAGAGCGTAAGAAAACGTTCAAACAGCCCCATACCTTCAGACGCGCTGGGGGACTGTGAGCTTTCAGGTGTGGTCATGCCTCGTTTCCTTTGATCATTGTTAGCGTTGCGTCAGCGACTAGCGAGTTTCTGGCGTCAAATGGCACGCTGATTAACGCGATTTGACAGCGCATCGGCGCTTTCTTTGCGCTCCGAGTAACGATCGGTCAACGCAGTGTTGCGGTCGCGTACCAGCCAGGTGAACTTCACCAACTCTTCCATAACATCGACGATTCGATCGTAAAAGGGTGACGGTTTCATACGGTCGTTTTCGTCGAATTCCATGAAAGCCTTGGGCACTGACGACTGGTTTGGGATAGTCAGCATGCGCATCCATCGCCCTAACACGCGCAGTTGATTCACACTGTTGAATGACTGCGAGCCACCACAGACCTGCATCACGGCCAGAGTCTTGCCTTGGGTTGGGCGCACGGCCCCCAGCGTCAGCGGAATCCAGTCAATCTGTGCTTTCATGATACCGGTCATAGCGCCGTGGCGTTCCGGCGAACACCACACCATGCCCTCAGACCATTCGGCGAGTTCGCGTAACTCCGCAACCTTGGGATGAGACGCATCCTCGGCATCGGGGAGCGGAAGTCCGGTAGGGTCGAAGGTTCGAACTTCACAGCCGAGCCAGATCAGCAGCCGCCCCGCTTCTTCGGAAACCAGCCGAGAAAAGGACCGCTCTCGCAACGAACCATAAAGCATCAAAATGCGGGGAGCATGCCGAGAGGCGCCGGGTCCGACCAACGCCTCCATATCGATGGCGTGAAGCCTATCAGGATCGATGTTGGGCAAGTCATGTAACAGGGTCATTGTGCTTCTCCCGCATGGCGAATCACGTCTCCGTCTTCCTTGGTAAAGTGCGCAATGGGGCTTTTGAGGATATCCAGAACGCGCTCTGACGGTCGGCACAGACGGGCCCCTTTGTCAGTCACGACAATCGGCCGGTTTATCAGAATCGGAAACGCAATCATGGTGTCGATCAACTGGGCATTGTTCAACACCGGATTGTCGAGCTCTAGCTCATCAAAGGGCGTGCCTTTGCGCCGAAGAAGATCGCGGGGCGTTATCTGCATCATCGAAAGCAGTGTTACCAGTTGCTCTCGACTGGGTGGCGTTTTGAGATATTCCACGACTTCAGGCGCTTCACCCGAGGCCCTCATTATTTCCAATGTGTTACGTGAGGTTTCGCATTCAGGATTATGATAAATATACGATTTCATAATTTATTAAAGCCCGTCCGATTGGGTGGAACAGGCCATTAACGAGGATGTGAGCGGCTCACAGACCTGTGGATGGCCCGCACAGCAGTCATTAACAAGAAATTTGATCGTCTCTTGCACACAATTCAAATTTGCTCGATAAATAATGGAGCGACTCTGGCGCTGGGATAGAACAAGCTCTGCACGGGCAAGCACCGACAAATGTGCGGACATGGTGTTGTGCGGAACACCCAGCTGTTTTGCGACTTCACCAGCGGGAAGCCCTTCTGGCTCATGACGAACCAAAAGCCGAAAGGCCTCCAGTCGAGTCTCTTGGGCGAGCGCGCCAAATATTGCTGTTGCTTCTAAAGTTTCCATATGTCCAAGAATATGGACATATGGAAGTCGTGTCAAGCGACACAATACGAAGGTAGGTAATCAGGGTATGCCCAATACTGGAAGCATTTTTATAGAAGAACTACTGTCTAACGAAGAGTGATTTTCCACTACCCTGATTAATTTCTGCAACGACGTTTGCTGCGACGTGCTCTAGACGTTTCTGTGAAAGAGTTTATTTCGCGGTGAATTAACCGAACGACTTCTCATGGCAGATTTAATTAAACTATGCAGATCAAACCTATAAGGACGCTTATGAGTGAGTCAAATAATTGCAAGTCCGTGTTGGCCGCCACTGTCAGGCATCCAGTAGTGACGCCGCCCTCCCCCCTGAGGGCTCGGTTTGTAGCCTTGTTTACAGTGCTAATATTGACGAATCTTCCCGCAATTGCCTTTGCCCAATCAGCGTGCCCTGGCATTCACCTGAAGATTCTGGACATCAGAAACAGCGCTGGAGTGGTAGCGTGCGCGCTTTTCGAAACGTCAGAGGGCTTTCCTACTGAGTTCTTGCAGTCAGCGACGAATATCATAATGACAAAGGTTCAGGATACGCAGGTGCGTTGCGATTTTGTAGGCATCCCGCCGGGAACGTATTCGCTTGCCGTCATTCATGATGAAAATATGGACGGCAAGCTTGGCACCAACGGTATAGGGATCCCCACGGAAGGCTACGGTTTTTCAAACGGCGCAAGCGCCGTGATGGGTGCGCCTTCGTTCGAGGCCGCCAGATTCCCGTACGATGGGCAAAACCTGGACCTGACGATCAGCTTGGGTTACTGAGCCGTATCCACTTGTTCTGTGGGATGTGAGGTCTGACCCCATTCCCGGACCCCATTCCCGCTTGATGTCTCATCCGACGCTCGCCTCCCTGAAAGAAACCAGCCTTCGCTTGTTCTCGTCCCAGAGCGCCAGGCGCACTAACTTGATGCTTTCGCGCAACGTTACCCGGTTGTATGTTTGAAGTTCCGGGTAGTCCTTCAACACCTCGGGCAGACGGTAGCAAGGAATTCGACTCGCTAAATGATGAACATGGTGCACGCCGATGTTGGCGCTGAACCAGCGCAGAATACTCGGCAGTACATAGTAGGAGCTGCCCTGCAACGCAGAGTCATGGGCGTTCCATTGTTCATCGCGTTCCCAGTAGGTGGCCTCGAACTGATGCTGGACGTAGAACAGCCAAACGCCCATGGTGGTCGCAAGCAGCGTGATTGGAATTTGGACAAGCAGGAAGGGTCCCATCCCGACAAGCCAGATGACGCCAGTTGCCAGAACCGCAATGGCCACGTTGGTGCCCAGAGTACTTATCCAGGGCATTGCGCCCGCACGCATGAATCCGAAAGGCAGCCGGTAGTCGAGCAGGAACGTATACATCGGGCCAAAACCGAATAGCACCAAAGGATGACGGTAGAGGCGATAACGCCATTTCTGCCACCGGGGCAAAGCCTGGAACTCGCGCACCGTGAAGGTATCGAGCCCGCCAATTTGTGGCCGATCCAGATTGCCGGAACTGGCATGGTGGAGGTTGTGAGAGTGGCGCCAGAAATCGTGAGGCGTGAGGGTAAGCACCCCGATGATACGGCCGGTCCAGTCATTGCTGCGTCGCGAATTGAAAAATGACCTATGGCTGCAGTCATGCTGGATCATGAACAGGCGTACCAGGAATCCTGCCGCAGGGACGGCCAGCACCAGAGCCACCGGCCAGTATCCGGCACTGACCGCTAACCACATCAGAGCCCAGATCAGAAAAAAAGGGAGTGCGGTGATCAGGATTTCCGCAATACTGCGTGCCAGGTGTGGCTTGCAGTATGCTCTGAGTGTCTGCCTCAGAGATCTGGGAGCTGTATTAAACTCGGGGGTCGATGCTGGCGGTATGCTCATGGTGCTTTTGCCTCGAATCCGGTGTCTTAAACATCAAGCCTACACCAAGGCCAGCCGAAGTGAGTCAGGTGTTTAGCTCAATCTTAACGTGATTGTACCTAGTCGTAGATGAGTTTAGAACCGAGGCGCGCTAGCCTGCGAGCCCGCTCTTACTTACTTAATGAGGCAACCTCGATATGGCAAATGAAAACCTGGAGAAGTTCCGTAAATTGCTATTGGCACAGCGCGATGACCTGCGTTCCACCAGTGAGGTACGGGATGAATCCAGCGCTACTGTTCACCTGGACCAGCAAAGCGTCGGCCGGCTCTCACGGATGGATGCTCTGCAAAGCCAAGCACTAGCCCAAGCTGGAAAGGTGCGGGCAGATCGCCAGTTACGGCTGATTGAAGCCGCCCTCCTTCGTATTGACAACGATGAATACGGAGACTGCCGGGAATGCGGCGAGCCCATTAACCCAAAGCGCCTGGAGGTCGACCCTACAAGCCTCTACTGTATTCATTGTGCAAGGTGAAATTATTTGGAAACCTCAAACTGATGCGCCAACCGGTCGTGACATGGATAGCCACGGCCTAATGTTTGACGGGGCTGTAAGAAAACCAACGAGCCCGTAACCCGGCAAGACACAGGACAACAAAAACGCGAGCAGGTCAGGCCCCATCAACCTAGTCGTCTTGACCGGGTCCGCAATCGCCAGCAACCCACAAACGCTGCCATCCACTGCGGCAAAAATAACGGTGGCACCGTCCTTTCTAAGCTGCTGCGCCTCTTCCTCAAAGGCGGAGGTATCGACGCCTTCTAATTTCATCAGCAACCGATTGCCCAGCAGGACTTTTTTCCCGTCGACCTTGCCAGTGACACCTTTACCGTTCGGAGAGTCAAAATCCCTGGCGTCCGGCAAGCCTGTTTGGTCCGCAGGCCAATCAGCAAAAGCGATAAAATACAGGTGATTCAGTTTCGGGTGACATCCTTCCCCTGGCCTCTATCACAACACGTCAAACTGAACTGCTACTGAAAACGGGCGGTCACTGCCGTTTTTTAAATGACTATTCGATATGAGTCATAAGTTGCGTTCTTGGGTCAGGACGCATCTGTCGGCCGAACACTACTTGAGCGCGCCTTCTACAGCATCCAGAAACCCTGTCATGTCCACCACCTGCTCTGAGTCCGGGTCGACGGTCTTGCCTTTGAGATCCGCGGTGACAATACCCCTGTCGACGGTGTCGGTAAGGGCTGCTTTGAGGTTCACCGCGTACATGACCAGAGGTTCGTTGCCTTCGCGCTCGCCCAGGTTTTCCAGGGCGTTAGCGAGCGCGAAAATCAGCGCGGAGGGGTTGAAGTGGGCGTCGCGGCCGTCACTCTCTAAATATTTCAGGTAAAGATCATGAGCTGTGCCGTGGGGCGCCTCAAAAAGCATGGTGCCGGCCTTGCTCTCGATGATAGAGCTGGCAGTGGCCAGGCTGCCGCCGAGAGCGGCAGAGATGTCCGAGAAGATATCGCCGTCCAGATTCTGGGACGGATAGAGCGCATTTCTCGGGGGATCGGTGATCATTTTCTTAAGCTGACTGGAGGGCCGCATGATCATGAAGGACGGCGGCGGTGTATGCTCCCGGGCCAGTTCCCGCCGCACTTCGGTGATAACGTTGCTGAACACTTCGTCGTATTCCATATACTCGCGCTTGAGACCGAAGTAGACCTCTTTGTTCTTGCGGGAAGCGTCACGAAACACCTGCGCCACCCAGTCTTTGATGGCTTCATGGTCATTGGACATGAACAGTATTGGGTCGCCGTTACCAACGCGGCGAGCGTGCTTCTCTTCGCCGTCTACGATCACCTTGAGGATGCCATCTTCCTGCGCCGGCATATTGAAGCTGCCGTACTGATCGCCACCGCCGGCAGTCATGCGAGAAATAGACACATGGGCACTGCGGCTGGGAATACCGACCTCCCTCAGCTGATTGACCAGTTTGAGCAGCTTGCGCCCTGTCGTGTTGTCAGGCACGCCCCAGAGCGCGCGAGCTGGCGGATTAGAGACAATACGCGCGGCCTGGGCGTCGATGAGTTCGTATTGGTAGCTCAACCCCAGGTACTTGATTTTCTGGCGGTAGTCGCTTTGGTAGATGTCTTCAATCACCTCTCGCATGGCACCGTCGTAACCAGGGATAACGGTGTCTTTCAGGCCCAGATAGACATCCCGTTTTTCGTCAATGGCACGCTGAAAAAAGCGGTGAGCCCAGGCTTTGACGTCTTCGACATCGTTCGTGGCCAGCAGCCATGGGTCTCCCTTGCGAAGCTCACGGCGGTGCAGTTCCACAGGGTCGCCGCTGCTGCCGACAAACATCAGCTTGACCACGCCTGTGACCTGGGACAGCTGGTTGAAGCTGTCTTTGATGCCGCCGAACTCCATGGTGTCCACTTCGATATCGCGACCGACCCAGTCCGGACGGCTGAACTTGAGGTTGCGAAACTGGATGTCTTCGCGGGTTATATTGCCGCTGATGCCCTTGCGAATGGCGCCGTTAGGAGATTTGGTGGCCAGTGGGTGAAGATTGTCAGGGTCCACATTTGGGTGTTTGCGAAGCAATTCTTCCAGTTGCTGACGGTTAACTGTCATGCCAGCGTTTTTTACCCCCACACCATGGCGTTTGAGGGCGTCAATGGCATCAGTCACCGCTTGGCCGTTGGTCAGCAAGCGGTGTTCCGCGGACAGGTCTATTTCCTCAAGCTGGATAGTCAGGCGCGCGGTCACGAATTTCTTGAGAATGTGCTCGAAAGCAACTTGGGCCATTTCATCGCCATGAAGAATGACCAAAGTCGACGTTACATTAATCCTGCTGTCCATAGATTACTCTCCGCGATATTGGCAGTGTAGGTCGATTTTATTGCGCCTTGGGCTGAATTATTCCCAACAGTTGGTTAGCTGCATCGCGAACCTCCCGGTAACGATCAGGATGACTGATGAGTGTGTCCAGATCATCCTCGGGGAAAATTTCGCTCTTCTTTTTCCTGGCTTCCTCTTTTGCAAAGACAGACGGTATCAACTGTTCCAAACAGCGCAACATAACCTCAGGCGAAACCGACGCCCCGGGCGATGCTCCCAATAAAGTCCCGTAAGTTTTGTCTTTAGACACAAGGATTTCTGTGCCCATTTGCAGGTCGCCGTCTTTGATGATCTGCGCTCGCTGGCCAGCTTGAACCGGTTTCCAGTCAAACTTTTTACTCAAGCCCGGAGCAAAGCTGTCCAACTCCTCGAACATGGTTTTTTCGCCTTTGAAGGTCTCTGAAATCAGATATTTAACCAAGGGGAAATGCTCTAAAGCGACATTCAGCAAACCAGGGATGTCATGGGGGCGAATTGACCTGACGTAATCAACAAACCCTCGATCTCTCTCGAGGCGGGGCTTAAATGAGGCGAAAGGGCCAAACAATAAGTAATGTTTACCGTCAACTACCCGCAAATCCAGGTGCGGTACGGACATGGGAGGCGCGCCCACTTTCGCTTTGCCATAGGTTTTAGCCCGGTAATAACCGGCTTGCTCTTCACTAATCGGCGCCCGAAGAAAACGCCCGCCCACAGGGAAACCGGCAAAACGGTTTCGGAACGGCAAGTGGGTTTTTTTCAGGAGGGGAAATGCGCCCCCGCCGGCGCCTACAAAAAGCACATCGGCTTTGTGTTGAACAGGTTTTCCGTTGCATTCAGCCTTGATAACCCACCGCCCGGTTGGGCTCTTCTGCACACGCTTAACGTGGGTACCGTACTCAAACTTCACCCCCAGGTGTTGGGCTGCGTAAGCCGCCATTTGCTCCGTTAACGAACCAAAATCAACGTCTGTACCCGTCTCAATGACGGTAGCCGCCATTTTTTCATGGCGTGGGCGCTCGTCCATGGTGTAAGGAATCCAGCTCTTAATTTCATCGAAGTCCTCTGAGTAACGCATGTGCTCAAAGAAATGATGGGCCGACATTTCCTTGAACCGCAACCGCAGTTCCTCAATATCAGATTCGGAAACAATGGTGCAGTGTTTGGTTTGGTTGATAAACGTTTCCGGCTCTTTTATGGCTCCCTTTTCGACCAGATGAGCCCAGAACTGCTTCGCGACATTGAACTGGGCGTGGATCTTCAGCGCTTTTTCAACCGAAATGACCTCTTCATCGACTGGCGTGTAGTTGAGCTCGCAGTTCGCTTCATGCCCCGTGCCAGCGTTCCAGAATGGAGAGGAATTTCCCGCCCCGGCACTGTCTAGTCTCTCTAAGATGGTGATATTCAAATTCGGTGCAATCTCTTTCGCCAAGGTGGCAAAAGTGGTGCCCATAATTCCTGCGCCTATGATCACTACGTTCATAAAGGTCTACTCACCAGCGTCAAATTTCAAAAGGACTCGCTAGAGTCTTGGTTCTGTATCAGCGTTAACTCAGCTGGTTGCCAACAGAAAGGCGACGGACGCGCTTCCCGATGGCCGCATAAATGGCGTTGCACAATCCCGGCACAACCGACGGCAGGCTAGGCCCAGGCCTCGCCTTTTTTCTATCTTGCGCCCCCAGCACGCTTCTGCGGTGGCACGCTCAATCACCCGTCGCATCCGGCCGATATCGATAGGGTGCAGGTCCGGATCCTCACCGTAATTACAGCCATAACCAGCGGTCAGGTTGTGAATTTCCCAGGCCGGCCCAAGCAGGTCCAAGCAGGTCCAGAACATAATCACGATGGTCCTTGCCGGCTGCCACCGCCATTTCAGGGGCAAAGCTCTGAATTACCCAAGCATGAGGCAGATTGTACACCGATCGGAACCAGCCAATACGCACATGAGCCGTTGCATGTGGATTTTCCAGCCGAATAGCAGGAATATCGAATGGCATGGTGTTAAAACTCATGCCCAGCTCGAATTCCCCTTTGTGTTTGGGATCCGGCATGAAAAGCGACGCAATGCTGGGCAAAAAGGTCCGCTGGCGCCAGCTGGTGGCCTTGCCCTCGGCGTCTAGTCACGCTTCCAGATGATCGACGGAAACCGCATGGAAGTAAGCGTGGTGGATATCATCCTCGCGGTGCCTTCGCGGGCTGCTCTTAAATGTTGAACCGAGGCCCGGGCATTGCGACCCTCCATAACGGCCCAAGTATTGGATGCTACCACGGCAACTCCGCCCAGAGGATTAAATGCTGCGGGCGTGCGATGACCACCTCAAACCAGTCCTCTGTATAGCCACCTTTGGCGGACCCATGTGCTAAATTAAAAAAACGTTTATACTTTTCGTAAAGTTCGATTAATTCGAAGTAATAAAATAGCAACAATTGGCGAAAAAATAAGAGCGTACCGGCATCAAAGTGATCTCGACTACCGTCACTTTGATGTAAAAAACTGAACAGCAGAGGCAGCACTGAATGCCAAACGCAATAAATTATAAACACTTGAATTACTTTTGGACTGTGGCCCATGAAGGCAGTATCGCAAAAGCCAGTGAAAAACTTCACATAACACCACAAACAATCAGTGGCCAGCTGTCGTTGCTAGAAAAACGCATGGGCAATGAATTGTTTGAGCGAGACGGTAGAGGCTTACGCTTAACCGAAACAGGCCGTTTAGTCCTGCGTTATGCAGATGAAATTTTTGAACTGGGTAAAGAATTAAACGATGTGTTGCGTGGTGTTCCAGCCATAGGCCCATCAGAATTTATTGTTAGCTCAGCAAGCGCTCTGCCTAAAGCTATTGTTTACAAAATGATTGAACCAGCGCTTCGTATTGATCGGGATATCAACTTAACGAGTCTCGAAGGGCCGATCGAGTCTATTTTGGCCGACTTGGCCATTCATAAAGTAGATCTGGTGTTGAGCGATAAACCTGTAACCGGCGCGCTAAATATCAAAGCCTACAATCACAAGCTAGGCGAAAGTGGACTGACATTTTTTGCATCTCCACTTCTGGCTAAAAAATATAAAAATAATTTTCCTTACTCACTTAATAATGCTCCGTTACTATTACCTACCAAACAAAATGAAATTCGCCAGTTATTTGACCATTGGCTTAGCGAAAAAAATATTTATCCTATTATCCGCGGTCAATTTGATGATAGTGCATTGATGAAGGCTTTTGGTCAGGCAGGCATGGGTATCTTTTTTATGCCGTCCATAATCGCAGATGATGTATGTAGAGCATTTAATGTCAAAGTTATTGGTGAGACCAATGAAGTTAAACAACAGTTTTATGCCATATCTGCTGAACGAAAAGTGAGGCACCCCGCCGTTGCCGCAATTTGTGATGCTGCTAAATTGCTACTCCTAAAATAACGATCGAAAACTCCGGTAATCCATCTAATCACCTTCTGTGTATACGTTTCATTTTCTAATAAGTTCTTTCATTGTAAGTGCAATACATCGAATATTACGAACAAAAAGTAATATTTATTCGATTTTTATATAATCATGGAATAATTTACCATTACTTCAGTCAGAAAAACTGGAGTACTTTATGCACCAAGAAAAATCTTGGCACAGCCAATCTGCCGATTCGGCGGCGATAGAACTCAAAACCGATATCAACGTCGGTTTGTCCAGCAATGAAGTCGACAATCGACAACAAAAATTTGGTTTAAATAAGCTCACTGAGCACAAAGGAGCAGGACCGCTTAAACGCTTCCTAATGCAGTTTCATCAACCACTTGTTTATATCCTACTGGCGGCCGTTGCTGTCACGCTGGCGCTTCAGGCTTGGGTAGACTCCGCGGTTATTTTTGCGGTCGTTTTTCTCAATGCGATTATTGGTTTTGTGCAGGAGTCGAAAGCATTACAGGCTATAAGTGCCTTATCAGGTAGCTTAAAATCCACGGCCACAGTTATTAGAAACGGTAAGCGCGATACCATCGACGCTGAAGGGCTCGTCCCTGGTGATCTGATTGTGCTGCAAGCAGGCGATAGAGTCTCAGCGGATGTGCGACTCACTAAAATCCGTGATCTGCAAATCGATGAATCCGCGCTAACGGGCGAATCGGTGCCAACAGAGAAAGCGACTGCGGAGCTGCCAGATAAGAATCAACTGGGCGATCGTCACAATATGGCTTTCTCCTCAACACTGGTGACCTATGGCACCGGCATTGGGATCATTACTGGAACCGGTGATGACACTGAAATCGGCAAAATTTCAACGTTAATCGCCACCACAGAAACCCTGGATACGCCGTTAACAAAACGCATCAAACACTTTAGCCATCTATTGCTGTACGCCATCGTTGCACTCGCTGTTTTGACGGTCTTTATCGGCTGGCTCCACGGCCAACCTCTATTGGAATCGTTTATGGCTGCTGTAGCGCTGGCGGTGGGCGCAATCCCAGAGGGTCTTCCGGCAGCAGTAACCATCATGCTTGCCATTGGTGTTTCGCGTATGGCCAAACGTCAGGCCGTGATTCGTAATCTGCCGGCAGTAGAAACGCTGGGCAGCACGACCGTCGTTTGTTCTGACAAAACGGGTACCCTCACAAAGAATGAAATGACCGTTGAAGAACTGTGGAGCGGGGGTCAACGCTTTAAAGTCACTGGCAATGGTTACGATCCTCAGGGAGAGATTCATTTTAACGACAACGCCGTCGATGTAGCGTCCCATGTGGCCGTGTTAGCTATATTGGAAGCAGGATTACTTTGCAATAACGCAGACTTACACGAGCCTGTTGGCGATCAAAAGCAATGGCGCATTACCGGCGACCCTACCGAGGCTGCCTTGCTGGTAGCCGCAAGAAAGGCAAAACTCGACACTCAATCGGTTGTCGCTGAGCGATTAGACAGCATTCCGTTCCAATCAGAATATCAATATATGGCAACGCTGCATCAGCGATCGGATGAACGCTGTATCTATCTGAAAGGATCCATAGAAAGTGTATTACCCAAGTGCACCTTTATGCTGGGTGAACGCGGAGAACAACAACCAGTCGATGCTGATGTTGTCAAAATGCACGTTGAAGAAATGGCGGGACGTGGACTCCGTGTTCTGGCCTTTGCTCGTAAATTAGTCGACAGCACACTTGATACCATTAACCACGAGCATGTCGCCGACGGGCTTGAGTTTTTAGGGTTACAGGCGATGATAGACCCCCCTCGCCCAGAGGCCATCCTTGCAGTAGCAGCTTGTTATCAGGCTGGCATTGACGTGAAGATGATCACCGGGGACCACGCGCTAACGGCAACCAGCATTGCGCGGCAGTTAGGCATTCTTACTGACAGCGACACTAATGGTGCCATTACCGGTTACGATCTCGCGCAACGCCCGGAGAGTGAATTTGCCGAGCTAGCCAACAACAACAAAGTCTTTGCACGAGTTACTCCCGATAACAAATTACAACTGGTAAAGGCGCTTCAGCGGCTGGGCCATGTCGTTGCAATGACGGGTGACGGTGTAAACGACGCTCCCGCCTTGCGCCGCGCTGATATAGGCGTCGCCATGGCTCTCAATGGTACTGCTGTCGCTCGCGACGCCGCAGACATGATGCTCATTGACGACAACTTTGCGACCGTTGTAGCGGCGGTGGAAGAAGGGCGCGGTGTGTTTGGTAACTTGAAAAAGTTTATCGTGTGGACATTGCCCACTAATGGCGGCGAGGGCCTGGTTATTTTATTAGCCGTTGTTCTCGGTGTATCGCTACCATTACTACCGGTGCATATTCTTTGGGTGAACATGACAACCGCTATTTTTCTCGGGCTGATGTTGGCGTTCGAGCCAAAAGAGGCTGATATCATGCAGCGCCCACCGAACAAACCCGATGCACCTATCTTAGATTCAGTCCTGTTGTGGCGTATTCTTTTAGTGTCCACCTTGTTGTGTGTCACGGCATTCGGTCTATACAAGCTTGAGCTTTCATGGGGCGCAAGTGAAGCCGAGGCACGAACGGTAGCAGTAGCAATGTTTGTGGTTGGTGAGGCCTTTTACCTGCTGAACTGCCGCTCACTTGAACGCTCGGTATTCTCTGTCGGCTTATTCAGCAACATCTGGATCTGGGTTGGCATCACAGTCATGGCTGTACTACAACTCCTGTTCACCTACTTGCCCATTATGAATGTCTGGTTTGATACAGCGCCCATAAGCGCTGAGGCTTGGCTAAGAGTGTTTGCGTGTGGCTTGCTGATATCAATGATTGTTGGTCTTGAGAAACGCTGGCGGTATCAGAGTAAAGCACAGCAACTTCGGAAAACACCGCTGGCGGGAGAATAAGTATGGCAACTCCCAAGGACAAAGACACTGCGCAAACTCACAGACCCACGAGGGATGAGACAAAGAGTTGGAGTTTTATCACAAGCTTAAAACCTCTGCTCTTTTTTGCGGCTCTGTGGTGGCTGCTGACCGAAGGTGACGTATATTCCTGGGTGATTGGGATTATTGTCGTCCCTTTTGCGGCCTGGCTTAGCATGATTTTGTTTAAGGACATTGGTTTTCGAAAAAATCGCCCGGCGCACTCCGTCAGCCAAATGCAGCGAATTTATGTACTGCGACTCTTTTATTTTTTACCCTTCTTTTTACTAAAATCAATACTTGGCGGCTGGCAAACTGCAAAGTTAGCTATTCGCCCAAGCATGCCGGTAAATCCCGGATTTTTTCGATACAACTTAAGGTTGCAAGGTAGCTCTGCACGCCTGTTTTTTATGCATCTTGTCAGTTTATTACCAGGCACCGTCAGCACCAAACTGCAAGACGATCAACTCTTAATACACGCCTTAGATATGACATCGCAGAATAACAACGATATAACCCAGTGCGAACAACAAGTTGCCAAGCTATTTAGTGGTGAATCGATTCAGTTGTCCACTCATGCCAATAAATCGGGAGATCTACAATGATCGAGTATCTATCTGTCATCGTGGGCTTGTTAGTGTTGGCGCTTTTGGTGGGTTTGGGGCGAATACTGTTGGGTCCGAGCTCAGCCGACAGAATGCTTACCTCACAATTATTTAGCACGGCAGGTGTATCCATACTCATTTTATTGGCCATCATTCAAAATCAATCTGCGCTGATCAATGTTGCTTTTGTGTTGGCGCTGCTAGCACCACTGACGTTAATTACCTTTGTTCGCTTGAGGAAAAGGTCCTTATGAGTCTATTGGATGTATTTACAGTAATTATGACGGCAAGCGGCTTATTTTTCTTTTTCGCTGGCAGTATCGGGATAGTGCGCTTCCCTGACGTATTCTGCCGTCTACACGCATTAACCAAAGTAGACAATCTGAGCTTGGGCTTAATTGTGTTTGGTGTATTGCCACAGGCTGCATCTATTTTCGATGCCTTGCAGATAATTATTATTTGGCTTTTGGTCATGGTGTCTGGCGCCGTAAGTTGCTATTTGGTTGCCAATCAAGCCGAAGAAGATTTGTCGACGGACACTGCCTTTCAACCAAACACTCTTAACAATGCACCTATGAGGCAATTAATTAAACCGATAAAAAACTCATCAACAGGTAGCACGAACAATGGAATTTAATATTTTCATCGACGGATGCCTTGTTATAGGAATATTAATCCTCGCTTGTCTGTGCCTGGCGACTAAGAGCTTATTTACTGCCATTGTTTTGTTTGTCAGCTTAGGCTTACTGATCGCTATTGCCTGGGTGCGATTAAACGCGCCAGACCTGGCGATTGCCGAGGCTGCAATTGGCGCCGGATTAACCGGTGCCTTCTTGTTGGCAACCTGGCGACGGCTGCGCGTTGCACCCGCTAATGATGACGCGAACGCGCCCAAGAAGAGTGGGGGCGACAATGTTCAAAACTCCTGATTTTAAAGAAAACAATCACGCAAATGAACTCCCTGTTGCGACTAGAATATTGTGTGCAATCGCGATTGGTGCTTTGGGTTTCGGCCTAATTTTTGCGCTGATACTGACTGACAATATTTCATCCTTACTACCTGAGTTAGTTCAGAAAAAGCTCACACAGAGTGGCGTCGAAAATCCTGTAACAGCGGTATTACTAAACTTTCGAAGTTACGACACCTTGCTGGAAATTGGCGTATTGCTTACCGTCGCGGTTGCAATGTTGCCGAACTCACATTTTGACTCTGACGTTAATCCTGACATGCCTGGCAGTAATCGATCGGACGATCGCTTGGTGTCCATCGTTAATGACGCTCCTGTCAACCATCCACTCGAAGCATTATTACGATGGCTGATACCGATGATCATTGTTATGGCAGGCTACATGCTTTGGACGGGTGCCGCTTTGCCCGGAGGAGCTTTTCAGTCAGGAGCATTACTTGCCGGTGCAGGTGTGTTGGCTCAATTATCAGGGCGACTCCAGTTTTGTTTTACATCGACAGTGGCGAAATTATTGCTAACTATTGGTCTCATTACCTTCGTGATGGTAGCCGTTGGTGTTGCTACTACTACGGGGGTTATTTTGCAATATCCACTCGAATTAGCGGCGCCTCTCATTTTATTAATCGAAGGTGCAGCCACACTATCAATCGCCGCTATTCTACTACTGTCATATAACACCCTAGCGACTCAAAAATTCGAGAGTTCGTCTGAGCCCTCTGTGTTCGATAAACAGCCGTCAGCTTTGAGTAAGACCTCAGCGCCAAATGAGACTCTACAATCACAGACAACGGAAGGTCCAAAGCCATGATTCAAGATTCACTTTATATTATGGCGAGTATCGGACTGTTTGGCATTGGTTTGTACGGGGTTATTGTTGCACCCCATATTCTTAAAAAGATACTCGCCATCAACATTATGAGCGTGGGTGTATTTATGTTGCTAGTGGTAAGTGCCAACAACATGAATAGCACACCAGACCCAGTGCTTCACGCCATGGTTTTAACCGGCATTGTCGTTGCTATCGCGGGCACTGCGTTGGCTTTATTGCTAGCGGTTAAAATTCATTCATTGAGCCCAGCCTCTGATAAGGATGGCCGTTAATGGACTCTTTGTTTAATCCAGACATACTGCTACCAACGCTAGTGGGCTTGCCACTGATTGCGGCGATTCTGACAACGTTGTTGAAAGGTCCTGGCTTGCGTGCCTCGATCAGCATTGCAATGGCATTAATACAATTAATCATTGTTGCCACCTTATTATTGTGGTTTTCCAACAATGGTACAAACCTGGAAACCCAATATCAGCGGTATTCCTTGGGGGGGTGGGGGGCGCCCTTGGGAATTGATCTGGCCATCGACGGTTTTTCCGCGCTGATGCTTGTGCTGACGGCAGTGCTTACCTTAGTACTCACTGTTTATAGTCGATATTACTTCTTTGAACCACATTCTCGACTGGATAAGACGGCCCGCTTCTGGCCATTGTGGTGGTTACTGATTATGGGTATCAATGCTCTGTTTTTATCAGGCGATATCTTCAATATCTATGTCACACTTGAAATTGTTGGCCTGGCAGCAGTATCCCTGGTTGCGTTGGACGGTAGCCGCGCCGCATTGACAGCCGCCCTGCGCTATCTTTTAGTTGGGTTGTTGGGTTCTTTGTGCTACTTGCTTGCCGTCGTTTTATTATATCGAGCCTACGGTACTCTCGATCTCGCCCAACTCAATGCAATAGCAGAACCGACGGTAATTACTTGGGCTGCACTTGCACTAATAACGACAGGCTTATTGCTAAAGACTGCTTTAGTACCCCTGCATTTCTGGTTACCTCTGGCCCATGGCAGTGCCCCCGCCCCGGTCAGTGCCATACTGTCGGCTTTAGTGGTCAAAACCTCATTTTACCTATTAGCTCGATTTTGGTTGGACACCCTCGCCCCCGCTGCCACAGATTATGGATTGCTTATGCTGGGAGTATTGGGCGCAGCGGCAATCCTTTGGGGCTCGATTCAGGCACTACGAGCAACGCGCTTAAAATTAATGGTGGCCTACTCCACAGTCGCTCAACTGGGCTATCTATTTTTACTTTTCCCTCTCTTCTCGCCTGACGAAGGCGCTCGTGGAGCTGGTTTAAGCGGTCCAGCGGTCAGCGCGGTCGGCTATTTTATAGTGGCTCATGCCTGTGCCAAGGCCGCTATGTTTCTAGCCGCTGGTAATATCATGCGTACGTTTGGTCACGACGAAATTGCTCGTTTACATGGCTTGGCCAAATATATGCCTTTGAGTTTATTTACCTTTGCGATTGCAGGAGCCAGCTTGATTGGCTTACCGCCCAGCGCCGGATTTCTTTCAAAATGGTTACTGCTCAATGTGGCTATTGATACCGCTCAATGGTGGTGGGCAGTCATCATTTTAATGGGTGGATTGATGGCAGCCATGTATGTTTTCCGAGTGCTTAATAGTGCCTTTGTCAGCGTCGACGAAAACGCACAGATCGAGCCAAAAAACCTGCCGACCAACAAACTACCCACGATGATGTCTTTATGTGCATTTTTGCTGGCCATGCTCACTGTCGTCTTAGGATTTAATGCCGAGCTGATTCTCGATCTTGTCACTGTTGGAGAAGACGTATGACCTGGCAAAATACCCTGCCCTTGTTGATTGTGTTAAGCGCATTGGTTCCAGGAATAATTATTTTTCGAATCGATGAGAATCATCGAGGCTTGCGCACCTTATTTAATCTTGTAGCCGCACTTTCTTGTGTGATTTTGATCGGCGTGATGGTTTTTGGTGTTTCTCAAGGTGTCGTTTTCGAAACACGTTTACCCTTGCTGCCAGATATAGAATTGGTATTAAACGCCGACGCACTATCGCTGTTGTTTGTCAGCTTATCTGGTGTGCTCTGGCTTGTAACAACAATCTATGCCATTGGTTATCTCGAAAAATCACCCAATCGCAGCCGTTTTTTTGGTTTTTTCAGCCTCTGTGTCAGCGCAACCATCGGGGTTGCACTGGCTGGCAATTTAATCACCTTCCTGATTTTTTACGAATTACTTACGCTAACAACCTACCCATTAGTCGTGCATAAGGGCAACAGTGCATCACTCAAGGCCGGACGGACTTACTTGATCTACACCATGGTTGGCGGCGCACTCTTACTGGCCGGTGTTGTGTGGCTGACAGCTCTGGCAGGACCATTGGATTTTACGGTAACAGGTGTACTGAAGAATCTGCCCGGCTTAGACCCACTCCATTTACAAATCATTTTTGGGTTACTCATTGCGGGTCTTGGTGTGAAAGCTGCTCTGGTACCTCTACACGGTTGGCTACCAGTGGCTATGGCGGCACCTGCACCTGTCAGTGCACTGCTGCATGCGGTTGCCGTGGTGAAAGCGGGAGCCTTCGGCATTGTACGCGTCGTTTATGATGTTTACGGTATTGAGTTTGCTAGAGATTTGGGGCTAACCATAGCATTGGCAGGCTTGGCTTCATTTACCATTGTTTATGGGTCGACCCGAGCTTTATTCCAGGATGACTTGAAAAAACGGCTCGCCTATTCGACGGTCAGTCAGGTCTCCTATATTGCACTGGGCACTGCGATTGCAGGCCCTATAGCCACTATTGGCGGTATCGTTCACCTAGTCCATCAGGGACTCATGAAAATTACCATGTTCTTCTGCGCCGGTAATCTCGCAGAGACCCTGGGCGTTCATAAAGTTAGCCAAATGGATGGTGCCGGCCAACGTATGCCATGGACGATGATTGCCTTTAGTGTGGCTGCAATGAGCATGATAGGGGTACCACCCGCAGCCGGATTTGTATCCAAATGGTATCTGGGTGCGGGTGCATTGGAGGTGGAAAGTTACTGGATTATTGGCGTCTTGGTGATCAGCAGCCTGTTAAACGCGCTCTATTTTTTACCGATTCTCTATGCGGCCTGGTTTAAGCCTCAAGCAGGCCCCTGGCCTGCAGAGCAACCCAGAGGCTGGTTGGAAACACATTGGATGCTGCTGCTGCCACCGGTTATTACAGCGTGTTTTGCACTCTTAGTGGGCGTGTTCGCAGGATCCCCTGTTAGCCCTCTTAGTTGGGCTAAGTTGATTGCTGCCCGGGAATATGGCGTCGAAGCCGTAGGAGAACTTCGAAACAGCAGCCTGTTAGTACCCATGTTGTGGTGGCTTATTGTTATTCCTCTAATCTCAGCCTTATTGCTGTTATCAAAACGCTTTCAACGATGGAGCCTATGGTTGGTTCCGCTCGCTGCGGTACCGGCTTTGGTTGCGGCAGTCGTGCATCCTCAGGGTGAAAATTTCTTGCCCTGGTTATTTTTTGGTAGCGTTATCAGCCTGGATAATACCGGGCAGGTTTTTCTGTTGTTAGCAGCCGTACTGTGGCTAGTCGCTGGCCTATATGCCATCGATTATCTTCGAAATGACCCGCACAAGGTGCGTTTCTCGTTATTTTTGTTACTGGCCATGAGTGGTAATTTTGGTTTGATTCTGGCCCAGGACCTGTTTGGTTTTATCACTTTTTTCACCCTGATGAGCCTGGCGGCTTATGGTTTAGTGATTCACTCCGGTACTGACGAAGCACGGCGGGCAGGTAAAACGTATATGCAATGGGCCATTATTGGCGAGGTTTTACTGTTCGCTGGCATGACCGGTCTTGCTGTTAGTAATGAATATCAAAACCTGGGCAAACTCGATATTGTTTCGCAGCCTAGTTGGGTCATCGGCCTATTGCTGGCCGGATTCGGCGTGAAGGCAGGCGTATTTTCTCTGCACGTATGGTTACCGCGCGCGCACCCCGTCGCCCCTATACCAGCCAGTGCATTGCTCAGTGGCATTATGGTAAAGGCGGGTCTGCTGGGGTGGATTAAGTTTCTGCCATTGGGTGACGTTGCCTTCGTAAATTTTGGTGTTATTTTCATCACGCTCGGCTTAACGGGAGCCTTTCTCGCTATTATCGCCGGTGTTGTGCAGCGCAATCCAAAAACACTGCTGGCATACTCAACGCTCAGTCAAATGGGTATTATCACGGCGGGCATAGGGGCAGGTTTGATGGCACCCCAACTTTGGCCGGTGTTGTTACCCGCAATCGTATTGTATGCCATGCATCATGGCCTGGCTAAAGGTGCCCTGTTTTTAAGCGTAGGCTTTAGCCAACACCTGTCGCATAAACGTTACGGTCCGTTTATCTGGCTCGGTATTTTATTACCGGCCCTCGCGCTGGCTGGACTCCCCTTCACTAGCGGGGCGTTGGCAAAAGCAGCTCTCAAAGTATCGGTTACCGATATCAGTTGGTTAGCGACTGCATTGCCGATTACGGCAATAGGCACTACGTTTTTAGTACTCCGATTTATGAGCTTAATGCGAGATGCCAGCGCAAAGGCAGAGAAAGACTCTCAGCTTAGTTGGGCAGCTGGCGCAGCTTATACCCTCATACTTCTGTTATCGCTTGGTATCTTATACACGTTGCCGCAAGCACAAGGTTTCTTGCCAGCTCTGTTTACAGGGAGTGTGCTGTGGAGTGCGCTGTGGCCATTTATCTTAGGACTGACTTTGTACTTTGGATTCCACCGCTATGTAGCACGCTTAAAACCTGTACCCGCGGGAGACCTTGTGATTATTTTTGAAGTACTTGCTGACTACGGGAAACGGTTTTTCTCTCATGCAGGTCAAATACTAAGCAGTCGCCACTACGCCGTGAATAATTATTTGCACACTCGCCGGGCTCACCCACTTTGGTCAAAAAAGTTTCCTTTATCCGGCGGATCAATCAACATGGCGCATCCTGGCCTTATTTTTATCGTGATTTTATTGATTACGACAGGCTTATTGGCATTTGGTTAATGGGTTAAATGGTTCCCGGCGCGTAACCAAATCTTCTGAGCGCACTTTTGCTCTCGTTACGCGGCTTGTTTCAGTCAGAACCTTGTCTGACAACTCATGGGCATTCAGTTTCAATGATGGTGCTGTTTGCCCTAATCGTCCAGCACGTACCCATCGCGGCCGGCTTTCAGACCTGCCAGCGTTGCACCTAAGCCGATCGCGATAAGAAATCCGCCGGCGGCCTGCCAGCCGCCGGACACATCGCGCAGCACGCCAACCAGCAGCGGCCCAAAGGCTGCCATGATATACCCCAGGCTTTGCGCCATTCCGGACAGGCGCCCGGCGCCATCTGCGTCTCTTGCTCTTACCACCAGTAAGGTAAGCGCCAGACTAAAGCCGCCGCCCTGACCAAGACCCAACAGCACAACCCATAGCCACATCTGATTCATTGGCCCGTAAATACAGCCAGCAAGGCCAACGATGACCAGCAACATCATCAGAGAAATCATCGCTCGCTGATCGCGCATTTGACTCGCAATTAAAGGCGCTGCGATGGCGCTAACCACTTGCATTAAAATAGACGCTGACAGCGCCAGGCCGGCTTCAACGGCGCTGATGCCGCGGTCTTGTAAAATGGTTGGCAGCCAGCCAAATACGGTATACGCCAATGACGACTGCAAACCCATATAAAGAGCTATTTGCCACGCCAGTCGATCACGGTATATGGATTTTCCACGGAGTTTTCTCGGTTTGACGCCTAGCTTTTTATCACTTAACTGAACCCACCAGGCCACAAGGGCGATAACGGCAGGCGCCAGCCAGAAAGCCAGTGCCGGACGCCATTGCTGATGAAACAGTTCTCTCAGAGGTTCTGTTGTGCCCGCCGCAATGGCGGCACCTGAGCAGAGTGCCGCGGTATAGATGCCCGTCATTAAACTCGCGTGGTTGGGGAAATCGCGTTTCACAATACCCGGCAGTAACACACCCATAATACCGATACAGCCCCCGGCTATGGCTGTACCGGCAAACAGACCCGCCAAGCCAGAATAGGGCCGCACGAGCAGTGCCAGTGCTAACACAGCCAGAACAACCAGAACCGTTCTTTCAATACCCAGGCGGCTTGCCAACTTAGGCGCCAGCGGTGCAGCCAGCCCCAAAAAAAGTACTGGAAGCGTCGTCAGAATGCCGAGTGCTGTAGACGACAGAGTGAAGCTGTTGCCGATCGTGCGCAGCATAGGGCCGATACTGCTAAGGGCTGGACGCAGATTAAGGGCGACCAGCATCAAACCAATAAAAGCCTGGATGGCTTGCCGGGTTTCGAGTTTGCTCATTGCAGTAGGAGTCCAAGTCTAAGAAGTCGAAACTACATTAAGTTTTTCTGGCAAAGTTTTGTAGTTGCGGGAAAAAACTCAGAAAGTGCTGTTCCAGACGAACGTCGTTAGCGCGAATTTCATCAATAATGCCGGCAAACTGATTGGGGAAACGAATGCGCTCGGCTACCCGGTCTAAAGCGTCGCCAACATTGTTCAGATTCTGGTAAGCACCGAACCAGTCATGGCGAACCATGTGGCGTGTAACTCTCACCATCGGTGCTGGCATCAGGTGTTCGTTATGTTGAAGCTCCTGATACACACGATGCACAAATGCATCGCGTGACGCCGGGCTAAAACTCTGCCAGTGGCGCAGCAGGTAGTGATCGTAAAGTACATCGAGGGCCACCCCGGCAAAGCGCCTGCGTTGGGCCGAAAACAAACGTTTACTGGCGAGCACCTCGGCGTGGCTGTCCGTGAACACGTCAACGGCTATATGATGGCGAACGCCTTCCTGCACCTTGTCCGGTAACGCAGACAGGTCGACGCCGCGACAGAAGTCGCCGAGAATGCTTCCAACATGACACTCGGCAGAATCCGGAGCCAGAAAAACGTGGGCAAGATGGTTCAACGAAAGCGTCCTGTCGGGTTACTTATCAGTGTATGCCTCTAAGACTGCAAGTGGTCATTACAGAGCGTATTTACGAATGAACTGGCCGATTTCCTGGATTTCCTCAAGGCACACGCTGTGTTCCATAGGAAAGGTCATATAGGCCGGCTGATAGCCCATGTCATTAAGTGCTTCCAAACTGCGGAGGCCCAGAGTTTCCGGAACCATCGGGTCAGAAGTTCCGTGATAGATATTGATGGGAATACCGGCGTTGGCCTGCGAAGGAACCACCGACTTTGCGGTGGCAAAATAAGTTGAAAGTGCCAGAATACCGGCCAGGCGCTTCGGATACGTAAGGCCTAATTCATAGGCAACCGCTCCACCCTGCGAGAAACCGGCAATCACGATGTTTTCGGAAGCGATGCCACGTTCTATCTCCCGATCCACCAACTTGCCGACAGCGCGGGCCGAAGTCATCAATTGCTCGGTATCGATGACACGATCAAGGTCCATTGCTTTGATGTCATACCAGGCCGGCATGGACATGCCGCCGTTGATCGTGATCGGCAGATTAGGCGCGTGTGGGAATATAAAGCGCACAGCGGCGTCGTCTGGTAAGCCGAGCTCGGGTACTACGGGTTCAAAATCGTGTCCATTGGCGCCCAGACCGTGCAGCCAGATGACGGCAGCCGTGGGGTTCGCTTGGGTTTCAATCTCAATAGTTTGAAGATCCTGCACCTGATACCTCGTTTCTTCGAAAAAGACGTTGCCCGGATTAGCCCGGAGTGTTTTATTTTACATGTGCATTCAACACACTCGAAACCTGCGAGGGCCCCGATGAGCGGCCGAAAATAAGTCAGTCTACGCTACCCTGCAATGGCAACCAGAGGCAAAGCCCGCGCCGTTATATGTTCCTGCATGATGGCACACTCCTGATTGGCCATAAACGCCAGAATACCGCGCACTTTCAGTGCCCAGGCCGGTTTCATGGTGAATCTGTGTCCAGACCCTATTGCGGGCGGCGCTGCGTTTGCTGCCCTGCAACAGAGTGGCAATAGCCTTAAATTCGGCTTTCATTATTTCTTCGTAAAGTCATGCCGGTTATGTAGAGATTATCTGTGTAAAGCGGGTCCAGCTGGCTTTTGTATTCCACTGCAATCTGGCTCTGGTCGTTGGGTGCCAGCGAGTTGATCTGTGCTTCCAGCGTGGACAGCCAGGTGGCAGCATCCAATGTCAGACCGCTGCCGCTGAGGGCCTCTAAGGCATCAATTTCGCCGTCGCCAATATCGCCATCCACCACGAACTGCACCAACTGTTCAATCAGCTCATCCACCGGATCTTCTTCTTCGAGGTCAGAGGCTCCAACAACGTCGAACTCGACGGTTTGCAGAGCAGATGTCGGTTCAGTGCCTTGCGGGTCAGCGCCCAAGGTGCGGGCGGTTTGCGCCAGAACAATCAGGTCTTCATCGTCTGTTGGGTCATAAATATCACCACGAGCGATGATTGCGAAAGGCGCAACCTTGTTCAGCGGCGCCGGGCAGTGGCCGAGGTCCAGGTCGTCAATAGACGGGATATAACCGCGATTGTTGGCGAAATAGCTTTCAAAGCCACCCACCAATTTACTCAAACGTTGATCTTCACGCAAGCGCACCAGCGTCAGGCGCAGCTGATTAAGGGCATAGCTGAGGTTTTTCTGGCCTTGTTCCAACGCCGCTGGCAGATATTTCAGTAGCAGCCGTTTCAGGAACGGATCGTTGCCGGCCTGATCGGCCAGGTCCTGGGTGTTAAAGCTTTCAAACAAAGTGTTTAGTTGCCCTGCCCGCTCGATCACTTCGTGGTTCTTGCGAATTCGCAGATTCATATCGGTAATGTAGCTGAAGCCGCTACTGATGTAAGACGAGAAGGTATCGGTGGCGTTGCGGATGTCTTCAATAATTTCCGATAGGCATTCTTTAATTTCACTCTCAATTCGCAATTTGTCCGTGAACGCTGCGCGTTTTTTAGCTTCGCGATAATCCACAAACAGCCTATTCAGATCGCTCCAAAGGCGGTCAACCTGGGCACTGGCAAAGCGTCGGCGTTCCGATTCGGTGATGTGGTCTAACAGCCGCACCAGAACATTTTTCAGCTGCAGGTCTTCTGTGTCCCCCAGGCGCCACACCAGACGGTGGTGTTCCAGGGTTTCCAGTACGCCAACGTTGTCGTCGTTCAGGGCAATTCGGTTGCCACGGTTCAGATGGGCTTCCAGAATTGCGTCACCGTAAGTGGCCAGCGCCCGCAGGGTGGATTGCGCATCGTGGGTTCTGGCCATCAGACAATCCTCAGCTGCGGGTCGTCTTCAGTGCTGTCTTCGCGGATGCCTTCATGGGCCTGAATGAACGTCATCACGTCGTACAACCAGCTCCATTTTGCCGTCGCCAAAAACACGCTGCCGCTGGTGCCGATGGGTTTTAGATAGCCGGCTTTAGTCAGGTTCTCAAGCACCACACGCAATTGGCCTGCGCTGTCGCTGCGTTTGGTGCGGAACAGGTCTTTTTCACACAGCGAACGCAATTTGGCTTCGAGCGACGGCGCAGTGGAAATGCGTTCCAGCAATTTGCCTTCACGCAGGTGTTCGCCCGCGGAAATTGGGCGTTGTGCGGCTTCCACCATCATCACCAGCCGTAAAAATTGCACCAGGGCTTCCAGGTGGTTGGCCACTTCGCGAAATTGCTGGCGCACGGCGTCTTTGGCGTCGGGGCGCGACAGATCCTGGTAAGAACACAGCCAGGCATCGTGGCTACTGGTTTGGCGCAGGGTACGGTTCATCTGTTGTAGAAAATCCGAAACTTTTTGCTGCACCGGTTGCGTCAGTAAATAGTTATACAGTTCATCGTGGCTGTATTCACAGATGATTTCACCGGCCAGTAAGGCGCTTACCGTACGTTCGAACAGTGGATTAGTTTGCATGACTGCCTCCTTCGATGGCGCTGGTAAACAAATCATCTGTCAGGTCGTCCGTTGCATCAGTGGCCGAACGCGGGCGGGTTACACTGGCCAGAAAATCGCTTTTCGGCGCGCTTGGTGCGGCGTTTTCAAAGTTGTGTACGCGGCCGTGCTGCAAGCTGATCTTGTTTTCAAAGAACTTGCGCAGCGGCCGGTCCAGTTTCGGACAGGCTGAGATCATGGTCAGGTTGTTGTGTTCCAGCATTTCTGCCATGCGTGCGATGTTATTGGAACTAAGAGTGCCCAACTCGTCTATCGGCCAGGTAATGCGGGTGTTCTTGTCCGGGCACAGGTAGCGAGTCAGGCCCATGAACACCGCCATAATCGCCAAGTACGTCAGGCCCTGGGAACTGGCGGTCAGGAAGTCGTTGTCGTTACGAATCACCGCTTCGCGACCGTTTTCTTTCATGGTCAGATGCATATCCACCATGGATTCCACACTTTCACCCAGGCTAGCCGATTTCAAAGTGTCGCTGACCAGCTGGAACGCCATGGTAATGCTGTCATCCGGCATTTCGCGGCGGTGCACTGCGTGCCATTCGCGCCACTGCACCACAAAACTCTTCAGGGGCTGCCAGCTTTCGTCGTCTTCAATCCGCGGCCTTAGCACCACTTGAATATCGCTTAGGGATTCAATGCGCTGATCAGTGTTGATTTTCTGGCGCAGAGTGCGGGACACGGCTTTCACTTCCCGAGCCATGGTTTCCAGGCTGTCGAAATAACGGCACAAGGTGTTGGCTTCAGAGGTAAACTGATCCACCAAAGTAGAGCGCAGTTGCGGAATGTCGGTGTCCAGAAGTGAACGCAAGTCTTGTACTTGCATGAGCTGGAAAGCCTCATCGAATTCCTGGGCTGGGTCTGCCAGACGCTGCCGGCGGAATTCACTCAGCTTTTGCCAAGCGCTCTGGATTTGGGTGCCGTTGTACTGATTCAGCACTGTGAGCGCGCGTTTGAAGGTAGCCATCACCTCGCGGCGCAGCTTGTCCAGACGCTCGTAGGCATCCTGCAGTTCGCCGGTCAGATTAACCATGTTGCCGGGCATCGCCATGTCATCGGGGGCGGTTTCGAACTTCTTCAGAATACCCTCGGCTTCCTCAATCTGCTTGGCCAGCGCGCCGATTCTCTGCTGATGCCGAGTAATGTCCGCATTTACCTGTTTAACACTTTCCTGGTGCTTGCGCAGACGTTCGCTGCGTCGGGTTTTTATGTCCGCAACCTGTTTCTCCAGCAGGTTGCAGTCGCCAGTCAGGCCGTCTTTACGTGACCAGTCCTTGTCGAGCCAGTTTTTGTATTCGCGCACTATAGGCTCGGCTTGCTCAATTTCTTTCACCCGGTTTTTCAGGCTTTCAGCCTTGGCACGTGCTTGCTGCACCACTTTTGGATCTATGCCTTCGTCTTCTAATTTCTGGTTAAACGCCGTTTGTTTCAGCTCCAGGCGTTGTTCGTGCTCGCTAAGGGCTTGCTGAACCCGTTGTTGAGCGTGATCAATATTCAATTGCAGCTGGGATTCGCGCTCGGCCCACTGGCCGCGCAAATCCATTAAACGCTTGGCAAACTGGCTGGTGGTGGCGGTTTCGCCCATTTCACTGTCTTTGTTGAACTGCTCCAGAAGGCTCTGTAGTTCGGTCACTTTTGCGCCTTGGGCTTGCTTGCGCTCGTTCAAAGCCTGGCGGATTTGCTCCCGCAGGGTCTTTAGGTAGTCACGCTGCCGAGTGAGCGAGTCATCAGTGAGCTTTTTCTCAGTGTTCATGTGTTCTACAGCGGAACACCGTGCCTGGTAGGCATCATTCCGATTACGCGCGGCTTTCTCTGTGTCATCCCGGGTTTTTCGTGCGGCCTGGCGTTTTTGATCAATGTTGTGCAAACGCGCTTGCAGGTCTTCTTCTGAGGCCGCAAAGTCTGGTGCGGAAATCGCATCGGTGTTCAGTACCCAGCCCATAACTTGTCGGCGTTCAGCAGCTGCAGTGCTGTGCATTAACGGGTTAAGGTCGGTACGCATCAGCAGATCGGGGTGAATCACTTTTGCCAAGCCGTGGGCCCACCCCGAATCTTGTTTGCGCAACGCGGAAAGCCAGGTGTCATTATCTGGCGAAATCTGACGCTGTAAATCTTCAAACGCCGCCGTTAGTGCATCGATTTGCTCTTGAGCGTGCAGAAGGTGTTTCTGAGCGGTATCGCGATCTTCCCGAGCCTGGTCTTTTTTGCGGTTAGCGTCGATCAACTCGCCTGAAACATGCTGCGCCTGTTCTTCGGCGTTTTGCACGGCCGCCTCGGCAGCGGCTATCTGACCGGTTTCGTCATCGTTATAACTTTGATTATCACGCAGGGTTTCGGCGCGGGCCAACTGGCTTTGAATGGCGGAGCGTTCCTGACTTCGCTCTTCGCGCTGCTGGCCTATTTCACGGGTTTTCTCGTGGTCCAGAGCGCTGATGGCTTTGTCGTGTTGGTAAGCCGCGTCTTTGCGCGCGGTCTCAGCGTCGCTGACCTTCCGCTCGCGATCGCCCTGCTCGAGGGAAAAGGCACTCTTTAACTCACTGACCTCGTGTCTGAACTCGCTTTCGACCTGAGTCACTTTGCTGGTCAAGCCAGTCAGATCCGAATCAGCATCGACTTTTTGGCGGCGATATTCACCAATATTTTGAAGATCCTGGGTCAGTTCAGGCGCTCTTTCGGTATCGTAGTACTCGCGCTTTTTATAGATGCCGTCAAGGTCACCCTCTTTCACTTTCAGCTCGTAGTTTTTGTCCGCCAGAACCCCCGCAATCTCGTCGTCGGACTGGCGCTGCTGTTCGCTTTCCTCGTTAATACGCTCTTTCAGTTTGGCGATGTCGCGGGCAATGTCGGCTTTACTGTCATTGGCCTCGTCGACGGTCGCCGTCAAGCTGGCGACTGTGCGCCGGCTGGCAGCCAGAATAGCCTGGCGCTCATTTTCTTGCTGCAGGCACTCGCGAATTTTGGCTTCTTCTTTTTCAAAAGCCTTGATGCTGCGAATATCACTCACCAGGCCGCTTTCGTCGATGGTTTTGGGCCGACCATGAATGTGAATATTGTCAAATTGTGTTTCGCAAATCATTGCTTTGAAACTGGACATCAAACGGTTTTTATTCAGCACCACGTGGGTCAGACGTTCAATATTGCTCATGTGCGTGTCGGCACTCCCCATGCCAAAGTCCGCTGCTAGGCCTTGCAGTTTGCGCGCATCAGCGGCGGAACGTTTCAATAGGCGGGAGTTGCGCTGGATAATGGCGCGGTAACTGGTGATGGTGTCGATTATCCGAGACACATTGCGCTTTAACTCGCGAAGCTTTTCAAAAACGGCGTCGGCGGTTGCACCGGCTTTCAACATTTCGATGACGTCTGGCGCAAAAAAAGTGTCCGCAGCTGAACCTTCCACAAAGCGGTAGCACAGCTTCCCCGAGTGGTGCCGAAACATGACGGAGCAACAAGTACCGCGGTGGCGGCTGTACTCGAAAATCACCAGGCTCTGCAGGCTCGGCAAGTAGTAATCCAAAAACGACAGGCGGCCGGAACCCTTGCTGACAATGCGCTCGGGTTCTTCGCCGTAAAACGCCGGAATTAGCGCCAGAATCGAGGTTTTCCCGGCGCCGTTCACGCCGCCTACATGGGTGCGCTCGCGGCAGTCGATGCGAATGGTCCGGCCCTTCACCTGGGTAAACGAATGGTGCAGGATAATACTCTCCAGCCCATAATTTTGCTCTGTCGCAGCCACCGTCTTTCTCCTCGCTTTAATGCCTGATCAGTAGATTTCCGGCGGGTATTCTAGCTTGTTTTAAGCGTAAACCCGTGCTTAATCGGAAGGAATTTGTGCAATGTGCCGCGATGAAGACCTTGGCTGCGCTCTATTAGCCGTTTGATTAATGTGTGTTCGTCCGGTTACCTGTTTGTTGGGCATAATGTTAGATGTTGAGGGTTAGTGACCTTTTTGATACGCTGTTGCATGTTGGTATAGTTTTAACAAATCAGGAAGTAAAATGGCTTATTCGCTTTTACAACTAGACACTCTTCAAAAAATTGTTCTGGCGGTTGAATGTCTGGAGCGCCTCTGTGCCGACGCCAAACAATTGTTGAAGCAAGCCAACCCCGTTCAATGCCGCATCTATCAAATCCCGCGCACTGTTCGTGAAAACGAGAGCCAGCCTGTGACCGATATACATCCCACCGACCTTTCTGGAACAGAAGCCTTTCATGCGGCACTTCACGCAATGACTGATTGGTACGGCCATCCGCAATACAGCACCAAAGTTGTCAACCGGGTTCCCGGTGCATTGGTGTTGACCAACGTCGATGAAAGTCAAATTCTAGATCGAATGGCTGAGATCAATCGCAGCAAGACCTCCATAGAGTCTCTAATACCAAGCCTTGGCAATCGGGATGATCGTTTCGAACTGCTGCACAGGCATTTTCCCTGGCTGATTCTGGCCCAACTTACCCGACGTTTACAGGTTTTGCCCTGCTCTCCCCCACTGCAGTCCTGCACCTTTACCTGGGGCATAAAAACAGAGATTAAAAAGATGACTGCGGATCAGGTATGCGAAAGGCTGGAATCGTTTCGGCAACGCCCGCGCTCAACGATTGACGACGTTCCCTGGGACATCAAGATTGATCGAGAAATTATGGCCATTCGCTCATTGCCAGCATCCGCACAACTGCGGTCGCGCCGCGTACTTCGTGTTCGCCCGTTAGCAAATCTTCGCTATCGCGCGATTGATGGCGAACCGGCAAAAACCTACATGCGCGAAGCCCATACGCCTATTCTAATGCTGAACCCTAGCAGGCCGATTAAGCTGGGAGTTCTGAAAAACTACGATGTGCAAACTCGAAGCGGTCGCCAACGTCTTAAAGACCGTAGGCACTATGAAAAAGTAAGTGATTTGTTGCCCATATACCTGCAATCCTAATGGTTTTAACCGCGATAACTGCGCTTAACCGCAACCAACGCGATGCAAATTCACGATGGAGTCTTATTGTTTTCAGCAATTTTCTCCAGGCTAATAAACTCACACTGTTTAACAGCAATAAAGCCGTTCGTGGAATCCACCAAAATGTTGTCGTCGCTCATAAAACGACGACCCAAAAGCACTGGGTAGGAAAACTTTGCGCGATCGGCCAATGAAAACTGGGTTGTATGCACTTCGCCCGACACGCAAAAATCCATGTTTACCACATAGCGCCGTTGCGATGGTGCTCCCTTGCGTTTAACCAGCACTACCCGCTCCACCGGCAGTTCAAATTCCAGCACCACTTCGTCATGGCTGATCTTCCCTTCGCTGGGCTGGTCTTCGTGGTCGCCCAAAGGCAACTCAAAGCTAACCCAGCGTTCATCGTCTTTATCGAATTCCTCAACATTCACCGCGTGCAGCGATGACGTCTTGGCACCCGTATCCAACCTTGCTTTTAGCCGCACGCCGCTGTCCTGCATTACCACCCATTCCACAAATCCAAGAGTTTCGCCGGGGCGTTTGCCATTGGCTTTGTCTTGGGCGCTGGCAAGGGATGCCCACGAAAGCGCGGTGACAAGCGCAGTGATGAGCAAAAAGCGTGCGTGATTCATAATCCGTCCCGTTTGATGAAAGATAACGTTTGCAAGCAGTGAAAGACCCCCAAGATAACCTCTGATAAAACATGATAAAAGCACTCGATGATGCTTTAACAGCAATGTAATTGACCGGTAATCAGGGCCTTTTTTAACACCGCCCACGGCCCGCCAAGTTGCGGAGCTGGCGCCTCGGGAGTATCCTTGGCAACCTTTGTATAACCTCGATTCGAGTACCGTTTGAGAAACCTCACGCCCGTTGTATTTATCATCAGTGCCATGTTTATACTTTTAAGTATTTTCATGATGTTACCGCCACTTATTCTGATGGGTTCTGACGCTCCTAACAGCGCTGCGTTTATGGAATCGGCGGGCATTGTGTGCATATTGGGGCTAGTTGGCATACTGGCAACCTATCGCCAGTCCAGAGACTTGAAACCGCGTTTCATGTTTATGCTGACAGTATCGAGCTGGTTCTTCATCGCTATGTTTTCTTCGCTTCCTTTTTATCTGAGTGATAACAACATATCAGCGGCTAACGCTTTTTTTGAGGGAACCTCGGGCATCACCACCACCGGTGCAACGGTATTCAGTAATCTGGACACTATGGACCGTGATCTGCTGCTTTGGCGTTCTATTCTGCAATGGATAGGTGGCATTGGCATTATCGGTATGTTCGTTGCTGTGCTTCCATTTTTACGGGTAGGCGGTATGCGCCTTTTTGCTACCGAATCGTCAGAGTGGACCGACAAAGCTCTGCCCCGGATGAAAACCCTGAGTCGCGGATTATTAGGGGTGTACCTACTTTTCTCAGTAGTCGCAGTACTGACCTATTGGGTGTCGGGCATGACATTGTTTGATGCCTTTAACCATGGCCTAACGAGCATCTCCACCGGCGGCTTTTCTACATCAGATTTGTCTATGGGCAAATTCAACGACCTAATTCTCTTGGAATCTACGTTTTTTATGATTCTGGGCAGTGTGCCTTTCTTTCTATTTGTGCGGGAATTGCATGGCCAGCGTGGCGTGTTGTTCCGTGACCAACAGGTGCGGCTATTCCTGATCATCCTGCTGATTGTACCCTTGCTGTTAACGCTGTATCGCTGGGCGGTATCTGCCGTTCCCTTCAATCCGGTTAGCAATTACATATCCACACTGTTTAATGTCACCTCCGTGGTCACCACCACCGGTTACGCGTCGGAAGATTACTCTGCATGGGGCCCGTTGGCCTTTGTTGTGTTCTTCTTTTTAATGTTTGTGGGCGGTTGCTCCGGCTCCACATCTGGCGGCATGAAAATATTTCGCTTTCAACTGTCAGTCATTGTTCTACGTGAGAATCTGATGCGCTTGCTTCATCCGCGGGCCGTATTAACCCGTAATTACAACGGTCGTGCCGTTAGCGACGAGATTATTACCTCGATGATCGCCTACACATTCATCTTCCTGCTGTGCCTGTTGATTTTGACGGTTTCGCTGGCCGCTATGCAGCTGGACTTCACCACGTCTTTGTCCGGTGCATTGACGGCTTTGACCAATGTTGGTCCGGGCTTGGGTGATATCATAGGCCCTGCCGGGAATTTTGGGCCGCTGCCAGATGCCGCTAAATGGCTGTTGGGCGTAGGTATGCTGATGGGACGTTTAGAAATATTGAGCGTGGTAGTGGTGCTGTCGCCGGCTTTCTGGCGTAGTTAAACGTGCCGCGCCTAAGCGCGGCAGTTCCGTACTTTCTAGTCAATTCCTGCCAAACTAATCAAGTTCCAGCACTCTCATCAAGTGCTTACGTCAGCCGTGCTCATGGCGTTCAGCGCACTCGTTACCGGGTTAGCGTACATGTCCAATAGGTAGGGCCGCGCGGCTGCTTCACAAGCATCTAGACGTTTCTGCAGCTCGTTCGCAGCGGCTTCCAAAGCCTGGCGCGTGCAGCTTTCGGCTGCAGCTAGAGAAGCAAACAGACCGGCCTCTATCGGCCCCCTACCCGCTGCAGCTTCACGCAACTGGTACGCCACCAGATTGGATGGGTGCAAGTGATAGTGGCTGTGAATTTCCCTGTCAATCCGCGCCGCTAACGCTTTTGGGTTGGCCTCTGCGTCTTCGATGGGTGCACCGAAGTGCACGTGTACGTGGCCTTTAAAGCCGGTTAGTCCGCGCATAATCTGGCTGGTATCTTCGCCTTCTGCTTTTAGGTACGCACCCGTGCGGGCCCGGATTTCCAGCTCATTGGCTTTATCCAGATCACAGGGGTCAAATTCATAGGCAATCGATACCGGCACAATACTCAGCCGGTTTATCGCTGTTTGGAAATCCAGTCCGGATTTTTTCGGGCTCATGTGAAACATCTTCACAATAGCGGGATCTGTGCGGTCTATACCGTCTTTAGCCCGCCCTTCACGTTGCGCAATCCACACCCCGTTGTGGGTCTCGATGCTGTGAGTGATAAACTCGGATAGCATAAGGTAAGCGTCGCGTATTTCCCGTGGGCTGGTCATGCTGCGCCGCACCACAAAGCTCTTATTTAATCGCATCATTTCAGCAAACACACGATTTTCGAGCAAGTTGTCGCCAATGGCGATGCGAGTGGTTTTTAGCCCTTGGTTGTACAACAAGAAATTTACAATCATTGGGTCAAAAACAATGTCGCGATGATTACAGATAAACAGGTGGGTAGATTCCTGCTCCAGATTCTGTAACCCGCTCTGGGTAACCCGGGTGGTGGTCTTTCCGACCAGTTCGCCAACATAGCCCGACAACGACGCTTGCAGATCGTCGATACGAGTGAAACCACCAAAGCGGCGGCGCAACCAATAACTCACAATTCCCCGCAACATCGCCGGCGCCCAGCGTGCAACTCCGGGCGATTTAATACGGCCAATCAGGTTCAGAAATTCCCGATCGTGCACTAATCGTTGTATTACGGCGGAAGTCTCTTCGTCCGAGTAAGGACGAATGGCATCAAATTTCTGCATTAATAGTAAAACCTTGTGTTAGTCGAGAGCCGCGAGCCTTGGTAAGAATCACGCTTTTGCAAAGGCCCTAAATCTTTAACGCTATTGTATCGTTTTAAAAGCCAATTTTCCTTAAACGTTAATGAAGCTGCACGAATTTTTGCTACGCCTGTGCCCTCAAATGACTTAGCTTTCGTATTATGTCAGGGCACGTGCGTTTTTTTGCCATCCCACGAAGCAAAACACCCACTCCGAAATCTGCTATGATTCTGCCGCAGAAATACACAGCACCGCTCGGTCGGCGCTGCTCCACTCAGGCGGCTTGCGGGTAAACACGTTTATTATGTACTCCCATCAGGACTTCGAACAGCTCTCAAGCGAACGACCTACAGCCGTGCAGACCCCGGAACAGGTGCTGCATGAAGTGTTTGGCTATGACAGCTTTCGCCCGTTACAGGAGGACATTGTAAAAGAGCTGTGCGCCGGCGGCGACGCGCTGGTGCTAATGCCCACCGGCGGCGGTAAATCCCTGTGCTATCAAGTTCCAGCTCTGGTCCGCCCGGGCACCGGTATCGTGGTGTCTCCGTTAATAGCGTTGATGCAAGACCAGGTAAATGCCCTGAAAGAATTGGGAGTTCGAGCCGCTTTTTTGAATTCCACTATGGACTTCGAGCAAGCCCGAGCTACCGAATACGCTCTGATGTCGGGTGAGCTGGATTTGCTGTATTGCGCTCCGGAGCGGCTGATTCAGCCCCGCACTATAGAACTGCTGCACAATACCTCCATCGCTCTGTTTGCAATCGACGAAGCTCATTGTGTTTCACAGTGGGGTCACGACTTCCGTTCGGATTACTTGCAGTTGAGCATGCTCGCGCAAACTTTTCCCGACATACCACGTATCGCTTTGACGGCTACTGCCGATGAGCGCACCCGTAAAGAGATTGCCGAACGCCTGTCGTTAACCCAGGCCCGACATTTTATTAGCGGTTTTGATCGCCCTAATATTCAGTACAGAATTACGCCAAAAATTAATGCTAACAAACAGTTACTCGACTTTATTAAAACCGAACATGAAGGCGATTGCGGCATCGTTTACTGTCTTTCCCGGAAAAAAGTAGACGCCACCGCAAAGCTATTGCAAAGCAAAGGTTACAACGCACTACCCTATCACGCCGGCTTAGCTGCAGATGAGCGAGCATCAAACCAGAACCGTTTCCTGCGCGAAGACAGCATTATTATTGTGGCTACCATCGCGTTTGGTATGGGCATAGACAAACCGGATGTGCGCTTTGTCGCCCACCTCGATTTGCCAAAAAGCCTGGAAGCTTATTATCAGGAAACTGGCCGTGCTGGTCGCGACGGCAAACCCTCTACTGCATGGATGGTTTACGGCCTGCAGGATGTGATCAAACTGCGACAAATGCTAGAAACATCCCAGGGTAACGATCACTTCAAACGGATTGAGCGGCAAAAGCTTGACGCCATGCTGGGCCTTTGTGAGGTTACCGGTTGCAGGCGCAAGGTACTGCTGAACTACTTCGGCGACGAACTGGACCAACCCTGCGGTAATTGCGATACCTGCCTGACGCCGCCAGAGACCTGGGATGGCACCGTTGCCGTACAAAAAGCTCTGTCTTGCGTATTTCGCACCGGTCAGCGCTTTGGTGTGACCTACCTGATTGATGTGCTGCGCGGATCTGAAAACGATCGCTTGGTTCAAATGGGTCACCAGCAGGTGTCCACTTACGGAATCGGCAAAGACTTAACCGCCAACGAGTGGAAATCGGTGTTTCGCCAACTGGTGGCAAACGGCTATCTAAGAGCAGACCCAGACGGTTACGGTGCTTTGCAACTGACCGAACAGTGCCGCCCCCTGTTAAAAGGCGAAGCCAGCGTTCAATTACGTAAAGATCCGGAACCACCAAAAAGTACGGCCAAAGGCAGCTCACGCTCCGCTGCATCGGTGCGGGAGCAGATTACGGATCACGACGGCTGGGAAGCGCTGCGGGCCTGCCGCAAACAGCTCGCGGATAAGCAAGGTGTGCCGCCTTACGTTATTTTCCACGACACCACGCTGTTCGACATGCTGGAGCGCCGGCCGGCCACTCTGGAGGCGCTAGCCGAAGTCAGCGGGGTGGGTGCTGCTAAGCTGGAAAAGTACGGGGAGCTATTTTTACAAACGCTGAACAGCTTGCGCGTCTGAACGGAACGTCATACCTGGATTTTCCACTTCTGTTAGAATCAATTGTCCTTTACTTTCTGGGAGCGCGTGTTTTTTCCGCGCCACCAACTGACTGAACGCCCACCGGAGCCCCTGTTCATGGCCCATGAAGAACTGCATTTGAACCTTCGCAACCTGACGTTGGATGATTACAACCAACTGCAAGTTCTGATGGACCGGGTTTACCATGATATTGGCGGAGCCTGGCCACGCGACACCATCAAGGCCCTGGTAAAACAGTTTCCAGATGGCCAGATCTGCATTGAAAAAAGTGGCGAACTGGTAGCCGTGGCGCTAACGGTGAGCGTGCAGTACGAAAGGTTCAGCAATCCGCACACTTATGATGACCTGATTCTGCGTGATGAAAAACTCCGACACGACGTAAAAGGCGATTCGCTGTACGGCCTCGATGTCTTTATTGACCCCGAATACCGCGGTTACCGCCTCGGTCGCCGGCTTTATGAGGCCCGCAAAGAACTTTGCCGCTCCATGAACCTGCGCGCCATTTTGGCTGGGGGTCGTATTCCGAGTTATCACAAATACAAAGACCACGCTACCCCGGCCGAATACATTGAACGGGTAAGCCGTAAAGATATTTATGACCCGATCCTGAGTTTTCAGCTGTCCAATGATTTTCAGGTAACCCGCTTGTTACACAAATATTTGCCGGAAGATGAAAAATCTCTAGGCTATGCAACCCTGCTGGAATGGCGGAACATTCTGTATGTTCCCCCGTCCTCGGTTCTGAACGCACGTAAAACCCAAGTTCGCATGGGTGCAGTGCAGTGGCAGATGCGTGAGTTTGCATCGGTTGAGGAAGTGTTAACGCAGGTTGAGTATTTTGTTGATGCCTTGTCAGACTACAAAAGCGACTTCGCCCTGTTTCCAGAGTTTTTTAACGCGCCCTTGATGGGCCTGACGGATCAGGTCGACCAAACACGCGCCGTACGTTTCCTTGCAGGGTTCACTGAACAGTTCCGTAATGAAATGTCTGACATGGCGGTCAGTTACAACATCAATATAATCACCGGCTCAATGCCGCTGATTGAAAATGACCGGGTCTACAACGTATCGTACCTGTGCCACCGCGATGGCCGCGTAGACGAGCAGCGTAAAATTCACATCACCCCACATGAACGCCGTGACTGGGTGATTGAGGGTGGGAACGAGTTCAAGGTGTTTGACACAGACGCCGGCCGCGTCGCTATTATGATCTGCTACGACATTGAGTTCCCGGAGCTGGGGCGCATGGCAGCCGAGCAGGAGGTAGACATCATTTGCGTGCCCTTCTGGACCGATACCAAGAACGGCTATCTGCGAGTGCGTCACTGCGCACAGGCCCGTGCTATTGAAAACGAATGCTATGTGGTCATTACCGGCAGCGTTGGCAACCTGCCAAAGGTAGAGAACCTGGATATCCAGTACGCGCAGTCTTCGGTATTCTCGCCCTCAGACTTTGGATTTCCCCATGACGCGGTGATGGCTGAAACCACTCCGAACACCGAAATGATCATGTTTTCTGATATGGACCTTGAAAAGCTGACGCTGGTGCGTAACGAAGGTTCGGTGACCAATCTTAAAGATCGCCGGGTTGATCTCTATCAGCTAAAAACACGTCCGTTCTAATGATTGGCTTGAAAAACTGGTCGAACCTAGTACTTTAGGAAGCGAGCAACAAGGTTCGTCAAACGTTGACATGACGGCAGGAATTTTTATTGATGAATGAAGCATTACCCGATTTACGCGCCCGCTTCCACTTTCGGCATGGGCTGTTTCGTAAAGAACGTGTGGATGTTCCAGTGTTTGAGTTAGACACTTACGGATGCGTATTGAAAAGTGACAAAGTGTTCGAACCCGGCGACACCATTATTCTGGACTTGGTGATGACCATGCCAGTAGACGACATTTGCGCCCAAGGCATAAACGGCGTAATTATCCAATGCCGAAAACACTGTAGTAATTTTTTTTACTCCGTTGAGTTTGTTGATCCGGACCGGCAAAAAAACCCCATCTAAGTGATAACTTAAGTCGTATTCGCAGTGTCTTAACCAGAAAGCAGTCCATTCGGTCCCGCCGCTCATAAGGCCCTGGCGCAGCGTGGCATAAGACGGCCTGAACCAGCTTTGTACTGATTTTCAGTTATTCAGTTTTGCTATTCACCGCAAATGTATTGCCCCAACCCCCCTGAGAAAAACATCATGGCCAAGAAAGAAAAGTCAAAAAATGTCGAAAAAATTGTAAAAAAAGTAAACAAGAAATTCGCTAAAACCACGTCACACATTGAAAGTCTGTTTAATGATGCTTTAAAACAGTTCGACAATCTGCAAACCCAGATAAAACAGCCTGTGCACAAGCTGCGTAAGGATATTGACGAACTGCGCGATCGCGAAATGAAGCGCTTCAACGACGAATTCGAGCGCCGGCTTCAGGAATTTCAAGAAATGCAAAACAGCCTGCTGGAACGATTGGGCATTGGACACGCCGACGAAGATAAGCCAGACAACAAGAAACCGGTGTTGCCGACTCCTGCAGTAGCCAAGAAAAAAAAGGCAAAGCCTGCGGCTGAGTCTGTTGTAGCCTCAGAATCCACGCCATCAAAATCAAAAGCACCCATAAAAACCAAGGTCAAAGCCGCACCTTCACCTACGCCTACATCTGCTAAAGCACCGGCAAAGGCACCGGCTCAAGCTCCGGCTAAAACCAAAGCAAAAACAACTCAACTGGCAGATCCTTCCGACCTGACCCGAGTCAAAGGCATTGGCCCCGCTACCCAGAAAAAAATGAAAGAAGCCGGGTTGAACACAATCAGTCAGATTGCCAATCCCAGCGCCGAAGACCAAGAAAAGCTAAAAGCATTTGCCAGCATCAAGGACTTTGACCAACTGGCAGCTGAAGCCAAGAAAATCGTTTAATGCAAACGCCTGACCAGCCTGTATTACAGGACATTGTCCTGCTTGGCGGCGGGCACAGCCACGTCGGGGTTCTGCGGCAGTTCGCCATGAATCCCGTACCTGGCGTGCGTTTAACGCTGATTTGCCGCGACACCGACACGCCCTACTCTGGCATGCTGCCCGGTTACATTGCAGGCCACTACAGCCATGACGACATCCATATTGATTTAAGCCGACTGGCTGAGTTTGCAGGAGCGCGCTTTTACCGGGACGAAGCCATTGGCCTGGATACTGCCACCCAACAGGTTATCTGCCGTGATCGCCCGCCCGTCAGCTACGATTTGCTCTCTATCAACATTGGTTCTTCACCGCGCACTGCCGGAGTGAAAGGTGCCGCCGAACACGCAGTACCAGTGAAACCTATTAACCGCTTCAATCGGCACTGGCTGGACTTGCTTGACCGCATAAAACAACACCAGGGCCCGTTCACATTGGCTGTAGTAGGTGCGGGCGCTGGTGGCGTTGAAATGGCTCTGGCTATGCAATACCGCTTGCACAACGAACTACGCGATGTTGCCAACCAGGCGATAGAACTCCACGTGCACATACTGGATGCCGCTGACACGATATTGCCCACCCACAACCCAAAAGTACGCGCCCTATTTGAACGCACTCTGGCTGAGCGGGGTGTGAATGTTCATTTGGGTGCGGCAGTCACCGGAGTAACCGCCCGAACCTTACAAATTGAAGGCGAAAAAACGCCCTTGATGGCGGACGAAGTGCTCTGGGTAACCCGCGCCGGCGGCCCGAAATGGCTGGCCCAAACGGGGTTGGCACTGGACGACGGTTTGTTTATTCGAGTACGCAATACGCTTCAGGTTGAAAACAACGATCGCATTTTTGCGGTTGGCGATATTGCCAACATGATTCACCACCCGCGGGAAAAAGCTGGAGTATTTGCGGTACGCCAAGGCAAGCCGCTAGCGGATAATCTGCGCCGGATGGCCCTTGGCAAAACGCCGTTGAACTATCACCCTCAGAAAAAATGGCTGGCGTTGATTTCCACCGGTGACCGCTACGCGGTAGCCTCGCGCGGAAAGCTGAGCGTATCGGGCGCATTGGTGTGGCATTGGAAAGACCAGATCGACCGTCGCTTTATGAAGAAATTTAAAGAATTGCCGGCCATGCCTAACAAGCTGGTTAAAGCGAATACCGCCGCTGCACGTTCCACCGAAGACGCCGCCCAGGCGCTGTCTTTGGCCACCATGCGCTGCGGCGGTTGCGGTGCTAAGGTCGGTAGCACAGTGTTGTCGCGCGCGTTGTCAAAGCTTCAGCCGGTGAACCGTGATGATGTCATTGTTGGCCTTCACGCTCCGGATGACGCTGCCGTACTGCGCATGCCTCCGGGCAAAGCCATTGTACAAACGGTGGACTTCTTTCGTGCTTTCATTGATGACCCCTACCTGTTTGGCCAGATTGCCGCCAATCACAGCCTGGGGGATATCTTTGCCATGGGTGCAACGCCGCAAAGCGCTACGGCTATCGCCACCGTGCCCTATGGCATCGAAACCAAAGTGGAAGAACAAATCTATCAAATGATGGCCGGCGCTGTGTCGGTGTTAAATGATGCCAATTGTGCTTTGGTAGGCGGCCATACCGGCGAAGGCCAGGAACTGGCTCTCGGGTTTGCGGTGAACGGCCTGATTGATCCGGCTGTGCTGATGAGCAAGGGCGGAATGCAACCCGGTGACGCTATTATTCTCACCAAGCCCATAGGCACCGGAACTCTGCTGGCTGCACATGCACAGCTGATTGCCAAAGGCCGTTGGATTGACGCAGCTCTGCGCTGCATGACGCAGTCCAGTGCCAGCGCTGCCGAGTGTTTTCAGCAACACCAAGCAACAGCTTGCACCGACGTTACCGGCTTTGGCCTGCTTGGACACCTGGCAGAAATGCTACGCCCATCAAATTGTGCTGTGGAGCTTAACCTTGCCACCATACCGCTACTGGACGGTGCATTAGAAACCAGCAGCCAGGGCATTTTAAGCTCACTTCACATTGCCAACAGCAGCGCAGCCAGCAGCATTGAGCAGGTCAGCCAGTGGCAAAGTCATCCGGTTTATCCGCTGCTGTTTGACCCACAAACCGCAGGAGGCTTGCTAGCAAGCGTACCTGCAAACAAAGTTGACGATTGTTTAATGGCATTACGCCGGTGTGGTTATGCTCACGCCGCGGTTGTCGGCGTTGTTAAAAAAAGTGAAGCATGGGTTATAGGAACACCCGCAAGCGACACTGATAATATCGCCAACGCCAACATAACTTTGGTCGATCAGTAGGCCTGAAACACCATCCTGAACGGCGGTTGATCGACCAGCGGCGTCATGCCTTTTTGCAAGTCTACACGCCAATTCATAGCGTCGCCGGTGGTGCAAAAAGGCGCGTAAAATTCGGCGTAATAATCATTGCCGTTGCGCACCAGTGGCACCGGGTATTCGCCCATGTACATAGACTCGCCGCGTAACACCACTAATAGCGGCTGAGGCGCGCCAGGAGCTACAATGTCCAAGCGGTAATTGTTCTCGGTGTCGTTATTCGTGGTGATATCAGACAGGCTTACCCGCCAGTTCTGGCCCTGTTGCGGCCAGTCGCAGTCGCTCTTTTGCAGGTTACAGGTGCTGGTCTGCTGCCCCGTATTTTTACTATTCGAGCTATCCAGCCAGCGCAGCGCCATAGCAGCGACAGCAATCAATACGATAATCAGACCTATTTTCAAACTCGAAACCTTTATCCCACGTATCATTGGCACACCTTGCTGGTAAAGCAGCATTATGGACAGTTCTGCCGCTCATTCAAAGGTTTCTAAAGCAACCGAAGTCATGACAAAATGATCGCTTGCTATCATTCAGCCAATGTTTATCTATTGGAAAACAGGCCAGTATTTACTTTTTTTAAAGCAGGCCAGTGTTTATTTTTTACAACAGGATGGTGCCGTGCAACCGGAAATTTCCATAAAAAACCTCAACAAATCCTACGACAGCGGCTTTCAGGCCCTGAAAGACATCAACCTCGACATTAGCCGCGGCGAAATATTCGCGCTGCTGGGCCCCAACGGCGCGGGAAAAACCACGCTGATCAGCATTATCTGCGGTCTGGTGAATATGTCGTCGGGTCAGGTTCTGGCTGCGGGTAACGATATCATTCGCGACTACCGTCGAGCTCGGCAAGCCATAGGTCTTGTGCCGCAAGAACTCGCCACCGATTCGTTTGAAACCGTTTGGGCCGCTGTCTCTTTCAGCCGAGGATTGTTTGGTAAACCGGCAAACCCGGCTCATATTGAAAAAATATTGAAGGCTCTATCGTTGTGGGACAAACGCAACAATCACATAATGACGTTGTCTGGCGGCATGAAGCGCCGAGTAATGATTGCCAAGGCTCTGTCCCACGAGCCACGCATCCTATTTCTGGACGAACCCACCGCTGGTGTAGACGTAGAACTGCGTCGGGATATGTGGGCGCTGGTGCGCCAACTGCGGGAAAGTGGCGTTACCATCATTCTGACCACCCACTACATCGAAGAAGCCGAAGAAATGGCGGATCGTATTGGAGTTATCCGTCAGGGGGAAATCATACTCGTGGAAGACAAAGACCAGCTGATGAGTAAGTTGGGGAAAAAAGAACTGCGCCTGCAATTGCAAAACAAACTCGAATTTTTGCCCCCCGAATTGGCTGCGGAATCTTTGGAGCTGTCCGAGTCTGGCCAGGAACTGATTTACACCTTCGCCCAACACGAGCAGACCGGTATTGCCCAACTGCTAAGAACCCTGGGCGACCTTGGAATTGAATACCGCGACTTGAAAACCCGGGAAACCTCTCTCGAAGACATATTTGTTGGGCTGGTGCGTGAATGAACACCCTACGGAGAACAGCATGAACCTTTACGGCGTAAGCGCCATTTATAAATTTGAAATGGCCCGCATGCAGCGAACCCTAATGCAAAGCATACTCTCGCCTGTGATTTCCACGTGCTTGTATTTCGTGGTTTTCGGTTCGGCCATAGGCGCTCGCATGGGTGATATTGGCGATGTGCCTTATGGCGCATTTATCATCCCCGGGTTAGTCATGCTTTCACTGCTGATGAACAGCATTTCCAACGCGTCTTTCGGCATTTACATGCCAAAATTTTCGGGCACCGTCTACGAGGTGCTATCGGCGCCTATATCCTATATCGAGGTGGTACTGGGTTACGTGGGTGCTGCGGCCACAAAGTCGGTGATACTAGGGTTGATCATCCTGGCTACCTCTAAGTTTTTTGTCGATTACAGCATTTTGCACCCGTTCTGGATGGTATCTTTCTTAGTACTCACTTCCGTCACCTTCAGCCTGTTCGGCTTTATTATTGGCATTTGGGCTGACAATTTCGAAAAGCTACAAGTTGTTCCAATGATGATTGTGACTCCATTAACATTTTTGGGCGGCACATTTTATTCAATCGACATGCTGCCAGAGATCTGGCAAACCATCAGCCTGTTCAATCCCGTGGTGTACCTGATCAGTGGCTTTCGCTGGGCATTTTTCGGCGTGTCTGACGTCCACATTGGCGTTAGCCTACTTATGACGTTGGGTTTTCTCACCGCCTGCTTAGTGACCATCAGTTGGATTTTCAAAACCGGATACAGACTGCGCCCATGAACCTGGTCGCGTCAAAACCAAAACTTATCGCCTTGAGTGTATCGCTGCTGATGGTGGCGTGCACCACTGGTGCCCAAGCCCTTGAGTCCCAGGTGTTGCCGGCGCAATCAGCATGCTTTGTGAGTAAAGAACAGAGCGTTTCTGTTAGCCTGGAATGGGCCGAAACAGCAGAACAGCGGCGCATCGGCCTGATGGGACGGGACAAACTGGAAGAACACAGCGGCATGCTGTTTGACTACAACAGCCTTCAGTCTGCCGAAAACAGCTTCTGGATGCGCAACACACTGATAGCGCTAGACATTGCCTATGTAAACGAGCAAGGAAGCATTGTGGCCATTAATCGGATGGCGCCTTGCAAATCTGTTGCGGCGTCCAACTGCCCGATCTACCCGGCGGGCGCCGAATTTGTCCAAGCTATAGAGATGAACGCCGGATTTTTTAGCCGTTATCAATTAACTCTGGGCGATCGCTTACAGACAGCTCCGGCGCTTTGCGCCAGCAGACCTTAGCGATCCTGCCACTTAGCCGGCCGCTTCGCCAGAAACGCGCAAATTCCCTCTTCCGCATCCTCAGCTTCCAGGTTCGTTGCCATCACCTGCGAGGTGAAGGCGTAGGCTTCATGCAGGGGCATTTCCAGCTGACGATAAAACGCCTGTTTGCCGATTTTCAAAGTATGGCCGGACTTGCCAGCGATTGTACCCGCCAGCTGTGCAACCGCATTATCCAGTTCACTGTCGGCAACCACCCGGTTCACTAACCCGATCTGCTCTGCCCGGGCAGCACTGATCATCTCGCCGGTGAGCAACATTTCCATGGCGTGTTTTGGTGATACGTTGCGGGACAGCGCCACCATTGGCGTGGAACAGAACAAACCAATATTCACCCCGGGCGTCGCGAAGCGCGCCGTTTCACCGGCAACCGCCAGATCACAACTGGCCACCAGCTGGCAGCCAGCCGCTGTGGCTACGCCATCAACTCGGGCAATCACCGGTTTCGGCAAATTCACAATCTGCTGCATCACCTTGCTGCACAACTCAAACAGAGACAGCATAAACGGCGTGCTGCCGAGCTGACCCTGTACCTCTTTCAAATCGTGACCGGCACAAAACACCTTGCCACTGGCGGCCAAAACCACAACCCGCGTGGCGGCGTCATCGGCCAATCCCACCAACTGATCATGCAACGCTTGCAGCATCGCCATCGACAAACTGTTACGACCGGCCGGATTATTCAGTGTAAGCGTGGTGACGCCGTCCAAATTATCGACTAATAGCAAGGAATCCGATTCAGACGTCATGATGTTCTCCTTTTATTAACCATTTTTATTCAGAACATTAGATTGCGCATTCAAGTATTGAATAGCCTGACAATCATGTCGAAGCGACATTGGTAGCATGGCGGAGATTTCATCTGCCGGTGGTTGGGTATTTTGCTATGATTCAGCGTCTGAAGCATCATGGTTTGGCCGTACCTGGCGCTGCAAGCCCAGCAAAAAATTTCGAAGAATCTGGTCTTTACACTCTCGATAATTCTTATTACCAAGCTTGCGGAAAAGCGCACTTAATTCATGGTTACTTAATTGAAACTCTACCAACTGAAAAATGGCCAAAATATCATCAGCCTTTAAATTTAGAGCAATTCGCAGTTTCTGGAATACAATATTATTATTCAGCTGCGTCTCTGGCCCTGGCTGCTCGCCATCGCGTTTACCACGCTTATAAATAATAAAACCATTAAGAAAAACAGCTAACGCCGTGTCATTGAGCTTCAGAAAAGTATCGTCTTCTTCTTTTTTCAGCCAAGCAGAGACCTGCTCTTCGGTTACGGTAAAGTCAGCTAAAGAGAAGATTTCAATCGTAGTACTGTCATTTAAATCAAAGATATATCGCACACGGCGCAAAACATCATTATTGGTCAAAATATAATTCCTAGTCTTAGGTGAATCCAGCTCAGTTAAAACCGTCTTTTAAAACCCAGCATTTTACCATAACTGCAACTTCTAACCCGAACCGATTGTCACTTTTCTAGTGATCTTCGAATGTTCATTAATCTCAACCTTTCCTGTAGTGGCAGACCAAATTTGATGATCGATTCTCAGACAGAAGACGTGATGCAAAGCGTCGAAAAGGTGATTCAAGACTCCCTTCGATTCAAGCTGAAACTTGACATCGGCGAAGACGCTTACACCTCGTTAAAGCTTAAGAAGTACTTCCTCGACAGTGTTGATGCAGTTACCGGCGCAACAACGGGCGTTGCCGTTGCCCAGTCGTCGTTGGTCGCTTCAACCTTTTTTACTCAATCGGGATTTCTGGGTGTGCTGGGGATTGGCACAGCCGCCACACCGGTTGGCTGGGCCATAGCCGCATGTGTCGCTGGTGCAGGGCTGAGTATTGTTATCGGCAAATATTTTGTTCGTGAATCGTCTGGCAGAGTGAAATCGATTCCGGATTTTATCAATACGCCTCTGGATATTTTAGCCACTGGCCTTTTTGACATGATCGCTATGCTGGGGGTAAAACGGGCTTCCCTGGATGGCAAAGTGAATCACCAAGAGCGAGAGTTTATTAAGTTCTATTTTGTAAACCAGTGGGGCTATGACATAGGCTTCGTCGATAAGGGACTCTTGCTGATCGAGTTACAGGCTGATCAATACACTGTGAAAGGAATAAGCGAGCAGCTTGCTCGCTTTAAAAAATCCAACCCTGACTGCAACTACAAATTCATGTCTAACGAGATCATCTCGTTTCTTACCGGTTTGGCAGAAGCCGCGCCCCTAAGATTCCATCCCTTAAGAGGCGGCGGCACTGGCACTGCACATTTAGTCCAAATATTTAATTAAGACCCTGGTCTCAAAAAAATACGTAATCAATGGTCAAAGCTATCGGCAAAGCGGTGGTTGACATCCCGATGACCCGCTTCATCAAGCCTGACCACTATAATGACATCGCGCAAAGTCGCATCAGCGGGCAATTTCCAATAGTCAATTGCGATCTGCGGCGCGGCCACGTTTTCCAAACGACCACTGTCCACCTCAGCCAGGTATTCGCCATAGCTATAGACCGCCTCTTCTTCGAAATAACCTACTAGCCTATGTGCGGTGCGGCCAGAAACAATATAAAGAAAGAGAAAGCTGGTAAAAAAAATCCCCTGCGCAAGCAAAATCAGCACCCGTTCCAAAAAGCTGGGCTGAGCAATTTGTACAAACGTCATCAGGTGCATGCGTTCGTTTTCAGCCTCCTCCAGCAGTGTGTGGATCCATTCCCGATTGTCTTCCATCCGACGAAGCGAGCGCATGTGCCCGACCATCCCGCCAACCATCCCCGGCACAGCTGCTACGGTTTCCAACACCACCGCACGGTGTCCATAGCGCTTGGCAAAAAAAAGATCAGCAAAAAAACGTAGCAGCCTGGTTAAGCGAAAGGCCACGCGGTCAGAAAAGCCCGAAGGGGTATGGTGTTTACTCAGCGGATCACTGTTGTGTTCCGTTGAAAAAGACCCCAATGCTTCGTTCATGTTAACGATCTCCAAATTAAGCGTATCAAGACCCCATAAAAAACACTGCCGAGGTGGGGAATGCTCACGGCACCTATAATTACGAGGTTCACCAACCAGTTAGATCACTGTCCCTTGCACACTACTCGAATGTAATCATTTACTTTCTAGGTGCTGGTGCTGACCCACTTTCTGAGAAATCAGCATGACACCAAACGAGGAAGCACAGGCTTGGCAACAAACTATCACTGACTGGTAAGCACCCGGCGTGGCACACTGGGTTGTCTGCCTGGGTGACGCGATCAAACCGCTGGAAAACTTTAAAGCTTCGCTCGTCGGAGCTCTTTTCTGCCTGTGTTCTGTGTCGTTAGGAGAATAGATCTTTCCCGGTTTTGTGAAAGGCCCAGTGATCTAACTGATTGGTGAATCTCGTAATTGCATCTATAAACCTGACCCGACTTCCGGCCTCCATGCTCCTGTTTCCGGGAATTTTCGATGCCTTACTGGCGGAGGTGGCATGAAGTCTCTCTCGAACACAGGGTTTGCGCTCTTTGGTGCAGTCCTGATCGCGATTAGCTACGGGCTCGCGCGCTTCGCCTTTGGTCTATTTGTACCCCCTATCCGGGCCGAGCTGGGTCTTACGCCTGAAGTAATCGGTATCATCGGCGCGCTGCCGCTTATCAGTTTCCTTCTGGCGACCTTGGTGGCACCGCTCTCCGCCGATCGTCTCGGTGCCCGCAATACGGCCGTCCTGTCGTGTGGTTTCGGCGTCGTCGGTCTGGCGCTTATCAGCCAGGCGTCTGATGCTCTGTCGCTCGGAGTAGGTGTGTTTGCGTGCGGCATTTGCACCGGCCTTATGATGCCGGCGCTAACGGCTGCCATGCAGGCTATGGTGAGCCGCGCGGTGCACGGCCGTGTCAGTTCAGTCATGAATGCGGGCACCAGCATTGGCGTCGTCGTTGCCGTACCGGTGGTCCTTTTCCTATCTGGCGCTTGGCGGTACGCGTACCTGTCCTTCGCCATCCTGGCGGGGATTGGCGTCATTGCTGCGTGGTACTTTATCCCTTCCGTGTCTCGGGTCATTCCCGCGAACGCTGCGTCGACAACGCCAATCAGCGGCCTGCAGTGGTGGCGTCTGTTCAGGCTTTCGCTATTTGCATTCGTGATGGGTTTCGTTTCCTCTGCATACTGGATCTTCGCTCCCGATTTAATGGTCACCCTCGGCGGCCTACCGCCCTCTGCAACCGGGTGGCTATGGCTCGCGGTTGGTATTGCCGGCATCGGAGGTGCCGTGGTGGCCGACCTGGCCGATCGCAACAACCCACCCATTACACACTCGCTAATGCTGGTAATGTTATCCGCGAGCCTGGCACTGCTTGCTGCCAGCCCTGATCAGCTGGTGCTCGCGGCATTCTCTGCGCTGGTCTTCGGTCTGGCCTATATGAGCCTGACGGGGCTCTATCTGATGACGGGCATTCGCCTGTTGCCGGGCCGATTGTCGATGGGGCCGGTACTGCCATTCATGGCTGTCTCGCTCGGGCAGGCAACTGGCTCGCCTGTTGTCGGCATGCTGGTGAGCAAATTTGGCTACGCCAATGCATTTTCCACTTTTTCCGCGATCGGAATCCTGGTAGCCATGTTGTCGCCCCTATACCCGCGCTACATTGACCATGAACCCGAGGAGGAACAGGTTGACGACCAAACCGGCCTGCAGGCGGCATACGATTACCAGCTCCTGGACGAAGATGGCGAGCCGTTGGCACCCGTCGCGGATGAGGCCGAGAACCCTTAGCAAGCCGCAGCAACTTCAAGCGTCTTCTTGACTAACTGGTTAGTTCTATCTCCAGAAGATGATTGTAAAAGTGCATTGCATGCGCCTGTTCATACTGTTGTTTGGTCATGTTTCCATAGGCGAAGTGCTCTGCCAGATGGCCATGATAGCCCTTAAACTTAATCATCGACTCCTTGAGCCGCTGATAGGCGTATCTTATATCGCCGCTTTCCTTGATCAAAGGAGCCCCTGGAATTGCCTCGCTCAAGTCATGAGTCATTTTTCCTTTTGCAGAAAATGCGGCAAATGCCAGTTTGCCAACGGTCTTCTTGAAAAGAGCTGGCTTGTGCTCAGGAAAACTGGACATCGAGAACTCAACGCTTTGGGCCGAATGAATCAGTATCTGATAGATATTCCATTCTCCCAGTGTCGCGATCTTATCGTTCATCAACTTATCGAGAGTTTTAAGAGAAGCATCAATTGTCAGTGCTCTATCGTTAGATCCACTTCCTAACCACACAACACCGCTCGTACCAACAACAAACCCGCCAGCCATTATTCCTAAGAGAACATTTCGACGATTCATCTAATCACCTCATATAAGCAGACACTGAGCTGAGCATCTTCACTGGAGTCATTAAGATCCTACCCGCCCCTAATTTTATGACTATTCCTGCAGTTGTTACCACTAAACGACCCGCTGATCGCACCGTCGATTGTTACAGTATGGTTGACGGCTCATTTTGTTGGCATTTTTTGATCGGTCGTCCAGTACAACTCGTACATGCGGGCTTAATTTATTAAGGAGAAAGTTATGACGATTCGTGTTTCAACGCGCGCATTGGGCGCGCTGCTAATACCGATGCTTCTGGCTGGTTGCAATGCCGTTGGCAACTGGAGTCACGGCGGGGCCGTCGCAACAAACGCCGCGACACTGGAGCCGGTGCGAGGAGAAATACGAACCGTCGCAATGTTGCAAATTCGCCCCGGCAACGTGGCCGTCAGTGCGGACGGTCGTGTTTTTTCCACTATCCATCCGATGGACGGCGATCACGACGTACAGCTCATTGAGGTGACCGGCCCCCACAGTTACCGTGCCTGGCCGTCCACCGAGGTTCAAACGCACAATGGCAACTACCAGGACGCCACGATCGACTCGCCTCTAGGCATTGCACTGGATGGCCAGGGTGGGCTCTGGATTACCGACACCGGCAATCATCTGGGCAAAACCCGAATCTGGGGGTTTACTATCGCCTCCGGTGAATTGATTCAGAGAGTAACCCTGCCAGCAGATGTGGCGCCGAAAGGCAGTTTTATTCAAGATTTGGTGGTTGACCGCAAACGGGGCTTTGCCTATCTGGCGGATATCGCCAATCCCAGCCTGCTGACGGTCAATCTGGCAAGTGGCGACACCTGGCGCTTTCAGGGTCATGCGTCGCTTCAACCACAAGCCGATGCGCGCCTGGTGATCAATGGAGAGGCCATACAGTTTGGCGGCGCACCCGCGAACGTCGGGGCTAACCCCATCACCCTGTCAGATGACCGCAGCACCGTCTACTTTGGTGCCATGAATGGTCTGGACTGGTTTAGCGTGCCCGCCAGCCTGTTGCGCGAGCACGCCAGTGACGGACAAGTTGCAGATGCGATTGTCCGGATTGGGCCCAAACCGGTGTCTGACGGCGCCGATACCGACGCTGCAGGCCGCCACTTTTTCACCAACCTGAATCACAACGGCATTGATATTCTGCTGCCTGGAGGTAGCCTGGAACCCCTGGCACGAGACGAGCGTCTGAGTTGGCCTGACAGTGTCCGTATGGGCCCGCAGGGCTGGCTCTACGTTGCGGTCAACCAGCTGCACAAAGCGCCTCCCTTCACCGGTGGTAAAGATCAGGGTAAGCCGCCCTACTCTATCTATAAGGTCTGGGTTGGAGACGTTGAAGAGTAACACTGCAATTATTCATGGCGGCACTTACTCTGGTAGGCCTGGCAGGCCTGCCACGCCTGAATCGATCAGGGTCTGTATGTCATCCGCGGAATAGCCGCAGGCTGCCAGCAAAGCCGCAGTGTCCTGACCGAGAGCCGGGGCACCTTGCAAAGGTTGCGTTGGCGAGGCTGAAAAACGTGCCGGGGCGCGGGTCTGGCGAATAGAGCCAGCCTGCGGGTGGTTGTACTCCACCAGTAAATCATTGGCCTGAACCTGTGGATGATTCAGCACCTCCGTGCGGGTCAGTACCGGCGCGCAGGGCACTGACTCTTCCGCCAGTCGCGCCAGCCAGTGCTCTGCCGAGTCTGTTTTGATCACGGACTGGATCAGATCGAGCCGAGCATCGATGTTTTTCTGCCGCAGCTCTGCCGTCAAGAACCTCGGGTCCTCGGCCCATTCCGGCCGATTCACAGCGCGGATCAGAGCCTGCCACTCGCGATCATTCTGCACCGCGATGGTGACATAACCGGTAGTCGTCTGGTAGATCAGATCCTGAAAACTGGCAGCGGCCTGCTGAGGCAATGCACCTTGCACAAACGTCTGGCTGCCCATATCGGAACTCCACAGAAACGCGATGATGGCGTCCAGCATGGACAGCCGGACATGTTGACCCTCACCGCTGCGCTCGCGGGCAAACAGGGCCGCGGTGATGGCTTGGGCAGCAACAACACCGGTGAGTTTGTCAGGCAGAATGGTTCTGACCAGTTGCGGACGCCGTTCGTCAGTGCCGGCCTGCACCGTGGCCAGACCCGACAGGGCCTGGATCAGCGGATCGTAAACCGGCCGTTGGGCGAAGGGACCGGTGTCACCAAAGCCACTGATGGACACCATAATCAGGTTCGGGGCCACCTTGCGCAATTCGTCCTCGCCCAGGCCCATCCTGTCGATTACGCCAGGACGAAAATTCTGCACGAACACATCAGCGGTAGCCACCAGCTTTAACAGCGCTTCGCGACCCGCCGGCTCTTTCAGATTGAGCGCCACCGACTTTTTATTGCGGTTATTATTGAGAAAAGACGCTGACACATTGCCCTGCCGGTTGGCGGCAGACCGGGTGAAATCGCCGCCGGACGGATTCTCGACCTTGATCACCTCAGCGCCCTGGTCTGCCAGCATCATGGTAGCCAAAGGGCCAGATACCATGGCGGTCAGGTCAACAATTCGGATGCCGTTGAGTGGGCCAGTCATGTAGGTGCTCCTGTTATTTAGATGCTTCTGTCATCTCCACTGACCCGATGGTACTCGTCGCTGATGATCAATGAGTATTCATATCTGAAGTGATCCAGATTAGCCGATACCCTTTAACCCAATCGCGACCGTATATCGAGAAAGATGAAACGCTTGCTACACACGAGTTTAAACCGCTAATGCTTAGCGATAGCCACCGAAACGCTAGAAGGGAAGAAAAATTGTCGTCACAACGTCGTAATTGGAATGTCTGGTTAACCCTGCTGTTCGGCGCTTTAGGGCTTATTCACGTATTCAGTATGTCCGCAAGCGCCGTAGCAGAATTGCCCCACATACTGGCGGCATTAACCGTTCTGATCCCGCTGACGATGTTCGGCATTGTGTTGCGAAGCCCCTGGCCAGCGGCACTGGCGCTTATTCTCCTCGGTGTTATAAACATAACGCTAACCTGAAGGTTGTTCAGCCCATCAAAGATTGATATCAGGCCAGTGACGGATTATTGCTGCGCCGTGGAAAGACCAACTTGGTCGAAAATATCCTCCTGATCTTCCTCAATATTCTTAGAAAATTCAACATTTTCATAGCGCTATATCTCTTTCTTGCGGGAGCGCTTAAATAGGTTAGACGCGTCATCCGTCGTTTTCGCCCTGACATCTAACCGACGAGGCAAGTTACCCTCGCAGCTATTTTCTGCTCGTTTTTTAAACATAACGTTGAGTCCGTTTAACTGGCATCCGGTTTTATTTTGGTGCGAGTTGGTGCGAGCACGCTCTACGCTGGGTCACTTCTTTTTCCTCCTGCCTTCACTATATTTTCTAAATTTATGTATTTTATGTTTTTTTTTGTAACTGGCTTAATTAATGCTCAGATCCGGATGCACCAAATTATCAGTTGTCTTCCTGAACTAAATTGAGAACACATTTTTTGCCCCCCTCAAAAAATCTGGAGAAACAACCATGAGTATTGCGAAAAAAATTGTCACATTAGCAGGCGTAGTTTGTTTAACAGTCACAACATGGGCCGTTGCTTCTGACCCGATCGTCATTGGTGTACCTACTGGCTTAAGTGGAGCTAATAGCACTGTGGCGCCTGCCGTGGTGCAATCCTCTGAAATGGCTGTGGCAGAGATAAATGAAAGCGGCGGTATTCTAGGCCGACAAGTCAAGTTAGAAATTGCAGACGATGGCAGCGGTGCATCTGGTGCTCAGCGTGCTTTCGACGACTTGATCATCAATCGAAATGCCGACGTTATCATTTCCATGGAAACCAGTGCCGCTCGTAACGCCGGAATACCGATCGTCGAACGTAATCAAGTTCCTTACATCTATACCTCGCTTTATGAAGGGCGCTCCTGCAGCCCTTATCTTTTCGCGAATGGCGCAGTGCCAGAGCAGATGGTCGGCCCTATTGTTGACTACTTCATCGATGAGAAAGCCTCCAAACGCTTCTTTCTTGTAGGCAGTGACTACGCCTTCGGCCGAGGAATGCTCGAGTTCACTCGGAACTATATCGAGGAACGAGGTGGAGAAGTCGTAGCAGAAGAGTACCAACCAATGAATGCGACAGACTGGACGTCGATCATTAGCCAAATGCGGCGTGAAAAACCCGATGCGGTCATTATGTCAACCGCCGGCGGTGCACCCAACGTGACGTTGCAGCGCCAATACAAGGCTGCTGGCATGCAAGCATTGGTTGGCAATTTAAGCGTAGACGAACTGACAGCACAGAGCATGGGCGCAGACGCTGAGGGAATCTACATTTCCGCATCCTATCTCACTGCTATTAAAAGCGACGTAAACAGCAGATTTCTAGAGCGCATGGAAACCTACTTTGGAAGCAAACTTCTTACCCCAAATGACCTGTCTGTTCCTCAGTACGATGCCATCTACCTTTACAAAGCGGCCGTTGAAATGGCTGGCACCACGGATGCCGATGCGGTCATCGAAGCGTTGGCGAAGGTCTCATTCGACGGCCCCAGAGGAACTGTACAGATGAGCGCTCAGCGTCATGCGCCCCTCACGATGCACCTTGGACGTGTTCAGGGTAACGGTAGTGTGGAAGTGGTGCAGATATTTAAAAACGTAGATCCCGGTGAGCAATGCCCAACGACCTGATCCCGCTTTAGTTCTCATATTCGTCACACCAGACCACCGTGGAAGATCAGGTCATGGTGTGACGGATAACAGCGAGAGACAACCAACATGCTTTATTTATTTCTTGACATCATTACGACTGCAGCAATCCTCTTTATTGTTGCCTCTGGTCTGCTGATCATCTTCGGAGTAATGAAGATCATTAATTTTGCCCATGGTGTTTTCCTTACCATCGGTGGTTATGCCTCATTGGTGGTGACCCATTTTGACTGGAACCCTTGGTTCAGTATGCCACTGGCCTTTGTCGCAGGTTGCCTCTTCGGTGCAATCATAGAGCGCACGGTGCTGCGCTTTCTTTATCATCGCCCGCTGGATGCAATCCTGGCGACTTGGGGTTTAGGCATCGTATTAGGGCAATTAATCATTATCGGTTTCGGCCGTGAGGTACAGTTTGCGGCCGGGCCGGTGTCAGGCGCAATGGAGCTATTCGGCGATTTCTATTCGAAATACCGGCTGTTACTTATTATCTTTTCAATGCTGGTAGCAGGAGCAATGTGGTTGCTGCTGAAGGGAACCCGAATTGGTTTGCAGACCCGTGCCGTCATCATGAACGAGCCTTTGGCCCGCGGTTTGGGCATTAACAGTTCGCGTGTACGGTTGATCACCTTTTCCTTCGGTGCTGGCCTCGCGTGTCTAGCCGGGGCTTTCATAACGCCACTGTCCAGTGTGGATCCCAACATGGGACTACCGTGGCTGGTTAGCGCGTTTATGCTGGTTTTGGTGTCTGGTAACTCATTCCTGGCCCTCGCCTCTGCTTGTATAGTACTCGGCGGTGCTCAGGTGCTGGCAAGCACCTACATTAGCCCGGTCATAGGTGGTTTAACGCTCGCCGTACTGGCCGCCCTTCTGTTGCGTATTCGTCCAAAGGGGTTTGCATATGACTAGGCTTGTCACTGGTGCCGACGCAAATCGCACTTATCTTGGCCTGCCGCTTCATGTTCGTTTCAAAGCGGTGAGCATCCTGACAGGTCTGGCCTTGCTGGTGGTGCTCGTCGGGCCTTTTGTTCTGGACCCCTACACCCAAAGCGTTCTTGTAAGAGCGTTCCTGCTTGCAATTACCGCCTTAACTGTCGACCTGCTGTGGGGCACCACAGGGATCCTGACTTTCGCCCAAGGTGCTTTTTTTGGCATCGGCGCCTATGCCGCCGGGCTCATGTTCACTCATGTTGGCTATACGGTGGGTACAATGATGCTTGCCTTGTTGGCGGCAATAGCTGTGTCCATGCTCGTTGCCGCCTTTGTTGGCTGGCTCGCCTTTTGGCAAGGTGCAACACCGCTGTATGTGGCGGTGGTTACGCTGGTCTTGCCGATCGTTGTGGTACAACTAATCTACTCTGGTGGCACTTTCACGGGTTCCAGCAGCGGGCTGGTGGGTTTCGATGCGCCAACTTTGTCTATGACCGGCTGGTTCTGGTTTACCGGTACCCTGATGGTTTTGTTAACAGCATGTGCTTGGGTTTTCATCCGTAGCGATTATGGCCGCAAACTTAATGCGGTGCGCGACAACGAAACACGTAGCCGTTATCTTGGAATCCCGACAAGCAACGTGAAGATCATTCTGATGATGTTCATGGCCGCGCTGGCTTCGTTGGCAGGTTTCATTTACGCCTGTGTAGGCACCATCGTTGCACCAGAACATGCTGATTTTGTCTTTGGTACGGAACTGGTTATCTACGTTGCCCTAGGCGGACGAGGCACTGTTCTGGGGCCGGTCATTGGCACTATCGGGTTAGAGTGGGCCAGTGCCTATGTCAGTAGCATCCTTCCGTTTGTCTGGACCATCATCATCGGTGCCATCTTCGTCGTGGTGATTGTAGTACTGCCAGAAGGATTGCTTCCTCCTATCTGGCGAACCCTTGCGCGAAGGCTCCCTGCCCGTTTTGTAAATACTGCTAAAAGTACACGGGCAACTGTTTTTCACCCTCTCGTTGAGATCGGTGCTAAATCATCAACAACCTCCCTGACTCAGCCCGCCCTCAGCCTGACCGGTGTCACCAAGCGCTACGGGCATCTGCAGGTGCTGGATGGTATCGACATTCAAATAATGCCAGGAGAACTGGTGGGTATTGTCGGCCCCAACGGGGCTGGAAAAACCACACTCATGCGCTGTATAAGCGATGGAATGGAGCGCAGCAGCGGTACAATTAAAGTGAATGGCAAAAGCATCGACCACAAATCACCTGAGGGCATTACCGCATTAGGGCTTGGACGAAGCTTCCAGAACACCAGCTTGTTCGGAAGCCTTCGCGTGTCTGAGTGCCTCCGCCTTGCGCGCTACCGCCATAATAAACCATCAAAAATCGACACGGCAGACCGAGTCGGACTTCCCCTCGCCGCTATGGAAGTTCTGGAGAGCACAGGATTGCAAACGCAGCTGCAGGAGCAGGTTAACAATCTGCCCCATGGCATGAAGCGAGCATTAGAGCTAATCATGGTGCTTTCCTTAGAACCAAACGTGCTACTACTTGATGAGCCTACAGCAGGACTGACCAAGGCAGACAGGCTCATGATTGGCCGAATTCTGACGGATTTACAGAACCGCCTTGGCCTTGCCATCGTGCTGATAGAGCACGATTTTGATTTCGTCAAACAGGTCTGCTCCCGACTGGTGGTTCTTCACCGCGGAGAACTGATCCTAGACGGTCCGGTACAGGAAGTAGTCAACTCCGATCTAGTGCAAGAAATTTACTCGGGGCATGTCGAATGAGCGCAAATATTAAAAAACCCACCGTCGGCACCGTCTTGGAATGCCACCATCTGAGCAGTGGCTACGATGATGCGGTTGTCATCGAAGACATTAATATTCAGATAAGCGCGGGGCAGATCTTTGCCATCCTCGGTAAGAATGGCATGGGCAAGTCCACCCTGCTGAAGACCATCATGGGCTTTCTCAAACCCACCCACGGCGAAATCACCTTCGCAGACGAGCCCATAGGTGGCGTCGAGCCCCAAAAACTCGCCCGACGCGGCATCGCATATATCCCTCAGGAAGCCGCCATTTTTCAGGACCTGACGGTAGAGGAAAACCTGCGTTTGGGCCTATCAAATGACCGCCTGCTACCGAGCGGTATGGAGAAGATAGCAGCCTATTTCCCCATCCTTCCTAAGCGACGCAAACAGTTTGCGGGCACTTTGAGCGGAGGAGAGCAGAAGATGCTACTGATGGCTCGAGCACTGATGAGCAACCCAAAATTGATGCTCGTAGACGAAATAAGTGAGGGGTTGCAACCCACTATGGTGGAGAACATAACGAAAGTGCTCAGACAATTGGCGACAAACGACAACGTGGGCATCCTGCTGGTGGAGCAGAACGTGCGATTCGTGAGTCGCGTCGCCCACTCGGTGGCGCTATTGGAAATCGGGCGCATCGTGCGTGAAAAACAACTCGACGATGGCACGGATAACGAGCAAGGACTGGCAGAAATGATGCGCGTCTGAACCCTCATACATCAACAAGGAAAATCATTCGTGAAGACACTCCCTCACATTTTTGGAATCGCGCTTGATGACGAACGCTTGGCCCAGATAGTGGAAGCCTATCGACCAATCTTAGGCGAAATTGAAAAACTGCGGACGCTGGATCTCAAGGCAACGTACCCTGCAGTCCATTTCAACCCGTCAACCGCCTACGCCAAAGGGGAAACAAAACAATGAACAGCTCCCCGAACTTTTGGCCACTCCACCAGCAGGTGGCAGCGATCGCAAGGGGCGAGCTCTCTGCACGGGAACTTGTCCTGGGCTATACGGAGCGTCTTACCGCCTTCGACGGCACACTAGCAACTCATGTCGAGCTCAGCCCTACTGCTCTGGACGAAGCAGCGGCAATTGACGATGCAATTGCCAGAGGTAAAACCCTTGGCCCCTTGGCTGGAGCCTGTATTTCGGTCAAGGACAATTACCTGACCAGGAATATGCCCACAAGAGCCGGCACTGACGTGGATGAGCTCTGTTTTCCTGAAACGGATAGTCATGTAGTAAGCAAGCTGCGCGACGCCGGTGCCGTCATCCTTGGTAAAACACGAATGCACGAGTTTGCTTGGGGCAATATCACGCCGCCTACTCGTAACCCGTGGAACACCGACTGTGTGCCCGGCGGTTCCAGTGGCGGCTCAGCTGCGGCCGTAGCGGCCGCACTCTGCAGCTCGGCCATGGGTTCGGATACTGGTGGATCGGTGCGAATTCCCGCCACCCTATGCGGAATTGTCGGGCTCAAACCCACGTTCGGGCTGATTGGACGAACGGGTATCGTGCCGCATAGTTGGTCACTCGACCACGCCGGCCCGCTAACCCGATGCGTAACCGATTCAGCCATAATCCTTGAAGCCCTGGTAGGCCGGGATGTTAACGATCCCTCTTCCGTAAACTCCCCAGATGCCAAATACCAACCGCCGGCAGACCTCACAATTTCCGGCCAACGCGTGGGTGTAATTCGCAACCACTTCTCTGAGCGTCTGTCCACAGACGTGACCGCAAGCTTCGATAAGGCGCTTATCTGGCTAAAGCAAAAGGGTGTGGAGATCCACGAGTTCGATGTGCCTAACCTTGACTATGGCCTGGGCGCAATTTTTGCCATCGAGCTGGCTTCATCCTCCGCCTATCACGAACACGCGATACAGCGAGGCTTGACCCGTGGTTTCAATCCAGATGTGCGAGATTTGGTGGAAATGGGTCGACTGGTTTCAGCGGTGGATTATCTGCATGCGGAACAGTTGCGCACCGAGTTATGTAAAGATTTTGCGAAGATATTCGACACAGTGGATGTCGTAATCAGTCCTACCAGCCCGATCACTGCTTGGCGCGCCGGACAATGGGAACTTGAAATTGACGGTTCATTAGAAAGTGTACTCGCGGCATCATGGCGGTTTACCTATCCTTTCAATCTCACTGGTATGCCAGCCATTACTGTACCTGCAGGGCTTGATAGAAACGGCTTACCCATAGGGTTACAAATTGCAGGGCCGCCATTTTCTGAACGCAAGATCCTTACAGTTGCGGCCGCTTTTGAAGCAGAGCATTCCTATGCCGATGCGACACCTAACGGGTTTAACTAAGTACAAAAAAGCGGAGAAGACTGTGAGCTCAAACAACAAAGGACGTCAGGAAGCCCTCGTGCGGGTTGCCTGCATTCAGATGGAACCTAGGATAGGAGACGTCCAAGGCAATATTGAAAAAAGTATCGCAAAAATAGAAGAAGCAGCAGGTGTTCAGGGCGCCCGCTTGATTGTCCTTCCAGAACTGACGAATTCAGGGTATGTCTTTAAGTCGAGAGAAGAAGCCTTCGCATGTGCAGAAGTCGTGGGCAGTGGGCCAGCATCAATAGCATGGATGAAATTGTGCCGCGACTACAATTGCTGGATTGTTGCCGGTATGGCAGAGCGCGAAGGTGACCGACTGTTCAATGCAGCTGTATGCTTCGGACCGAATGGGCACGTAGGCACCTTTCGCAAGATACATCTGTGGAATCAGGAGAACTTGTTCTTTGAACCCGGCAACTTGGGATTCCCAGTCTGGCACACCCCTCTTGGGCGCCTGGCGTGTTGTATATGCTATGACCTCTGGTTCCCTGAGAGCTTGCGGATTGCGGCGCTTCAAGGTGCAGACATTGTATGCATTCCTACAAACTGGGTACCGATTCCCGGCCAGGACCCAAACCGGGAGACCATGGCTAACATCTTGTGCATGGCCGCAGCTCACAGCAACTCTGTATTTATTGCAGCTGCTGATCGAGTAGGTACCGAACGCGGTCAGCCGTTTATTGGCCAAAGCCTGATTGTAAGTTATACCGGATGGCCAATAGGCGGCCCTGCTAGCTTCGACCAGGAAGAGATCGTGTATGCAGATCTAAACCTTGCCGATGCCCGCCGCAAAAGGAATTGGAACGAGTACAACCAACCCCTTCGGGACCGTCGGCACGATGTTTATGACAAGATGCTAGGAAGTCAGAGTCCTCCTGGCTGGCACTAATTAAAAGGGGGTTACCCCAGGAGCAGCGCCTTTACGCCATACCCTCCGTTCTAACGCGAATTTTTCAGTATCAAATACACTTAGCCGCTGACGTGTTCGGACGGAGCCTGATCCTCCGCAACGCCGTGGGCTTTTTTTGTCTTAGGTAACGTTGCATAAAGAGACGCAATAACGATCAGTGACCCACCGAACCACCCCAGCGGTCCAATGTCTTCCCCCAACCACCACACAGCGAAGATAGCGCCAAATGCTGGCTCCGATCCCATCAACAATGAAACCTTAGAAGGGCTGAGTTTTCGGGTCCCGTAATTTTGTGCGAAAAAGGCAAATATCGTACAAAAACAACCAAATAAACAACTATTAGCCAGAAGTTGCTGGAACTCGGAAGTCGCATCAAAAAGTTGGGCTCAGTGGCCCAAAGTGCTACCAGAGCGCCTGCGGCGACAACGCCGGACTGGATTCCAGTCAAGCTTATGGTTGAGATATCCTTGTCGGTGGTCAGTTTCTTGGTGGTGGTGACCATAAAAGCGCGTAAGACCGCAGCGACCAGTATCAGGGCGTCGCCCAAGTTAAATGCCATGTCGTGGCTAATAGTTAAGAGCCCTACCCCCGTGAAGGAGGCCACCGCGAGCATGAAACTTTCCCGGCGCGGCTTCTGATTGAAGATCAGCCACTCGGTATAAGGCGTAAATAGCACACACAGGCTAATCAGGAGCGCGGCGTTAGCGGCACTGGTATGCAGTACACCGTAGGTCTCAAACACGAAGACGGCCAGCAATATGCAGCCGGTTGGTAGGCTAACGCGCCAATCGCGACCCTTGCCTGCTCTGTACTCCCTGATGAAGAATGGGAGCAAGCAGAAAAAAGTCAGCGAAAATCGAATCGCAACAAATCCCATAACGGAATAAAAAACCAGCGCTTCTTTTGAAAGGCCGTAACTGGTTCCCCAAAAGGCTGCAACCAGCAACAGAAGACACTCCGCGACGGGGAAAGCGTTCCCTGATTTAGCCTTCATCGCGAATACCTTTACCTTCCTGATCGCCTTTTACGCTACCCATCTCTTTCATCGTCTTTACCATCTCAATTAACAGACTTGTGGTTCAATCAGAGCAAGTATGTTATCCAAATGGCACGCGCGACATTAGCCCGTATTAATGCAAAGGAGTCTTTCGTTATGAGCATAAATCGAGCAATAGCACTGATGCAGGACATGGCCGTCTTTGTCGCCGTTGTTGAAGCGGGTTCGTTTACCTCTGCTGCCAAAAAGCTCGGCGCGACCACGTCCTCCGTGAGCCGGCAGGTTTCGCGTCTTGAAGACTGCCTTCACATCAAACTGCTGGAGCGGACCACTCGAAACCTTCGTCTTAACGCTGCAGGTGAACGAGTTTTCGCGCAATGCCGGATAACTCTAGACTCTGCACGTGATGTGCTGGACGTAGCGGATCAGATTTGTGGCGAGCCTCAAGGGCGGCTGAAAATCGGCGTACCCAAGGCTTATGGTTCCCAAGTGTTGAAAACCATTATTCCGTCTTTCCTGAACACGTATTCCAATGTCGAGATTCAGCTTCTGGTTACCGACAGAACAATGGATCCATTTTACGATGACGTGGATATACTGGTGACAATCACGGATAAACCGGTCGAGAGCTTAGTTGCCGTTTGTCTGGGCGAAGTACGCTAAGTGCTTTGCGCATCTGAAAGTTACATCGCAAAAAGAGGACATCCTACTCATCCGAGTGAACTGGCTGACCACGACTGCCTTTCCCTGGGCGAGTCGGCCTTCGACAACGTCTGGTCTTTTGCCAAAGGGTGCGAAACAGCAAGCGTCACGACCTCGAGTCGCTATATCGCCAACCACACCGAAATTCGCAAAGACGCGGTTTTAAACGGGTTCGGAGTAGGCCTGTTTCCCGACTTTTCGGTAACCGAAGAAATTGAAACGGGGGTTATGACTCAGATACTGGCGGATTGGTCGATCGTTGGGAAATACCAAGGGCAGGTAAATCTGCGGTACCCACAATCACGATATATCTCACCGTTGGTCAGAGCATTTGTCAATTTCGCCAAGGAAAGTTTAGGGGCCGGGGCAGTTCAGGTTTCGTAACAAAGAAACAGGCTAGCGTAAAAATGGCCCGGCCAAGCGTTGTTGCTGTGCTCGGACAGCTTCCGTCAGAAAGTCCATCAAGGCATGAATCCTCACTACGCCTCGCAGGCCTGGGTGCATCAGAAACCACAAGCCGTATTCCAGCTCGGGGATGGGATTTGTGAGCTGGATAATGTCCGGGTCTTCGTCCGCCAGATAACAGGGCAAGACGGCCAGCCCCATGCCAGAGCGAATAGCGCTGAGTATGCTGACCAGAGTATCAACACGGTAGACGCAGGCTGCCTTCAGCTCGTTATTGTCCATCCACTGATTCAAGGCTGAATCCTTTAGTCTTGGCCCCGCACCGATCCAAGGCTGGCTGACAAGCGTCTCGACGGAAGCGCCCGGTGTCAGACCAAAGCTTCGGTGTCTGTAGACGGCCTGGCCAATGGTGGTCAGCGGTCGGCCGATCAGGTTTTCAGGGGGACGGTTGGATGGGCGAATGGCGACGTCCGCTTCCCTGCGTGTCAGGTTGAACAACTCATTGGAGATGGCAACATCCAGCACGATGCTTGGATATTTACGCCGGAATTGCGTGAACATAGGCGCCAGCAATCCCATTAACAGGGAGCCCGTTGTGGTCGCCCAGATTTCTCCACTGGGCTCCAGGTCCCGACCGGCGACCTTACGTTCGGCGGCTAAGGCGGCCTCATCCATAATTCTGGCCGTGTCGGCGAGTTCTTCCCCCGCAAGAGTTGGCCGGTAACCGGTACGACTCCTCTCAAAGAGCGTAACGCCCAAGCGCTGTTCAATATCGCCCAACCGCCGGAAAATAGTCGCGTAACTTACACCCAGGGCGCGTGAGGCGCCAGATAGAGAGCCTGCGTTTACGATTGCAAGGATGATCTCAAAGTCATTCCATGCCAGAAGACTCCGTGTTTTCTAGGTAACGGTAGAGGACTGTTTGCTCAGCTTCCCTGTTTTTTTTGCAAAGTCTGTACTCACTTTTTTGGAATAGATTGCATTGTAAAACAACATTAGCACGTACCTGAACCCATGAGAAAACGATTGCTCCTGTTTTTAGGGGCGAGGTTATGGAGAGCAGAGACATGATAATTTCAGAAGAGGTACGGTATTTTCAGGGTGGCGACTCGTTTACTCGCCGGGAAGACGGTTAAGTGGCAGACAGAAGTGTCGACGACTCGCTTGAGGGAACTATCCCGCTCAGGTACCGGGATGGGATGGGAGGTATTGATCTTGAGCAGGTGAGGCGGGATCAGCTCCAGGCTCGGCGACAGGTCGTCCGGGCGATGATAAGACGCTTGGGAAAGCTGCTGCGCCGGCGTTGAGAAGTCGTAGGCGCGACTGCGCGCAGCCTCGTTCTAAGAACCGAGGATATCCAGTCGTTCTTGCCGGCGACCCCAGATGACCAGTAGCCAGTCCTGCGCGGCCAGCTGGCGCGCACTGGCCGCGCCGAAACCGGATGTCGCTCCGGTAATAATAGCGACACCTTGCATGCAAATATCCTGTTCTCAATTATCAAAGCGATAGCGCCGACTCAGCGACGCTCCTCGCGAATGAAGGGCTCACCCAGCGCGCCAGGCTGGCTATTGTTGTCACGGCTGACAATCGCCACCCAAATCATCACCCCCAGGGTGACGGCGTATGGAGTCATGAACACGAAGTACTGTGGTAGACGGATACCCGAAGCTGCCATCTGCGGAATCAGTGCTTCGATGCAGCCAAACAGTAAGGCACCGGCGAGTGCTTTCCAGGGTGCCCAGCGGGCAAAGATAACCAACGCCACAGCAATCCAGCCACGACCACCGATCATGTCGGCAACCCACATCTTGGTGCTCAACACTGATATATAGGCGCCGGCCAAGCCGATCAGCGCTGAGCCGGCAGCAATTGCTGCGCAGCGATAGGCCAGAACAGATATGCCGGCGGCATCCGCCGCTTGCGGGTTTTCACCTACGGCGCGCACGCGTAGGCCCAGCACGGTGCGATTCAATACCAGTACTGCCAGCAAAAAGATGACTGGAGTCAGATAAACCACCGGGTTCTGCACGAACAGCTTGCCCACCAGGGGGAGCTCAGACAGCGGCCACAGTGGCTGAGCCTGCAGCCCCTGAACAGGTTTGTTGGTCCAGTTCATCAAGGTGCCGAGCAATCCGGTCAGGCCCTGACAGAAGAACACCAGCGCCAGCCCCGAAATTACCTGATTGATACGCATCACCAGCACCATCAGCGCAAACAGCTGCGACACCACGGCGGCTGCGATCATGGCTATGATCAGGGCCCATACCGTCGAACCACCGGTCATAAGCGACGCACCGATACCCGACAACGCACCTACCAGCATCAAACCTTCCGCACCCAGCGCCAATACACCGGTGCGCTCGATGAGGATCAGCCCCAACGCCGCCAAAGCGAAGGGTACTGCGAAGTCGGGGATGTTGCCAACCCAGCTTATAAGCATGGTCATCAGCTCTGCCCTCCTTGAATACGGCGGATACGGTGATGAATAAAAAACTCCGAAGAAGCCACGCAGATCACCAGAATGGCCTGTATCAGTTGCACCATGGAGAAGGGAATTTGATAGAAGACCTGCAGACTTCGGCCCGCCACAAACAGCGTTGCCACCAGCAGTGCTACCACCGTGGCGGCAATTGGCTGGTTACGTGCCAAAAAGGCAATCAAGATGCCGGAGAAACCGTAACCTACGTAAAACGATTGAGTCAGACGCCCTTCCTGCCCCGCCGTCACCATGAAACCAGCCACACCAGCTAACGCACCGGACAGCAACACGGTGCCCAGAACTACCCGGTTCACCGGCACGCCGACTGCACGCGCTACGCCAAGGCCGTTATCGACAAAGCGCAGATACAAGCTGGCGCGCGACACACCGGTAAACCAGAGTACAAACAACGCCGTTAATAGTGCCAGCACTACCGCCAGACTTAGTCCGTCGAACACTTCGGGTAGGCGCTCGAAAGTGCGGTACTGGGGTGAATAAGGAAAGGAATCTCGTGGGTCCTTCCAGCTTCCGTAGACAAGATGCAGTAGAAAGTTCAGCGCTATGTAGTTGAGCATCAGGGTCGAAATGATTTCGTTGACCTTGAGATGTAGCTTCAGCAGTACTGGCGTCAGCGCCCAAAGCAGACCGCAGATCAGCGCACTGAGCATCATCAACGGTAGACGCAACGAAGGCGGTCCAATCTCGAACAACGAAATAGCCGTGGCGCCGATTGCGCCCCAGATCATCTGCCCTTCAAGGCCCAGATTCCAGAAGCGCGCGCGGAAGGCCAAGCACCCTGCCAGACCAACCATGATAAGAGGTGCCGCCTGGAACAGAACCGCTCGCAGGCTCTGGCTATCAAACAGAGTGAGAATCACAAACTCGTTGAGTAGCTCGCCCGCGGGTACGCCGGCGGTTACCAGAATCGCTGCCGAAATCAGCAGGCCGAACACCAAAGCCAGGGCAATGACGATTGCCTGCCAGTACCAGGACATTTGCTGACGCACTTCCAGCGTGTAACGTCGCACCAGCAAGGGTTGAAAGTTCGTCGCATCAAACATGGTTCACCATGGCTTGTCCTATCGCCTGGCGGTCTGCCGGTTGGGCAAATTCGCCGATAATGCGTCCAGCCGACATCACGCCAATGCGATCTGCCAGCGCCATTACTTCATCCAGGTCTTCACTGATCAGTAGCACCGCGGCACCTGCATCCCGCGCGCTGCGTAAGCGCTCGTGCACCGCCAACGTGGCGCGTACATCCAGCCCGCGACTGGGGCTGTGAACGATCACCAGTTGCGGCGGGCGATTGAACTCGCGGGCGATGACCAATTTCTGCGCGTTACCGCCAGAGAGCAGCGCAGCTTTTTGTCGCAGCGAGCGCACCCCCTGCACATCAAACTCGCTGACAGCCGCTGCCGTATCGGCTTCAATGCGGCCTCGGTTCAGGAACCAGAATGGTCCGTAGCGCCCGCTGTGAATTTCGCCCATAGCGAAGTTGTCACTGATCGACAACGGCGCAGCCAGGGCTGCGGAATAACGATCAGCGGGAATACTGGCGATGCCCAATTCACGGCGCCGCGCAGCAGTCAGCTCGCGCAGGTCCCCCTCGCCGATCAACTGCATCGCGCCAGAGACAGGTTCTGGTAGACCCATCAATGCGCCGGCCAGTTCGCTTTGACCATTACCGCCCACTCCAGCGATGCCATAGATTTCCCCTGCTCGCAGGCTCAGATTAACACCACGCAATACCGGGGATTGGGAGTCACTGGAGCGCAGATTGCTGACTTCCAGCTTAACCTCGCCGGCCGCGTGGCTTGCCGGAATTTGGGGTGGGGTCGGTGCGTCACCGACGGTCAGCTTGACCAGTTCGCCAACCGAAACCGATTGCGGTTTGAGGCTTGCTACCGTGCGGCCTGCGCGCATGACGGTGACCTGGTCGGCGTAGCGCATGACATCGTTCATCTTATGCGTCACGAGGATGACGGCAGCGTCTTCCTGATGAGCAAATTTCTGCACTGTGGTCAGCAGGTTTTCTGCTTCCGCATCCGTGAGCACTGCAGTAGGTTCGTCCAGAATCAGAATGCGGGCACCGGCCAGCAACACCTTGAGAATTTCAACGCGCTGCTGTTCGGCAACCGACAACTGGTCAATCCTTGCAAAAGGATCAATACTGAATCCCAGTTTGGCCGCCGTGGCCTTGATTTCCTCGGCGACTTGCTGCAAACGTTTGCGATAACTGCCGGCCTGCTGATTACGCTGGCCGAGCAATATGTTTTCAACAACGCTAAAAGGTCTAACCAGCTTGAAGTGTTGATGCACCATCCCAATTCCCTGGTTGGACGCATCCAGCGGCCCTTTTAAACGCACCAGATTGTCATCAATGAAAAGCAACCCGGTTTCCGGTGCGTACAGCCCTGCGGCAATATTCATCAATGACGATTTGCCTGCGCCATTCTCACCCAGCAAGGCATGCACTTCGCCCCAACGGGCCGTAAAAGATGCGCCAGAAAGAGCCTTGAAGCCGTCAAACGATTTGCTGACGGCGTCGAGTTGGATAGCGTTCCTATGACTCATTGCTGGTTAATCACTCCCGCTACGAACCAGTCCATCGACCACAAATCGCCATCAGACAGGGATTCACCGGCGGCCAATTTTTCATTACCGTCACGATCAAACAGAGGGCCCGCGTAGATGAGCTTCTCACCCTTGAGCAGTTCATCACGCTGAGCCATGATCTTCGCCTCGTTTTCTTCGCTCACAGCTTTGCCGCAGCAGGCAATATCAGTTCCGCCCTGCTCCATCGACAACAGTGCGCCATGTTTCGTTGGCTTCCAGTTGCCGGCCATGATTTTCTTCAGCTCGGGAGCAAGAAAACGATCCCATACCCAAACCGAAGAACAGACGGTGGCTTCAGGTGCAAACTCGCTCATATCGCGGTGATGACCAGTACCGTGGACACCGCGCTCTTGGGCAACAATCTGCGGAGTTGGACTGTCTACGTGCTGGCCGATGACATCCGCACCCTGATCAATCAGCGCGGTCGCAGCGGCGCGTTCCTTGACCGGGTCGTTCCAGGCACCGGTGTATATTACCGTCACGGTGGCATCAGAATTGATCTCTTGAGCGCCCATCGCAAAGGCATTGACGGTCCAGTTAACCTGACCGAAGGGGTTGGCAGCGACAAAACCGAGCTTGCCGGTCTTGGACGCCGCACCTGCGGCCATGCCACACAAGTACTGACTCTCGTAAGTGCGACCGTAAAAGGACACCAAATTGTCTGAATTGGTGGTACCAGAACCGTTCAGGAAGGCCACTTCAGGATATTTCTCGGCCAATTCCTTAAAAGTATCGGAGTAGCCGAAGGCTGTACCAATGATGATGTTGGAGCCACGCTGAATAAGCCGCTCAACCGTTGGGCGAATCGCTGAAGCGGTTTCCGGTACGCTTTCTACGTACTGAATTTTCAGATCAATATCTGTTTCCAGACGCTGGCGTGCTTCATCAAAAGCCTGGGTCCAGCCACCGTCATTGCGAGGGCTGATGTAGAGCATGGCAATTTTTGCCGGACCATTGAAGGTAAAGCTGGTTTCTTGCGCCGAAGCGGAGTTCATCAGGCCGCACGCGGCTAGGGCACACAGGGTGCCCGTGAGTAGACTCTTCATTGCCAAAATCCTTCTTGCAGTGGGTCGTGGGGGTAAAGTTTCTTAAAACATGTGATTAATCCGGAATACATTGCCTTCCGGGTCGAGCAGAACTGCCTGATACCAGTTGTAGTAGGTGGTATAGGGCGACTTGATCAGGCTGGCGCCGGCCTCGCAGGCGATTGGCACCAGGCGATCGACGTCTTCGGGGCTGTCGACATCGATGTTTAATAGAAATTTGCAACCGCGAGTGTCTGCATATTCCGACAAGTGCAGCAGGTCATAGGCATCAGGGGCATTGAAACCAATGCAACAGCCACCGGCATTCAACCCCCGAAAAATTGGAGAACGTATCGCCTCTACTTCCGGGAAGTCGAACACGCGCTGATAAAAACCGCTTAAAGCTTCGATGTTGCGGGCGAAAACATTTACATAGGAGAGTTTGCTCATGTCACGCCACCTTGCTGCCGCCAAAGGTAGTCTGGCGAACAAACTTGGATTGCAGGTGGTCACCGGATGTGACCGGTGCGTAGCGCGGTTCGCCGCCGGCTGGCAAACAGCTGGGCAAACACTCGACCATGACGTCGTAATTGGGCTGATGGAAGAACACCAGTGACTGACGTTGTTGATCACCGTCGGCATTCTCCGGCGGGTTAACCACCCGGTGTAGGGTCGAAATCCACTGGTCGTTGGTCCACTGCATCATCAGGTCGCCGATGTTGACCACAAAACCGTCTTCGACGTAAGGCACATCAACCCATATGCGTTCACGGTTGCAGACCTGCAAACCACCGAGCGCGCCGTCTGGCTTGACGATTGTCAGACTGCCGTAATCGGTGTGCGCACCAGCCCGCAGCTGGCCTTCTTCAATGCCTGCTTTCAAATGCGGATAACGTAAACTGCGGAACATGCTTATGTGGTTATCAATCTTGTCATCGAAGAACAACTCGGGCAGTTCCAACGCCAAGGCGAAAATCCGCATCAGGCTGCGAGCCAGATCACCCATAGCTTCAAAGTATTCAGCGTAGGCTGTATCGAATCCCGGCAGTGTGGTCGGCCATACATTTGGTGCAAAGTGCGGACCGGCCAGCTCTTCGGAATAATAAGGCTCAGCGGGCACATTCAACGGTCCGATTGAGAAGGATTCCTTCAGATCGCCCGGCGCAGCTTTCTCCATGGAGTACGACAGACTTTCTTCGGCCACCGCGCTGTAGCCGCGCACCATGTCCGGACGCGGCCTGTTCGCCTTGCGTTTTTCATCCAGCGGCAGATCAAAGAAATTGCCGGTCAATTTGCTGACTCGCTCAATCAGTTCTGCTGGAATCTGATGTTGAGTAATAACCAGAAAACCAATATCGCGGCATGCCTGATTAACTTCCTTGGCCACAGCGGCCTTGCCCTCGGCTGTTCTGCCGAAATAAGGGGCAAGATTGATGATCGGAACATATTGAAGCGTCATACGATTGCATCCTCCGACTAAAATTCGAGCGCGGGCTCAACCGGCTACCGATCTTAAGAAACGGCAGGCGATATAGATCGCCCACTGCTTCGAAACGAGGAAATCAAAAGCAGCAACTATGCCAATAAAAGTTTATTTACGAATAACAAGGAGTTGAGTATTTGCAAAGGCTTAGGTTTGATCAAGCGGTCTGAATTAGAGCACCTGGTTTGTGCAGTCAGCCCAAAAATAGGGCGATGTTGAAGCCACCTCAGTCGAACAGACTCTTAGGAGCGTGGGCAGATACCCTGTAGCACCAGCAACTTTAGGTTGGCAAGGGTTTCGGCAAAAAAAGCCGGATCATCCAGCGTGTGGCCAGACACCGCTTCTACCTGTACACGGAAGTCTGCGTAATGCTGGGTTGTCGCCCAGAGAGAAAAAATCAGGTGGTGAGGATCAATAGGTGCCAACTTACCGGCTGCTATCCAGGCGTTGATCACCGAGACCTTGGACTCGACGATCTCGCGCAGAGACGTGCGTAACTCTTCCCGCAGCAACGGCGCTCCCTGAATCATTTCAAGACAGAAAAGTCGTGACTCGGCAGGGTTGTCACGTGACAGCTCAAGCTTTACCTGCAAATAGTCGCCGATGGCATCCACTGGATCTTGCTCAACAGTGAACGTCTGAAGCGGCCGCAGCCAGACATCCATCAGTTGGCGCAGCACGTTTACATACAGCTCTTCCTTGGAGGTGAAGTAGTACAACAGATTGGTTTTGGATACATCGGCCTGGCTGGCTACTTGGTCGAGACTGGTGCCATGCACACCATAGCGAGAAAAAATATCCAGCGCGGCGACCATGATGGCGCTGCGTTTGGTTTCCATCAGGCGCTTGCGCCGATTCAATGTTTTCTCGCTCGGCACCCTACTGCGCGCCTTCGTCCTACTCACAGGAACGCCCTGCCGCTGTATCTGCTTGTTCACTCTGGTTTCAGCCTTATTGTTTGGTTGTGCGCATTCTAACCTCTTACACGGCCTACAGCTCAAGCTCTTGACTCATGCCCCAATTCGGACCGTGGCGCACAAACCAAGTGCTCTAATTCAGACTGTTTGGTCTAAACTAACTATCAGTAATTTGTCAAATTATTGATAAATAACATAAAAATTAACATGGCACATTTGATGCCTTTGTCTCAAGGCAGCCCAGGCGCAGAGCAACACGCTGTGAACCTTGGCATATCGAGTACCAGACCCAGAGGGCAAAGCAATGAATGTAGGCATCTTCATCCCCATCGGAAATAATGGCTGGCTGATCTCCAAAAACGCCCCACAGTATATGCCGACCTTTGACTTGAACAAGACCATAGTGCAGCGCGCAGAGCACTACGGTTTCGAGTTTGCTCTGTCAATGATCAAGCTGCGGGGCTTTGGTGGTGAGACCGAGTTTTGGGAGCACAACCTGGAATCCTTCACGCTGATGGCGGGCCTCGCTGCAGTCACCGATCGCATCCAATTGTTCGCTACGGCGGCCACATTGACCATCCCGCCGGCCATAGTGGCGCGCATGGCGTCCACCATCGACTCAATCTCGCATGGCCGGTTCGGCATCAATCTGGTCACTGGCTGGCAGAAACCCGAGTACTCACAGATGGGTCTGTGGCCCGGTGATGAGTTCTTTGCCAGTCGCTACGACTACCTCAGTGAATACGCTACCGTATTGCGTGATTTGTGGAGCAATGGCACCAGCGATTTTAAAGGCGACCACTTCCAGATGGAAGACTGCCGCGTCAGTCCAATACCGCAGGCTGACATGAAGATTATCTGTGCAGGGCAAAGCGAAGCCGGCATGGCATTTACCGCCAAGTATGCCGATTACAACTTCTGCTTCGGCAAGGGCGTCAACACACCCAAAGCTTTCGCGCCTACCGTCGAACGACTGGAAAAGGCCATGGTCGGCAGCGAACGCGACGTAACCTCGGTTGCGCTGTTCATGGTGATCGCAGACGAGACCGACGAAGCAGCCCGCGCTCGCTGGCAGTCGTACAAGGACGGTGTTGATGAAGAAGCCGTGGCATGGCTGGGTCAACAAGGCGCCGCAGATACCAAGTCGAAGGGTGATACCAATATTCGGCAGATGACCGACCCTACTTCTGCCGTCAACATCAACATGGGTACGCTGGTAGGTTCCTATGAGGCGGTCGCGAGTATGCTCGACGAAATTGCCGAGGTACCGTCAACCAGCGGCGTGATGCTGACCTTTGATGATTTTGTCCAAGGAATAGAGAACTTTGGCCAGAAGATTCAGCCGCTGATGAAGAGCCGCAAACACGTAACCGAGATGCTGGAGCAGGTCGGATGAACAGTCCGAGTATACCAGTTGTTGGTTATGCGCCGAATCACAGCCACGACAGCAGCATGATTCTGCCGGCGCGCCCCGAGGCTCTGGCCATGAACGCTAACGACAGCGCACTGCTCGTGGTTGATATGCAGAACGCCTATTCAACCAAGGGTGGCTATCTGGATCTCGCCGGATTTGATATCACCAGCACCGCTCCAGTCATAGAGTCGATCGTCAGAGCGATCAAAGCGGCGCGTGCTGCGGGTATCCAAGTAATTTTTTTCCAGAACGGCTGGGACCCGGAGTACGCCGAAGCTGGAGGCCCCGGATCACCCAACTGGCACAAGTCCAACGCAATGAAGACGATGCGCAAACACCCTGCACTCATGGGTACGCTGCTGGCCAAGGGCACCTGGGACTACGATCTGGTGGACGAACTAAGCCCCCTACCCGGTGACTTGGTGGTGCCCAAACCACGCTACAGCGGCTTTTTCAACACAGCGCTTGACAGCCTGCTGCGCAGCCGAGGCATCCGTAACCTAGTGTTTACCGGCATCGCTACCAACGTCTGCGTGGAATCAACTCTGCGGGACGGTTTTTTTCTCGAGTACTTCGGTGTCGTCCTCGCTGACGCTACTCACCAGGCCGGCCCCGAGTTCGTCCAGCGGGCGTCCCTGTATAACATCGAAACTTTTTTTGGCTGGGTCAGCACAGTCGACGACTTCTGCACAACCCTCGCAACCTCTACTCAGATTCAAGGAGCAACCGCATGAGCAAGCAAACTGTTCTTCCCCCCGGCACCGGCAAACCTTTAGCCCCCTTCGTTCCGGGCTCTATGGCTGACGGCATTCTATATGTTTCCGGCACGCTGCCTTTCGACAAGGACAACAACGTGGTGCACGTCGGTGATGCTGCGGCGCAAACACGTCATGTGCTGGAAACCATCAAAGGTGTCGTCGAAGAAGCCGGCGGCACAATGGACGATGTGACCTTTAACATGATCATGGTGCGCGACTGGAGTGACTACGCTGCGGTCAATACGGTTTATGCTGAATTTTTTCCGGGTGAAAAGCCTGCTCGCTATTGCATTCAATGCGGTTTGGTAAAACCGGACGCACTGATCGAAATTGCGAGTATCGCGCATGTCGGCTAATTCAGTGAGCAACTCAATGCATATTGAGTTTCATGGCCGGCAGGACGCCAATGCGCCGACTCTGGTGTTCAGCTCGGGGCTAGGTGGTGCCGCGCACTTCTGGACACCGCAGCTGAAAGAACTGGGTAGAGACTACCGCATCATCCTCTACGATCAGCTCGGTACCGGACGAAGCCCCGCGTTACTTCCGGAGAACCACAACATTGGCGACATGGCCTTTGGGCTGCAGGCTTTACTGGCGGCTCATGACGTGGGTAAGTACCACTTTGTCGGCCATGCGCTCGGCGGCCTAATCGGCCTGGAACTAGGGTTGCAGCAAGCGCCGGGGCTTTCTACTCTAACCCTGATGAATGCCTGGGCCGAGGCCAGCCCGCATACCGAACGCTGCTTTTCTGTGCGCAAAAAGCTGCTGGCAGGTGTTGGTCCAGCGGCCTATGTCGAAGCGCAGGCGCTGTTCCTTTATCCACCTACCTGGATAGCCGAACACAGTGAGCGTTTGCGGGCGGAGGACAGTCAGCAGGTCTTGGATTTTCCACAGGTAGATAATTTACTTCGCCGTATCACAGCATTACTGAGCTTCAGCCCGGGCGAGAGGCTTCACACTATCAAGCTACCGACACTGCTGATCGCCAATCGCGACGACATGCTGGTGCCCTGGACCTGTTCACAGTTACTGGCGCAAGCGCTGCCCAATGCCCATCTCAAGGTTTTCAGTTATGGTGGCCACGCATCGAGCGTGACCTGCGCCGAGACCATCAACAAAACACTGTGCGACTTCATCGTCAACGCCGCGCAAACTCCCATCACATTCGCCTGAGCGAGGGCACCATGCACGAATCACTGGACCAGAGCGCCCTTGCGCAACTCTTCACCGACGCTCGTAGCCATAACGGCTGGCAGGATCTGCCTGTAGCAGACAGCCTGCTGGAGCAGATATACGACCTGGTCAAAATGGCCCCGACTTCGGCCAACTGCAGCCCTGCACGCTTCGTCTTCGTACGCACCCCTCAGGGCAAGGAATGGCTCAAACCCTGCCTGTCATCCGGTAATCTGGAAAAAACCATGAGCGCGCCAGTCAGCGTGATTGTCGCCTATGACAGCCGCTTCTACGATGCTCTACCCGAGCTCTTCCCACATGCAGATGCGCGCAGCTGGTTTACCGGTAGCCCGGAGATCAGCCATGAAACAGCTTTTCGTAATAGCTCCATGCAGGCGGCCTATTTCATCATGGCCGCGCGGAGCATGGGTCTGGATACCGGCCCAATGTCTGGCTTCGATGCCAAGGTACTTGATCAAGCGTTCTTCAGCGACAGCCACTGGAAATCGAACATGTTGATCAATCTCGGTTATGGCGATAGCGGCAAGGTGTTCGACCGTCTGCCTCGTCTGAGCTATTCCAAAACCTGCATTCTTACTTGAAGGAGTCATCTATGTTAGCCGTCAAAAAACCGGTCTTACCGCCGGTGGAATTGAGCCGCGACGATTTTCGTAATGCTATGGCGGTCCTAGCTGCAGCAGTTAACGTGGTTACCACCGACGGCCCCGCTGGCCGAGCCGGCTTCACCGCAACCGCAGTTTGTAGCGTGTCGGACGAACCGCCTAGTCTCCTGGTGTGCCTTAACCGCAATGCATCTGTGTACGATACCTTCTGTGCCAACGGGCATTTGTGCGTGAACACCCTGACGTCCGACCAGCAGGCGCTATCGAATCTGTTCGGTGGCAAAACTTCCATGGCGGAGCGGTTTGCAACCGCTGACTGGAGTATTGAATACACTGGCTCGCCCATACTAGATGACGCTTTGGTCAATTTTGACTGTCGCATCAGCAACCGCGTCCAGGTCGGTAGTCACGATATTCTCATTTGCGAGATTGTTGGCATTCGCCAGCGTGAACGCGGTGATAGCTTGATCTACTTTCAGCGCAGTTATTGCAACACCCAGCAGCTGACCTGACCTGACTTGATAGGGTCGCAGCAAAAAAGGTCGTTTTGTTGTCTGCGCTGGCGTGATCACAAGGGCGACAAATCACCTTCTTCATGCTCTGCAAGCCCGGCTGCGTCGTGTTATGGCAGCGTATGGCAGACATGTTAGGCCTCGTCTATGTAGCGCGGCAGGCGTTACATAGCAGTCACTGATTCTGTATGACCATGCGGCCTGGAACCTACTGAAGCGACTCGTTAAGACTCACCCGCACTATCCAAGTAGACCCTTTGGATATATTCACGTGCAGCATTCATAGATGGCAAAACCGCTGAGGCTAAAGAGAAATCGTGGTGCCTGGACATTTCGGTAGGAATGACGAGGCATCTGATACCGGCCATCGCCGCTGCACGCAGACCATGCTCTGTATCCTCGATCGCTACACAGTCTTCTGGCATCAGGGACAGGCGCTCAAGAGCCAGCAGGTAGCAATCCGGTTCAGGTTTGCTTTTAAGCACATCGTCTCCTGAAACAGTGAGACTAAATAGCGACTCGAACTCGTTGACACGTAACGTCACACGCACGCCACTCGCGCTCGCTCCGGTGACAACGCCGAGCTTCAAACCTAGTTGATGAAACGACAAAATTGTTTGGGCAACGCCCGGCATCAGAGGAAAGGATTGCCGCTTAAGGTACTGCGCGGTTTCACGGTTCTTTGCTTCCATAAGGGCAATGGCATCGGTCGGGAGGCCAAACCTACCAACCAAATCGGATGCATTCGCGGGGGTTGGAAGACCAGCATACAAGTCCTTGTACTGTTGATCGGACAACTGAAACCCATATGTACTAAGAACCGAATTCCAAATTTCTAGATGAGCCGGTTCGGAATTGACAAGTGTTCCGTCGTGATCGAATAGTACGGCTTGAATAGACATATTGCGAAGGGTCCTATGCAGAGTTTAACGGCAACAACACGCGCAGCTGCAGAATGGAAGCGAAGCCGCAATGCTGTCGCCGAGCCCGTGATTGTTATATTCCTACCTCGTCCACGTCTATGGTTTCAGGTTCAGCGTGAGCTTGCCTAACCCACTCGCCCATTTGTTCATGGTCGAGAATGAAGTGCATATATTCTGCAGATACAGTCGAGACTTTGATCCCATAGGTTTTAAATCGCGACGCAACTGGAGCGAACATGCAATCTGCAATAGAGAACTCACCGAACAACCAAGGACCAACACTCGAATAGGTTTCTCGGTACTGTGACCAGATTTGATCTATCCGAGCTAACTCCCGTTCAAGAGTCGCATTGAAAGGGACTTTGCGCCCGATCGCGCGGCAATTCATTGGCAATTGGCCGCGAATTGCTGGAAAGCCAGAGTGCATTTCAGCACTGCAGGATCTTGCTTCTGCTCGTGCGCGAACGGAACTCGGCCATCCGCCGCCATCCAGATACTGCTCTGAAATGTACTCGCAAATTGCCAGCGAATCCCAGACGGTCAAATCACCATCCTTAAGCAAAGGGACTTTCCCTGCATCAGTGTGCTGGGCAATAGTGGCGCGAGTGTCGTCCTGGTTCAGTGAAATCCGCACTTCCTTAAAAGCCAGACCGTGAACCGACAAAAACAGCCATGGCCTTAACGACCATGACGAGTAATTCTTATTCCCTATGACGAGTTCCACAATTCACTCCTTGAAATATAACGCCTCAAACACTGGCACAGCTTCACTGCATCCGGTGCTTTGATTTTTTTAGCGACTAGTCTGGCGTATATCCTTATCCCACCCGGACGCTAATGCCATTCTTACGTTCACTTATTGGGGTAAAGCATGTGGTGCAAGCCTTCGACGATGACTAGATTCCCACCATTCGACAGTTTGTTCGTTCTTGCATCTAAAAGCGGGGCATATTCTGTCGAGTTATAGAAAGCGAGAGCAGCGTCTTTCGAAGGAAATCGAACGACAACGGTCCAATTACCATACCATTCACCTTCGAGTTCTTCCGCACTGCGGCTCGCCACGAGAAACTCACCGCCATACTTTGTCACTAAGGAAGCAACCGGCATGCCGTATTTGTCAATGTACTCCGGATAGTCCTTGACAGTGATTTGTCCGATTACGAAGCCAGGTCTCGACATGAAGTTCTCTCTTTCTGCTGTTGTGGGCGGTGGGTCAAGTATGGTTCAAGACGATGGTACTGGCGTTTCAGCCACTTACGCCCGCTATGCACCGGTCACAAAGCCGCAGCAAAGCGTCGGTTTTTCACCGGTGCATAGCCTGGTGACGTGAGTTTAGTCGACAACGAACAGCTTGGCTCCCTGCTCCGTCGATGAACGGTGAAGCTCTGCATTGTCTGGGTCGTAAACGAACCATTTCAGGGTCATTCGGTCAGGATTTCTGACCGAGACATGGAACGTTCTTAGGTTATACCCGAACCCGTACTTACCACCAACGACACCAAGCCTAAAACGCTTTTCAGGGATGGGCTTAATGAATTGCCATGCCTTCACTGGGCTGGTCACATCCATTCCACCACTTCATGTTGTGCCTATACCATGAAGACTCTACTGTCGGCGTATATATATGAACAAGTCATTCACTAAGTCATCCATAGACAAGCACTCCTTGTTTTCTTTTTCATTCCCTCCTACTCAGCATAATTCTGCGTTATATCAGAGCCTGCCTAATGAATACCCTATGACAAGTAGGTATTATTGCTTAAAAATATAAAATATTGTACGTTCATTTGATAGTACTAGGAAATGGTCAAGGAACTTTGCTCAAGAGCGTTGCATGAGTTGGGAGTAGCGGTGTCGATCTGAGTGCTTTCCCTACCAAAGCAAGGGCCAATATTAGTTACCAAATACACCTTGTTCAAACGGTGTTATCACGATGCCAATTACCTTTGTTCTGATTTATATCAAGAATCAAGGATCCAATTATCCGAACCCATAGTATTTTCAAGCCTTATAGGCATAAAAATTCATTTTTTAGCACATGCGTATGAATTTTATCTTTGTTAGACGTACAACTTGTACACGCAATTTTGATTGTAACCTTAAGTAAAATGAGAAACTGTGGAAACGTAAGACAAATAAAAATAAGCAAAGATAAAGTCCTTGAATTTGAAAAAAACGCACACACAAAATTTGATTAACAAGGGACATTATCAAGATGAAAAAAACATTGCTCGCCAGTGCCATTATTGCCACTACATTTATCGCTATGCAAACTCAGGCAGCCAACGTACCCGCCGGCGTAGAATTAGCCGCAAAGCAAGAACTTGTTCGCGGTGGTGGCTCCGAGCCAGCAACACTGGACCCACAAAAAATCGAAGGTACGCCGGGTTCTATACGCTCACGTGATCTGTTCGAAGGTTTGTATAACCAAGACGGCGATGGGAACCAAGTCCCTGGTGTTGCAACAAGTTACGACGTAAACGCTGATAACACTCAATACACATTCCACCTTCGCAGAGATGCGAAATGGTCTAACGGCGACCCGGTCACTGCTGAAGACTTTGTTTACGCTTTTACTCGCGCCGTTGATCCAGCTCTTGCTTCACCTTACGCATGGTTCATGGAAATTCCTTCCATTGTGAATGCCACTAAAATCATCGCGGGTGAAGCCGAGCCTTCGTCACTGGGCGTAAAGGCAATTGATGCTTATACCTTCCAAGTTACCCTTGAACGTCCTGTACCTTACTTTGTCAAAATGACGTCCCATCAAACCATGTTTCCAGTACCAAAAAAAGTCGTCGAAAAATGGGGAAGCGACTGGACAAAACCGGAGCACATGGTGTCTAACGGCGCGTATAAAATGGACGCGTGGATCGTCAATGAAAAAATGGAATTTACTCGCAATACCCACTATTGGAATGATGCCAAAACCATCATCAACGAAGTCACTTATTTGCCGATTGAATCTCCAAATGCGGAGTTAAAGCGATTCCAGTCAGGTCAAATGGACCTTAGTTACGAGTTACCAAATGATCACTTTAAGCAGCTCATGCGTGACATTCCAGATGAAGTCAGCGTCACGCCAAAATTGGGAACATATTACTACCAATACAATATAACCAAAGCACCTTACAATGATGTGCGAGTACGTAAAGCTTTGTCCTACGCAATTGACCGTGATGTGATCACAAAATTTGTAACCGGCACCGGTGAACTTCCAGCGTACTCTTTCACGCCCGAAGTGGTAAACGACTTTTCACCCGCAACGCCCGAGTATGCAACGTGGACACAAAAAGAACGTAACGAAAAAGCTAAAGCACTATTGGAAGAAGCAGGGTTTAATAAGAATAACCAGCTGTCCTTCAGCTTGCTTTACAACACCAACGAAAACCATAAAAAGATCGCCATTGCGATTGCTTCTATGTGGAAAAAGACGTTGGGCGTCAATGTCATTTTGGAAAACCAAGAATGGAAAACGTATCTAGAAACAAAAAAACATCAGCAATTTGATGTCGCTCGCTCAGGTTGGGTGGGTGACTACAACGAAGCGTCTACCATGCTAGATTTGTTAACAACAACCCACGGCAACAACGATGGCAAATACAGCAATGCAGAATACGACACGCTATTAACAGAAGCTCGTACCATGCAAAAGCCAGCAACGAATTACAACAAAGCGGAAGAAATTGCCATTGAGCAAGACATGGCGGTCGCGCCTATTTACCAATATACCGAAAAGCGTCTAATAAAAAGCTACTTAGGCGGCTACATGCCGAACCCTGAAGACAACATTTACGCTCGTGATATGTACATCATCAAGCACTAAGGCGTTTGTAGTGTGTCCTGAAAATAATGCCTAGCGTCTCGGCGCTGGGCATTTCTTGAACTCGATGCGGTTTCCTTGCATTAGTCGTCACGCAACGCGTCTGATTCGGTAATTTTTATGTTTACATTTATTTTAAAGCGCATTTTAGAAGCTATTCCAACCTTGTTCATTTTGATTACGATCTCTTTTTTCTTGATGCACTCCGCGCCAGGCAGCCCTTTTTCCAGCGAACGGGCTTTACCGCCTGAAGTTTTGGCCAACATTAACGCTATGTATCATCTAGATGAGCCGGTTATTAACCAGTTTTTTTACTATCTAGGTGGCTTGCTGCAAGGAGATTTAGGCCCTTCCTTTCGCTATAAAGATTTCACAATCAACGAACTGATTGCTCAGAGCTTTCCTGTCTCTGCAGAAATTGGCCTCTGGTCTTTTCTCATTGCGCTGACTATTGGCGTGGGTTGCGGCATTACCGCCGCACTGCGCCAGAACTCGTGGTTGGATTACAGTGTCATGGGCGTTGCTAACCTGGGAATTGTATTACCTAATTTTGTGCTGGCTCCTTTGTGTATCCTGTTTTTCTCAATTTATAACCATTGGCTACCACCCGGAGGCTGGAACGGCGGCGCATGGCCTTACTTGGTTATGCCGGTGATCGCCATGTCCACCAGCTATATTGCACAGATCGCCCGCATCACTCGCGGCAGCATGATTGAAACCATGCATTCCAATTTTATCCGCACCGCGCGGGCCAAAGGCTTGCCAAAATATCGCATTATTCTCCAGCACGCGTTGCGTCCCGCCATGCTGCCTGTCGTTTCTTACCTTGGACCTGCGTTTGTCGGCATTGTGACAGGGTCAGTCATTGTCGATGTGTATTTTGGCACTGGCGGTATTGGTCAGCACTTTATCAATGGCGCCTTGAATCGCGATTACTCCATGGTTATGGGGGTCACCATTTTGGTTGGCACACTCACGATTCTTTTCAATGCCATTGTCGATATTTTATACGCTGTTATTGACCCGAAAATCCGCTACTAAGGCCTTGCTATTGTGATTACTACGAAAGACAAAATTCAGGCCGTCGCACAGTTCGCCGAAAAAGTGGTAGACGTAGAAGGTCGCAGTTTGTGGCAAGACGCACGTCGTCGCTTTTTCTCTAACCAGGCCGCGGTGATCAGCTTGGTTGTGCTCTGTTTAATTGCTGCCATTGCCCTATTAGCGCCACTATTCAGCCAATGGCATTACGAAGACATCGATTGGGAAGCGCTCTCTGATATTTCGGTATTAGGTCGTCCAAACATAGAAAATGGCCACTATTTTGGAACAGATTCCCTGGGACGCGATATTTTTGTTCGCACCATGCAAGGCGGACAAATTTCCCTATTGGTTGGCATCATGGGCAGCGCCGTGGCGATTGTCATTGGCACGCTTTACGGTGCCACGTCTGGCTACATTGGTGGGCGTGTCGACAGTGTGATGATGCGGTTTCTAGAGATTTTGAACTCCTTTCCCTTCATGTTTTTTGTAATTATTTTGATGACTTTGTTTGGTCGTCATATCTTTTTAATTTTTGTCGCCATCGGCGCTATTTCATGGCTCGATATGGCACGGATCGTTCGCGGTCAAACCCTGAGTTTGAAACACAAAGAATATATTGAGGCCGCTCACGCGTGTGGCGTATCAACGCCGAAAATTATTTTGCGTCACATTGTGCCAAACGTTCTCGGTATCGTGGTGGTTTACGCCACCTTGCTGGTACCGAACATGATTTTGCTGGAATCTTTTATCAGCTTTTTAGGCTTAGGGGTTCAAGAGCCTATGACCAGCTGGGGCGCGCTGATATCAGAAGGTGCTCAAAACATGGAAATTGCCATCTGGCAATTGGCTTGGCCGCTCGGTTTCTTAGTCGTTACTCTGTTTTGTTTTAACTTCCTCGGCGATGGCTTACGCGATGCGCTTGATCCAAAAGACCGCTAAGGAGGAAACCCTATGAGCGTATTACAGACAAAGCATTTGTTAGAAGTCAGAAATTTACGAGTGAATTTCAGAACGCCAGATGGTTTTGTGACAGCGGTGAATGACCTGAATTTCACTTTGGCACAAGGCGAGACCTTAGGTATTGTTGGCGAATCGGGTTCTGGTAAAAGCCAAACCGCCTTTGCGCTGATGGGATTGCTAGCCGGCAATGGCGTTATCGAAGGGGAAGCACGCTTTAACGAGCAAAATATTCTTAACCTGAATGAAAAAGCAATGAATCGCATTCGTTCTAAAGAAATTGCGATGATTTTTCAAGATCCAATGACCTCTTTGAATCCTTATATGAAAGTCGGCAAGCAACTGATGGAAGTGCTCACTTTGCACAAAGGCATGAGTAAAGCCGAGGCGTTTGAGGCCTCGGTCAAGATGCTCGACGCCGTCAAAATGCCCGAAGCGCGCAAACGCATGAAAATGTACCCACACGAATTTTCCGGCGGTATGAGGCAGCGCGTAATGATCGCCATGGCGCTGCTGTGTCAACCTAAGTTGCTGATTGCCGATGAGCCAACCACGGCGCTCGACGTCACCGTGCAAGCGCAGATCTTAACCTTGCTGAACGAATTAAAAGACGACTTCAATACGTCCATCATCATGATCACTCATGACCTGGGCGTGGTTGCAGGATTGTGTGACAAAGTATTGGTGATGTACGCCGGACAAACCATGGAATACGGTACCGCAGAAGACATATTTTATCGACCAACACATCCCTATACGCAAGGTCTGCTAAACGCCATTCCGCGCCTGGACGCCGATGACGATATGCTGTCTACCATTCCGGGAAATCCACCTGACTTATTACATTTGCCACCGGGTTGCCCGTTCCACGCGCGCTGTGAATTCGCCAAAGAGCGCTGCTTAGAACGTATGCCGACATTGCAAGAGTTTGCACCGGGTCAGCTACGTGCTTGTCATAAACCCCTGGATGGGTGGGTTACCTAATGAACACCTCAGATAACATTCTAATGGAAGTGAGCAACTTAAAAGTCCACTTCAATATCAAATCCGATAACGCTTGGCCTTGGCAAAAAGGCCAAGCGGTAAAAGCCGTCGATGGCGTCAATTTAACCATTTACGCCGGCGAAACCCTTGGCGTAGTCGGCGAATCCGGTTGTGGTAAGTCGACTCTCGCCCGCGCTTTACTGCGTCTTGTGCCCATTACCGAAGGTAATGTGGTGTGGCTTGGCCAAGATCTAACGAATCTCGATAAAAAACAACTGCGCAGCAAACGCCAAGAGCTGCAAATGATCTTTCAGGATCCTTTGGCGTCTCTGGACCCTCGTATGACGGTAGGGGACATTATCGCCGAACCACTCAATACGTTTCGACCAGAGCTTTCAAAAGACGCGGTGAAAGCTGAAGTTCGTAAGATTATGGATCGCGTAGGCTTGTTACCCAATGTGATTAACCGTTACCCACATGAGTTCTCCGGTGGCCAATGTCAACGAATCGGTATTGCGCGCGCTTTGATTCTGAAACCTAAATTAGTCGTGTGCGACGAGCCGGTGTCTGCTTTGGACGTATCGATCCAAGCTCAGGTGGTCAACTTGCTAAAAGAGTTACAAGCGGAAATGGGGTTGTCTTTGGTGTTTATCGCGCACGATTTGAGTGTGGTAAAACACATTTCAGATCGCGTTTTGGTGATGTACTTGGGCAATGTCGTCGAGTTAGCCAGCAAACGTGCGCTTTACGATAATCCCAAACATCCGTACACCAAGGCATTGCTATCAGCCGTACCAGTACCCGACCCAAAAGTAGAGCGTGGTAAGAAAATTCAGTTATTAACGGGGGATGTACCTTCTCCGATCAGCCCGCCTTCAGGCTGTGTTTTCCGAACCCGTTGCCCGCATGCTAACAAAGGGTGCGCGCAACAAAAGCCCCTCTTGCAGGTGTTGTCCAAAGAACATCAAGTGGCTTGTTCGCGTTTAGCTGAAATTGCATAACGGGAGAATGAATGCGATCAAGACATAAAAACCGCTTTAAAGTCAGGAAAGCGTTGTTTCGGAGGAAAATTGAAAAGCGTCTACTAAACACGAGACCGTTAAGTTAAAGCTATCGTGACCAGCTGGAAAGAGTTTAAGTTATTTTCGTACTTCTTTGAAGACGTTGGTTTTTGTATTAATAATACTTATAAAACAAACGGTTACGATTACTTCCTAGAAAGTGAATATTGCAGTTGTTGGAAGAAATCCGCTACTATTTGATCGATTTTTTCTACGTAAGGACACAAGAGATTTTTCGACAAATGCGAGTGGAACCCTACCCTTGAGGATTACCTGGGCGCTCGCAAAACCCTAAAGCCGAATACGCTCAACGGCCATCCGCCGCCATCCAGATACTGCTCTGAAATGTACTCGCAAATTGCCAGCGAATCCCAGACGGTCAAATCACCGTCCTGAAGCAAAGGGACTTTTCCTGCATCAGTGTGCTGGGCGATAGTGGCGCGAATATCGTCCTGGTTCAGTGAAATCCGAACTTCCTTAAAAGCCAGACCGTGAACCGACGAAAACAGCCATGGCCTTAACGACCATGACGAGTTCCAAAAATCACTCCTTGAAATATAACGCCTCAAACACTGGCGCAGCTTCACTGCACCCGAGTGCTTTGATTTGTTAAGCGGCTAGTCTGGTGTATGTCCGGTCAAAGTATTCAGGGTCAGGTCTTGTCTTTTGCCCATCCTGAAGTGGTCAAGCACTTTGTGACAACCCAGTGAAGCTGCTTTTCTCAATTCAACAACGGCGGATTTATAACACCAGTGCGCGCAAGTCCGATAGAAACTTGTCCACCTGGGCGTCGGTGGTGGACCAGGAACACACCAGACGTGAGCAGCCACCAATAAAATTATAGAACCGCCAACCCTTGGCGCGGAGCGCAGTCTGGACCAATTCCGGCAACTCCACGAACACACCGTTCACCTGGCGCGGGTGGCGCAGCTCAATTCCCGGCAGCCCCACCAGCCCATCGGCTAGTCTTTTTGCACAGGCATTGGCATGGCGGGCGTTGTCCAGCCAGACATTGTCTGCCAGCAAACCGCACCAAGGCGCAGAGATAAAGCGCATCTTCGACGCAAGCTGTCCGGCCTGCTTGCACCGCCACTCGAAATCTTCCGCCAGTTTCCGGTTGAAGAACACAACCGCTTCACCCAGCGCCAGGCCGTTCTTGGTGCCGGAGAAACACAGAACATCAACGCCCACTTTCCAAGTAATCTCCGAAGGATGTACGTCCAGCGCCGCCACCGCATTGGCAAAGCGGGCGCCATCCATATGAATACTGAGCTTATGGCGATCGGCCACTGTTCGGATGGCACGCAGTTCTTCGGGCGTGTAAACGGTACCCAGCTCCGTCGACTGGGTGAGGCTCAGGGCTTTAGGTTTGGGAAAGTGGATGTCGCTGCGCTTGGTCACCAGCTGCTCGATGCTGGCTGGCGTCAGCTTGCCGTCGGGCCCATGCCCTAGCAACAGCTTGGCACCATTGGACGCATACTCCGGCCCTCCGCACTCGTCGTTCTCGATGTGCGCCATCTCATGGCAGATCACACTGTGGAACGACTGGCCGATAGAGGCCAGCGCCAGCGAATTGGCGGCGGTGCCGTTAAAGACGAAGTAGACATCGCAGTCGGTATCAAAAAGCGCGCGCAGGCCATCAGAGGCCCGCTGGGTCCAGATGTCCTCACCATAGGCTGGTTCGTCCGACCGGTTGGCCTCGGCCATAGCGGCCCAGGCCTGCGGGCAAATACCACTGTAATTGTCGCTGGCAAACTGCTCAGACTTAGACACAAATGCACTCCTGAAATTATGGTCCGGTTAGCGGACAGCCCTTTACGTTACACGGTTCTAGTCATTACGCCAGTAACGCCAACGCCTAAAGCACTAACTTACCAAGCAATCTAATGATGTGCTACATAAGTAAACCAATGGTCCCTCTAAAAGCTCTCTGCAAATCATCGACCGGCGGAGAAACGGGGTTATGGGCGTGTGTACTTTGAAATCAGCGCATGCTGAAAATCACCTGATATACACCCATACGCCTTACAGCAGAGCCGCTGGCCTATTTGTGGGTGGCAGAAAGCCCTGACACCCTAGACAAGGAAACAGGCGAAGTGCTGGGAGAAAACCCACACATTCACCTGATGATGAAATGGCAAGTGCCGTTCAAGCATTTTGCAGCTTGGGCGTCGCGGATTGAGGCGTTATGGGGCAACGGTTTTGCCGGCCAATTTCCAGACTGCTATCACCAGCATAGCCAAAAGCACCAAACACCCGAAAATGAAAAGGCGCATTCTCACTGGCACATAGTTTGAACCCACGTGCACGTATGCATGGGCGTACCGGCTAGCGACAAAGAGCCAAGCCAGAACGACCGCAATAGTTCCGGCAGCGTGAATACTGTCGAGAACCAGACAAAGGACATAGAAAAGGACCGGGACTTCAAATTGATTGGCAATATTGTTGGAAACTTGGACCACGTCCTCCGGCCATACCCGACTATCCAATGCTGCCTGTCGCCGGTTAACCTGGCCAGTTTTCACAGCCCTGGCCTTTCTCGCACCAAGAAAGACAAACATCGCTAAGGTCAGGAAAACCTGTGCCAGGACGGGCCAAAAGATATGGCTAGAATTCATCTCTGACTCCTTATTTTTAATGCATAACACCAATATTCAGCGGCGGTCTTTGCGTAGCGAAGCGGAGAAAAGGCCGTCCGGCGGGGGCCCGTCAGGGCCGGAGCGAACTGGAATGACTGGTTAGGCATTTGGGCCATAATCTTTGCCAGCATTCTTTTCAAAATGCCTAAGATACTTGGTCATTATTTTCGCATGCTTGCCAGCACCTAGCGCTTTTGCGACGAGGATGTGCGATATAAATGTCCTATACATATAATTTCATAGGTCGCGCGCATGCTCTTCGATGCGAGGTGTGCCAAGCATTCCCTTGATGTGAAACCTTGGCGGGTACCCTCCATATTTATCCATAATGTGAGGGATGCCCCATGCACAAAACCTGAGTATGCTTTATTAATTGATCGAGCCAGCTCGACTCCCCGGCTGAGGTATAATTCCACCCCTTCTATTTTCGCTATGTAAGCCCTGATTTTCTTTCTCGAGACCATTGGGCGCTTCTGCTCCGACGTGAGTGGGTCGCCTGAATCGTTAAACTCCTCCTCCCAAAAAACAGTCAAGAATTTTTCGTGTAGCTCTGTGATGCTGTCATTGGTGACTGCATAAACGAGGAATAGGATGTCCTCATTTGCCTCATCTAAAACCCGTTGCACAGCAGCTTGCTCGTGCACGAACCCATGTTCAAGCAAGACTAGAGCTGCTCGTAACGTACTTTGAGCATGCGCCAGCTTCTGAATAATAGCCTGGTAGATGTCCTTTTCTTGAAAGCGGTAAACCTCGCCGAACGATTTCCGGACGAGATTGGGTTTTTCCCGCATAGCCTCTTCGAAATCTCTAAACGAGACCTCCATCAGCTCAAGAATCTTACGGATATCTTCATCCATATTTGGGTGCCTAATAGTTATTAGACCGCGTTCCGCGATATTGCAAAATAAGGGCGTTCCACATAAATCCGCATCCATCTTTGATCTTGAGGCCTTAAATCCGCACGTTAACAAGAGCTTAGCTCATTCCACCCAGTGTCGCCAAGTAATCGCCTGACCTCTCGTTTTCGCTCGCACAGCAAGACTGCATACAGTTACAGCTTTGGAAAGTTCGAACTATTATGGACGCGATTGCAGGATCACTACTAGACGGTTTTCGTGTGAGACTATCCATGCGGTGGAGTGGTTTTCTGACCAAGCCCATTACGTATCGAGAATGCAAATTTTTGGAGGGATGCTGCACATCTAACTGTTTACATGAGAAAGACGGCGATGGAGAGGACTGAAGAGTAATTTTATAACTTATTGATTCTAATGGTGCTCCGAACCGGAATCGAACCGGTACGACCGTGAGGTCGAGAGATTTTAAGTCTCTTGTGTCTACCTATTCCACCATCGGAGCATTTCGAGGGGATGTTTTTGAGCGAGGAATTGTATAAGGCCACGTTCGGTAACGCAATTCGGATTGGCTTCTAATTTAAAAGATCTGTTTTGAGTGCACCGCAACACCTCGATAAATGTAGCCGGCAATGCGCGGCGCTTTTGCTAGATAGAAGGTGTCTAGCTCAACGATTTCAAAGTCTGCGCTGCGGATCAGGTCGGCAATGGGTCGGTTCAGGTGGCAGCCGCCGCCAATGCGCTTCCAGGCCGGCGTTATTCGGTGTTGCCAGCGCTGAACTTTGGCATCCGGTGATTCGCCGTGCTCCAGAAACAGCAATTTGCCATCGGCGCGCAAAACTCTTTTCATTTGGATCAGTGCTTTTTCCCAGCCGGCTATGCTGCACAGCGTAAAGGTGAGCACGACTGTGTCTATGCTGGCGTCTGCCAGCGGAATTTCCTCGCCTGGTAAATCCAGCCATTCTAGGGGCACTGGTGATCGGTTGGCATTGTCGATGGCTTTGTGGCGCATCCCGGCCGACGGCTCCAGGCCGTATACCCGCGCAACTTCATTGGACCGGTATAGCGCGAGGTTGATGCCCGAACCCATTCCCACTTCCAGCACAATCCCTTTTGCCCTGGGCACCAGGCTCTGGCGCAGCGCCATCAGGCCTTCACTGGCGCATACTTTGGAAATCAGGTGCGGGAGTATTTTTTCTTGGTAAAATCCCATTCGTGACACGCCTGTAAGGTGTTAATTTCTCTAGCTAAGCTATAGTTCGAGTGCGTCGCAGTCTTCGGCTCTTAATATAGATCATGGGTGCGACAATCTGTCCGACGCGCGCGTCTGTATAAGCTAGTACGATGCAATAACCTGCTGGTAACAACAACACTAAAAGTACCAAAGGCTGTCGGCGCCAGGGGCATAAGCCCCGTGGTCTTGTGTGTGAAGTTACCGGAGGTTCTATGGAACTCGATCCCATCCTGTTGTCGCGAATACAATTCGCATTCGTGGTTTCTTTCCACGCCATTTTCCCAGTATTTACTGTGGGTCTTGCTTCTTATATTGCCGTACTGGAAGGCTTGGCCTTTAAAACTGGCAATCAATCATGGGTTCGCCTGTCCTCATTCTGGACCAAAATTTTCGCCGTGGTTTTTGGCATGGGCGTGGTGTCCGGAATTGTTATGTCGTTTCAGTTTGGTACAAACTGGAGCAATTTCTCCCAAGCGACTGCCAACTTTCTGGGGCCGATGCTGACTTATGAGGTGATAACGGCGTTCTTCCTCGAAGCTGCGTTCCTGGGCGTTTTGCTGTTTGGCCGTAATAAAGTCCCGCCCGGTGTGCATTTGTTTGCCGCCATTATGGTGGCGACCGGAACCTTCATATCGACCTTCTGGATTCTATCGGCCAACAGCTGGATGCACACACCAGCAGGCGTCGAACTGCGTGACGGCATTTTTTACGTGACGTCTTGGACTGAAGCGATTTTCAATCCTTCCTTCCCCTACCGCTTTACCCACATGGTGCTGGCATCGTTCTTAACGGGTGGCTTTGTTGTCGCCGGCGTGAGCGCCTGGTATCTGCTCAAGGGTCGCGAAGTAGATGCCAACCGGAAAGCGCTGTCTATGTGTTTGTGGCTGCTGTTAATAGTGGCGCCGACTCAAGCGGTCGTTGGTGATTTTCACGGTTTGAACACACTTGAGCACCAGCCAATGAAAGTGGCCGCGATGGAAGGCCACTGGGAAACCGGGACTAACGTGCCTCTGTTGCTATTCGCTATTCCAGATCAGAAAAACCAGACCAATCATTTCGAAATTGGTATCCCCAGCCTGGCGTCACTCGTGCTCACCCACGATTGGAACGGCGAGATTTTGGGCCTGAATGAAGTCGCGGTTGATAAGCAGCCTCCGGTTGCGATCGTATTCTGGTCGTTCCGCGTGATGGTAGCCCTTGGTCTGCTAATGATTCTGGTCGCGCTGACGGGCTTGGTCCTGCGTCGTGGTGGCAAATTCTGGCGCACAAGATGGTTTCTGCAGAGTCTGCGCGTCATGAGTATTACACCATTTCTTGCGGTACTGTCAGGATGGTTTGTGACTGAAACTGGTCGCTCGCCCTGGCTGGTGTACGGCATGCTCGATTACGCAGCAGCCATTACACCGTCACTGACCGGCACTATGGCGCTGTTCACTCTGATTGGTTATGTGGTGGTGTATTCGATGGTGTTCTCGGCCGGTCTTTACTACTTGATGCGGGTTTTGTTTGAAGGTCTCGAGGCAGACTATGAAAAGCCTGAGTCATTGACCGAACGGCCGAAACGTCCTCTGTCTGCGGCGCACACTCAATTTGAAATTGGTAAAATTACAGGGCGGCCGGTTACCCAAGGAGAACACTGATCATGGGAATGATTGATTTAGCACTGGTGTGGGCGTTCATTATCGGTTTCGGCATAATCATGTATGTGATGATGGACGGCTTTGATCTGGGCGTGGGGATTTTGTTCCCCTTCGCGCCCTCGGAACCCGATCGCGACACCATGATGAATTCGGTGGCGCCTGTTTGGGACGGTAACGAAACCTGGCTGGTGCTTGGCGGTACCGGGCTGCTTGCGGCATTTCCTCTGGTTTACTCCATATTGTTGCCCGCTCTGTACATCGGGGTGTTCCTGATGCTGGCCGGGCTTATTTTTCGGGGTGTTGCGTTCGAATTCCGTTTTAAGGCGCAGAGCTCGCGCTATTTGTGGAATTGGGCGTTTGCCGGCGGCTCTACCTTGGCAGCGTTTGCGCAGGGTGTGGTGGTAGGGAGTTACATTCAAGGTTATGAAACCGCCAATCGAGTTTACGTCGGTGGCGCGATGGACTGGTTAACGCCGTTCACCATTATGACTGGCCTTGGCTTGATTGCCGGCTATGCACTCTTGGGCTCCACCTGGCTGATCATAGAAAACCGAAGGTCGGCTGCAAGAATGGGCATACAAGATCACCTTGCCTCTTCTTACGGCGGTTTTGGTTGTGTTCGGGATTATTGGTGTATGGACACCGTTCGTGGATGACATGGTGCGTAACCGCTGGTTCGAAAACCTGACCGTGATTTGGGTACTGCCGTTTCTGACCTTGTTGTTTGCGTTTCAGATTTTCCGCTCTGTGCGCAACCGACTTGAAGGTATGCCGTTCGTAGCCACCATGGGGCTGTTCATCACGACGTATCTGGGGCTAATTGTAAGCCGCTGGCCTTACCTGGTGCCGCCCAACTACACCCTGTGGGATGCCGCGTCGGCCTACAGTTCGCAGTTGTTCCTGCTGGTCGGTCTACTAATTGTTATTCCCTTTGTGCTGGTGTACACCGCTTGGACCTACTGGGTATTCCGCGGCAAAGTACGCGCCGAGGGATACCACTAAGTGGCTGAACCCGATGCGCGAAACACTAGCGCCTTGAATAACGGTGGTACCGGTGATTCGTCGCCGGCACCACTTAGTGCAGAAGTGAATCAATGGTTACAGGGCTTGGCCAAGACACACAGCAAAAGCGTCATCAAAACGGCGGTAGCTGGTTTGTTTGCAGGCTTTGCTACCATTGTACAAATGACCTTGTTAGCCACGATTATTCACCAGGGCCTGGTGGAAAAAGTCGCTTTGACTGCATTGACACCGTATTTTCTGGGATTATTGGCCACGTTAGGGCTGCGGGCGCTGGCTCAGGGCTGGCAAACCACTCTGGCGTCGCGCTGCAGCCAGCAGGTGCGCCAACAGGTACGTCAGCAACTTAACGATTGTTGGCAAGCCACCGGGCCGGTAAGCCTGAACCAGTCTTCTGCTGGCACCCATAGCCGCGAGTGGCTTGACCACGTTGATGCTCTGCACGGTTTCTTCGCACGTTTTCTGCCGCAAATGCTGATTGCCACCCTGCTACCGCTGATGATTTTAGCGTTTGTATTCTGGTTAGACTGGCTAGCGGCAATATTTTTAATGTTGGCGGCACCCCTGATTCCGTTGTTCATGGCATTGGTAGGTATGGGCGCTGAATCACTGAATCAACAGCACTTTCAAACCGTCAGCCGCCTGTCCGGCCAATTTCTGGATAAGGTGCGCGGGCTGACCACTTTGCAACTGTTTCAGCAAACTGGCCCCGCTTCCGAGGTTCTGCAACAGCGCTCGGACCAATACCGGTTTATCACTATGAAAACCCTGCGGGTGGCGTTTTTGTCGTCAGCCGTGCTGGAGTTCTTTTCGTCTGTGGCCATCGCCGTTATAGCCATGTATATCGGCTTTGGTCTGTTGGGCTCCATCGTTTTTGGCCCGGCAGCGGATTTAACGCTGTTTTCCGGTTTATTGGTGTTGCTGCTGGCACCGGAGTTCTTTCAACCCTTGCGCACGTTGTCACAGCACTATCACGATCGTGCATCCGCTTTGGGTGCCGGCGCTGAAATTTTCAGCCGGCTTAAAGCGTCAGAGTCGACTGGCCAGCGGGTTCGCCCTGCTCCTTCGCAGAACAGCACCGGGGTGATGGTTCAAGACGTCAGCGTTGGCTTCGGCTCTGGCTTTAGCAAAAACAAGCTGCTGTTTGACCGGGTGTCGTTCAGCGTTGGCCGCGGCCAGGCCCTTGCGCTAACGGGCCCCTCCGGAGGTGGCAAAAGCACCTTACTGAATATGATTGCGGGATTTATTGCCCCACAAAGCGGTGCCATTACCATTTTTGACAAAGCCCCGGGCCAGCAAGCGTTTGGCTGGTTAGGACAAAAAGGCTTTTTGATTGATGGCACCTGGGCCGACAACCTGCGCTTAACCGCACCGCAGGCCAGCGATAGTGAGATAGCTGACGCGCTGGCACAGGTTGGCCTGGGCCCTTTGCTTGCTGAACGCGCAGAGGGCATTTACAGCAAAGTAATGGAAGATGGCCAGGGCTTGTCGGGTGGGCAGTCACGGCGCCTGAGCCTGGCGCGTATTCTGGTGGCAGATTATGACCTGATCCTGCTGGATGAGCCCACAGCAGCGCTGGATGCCGACAGCGAACAGCACATTGTGCAAACCCTGTCCAAATTGAAGCAGCAAGGAAAAACCCTGGTATTTTCCAGTCACCACACGGCGTTGCTCGCATTGGCTGACCGGGTACTGCAGGTGGTAGATGGCCGGTTGCAGGCCACTGCTGAAGGAGGTCACCATGATTGATGCTCTGCGCCCCTGGTTGCAGTTGGTTTTCCACCGCCGTAACCGCTTACTGATTGGCGCTTTTTTGATTCTAGTTACGCTGCTTGCGGGTATCTCTCTGTTGGCGTTGTCTGGGTGGTTTATCACCAGAACAGCTCTGGTTGGCTTATTGATCGCCATGGGTATTCAGGCCACGATCGAGCTGTATCTGCCCGGCTCGGCCATTCGCCTGTTTGCAGTTTCGCGTACCGTATTCCGCTACCTGGAGCGAATTTACAATCACGAAACCGTGCTACGACTGTTGGCAGACATTCGGGTAACCCTGTTTAAACGTCTGGCCTTTGTGCCCCGCAGCCAGCGCTCGCCAATGACGGGCGCACAATGGCTGTCACGCTTGCTCACCGATGTAGACGCACTGGATACACTTTACCTGCGCCTACTTGCTCCTGCGTCCCTGGCGGCGCTGGTAAGTGTTGGGGTTATTATCCTGGCCGCGACGGTGTTTAGTGTACAAACCGGCGTTTTGGTCGCTGCGTGCCTGGGCCTGGCTTTTGCATTGGCAACAGGCGCTGTCTACCTGCGCACCCATACCCTGGCTCAGGCTCAGAGTGAACGCCAAGACACGCTACGCAGTCAGTTGGTTCAGCACATTGAGGGTTATGCAGAGCTCACCGCTGCAGGCCATGCCCGTGACCACAGCGCCTTGTTGATGCAGCAGGCCGAACAGTTAACCAGTGAGCAATGCACTATTGAGGCTCGAGCTGGCTGGCACCTGGCAGGCTCGAACCTGTTGATAAACCTGGCAGTGGTGGTGGCTCTGTGGATGGGATTTAGCTTGTACCAGCAGCAAATGCTGTCGGGTCCGGTGCTGGTTTTGCTGCCTATCGCTTTATTGGGATTGGGCGAGGTGTATGGCGTGTTGCCCGACGCATTTTCCCGCCTTGGCGGCACAGTGGCCTCTGCCCGGCGCTTGAACCGCGATACCGCAGAAAGCGCTGGGCACGGCGGTGTCACCTTGGCGAAGACAACTGACCTGGAAACGCCTGATAACGGCGATTTTGCGGTCTCGGTTGATGATTTGCAGCTGCGCTACGGCGACAGTCAGCCTTTGCTGGCTCGCCCTCTCAGTATCAAGCTGAAGCCCGGGGAGTGGCTCGGTTTTACTGGCCGGTCAGGCAGCGGAAAATCGTCTCTGGCAGACGCTTTAAGCGGGCTAATACACCCATCAAGCGGCAGCGTTAGCAGCCTTCCGGTTGCTTACCTGACTCAGCAAACCTATCTGTTTGACGACACTTTAAGCATGAACTTGAAAATGGCCAACCCGGAGGCCAGCGATGACGATCTGTGGCAAGTGCTGGACTTGGTCGAGATGGGAGACCGCTTTGACGAAGAGCCGGCCCAGCTGGATACCTGGCTGGGCAGTGGCGGCAATTTGCTGTCTGGCGGCGAAGCCCGGCGCATCGCGCTGGCGCGAGTGCTACTAAGCCCTGCGACCGTGTTCGTGCTGGACGAGCCATTCACCGGTGTCGACAAAGCCCTGCGCGACCGCATATGCTGCCGTTTGGAACAACGTTTGGCGGGCCGTACGGTGATCAGCCTGGCTCACAGTGTGGATGCACTGGCAGGTGGCACCGCTACGATTGCGCTTTAATACAAATATAAAAATTTCGGGATCTACTATGTCTTCGCAAATAATACTTCCACGCATTCTGCAGGTTGGCGCCGGCGCCAGCGAAGAATTACCCAATGTGCTCGCCAGCCTTAACTGCAGCCGGCCGCTGATTATTACCGACAGGATGATGGTCGAACTGGGCTATGCAGAATCGCTCAAGGCATGCCTGTTGCAGCGTTCGATCAGTGCCGATGTGTTTAGCGATACCGTCCCGGAACCTACAGTGGGCTCTATTCAAGCCGGCGTTGAGCAGGTTCGCAACGGCGATTACGATTGCATTGTCGCCCTGGGCGGTGGCAGTCCGATTGACAGCGCCAAAGCGATTTCGATATTAGCCCGCTTCGGTGGGGTAATGAGCGATTACAAATTTCCGCGCATCGTCAATGAAAGCGGTATTCCAGTAATTGCGGTGCCAACCACCGCCGGTACAGGTTCGGAAGCCACCCGCTTTACCATCATCACGGATGAGACCAGTGATGAAAAAATGCTCTGTGTGGGCATTGGCTTTATGCCAGTTGCGGCGCTGGTGGACTACAACCTGACTCTGACCGTGCCTGCCCGAACCACCGCCGATACCGGCATAGACGCTCTGACTCACGCGATGGAGTCTTACGTCAGTCAGAAAGCGAATTTGTACAGCGACTCCCAGGCGTTGGCCGCCATGCGCTTGCTGGGACCCAATCTGCGTACCAGCTATAAAGACGGCACCAACAAACCGGCCCGTGAGGCCATGATGCTGGGTTCAACCTTGGCGGGCATCGCATTTTCGGCGGCGTCCGTAGCGTTGGTGCATGGCATGAGCCGCCCTATCGGCGCTGCGTTTCATGTGCCGCACGGTTTATCGAACGCGATGCTGTTACCAACCATTACCGAGTTTTCCATCCCCTCAGCGCCCGAACGCTACGCAGACTGCGCTCGAGCCATGGGCGTTGCTGACGAGGCCGACACCACCGACAGCGCTAATCAGAAACTGCTCAAAGAACTCTATGCGCTCAATGAAGAGCTTCAGGTACCCACCCCTGGCGGCTTTGGAATTGATCGCGCCAAATTCTTTGAGTTAATACCGACAATGGCTCAACAGGCTTTGGCGTCGGGGTCCCCCGGCAACAATCCGCGAGTGCCAACGGCACAGCAGATCGCCGCGCTTTACGAGAATCTCTGGTAGGACAGCAACATGCCGTTGACTGGAGCCCCGCTTTAGCGGGTTTCCAGTACGTTAAAGCTCAAACCGGCACGTCTGGTTAAACGTTCCAGCAGTGGCTGGCCTAGCAAGGATGCCGGGGTCCAGAAACCACCGTCCCGATTTTTTGGAACGTCAAATGCCAGGCACGTTGCTGCTTCGCCGATCATGCGGCTGGTGGCGCCGTAACCCGGATCACGATCGCCTTTAACTTGGGTAATGATCGTACGCCCGTCATCTGTTTTTCCCACGAATCGCATGTCAAAAAACCCGGTCTGCTGGGCCTCCGGGCTTGGACCTTCTCCTGGCTGTGGCACGAATTTTTCAATAGCCCAGCGCGTTGGTTTCACCGCAGAACCCATGAAAAACCCTGCCAACGCTGCGGTTATGCCGTAAGCAGCCAACCGGCCCTTCACACCGCGGCCGGTCATAACGGCTTCGTCGTAAGTGAATTCCTGGCCGTAGCGTGTATCTTGCAGAGCGTTAGAGCGGTGAATAACGCGAGTGTTGATGGCGCCCATCACAAACGGTGCCAGCCAGCTGTTCAGGGTTTTATCAAACCCCGGGCCTTTGAGCGAAGGCTGGCGAGTTTTTGACCGATGGCCAGCGGGGCTGATGGAGAACGGGTTCGCCATAGAGCGTCGCAGTTCGGGATCGGCGGCCATTTCCTTGGCGATGTTGATCATTGACGCGACTGTGCCGCCGGAGAGCGTTCCCTTGGCCGCTTTCAAGCGCATACGCACATCCAGGCACACCCTGCCAAAAGCGCTCTCTGCCTGTTGCTGAAGGAACCAGACGCCCATGTCTGACGGTATAGAGTCGAAACCACAGCAATGAACGATGCGTGCACCGGATTCTTTCGCCGCCGCTTCATAGCGCGACACCATTTTGCCGATCCATTGTACTTCGCCGGTAAGGTCACAGTAGTCAGTGCCGGTTTCGACGCAGGCTTTGATCAGTGGTTCGCCATAAATCGCATAAGGGCCGACCGTAGAAATAATAACCCGGGTGCGCATACACAATGCTTGCAGCGCTGGCTCGTCGGTAGCATCGGCGACCAGTAACGGCAAATCGGCAGCGCCTGTCCCCAGCTGGTTTCTGAGTGTTTCAAGCTTTGACTGTGAGCGGCCGGCTATGGCCCAGGAAACATCACCACCCACGCCATGGGTGTCGTACAAATACTGAGTCAGAATCTGACCGACAAAACTGGTTGCGCCGAACACCAACAGATCGTAAGGGGGCTGTTTACTTGCACTCATCACTTTTCTACCTGCGTTTTTAAATGTAACTTCATAAAAAAAGGCACCAATAAGGTGCCTTTTTCAATAGAAACAATACTTTATTACGCTTTCTTAAGTTCTTCTTCAAGTTTCGGTATTGCTTCAAAAAGATCTGCAACCAGGCCGTAGTCTGCTACCTGGAAGATAGGTGCTTCTTCGTCCTTGTTGATCGCAACGATCACTTTAGAGTCAGACATACCCGCCAGATGCTGAATGGCACCCGAGATACCAACGGCAATATACAGCTGTGGCGCAACGATTTTTCCGGTTTGCCCTACCTGCATATCGTTGGGCACGAAGCCGGCGTCAACAGCGGCTCGAGATGCTCCGACAGCGGCACCCATCAAGTCGGCGATCTGCTCCAGCATTTTGAAGTTTTCGCCGTTCTGCATGCCGCGACCACCAGAGACGACAATCCCGGCACTAGCAAGCTCAGGGCGGTCCGATTTCGCTTTTTGCTCACTGACAAACGTGGACAAACCTGCATCTTTTACCACGACCAACTGTTCCACCGATGCGGAGCCACCTTCTGCTGCTACCGGGTCGAAGCCGGTTGGGCGCACGGTGATCACCTTAACGCTATCGCTGGATTTTATAGTGGCGATGGCGTTACCCGCATAAATCGGGCGAACAAAAGTGTCTGGGGCTTCAACTCGAATGATGTCAGAAATCTGGGCCACATCCAGCAATGCCGCTACGCGGGGCATGGTGTCTTTGCCCGTGCTGCCGGCAGCTGCCAGGATGTGGGTGTAACCCTCGGCCAGCTCAACAATCAACTGGCTCAGGTTTTCACCCAAAAAATGGCCATAAACCGCGTTATCAGCAACCATCACCTTATTAACACCGTCAGCTTTTGCTGCGGCTTCCGCAACGGTGCCCACGTTTTCACCAGCGACCAACACATCGATGTTGCCACCGATAACCTTGGCGGCTGCAATAACACTCAGGGTCGCCTGCTTCAGGCTGCTGTTGTCATGTTCAGCAATTACAAGGATGCTCATCAGATCACCTTCGCTTCGTTCTTCAATTTGTTAACCAGCTCTGCCACGTCTGCCACTTTGATACCGGCCTGGCGTGAAGCCGGGGCTTCCACGTTGACAGTTGTCAGGCGCGGAGTGACATCAACACCCAGATCGGCCGGGCTAATAGACTCTAGAGGCTTCTTTTTTGCTTTCATAATGTTAGGCAACGACGCGTAACGCGGTTCGTTCAAACGCAAGTCCGTGGTAACAACCGCGGGCAAGGTCAGTGAAACGGTCATCATGCCGCCATCTACTTCACGAGTTACGTTTACTTTGTCACCGTCGATCACAACTTCAGACGCGAATGTGCCTAAGCTCATACCTGCCAGCGCGGCCAACATCTGGCCAGTCTGGTTGTTGTCTGAGTCGATGGCCTGCTTACCCAGAATGATCAGATTGGGTTGCTCTTTATCAGCCACAGCTTTTAACAGCTTGGCAACCTGCAAAGATTGAATTTCTGCGTCTGTTTCAACGTGGATGCCACGGTCCGCGCCCAATGCCAGAGCGGTGCGAATCTGCTCCTGACAAGCCTTCGGGCCAATAGAAACCACCACAATCTCGTTCACAACACCCTTTTCTTTTAGCCGAACCGCTTCTTCAACAGCGATTTCGCAGAATGGGTTCATTGCCATTTTGACGTTAGCGAGATCAACACCAGAGTTGTCCGGCTTTACACGCACTTTTACGTTGTAGTCAACTACTCGTTTTACAGCAACCAGAACCTTCATAGATTCCTCGTTCTTCTACGATGTGTTTAAAGACGTATCAGCAAATTCAATGGAACTATTTGCTGCAAGAGTGAATCGATTCTGCCGATAAAGCGAAAGCGGGTCAATACAAATGGCGCCGTTTAGGTCATGCCGACACAGCCGTAGCGGCTTGAGAACAGGGAGAAAATCCCCACAAATCAATTAAAACAAACGTTTGTTTAGCGTACCAGAAAGACGCAATAAGAGTTACCATACATATAACGCAAGCTTAACTTTAGCAGCACGCAGTCGTCTGCAGGGTTTTTTACACGTATAATAGCGCACAGATTTTGAATAGCCCGGTTCAGTCGTGACTGTCCAACATTTAAAAAATATGGTTGAGGAGACTAACGTGGAACGCGAATCGATGGAGTTTGATGTCCTGATCGTCGGTGGTGGTCCTGCTGGCCTTTCGGCGGCCTGCCGCCTAATGCAACTCGCCCAGGATGCAAGCCAGGAATTAACGGTTTGCGTGGTGGAAAAAGGCTCCGAAATCGGCGCCCATATCTTGGCCGGTACCGTTTTTGAGCCAACCGCTTTGAACGAGCTATTTCCAAATTGGAAGGAGCTGGGCGCACCGTTGAACACTCCGGTCACCCGTGATGATATTTTCCTGCTTAAAGATCAGGAAAAGGCCACAAAGATACCCAATGCTTTTGTGCCAAAGAATATGCACAACCACGGCAACTACATTATTAGCTTGGGTAATTTTTGCCGCTGGCTGGGTGAGCGTGCCGAAGAGCTCGGTGTTGAGGTCTATCCCGGTTTCGCGGCTTCGGAAACAATTGTTGAAGACGGCCAGGTGAAAGGCATTATTACCGGTGATATGGGCGTCGCCCGTGATGGCAGCCATAAAGACAGTTACATGCCCGGAATGGAGCTGCGCGCTAAATATACCTTGTTCACAGAAGGTAGCCGTGGTCACTTGGGCAAACGGTTGATCAACGAATTCAAACTAGACGCTGGCAAGGATCCCCAGCACTACGGTCTTGGCATTAAAGAGCTGTGGGACATAGATCCAGCCAAACACGAACCGGGCCTGGTCGTGCACACCACGGGCTGGCCATTGAGTGAAAGTAACTCTACCGGCGGTTCCTTCCTGTATCACCTTGAGGGTGGCCAGGTGTATGTGGGCCTGATTACCGATTTGAACTACAGCAACCCTCACCTGAGCCCGTTTGATGAAATGCAGCGGATCAAACACCATCCGGAAATCAAAAAGCATCTGGAAGGCGGCAAGCGCGTGTCTTACGGCGCCCGGTCCATCACCAAGGGCGGCTTTAATTGCCTTCCCAAAATGAGTTTCCCAGGAGGCCTGCTACTGGGTTGTAACGCCGGAACCCTGACCTTCTCCAAGATTAAGGGCTCTCACACGGCCATGAAATCTGGAATGATAGGCGCAGAAGCGGTATTTGAAGCGCTGAATGCAGGTAAAAGCGGTGAGGAAATCACCAGCTTTGAAGACCGTTTCAAAGACAGCTGGCTCTATAAAGAGCTCTATAAAGACCGTAACTTCGGCCCAAGTATTCACAAATTTGGCCCGATCATTGGCGGTGGCTTGGCGTATCTGGAGCAGAATATTCTAGGCCGCAGCTTGCCTTTCACGTTGCACGACACTGTGGCCGATCACAATACGATGAAACTGGCTGCTGACTGCAAGTCGATCAGCTATCCGAAACCGGACAATCGACTGACCTTCGACAAGTTGACGTCGGTGTTTATCTCTAACACCAACCATGAAGAAGATCAGCCAGTTCACTTGCAGCTGAAAGATCCAAGCATCCCGATAGAGCACAATTTGCCGAAGTACAACGAAGCGGCTCAGCGGTATTGTCCTGCAGGCGTGTATGAGGTGGTTGCAGCGGAAGATGGCAGCGGCAAACGCTTCCAGATTAACGCGCAGAACTGCGTACACTGCAAAACCTGCGACATTAAAGACCCGTCCCAAAATATTACTTGGGTAACGCCAGCAGGCGGCGGCGGTCCAAACTACCCGAACATGTAATAGTATCAGGCAAAAAAAAGGCTCCCTCGGGAGCCTTTTTTACGCACAGTTCACAATAGATCAGTTAATGTGGCCGTGTTCCTGTTCTTCGTCTGTTGCGTCGCGAACTTCAACAACTTCAACATCAAAGTGCAGGGTCTCGCCAGCCAGGGGATGGTTGGCATCAATAGTGACGGTTTCGTCACCTACTTCAATGACGCGTACCACCTGAGGGCCATTCGGCGTCTCTGCCTGGAACTGCATACCCGGTTCAATAGACTCTACGCCTTCGAATGCGCTGAGAGGAACCGGCTGAACCAGCTCGTCGTTCTTTTCGCCATAAGCTTCAGTAGGGGCCACTGTTACTTTCATGGCGTCACCGACGGTTTTTTCATTCAGTGCGCTTTCCAGCCCACCGATGATGTTCTGTGCGCCTTCCAGGTAAGACAGCGGCTCCCGACCTTCTACGCGGGAGGAATCCAGTTCTTCTCCCTGGTCATTGGTGAGAGTGTAGTGGATGGATACAACGCGGGGTTGTGCCATGTGATCTCCTTGCTTGTCTTAAATGACTGTATTGAATTCATGTGTACCCAGCTTAACAACGACTAAACCGCGATACTCGTCATTTTTTGGGGCGCAGGTAGAGTTTTCAACCGTTGCCTGTCAATTTAAAGAAATTTCCTTTGCTGAACACACCAACCATGGATTCTCCATCCACTATACGCTCAACGGCCAAATCCGCCAATTCGTAGTAAGCCGCCGTCACCAGTCGTGCGTGCACACCATGGCGCACCGCTATCAACGGTCGGGGCTCACCGGTTTCCCCGTAGGTCTCGATTTGCAGCGGGTGGTCGGCGCCAATACTGAGGATTTCTCCGACATTGGTGGTTAGCGTTAACGTTTGTTGTTCGCCCTGCCCGCTCACCGTTAACGAATGAGCCAACAGCGGTGTGTCGTCCACTTGAATGCGCCATTTCTCGACCGGTGAAATCAGGTAATACTCGCCGTCGTCTTCTAGCCGTAATATGCTGGAAAACAGCTTCACCAGCGCCTCGCGCCCTATAAGATTTCCTTTGAACCACCATTGACAGCTACGATCTATGCGCATTTCCATATCGCCGGAGAGCGGCGGGTGCCAGTCTTGAAGTGGCGGTAAACCTTTGGCAGGAACAGACTTTGTGAGCGGCTCCAGATCTATCGACTGTTGGCTCATAGACACCTCCCTTGACGGGTCGTTGCGGTAAAGGTCAGGTGAAAAACAGGTTTTCAGGTCAGCGCAGCCGGGGCCGACAGTGGCCATATCCAGCAGCACGGCCTGGGCTGTCATGAACGCTGCGCCACGCCTGTCGCCTTCTGTCAACAGGCTGGTGAGCACGCCTACCAATGGCATGTGCGATACCAGCAATAACGGTGAAGCCGTATTGGCCAGTAAGGCGCCCAGGCAATGAGCAGGATCGTCGTCTGGCGTAATGAACAGCTTTTCTTCAACCGGACAATTCAATATTTCAGCCACTATCGCAGCGGTTTGCCGGGCACGCACCAAGGGGCTACACCATATAAGCTCAGGGCGGCTATCACTTTCCGCTAGCTGGGCAGCTACTCGGGCAACCTGTTGCCTGCCCGCATCGGTAAGCTCGCGCTGGTCATCCTGTGCGTGCCGGCCCGCTTCGCCGTGGCGCATTATAAGAAGCTTCATCAATAACCTCTAACCGCATGATTAACTTTAAAAACGTCGATATTGGATCGCTATTAGGCCGCGATTAAACAATGGTGCGCGGCAGGATAAACTCCACATCGGAGTTCTGCGCGGCCGTCATCAAGCCGCTGATAACAGCCTTTACAGACGCATTGCCATATAGAATTTCGTGTAAGCCGTGCACCAGCGGCATTTGAATACCCATGGCCTCGGATTTTTCGCGCACCAGTTTCAAAGTGTAAATGCCCTCTGCAACCTGCCCCAGCTCCGCCGCGGCTTCATCAAGCGGCTTGCCTTTGCCAATGGCGTAACCAATACGGAAATTCCGGCTTTTAGCGGATGTGCAGGTCACAATCAGATCACCAACGCCGGCAAGCCCCAGGAAGGTCATAGGATTGGCCCCCAAACTGACTGCAAAGCGGCTCATTTCCGCCATGCCACGTGTAATCAGCATGGCTTTGGCGTTTTCGCCCATCTCCAGAGCAGAGCCTAGCCCGGCGACAATGGCATAAATATTTTTCAATGCACCCGCCAGCTCCACACCGTACATATCCACGTTGGCGTAAACCCGAAAATACTCACAGCCCAGCAGATTTTGAACGCAGGCGCGCACTTCTGGGTCTTCTGAGGCTATGACGGTGGCGGTCAGATCACGATTTACAATCTCCGCTGCCAAATTGGGGCCGCTGAGCACACCAATACGGCATTGAGGAATTTCATCCTGCAGTATCTCGCTCATTAGCTTGAAACCCTGGGCTTCAATACCTTTAGTCAGGCTAACGACTATCTGGCCATCGCGGAAACAATCGGCGTGCTGGTGAATAACGTCACGAAAGGCTTTTGATGGAATTGCAACAAAGACAATTTCAGCGCTGGCAACTGCGCCGGGAAAATCTGTAGTGGGTTCTATATCACCTGCCAGCGCAATGCCGGGCATGTAGCGCTCATTTTGACCGGTTTCGCGGATGCTGTCGGCTTGAGCTTGGTCACGCATCCAAAAATGTACCCTATGGCCATTTTCAGCCAGCACCTTGACCATGGCTGTACCGAAACTGCCGCCGCCGAGCACCGCTACGTCATGGCAGACCGGCAGACTGGAAGAGTTGCCCTGCTCGGGCGCTGCTGTGTTTTCGGACATAGGTTTTTTCACTTTGCAGGAATGATCATTCCGTTTTTCGCTCAGCCGGTTTCTTGGCATTCCAGGGCGTGAACCAGATTCTTGAATTCTTCCCGATTGTGACTGTTCATACTCATCAGTATTTTATGGGCTTCCAGTACTTTGTCGCGAACCTGTTGTTCACTCGCCTTCAACTCCGGAATTTCTTCCAGGCGCTCCATGCTGGAGACCGGCTCGCTGACAATAATAAAAATACTGTCGAAACCCATCGAAACGATGATGCGTGTGATATCCGGGTGGGTGGAAATCAGGCTGGGCGTGCATCCGCTCTGTTTTTTGGCAGCCAATGCTATTTTTGCCAAAAGTCCCAGAGTTGTGCTGTCGATGACTTCCGTTTCAGACAAATCGATGACCACGGTTCTGAAATTGGGATCCTGAGTAATGGATTCAACCAAGTTGTCCAGCGTCGAGCACAGATTTAGGCGTATTTCACCAACAAACCTCAAGACATAAATGCCTTTTTCTTCCGCTTGCAGAATTTTATAACCAGCCATTTTCCATACTGCCACTGTTTAGGACGACGGGCTTTCTGAATCACTCAACACATCAGTGACCGACACCATAGCGATATCGTCGGGTAATTCCGTCATTTCATCGAGATTCAAAGCCTCGCTCAAAGAGGCGATAGTGTGACGACCTCCCGATACGAGTTCAAGTAGTGTTCGTTCCTTTTCATCCAGGCTTTTAGCCGGTATGACCTCCAGGATACCGTCTGAAAACATTAGCAACCGGAACGGCGCCGTCAACGCCAGCTCAAGTACCTGCCATTCCGGCTCTTCAAACAGCCCGACGGGGAGCCCGCTACCTTCCAAAAATCTTGCCGGCTGATCTTCAAACGCGATAATAGGCATCGGGAGATGAGCACCTACCGTGTAGCTCAAAACCCGTGTTTTCAGGTCAATGATGCCCATGAAAATAGTGACGTGTTTGCCTAAGCCGGTATCCAAAAGCTCTGAGTTTATACGTTGTAAGAAGAGCTCAGGGTGCATGATTTCATCATTAAACCCGCGCCTTAAGTCACGCCGCAGCCTGCTCGTCAGATTCTTCAGTAATACTGTAACAAACGCAGAGCTGGCACCGTGGCCAGACACATCTGCGATGTACACCATAACTTTGTCATCGGTTAACTTGAAATAGTCCAGAAAATCGCCGCTCAGAAACAATGATGGCTTGATCAGATGATCAATAACCACGCCGTTCACTTCCATGTTGTGTTCTGGCAACATTTTCATCTGCACTTTACGGCCGGCCCGGTGATCCGCGCTGAGCTCGGACATACCCGATCGCAACTCCCGATTGGCATCTTCCAGCTCTTGACGGTATAGCTGATTCAAGCGATTGATTCGTGCTCGCTCAAGCAGCTTTGCAATGACATCGTCCAGAGCGTTACGGTCTGAACTGCAGGGTTTTAGCAGGAAATCTGAAGCACCGGCTCGCATGACCGCTACAACATCAGCACCTGTGGCCTGTTCAGCACAGGCCACAATCGGTATAAAATATTCGCTGTTTTCGAGGTGGTTTGCCACGTCCCGAATGGCGTCTGACGGTAAATCTGCAAATATGATGTCCGGTGCTGGCCCATCGTAAAGCTCAATGGCCGCTGACGGAGTTGAATAACCCAACGCGTAAAAGCCGCGAACTTCCAAATAACGGGACAGTTCAGCACGTGCATTTGCGTCAGAATCAATGATCAGAATGCGCTGAGTACGCGAAACCATGGCAGCTGCCTTAAACGACTGACGAGAAGCGGAAAACAGAGAATACAAGGCTTATTCTGACAGTCCTCTGTGATATAACAACCGGTACAAAAACCGATACGAGACGATTACAAAATCATTACGAAATCATCACCAAGCCAAGAGTATCATCAATTTTAGGGAAAGCCGATTATGAGGCGCGCCGTAAACGACTTGCTCGGAGCCTACGACAAACTGATTATGGATCCGGTTCACGGGGCCATTCCCCTGTACCGTCATGAAATAGAGGTGATAGACCACCCACTGTTCCAGCGCCTGCGCAATATCTGCCAGAACGACATTCTCAGCCTGGTGTTTCCCGGCGCCACCCACTCGCGATTCTTACACAGCATTGGTGTGATGCACGTGGGCACACGCATGTTCCGTGCGATGATCGACGCCTATCTGCGCGAGCGCCAACTCAGTGAACAAACCGACCTGAACCTGAGCCAACTTGACGCTATCGACTATCTAGCCAAGACCATTCGCTTGGGCTGCCTGCTTCACGACAGCGGTCACTCCAGCTTTTCTCACCAGTTCACCCAAGCTCGGCACATTCGCGAACTGATGTCGCGGCCAGGAAGATTTGAGGATTTGTGGGCCGATGTGGACTTTCGTCAGTACCACCCGCAGCCACCGGAGGAACTGGAGCACGAGCATTATTCCGTGCGCGTGGCGCACGATGTTCTGAGCGCAATAGATTTGGCCGCCGCCGGGCTGAACGCGGTCGACGTTATTGGCATTATGGAAACCACAGAAGTAAAGCCAAGCCCTACTTTCTGCAAGCACGCAGTGACTTTTTGGGAATTTATCGCCGGGGCTGATGCTCACGGCGGTGCCATTGTGGAAAACGATATTCCAGGAATGGTCATGAACTTGCTGTCGTCTATCGTATCCGGCGAAATCGATGCTGACAGAGCCGATTACATGCTGCGAGATGGTTTTCACTCGTCTGTCACCATTGGCGGCTTTAATCTGGACCACCTGTTGAGCAACCTGCGCTTTGGCTGGAACCCCCATGAGCCGTGGCTAGGACTGGCCATCACCCAGAAGGGCTTGGGCGCACTGGAGGATTTCGTTTACAGCCGTTATCAGATGTATCGCAAGGTGTATGCCCACAAAACAGCGCTGGGTTTTGACTGGCTGCTGCGCGAGGCCATCAACGAAGTATTGGATGATGAAGAAAGTTTCCACTGGATTGATACATGTCTGAGCAATATGCAGTGGTTTGCGGAGCTAACGGACAACTTCTTTTGGGAAGCGTTTCGTAAAGTGGCGCGACGCCAGCCAGAAAGCTTTTCATTCTGCATCGTGAACCGGGTAAAACTGCAACACTTGGATACCCGGGAAGATCTGAACCCAGACGCCATCGCCCAACACAGCCACTGGCTGGCCGGGCAGCTGGCGCTAAACCCGGCCAATGTGGTGACCTGTTCGATGTATACACGTTTTTCCAATATTCAGGATAATTTCAACGGCATAAAGGTGCTTATGCGCAACCCCGTCAACCGACGCAGGTCGCTGCAGAAAATCACCGACGTCAGCGCTTTTTTCAGTAAGTTTGGCGACGGCATCATCACCCATTTTTACACGCGGCCGTTTACGCCTGCTCCGATCCACCGATAGCATCCACCAGGCCCACGGCGCTGTTGTAGGCGCCTTCTATGCGCCCACCTGCCAGCCAATCACCGGCCAGCCCAAGTTGCTCGCTGGCAAACCAGAGGTGGCCAGGCTGAGGTTCGCCACCGGCATCCGAACGGGCGTAAAGCCAGCGGTGGGTTAAGGTTTCAAGCGCCGGTTCAGCGTTACCGCTCAGTTCGGCAAAAGCCGCTATTAAGGCGTCTACCACTTGCTGGGGGTCGTCATCTACGTGGGCATTTGTCCACTCGGGAGTTGCATGCAGCACCCACCAATGGCCCGCAGCAGGTTCATCAGATGCGTTCTCGCGACCCGGCTTGCTGGTGTTATCCGCTACCCAGAACAGGGGTGAATTGGCGACTCGGGCACCCTGGAAGCGCGGCCAGGGGTTAGTGCTGAACTTCACTGCTACCGCCCAACACGGTAAAATCTGTGCCACCGCCGTGTTCAGTTCGATGGCAAGTTGCGCCGCGCTACTGTCTGCCAGCAGCTCACGAGCCTGAGCCGGCGGTGCGGTGATAATAACTTGGTCAAATGCGCCCAGATTCTGGCCATCAGCGTCCTGCAGATGCCATTTTTTTACCTGCGAGTCACGGTGTAGCCTTGCTACCCGGGTCTGCGCCTGAACATTCAAGCCTGCAGACAAGCCTCGGGTAATGGCGGTCATTCTGGGTGCACCGACGTAACGTTGCTCGGTGGGAAACTCTGACCAGTCGCCGTTATCCTGCTGATAGCCAAGCAGCCCGTGCCAGGGAACAACAGTTTGCTCGCCGGCATGCCGACGTAGAAACGGCAGAAAATCCGGATTCCGCGTTGTAAAGTACTGGCCGCCCATGTCCACTGATGTGCCGGCCACCCGTTTTGTAGACATCCGGCCACCGGGGCCACGGCTTTTCTCGAAAAGGGTCACAGTGTGCCCTTGAGCCTTGAGCAAAACGCCTGCGGTCAAGCCCGCCACGCCTGAACCAACAATGGCAACAGAACGTATAGTGTCGTTAATAGTGCTCACGGTTTCGTCAGAAGAGTTGTTCTGGTACATAGTGGTGCAATTTCCATCAGTAATTAAAGGCTTAAAGGGTATGACCCCAGTTCGACATTGGTTACTAAATATCGTTCGATGGTTTGATTCCGACGCAGGCGCGGACAACCTCGACAGTGATTCACGGGCGTTCAACCTAGTCCGCGTTATACCATTTATTGCCCTGCACCTGTCATGCCTCCTAGTATATTTTACCGGCACCAGCACTTTTGCTGTGATGTTTGCACTGGCGTTTTTCTGGATACGGATGTTTGCGATTACTGGATTTTATCACCGCTATTTTGCCCACAAAACGTTTAAAACAAGCAGAACTACCCAATTTATTTTCGGGGTCTTAGGCGCCAGTTCTGCGCAACGCGGGCCCCTTTGGTGGGCGGCACATCATCGTCATCATCACCAGCATTCAGACCAAGAGCAAGACTTGCACTCGCCCCAGCAAGGCGGTTTTTGGTGGGCACACGCAGGATGGTTCACGTGTGACGCCGGTTTTGTTATGAACGAACGGAAAGTGCGCGATTGGTTGAAATTCCCCGAGTTGCGCTTTATTAATAGGTTCGACGCTTTGGTGCCGGCCATCGCGGCACTGATGATTTACGCAGTAGGTGAAGGCTTGGCAGCTTGGGCGCCCGGGCTGGGAACGAATGGCTTCCAGTTATTAGTTTGGGGCTTTTTCATCTCTACTGTGGTGCTGTTTCACGCTACGGTGTCCATCAACTCGCTGTCGCATGTGTGGGGCAAGCGACGTTTCGAAACCGGAGACGACAGCCGCAATAACTTCTGGCTGGCATTGCTTACTTTGGGTGAGGGTTGGCATAACAACCACCATCGCTGGCCGCAGTCTGTTCGCCAAGGTTTTCGCTGGTACGAAATCGACATTACCTGGTATGGCCTGTGGTTACTGGCCCGGTTGGGTATTATTTGGGATCTGAACCCAATTCCGAAAAGCGTTCAGGAAGAAACTCGCAAGTTGGATTCCATTAGGAGAATGCAGTCATGACCATCGCGTCAACAATCGAGGTGGACTCACAATATGCGGCCACGCCTCACGTTGTTAATCGCTTTCGAGAGTTGTTTAACACATTGGACAAAGGCAACCTGAACAAGCTAGCCGGAGTTTATGCTGAGCACATCCACTTCAAAGATCCTCTGAGCGAAGTTCGTGGTCTGGATGAGCTGACTCGTTATTTTGCGGGCTCGTATCAGAACGTCATCGCCTCCCACTTTGTATTTGGTCGAGAAGTCGTTGACGAAGGCACCGTTACCCTTCCCTGGACTATGTATCTGCGCCACAAGCGCATCAATGGGCGCAGAGAAATTCAAGTAGAAGGCATCAGCCATTTACACATTGACTGTGGCAAAGTTAATTATCATCGCGATTACTTCGATGCCGGCCAGATGCTCTATGAAAATTTGCCACTGCTGGGCGGTATTATTCGCAAGATCAAGGAACACGCCGGATGAAAAAGGTGCTTCAAAAAAGCAGTAATATCTGGCTTACAGGCGCAAGCTCCGGCATTGGCGAGGCACTAACCCGTGCGCTTGTGGCCGACGGCCATAAGTTGGTACTCACCGGCCGTCGCCCGGAGCCCCTGCAAAGCCTACAACAGTTGGCTTCAGACCGTATCAGTGTGGCTACCGCTGACACCACCAGTAGCGATGACCTGGTGATAATTGCGCCAGTTTTAGAAAGCCACGGCCCGCTAAACATGGCCATTTTGAACGCGGGCACCTGTGACTATGTCGACATTGCTAACTACAGCAGCGACGTTATTGGTAACAACATCATAACCAATGTGATGGGTACTGCCCGCAGTCTGGACATCGCATTGCCAGCGCTGCGACGGGCTCGCGCCGCAGGCGAACCAGCGACTCTGGTCATCGTCAGCTCGTCAGCCTGGTGGCTGCCGTTCACACGGGCGGAAGGCTATGGTGCTTCCAAGGCGGCCCTCAGCTATTTGGGCCATTGCCTTCGAGCCGATTTGGCACCAGAGGGTATTGATGTTGTCGTGGTATCGCCTGGATTTGTGAAAACGCCCCTGACCGACCTCAATGACTTTCCCATGCCCTTTATTGTGACCGCCGAAGAAGCCGCTGAGCGCATTGTCAGCGGCTTGAAGAAAGGCCATCGTGATATTGCCTTCCCCAAACGGTTCACTTGGGCCATGAAGCTCTTGGGCGCAATGCCACAACCGGTTGTTGACCGAATGGCAGCCGCCATGGCGCGGCAATCAGCCGCTAACGCTTCCAAATAACCTGACACAATCTCGGCATAAGGCGAATATTGAATGAGTTTTCAGCGTCAGCGAATTGCTGTCATTGGTGCCGGAGTGTCCGGCCTCACAGCAGCCTGGCTGCTGGCAGAGCACCACGATATCGAAATTTTCGAGGCAGCGGATTACGCTGGAGGTCACACCAATACCGAACAAGTCCCCTCGGGCGGTCGATTCTGGCCGGTAAACACCGGATTTATTGTCTACAACGACTGGACCTATCCGAACTTTATCAAGCTGATGGATCGATTAGGGGTAGCGTCAGAAGTCAGCGACATGAGTTTCAGTGTCGACAGTCGCCGCACGGGCCTTCAGTACAACGGCACGAACCTGAACACTCTGTTTGCCCAGCGCCGCAATCTGTTAAACCCTCGATTCCTGAAAATGATTCGCGAAATTTTGCGTTTCAACAAGGAAACCCAGCAGCAGTTGGCCGATCAAAGCATCGACGACAGCGAAACCCTGAGTAGCTACCTGGACCGCAACGGCTACTCGGCATACTTCCGACAGTTCTACATCGTGCCTATGGGGTCCGCTATTTGGTCGGCGCCCGAGGTGGTACTTGAGCGGTTCCCGATACGCTTCTTTCTGCAATTTTTCAGCAATCACGGCATGTTGTCGGTTGATGACCGGCCAACCTGGCGGGTGATAACCGGCGGTTCTGCACAATATGTGGGCAAAATGATGGACCGCCTGGACGGCCGACTACGGTTGAATAGCCCGGTGCAGCAAGTGAAACGTGACGCAGACGGCGTTACCGTGGTGCGCGCAGGCGAAGAGCAACGTTTTGACCAAGTTGTGTTTGCCTGCCACAGCAACCAGGCGCTGGCCATGCTGGCGCAGCCCACCGACGCTGAACAACAAATCCTTGGCGCCATCGCGTACCAGAATAACGATGTGGTATTGCACACAGACGCCAGTGTGCTGCCATCGAATCGCCGGGCTTGGGCGGCATGGAACTATCTGATCCCCGCGAGTAGTCACGAGCCGGTGTCGGTAACCTACAACATGAATGTTCTGCAGAATTTCCACAGCGCGGAAGAGACGTTTTGCGTTACCCTGAATCGTAGCCACGACATAGCGCCCGACAAGATCATTAAAAAGTTTGAGTATGCTCATCCGGTGTTCACCCTGGAGGCTGTCGCGGCGCAAAAACGCTACGATGACATCGGTAACCAGAACCGCAGCCACTTCTGCGGTGCCTACTGGTTCAACGGTTTCCACGAAGACGGCGTAAACAGTGCGTTGCGGGTAACTCGCGCCTTTGGTGTAGAGCTCTAGCCATGCGCAGTATCCTGAACAGTCATTACCTGGATAGTCACTATTTAAAGAGTACCTATCTAAAGAGTACCTACTTGAAGAATAACTATGAGCAGTAATTGGCTGGAAGGCAGCATACGCCACCGGCGTCAACATCCAGTTCAACACGAATTCAGCTACCACACCGGTATGCTGGCGCTGGACGTCGACAACTGGCAGTTAGCCACCACGGTTAGCCCATTGTTTTCTGTGGAACGGTTTAACTGGCTGTCGTTATACCGGAAAGACTACTTTAGGCCAGACCACGGCCGTCTGGGTCTGGCGCTGCGGGACTACGTTTGTGAGGCGACAGGCTGGACCCCCGATGGCAAAATCGAGCTGATCACCCACCCGCGCTACGTTGGTCATGTGTTCAATCCGGTAAGCTTCTATTTCTGCTACGCCAAGGGTGATACCGCTGAAACCGGCGCGGTACCACGGGTCATTATCGCGCAGATTACCAATACGCCCTGGCATGAACGCCACGCCTACTGCCTCGAAACCGTCGGCCATCCCCCTAACAATGCCGGCTGGCGTAGCGAGCTATTCGAGTTCGAAAAACGCTTCCACGTGTCACCCTTCAACGGCATGCATCAGAATTACCGCTGGACCTTCAGCTTTCGTGGACCGCAATTGCGTGTTCACATGAGTGTGATGGAAGAGAATACCCGTCAATTCGATGCCACCCTAGTGGTCCAACGCAAGCCGCTCAGTCGTAAGGTATTGCATGACAGTTTACGCCAGTTTCCGCTGGAAGCGCTTAAAGTCAGCGTCGGAATATATTGGCATGCGCTGAAACTAAAACTGAAAGGTGCACCTTTTTACACCCATCCGGACAAGTTGGATTCCAACGATCCGGCGTTCAGGCTGGGGCAAGAGGATTGCGGCTTGGATCTTGTGCCAGAGCAGTCGAATGCACGATCCCAAGGGTCAAGTGGAAAGGTAAGCTCATGGAGAATATGAATACGCCCTCAGCGGTTTCGGCGAAAATAACATCCGCTCTGCGGCCCTCTCCTATTGCTAGCCGAGTGGCGCGTTCGCTGGTAATGCAGCAGCTGATGCGCTTACAACAAGGCACACTGGTTATTCGTGAAGCCGGCGCCAGCGATGTCACCGTAGGGGATGGCAACAGTGCCTACCCCACTGCCGAGTTGGTCATCCATAATCACAGTACGTGGCGCGACTTACTCACCGGCGGCAGTATTGGGGCGGCTGAAGCCTTCGTGGCCGGCGACTGGAGCTCCCCTAATCTGGTGTACCTGCTGCGTTTTTTCAGCCGCAACATTGATTTGATGAACAGGTTTGAAGATCGTTTCAGCTGGGTAACGAAGCCCACCCTGAAGGGATTGCACTGGCTTAATCGCAATACTCCCGAAGGATCGCGTAAAAACATCAGTGCCCATTACGACCTCGGCAATGACCTTTTCGAGCTGTTTTTAGACCCATCCTTGATGTATTCATCGGCTATCTATCAAACACCGGAAAGTACTCTTGACGAAGCGTCGACCTACAAACTCGATGTTATCTGCCGCAAGCTGAAGCTCAAGCCTGGCGACCAAGTCCTTGAAATCGGTACTGGTTGGGGCGGTTTCGCTATCCACGCTGCCAAGCATTATGGCTGCCACGTGACCACCACCACCATTTCGGCTGAACAATTGGCACTTGCAACACAAAGGGTCGAAGCGGAAGGCCTTCAAGACTGCATCACATTGTTATTTGATGATTACCGCGACTTGAGCGGCCAGTACGACAAACTGGTGTCTATCGAAATGATTGAAGCCGTTGGCCCGCAGTTTTTGCCCAGTTATTTCGGCCAAATCAGCCAGTTGTTAAAACCTGACGGCCTTGCGCTGATACAGGCCATCAACATGCCGGAGCAGCGTTACCAGCGAGCCTTGAAGAACGTTGATTTCATTCAGCGCTATATCTTTCCCGGCAGCTTCATTCCCTCTTTTGGAGCCATGGTGGGAGCGGTGCGCGAGCAAACAGACCTGGTGCTTGCCCACGTTGAAGACTTGGGATTTCATTACGCCCGTACTCTTGACGACTGGTGTCAACGCTTTCAGGCTCACAGCCAAAATCTTCACCAACGAGGCTATGACGACGCATTCCAGCGCCTTTGGCACTTCTATTTTGCGTATTGCGAAGCGGGGTTTAGTGAACGAGCTATCGGCGTAGCACAAATTGTTATGGCGAAACCCGGCAGCAAGCACGCGCCCATACACAGCGTATGATTTCTTCAAAAACCTATCGCAACATCCTGAATTTCGTCATGTTCGAGCTTGGTTGGCTTGCCTGCGTTTTGCTCTCGCAGACCTGGGCGCTGATCATTGTGGCGGTGTTCTTGTTGGTGCATTTTGTTCTGGTCAGTCAGTACAAAATGGACGAACTGAAATTTATTGTTATAGGTACTCTGGCAGGTTCTTTACTGGATGGCCTTTGGCTGCGCACCGGCATTCTTGCCGACACCAGTGGCGCTGCCATCACAACGCCGCTCTGGCTGGTTGCGCTTTGGGCAATCTTTATGACCTCACTTAACCATTCCCTGAAGTGGCTGGGCAGCAACCGGCTGCTGATGTTGCTGATAGTGCCCATTGCCGGGCCTTTTGCCTACTGGTCCGCCAGCGCACTTGGAGCCGTTACCCTCCCTAATTTGCTGCCGTCTTTACTGGCATTAGCTGTGGGGTGGTTGGTGTTTTTTCCGGCTCTGTTGTCTCTGCGCGACTTTCTGTACCCAAGGCTTGCGCGATGAACGCCCGTAAAGGCAAGTCAAAACCTGGCTGGAGTGTGACTACTGCCCTCGCCGCAACGCTGGCGTGGGCGCCTGCGATAGCCGACGCCGGCGCTGAGTTCCACTTTACCGGCAGCGCTCGCCCCTTGGACAGCGCAAACGCTGGCAGCGAGCTTTACCGCGAACAACATGTAATACAGGGAGTCTGCCGCGGCAATCAGTTCAAACCGCAGAGCCACAGGGTTGAATATTTTGACGCCAGTTCTGATGCCCCGTTCGCTTTCAAACAGCTTCGCTATGACCGCGACAACCAGCCTAGCCTGCTGCGCCCTGACGTGGAGTTCGTTCAACCCCGATTCAACGAGCGCCTGACGGTCGGCTATGATTCAGGGAGTATTGCCATCGAATGGCAATCACCCGCCCAAGAACTCGAGCAGTTTCGTTTGGACAGCAATAACAGCTTGGTGGTAGATTCCGGTTTTGACAATCTGGTCCGGCAAAACTGGCAAACTGTGATTGAGGGCGGTTCTGTAAACTTCGAGTTTCTGGCGCCAACCCGCGGCAGCTATTATGGTTTTGTGCTGGAACCGGCCGACAGTAAGAGCGACAACGACCGCATTCGCGCCGATCATCTGATTCAGATTCGCCCAACCAGCCTGTTTCTACGATTGATAGTGGAACCTATTTTACTGGGCTATAACCAGCAAGGTGCGCTGACCCATTATTCCGGCCTGGCCAATATCCGTTTCAACCCGCAAGAAAATATTCAAGCGGATATCGTCTACAGCGTAACTGAGTATCCCCCCTGTCCGCTGCTGGCACCGTAGACCATTCCCAATGGCGACAACCAAGCCCCATTCCCTCACCCTTTCAATGTGTTAAACTTAGGCTAAACTTGTGTCGGAGAACCGTCCCCCATGATGTTTGTGTCGTTCAACGTTAACAGCATTCGTATCCGCCTACATCAGCTTGCCGCTGTTATTGAGCAGCTGGAACCGGATTTTATTGGTTTACAGGAAACAAAAGTCAGCGATGAAGATTTTCCGCTGGCAGACATTGAAGCGATGGGTTACCACGTGCATTTCCACGGCCAAAAAACCCATTACGGCGTGGCGCTTATGTCAAAAATGGCGCCGGACAAGGTCTATAAAGGCTTTCCTGACGACCTGGACAACGCCCAGCACCGACTGATTACCGCAGACTTTATTGTGAATGGTGAAACCCTGACCGTGATCAACGGCTATTTTCCCCAGGGCGAAAGTCGCGATCACCCGGTGAAGTTTCCAGCAAAGCAGAAGTTCTATGCAGATCTGATGAGCTATCTGGATGAGTTGAAGCTGCGCGATACCAAAGTGGTGGTGATGGGCGATGTGAACATTTCCCCGACTGATAAAGATATCGGCATTGGCGCGGATAACGCCAAACGTTGGTTGCGTAGCGGTAAATGCAGTTTTCTGCCCGAGGAGCGCCAATGGCTGGGTGAGGTTGAAAGCCGTGGTTATACCGATGTATTTCGCCACCTTCACCCCAACGAGGCGGATACGTTCAGCTGGTTTGATTACCGCAGCAAAGGGTTCGATCGCGAGCCAAAACGCGGGCTGCGCATTGACTTGATAATGGCCAGTGACAACTTGCTGCCCCAAGCGAAAAGCGCTGGCGTCAGCTATGATGTTCGGGCTATGGATCGCCCTTCTGATCATGCTCCGGTATGGGCCAGATTCACGCTCTGATTCTTTCTTCGTCAACCAGGGAGGTGGTCGCGCGTTATGGCAAAGATCAAAACTCGCGATCGCATTCTCGATACCAGCCTGGCGTTGTTCAACGCCTTGGGTGAGCCGAATGTAACCACGCTGCTGATATCCGATGAACTGGACATCAGCCCGGGTAACCTCTACTACCACTTCAACAACAAAAGCAACATTGTCAGTGAACTGTTTGAAAGCTTCGAGCTTCAGATGCACGACCTGCTGACAGTGCCTGATGACGTCAGCATAAGCCTGGACCAGCAAAATTTCTTTTTGCACCTGTTGTTCGAAGCGGTAGCCCGCTACCGTTTTCTGTATCAGGATCTTGTCAATGTGCTGTCGCGCCATCCTCGGCTACAGCCAAAATTTCGCAAAATATTGAAGCTGAAAAACACCGCGTTCCACACCATCTGCACCAGCTTCAGCGCCCAGGGGTTTATGACCATCGGCACCGAAGAGTTAGCGACTTTATGTGACCAGTTAACGCTAACCACTTGCTACTGGAGCAGTTTTGATACGCTTTCACATCTCGATGACCGTAATGCGGTGGACCCTGGTCGCGGCGTATACCAGACCATGTGCCTGATGTTGCCTTACCTGGCAGCAGAGGAAAAAGAGCAGGCATTGCTGATCAGCAGAAGTTATCTATAAAACATTGGGCTCTGGTGAGAGTGTCACTCTTCCTCATTATAGCCAGGCGTTAATTTCTTAAAACGATCGAGTTCAGCTTCCAGGCGTTCTACCCGCTTTTGCAAGCTCATGATATCTTCCTGCCGATATATTCCCAGGCGACGCAGAGCGCCGGATACCCGCTGATCGAACAAATGCTCTAATTTATCCCAGGTGCCAGTGGCGCGCTCGCGTACGCCCTCTACCCGATCTTCCACCGACTTCAGTTGCTTCTCAACCACACCGCGGGTGCGGTTTTCCATCTGCTCGCCTTCCTGGACCAGGCGTTCGAAAAAACGACCGGTATCTTCTTCGGCCTTGTTGAAGGCGCCTAGCCCTGCCAACCAGATCTGTCGTGCCGAATCCTTTATTTTGCCCGGCAGTTGGGCATCGGAATCCTTTAATTTGTCCGGCAGTTGGGCATCCGCATCCGTATTTTTGTCGTGCTCATCAGTCATCGAAAAACCTCCAGGCAGGCGCCGAAGCGCGAGTTACAGCAATAGACCAATTGTATTACAGGCGGCGCCCGATTGCAGTCTAGTGTCCCGTCTGGCTAATCCGTAAGCCTACTGCTTGGCGCTGCGGCTTTCTTTTGCATGTTCGCCACGGTATGCGATTATGGCCACCTGTTTTCAAAATCGATTCCGGGAGATAAAGCCGTGGACCTCAGAAAAATTGATGATCGTATTTCAGTAACACCGCAGATCCAGATAGCCGACCTACCCGCCATCGCCAGCCTGGGCTTCAAAACGCTGGTCGCCAATCGCCCGGATAACGAGGAACCTGGCCAACCACTTATGGCGGGTATCGAAGAAGCCGCACGTGAACATGGTCTGCAGTGGGTATATATGCCGGTGGCCTCTGACAACATCAGCGATGATGACGTGGAACGCTTCGGCGCAATGATCCGCACAGCCGACGCTCCCGTACTGGCTTTCTGCCGTTCCGGAACTCGATGCACTGTTCTGTGGGCGCTCAGCTCGGCTGGTGAGACCCCGGCAAAGGAAATATTCGAAAAGGCCCAAAGCGCTGGTTACAACATCAGCGGAATTGCGTCGCGGTTGGCTCAGCAGGCTCAGAAAAAGAGCTAATAAGCCGACATCCCCCCACTCGAACAGGCAATCAGTCAGGATTCATTCATGCAATTCAAAGGCTCCGAAAACTTCCGCCACAGCCAGCCGGAACGCTTGGGCGTGCTGGTTACAAATTTGGGAACACCCGATGCCCCAACCGCCTCGGCGCTGCGGCGTTATCTAGGGGAATTTCTGTGGGACCCTCGCGTAGTAGAAGTGCCCCGACCTTTATGGTGGTTGATTTTGCACGGCGTCATCCTGCGCATTCGCCCGTCACGCAGTGCCAAGGCCTACGCCGGTGTGTGGCAGCCAGAAGGCTCGCCGTTAATGATACACACAGCCAACCAGGCGAACGCCATTCGCGAAGAGCTCAAAGCCCGTTATGGCGACAATGTGGTGGTGGAGTTTGCCATGCGCTATGGCAACCCATCCGTGACCAGCGCACTGGACGACATGCAACGGCAGGGCGTGCGTAAGATGCTGGTACTGCCGCTGTACCCGCAATACTCCGCGTCTACCTCAGCTTCCACTTTTGACGCCATTGCCCAGGATTTTGCCAAGCGCCGCTGGCTGCCAGATTTTCGATTTATCTCTCACTACCACGATTTTCCGCCGTACATCGAGGCCATGGCTGAGCTTATCGAAGCCCATTGGGTTGAGCACGGGCGCAAACAAAAGCTGATGCTGTCTTACCACGGCGTGCCGAAAAAATACTTGACCAAGGGCGACCCTTACCACTGCGAATGCCACAAGACATCGCGCTTGCTGGCTGAGCGTCTGGGCTTGGCAAAAGACGAATACATGACCACCTTCCAGTCCAGATTTGGCCGTGAAGAATGGTTGAAGCCCTATACCGACGAAACTCTGAAGTCACTTCCCGACCAAGGTGTCAAATCAGTGGATGTATTCTGCCCTGGGTTTTCTTCAGATTGTCTGGAAACGGTAGAAGAAATCGACGAAGAAAACCGCGAGTATTTTATGGAATCCGGCGGTGAGGCATTTAATTACATTGCGGCATTGAACGCAACGCAGGGACACATTGATGCGCTGGTCGCCCTGATCGAGCAGAATATTGAAGGCTGGCAAATACCGTTGAACAATCCGCAACATCTGGCTGAGCGTCAGGCCCTGGCCGATGCGCAGCAGGCAACGGTGTATCCCCACGAAACCGCAAAACTGTAGCAGTTTGCGCAGGGCTTCCGCTGTACCCGGGGACAGATTTCAAATCTGTCCCCTTATTAATCTGTCCCCGTCATTTTACCTGTGTCAGAATCTTGAGCCTATGCTAAGAGGCCAACACCATGGTATCCGTCAAATCGCTACACGGCTCAGCCCAACTGCTTCTGGATGTGGCTGGTGGCGTTACCCGCATAGCCGAACGGACACATCGAACCATTGTCCGGGAGATAAACCCGTTAAACCGGCTGCGTGACATTGCAGGAGTGCCCTCTAAGGAACGGGAAGGCCAAACATATCGGTTTATTCAGTCAACCATGTCTTCATTGCAACAAGGCTTGCATCGATCCCTTGACGGGTTCTCGGCGGATGACGAACCCACACACTCGGTACACAGCGAGAAAGTCGCAGCTGCGTTGAACGGTGTCTGTGGTGATCACCTCGAAGCCAGTAACAATCCCCTCGCGATTACCATGCACTTCAGAAATAGCCAGGGCGCAAAACTAAGACCTGACTCAAGCAGCATGGGCGCCACGTTTCCCAACGCTGGCCCGCGTATTGTGGTACTGGTTCACGGCTTATGCTTGTCACACGAGTACTGGAAAGGCCACAACGAAGCAGACTTGGGTATCGAGCTGCAGCGAGCCCATGGCTTTACACCGCTTTATCTCAACTACAACACGGGCCGGCATATTTCTAGTAACGGCAGGGAGTTAAGCGAACAACTTCAGATATTAGTTGATACTTGGCCGGTCAACGTCGAAGAGCTGCTTCTGATTGGCCACAGCATGGGCGGGCTAGTTATCCGCAGCGCCTGCTGGTATGGCAGCGAGCCGAAATTACCCTGGACCCAATTGGTCAAAAAAGCGCTTTACCTGGGATCACCCCATCACGGCGCCGCACTGGCCAAAGCCGGACATTTACTCACCTTCGTCATGCACAAGTTCCGCTACGCCAGCCCCTTTGCGCTTGCGCAACACACCAGCGCCGGTATCAAAGACCTTCGATATGGCAATTTGCTTGACGATGACTGGGAAGGTATCGATCAGGATGAGTTTCACCTCGACATACGCAAACCGGTCCCGCTGCTAGCAGGCACCAGGCACTACTTCCTGGCCGCCACCATTGGCGATCACCCAACAGACTTTTCCAGCACCCTGGTGGGAGACCTTCTGGTGCGGCTGGATAGCGCAAAAGGGCATCATTCTGATGCTTTGAAAAAATTGCGAATCCGCCCGGAGGACTGCCGGGTATTCGAAAAACTGAATCATCTGGCGCTGCTCGACAACAAAGTCGTGCATGACCAAATAGTGGAGTGGCTGGTTTAATTAAACAGCGACGAACTGGCCTCACTTGTAGACAGATTTTAAATCTGTCTACAATTTTTTAAAGCTCATTATGCCTGTTTATACGCCACCTAATCTGCGCATAATCTTTTTGGCAGTCAATTTTAGCTGACTTAACAGGATCTCCTGGTCACCCGGAGAGCTCATCACCGGATCTGGCCCACTGATGTTTATAGCCGCAATCACCTGGCCAGTAAAATTGCGCAGGGGCACAGCCAGCGCCGTGGAGTAATCCGAATAGTGCATATTCCAGCCCTGGCTGTGCTCTTTTTCGCACAATGTGAGTAGCTCCGGCATGGTTTTCGGTGCAGGTTTGGGGTAACCATCCAAACGCTGGCCCTGAAACAAGCTTTGTAAGTCCGCCGGCGACATGCCCATCAGCAAAGCCCGCCCCATCGCCGTAGTATGCAACGGAAATCGTGTACCTACCGGCACATTTACAGATACCCGCTGCAAGGCAAGCGCACGAAATACGTAAAGCACCTCTACGCCATCGCGAATACCGATGTGGCTGGACAAACTGGTATTGTCACGCAATTCTGTAATCAGCGGTGCTGCGACCTCAACAATTTCTCGGCTGCCCAAATAACTGAAACCGCGGGAAACAACCTGTGAGCCCAGGGTATAGGTGTTGGTTCCGATTTTGTTCAAATACCCCATCGCCGTCAGTGTTTGCACGATCCGGTACAACGAACTACTGGATACTTCCAGACGTTGAGCCATTTCAACCTGGCTCAGCGTGCGACATTGACTGTCAAACATTTCAAGAATCTTAAGCCCTTTCTGCAGAGCCGGCACCGTATAGTCCTTGGCACTCACTGTTCATACTCCTTTAACTTCGATCGCCGTTGGCTGCTGGTAGTGTCCGATACGATAGTTGCGCCCCAAAATTAATACAACCAAAGCGCCTGAAATAGCCAGGAACCACGGGTTATGTGCGACCAGTGAAAGACCAGCCAGGCTCAACACTGTTTTTTCCAAGCGCGACAAAGGCGCACTGAAGAAGCCAATGTAAGCCGCCGACAACGCGACAATACACGTGATGCCGCTGATCATCGCCAAGATGAACTCGGTCCACGTGAAGTCAAGGAACAAGAGACTTGGGGCGTAAATGAACATAAACGGCACGAGCACCTTACCCATCGACAAGCGGAACGCCGTAACACCGGTGGCCATCGGTTCTGAACCAGATATACCGGCTCCCGCATAGGCGGCAAGCGCCACAGGTGGCGTCACATCCGCTAGCACCCCGTAGTAGAAGATGAAGAAATGTGAAGCCAGCAACGCGATGCCAAAGTCATCCAGTGCAGGCGCTACTATAGCCGCTAAAATGATGTACGTTGGCGTGGTGGGAATACCGGCACCCATCAAAATACAAGCCAGCGCCACCAGAATCAGCGCAATGAACAACGTCAGGCTGTCAGTGGTGATCAAGTCAAACGGGATGAACGCGCTCAATGTAGTGCCAAATTCGACCGCCAGCCCAACAATCGCGCCGGAGAACTTAAAGCCCAGCCCGGTTAACGTTGTCACACCCAGCAAGAAGCCTACACAGGCACAAGCTGCGGTGATGGCGATAGACTGCTTAGAGCCTTCTTCCAACGCAGCAACCAAGCGCTTCGGTGTCAGCACACTTTTATGATCCAGCCTGAGAAACCCCAGCGGGCGCAGAATCAGCGGAATGTAAGAACAGGTTATGGTTAATATAATGCCCCAGAACGCCGCCAGAAAGGGCGTGAACTGCATCATCAGCAACGTCACCATAACCACCAGCGGAATAACCTGGTGCCAATGCCTCGCCAGTACATTGCCCAGCTGCGGAATCTGATCCGCTGGCATGCCCTTCAAATTCAAACGGCGCGCTTCAAAGTGCACCATGCACAAAGTTGCCAGGTAGTGAAAAGCCGCGGGGATAATAGCGATCAGGATCAGTTCGTTGTACGGCACGCCCAGCATTTCGGACATCACAAACGCTGAGGCGCCCATAATGGGCGGCGTTACCTGCCCACCGCAAGACGATGCGGCTTCGGTGGCAGCAGCGAAACGCGCGCTAAAGCCGTACTTTTTCATCATTGGAATAGTGAATGCACCGGTCGTGACGGTGTTTGCAACGGGAGAGCCGGAAATCATGCCAAAAAAGCCTGAAGACACCACCGATACTTTTGCCGGGCCACCGGCGTAACGGCCTGCAACTACCGTGGCCAGTTCGATAAACAGCTGCCCCAAACCAGACGCTTGCGCCAAAACGCCGAACAAGACGAAGTGAAATACGTAGGTGGCGACAACACCAATAGCGATACCGTAAATACCCTCGGTGCCCAGATAAAGGTGCTCAACCAGGCGGATAATGTCGTAGCCGCGATGCGCCATCATCCCCGGCATTTGGGTACCGAACATGGCATACAGTAGAGCCAGCACGCCGATAATCGAAAGCGACTCCCCCATGGTGCGGCGCGCGCCTTCAATCACTAGCATGATGGCGATACCACCCATCAGGTAATCGAACGATTTCGGGAAGCCAATATTAACAATGAAGATGTCTTTAAAGAAAATAACCAGATAGGCCGAGAAACCCGCGCCGGCCAGCATCAGTGGCCAATCAATCCAGCTGGGCTTGTTACGCCCCTCCAAGGCTGCAATCGGCAGCGCTGAAATGGACATCAACAGAGCAAAGCCGTAAATACCCCAGCCCCACCAGGCTGGGATCATCCCGTCGAGGGCTGAAACAAGCTGGTAAGCGATTAATAGGTAAAAAGCACCGTAAACCAAGCTCAGAACCGCATTCACCCGCAAATGCTTCGGCGGCCGGCGCGGAAACACGATAAACAAAAGACCCATAATAAAGGCCATATGCACCGTGCGGTGGGAAATCTCATTCAGCAGGCCAAAACCTGCGGTGTAAATATGAAACACGCTCAAAACGACACAGGTAATGGTTACCAGCCATTTCAGCACGCCTTTTAGATCGCGAAAGTTGGATTCGTTATCAAACTTCTTGATTAGGCCATCAAGTTCAGCCTGATGCATCTCAGGCGTGGCTGAATCGGAGCGATCGGCACCGACTGCGTTGGATTGGGTCATGCGCGTTTACTCAGCGTTATTTTGGACAGCTGGAAACCGGCTTTAGCAACAAACCGTTGTCTGGCCAGCGATTCAGGTTGGTCGTCTCAGACCTTGTATGTAATCGATTTTCGAAGCGCACATCGGTACGAACAATGAGTTGTTCAATCGGGCGGGACATTGTCAGCACAAATTGCCCGTTCTCGATCCTGAAATCCGTGGCATCTGGCTCATTCACTAACGAAGGCAGCCCTTGACCGTGTGCGAAAAACGTTTCAGAGGTTTGCACAATCTGAAAACCCATAGGCGACTGTACAACTGTGTAATAGTCGGTAACGGGTGTTAGCGATACCGAGTGAATAAAAGACAACTCGAATGTTGATTGCTCCAATACAACGCAATCAAGTGGTTTGCCTTCACGGTACACAGAAATACTGAGACCGATCGTGTTCGGGGCTCCAGCCGATGCTGCGACAGCATCGGCTGTAGCCGCCAGAATGCACAGCATTCCGGCGGCCAGCCGCAAACATTGTTTTGACTTAATCGATAATGCCTTTTTCACGATAGTAACGCTCGGCGCCAGGGTGTAACGGAATGGATACCGATTCCAGAGCTCTTTCCAAGGTGATTTCTTTACCTTTTACGTGAACCTTGCCCAGCGTCTCGGTGTTCTCATAAAGCGCCTTGGTTACGGCGTACGCAATTTCATCTGACAGACCAGAGTGAGTAGCCCAGATTGCGCGAACCGCAATGGTTTCAACGTCTTTGTCGATACCTTTATAGGTGCCAGCCGGCAAGATGGTTGATGCGTAGTAAGGTTGTGTTTTCTGCAGCTCTTTGATTGCTGCACCGGACAGCGGAATTACATTCACAGTATGACTGTTTGTCAGCTCAACAAGAGACGACGTCGGCGAACCGGCGGTAATCAGCGACGCATCCAGATTGCCGTCCTTGATTTTTTCAGCCGACTGGGAAAATGATGAATAATCTTCGGTTACGCTGTCACGTGACATGCCATGGGCTGCCAAGAGGTCGCCCAGCAGTTGCCACTGGCCTGACCCGGGTGAACCAGAGCTGATGCTTTTGCCTTCTAAATCGTTAAAACTGGTAATGCCCTCTTGGGCGATCAGCTGAACAGTTTCTGGGTAAAGCGCTCCGAGCGCGCGCAAGTTTTTCATGGCTTTGCCTTCAAACTGGTTGCGGCCGTTATAAGCGGCGTCCAGGATATCAGCGGCCACAAAGGCGGACTCGATGCTTTCGCGGCCCAGCAGGCTGGCGTTAGCCACGGAAGCGTTTCCAGTTTCCGCCGTTGCAGACAGCTTCTTGCCTTCAATATCGGCGTTGTTCGAAATTACTTGGGCCAACATGCCGCCTAATGGATAATAAGTACCGCCTGTACCGCCCGTGGCGATGCCGAAAAAGACTCTTTCCTGCGCTTGCACTGCGCCAGCTACAAGGCCCGCACTCAGCGCTGCCGTTAGCAGTACCGTTTTAAGCTTCATCATTTTCATTTTTTATTTCCTCTTATTTTGATTGCACTTCTTTGAGTCACCCTCATGTGAGGGTTCTGGAACACAGCAGAGTATTGGCTAACAACGCCGCTGTTCTGGCGGTCATACCGGACACATCGTAAATAGGGTTTAATTCACACATCTCGACCACTGGCATGCCTTGGCGCAGGGACGGCACGATGCTCAGAATTTCATCGATAATTTCTTCAACCACAACCAGCGGCACACCGCGAGCCGCGGGCGCACTCACTCCTGGGGCCTGATAATGTGGAAGTACGTCTAAGTCTATGGTCAGATAAATCAGGTCCAGATTTTGACAAAAAGTTCTTAACCGCTGTTTTATGTCAGACATTCGATCTGGCTGCATTTGCCAGTCTTCCATGTAGCTGACGCCTAGATCGTCAGCACGCTGAAACAGTGCGGACGTGTTGCTGGTGCGTGATACGCCAAGACAACAGTAATGGAAGTTATCAGCGCCTAACTGCTCGGCCATTTGATAAAACGGTGTGCCAGATGACGGACCCTGTTCGCCTACCTTTCGCAGATCAAAATGCGCATCCAGATTGATGATGCCAATGCGGGTCGCCGCCGGATCAAAAGCCTGCACCAAACCCCTGAACGTGCCCCAGGCCGTTTCATGGCCGCCACCGACAACGAGTAGCCGGGAAACTTTGGGCAATGCTCGGGAAACAGCCGTTGCCAACGCCGTTTGCCCCGCCTCCAAACGGCCTTCGTCAACGGTGACAGTGCCAAAATCCACAACCTGCCTGTTACCTCCGTGCCAAGCCAAATTTCTTAACTGGTCGCGCAGCACGAACGGCCCTTGCGCAGCACCAATGCGGCCTTTATTACGAGCCACGCCGGCGTCAGACGCAAAACCAATCAAGCCGGACTGAGCCTGTTTGTCAGCCCCTGCTCGAGTTACCACTCGCTGATGCCAACGTATCGATTCGTCGCCGTCTTCTGGGTCAGACCGACCTTGCCAGTCACTGGCTTCAATAAACGAGGTCATGGAGTGTCTCTTTATGAATATTTAACTCATATAAGCACATGTTAGTTGATATTTGAACCTTAAAAATAAACAAGTTATTTACTAATAAATACTAAATTTCTATATGTATTTTTAGGCGTAAAATTTAAGTATATTTTTACTCTCTGAAGGGCAGTTTTTTCATTAACGCGGTAACATAATATTTTGCAGGCACTCGTCGTTTCTGCAGCCCCTGCCACTCTGCCCGGAGACAATAGCCACCGCCATGAACAGAGACTCATACCCGCACTACCAACGTGACTGCGGCTGGACGCATCCTCGTAATCTGCAGCGCACACGGCCATCGCTTGAAGACGATGACGACTGCGACGCGATTATTATTGGTGGCGGCTATACCGGCATTGGCATAGCCGCCCAATTACAAATGCTGCGGCCCAACGACGACATCAGGATTTTGGAAGCCGAAACCATCGGATCCGGTTCGCCAGGGCGTAACTCCGGCTTTTTGCTGGAACACGCTTTTGGCGCGACAAGTCCAGGCATGGCGTCTGAGCTTTATCAACATTATCGCCGCACCCATCAAACTCTGTTGCAAAATGGCTTGGGCGACAAAAAGGCCCAACCTGCACGCATTTTCAAAGGTGCCGCCACAGAACGAGGGCTGAAAGCCCTGCGTACGCTCGAACAATTCCTGAACGCAAGCCAGCAGCCGTTTGCACCTCTGTCGGCGGACGCCATGACTGAACTGACGGGCAGCCGCTATTACAAAGCAGGCATTGAACTACCCGGCAACAGCTTGCTGAACCCGTTTGACCTGATCACTAACCTAGCGCGAAACTTACCCGCATCGGTGACCCTCTACGAACAAAGCCCGGCAATTCGGCTTTTCCGCGAACAGGGCATGTGGCGGGCGCAGACACCTAGAGGGACCTTACGCGCGCCGAAGGTGTTCTTAGCGAACAACGCCTTTGCCTCTGCTCTAGGCTACGGAAACGCATACAGCGTGAAGATTTTTACCTATGCCGGTATAACGCCCCAGCTGTCAGGCGCCATTTTTTCCCGTTATTCACAGCACGGCCAGTGGGGCCTTTTGCCCGCCCATCGATTGGGCTCCACCTTACGCTCAACTGATGACAACCGTATATTAATCAGGGGTTTATATGGGTACGAAAGCGAGGGTAATGATTCGGTAAAAGACATGCTGGCGACTAGCCTGTTTTCACGTTTCCCCGAACTTCAAGCTTACGGCCTGGAGGACTGGTGGGGCGGCACAACGTCTCTCACTGCCAACGGTGCGCCGCTTTGGGGAGAATTAAAGGATGGGCTTTACGTTTCTATCGGCTGTAACGGCGTCGGCATCATTAAAGGCACCCTGCTCGGCCAGCAGTTAGCAAATTACGCCTGCGGCGAGCCCCACATCGATGTGGCAAGACTGATGGACAAGCCGGGATGGATGCCCCCAGAACCGTTCCGCCGTCTCGGTTTCCAGGCGGTCAGCGCCTATGAGCGGCGTATGGCTGGTGCAGAACGCTAATATCGTAGTCTGCCAGTGGTTTGGGCGCCAACAAGGATGACCCTACTCGTGGTAGATCATCTTGCGCACCATGCCGCCATCCACCACGATGTTTTGCCCAGTGATGAACTTGGCTTGCGGGGAAACCAGATAATGCACCATCGCCGCAATGTCGTCGGGTGTGCCGACCCTGCCAGCGGGATGCTGGACGTGGTCCAGTGCGCTTAGGGGCGCGGGCTCCTCGCTTGCCTCCGGCTCGCGGGTATCGATCCACCCCGGGCTGATGCAGTTGACTCTCACCTCCGGCCCCAAGCTGATCGCAAGGGCGTGGGTCAGGGCTACCAGTCCGCCCTTGGTGGCGGCGTAGGCTTCGGTATTGGCTTCAGACTGCATCGCCCGCGTAGAGGCAATGTTGACGATGGCCCCCAGGGTAAGCCGCAGGTGCGGTACTGAGTGTTTCGCCATTAGAAAGGGACCGGTCAGGTTTACATCCAGTCGCTTCTGCCATTCCGCCAACGACAGATTTTCCACCGCGCCGGTCACGGGATCAGCCAAGCCAGCGTTGTTCACCAGCGCATCCAGCCTACCTCCCCAGTTTATAAGCTGACGCAACGCCAACTTAACGTCGCCCTCATCTGCCACATTGCAGCGCACGTAAAGCAAGTTGGCGAAGTCCCCAAACGCTGTGGCAATCTCATTCGCGGCAGTGTCATCCAGGTCGAAAAAAGCAACGCGCCAATTCTGCGTCAGCAGGTAAGACACTATGCCCCGGCCAATGCCATGAGCTCCACCGGTCACTAGGGCCACTTGGCGATCATCAGACATGGACCAGACTCCTTGGTAAACACAAACGAAGTAAACAGGCAGGGGCTCATAGATCTGTCAAGTTCACGTCCAGTTTACTACTGCATCTGTATAAAACGGCCAGAGAATTCAGAAAACCGGGGAAGAAATTCAAACGTACTAATATGAGCAGTAATGATTGCTGGGCGAAAGGATTTATTGCTGGGGAATATTAACTTGAGAAGAAAATGGCGGTGGGTCAGGGATTCGAACCCCGGGAAGGCTATTAACCTTCGGCGGTTTTCAAGACCGCTGCATTAAACCACTCTGCCAACCCACCACATTCTTCCTTTGCTGCCTAGCGACAGCCGGGGGAATCATACCGGAATTCTTATCTCTGTCAACGCTCTGCGCTAAATTCAGCACTAGAAACTGAAAAGTCAGCTCTAAAGTTACGTTAGAGCCGCAACAGAATTAAACAATGGTTGAACAAGAGTTACGTCAACTTAATGAAATTTTTCAAACTTGCGATTGTCACAGTAGTTACCGAAAAACCGGACAAAATTAGCCGTTTAATGATTGAAAGTTGTGAAATCGACATTATTATAGACTACAGTGAACGACCCTTTGAGATAGCATCTAACCCTTGTTAATAATACGCAGTTGGTTTAGAAAGCACCCAGTCGCTTTAAACGGAGATAGCAATGCAAAACAGACAGTACAACGTTCCACAGAGTGCTAGCGACAAGACTGCCCGCGGTTCCGCGACTGCACCTATCAGTGCTGCAGCGACCAAAGTTCTGCGCAACACGTACACCCTGCTTGCAATGACGCTGGCATTTAGTGCAGTTATGGCGGCTGTTGCAATGTCGGTCGGCATGGGCCGGGGCACAAGCCTGATGTGTAGCCTGGGTGCCATTGCCCTGGTTTGGTTTGTGTTGCCACGAACCGCCAACAGCTCTGCCGGTATTGCCGTCGTGTTCGCATTCACGGGCCTGCTGGGTCTTTCACTAGGCCCGATTCTGCTTCACTACCTTCAGTTCTCCAACGGCGGGCAGATTATAACCCAGGCTCTTGGCGGAACCGCTGTGGTGTTCTTTGCGCTCTCTGGCTACGTTCTGACCACCAAAAAAGACTTCAGCTTCATGCGCGGCATGCTGGTTGCGGGCTTGGTTGTGGTACTGATTGCGGCCGTAGGTGGCATAGTAGCCAGTATGTTTGGTGTTGAGATAACGGCCTTCAGCCTCGCTCTTAGCGCTGCTATCGTGCTGCTGATGTCAGGTTTCATTTTATACGACACAAGCCGTATCGTTAACGGTGGCGAAACCAACTACATCATGGCAACCACCGGGTTATACCTGAACATTTACAATCTATTTTTAGCCTTGCTGCACCTGCTGGGTGCGTTCGGTGGTAACGACTGATTTAATCGGCCGTTAACGTAACCCGAAGCCCCGGCACTTGCCGGGGCTTTTATTATCAGACAAGATCCCAAATCATGGCTGACATTTCTCTGCAAACCTACACACTGGTCATAACCGGGGCTCCCTACTCATCCCAAGCCCCTCAAACCGCGCTGGACTTTGCCCGTGCGGCGGTTACCGCAGGCCACCAGATTGACCGTGTCTTCCTCTACGGCGATGGCATTCACATGGCCTCGGCGCTGATATGCCCGCCCTCTGACGAGCCCCACTGGCCTCGGCTATGGTCTGAGTTCTTGGTGGAGCACCAGATCCCGGCCGTAGCCTGTGTCGCCTCGGCCCTACGCCGTGGCCTCATCGACAGCGGCGAACAAACACGTTACGAGTTATCCGCACACAACATAAGGACGCCATTTGAAATCGCCGGACTGGGCGAATGGGTGGAAGCCGGTACTTGCAGCAAAGTTATCTATTTCCACAGCGGGGTTTGATCATGACTGAGTTAATTGTGATTGACCACGCGCCTTATGGCAGCTGGAGCGGGCGCGAAGGCCTGGATATGGCGTTTTCACTTGCAGCTTTTGACCAAAGCTGTGCCCTGCTGTTCAGCGGTGCCGGTGTAAACTGGCTTCGCGCCGGACAGCAACCCAACGGCCTTGGCCAAAAGTCCGTAGCGCAAAATCTGGGTGCAGCGGCCATTTTTGGCGTTGAAGCTTTGTATGCCGATGCCCGGGCTTGCCAACGCTATGGCCTGGCGAATGACGCTATAATTGGCGGCGTAACCCTGATAGCGCCTGACCAGACGTTTATGATGGGCTTCGAAAAAGTAACGTTCGCCGGCTGATCAACGGCGACCAACACCCGCCCGTTCGCGAATTGATAAACCGCCTGTTAGGGCGAAAACCATTGGACCACCTTATGAGCCAGTCTGTTGCAGACTTACCCGCACACATTCATACCCTGCACATACTGAACAAAACGGCGGAGCACCCCAGGGCTGCACAGTGCATGGCAACGCTGGCCACCGCAGACACGTTGCTGCTGATTGAAAACGCGGTGTTAAGCGCGCTTGAAGTGGCTACTGCGGCGCCCTGCCCGGTGTTCATGCTGGCCGCCGACGCCCGCGCCCGCGGCCTGATTGCCAAATCCGGGGCGGGTGCCGAAGCGACAGGAGCTACACCACAGATAAGCTACGAGCACATGGTGCAATTGAGCGCTCTGGCCACGCGCATCATCAGCTGGTGAAATAATGATCAACAAGCCAACACGTAACAATGAAGGTTTTCTGGACGATGCCCAAAGCTGGACGTCGCAGATTGCTGAACAAATAGCCGCCGATAACGGTCTGGAACTGTCGCCGGCCCATTGGGAAATTGTGCAGTTTTTACGAGGTTTTTATCAGCAGCACGCTATATCACCGCCATCAAACCGGCTGTTTGTGAAGGCGGTAAAAGAAGCTCTGGGTGAAGACAAAGGCAATAGTATCTACCTTATGCAGCTGTTCCCCGGCACTCCGGCCAAAAGCGCCTGTCGCGTTGCCGGTTTGCCAAGGCCCACCAATTGTTTGTAGCGGGCCAGATCAACCGAGGACAGGTTTTGAAGCGGAGGATATAGGCCAGGTACAGATATGAAATCTGTACCTTATGTTGCGACTTGGGGACAGATTTCAAATTTGTCCCCAACATTGAGTGTGACGTTACTGATAATACGCGTTTTCAGTCACGGTATGATCCGTCACATCGCGCACGGCCGTTACTTCCGGCACCCGTTCTTTCAACGTCGTTTCAACACCTTGCTTCAGCGTAAGGCTAACCGCAGAGCAGCCCTGACAGCCGCCGCCAAAACGCAGTACCACAATGGAGTCGTCGACAATTTCAACCAGCGACACTTCACCGCCGTGGGACGCCAGGCCGGGATTGATTTCCGACGCAAGAATGTAATTCACCCGATCTGGCAGGGGCGCGTTTTCATCGACATTGGCTACCTTGGCGTTTGGCGCCTTGATTGTAAGCTGTCCGCCCATTTGGTCCTTGGAATAATCCACGTAGGCTTCTTCCAAAAATGGCACAGAAGCATGGTCCAGATACAAAGTGAACTTTTCCAGATCGAACTGCTCATCTGTCGGCACAATTTCATTAGGCGGGCAGTATGCAAGACAGGTTTCGGCATTTTTGGTGCCGGGCTGGGTGACAAAAATGCGCACACCCATACCTTTAACGTCCTGTTTTGAAATCAGTTCCGCAAGATAATCCCGCGCGGGGTCAGTCACAGTTACCACGGACATATTCTTAACTCGCTTTAGAATTTCATCCTATTTTACGGCAGATGGCGGCAACATGAAAGACCAACCAAATTGGTTGGTCTTTATGCGGTATAATTACTTTCCGCTATTGCTCCAGAGCGGATTGTCCAGCGTATGAACTACGCCAGAGGCGCTAAGTTTGCTATGATTTGCCGCCGAAAATGCACAGTCACGCCCGCACCTGTTTTAAAACAATCGACGAAAGAGAACCCCATGACCGACCGCACCACCCGCCTGAAACAACTGCACCAAGCCCTTGAAGAACGCATTGTAATTCTAGACGGCGGCATGGGCACCATGATCCAGCAACTGAAGTTGGACGAAGCAGCATTCCGGGGTGAACGATTTGCCAATTACGCAAGCGATCTGCAGGGCAACAACGACCTGCTGAACCTGACCCAGCCCGCGCTTATGCGCAATATTCACGCAGATTACATGGATGCGGGCGCAGACATTATTGAAACCAACACATTCAACTCTTCACGTTTGTCGCAAGCGGATTATGGACTGGAAGACATCGCCAAAGAGCTGAACGTGGCTGCCGCGCGGATGGCGCGAGAAATCGCTGATGAATTTACTGCCAAAAACCCCGCAAAACCGCGCTTCGTGGCCGGTGCTGTGGGTCCCACGTCGCGCACCGCCTCGCTTTCACCGGATGTGAACAACCCGGGCTATCGCAACGTGAATTTTCAGGCTCTGGTGGATAACTACTACGAAGCAGTGGAAGGCCTGGTTGAAGGCGGCTGCGACCTGATTTTGATCGAAACCATTTTTGACACACTGAACGCCAAAGCTGCCATTTACGCCACCCAGCAATATTTTGAAGACAGCGGTATCGAGCTGCCCATCATGATTTCCGGCACCATTACCGATGCCTCTGGCCGCACGCTTTCTGGCCAGACCACCGAGGCTTTCTGGAATTCCATTGCCCATGCCAAACCCATCTCGGTCGGTCTGAACTGTGCTCTGGGCGCCGACGCCCTGCGACCATATATAGAAGAGCTGTCCGCTAAAGCGGATACCTATATCAGCGCTCACCCCAACGCCGGTCTGCCCAACGAATTTGGGGAGTACGACCAGACCCCGGAGGAAATGGCCGACATCATCGAAGGGTTTGCCCGCGATGGTTTTCTTAACATTATTGGTGGTTGCTGCGGTTCGCGCCCGGACCATATTGAAGCCATTGCCAACGCCGTCGCCAAATACCCGCCACGGAAAATCGCGCAGCCGAAGCCAGCACTGCGCCTGTCGGGCCTGGAACCCTTTACCGGCGATGAACACACCCTGTTCATCAATGTGGGTGAGCGTACCAACGTCACCGGTTCAAAGCGGTTTTTACGCCTGATCAAAGAAGAACGCTACGAAGAAGCTCTAAGCGTAGCCCGGGACCAGGTTGAGAATGGCGCGCAAATCATTGATATCAACATGGACGAAGGCCTGTTGGATTCGGAAGAGGTGATGGTCACCTTCTTGAACCTGGTGGCTTCAGAGCCAGACATCTGCCGCGTACCCATCATGATTGACTCCTCCAAGTGGGACGTCATCGAAGCCGGTTTACGCTGCATTCAGGGCAAAGCCGTGGTGAACTCCATCAGCCTGAAAGAAGGCGAGGAAGAATTCTTCAAGCGAGCCCGGGACTGTATGCGCTACGGCGCCGCCGTGGTGGTTATGGCATTTGACGAAAAAGGCCAAGCCGACACCTTCAAGCGTAAAACTGAAATCTGCAAGCGCTCTTACGACGCATTGATGAGCATTGGCTTTAAACCGGGTGACATCATTTTTGACCCGAACATTTTTGCCATTGCCACCGGCATTGAAGAACACAACAACTACGCGGTGGACTTCATCAACGCCTGCCGCTGGATTCGCACCAACCTTCCCCACGCCTCGATTTCCGGCGGTGTCAGTAACGTTTCGTTCTCGTTCCGCGGCAACGACGTGGTGCGCGAGACCATTCACTCGGTGTTTTTATACCACGCCATTAAAGCCGGCCTGAATATGGGCATCGTCAACCCCGGCCAGCTGGTGATTTACGACGACATTGAGGCGGAACTGAAAGAAGCTGTAGAAGATGTGGTGCTGAATCGCCGCGAAGATTCTACCGACCGCCTTCTGGAACTTGCCGAGCGTTTCAAAGGCCAGGGCGTAAAAACCCCGGAAGAAGATCTGGCCTGGCGTGATCTGCCGGTCAAAAAACGCCTGGAACACGCCCTGGTAAAAGGCATCACCAGCCACATCATTGAAGACACCGAAGCTTGCCGGCAAGAGGTAGATCGCCCCATTCATGTCATTGAAGGTCCTTTGATGGACGGCATGAATGTGGTCGGCGATCTTTTTGGCGACGGCAAGATGTTCCTGCCTCAGGTGGTCAAAAGCGCCCGTGTCATGAAGCAGGCGGTGGCCCACCTGATTCCGTTCATTGAAGCGGAAAAATCCGGAGGCCAACAGGCCAAGGGCAAAATCCTGATGGCCACGGTGAAAGGCGATGTGCACGACATCGGCAAAAACATTGTGGGCGTGGTGTTGCAGTGCAACAACTACGAAGTGATCGACATGGGTGTTATGGTGCCCTGCGACAAAATTCTGGCCGCGGCGAAAGAGCACAACGTGGACATTATTGGCCTTAGCGGGCTGATCACGCCGTCACTGGACGAAATGGTACACGTTGCCCGTGAGATGCAGCGTCTGGATTTTCACCTGCCACTGATGATCGGCGGTGCTACGACCTCTAAAGCCCACACCGCAGTGAAAATTGAGCCGCACTACAAAAACGACATCGCCCTTTACGTGTCAGACGCCTCGCGCTGCGTTAACGTGGCTTCAAAACTGCTGAGTAAAACCGCTAAACCTGACCTGGTAAAAGCTGCACGGGAGGAGTACGACGAAATCCGCGAACGCCGCAAAAACCGCAGCGAGCGCACCAAGCTGGTGTCGTTGAAAGAAGCTCGCGACCGTGCACCGGTGATCGACTTTGACAACTACGTACCACCCAAGCCGGCCTTTCTGGGCGCTCGCTTGTTCGAAGAATACGATCTGAACGAACTGGTGCCTTACATTGACTGGACACCGTTCTTTATTTCCTGGGATATCGCAGGCAAATATCCGCAGATTTTTGACGATCCCAAGCGCGGTGAAGTCGCCAAAACCCTGTTCGACGAAGCTCAGGTTATTCTTCGCAAAATGATTGATGAAAAGCGCGTAGCCGCATGTGGCATAGCTGGTTTCTGGCCGGCGAACCGGCGTGGCGATGACGTTGTTGTGTACACTGATGAAAGCCGCACTGAAGAGCTCGCGGTGCTGCACCACCTGCGTCAGCAAGATGAAAAGGCACCCGGAAAACCGATGATGGCGCTGTCAGACTTCGTGGCTTCCAAAGGTTATGAGCACCCTGATTACGTCGGTGGCTTTGCGGTCACCACCGGCATCGGCGCTGAAGAAATGTCCAATGAGTACAGAGACGCCAACGACGACTACAACGCCATTATGGTAAAAGCTCTGGCAGATCGCCTGGCAGAAGCCTTCGCTGAGCGCCTGCACGAGCGCGTGCGCACGGAGTTCTGGGGCTACGCCAGTGACGAGAACATGGACACCGCCGCGCTGATCAAAGAGCGCTACCAAGGTATTCGTCCGGCACCCGGCTATCCCGCCTGCCCTGACCACATTGAAAAGGCCACACTGTTTACCCTGCTGGATGCAACCGCCAAAACCGGCATCACTCTGACCGAGCACTTTGCCATGTTCCCGGCCGCTGCGGTCTCTGGCTGGTACTTTTCGCATCCGCAGTCCAAATACTTTGCCGTCGGTCGCATTGGCGTAGATCAAGTTGAAGACTATGCTGATCGTACCGGCCAAACCAAAGCCGAAGCCGAACGCTGGTTACAGCCCAGCTTGGCGTACGATCCAGCGGAATAACGCTCTGATGTAAATAGCGGAGACCGGTTATGGACACGAAAAGCAAGGATGAAGGCGCTCAGCCCGGCAGCAAAGCGCTGCCGCGGCCGAGCTTATTGAAAGTGATGCAGAGTATTTCGGCGGGCGCTCTGGGCGTTCAATCCAGCAAGCGCCACCAAGAAGATTTCGCCAACCCGAGCCCGTGGGCCTACATTGTTGGCGGGATATTGTTTACGATCTTGTTGATTGGCGGCTTGATTCTTCTTGTAAATGTGGTGCTGGCCACCGCCTGATCGTTTATATCCAATAGCAACTTACTGGCCAGAAACCCAGATCACCGCAAAAGCAACTGCAAGTGTTATCAACACAACGGCCGCAATGGCGTCGACTTGGCTATCACTGCGTACAGATTTACTCATTTTCCTTTCCCCGTGCTTAACTGTAAGAATGTCTGTTCACAGTTAAGCACGAATCGCGCTATTTGCCACTCTCGGGGTTAATTAGCCGTGTTCCAACACAATCTTGCCACTGGACTTGCCTGCCAGAAATGCTTCCAGTGCGCTGGCAAGATCACTGCGCCCGATGACCTTGGCGGACTTTTCCGTTTCCGGACAGCCCCAAGGGCCGGCCAACTTGTCCCAAATGACGTGTTTATCCGCCAGCGGAATTTCTACCGAGTCGATACCTAACAGGTTCACGCCGCGCAATATGAACGGCAGCACGGTGACAGGCAATTCAATGCCGGCCACCAGGCCGCAACAGCTGACAGATCCACCGGGCTGTACCTGCTTCAGCAGTTCTGCTAGCGGTGCGCCACCTACGGTATCCACCGCGTTGGCGAACGTCGGTTTCAACATCGGTTTCTTTTGCGCCTCCAGCGCATCACGGCCCAAAATTTCAGCCGCACCCAAGGTACGCAAAGTGTCTACCTGCTCGGCTTTGCCGCTGATAGCCACCACATCAAAACCCAGAACCGATAGAATTTCCACTGCTACGCTGCCTACCGCGCCGCTGGCGCCCGAAACCGCCACTTTACCCTGTTCGGGTGTTGCGCCCATGGTTAGCAGCTTGTGGACGCTCAGACCGGCCGTAAGCCCTGCAGTACCATAGATCATGGCGGTTTTTGCCATCCAGCCCTCAGGCATGGCAATACACCACGCTGCGGGCACGCGAATGTATTCACCAAATCCTCCAGCGGTGTTCATGCCCAAATCGTAACCGGTCACCAGCACTTGACTGCCGACCGCAGGCTTACCGGTTGCCGACTCGATCACTTCCCCCGCGGCATCAATACCAGGTGTGTGAGGGAACTGTCGGGTAACGCCTTTATTGCCCGAGGCAGACAGCGCGTCTTTGTAGTTGAGTGATGAGTGGCTGACCCGGATCAGCACGTCGCCAGCCGGCAAATCGGCTGTACTCAGCGTCGTTTCGCAGCCGCGATAACCGCCATCCTGTTCGCTAACCTGCCAGGCTTGATAAGCCTGTCCATTTTGCTGCGGCTTGCTCTGAGATTCACTCATTGACGACTCCTGGTTTGGGGCACTGTAAGGCATTACCTACAGGGCTTTTTAATGCAAGTTCTGGTTGCGGAATACGCTTATCAAGCGCCAAACCGTATGCTCAACGGCAGCACTGGCTGCCAGACCAAGTTTTTCCGGTAATGTGCGTTTGCGTTGATACGTCACCGACACCACATCTGCGCGTTCCACCGCTTCCAGCAAATACTCGTCTGAAGTTTGTATAGCGTCAATCAGCTTTACGTCTAACGCACGGCGGCCAAACCAGATATCACCGTTGGCAACCGCTGCCATGTCTAGCTGGGGCCGGCGTTCACCCACGTAATCTTTGAACAGCTGATGAATGTCTTCAAGGTCTGCCAAAAACTTCTGCCGGCCTTTGTCGGTGTTTTCACCAAACACGGTAAGGGTGCGTTTGTGCTCACCGGCCGTCAATACTTCAAAGTCCACGTTGTTCTTTTTCAGCAACCGGTGCACGTTGGGCAGCTGCGCCACCACGCCGATGGAGCCCAGAATCGCAAACGGCGACGCCACAATGCGGTCTGCTACGCAGGCCATCATATAGCCACCGCTAGCGGCTACTTTATCGACACACACTGTTAAGTTCAGGCCTTTGGCGCGGATGCGGTCCAGCTGTGCTGCCGCCAGGCCGTAGGAATGTACCATGCCGCCGCCGCTTTCCAGACGCACGACCACTTCGTCCTGCTCCGGCTTGGCCACACTGAGTACCGCCGTAATAGCACGGCGCAAGCCCTCGGTGTCACTGGCTTTTATGTCACCATCAAAATCCAGCACAAACACTCGGGTTTTAACGGCGTCGTCCGCGATCTCAGTGGTGTCGCTTTTTGCGCTTTTAGCTTTGGCTTTTACCTTTTCAGCTTTGCGCTCGGCTTTCTCTTCTTTTTTGCGCAACTTGGCAAAGGCTTTGCGATCGAGGTCCGTCATCAATCGCGCTTCGATGCCCTCACGCAATTTTCGGTAGTTGTCATTGAGTTTGCGGATGCGCAGCTCACCGTCTTCGTGTTCACCGCTTTTCTCCCGCTGGGCAGCGGAGATAATTAGGGTAATAATCACCACCACAGCCAGCACCAAGGTGACGGCTTTAGCAAGGAAAAGACCATAGTCTGCAAGGAATTCCAAAGATTTTCTCCCATAGGTTCAGATAAGCATTCAAGTGTAACCCAGAGCTCATCGGGTGATAACCCAGGCATAAATTAAAACAATCGTTTGAATGCACTTGACAGCTGTCGCTACCGGCCATAAAGTCAGCAAAAGAGTCAGGCTGTGTCGCCGTCATCGCAACCATTTGAAGGATAAATTTATGTCCGTAGAAAAAATCTTTGAGAAGCTGGAACAGAGTTTTAACGCCGAAGCCGCGCAAGGTCTGGAACTGGTTTTTCAATTCAATATTGAAGACGACAAAACCTACCACTTGGTGATTAACGACGGCACCTGCAAGCTCCACGAAGGCGCCCACGACGACCCTTCCGTTACCCTGATCATGAATTCCGAAACCCTGGAAGACGTCGTTTCTGGTGAAACTGACGGCATGCAGGCGTTCATGGCTGGCCAACTGCGCGCCGAAGGCGACATGATGTTGGCGACCAAACTCGGCGACCTGTTTAAGATGGGCTAGGTCTGTCCGCGTTTAAAAAAACCTGCCATGTCGGCAGGTTTTTTTCGTTCCGGGTTTGCGAAATCGTCGGTTCTAAAGACGAACTTCGTCCAAAGACGTTTTCGCCAGGCGTAACAGGTCGGCATTTCCGGGCTCGTGCTTGCCAATGTTGCCAATGTAGTATTCGAGGGATGTCAGAGCATCCGCCATGGCTTCCAGCACCTGTTCGGATGGCGGCTCGCGGTTGTCCAAAAGCTGGTGCTGTATGGCATCACCAACACGCTCCAGCAATTCAGCGGCATCCGGGTCGTTAATCATCACCAGTCCACCCCAAATGGTGTGCAGGGTGGTGGGCACGTTAGCCAGGTGCAGTTTGTCGTAATCCGATTCAATGAACGCTGTTATCGCTCGTTTGGCTAGAGTCAGCGCGTTACGGGCTTCATCCGCGACCACCCACACGGCTTCGCGCAGGCACAGTGACTCTTCACGGCTATCAGACGGGTTGACGCTTGCCATATCTGCATCGTTGGAAATGCCACGGTTGGCAATCTGCAACACAACTTCTTCAATACCAAGCACAGAGTCCGCCAGACTGTGCAGTTCGGTTTCGTCTGGCAGACGCGTTTCGCGCTCCAGCTGCCGCAGCTTAACGGCTTCCTTGTTAGCGGTTGTAGCCAAACGCTTCAAGTCCAACATAACCAGCGTGTTAGCCAACTTTTCCAAGGTCTCGGCAATCGATCCCAGTTCGGCCAAGTCCGGCTCGATACCACGCTCAATAATGTCCAGTTTGTCTTTTAGCTGGTTTAGCTCATCCTGCATTGCTTCTGACAGGGACTTGAGCACGTCACTGCCCGGGCCATAAAGTTTGCGGGAATGAGCTTCCAGAATCGCGTCCGAAAATTCTGTCGGCGCCAAGCGAAAGGCTTGAAGCACCTGCGCGACTTCGGGATTGGCCGAGCCGCTGCAATGCAACAGGTACACCAGATCGGTAAGCAAGTCGTCAGGTATTGGTTTATTGGCAGAATCAGCACCCACGTAAACCAGTTGGCGGGCGTATTTCTCAACCGCCATGAACAAGCGTTTACGAGCCTTGGAAAACATCATTGCACGGTCAAGCATGGTATCGGCAACAATTTCCACCAGGCACCATAGCTGACCTTGGGGTTTGCCGTTGCACAGCCGCGCAAAACCACGAGCGGCGCGGCTGATGAGCTTCTTTGTGACTGCGTCGTTGCGTTCGTGCAAAATGCCGAGCAGCGCCACTTGGTAGGTCAAGCGCATGCGCCGGGCCATAATGTCGTAGTTTTTGGTGTAGTCGGCGACGGGCCGCAGTTTCATGCCTTTGCAGAAGTCCGGACGTTGCGCAAGGTCAAGCTTGAAATGCCAGGATTCCGGGTAAACAGCTTCGTTGCGCGCTTCGCGCAGTTCGTTGATCACCGGTAACAGCAGATTGGGGTGGTCCTGACGCTGATTGTGGTGGTATTCCACGTATCGGCGCAATACAAATAAGGCTTTGTTGAGCGTGGTTAACAGAATATTTTTGTCGGTGGCTGCACCCACTGGAACGTTATTACAGGTGCTTACCGCCTCCTCGCAGAGCAAGGTCCCGCCACGCAGCTCCACCAGTGTGAAGATTCCCCGCAGCTGGTTCAGACAGTCCAGGCAGTTTTGCAGATCTTCTTCACTCTCCCGGTTTTCCTGAAAGCGCGCAAGGCCGTTTTCAGCCTGCCGGATGGTTTGCTCGATTTCACTTTTAACGAGATCGAATGACTGCGATTTCGTTGCCAGAGACGATTGCACCATAACTTACGCTTCCCTGTTGACCCTGCGGTGGCACCGCACGCTGTTTAACCGATTACATCAAAAAATGTCGTAACGTTCTTCAGTTATAACACAATTTTCACGCCACTCAACCAAGGCGTCAGGGTCAGGTAATTTCTTTCTACCCAGTTTGCTACGCAGTTCCTGATGCAGTTCTCATTCTGCTCCCAGAACCTGGCTCCACACAGTCGAGCCAGCTTTCTTTTCCATCATCGCCATAAACTCGCGATGGGCCAGATCTTCATCTGCACTGGCACGAATCACCTGCAATGCATCGCGGGCGGCCTGCACCCGGCGGATACCATCGCCGTAGGCACCCTCACCTGAGCCAGAATCCAGCAACAGCGCGGTTTGGCCGCCTGTTAACAGCAAGTACACATCGGCTAGAATTTCCGCATCCAGCAAAGCACCGTGCAATTCGCGATTGCTGTTGTCTACTCCGTAGCGTTTGCACAGCGCGTTCAGGTTGTTTTTTTGACCGGGGTGGCGCTTGCGGGCAATGGCCAGAGTATCAACAATTCCGCAGTGTTCGGCGGTTTTGCGTCCGCCGTCAAGACGGCCAAATTCGGCGTCCATAAAGCCGACGTCAAATGCTGCGTTGTGGATCACCAACTCCGCGCCGCGGATAAACTCAAAAAATTCATCAGCAACAACCGCAAACAGCGGCTTGTCTGCCAGAAACTCATTGGTGATGCCGTGTATGGCAACCGCTTCGGCTTCTACTTCGCGGCCAGGATTTACGTAAACATGATAGTTGCGCCCGGTTAATGCTCGCTCAACCAGCTCTATGCAGCCAATTTCGATAATCCGATGGCCTTCGTTGGGGTTAATACCGGTGGTTTCGGTATCAAGTACAATTTGTCGCATGCAGTTACCCTTTACTACTTTACGTTGAGCCGGTTAACCGTTCAGTTCTTCAACGCCCTGATTCGCCAGCTGGTCAGCCAGTTCGTTATCCGGCACGCCGGCGTGCCCTTTCACCCAATGCCAGTTTACCCGGTGGCGCTCACTTTGTTCATCCAAAGCTTTCCACAGATCGTCATTTTTAACCGGCTTTTTAGCCGCCGTTTTCCAACCGTTGCGTTTCCAGCCGGCCAGCCACTCGGTGATGCCTTTCCGTACATATTGAGAGTCGGTGTAGAGCTCTACGTCACAATCGCGCTTCAGCGCTTTCAGCCCTTCAATCGCGGCCATCAGCTCCATGCGGTTATTGGTGGTGTGCTGCTCGCCACCGTGCAAGGTTTTGCAAACCTCGCCCCAGCGTAGCACCACTCCCCAACCGCCGCGCCCTGGGTTGCCCTTGCAGGCGCCGTCGGTGTACATAATCACGTTACCGCTCATTCACTCTCCTGATCATTCTTATGGCTAGTACGCGCCACTCCCACCGGGCGACTACCCGCCAGGCGTATAACCTTGCTTTTACTCCACGCACGTCGGCCAGGCGTGCGTGCCAATTCACGCTTGCGCGCAAGGATACAGTAATAAGCGCCGCCCGGCATAAATCCGCTAGGCTGCTGCTGCACCGAATTACGTGCCCAGCGCTGTAACGGTAGACCGTAAAATCGGGTCACCGAATGTTCTATCTGAAAGCCCAATAACCGCAACCAGTCTTCCATTCGACCTGCTGGTATAAAAAGCCCGCCCCAAGGACCGCCCGACGGCCTGCCAAAGCGCCCGGACAAAAGTCGGCGCAGGCCCCAAACACTGAATGGATTAAAACCGGTAATGGCAATGCAGCCCTCTCCCCGTAACACCCTTGCCGACTCCCGCAGAACCTGATGGGGGAAACGGGAAAAATCCGCCGTGTGGGGCAAAATAACCAGATCCATCGAATCACCGGGAAATGGCAGTTCATCCGCGTCGCAAACCGCAACCCCGCCAGAAATATCCGAATGCCATTGCGGCACGGTAATAATTCGTTGTAAAAAGTCGGTGCCGGTGGCGAGCGGCAGGCGATGGCTTACGCCGACCTGCAACTGACGGGCGCCGGTGTGGCTGGCCAATTTGTGGTCCAGGTACTGGCGCTGATCTGCAAGCAGAGCCCGGCCAAGCGGCGTCTGGAACCATTGCTCGAAGCTGTCATGGCGCGCCTGGTAATCAATAGCTTCTTCGAGTTTCACTATACTGCTGCTCCTGTTGGCCCTGCTTTTTAACCCCACTTTTAAACTCTAAAGCTAAGCCGTCGCACGCCACCCGGGCCTGCAAGTTTTGGGGTAAATCGATGAATGCTTTATCATAGCAGCCACATTAGCTAAGCACATGGGTGGGTTATGTTGACGATTTCTGCAATACCGGCGTTCAATGACAACTATATATGGTGTATCGCTGACCCGCACCGGCACAACGCCCTGATCGTGGATCCGGGCCAGGCACAACCTGTTCTGGACCACCTGGCGCAACAGGGCCTGACGCTTACCGTCATTCTAATCACCCATCACCACCCTGATCACGTTGGCGGTGTTAAAGCGCTGCGCGAAACGTATCCCGACTGCCGCATAATTGGTCCGGCCGACAGCCCGTTCAAAGGCAGCACAAACCCCATCCATCCTGGCGACACCGCGCTATGGGAGGGCATTACGTTCACCAGCATGGCGGTCCCGGGCCACACGCTGGACCATATCGCCTTTTTTACCGACGACACATCCATAACCGGGCGACCGCTGCTGTTCGCCGGCGATACTCTGTTCGTTTCGGGTTGTGGCCGGCTCTTTGAAGGAACACCGGCGCAGATGCGCCAATCCTTGGAAAGCCTGCGTCAGTTGCCTGATAACACAGCCGTCTATTGCGCTCACGAGTACACCCTGGCGAATCTCAGGTTTGCCCGCAGCTGGTTACCACAATCAAGTGCACTGGCCGAGTTTGAACAGCAATGCGAGCAGGCACGGGCGAACAACACGGCAACAGTGCCGTCCACCCTGGCTCAGGAAAAACGCCTGAACCTGTTTCTGCGTTGGGACGATCCAGACGTGATTCGTGTTGCAGAAAGCTATGCTGGTGAGCACAAACTACCCATAAACTGCCCAGACGACGTCTTCGCCGCGATTCGTCACAGCAAGGATCACTTTCGGGGCTAACAGATCAAGATAGGGACAGATTTAAAATCTGTCCCTGGTTCGTGGTTTTTGGCTCGGCAACACTAGGGGCAGATTTAAAATCTGTCCCTAGTGTGTACGATCCTCTCGCAGCGGTAACAATCGGTTTCTTGACCGCTGGTAAACCACACCCATAAACTCTCTCTACCTTTCTATTGGCAGCCAAAATCGCCGGACGCAATTTGCCACTGATTTGGCCCGCTATTTTCTCGGAACGTGTATTTATGTTGCCCAACCGATTATTAACTTGCCTGCTTAGCGCCGCTCTTATTGCTGGTTGCGCCAGTGAACGCTCCCTCAGCAGCGCTGATGACCCTCTCGATTCCACACATGTAGCTGTCGCCAGGGGTGATGGAAACTTTAAAGAGGCGGTCATCAAAGACCAAGTCCATGCCAGCCAAGATGACCCGTTAGACGACGCCATTGCCCCCGAACTAAAAGCCCAAGCCAGAACCGCCCGAAGTAAGCTAAACACCGCCAACATTGAACAGCCCGCAACACTGGCCGATAACGCGTTCGAAAACGGGACCAAGACCGAGAACACCGATTTGTGGCAACGCCTGCGGGATGGCTTTGCGCTGGATCATGAGGTAGACCAACCGCGGCTGGAACAGCAACTGGCCTGGTTTGCCAGTCACCCTCGCTACATTGAGCGGGTGATGGAGCGCGGTGGCCGCTACTTTCACTACATCGTCAGCGAGACCGAACGCCGTGGCCTGCCTACAGAACTGGCCTTGCTGCCCATTGTAGAAAGTGCGTTTGACCCGTTCGCTTACTCCCACGGCCGTGCCGCCGGGCTCTGGCAGTTTGTACCGGCCACCGGAAAATACTTCGGCTTAACCCAAAGCTGGTGGCACGATGACCGCCGCGATGTGATCGCTGCTACCGACGCTGCTTTAACCTACCTCGAACGCCTGAGCAAACGTTTTGACGGCGACTTCACGCTTGCGTTGGCTGCGTACAACAGCGGCGGCGGCACTGTTTCCAGCGCTATACGTCGTAATCAAAACGCTGACAAACCAACAGATTTCTGGTCGCTGAAGCTGCCGAGAGAAACCCGTCACTACGTACCGAAGCTACTGGCTCTGGCGAAAATCTTCGCCGATCCGCAAGCTTATGGCATCGATCTACCAGCATTGGCCAACGAGCCTTACTTCGCCGTGGTTGAAACCGGCTCGCAGCTAGACTTGGCCAAAGCCGCCGAACTGGCTGCGACCGATATAGACGAAATGTACCTGCTAAACCCATCATTTAACCGCTGGGCCACTAATCCCGATGGCCCACACCGTTTGCTAGTGCCCGTGGCCAGCGCAGAACGCTTTCGCAAGGCCCTGAAAACCTACCCGGTCAATCAACGTGTGTCCTGGCAAAACTACAGGGTGCGCTCCGGGGATAGCCTAAGCACCATAGCCCAGCGATTTGAAACCACCGCACCGGTCATCCGCAAGCTCAACAAACTCAACGGCGACACAATCCGTATCGGTCAGCGCCTGATGATCCCATCCGCAACCGGCGACAGCGAAACCTATGCCCTAAGCGCCGCCCAGCGTCTGGAACAGAAACAGTCGCGGCCGCGTGATGGCGACAAAGTCAGCTACCACGTTCGGTCCGGGGACACCTTCTGGGATATCGCCCGAGAACACCGGGTGAAAGTGCGTGAACTGGCTGCCTGGAACAGCATGGCACCCGGCGACCCACTGATCCCGGGCAAGAAGCTCGTGATCTGGTCGCAGAACGCCGAAACCACGGTGGCCAGTTCTGGTTCCAGTGCCAGTGCGCGGATCAAAGCCCTGGTGCGCAAAATCGGCTACAGCGTGCGCAAAGGTGATTCACTGGCGGCCATTGCTGGGCGCTTTTCGGTGAACATCAGCGACATCGCTGGCTGGAATGACCTAAATACCGAGCATTATCTGCAACCTGGGCAAAGTCTGGTACTCTACGTGGACATCCGTAACAGCCCATAACCGGGTCACCATAAACGTGGTTAAAACAACAAAGGTACCCATGATAAAAAGACGCTCGAATACATCATTGGCCCGGCTTTTTAACCACTTACTTTGTGTCGCCTCCATTGGCTTGGTGATGCTCGCAACGCCCCTGATGGCGCAAAACAGCGAAGCACCCCCAGCCGCAAACTCCGCGCCTTTTAACACTCCCCAGCACGGCATCGCCATGCATGGCGATACCAAATACCCACCGGGTTTTCCCCATTTCGACTACGTCAATCCCAATGCCCCGAAAGGCGACACTTTGCGCCTTGCAGTCGTTGCCAACGGTTTTGACACTTTCAACCCATTTCACTTACGCGGAGTGGCGGCGGCTGGCATCAGTGGTTATCTTTACGACACCCTGATGGAGTCATCCGCCGACGAGCCATTCTCAGCCTACGGCCTAATTGCCGAATCCATTGAAACACCCGCCGACCGCAGCTACGTGGTGTTCAACTTGCGCTCCGAAGCCCGTTTTCAAGACGGCGAACAGATTACCGCCGAAGACGTCGCATTTTCCTTTAACACGCTTGTTACTGAAGGCCACCCGTTTTTCCGCAACTATTACGCCGATGTCAGCAACGTAACCGTGGAGAGTCCCCAGCGCATACGATTCGATTTCGACACCACTAAAAACCGCGAATTACCGATGATTCTGGGCCAGCTGCCGATACTGCCGGCACACTACTGGGCAGATCGCGAATTCGGCGACAGCGGCTTAACGCCTCCACTTGGAAGCGGCCCCTATCGGATTGCCGAATTCGATGCCGGGCGGTCAGTGACCTATGAACGAGTGGAGGACTACTGGGCAAAAGATTTGGGCGTGCGCAAAGGCCGCTACAACTTTAACCAGATTCGCTATGATTATTATAATGACGACACAGTCGCGCTGGAGGCGTTCAAAGCGGGTAATTTTGATTTTCGCCTGGAGTCTTCAGCCAAAAACTGGGCTACCTCCTACACCGGGCAACGCTTCGAAAGCGGTGAAATTATCACCGAAGCCATTGGCCACCAGCGGCCAGCCGGCATGCAGGGTTTTGTGTTCAATACTCGAAAGGCCATTTTCAGTGACCCCAGAGTTCGCAAAGCGCTGACCTACGCGTTCGATTTTGAGTGGGCCAACCAAAACCTGTTTTATGACCAGTACATTCGTAGCGACAGCTATTTCGCCAACAGCGACTTGGCGTCTTCCGGCTTGCCCGAAGGCCGCGAGCTGGAAATTCTTGAACGCTACCGCGATTCATTGCCGCCACGGGTGTTCAATCAAGCCTATCAGCCTCCGGTGACCGACGGCCAACAAGGCGTGCGCGCCAACCTCAAAATTGCATTGGAGGAACTTCGCGCCGCCGGCTACAGCATCAAGAACGGCAAGATGGTACACAGTGAAACAGGAGAAACGCTGGCCTTTGAAGTGCTGTTGTTTCAGAAAACGTTTGAGCGAGTGGTATTGCCGTTCAAAAACAACCTGGCACGCCTGGGGGTAGACGTTACTGTACGCCTGGTAGACAGCAATCAGTACGTGCAGCGGGTTCGCTCGTTTGATTACGACATGACCACCCAAGTATTTGGCCAGTCTGACTCCCCCGGCAACGAGCAGCGCGACTACTGGCACTCCAATAGCCTAGATGTAAACGGTTCACGCAATTACGCTGGCGTGAATAACCCGGTGGTGGATGCATTGGTCGAGCAAGTGATTCAAGCGCCCGACCGCGAAGAACTGGTGTACCGCACCCGTGCACTGGACCGGGTTTTGTTAAACAACTATTACGTGGTGCCACACTGGTATCTGGCCAGTGACCGAGTAGCCTACTGGTCATATCTCAAGCACCCGGGACACGCTGCGAAAAACGGCGTCGACATCAACAATTGGTGGGTAGAACGCTAAATGGGCGTTTACATTCTGCGCCGGTTGGCGCTAATTATCCCCACTCTGATCGGCATTATGCTGCTCAATTTCGTCATTGTTCAGGCGGCCCCGGGCGGCCCGATTGAACAAATGATTGCCCAAATGCAGGGCCACGGTGGCAACACTCTGGCCCGTGCCGGAGGCGGCGACAGCAGCGGCGAAGTCGTCACCAGCAACGATAGCCGGGGTAGCCGGGGTATTCCAGACGAATTGCTGAAAGAAATCGAAGTCATGTACGGCTTCGACAAGCCCGCCCACGAGCGCTTTTTTAAAATGTTCAAGGACTACGCCACTCTCGATTTTGGCGACTCGTTTTTTCGTGATAAAAGCGTACTCGAACTGATTGTGGACAAAATGCCGGTGTCCATTTCCCTCGGGCTCTGGTCCACGCTTATTATCTATCTGATTTCTATTCCCCTGGGCATTCGTAAAGCGGTCAGTGACGGCTCACGCTTTGACGTATGGAGCAGTTCGGCAATTGTGATTGGCTATGCCATTCCCGGCTTCCTGTTTGCCATTTTGCTGATCGTACTGTTTGCCGGCGGCAGCTACTATGACTGGTTCCCCCTGCGCGGGCTTACCTCCAGCAATTTCGATGAAATGACCTGGTATCAGCAAGTGGGCGACTATTTCTGGCACCTGGCGCTGCCGGTGACGGCCAATGTGATTGGCGGTTTTGCCACGCTCACCCTACTCACCAAAAACTCGTTTATGGATGAAATCGGCAAGCACTACGTGGTCACTGCCCGCGCAAAAGGCCTGGAAGAAAAACAGGTGCTTTATGGCCACGTCTTCCGCAACGCCATGCTGATTGTGATCGCCAGTCTGCCCGGGGTTCTGGTGTCGCTGTTTTTCACCGGAGCCTTGCTGATTGAAGTTATCTTCTCCCTCGACGGTCTTGGGCTACTGGGCTTTGAAGCGGCCCTGAACCGGGATTATCCAGTGATATTTGGCACCCTGTTCATATTTACTCTGATGGGCCTGTTGCTGAAGCTGATCAGCGACATTACCTACGTATTGGTAGACCCGCGCATTGACTTCGAAAGCCGGGAAGGTGCCTGACCCGTGGCAACCTTGACCGCATCGTTCTCAAAGCTTACCCCCATACAGAAGCGCAGGCTCGCTAACTTCCGCGCCAATCGTCGCGGCTTTTGGTCGCTGTGGGTGTTTTTGCTGCTGTTCGGACTGGCTCTGATAGCAGAGGTCATTGCCAACGATTCGCCGCTGCTGGTGTCGTATCAGGGCCAGTTGTACGCCCCGGTTGTTCAGGATGTTCCAGAGGAAACTTTTGGCGGCTTTTTGCCCACCACTGCAGATTACCGCGACCCGTTTATCGCTGATGAAATAAACGCCCACGGCTGGATGCTGTGGCCACCCATTCGCTTCAGTTACAACACCATCAATTACAATCTGGACGTGCCTTCACCGGCGCCGCCCAGCGCCGAAAACTGGCTAGGCACAGACGATCAGGGCCGCGACGTTGCCGCCAGAGTTATTTACGGCTTTCGCATTTCCGTACTGTTCGGGCTGATTCTGACCCTGGCCAGCTGCGTTGTAGGCGTTACCGTAGGCGCACTGCAAGGTTTTTACGGCGGCAAAGTGGACCTGTTCGGCCAGCGTTTTATTGAAATCTGGTCCGGCCTTCCGGTGCTTTACTTGCTGATTATTCTGTCTGGCATTGTGCAGCCAAACTTCTGGTGGCTACTGGGTATTATGCTGCTGTTCAGCTGGATGGGGCTGGTAGATGTGGTGCGTGCCGAGTTTTTGCGCGCGCGTAATTTTGAATATGTGAAGGCGGCAAGGGCACTGGGGCTGGATAACCGGAAAATTATGTTCCGCCATATTTTGCCCAACGCCATGGTGGCCACTCTCACCTTTTTGCCGTTTATATTAACCGGCGCCATTACCGGACTGACCTCACTAGATTTTCTGGGTTTTGGTCTGCCTTCCGGTTCGCCGTCGTTGGGCGAACTGATTGCCCAAGGCAAAGCCAATCTACACGCCCCCTGGCTGGGTATCTCGGCGTTCGTGTCCCTGTCGGTGATGCTGACGTTGCTGGTGTTTGTCGGCGAAGCGGTGCGCGATGCTTTTGACCCGAGGAAAAACTGATATGGCGGGTCAAAAAACACAGCCGTTATTATCCATTAATGACCTGGCCATTAGCTTTAACGGCCAACCGCCGCTGGTGCGAGGCCTGGACATTCAGGTACACGCCGGAGAAACCCTGGCTCTGGTCGGTGAAAGTGGTTCTGGCAAATCCATTTCAGCGCTGTCTGTATTGCGCCTGTTGGATGCCCGCCACGTTAGTTATCCCAGCGGCGAGATTCTGTTCCACGGTGAAAACCTGTTAAAAGCCCCGGAAAACCGTCTGCGCCAGGTGCGCGGACGCCAGATCAGTATGATTTTCCAGGAGCCGATGACCTCGCTGAACCCGCTGCACACCGTGGAAAAACAAATCAGCGAAACACTGGCCTTGCACAAAGGCCTGCGCGGTGACCAGGCCAGGGCCCGCTGCATAGAGCTGCTGCAGTTGGTCGGTATAGACGATCCGAAAAGCCGCCTGGCCAGCTACCCGCACCAGTTATCTGGCGGGCAGAAACAGCGGGTAATGATCGCTATGGCGCTGGCCAACGAGCCGGAATTGCTGATCGCTGACGAGCCCACCACCGCACTGGACGTAACTGTTCAAAAGCAGGTCTTGGAACTGTTGCAGCAGTTACAGAAAAAACTGGGCATGGCCATTTTGCTGATCACCCACAATTTGACCATTGTGCGCCGCTATGCTGACCGGGTGGTGGTGATGGAACAAGGCCAGTTAGTGGAACAGGCCAAAGTTAAAACTCTGTTTACAACGCCACAGCATCCGTATACCAAGCGCCTGCTAGACGCCGAACCACCCGAATCACCGCCTGCCAGACCTGACATTGAAAATGCAACGCTACTGCTGCGGGTTCGTGAGTTGAATGTGCGTTTTACCACGGCCAAAACCCTGCTAGGGCGCGTAAAATCGAGCTTCCATGCGGTACAAGACGTTAATTTCGAGCTGGAGCGGGGCCAGACTCTGGGCATTGTGGGCGAAAGCGGCAGCGGCAAAACCACCATTGGCCACGCTCTGTTGAAACTGACAGCGGCCAGCGGTCATATTGACCTGGATGGCCAGCCCTTGGCGAACCTGAACCAGAAACAGTTCCGCCCTTTCCGCAAACGCATTCAGATTGTTTTTCAGGATCCGTTTGGCAGTCTTAGCCCGCGCATGTCGATTGCCGAGATTGTTCAGGAAGGGCTTGAAATTCATACGCCAGATACCCCTGAAGCCCAAGACGCGCTGGTGGTGCAGGCGCTGACGGACGTTGGTTTAAAACCGCAGGACCGCCACCGTTACCCGCACGAATTTTCCGGCGGTCAGCGCCAGCGTGTAGCCATTGCCAGGGCTCTGGTTTTGCAGCCGGATTTGATCATTCTGGACGAGCCAACTTCGGCTCTGGACCGAACCGTGCAAAAGCAAGTGATTGAGCTGTTACAATCGCTTCAGCGAAAATATGCGCTAAGTTACATTTTTATCAGTCACGACCTGGCGGTGGTTCGGGCGCTGAGCCACAAACTGTTGGTTTTGCAGCATGGCCGTATTGTGGAATATGGCAAAGCCGCCGAGATATTTGCCGCACCTGAACAACCGTACACACGGGAGCTGCTGAGTGCAGCCTTCTTTTATCAGAAAACTTTAGACTAATTGAGCCTTACGCCCAGCCATCAAACCGGGATAATGCCCGCAAATCTTGAACATAGCGTCATTCGTTTACAAAGCGTAACGCGTTAATATAAGGAGAACACCCATGGGAATTCTCAGTGGCAAAAGAGCCCTGATCGTTGGCGTTGCAAGCAAATTGTCGATTGCCTACGGCATCGCTGAAGCCTTCGCCCGCGAAGGCGCCGAACTGGCCTTCACTTACCAAAATGAAAAACTGCAGCCGCGGGTCGAGAAATTCGCCGCACAATGGGGCAGCACGCTCACCTTCCCTTGTGATGTTGCCAGTGATGACGAAATCAACAACGTGTTCACTGAACTTGGCAAGCACTGGGACAACGTCGACATCATCGTTCACGCCGTGGGTTTCGCCCCGGGCCACGAGCTTGACGGCAACTACGTCGACGTGACCACGCGTGAAGGTTTCCGCATTGCCCACGACATCAGCTCCTACAGCTTTGTAGCTCTGGCCAAAGGTGCTCGCGGCATGATGCACGAAGGCAGCTCACTGCTGACCCTGAGCTACCTGGGCGCAGAGAAAGTTCTGCAGAACTACAACGTTATGGGTTTGGCAAAAGCGTCCCTGGAAGCTAACGTACGCTACATGGCCGCCAGCCTGGGCCGCGACGGCATTCGCGTGAACGGTATCTCTGCCGGGCCGATCAGAACTCTGGCGGCGTCTGGCATCAAGAGCTTCCGCAAAATGTTGGCCGAAAATGCAAGGCGCGCCCCGCTGCGCCGCAACGTAACCACCAATGAAGTCGGCAACGCCGCGGCTTTCTTGGGTTCCGACCTGTCCAGCGGTATCACTGGCGAAATCATGTATGTCGATGCCGGTTTCAACATTACGGGTATGGGCGAACTGGAAGACGCAGAGATTTAAAGAATTGATCGATTGGGATCAGTTATGCAAAACGCCGGCTTATGCCGGCGTTTTGCATTATTCCATTCCTGACGGGCCTAATAACCTGACGGGCCTAATAAAAAGTGACGAAGGGTGATGCAAGCTAATAACGTCCGATCAGGCTTTCAGCATGGCCATAGCAACCGCCTCCAGCCATTCCACTGCATCTGTACCGCCCGATTCAAGCACCCGACAGCCAGCTAGGTAACCGGTCGGCGGCTCTGAAGCTTCTACCAGTTCAGGCTCGCACCAGACGATTTCCAACGTCAAATGGTAATCTGGCTGGCCGTCCACCAAGTGAATTAGAGCCGGAACAAAAGCCCCCACAGGCAACGAATAAGCGCTCCATAACCGCAACCCAGACGCGGACAGGTCCCGCACCGGACAGGCCAGAACCTGTTTCCGGTCGGTGTATTGCACAGACTCGGCGGTTTCAAGATGGATCACCGCTTTAGCCTGGGCGCAAAGGCGATAATCAAAACGATTATCCGGAGACCGAGCGTCATTCGCCAGGCCGAAAATATAGTCCTTGTCAGCCACTGTAATGCCCTCCCCTTATGCGGCCAACAACGTCGCTCAGCGTGTCGTCAAAATTCACACCGCTGCCCAGTACACGAATCTGTTCGGCCACAATGTACTCAACCAGTTCCTGCTCCTGTAGCTCACGTTGATTCAGCCCAAAACGGTCTACAAACACCATTTTACGGCGGGTACTCAGGCGCATGGCCAGCTTCATACGCTCAACGCCGGCTTCGGTAATCAAGGGGTCAAGAATCATAATCCAGTGCCCCGGTTTCAGCCCGAAAACCTGTTTTTCAGCCGTCCGCAGGCGCTCCTGCCAAGCCATTTCTTCTTGCGCCTTCGCCTTGTCAAGGCGTTGATCTTCAGCCTGAAGCTGCAAGCGCTCCACTTCTACTTTGCGCGCTTCCAGTTGTTGCTGGTGCTCCTCTTCGCGTTGCTGTCGCTCGCGACGCAACGCCTCTGCCCGAGCGTGCGCTAACGCTGCCGCAGTCGTCCGCTCGCGTTTCTGGTGCGCCGCTGCCGCGGCCAGAACCGCGAGTATCTGCATTAGTACACAGCTGAACGCCACACTGTCTTGCAAAGGTTTAATCTGGCCGCGCTCGCGCTGAGCACAAAACTCGCTGAAATCCTGAAAACCCAGCTTCACACCTGCGCCGTTAGTCCACAAAATTTCGGCGGTGTCGGGCAGAAAAGCAAAAAAGTAACGGCGTTGCTCGGCACTATCTTGATGTATTTCGTACCAGCGCCCGGAAGTTGCGTCTATTTCGGTGGCTGACGGGGTTTTTAAGCTCAACCAGCGCAGGTCAGCCGCTATAGCACCAATGCACGCATCTGTAGATTGTAGCTCACCGTTGCTGCTCTCGCGCATGCGTTCCATCATCGCCAGCTGGATGCGGTAAAGGGTGTTAGCTGACAGCGCCGAGTCCATGATGCACTGCCACACGTCTAGCAAACGGTCTGTCATCTGTTCGCCCACCTGGTACAGGCGGTCGCGCTGACCATCAGATAGCGCCGGGTCACCAAACCACACCAACCATTCCAACAGCTTGCGCCCGTGGCGGAAATCGCTGCCGTCCATACCGCCATCGCGCAGTGCACGGATTAACAGCGGCAACCAATACTTTTCAATAAACTCATTGAACGTGGCTGGCAAGCGCCGGCCGTGCAACGCCCGGCTAACCAGCGCCCGCGCGGTCTGGTCGGCATAACGCTGGCGGGCCGCACCCTGCTCCGTGGCCAACAGTCGATCATGTAAATGGTTGGTTTGATTTTTCTGACGCCGAATCAGTTCGCTCCAGCGCCGAAAAAAATCATCCGCATTTACGATTTCTTGCTGCACAAACGCCTCTGTTATGGCGACGGTCATGTCGCCCAGCTGGTCGGCCAGCACCCGCGCCGAACGTCCGGCGCCGGGGCTCCAACCACGCCAATACTGCAAGCCGTCAAACGCAGCCAGCAAGCTGTCACTGAAGGCCGCCGAACCCGTTTCATTCAGCTGCCAGGCTAAATAAAAACGTGTACGAGCCAGGCGGCGTACAAGTTCCAGATGAAAGCCACTGCTGGTCAGAAAGACATCCATCAACCGATCAGCCAAGTAGGCTGCATTAACCTGTCGTACGCTAAACACGCCGCCTTCGGCACTGATCAGGTCGTTCACCCTCCCATCGCTTTGCTGTTGCCAGAACTGAGCCATCAACGCGCGCCACGCATCGGCCTGAGTATCGCAGTCGCCACTCACCGGATACGGTAAATCCGGCACTCGAATATTGCTGAGCACCTGTTCCGTTGCACCGTAATCTGTCGCCTTCGCCTGACTGGCGGGTAGCTGTGACGGCTTTAAAGGCATGGATCTCCCACTTTCAAGAGCGTTGAAAAGGCCGGATAAATAACGCAGTATAACGGACTAGCCGAGGCTTTACCGAAAACCTCCAGTGCTCTTATCAGGGAATAATCATAACTATGTCAGGCACGAAATTAGAGAACCTGAACGTGGCGAGCCAGGAAACACTGATGCCGCCTGAAACACTTAAACAAGATCTGCCGCTTACAGACAAAGCAGCCGCCACCGTGGCGAAAGGTCGCCAGGATATCTACAACATTATGGACGGCACCGATCACCGGCTGTTTCTGGTGTTAGGCCCCTGCTCCATTCACGATGTTGATGCCGCTCTGGATTATGCCCGGCGCCTGAAAAAGCTGGCTGACGAAGTAAGCGACACACTGCTGATTGTGATGCGTGTCTATTTTGAAAAACCGCGCACCACCGTTGGCTGGAAAGGTCTGATTAACGATCCCCGGCTGGACGACACTTTTGATATTCAGCAGGGCCTCCACATTGGCCGAAAACTGCTTATTGATATCAGCGAACTGGGCCTGCCCACGGCCACCGAGGCGCTAGACCCCATTTCCCCGCAGTATCTTCAAGATGCGATCTCCTGGTCGGCCATTGGTGCTCGCACCACCGAATCTCAAACCCACCGGGAAATGAGCAGCGGCTTGTCTATGGCCATTGGCTTTAAAAATGGCACCGATGGCAATCTAGACGTTGCCGTAAACGCCATGAAATCCGTGTCTCACCCCCACAGCTTTTTGGGTATAAACCAGCAAGGCCAGGTTGCCATTATTCGCACCAAAGGCAACAACTACGGCCACGTGGTTCTGCGCGGTGGTGGTGGCAAACCTAATTATGATTCAGTCAACGTGGCCCTGTGCGAACAGGCTCTAGAGAAGTCTGGCCTGCGGAAAGCCATCATGGTGGATTGTAGCCACGCTAACTCCAGCAAAGACCCGGCTATTCAATCCCTGGTAATGAACGACGTGTCTAACCAGATTCTGGACGGCAACACCTCCATCCAGAGCCTGATGATTGAAAGCAACATCAACTGGGGTAACCAGTCGATCCCGCAGAATTTGGCAGACCTGAAGTATGGCGTATCGGTTACCGATGCCTGTATTGACTGGGACACCACCGAAAAAGCAGTTCACGAGATGCGTAACAAGCTCAAAGATGTGCTGCCAAAACGCGCCAGGGCTTAAGATAAAGGACCGACTTAACACCGCAGGGGCAGATTTGAAATCCGTCCCTGCGGTGTTCCCGGCTTTAATTTGAGTTAGCCGATCTTGTCCAGACTACGCATATACGGCTTCAGAACGTCCGGCACTGTAATGCTGCCGTCTTCCTGCTGATAGTTTTCCATCACCGCAATCAGAGCACGGCCAACGGCCAGACCTGAGCCGTTGAGGGTGTGCACTGGCTCTGGCTTGCCGGTTTCCGGGTTGCGCCAGCGCGCCTGCATACGGCGGGCTTGAAAGTCCCGGGTATTGGAACAGGAAGAAATCTCACGGAACTTCTGCTGCCCTGGCAGCCATACCTCCAGATCGTAAGTGCGAGCAGCAGAAAAACCCATATCGCCGCCACACAGAGCCATGGTGCGGTACGGCAACTCCAGCAGCTGCAATACTTTTTCAGCGTGGCCAGTCAATGCATCCAGCGCTGCGTCGGAATCTTCAGGCCGCACAACCTGAACCAGCTCTACCTTGTCGAACTGGTGCTGGCGAATCATACCACGGGTATCACGGCCGTAAGAGCCAGCCTCACTGCGAAAACAAGGCGTGTGACAGACCATTTTCAACGGCAATTCAGCGGCATCCAGAATGCTGTCGGCGATCAGGTTGGTCACCGGCACTTCCGCGGTGGGAATAAGGTAAAGCGGCTTTTCACTCTCTACACGGAACAGGTCTGCTTCAAATTTTGGCAGCTGGCCGGTGCCAAACAGTGCTTCGGCGTTCACCAAATAAGGCACGTAAGCTTCGGTGTAGCCGTGCTCTTCGGTGTGCAAATCCAGCATGAACTGCGCCAATGCGCGATGCAGGCGGGCCACTTGACCACGCATCACCACAAAACGCGAGTGCGCCAGATTCGTCGCCGTCTCAAAGTCCATTCCATTCAGAGCTTCACCCAGAGCAACGTGGTCTTGCGGCTCGAACGAAAACACGCGAGGCGTGCCCCAGGTGCGAAGCTCAACGTTATCATCGTCGTCTTTACCCGCGGGCACGCCTTCATCCGGTACATTCGGGATAGCGGCAAGAAAATGATTCAGTTCTTCCTGAAGTTCGCGCAGTTGGTCTTCGGCCTGAGATTTACGGGCTTTCAGGTCGTCTACTTCATCCAGCAACGGTTGTATGTCTTCGCCAGAGGCTTTGGCTTTGCCGATGGACTTGGATTTTTTATTCTGCTCGCCTTGCAGGGTCTCGGTCCGCACCTGAAGGCCACGGCGGCGCTCTTCCAGCTGCTCAAAGGCGGCGGTATCGAAGGTGAAGTTTTTGATGGCCAAACGGCGGGCAATTTCTTCGGTTTGGCTGCGGACGCGTTTTGGGTCGAGCATGATTATCCTGACTGGTCGGTTTAACAATGATTTTATGAAAGGCCGCCATTATACCGTCACGGCAGCCCGTGGCCAGTGCTTCAGCCTGATAGAAAGCCCAGCGCCTCAGCTACAGGCACCCTTAAACATAACCCAGTGCTTCAGCTATAGCGTTTGCGTGGGCTGGCGGCGTTCAGCTGGTCCAGGCGCTGGCGTTTTTCAGCGAGTTTGATTTCGAGGCCGCGAGCCACCGGCTCATAATACCGGCGCTTGCTAATGGCTTCAGGTAAGTAACCTTCACCGGCCGCAAAAGCGTCGGGTTCGTCATGAGCGTAACGATAAGATTCGCCGTGGCCCATGGATTTCATCAATTGGGTAGGTGCGTTGCGCAGATGTACCGGTACTTCGAAGTCTTTATCTTGGCGGATGTCAGCCATACACTGATTAAACGCCTTATAAACAGCGTTGCTTTTTGGCGCCATAGCCAGGTAAATCACCGCTTGCGCCAGCGCAAGTTCACCTTCGGGTGAACCCAGGCGCTCTTGGGTATCCCAAGCTTCGAGGGTCAGCTGCAGCGCCCTGGGATCGGCGTTACCTATGTCTTCACTGGCGATGCGCACCAGCCGGCGGGCCACGTATAGCGGGTCGCAGCCGCCGTCAAGCATACGGCACATCCAATAAAGCGAGCCGTCTGGATCAGACCCCCTTACCGACTTGTGCAACGCCGAAATCTGGTCGTAAAAAACGTCGCCGCCTTTATCGAAACGACGCAGACTGGTTTGCATCACCAGCTCAAGCTGGTCTTCACTGACGCTGTCGACACCGTCAACGTCTGGCTCCGCCAGATCGGCGGCCACTTCCAGAATATTCAGTGCCCTGCGGGCGTCGCCGCTGGCGGCGCTGGCCATCATCGCCAATACGTCCTCGGCTACCCGCAGGCGACCACCAAAGCCTTCCTCGGCGCTTAACGCGCGGATAAGCAAGCGCTGAATGTCGTCATCTTCCAAGTTTTTCAATACGTAAACGCGGGTGCGGGACAGCAGCGCACTGTTTAACTCGAAAGACGGATTTTCGGTGGTGGCACCCACAAAAATAAAGGTACCGTCTTCAATGTGCGGTAAAAAGGCGTCTTGCTGGCTTTTATTGAAGCGGTGAACTTCGTCCACAAACAGCAAGGTGTCCTGACCGCTGCCCTGCTTGCGTGCCCGCGCACGCTCAACAGCCGCGCGTATGTCTTTTACCCCGCTGAGTACCGCAGATACGCTTTCAAAGGCCAGGTCACTCACGTTAGCCAGCAATTGGGCGAAGGTGGTTTTGCCCACCCCGGGCGGGCCCCACAGAATCATTGAATGCAGCTGACCCTGTTCCACCGCCCGCCGTAGCGGTTTGCCGGGCCCAACCAGATGGGGCTGACCCACATAGTCTGCCAACCGAGTTGGCCGCATGCGTGCGGCCAACGGGCGAAATCCACCGCTAATGGCAAACAGGCTATCTTGCATTAGCTACCGTCACGGATAATATCCACACCGGCCGGGTAGTCCAGCTTGAATACCGACGCTGCTATATCCGCGTTCAGCACAATGTCATCAAAGCTCATAATACTGATTTGCGACAGGGAATCTTCCATTCGCATTTCCTGCAGCTGCCCGTCAAAAAACGACATCCGCAACGCGACGAACAGTGAATCCGGGCTTTTAGGCGTTAGCGTAAATTCGCGAATGTTGTCGCCCATCCTGCGGGTAGAGACGTCATAGGTCTGCGCCAGGTTATCCACCTCACCGCTCAGCAGCAAAGCCGGCGTGGCCTGCACATCGCTGTTTAGCTTGTGCACGGTAACCTGCTCCAGGTCTGGATCGTACACCGACACCTCGTCGCCGTTACTGACGATGTACTGGGCCATAGGCGCTTTGCTTTCCCAGTAAAACATTCCCGGACGCTTGGCCTTCATAGAGCCGTGGCTTTCCTGAACGCTCTCGCCGCCGTTGCCCACCACAATTTGAATAAAGTCAGCCTGGTATGTCTGGTAACCCCTCAACAACGCAGCCAGCTGAGTCGCCGCGTCTTTATGCAGTCCCTCTTTTTGTAAATCGTCACTGACAGCCGCCGTTGCCGCGCTGGTCAGAATCATTGCGAACAGCGCTGTGGCCAGCTGTTTCAAAACACCTGTTGTGCTTTTATTCGCCATATTGCCTGCTCCTGGGCACTAGTTCCGTGGAGGCGGCGGAGCCAATACTTCCCGCGCGCCGTTGTGGCCTGCCGAACTGACAACCCCCGAAGCTTCCATTGCCTCGACCAGGTTGGCGGCACGGTTATAGCCAATCTTTAATTTACGTTGAACCGACGATATTGATACCCGGCGGCCTTCTGTCACGAACGCCACGGCTTCATCGAACAAAGTATCCGTTTCGCTGTCATCGTCGTTCAAGCTGGGCACGCCAGGCAGATTTTCGCCTTCGGCGCCATTAAGAACGTCGTCTATGTATACTGGTGCGCCTCGGGCTTTCCAGGCACTAACCACCCGATGCACTTCATCGTCGTCGACAAAGGCGCCGTGTACCCGCACAGGCAAGCCAGATCCCGGTGGCAAGTACAGCATATCGCCGTGGCCTAACAGCTGCTCCGCACCGCCTTGGTCGAGCACGGTACGGGAGTCAATTTTTGACGACACCTGAAACGAGATACGGGTGGGAATGTTGGCCTTTATCAAACCGGTAATGACATCCACCGACGGCCGCTGAGTAGCCAGAATCAGGTGGATACCGGCGGCGCGAGCTTTTTGGGCAATTCGCGCAATAAGCTCTTCCACTTTTTTACCAACAATCATGATCATGTCGGCAAATTCGTCTATCACCACCACAATAGAAGGCAATGGTTCCAGTTCCGGCCGTTGCTGCTCGTCGTTATCCAAGTATTCGTCGGGCTTCCAGAATGGGTCTCGCAAGGGCTCACCGGCCTCCGCCGCTTCTTTTACCTTACGGTTATAACCGGCCAGGTTACGCACGCCCAAGGTGGCTAGAAGGCGATAACGCCGTTCCATTTCAGCCACACACCAGCGCAGTGCATTGGCGGCTTCTTTCATGTCTGTAACCACCGGCGACAGCAGGTGGGGAATGCCGTCGTAGATGCTCAGTTCCAGCATCTTCGGATCTACCATAATAAAGCGCACGTCTTCCGGCCCGGCCTTCAGCAACATGCTCAGCAGCATGGCGTTCACCCCGACCGATTTACCGGAACCGGTGGTACCTGCCACCAGCAGGTGGGGCATTTTCGCAAGGTTGGCCACTATGGGGTTGCCGCCAATGTCGTTGCCCAGAGCCATGGTCAGCGCAGAGGTAGATTCGGTAAATACCCGCGAACTCAATACTTCACTCAGCCGCACCATCTGACGGTATTCATTGGGAATTTCAATGCCTACCACAGATTTTCCGGGGATCACTTCAACCACCCGTACACTCAGCACCGCTAGCGAACGCGCCAGGTCTTTCGCCAGGTTGGAAATTTTGCTGACCTTAACGCCCGCCGCCGGCTTAATCTCGAAACGGGTAATCACCGGGCCGGGATTCACCTCGACTACTTCGACAGTGACCCCAAAGTCAGCCAGTTTTTCTTCCAACAGCCGCGACATATGTTGCAGGGATTCTTCGGTGTAGCCTTTTTCCTGCTGCTCCTCTGGCGGGTCTAACAGCGAGATAGGTGGAATCGGGCTCTCGATATCTTCCAGCAGCGAAGATTGCTTGCCGGCTCCATTACTGCCACCGGGCTTGCCCTGATCGTCTTTTTTAAACGGCGCGATTTTGAATGAACGGCCGGTGCCTTGGGAGCCACCTTGAGGCGTGCTGTTAGCGGAAGGCGCTGCAGATGTACGCGCTGGTAATCGCGATGCAGTTGCGGATTTACTAAGTTCGAAATCGCTGTCGTTGCCGCCGGCGCTCTCATCATGGGCACTGAAACTTTCAATACGCGCCGGCTCGTCGTCCGAATCGGCGCTCAAGTCAAGCCAGTCCTCGGAGTCATCGCTGCCCTCCGTTTCGGATTGGCCACGGCCGCCAAGCCCGGGAATGCGCTGCCACCAACGCACTCGTTTACTCGCTCTGTCCGCGCGAATCTCGGCATCAAACTGGTTTGAAGACTTGCCTTCAACCCTATAGTTTAAAAGCGGTGGCTGATAATCGTCGGCGGCTTCTTCAGCGTCTTCCCGGGCCGAATTGCGACCTTTAAACCAATCTTGTATCCGGGCGATTGCTCTCAGAGCGATGCCGCCCAACTGGTCCATCAGCCAGAACCAGGAAAGCCCAGTGGTAACGGTTAGAGCAAACAAAAATATGGCAATCAATACTAAAGTGGTGGCTGGCAGGTTAAAAAACTGCACCATAGCATCGGCTACCGCTATACCCATCACGCCGCCGGAAGATTCACCCAGACCGAAAAGAGAATACAGCGACAACAGACTGGTTGCCGACAGAAGAATCAGAATAAACCCGCCAAAACGCACGATTAACAGCGGCCAGTGGACGTCTTGGGATCGATTGCGAAGGCGGATCAGCAGCAACGCGTAGCCTGCAACCATGGCTGGAAAAAGCCATGCCACGTAGCCGAAGAAATTACGCAGCAGGCTGGCCAACCAGGCACCACTGCGGCCGGCGTGATTCAGCACCTGGGCATCATGCCCCACACTGGCCCAACCGGCGTCATTGGCGTGGAAGCTGAACAGCGCCATGCACAAATAAATTGCCAGGGCAATTAGCGCAATAACAGCGCCCTCGCGGGCGCCTTGGGACAACAGCTTGCGAAAACGCAGCTGTTTATCAGTCAACGGCTGGGCCGATGTGTCTTTTGCTTTTGCGCTTGCGGCCATGAAGACTCAGATGTTGCCATGACCGGGGTTCTGAAGGGCCTGAAAACCCCGGTCAAGATCGGCTTTCAAGTCGTCAATGGCTTCAATGCCTACCGACAGGCGAATCAGGTTTTCACTGATACCTGCCTGCTCTTTATCGTCGGGTGACAATCGCCCGTGGGTCGTTGTTGCAGGGTGGGTGATGGTGGTCTTCACATCGCCCAGATTGGCGGTAATAGACACCATGCGTGTGGCGTCAATAAAGCGCCAGGCCTCTTCCCTGCCCCCTTTTACCCGAAACGACAATACGCCGCCAAAGGCTTTTTGCTGGCGTTTGGCCAGTTCATAATGAGGATGCTGCGGCAGGCCGGTATAAAATACCGTTTCCACCGCGCCTTGCTGCTGCAGCCATTGGGCCAACTCTAACGCATTGTCACAGTGGGCTCGCATACGAATTGGTAAGGTTTCCAGGCCCTTCATGAACACCCATGCGTTAAACGGGCTCATGGTTGGGCCTGTTGCCCGCAAAAACACGAATATTTCTTCCAGCAGCGCGTGGGGACCTACAACGACGCCGCCTACGCAACGGCCCTGGCCGTCCAGATATTTGGTGGCGGAGTGGGTTACCAAGTCTGCGCCCAACGCCAGCGGCTGCTGCAGCACCGGGGTGCAAAAACAGTTGTCGACGACTAACAGCGCATCGTGGGCGTGGGCCAAATCGGCCATCTTGCGAATATCTGCCACTTCGCACAGCGGGTTAGACGGCGTTTCCAGAAACAACATCCGGGTGTTGGGCCGCATCGCCGCTTCCCAGCCGGCTTCGTCTGTTAATTTTACAAAGGTGGTTTCAACGCCAAATTTGCTCAGGTATTTCTGAAACAGCGAATTCACCGTGCCAAATACGTCCCGTGAACACACCACATGGTCACCCGCCTTCAGCAGCGCCATGCAGGTGCTGGTAATAGCGGCCATACCCGAAGCCATTGCCACTGCCCGTTCGCCGCCTTCCATCGCCGCAATGCGGTTTTCGAAAGCGGTCACCGTGGGGTTAGTAAAGCGCGAATAAATATTACCGGGCTCTTCACCGGAAAAACGCGCGGCCGCTTGCGCCGCGCTGGCGTAAACGAAGCTGGACGTCGGGAATATAGCGTCGCTGTGTTCCAGCTGGCCGGTACGAACCTGCCCCGCGCGCACCGCCAGGGTATCGCCAGACATGCCGTCCAGGTCTGATTCTGGTATCAAAACCGATTCTTCGCGGCAAAATGTCATTGTCTTCTCCTGGTCATGGTTTTCTGCTGGTCATAGCATTCTTGTGCTGTTTAGAGCATCAGTCTTCATCGTTATGCATGTCTATACTGCCGTTTTCGGTATCGCTCGTCACAGCACCGGAGCGGGTTGCATCGTTACGCTGGCCATCCAGGCGATCCAGATAGGCGCGATCAATATCGCCGGTTACGTATTCACCGGTAAATACCGAACATTCCCAGCCATCGATGTCATTATTGACATCGCTCACTGAGGTAATCAGGTCTTCCAGGTTCTGATACAGCAACCAGTCAGCGCCGATCAATTCGCGTATTTCTTCCACAGTGCGATCGTGAGCAATCAGCTCTTTAGCAGACGGCATATCAATGCCATATACGTTGGGATAACGCACCGGCGGCGCAGCCGAAGCAAAATACACTTTGCGAGCGCCGGCATCGCGGGCCATCTGCACGATTTCCTTGCAGGTGGTACCACGTACAATAGAGTCGTCGACCAGCATCACGTTCTTGCCGCGGAACTCCAGATCAATGGGGTTTAGCTTCTGGCGTACCGATTTCTTCCGCATGGTCTGGCCGGGCATAATAAATGTACGTCCAATGTAGCGGTTTTTGATAAAGCCTTCGCGGAATTTCACGCCCAGACGGTGGGCCATCTGCATCGCCGAGGTGCGGCTGGTGTCTGGTATCGGCATAACCACGTCGATATCGTGATCGGCGAAATCTTTCAGCACTTTATCCGCCAGCGTTTCGCCCATGCGCAAACGCGCTTTATAAACCGAGACTTTGTCCATGATGGAGTCCGGACGAGCGAAGTACACATGCTCGAAAATACACGGATAGAGCTTTGGCTGTTTGGCGCACTGCTCACTGTGAAAGGTGCCGTCGGTTTCAATATACACCGCTTCACCCGGCGCAATGTCGCGCACCAGGGTGAAACCGGAGGCGCCTAGGGCCACACTTTCAGACGCAATCATATATTCCTTGCGGCCGTCGCTGGCTAAGCGCACGCCATAACAGATCGGGCGAATGCCGTTGGGGTCGCGGAAACCGACGATGCCGTAGCCGGTAACCATCGCGATAACCGCGTAGGCACCACGGCAGCGTTCGTGTACAGAACGCACGGCGGCAAAAATATCGTCTTTGGTCGGGTGCAACTTGCCCAGTTTTTGGAGCTCGTGAGCGAACACGTTCAACAACACTTCCGAGTCTGAATTGGTGTTGATGTGGCGCAGGTCAGTGCGAAACAAGTCAGTACTGAGCTCGTCAGAGTTTGTCAGGTTGCCGTTATGGGCCAAAGTAATGCCGTAAGGACTGTTGACATAAAACGGCTGGGCCTCGGCAGAGCTCGCACTGCCCGCGGTAGGGTAACGAACGTGACCAATACCGACGTTGCCCACTAACCGGTGCATATGGCGGGTATGAAAAACATCGCGCACCAAGCCGTTATCTTTGCGCAGGTAAAAACGCTCGTCTTCGAAGGTCACAATACCTGCTGCGTCCTGCCCCCGATGCTGAAGAACGGTCAGCGCATCATAAAGCAACTGATTCACGTGCGAAGTGCTGACGATACCGATGATGCCACACATGGGTTAGAGATTCTCCGAGTGTTAAAACTGAATGGAAGCCACGCCAGGCAGATTGCCTGATACAGCGCCTGGCGTTTGAATAACCGGGTTTTACAAGATGCCCTACTCTGCGCTTTGGGGAGTAAGGAATCCGGAAAGCTCATCACCGAAGGTACGGCGGGACCAGTCTTCTAACACCGACAACCGGTCAATCATCAGCGATTCTTGCCACCAGATGTCTTGAGACACCGGTGTGTAACGCAACAAAGCGATGCCCACCACCACAACCAGCACCCCACGCAACAGACCAAAGCCCATACCTAGAACCCTGTCAGTGCCGGACAAGCCTGTGGCCCTTACCAGCTGCCCGATAATGCCATTAATGATAGCGCCCACGATAAGCGTACCAATAAACAGAATCGCGAATGCCGCAACTGACCTAACCATGGGCGTTTCCACGGTGCTGGCCAGTAGCGACTGCATCTGGGGGTGAAATGTGCGAGCAACAATGAAGGCCATTACCCACGTAACCAACGACAACGCTTCGCGAACAAAGCCGCGCCTCAGGCTGATCAGCGTTGATATGGTAATAACCGCAATAATGACCCAGTCAATCCAGATCAACGCATCCATGAAACACCCGGGCGACGCAAATAGAGAGCGCGGATTCTATCAGGAAACCGCGCTCTGCCAAACCACCGTTGCGATAAAACCTTGCTGGACGGCTTATTAATCAGGGCTGGTAACCAAACTGTTTAGGCTAAAAGCCTTGTCAAGGGCCGCTTTGGCCGCTTCGGATTCGGATTTGCTGGCGAAAGGCCCACTAAATACCCGGGTCAGCCGGGTGTCGCCGCGGCTGAACTCTTGAAGATGTGAACTGTAGCCTTTTTCGCGGGCGCTATCACGCAAACGTCGGGCATTATCAGCATCACCAAAGCTGCCCAACTGAACAACCCAAGCGCCTTCCAGAGAGCGACTGAACTCTTCCTCGGTTTGCGGACCGGGCTCCGGCTGAGCCGGTGCCGGCTTAACCTCGGCCACCGGTGGCAGCGTAACAGTGTTGCTGGCCGTAGTCGGCGTTGCCGGCTCAGGCGTCACTTCTTCAATCAGCTTAAAGTCCCCAGACCCGCTGGCACGGTCCGCTGCGGCTGGCCCCGAAACGTTCTGATATTCCGGCATGGAGGTCTGCGGTGGTGGTTCGGTGCTCACTTCCGGAAATGGCGGTTCTTCGGGAATGTTTATCGAGGTGGAGTTGCGCCCGGAATGGGGCTCGTCAAAGATCATCGGCACAAAAATAACCGCTAGTGAAATCAGCACCAGGGCGCCGATGATCCTCTGTTTTAATCCGTCCACAATCATGCTCCCGGGTTGGTAACGGCGGCGTTTGGATACAAAAGGTTGCGGGCCGCCGCCACAGTAAAGAACGAACCAAACACAATCACGATGTCGTTAGCACGGGCTTGGTCGCGGGCTTCAGCCAGGGCCTCCGGCACCGATTGCCAGTGACCTGCAGACTCAATACCGCACTGCTCGAACTGCGCATTCAGAGCCTCGGCGCTAAAGCCGCGGGGAGCTTCATTCACCAAGCCGGCCAGATACCAGCTGTGAACCACGCTGTCCATCGCTTTGGCAACGCCTTGCACGTCTTTATCCGCAAGCGCACCGTAGACCGCATGAATGCGGGTTTCCGGGTGTTGTAGCAGGCGCAACCGACTCGCCAGCCAGCAAGCCGCATGAGGGTTATGCCCCACATCCAGAATCACCAGCGGCGACGTGGCTACCTGTTCAAAACGCCCGGGCACAGACACTCCAGCCACGGCTCGCTCGATTTGTTGAACACCCAGATTGGGCGCCAGGGTGCGCGATGCGACAACCGCTGCAGCCAGACTTTTTACCGGCAGGGCAAAATCTGGCAGGCGAAACTCTTCGTCTCCCAACTCCAGATTCACCATCGCCGGCTGGCTTGAACACTGCACCAACTGATAATCACGGCCCAGCAACGCCAGGTCTACCTCCTGCGATAAAGCTTGCTGCAATACCGAACGCGGAGGATCAAAATCGGCGTAAACCGCAGGGATACCCCGTCGCAAAACTCCGGCTTTTTCAAAGCCGATTGACTCACGATCGTTACCCAAAAAGCTCGCATGATCGATGTCAATCGACGTAAGGATCACAAAATCCGCGTCTAACACGTTTACAGCATCCAGACGACCACCCAGACCAACCTCCAGAATCCAGTCATCTACATCAGCTTCGGACATGGCCACAAACGCAGCCAAAGTGCCAAATTCAAAATAGCTCAACGACACTTCTGCCCTGGCCGCCTGAACCCTTTCGAACCCGTAAATCATTTGCGCGTCTGAAATCTGCTCGCCCAGCAGACGTACGCGCTCGTTGTACACCTGAAGATGCGGCGACGTGTAGGCTGCCGTACGGCGCCCCGCTTCCTGCAACAGAGCTTCTAGGGCTGCGACCGTGCTGCCCTTGCCGTTGGTGCCAGCCACAGTAATAATGCGGGCCTTGGGCTTGGCCGGGAACAGTCTTTGCAAAACCACCATCACTCGGTCCAGTCCCAGCTCGATTTCAACTGGGTGAATGGCCTCAAGGTAGCTCAACCATTGGCCTAGGCTGGCATCGGCGCCGGGGGCCGTTATTTTCGGCGCGTACTGATCCGGATTATGCGACTGAGGCATCTTCGTCCGGCTTTTCAGTCACTTCAATTTCAATGGGTGCTTCGGTTTCAGGTTTTTCCAAATTGCCGAATTTTGCCAACAGGTGTGCAATTCGTTCTCGCATCTGGTGACGGTGCAGAATCATATCGATAGCGCCATGCTCTAACAAAAACTCGCTGCGCTGGAATCCTTCGGGCAACTTTTCACGCACGGTCTGCTCAATCACCCGCGGCCCGGCAAAGCCGATCAGTGCGTTAGGTTCAGCGATGTTCAGGTCGCCCAACATCGCCAGGCTGGCCGACACGCCGCCGAATACCGGGTCGGTCATTACCGAAACATACGGCACGCCGTGTTGCTTCATACGCTCAAGAACAGCGGCGGTTTTGCACATCTGCATCAATGAGAGAATGGCCTCCTGCATACGCGCGCCGCCGCTGGCAGCGAAGCACACCAGAGGAATACGCTCTTCCAGCGCCACATTGGCCGCCCGTACAAATTTTTCCCCAACCGTCTGGCCCATAGAGCCACCCAGGAAATTGAACTCGAAGGCGCAAGCCACCAGTGGAAGCCCCATGGTAGTGCCCTTCATGGCCAACAAGGCATCTTTTTCGCCCGTCGCTTTCTGGGCTTGCGTCAAGCGGTCTTTATAACGCTTGGTGTCTTTGAACTTGAGGCGGTCCCAAGGTTCCAGATCTGCGCCAATGTCTTCACGGCCGTCTGCATCCAGAAAAATATCAAGACGGCGGCGGGCACCCACTCGCAAGTGATGATTACACTTCAGGCACACGTCCAGGTTTTTTTCCAACTCGGGCTTGTACAAAAAAGCACCACATTTCGGGCACTTTTTCCACAAACCTTCCGGAACACCGGTCCTCGTCTTGGATTCCGAGCGGATCTTGCTCGGCATTATTTTATCTAACCAACTACTCATGATTTAATCCCGTCTGTAGAACCTGTTTTGATCGTTCTATTGCAAACACTCGCTAGCGGCCAGCAATTACAGCCTCGGATAGCGTGTTTAATGACCCTATTCTGGCAGCATGCCATGCTGTGTAAACGTCTCATTTAATGAAACATAGTACATACAACGCAGGGCTGGCCCAATCTTTCCAATCGCGTACCTTGCACCCGCGCTCTATTTAACCGATCCGTAAGTCTACCAAGACCCAGCACTTCTGGTCGCGGCCACAAAGTCTGCCATCTTTTTGGCGCATTTGATGCCTTTGCCGATTTCCACGCCGCCACTGACGTCCACCGCCCAAGGGCGTACCTGATGCACGGCTGCAGCAACGTTATCAGGTTGCAAGCCACCGGCCAATATCAGTGGCAACGGCCGTTGTTCAGGAATCAGTGACCAGTTAAATCCGTGGCCGGTGCCCCCGTATTGCTCAGGATGCCAGGCATCAACGAGCAAACCAGCTGATTTTTTGTACTTCTCAAAGGCCTGTTCAATCTGCCCTTGCTGCCGTACCCGTATGGCTTTAATCCAGCGGCGCTGAAACTGCTCACAGAAAGCAGCCGTTTCGTCACCGTGGAACTGCAACAAGTCCAGAGCCACCTGCTGCGACACCTGCCTTACAAAATCCGCCTGCGGATTCACAAACAATCCCGTTACGCTCACAAACGCCGGTATCTGCGCTGCCAGTTGCCGCGCTAAATCAATACTGACAGCCCGCGGGCTTGGGTCATAAAACACCAGGCCAATTGCGTCAGCGCCAGCGGCCACTGCAGCGTCGATATCCTCTGGACGGGTCAGACCACAGATCTTTACACGGCTAGCCACAGTTGGAAGGCCTCTGTTTACAGTGAATATGGGTGGCCGGTACCGGCCGATTCTGCTCCGCGCTAAACCATGGTTCAGCAAACGCCGGACCACAGCTGGGCTGGGGTATTCCAAATTCGACGGGGTAACCCACGTCTACCAGGTACAAACCATCAGGCGGTGCGGTCACGCCAGCTTGCCTGCGATCCTTCGTCGCCAGAACTTGGCCAATCCAATCCGGCGTCTGCTCTTGGCAACCTACGGCCATCAAGGCCCCGGCGATATTGCGCACCATGTGATGCAAGAACGCATTGGCCTGAACGTCAATCACCAGATAATCGCCTTTGCGTCTTACGCTGATGTTCTGCAAAAATCGAATTGGGCTATGAGACTGACAGCCAGCAGCACGAAAAGCACTAAAATCGTGTTCGCCAACCAGCGCCTGGGCCGCCTGATGCATGTTTTCGGCATTTAAAGGCTGAAAGTTCCAGCTAACCTGGCCGCGTTGAATACTTGGGCGCACCGGGTTGTTGTAGATAATGTAGCGATAGCGACGGTAAACCGCGGAAAACCGGGCATGAAAGTCTCCCTGGCACTGGCCAGCCCAGCGCACGGAAATATCAAAAGGCGAAGCAGTATTAATACCCATCACCCAAGAACGCATCGTGCGCAGTGACGGCGTATCAAAATGAACCAGCTGGTAACTGGCATGAACACCGGCATCGGTGCGGCCCGCACACACCAGTTCCACATCGTGATCGGCGACTTTACTGGCGGCTTTTGCCAACTGTTGCTGCACAGCGCGAATGCCGGATTTTTGTTGCTGCCAGCCGTGGAATTCGCGGCCATCGTATTCCAAGACCAATGCCACACGGCCGTTGCCAATGGGTGTATCCGCTGTAAGCGCCTGGGGTTCAAGAAACAAGAGTCAGCTCGATGTGTTATCTGAGTGTTAAAAGACAAAGCCGGCGATCAGAAGGCTCTGAGCACCGGCTTTACTCGAAGGATTATAACCAATCAGGACAGATTTTTAAGCAGTTCCTTCGCTTCTGCCTTCTGTTCGGCGGTGCCTTCGAGTTCCACTTCTATCAAAATGTCGCGCGCACCGTCAACATCGCCCATCTCAACGTAGGCCTGCGCCAAATCCAGCTTGGTTGCTGCCTCGTCGGTGCCAGCCAGAAAGTCGAAATCATCGTCGTCACCCAGATCGCTCTCGTCGATCGATCGAGGCGCACCAGGTGCCACAACGGGGAGGTCTTCTTCTAGAAGATCATCTTCAAACAAATCCACTTCTGGAAGATCGTCTTCCGACAGGTCGTCCTCAGGAAGGTCATACGCCGGAAGGTCTTCTTCGGGCAATTCCAGCGTCTCCAGATCATCCAGGCTGATGTCGTCTTCGTCGTCTTGGTTCTCGGCCAACCTAGCGCCCAGCTCTTCCTCGGCTTGCGGATCGTCACCCAGCTCCAAAGCCAACAGTTCTGCGTCGGTCATTTCCGGCAGCTCTTCTGCTTCGGATTCGGTTTCATCGCCACCAGTGAGACTGGTGCTATCTGCGCTATCAGCAAATTCGCCCATCAGCGTCAGGTCTTCGTCCGAAATTTCCAGGTCCAATTTATCCAGATCAGGATCCAGCTTGCCCGAATTCGATTCTTGCATGTCAAAAGGCTTGAGTTCAGCCTCGGGGTCGTCTTTATCAAGTTCTGCATCCAACTCGTCCAGGAAGGCCTCGTCTAGACTTAGATCATCATCGTCAAGTGTCTTGCCGGCCGTGTTTACAGATTCGTTAGCCTTGGCCAAAGGCACAGCGTCTTCATCGGCAAATTCTCTGGCGAATTCGTCGGACAACGCAAAATCGTCAAAGTTGTCAAAATCTTCCGACGCTTCCGACTTTGCAGGCTCTCCCTTGGCGCCCAAATCTTCAATAGTGGCCAGATCGTAGTCTATAGGATCGTCTAACGTCGGATTGGTGCTGCCTATTGCGTCTTCAGCTTCCTCATCGAAGCTCCCAAAAGAGCCTGCAAAGGAACCAGAGCGCAATTCGGATTCAAGATCATCGATGCTGGGTGCCGCTTCCGCCTGTTCCAGATCTGTCAGCAAACGATCAGCTTCGGCCATGGCCGCGCCATCATCCAAAGCGATCAGCTCGCCATACTGACGTTCAAAAGCCACTCTATTCTGGGCGTCCGCGTAGACCGCCAGCAACTTCAAGCGCAGGTCGGTGCGGCTAGGCTCGCGGGAAATCGCAGACTCCAGAGTATTTACCGCCTGTTCGTGCTGACCGTAAGCCAAGTAGGAATCAACCTCTACCAGTATGTCTGGCCCAGCTTCAGGCATTGACGGTTCGTGATCGACAAGGACCAGGTCAAACGAGTTAGGCCTTGGTACGGGTTCAATCGGAGGCGCTTGATCAAAGTCGGTATCGTTCTCGGCTACATCCTCGTTTTTAGATTTGCGGCGAGACACCAGAAGCAACAGTAGCAACAGCAACAGCAAACCGCCGCCCAAAACCATCTGGTACAGCGGGTTGCTCATAATGCTGTCGACCAAACCACTCGGAGCCACGTTTGCTTCGACCGCATCAGGCTGCGTCGCCTGTGGTTGTGAGTCCTGCTGAGGTTGCACTGCCACCTCAGCAGCCGGTTCGGCTTCGGCCTGAGTTTCGGCGACATCATCAGCAACTGCGGGGTCATCGGCTGCATTTTGGTTCATGCTGTCAACCGCGCTCTCGCCGTTGATACCAGCCTGCTGCATGTCGGCCAACTGGCTGTTTTTCAGCTCCAGCAACCGCTGCAGGGTTTCCATCTGCTCTTGCAGTGCATTAACACGGGTATTTAACTCGCTGTTTTCACGGCGCGCACTATCAAGCTCTTCGAGCGCTACCACGGTGCCGGCATCTGCGCCATCCGCCTGGTTGCCGTCAGTACCGGCAGACCCGCTCTGTTCAGTGTTATTATCTGCCTGCGGCGCTTTGGTCTCGGCCACAATCAGTTTCAGTTCCGCATCCCCGCCGTCTATTGCCGCGGGCGCAGGGGGCACAGCCGCTGCACTGGCATCAATAGTTGCACGGGCTGCGATGATGTCCTGGTTTTGGGCTCGCACAGCCTGGATGGCCTGGCCCTGGCCAAGTCGCTCAATCTGCGCAAGCGTAGGTGCGCGAAGAACTTTACCGCGTTTCAGCCGGTTGATATTGCCATTTATGAAGGCATCAGGATTAAGGTCCTGAATCGCCAGCATAACCTGTTGCACCGATACGCTGTTGCTTGGGCGCATCTTGATGGCAATACTCCACAGGGTGTCAGACGACGCTGTAGGGCCGTAAACACTGCCAGACGCAAGAGACTGCGCAGAACCAGAACCGGCTGACTCAGAGCGGATTAATGAGCCGCTCTCTGCGCTGGGCAATGAGTTGCTGCGGCCGGCAGACGATGCCGCGATAAGCGGTTCCCGGGTTCCTGTCTCTGCCGCATACACGGGTGGGTCTACCAACACCGAATATTCACGCAGCACCCGGCCGCTGGGCCAAGTTAACTCCAGCAGAAAACTGAGGTACGGCTCTCGTAACGGTTCGCGGGAAGACACGCTTACCGCCAGGCCGCCATCACTGCGGGTAACCACCTGAAATTCCAACTTACTGGCAAACTGGCCGCGATTAAGGCCGACCCGCTGGTAAGCGGATTCCGAAGCCACATTTACGAAAACATCACCAGGGCTTACGCCGCGACTCTGGCGCAGCACAATTTGTGCATCCAGAGGCTCATTCAAGTAGGACTGAAGCTCCACCTCCCCTAATCCCAGGGCTTGTGCAACGCCAGAGCCAAGACCTCCAGCCAGTGCCAGAGCAACCGCAAGCTTGCGTACCTTCATGCTTTTTCCTTTCCAGTCTCCGTTATTCGTACCTGCTTCGGTGCACAGCGGCGTTGAAGCAGTTTCGGACGAGGTTGGATGACTTCCGTCTGGGTGTTGTATAAGTGTGGCGGAACTTTAATTCTCACCTCGGCCAGTATTGTTGATAAGCATCATTTTATCAATGAATCAACGTTCTTCAGTGCACTGCTACGCTACTTTGCCAACTTTTCACCGTAAACGTATAGCCATTACAAACGTAAAGTCATTGCGGGCACTGAGGCGACACCGGCTTTTGTGGTTCTAAAAATAACAGGGGCGAAGGCTGAAAGCAGCCTTCGCCCCTCACCGGTTGTTTGAAACCGGACGCAGTTGGCATTAAATCAACGACTCTGAAGAATTCGCAGCATGCGCCTCAGCGGTTCTGCCGCGCCCCACAACAACTGATCGCCCACAGTAAACGCAGAAATGTACTCCGGCCCCATAGCCAATTTGCGTATACGGCCCACTGGAATACTCAGGGTGCCGGTTACCTTTGCTGGTGTCAGCTCGTGCATGCTGGCCTCGCGCTCGTTGGGGATAACTTTCACCCAATCGTTGCCGGCGGCCAGAATCTTCTCGATTTCAGCAACAGGCAGATCTTTGCGCAACTTTATGGTCAGTGCCTGGCTGTGTGAGCGCATGGCACCGATTCGAACGCACAAACCGTCAATGGGAATCGGATTGTCGCTGCGGCCCAGAATCTTGTTGGTTTCAACACCGGCTTTCCACTCTTCCTTGCTCATACCGTTTTCGAGCTGTTTGTCGATAAACGGAATCAGGCTGCCCGCCAGCGGCACGCCAAAGTGCTCAGTCGAAAACTCGTTGCTGCGCATGGTGTCGGTCACCTTGCGGTCAATCTCCAGAATTGCAGAAGACGGGCTGTCCAGCTCGGCTTTAACGCTGCCATTCAGCTCGCCCATCTGGTTCAGCAACTCGCGCATGTTCTGCGCGCCGGAACCGGAAGCGGCCTGATACGTCATGGGCGATACCCATTCAATCAAGTCCTGCTCCAGCAAACCGTCCAAGGCCAACATCATCAGGCTGACTGTGCAGTTGCCTCCGATGTAATCTTTCACGCCTTCGTCGAGCGCAGCGTCAATCACGTTGCGGTTAACCGGGTCTAGCACAATGACAGAATGGTCAACCATGCGCAGGGTAGACGCAGCGTCTATCCAATAGCCATTCCAGCCGGCATCTCGCAGCTTCTGATACACCGCCGAGGTGTAGTCGCCGCCCTGACAGGTCAGAATCACGTCGAGGGTCTTTAGTGTCTCGATATCAAAGGCATCCTGCAGCGGCAGAATGCCTTCACGGCCCACATCCGGCGCCGGTTGCCCGGTTTGCGACGTGGAAAAGAATACCGGTTCGATATCCGCGAAATCGTTTTCTTCACGCATACGATGCATGAGGACAGAGCCCACCATGCCACGCCAACCTATAAGCCCAACTCGCTTCATGCGGCTTTTGAACCTCTTTAATACCTGTCAGCAGCCGGTGTCGCTGGCGCAGACAAAATGAATTTTTACGCAGCAATAACGCTGCATTACTGCGAATTAAAATGCTGTCGATTTAACATACTATCGACTTGAGCACACTGTCCAATTATAGCTGCGCCAGTACTGCCTCACCCATTTCACGGGTAGAAACCCGGGTACAGCCCTCAGACATTATATCCGCTGTGCGCAAGCCCTGGTCCAGTACCTTGCCAACCGCGGTCTCAATGGCTGCGGCGGCGGCGCCTTCATCAAGGCTATAGCGTAGCATCATCGCAACGCTAAGAATGGTCGCCAACGGGTTTGCAATGCCTTTGCCGGCAATATCAGGTGCCGAACCATGGCAAGGCTCGTACATGCCCTGCTTCGCCGAATTCATCGAAGCCGATGGCAGCATGCCGATGGAGCCTGTCAGCATAGCGGCTTCGTCAGAAAGAATATCACCAAACATATTGCCGGTTACAATCACATCAAACTGTTTGGGTGCGCGCACCAGCTGCATCGCGGCATTGTCCACGTACATGTGGGACAGCTCTACGTCCGGATACTCGAGCTTGAGCTCGTTCATGATCTCACGCCACAGCACGGTCACTTCCAACACGTTTGCCTTGTCGACCGAGCACAGTTTTTTGCCACGCTGCTGGGCCGTTTCAAACGCGACCCGGCCAATACGGCGAATTTCAGTCTCTGTGTAGGCGTAAGTGTTATAGCCCTGGCGCTCACCGCTTTCCAGCTGCCGCACACCGCGGGGCTGACCGAAGTAAATGCCGCCGGTCAGCTCACGGATAATCATGATATCCAGCCCGGACACCACTTCCGGTTTCAGCGAAGAAGCAGACGCCAGCTGCGGATAAAGAATAGCAGGGCGAAAATTGGCAAACAGTTCAAGTTTGGAACGCAGGCCCAGCAAACCTTTTTCCGGACGTTTGGCCATCGGCAAGCCGTCCCACTTCGGGCCGCCAACGGCGCCCAGCAGAATCGCGTCGGCCTTGGTGGCCAACTCCAGGGTTTCATCCGGCAGCGGAGTGTCGGAATCGTCCAGCGCAGCACCGCCAACCAAGCCGTGTTGAAAGCTCAAATCAAGCTTGAACGACTCATTCACCCAGCGCAGTACTTTTTCGGCCTCGCCCATGATTTCAGGGCCAATGCCATCGCCCGGCAGCAATAATATGGTTCGTGACATTTCAGGTTCCTTGATATCGTTTTCGACATGGGTGTGGCAGCCAAATTACTGGCCGGCACCAAACAGCCAGGGCGCGGTTTTGCGGCGCGCATCTTCGTAATGCTGAATAACATCGGCGTCTTCCAACGTCACACCAATATCGTCCAGGCCATTCAACAGGCAATGGCGACGAAAGCCGTCTACGTCAAAGCTAAAAGATTCGCCAGACGGCGTGATAACGGTGTTGGCTGCAAGATCCACCGCCAGTTCATAACCTTCGCTCGCCTCAGTTTCAATAAACAGCTGGTCAACTATTTTTTCATCAAGAACAATAGGCAACAGCCCATTTTTAAAGCAGTTATTATAGAAAATATCAGCAAAACTGGGGGCAATAATCACCCGAAAGCCGAAATCTCCAAGCGCCCAAGGCGCATGTTCACGGCTGGAACCGCAACCAAAATTGGTGCGGGCCAACAGCACGCTGGCGCCGCTGTAACGTTTTTGATTCAGCACAAAATCCGTGTTTAACGGGCGCTTGGAACTGTCCTGACCAGGCTCGCCCTCGTCCAGATAGCGCAATGGATCAAACAGGTTGGGGCCGAAGCCGGTGCGTTTGATGGACTTCAAAAATTGTTTGGGAATGATCAGATCCGTGTCCACGTTGGAACGGTCCATGGGGGCTACCAGGCCCTGGTGTTGGGTAAATGCGCGCATGGTCATTGTCTCCTGTAGCTCAGTTCAGCATTTCACGAACATCAACAAAATAGCCGGCAATCGCTGCCGCCGCTGCCATAGCCGGGCTAACCAGATGGGTACGCCCACCAAAGCCCTGACGTCCCTCAAAATTACGGTTAGAGGTAGACGCACAATGCTCGCCCTGCCCTAACTTATCGGCGTTCATGGCCAGGCACATAGAGCAACCGGGGTCACGCCATTCCAGGCCCGCTTCCAGGAAAATCTTGTCCAGCCCCTCAGCTTCGGCCTGCAACTTCACCAAGCCCGAGCCCGGCACCACCATGGCCTGCTTCAAACTACCCGCCACTTTGCGACCTTTAACCACCAGCGCCGCCTCGCGCAGGTCTTCAATCCGACTGTTGGTACAGGAACCAATAAATACCCGGTCCAGCTTGATGTCGGTGATCAACTGATTGGGCAGCAGACCCATGTATTTCAGCGCACGCTCAAGCCCTTCCCGTTTGATCAAGTCGGTTTCTTTAGCCGGATCTGGCACCTGGCCGGCCACATTCGCCACCATTTCCGGGGATGTGCCCCAGCTAACCTGAGGCTCAATATCCGCACCTTCAAACTCAACCACTTTGTCAAATTCAGCGCTCAGATCACTGTGCAAGGTGCGCCAATGAACAACAGCTGCATCCCAGGCTTCACCCTCAGGTGAAAACGGTCGACCCTTGACGTAATCAATAGTGGTGTCGTCTACCGCCACCATACCAACGCGAGCGCCGGCTTCAATCGCCATATTGCACACCGTCATCCGGCCTTCCATGCTCAGGCCGTGTATGGCGTCGCCACCAAACTCGATGGCATGGCCGGAACCGCCAGCGGTCCCGATTTTGCCAATAATCGCCAGCACGACGTCTTTGGCGGTTACGCCTTTACCCAACTGGCCATTCACTTTCACCAGCATGTTTTTCATTTTCTGCTGCACCAGACACTGGGTAGCCAGCACGTGTTCCACTTCCGAAGTACCAATACCGTGGGCCAGGCAGCCAAACGCGCCGTGGGTCGAGGTATGGGAATCACCGCAGACAATGGTCATACCGGGCAAGGTTGCACCCTGCTCGGGCCCGATCACGTGCACTATGCCCTGGCGCTGGTCTTTAATCTTGAATTCGAGAATGCCGAACTCGTCGCAGTTGCTGTCCAGGGTTTCTACCTGAATGCGCGACACCGGGTCTACAATGCCGTCGATTCCCATGGCGCGGTCAGTGGTAGGCACATTATGGTCGGGCGTTGCCAGATTGGCATCAATCCGCCAAGGCTTTCGGTTGGCCAGGCGCAGACCTTCAAACGCCTGCGGCGACGTCACTTCGTGCAGCAGGTGGCGGTCAATGTAAATAAGCGCAGAGCCGTCATCACGCTGTTTTACCAGATGATCGTCCCACAATTTGTCGTACAAGGTTTTACCCGCCATGATCGCTCTCTCATCGTTTTTGGGTTTTAAACAAAACTCATCGCCGTAGGTGCGGCTATTCGCTTTAGAATTCTGATTGTTTAAACAGTTTAAAGTGCCTGACCAATAACCTCAATTCATGTTTTTTATACATAGCATTCCTGTTTGGAATACTATTAAGTAGAATGAAACGCTTCAAGGTGTTCTAAAAAGCACTTTTAGCCGACGGCAGTCATGGTACTTATGGATTCCAACACATTGCGCGCCTTTCTGGCCATTGTTGACCAGGGCTCGTTCTCTGAAGCCGCCGAGCAGCTGCACATTACCCAACCTGCCATTAGTAAGCGGCTGGCCGCTCTGGAGGTCCAGCTCGGCGCCGAACTGGTTGATCGCAGCCAGCGCCAGCTTAAGTTAACCGACGCCGGCGCTCGGCTACTGCCCCATGCCAGGCGAATTCTGGATGAAATCCACAACGCCCGAATTGCCCTGTCGCCAAGCACCCGCGAAGTTGCTGGTGAACTACAGATTATTGCCAGCCATCACATTGGCCTGCACCACCTGCCAAGCTGGCTGCGGCGTTTCAAACGCGACCATCCGCAAGTCACCCTTGATCTTCAATTTATGGAATCAGACGCCGCTTACGCCCAGATGCGCAAACGCGGCGCCGAACTGGCGTTTGTGACCCTGAGCGATGGTATAGACTCGAACTTTAAGGTATACGCCCAATGGCCAGACCCAATGGCGTTTGTGGTTGGGCCGGAGCATCCGCTGGCAGCGCTGGAACAGCCTACTCTGGCGGACTTGTCTGGCCACGCGGCGCTATTGCCAGACACCAGCACGGGAACTTACCGGTTAGTCAGCCGGCTATTTATGGAGGCCAACCTGCCGTTAAGCTCACAAATGCCCACAAATTACCTGGAAACCCTGAAAATGATGACCAGTGTGGGTCTTGGCTGGAGCGTCTTGCCAGTGCGCATGCTGGACAGCAGCCTGCGGGTAGTGCCGGTGGCACATTCAGTGGCGCGGCTGATGGGTGCTATTGGCCTGTCAGGAAGAAACTTGAGCGGTGCCGCCCAAGCTCTGCTGGCGATTGTGGAACAACAGGAAGAAGCCCGGCGCGGTAACCGTTAAAGCAGGGGACAGACTTGAAGTCTGTTCCCTATCCTCAGATTTCCGGCAAAGCGGGGACGGATTTCAAATCTGTCCCCTACCTCTCTCCAGCTCAGGCGGCGGGGGCGGTGGTCGCAAACCGCGCCAGGCCGCGGCGAACGCCAAGGCGGTGACAACCGCGCTGCCCAGAAAGGCCGCGGAGGTATCAATGCCGTCTACCAGGAACCCCGCACCCCAGGCACCCAAAGCCCCACCGGCACCAAATGTTAAACCGCTATAAAGTGCCTGCCCCTGGCCATGGTGATGGCGGCCAAAAAAGCCTTGAATGTACTGCACCGACACCGCATGTAACGCGCCGTAAGACGCCGCATGCAACAGCTGGGCAAATATCAGCACAGGCAGCACCGACGCCATTTCCGCAATCAGCAACCAGCGCAGCAGGCTCAGCAGCAACGCCGCCAGCACAATGTTTCGCACGCTGAAACGCGCGCCCAGGCGATGCATTACCATAAACAACACAATTTCGGCGATGACCCCCAGTGACCACAACAGACCAATGGCCAGCTTGCCGTAATCGTGCAACTGCAGGTGAATACTGAAAAACGTGTAGTAAGAGCCGTGGGCCACTTGCAGCAAAAAGTTCATGACAAAAAACGCAATTACCGCAGGATGAGTCAAAATGGCCTTCAAGCTGCCCCTCGGGGACTTTTGGATGCGAACGATTTTTTCAACCGGAAGCATCCAGGCCGACACCGCAATGCCGGCAAACAGCGGAATCAGCAACATCGGCAAATAGCGAATATCCACCCATTCCAGAAGTACGCCAATCAACGCCACGGCGGCAATAAAACCCACCGAACCCCACAAACGGATTTTGCCGTATTGGTTCCGCTGCGAACCCAGAACCTGAAGGGTGATGACTTCGTAAAGAGGGAGCACCGCGTTCCAGAAAAAAGTGAACGCCAACATAACCAGCAGCAGGCCAGTGAAACCGGGCTCTAAGAACACGCCAGCAAAACACAGAGAACCGGTGATGGTTCCGAAGCGAACCAGGCGCACTCTTTGCCCTGTGCGATCGCCCAAATAGCCCCACACGCTGGGAGCCACAATTTTGGTAAGCTGGATGGTCGCCATCAAACTGGCGATTTGCAGATAAGAAAAGCCGCGGCCATCAAGGTAAAGCGACCAGTAAGGCAGCATGCCGCCCAGCAGGGCGAAGAACCAGAAATACAAATTCGACAGGCGCCAGTGCGTCACTGTTATCCCTTACCTTTGATTCGCGCCGCTACCTTTCAGTACCATTTTCAAGCCAGTAGGGACAAATTTGAAATCCGTCCCTGATGAGCGAGGAATGGGGACGGATTTCAAATTTGTCCCCGATGTCTCATCTCTGGAGCATTAAAGCTGAGGCAGTACCGGGGTGGTTACCCGCACGTCGGCGTTCTGGCCGCGATGGCGCAAATAGTGGTCCATTAGCACAATGGCCATCATCGCCTCGGCGATGGGCGTCGCGCGAATGCCCACGCAGGGGTCGTGGCGGCCGGTGGTGATAATCTCGACCGGGTTGCCGTCAACATCAATACTCCGGCCCGGCAAGCGCAGGCTGGAGGTCGGCTTGAGCGCGATGCTTGCCAGAATAGGCTGGCCGGAGGAAATACCCCCCAGAATGCCACCGGCTTGATTAGACAAAAACCCTTCCGGTGTCATTTCGTCACGGTGTTGAGTACCTTTTTGGTCAATACAACCAAAGCCGGCACCAATTTCAACGCCTTTTACCGCGTTAATGCTCATCAAAGCGTGGGCAAGGTCTGCGTCTAGCCGGTCAAACACCGGCTCGCCCAGCCCCGGTGGTACGCCTTCGGCTACCACGTTAATACGGGCCCCAATAGAGTTGCCTTCTTTGACCAACGCCTTCATGTAGGCTTCCATTTCCGGCACTTTGCTGGAATCCGGGCAGAAAAACGGATTCTGGTGCACTTGCTCCCAATCCAGGGTCTCGGCTTTTATCGGGCCTAATTGGCTCAGATAGCCACGCACGGTAATGCCTAGGCGATGCAGCAGGAATTTCCGCGCTACGGCGCCGGCGGCCACACGCATGGCGGTCTCGCGGGCCGAAGAGCGTCCACCACCGCGATAATCCCGCTCACCAAATTTGTGGTGATAGGTGTAATCGGCATGGGCCGGGCGAAACTGGGTGGCAATTTTTGAATAATCTTTAGAGCGCTGATCGATATTTTCAATCAGCAGACCAATAGGCGTGCCGGTGGTGCGGCCTTCGAATACGCCGGAAAGAATGCGCACTTCATCGGCTTCGCGGCGCTGGGTGGTGTAGCGCGACGTGCCCGGTTTGCGGCGATCAAGATCGTACTGCATGTCTTCTTCACACAGCTCCAGTCCCGGCGGACAGCCATCAATCACACACCCCAGAGCGGCCCCGTGGCTTTCACCAAACGTGGTCACCGTGAACAGCTTGCCAAATGTGTTTCCAGACATAATTCAGTATCTTATCAAGTTGTTATAAAAAAAGTGTAAAGATTTTTTCAGCTGTTCAACAGATATTTACGCAAGTCTTTAGCGACAATAGCGAGCACACCGTCGCCGCCGTTTTCAAACTCCAGCCAGGTCAGCGGCAGCTGAGGATAGGCCGCATCCAGCTCTGGCCAGCTGTTACCAACTTCCACAATTAACAGGCCGTTGTCGGTCAGCCGATCAGCCGCTCCGGCCAATATGCGATGGGCAATCTCCAGGCCGTCTTCACCGGCCGCCAGGCCCAATACTGGCTCATGGCCGAACTCCACAGGCATGTCGGCCAGATCCCGTGCATTGACGTAAGGCGGGTTACTCAGAATCACATCGTAACGTTCATTCAGATTGCTGAACACATCCGATTGCACGGTACGCACCCGCTCGCCCAATTGATGCAAGGCAATATTGGAATCGGCCACCGCCAGCGCGTCGGTGGAAATATCCGCCAGGTCAACCTCGGCGCTGTCAAACACCGTGGCTGCGGCAATACCAATGCAGCCGCTGCCGGTACACAAATCCAGAATACGCTCAACATAAACATCACCCAGCCAGGGCTGCAAGCCATTTTCCAGCAGCTCTGCCAGCGGTGAACGCGGCACCAGCACCCGCGGGTCTACGTTAAATGGCAGTCCCATAAACCAGGCTTCGCCCAACAGATAAGCCAGCGGAACCTGCTCTTCTACCCGGCGCTCTATGCGCTCCAAAATCAGCTCGCGCTCTTCGTGCACCAGGCGCGCATCCAGAAACAGGTTATTGTTTTCCAGCGGCAAATTCAGGCTACGCATAACCAGCTGTACCGCTTCGTCCCAAACGTTGTCGGTGCCATGGCCAAAGTACAGCGGCGACTTGGCAAAACGGGAGCAGGCGTAACGCAAAAAGTCGCGTACGGTGGCCAAATCATCAACGGGGCTGGTCACGGCAAAAGAGTCCTGTCTGAACGGAAAATGGGCAAATAGTATACGTGTTTTAGCTGTCTTGCGCGCGGCATAAACCGGCTTAAACCGCGAGCGGGCCTGAGCTGCTGTGGTCTTGCTCATAGCGGTCCAAAGCCGCTGCCATGCGCTCGCGACCCAGCTGAATCAGCTCTGGTGCTTTGTGAAAATCATAGCTGCGGCATACGTTTTTGGGAACATTTACCAACAGGTCAGGCGGGTAGCCAGCAATTTTGTACTGTACCAACACGCTTTGCATGGTTTCAATGGCCAGGTTCATCACCTCGAACTTGCCAATACCCAGCTTTTCCCAATTAATGGTCTGACCTTCGTCCTGAGTTTTGCTGGTGCTTGTCGGCTCGGCTGATTTCAGGCTTTGTGCCGCTTCTTCTTCGGCCTGCTTACGCTGTTTTTTGGCGTTCTGCTTTTGCACTTCGCGGTTGATTTTATCTTCCGCGGGCTCACCGTCGACTTTACCGCCGGCCAACCCTTTCAGCGTATCCCAGTCAAACCAGCGCGAGGCTTTTTCACGCATTGCGCTCATCCACTCTTCACTGTCGTCATCATCGTCGAGGCTGGTAAAAGCCGCATCCGACAGGCGCTGGCTGCGCTCTTCTTCACCCGCCAGGTTCACCGCAACAATCAGGTCGGCATGGGCCGAAATGGTCGGAATGATCGGCAGCGGATTCAGGGTGGCGCCGTCAACCAGCACCCGGCCGTTCAGTACCAGCGGCGTCACCACACCGGGAATGGCCACCGACGCGCGTATGGCCTGGTCCAGCGGGCCTTCCTGAAACCAGATTTCTTTATGGCCCAGAAGGTCTGTGGCTACCGACGTAAACGCAATGGGCAAGTCTTCTATGCGCGTATCGCCTAGAATGTCGCTGACAATAGAAAAGATTTTCTCACCGCGAATAGCGCCCACCGCACTGAAGGTTACGTCCAGTAGCTTAAGCACATCGAACTGCCCTAATCCCGTTACCCAGTCTTTATACTGCTGCAATTTTCCCGCAGCGTACATGCCCCCCACCAGGGCTCCCATAGAGCAGCCGGATATCGCGATAATTTCATAGCCGCGCTCGTTAAGCACTTCAATGGCACCAATATGGGCATACCCGCGGGCACCGCCGCTGCCCAAGGCGAGGGCAACGGTAGCGCGCTTTTGCCGAGGCGCCAGCTTTTTGTCTTTGCCGGTTTCCGACGCAGCAGCAGAAGCCAGACCGCCGCTTTCGACCACCACGGAACTGCTGCTCGCGGCGGTTTTCACAGAACCTGCCGTCAGGCTTTTGTCAGCAACCGTCTTGTCATCGTTTTTAGATGTCATGACATCACCTTGAAATCACCACAATTTCCACACGGTTGCCTTTGCGCTTCGGATCTGACTGAATAATGCTCGGCCCCACCACCACTAACTGCTGGCGTTCCTTCACAATGCCGGTTTGCACCAGCAAATCAGACATCGATTCACCGGCCGCGCGGGCGCGAGCCATGGCGTCTTCCAACGGCTCGCTGCCTTCCAGATCCGAGTAGGTGATCAGCATCACGGTACTGCCGTCGGCATCGGCCCAGTCCCGTAACATGCGGCGGTCCTGTGATTGCCAGTCAAAGCGCACAATAAAGCCGTCTTGCCAGGCCACCGTCAAGGGCCCGCGAATGCGACTTTCCAGGGATCCCAGGCCCGGCACCACGGCGCCTGAGCCAACCTCGAAGTGCTCTACCCAGACGTATTCGCTCTGGTTACCGCGGGTAACCGTGTATACCAGAGTCAGCCAGCGCTGGCCGTCTTCACTGACCGTGCCCGCCACCAGGTAATCCTGTGCAGTGTCGCGGCCAAGCAGCATGGATTTGTCAAAAATCTGATTGGCCCACACGTTGCTGCGACCGCAACGCACGCCCGAGCATTCAAACAAGATGTTAGCTCCAGAGTCCAGCAGCGCCTGACGATAGTGATTCAACGCATTCACCCGGCTGGCGTCTGTATTAATGCGATACAGCAGACTGTTGCCGGATACCGGCAGCCGTGCCATCACATCGGACCGAATTTCACTGTTAATTTCCCGCACCGGGCTGAACAGAACAAGATGCCCGCCCGACTCCAGCGGCCGGGTTTCTTCTAGCTGTGACAAAGGAAACGGCTCTGGAGCTGTCTCCGGAAATGCAGCCAGTGCCTGTTTGCTGGCAACAGCGAGCATCGCTCCAAGTGTTAACGTAGCTCCAATAACAAAACTTTTCGCACATTGACTATGCAACACAGCATCACCTATTGATTCAAAAATCGTTTAACAGCCTCGGTCACCGGACGGGTATCTCCATCCAGATGACAGTGGTGGCCGCCGGGAACATCAACCTGCTGAAAATCTTTAATCACTTGGGCGCGGATGTGGGTAGTGTCGGCGTTGTCTGCCAACAATCCGGATTGAGCCCGCACAAATAACGTTGGTGTGCTCAGCGCCGCTAAGGACGCCAACACCTGCTGTTCTGACAACATCAGCGACGACGGGTGCCGCAACCGCGCATCGGTGCGCCACAACCAGCCGCTTTCCACTTTTTGCATATTACGAGGTACCAGGGCCAGAGCCGCTTCCGGGCTCAAAGGACTCAGGCCGCCGGCCCGTACCTTCGCCGCTGTCGCTAAGTCCCGATACAACGCCGGCTTGCTAGAACCCGCCAGACGTTTGCTGATGGAACGGCGCAACTGGGGAATCACATCGTGTTCGTGACGGCTGAGCGCGCCCAGGCTGTCAATCAGCACCAGTTTGCGCACCCGCTCGGGGAACGCCGCAGCGTAAAGCGCTGCAACAATGCCGCCAAGAGAATGCCCAACCAAGTCCAACGGAGTCTTGTCAGCGTCAAAGTGACGTTCAATCAATTCGGCAAGATCCGCTACGTAATCCATCAACACATAATGTTGCCCCGGCGGACGATGGCCAGAACGGCCGTGGCCTGCAAAATCAAACGCGTAAACGTCGCCAACATCGGTCAGTTCCGGTGCCAGATGGGTAAATGTATCGCTGTTATCAAGCCAGCCGTGCAGCAACAGCATCGGCCGCAAGCTCGCGGCTTCGGGCTGTGCAGGCCAGCTTAAGCCCGCCAGCGTGATGTGCTCTAGTGGCCATAGCGCTTCCCGCCCGGCGGCAAATTCTGTACCTGTATCCGCCAACGCGGCAGCAGCTTCGGTCATCGGGTACCTCAGAGTGTATGAGTGGGGCGGTCAGAACTCAGCGAACCCGCCAAATACGACTCGATTTTGGTTCTGGCCAATTCGGCGTCAACACTAAACTGTACGCCAATACCGGCCGCGCGGTTCCCTTGTGCGCCTTTTGGTGTAATCCAGATAACCTTGCCAGACACCGGCAACTTCTCCGGTTCATCCATCAGATTGAGCAGCAAAAACACTTCGTCACCAAGCTGATACTGCTTTTGGGTGGGAATAAACAGGCCACCTTGGCGGATATAAGGCATATACGCAGCGTAGAGTACTGCTTTGTCTTTAATGGTCAGGGTTAATATGCCACTGCGATTTCCGAATCCGGGCCCCATAACAAATACCTTGTCTGTGGTGTATCAAATAACGTTTCGGCAAACGTATCAATAAATATTGGTTAATCATAACAGTAGCGAGACCGATGCGGGAATTTCAGGCTCTTCAAGCAACATTAGCCTGCGCGACTACCTCAACCGGCACGCTGTCGTTTGGGCATCAGTTGTTGCCACGCCAGCAGCAGCCGGCTGGCTTCCAGCTCCGGGTTGGCATTGTATACAACGGCTTCACGCCCTTCACGCACCATGCCCAGCAATTCATGGGCGCGCCAGGGCGGATTGCAGCCGGCCAGGAAGCGCAGCATGTCCGCGGCTTCGTGGTGCGCCGGCTCACCCCCGGCGCTCAGCCGGGCCAGGTCGGCCGCCCAGCCTTCAAACAGCCACAGGGTTTCAGCAAGCCCTAGTGCTTTAAAAGCTTTGGCAGCATCGGCCAGGGTCACCTGGTTTTTCATAAAATCGCGAAAACCGCAGAAAGCCGCGTCATGCAGCGCTATGAAGCCGCTGTTCAGATAATCCAAAGCCAGCCTCGGGGCATTACCAGCCAACATCAACGCTTTCGCCACCGAAGTGCTATCTGGCTGATTTTCAGGTGGTAGCAGAGCCAGTTGGCCCACCAGCCAGCGTTCGGCTTCAGCTGCCACGGGTACCGGCAACGTATGAGTCTGACAGCGCGAGCGAATCGTCGGCAACAACGGCCGGCCGCTTTCCTGTAACAGCAACAGCACGGTATCACCGCTGGGTTCTTCCAGAGTTTTCAGCAAGGCATTGGCAGCGTTGATATTGAGCTGGTCGGCGCGATCGATAATCGCGATTTTACGATGACCTACCTGAGGTGACGCAGAAGCAAAATTAATCAATTCCCTGATTTGAACAATGCGTACCATGCGCGATTTTTCAGGGGCGTATACCCGCACATCGGGATGGCTGCCGGCACGTTTCAGTTCACACTGTTTGCAGTGGCCACAGGCTTGTGGCATTCCCTGCGGGTCGGTTTGCAGCTGATCACACAGCAACAAAACGGCAACCGCATCTGCCCAGGCACGTTTACCAACACCGCGCTCGCCATTAATAATCAGTGCGTGTGGCAGCCGCGACTCCGTCAGCTGTTTCTGCACGCTGCGCCAGGCTTTTGCCAGCCAGGGCATATCGGTCGCCATATCGGTGTCCTGGTGTATCAATCCGTTGCCTCGCTGCTCGCTTAGAATGATTCGCTCGATTGCGCGGGAGACCCGCCTGCCGGCGCTGCCGTTTCATACCAGCCAGCAAGCGCCGCAGAAGGCGGATATCCGACGCCGGCTGCGCAACTGCATCAGCCGCTTGACGACTATAGTAATGAGTATTGACCACACCGGCAAAAACTCTGGCAGAATCCGCCAGCGCCGGTTCCGCCCGTGCCAGCCGATCAGCCAGCCCCAGGGGCGTTTCACCCTGGCGTACGGGTACACCAACACCCTCGCAAAACCTTTGCCAACGCTGAAATTGGCGCGCCACGCCGATAAGGCGACCGCCCTGCCGGCCACGCCAGGCACTGATCAACCCGGCCAACATCAGTGCGACCGCCACAGTGCCGGCGCTAATATAACCCAGGTCCCGCATGGTAAGGCCACCGGGCAAGCGCGACAGCAGGTCCATCTGGCTCTGGCCCTGATACCCTACCACCCAGCGTTGCCACTGATAATTGATGCGGTCCAGCTGCAGGCTGGCCCAAGTCAGCAGCGGCAAGTTGCCGTACTTTTGCGGCGACAACCAGCTGTTTTCCAGAAACGAACCTTCTTCCGCCATCGCCTCCCGCAGGCCGGATTCAATACGCGACGGCGCAATCGCCGCGGTCGGGTCAAGCCGAATCCAACCCGCACCCTCAAACCAGCCCTCTACCCAGGCGTGGGCGTCGTACTGACGCACAATCAGGTAATCGTCGCCAGCTCCCGATTCACCGCCCTGATACCCAACCACTACCCGCGCCGGAATACCGGCAGCACGCAGCACAAAAGTCATGGCACCTGCGTAATGGGCGCAAAAACCGCGTTTTACATCGAACAACAAGGCATCAATACCGTTATCCGGCATCACGGGCGGCCGCAGAGTATAAAAGTAGGGCTGCTCGCGAAAACGCTGCAGCAGCGCAGCTGCTATTCCACGGTCGTCATACTGGCTGCGCAGTTCATCAGCCAAAGCCCTCGCCTGCGGATTGCCTCGGCCGGGCAGTTGCAATAATTGACGACGCTGCGCCGGTGGGAGTTGCACGTCGGGGTTAACTGGAGGCGCCTCCAGGGCCAGGCGATAGCGCACACTGGTGTCCGCGGGGCGACGGAAGCGAAACAGATCTTGGTCTATTTCTTCAATATTGGGCGATGCCGCTACCGAATCCGCCAGCACGAACGCCCAACTCTGATCGGTGGGTTCCAGCAATATTTCGTATTGGTTTGCGGCCAGGGGCCCGGAAACGCCTTCGATTTCAACCCGTCCCAAACGCCGGAAAGCTGGTTGGGCAGACTGTTTCCAGGTTGCGCCGTCAAGATAATCCAGCGTCAGGCCGCGCCAATAGAGTTGCGCCTGGGGTGGTGCCTGCCCGCCGAAGCTCACACGAAACGCACGCTCGCTGCTCTGGGCCAGGTTGGAAATATCGCCTGGGGTCATCTGGTCGCTTATCCCGCTTCGGGCCTGGCCCGACACCAGCGGAACGCTCCACAGCGGCGCCATGCGCGGAAAGAACACAAACAGCACAATCACCACCGGCAGCATTTTTAGCAGCAAACCCGCCAGGCGGCGGCCGCCAGAGCGCACGCCCGCAGGCAGTTCAGGCGCGTTCAGCACCTGCAAACCCAGCAGCAGTAACACCACCGCGGTAAAATTTAACAGGGTCCAATGTATGGCTTGATGAAACAAAAAATTCACCGCAGCCATGTACAGCAATATGAAAAACAGCACGTAAAAATCGCGGGCGCAGCGGGTTTCAAGCCACTTAAGCGCCACGCACAGCACAAAAAATGACGCGGCAGTGTCTACCGTGAACTGGCTTTTTACGGTGGCCACGTACAATCCGCCCAACACCACTACCAACCCCGTTCGCCACCCTCGCCCAGGTAAGCGAACACGGCCCAGGCGTGCCAGCCAGCGCCAAGCCATAAGCGCAACACACACCACCAACAGCCAGGCCGGCAGTCGGTCCCACTGTGGCACCAGCAATAGTGTAAATGCAGCAACCAGCCATAAAAGCGCCTTGCCAGGCAGTTGCGCAGTCTGCACTTGTACGCCTGAACCGAGGATTGGCGAAGGCTGCTTGTTACGTCGGCGGAGGGTCATTGCGGGCTCCCGCTGCTGGCGACATCCAGCGATTCCAGGTCAGCGCCAGTGGATTTCAAGCGACTGCCAAAGCGGCGAGGCTCTTTGTCACGGGGTTTCTCTCGTCCCCACACCGCCAGTGCGCGCTGACATCTCACTGCATGGGCCGCGCCACTGTCTGGTTCTATCAGCTGCCCCGGCAAACTCAGTCCATAGCGCACATCCAAACGTTGGCGGTCATCCACCAGAAACGCCAGATAACTTAAACGCATTTCGCTACTTGCGCCTATAAACGCTTGAAAGTCCAACCATTGCGGGTCACCGGTTTGCCCTTGCCAGTCTGCCACTACCAACTGCCCGGTCCGGGCAAATCGTTTCCACAGTACGCGCTGGCTGGAATCGCCTTCGCGCCAGGGCCGTAAATCGGCGCTGTCTGAACCGGCCTGAACACTCGCCACCGCCTCGTTTTCGCCGTCCTCGGCTGTGGCGCTCAGTTCGGGCACAGTGATGGGTTTTGCAAAGGCCAAGCCGGCTGACACCGGCCGCAACCAGGACCAAGCTTTCAACAGCCCAAAAGGATAACGGGTTTCTATTCGAATTCGGTCCGGGCGCACATAACCACGGCGCGGCGCCCAAACCAGCACAGACACATCACGACTTTGGCCGGCTGGTACACTCACCCACACCGGCAAAGAACCCCCGCTGCTAACATGCACCGCAATGGCGTCGTCTTTACCAGCGGTCAGGCGCAAGCTGAACGGCACTGTGCCACCAGCAACCGCCTCTCCCGCCCGGCTCAATGCCAGAGTCAAACCTGCCAGATTACGGTGGGTCTGATGCATAGCGCCGACAAACACTCCGCCAAGGACAAAGGTCAGCATATAAATCAGACTGTTTTGATAGTTGATGCCGGTAATCAGCATAATCAGTAGAAGAGCACCGAACATCACGCCGGCACCGGTAGGCAAAATGAACAGATTTTTCTGGCTGAACGTCTGGCGATCAGATCTGGGCAGGCGTCGATTCACCCAGCGCTGCCAAAAACCATCGATTGTCGGTTTCTTCATTGTCATAAATCCAGTATACGTAACAGCCTTTCGCGAATCGCCAGCGTATAGACAAATCGTCGAAGAAATTTTCCCTTAAAAGAATGCGAGAGGTTTTCCCCTTGATAGCGGCTACACCCATCAGCGCTGATCAATTTGCCCGGCTTCAGGCCCATGCCAGCCAATGCAGCGACTTTATTTGCCTGGGAGCTCCCGGAGCGGAAACTGGCCGCGGTGAACGCTTTGGTTTCACCGCACTGGCAGCCCAGACCTTAGCGCTCACATGCAGCGATGTATACGCCGACAAAGCCGCTCTGGCCCGTACTGCGCACTTTATGGAAAAACAGCTAGCGCAGATGGAAAGTCAGCATTCGCAGGTTGACGAGCCGGCGTCGCAAACGACACCCTGGCTAAATGGCGGCTGGCTGGGTTTTGCCAGTTACGAGTTGGGGTATCGGAATTTGAAAGCTCCGACGAATACGGCATCAACCACTTCACCCAGCGCCGACCTCAATCCATTGCCCGCCATGCAAGCCGGTTTGTACCTGTGGATGGCCAGCTGCGATCGGCAAAACGAACAATATTACCTGTGGATTCATCCGCGGTGCGCAACGGCAACTCGGGCGCAACTTGCGGACTGGCAACAAAAAACCGCAGCTTCGCCCCTGCCCCAACAACACTGGCGCATGACCCAAGCCTTTGCGCCACGGCAATCAGCGGCAGATTTCATGGCCGGCGTTGAACGGGTGAAAGCGTACATTTTGGCGGGTGACTGCTATCAGGCCAATTTATCCCAGCAGTTCAGCGGGCAATACCTGGGCGACCCCTGGCGCGCCTATCAGGCCCTTGCCAGCGCGCACCCTACGCCCTACGGCGCCTTTTTACGGCTTGGCGACCAGGCCATTGTCTCGGCCTCGCCGGAGCGTTTTCTTCAGATCAGCGGCGATACCGTGCGGACCAGCCCCATCAAAGGCACGCGGCCACGGGGCAAAAATACCGAGCAGGATCGCGCCCTAGCGCAGGAATTGATGGATTCAGAAAAAGACCGGGCAGAAAATCTGATGATTGTGGATCTGCTACGCAACGATCTAGGCCTGAACGCGGCCACGGGGTCTGTGCGTGTGGATAAACTGTTTGCGCTGGAGTCTTACCGCAATGTGCACCACTTGGTAAGCCACATTCGCGCAACTCTGGCGCCCGGAGTATCACCGCTGCAGGCATTTTTCGATGCTTTTCCGGGTGGTTCAATTACCGGCGCGCCAAAAATTCGCGCCATGGAAATTATTCAGGAACTGGAGCCGCACTGGCGCGGCCCTTACTGCGGCTCAGTATTCCATCGCAACTTCGACGGCCAGCTAGACAGCAGCATCGCCATTCGCACCCTGGTGTGCGACAACACCGGGACCATTCATTGCTGGGGCGGCGGCGGCATCGTCTCGGATTCAGAAGCCGAGAGCGAATATCAGGAAACCCTGACCAAAGTAAAACCGCTGATGGACTGCCTGGAAAAAGAAGGCGGGCTGTAGGTATGAGGTATATAGGTAGGAGGTATATAGGCCCGCCCTCAAACAACACAAATCCCGGTTCCAGATTTAAAAAGCAATCAGGCGCTGTGCACCAGGCTGGCCTTCAAGAATTCCTGTTTCAAATCGTCAAACGTCTGCACGGCCGGGAACTGCGGAAATTCGTTGATCACATTTTGCGGCGCGTGGAACAAAATACCGGCTTCAGCCTGCGCCAGCATGGTGGTATCGTTGTACGAATCGCCGGCGGCAATCACCCGGTAATTCAGCAGCTGGAAGGCGCGAACCGACTGGCGTTTGGGGTCACGCTGGCGCAGCAGGTAGTTGGTAATCTGGCCGTTGTCCGCTACTTCCAGTTTGTGGCACAACAGCGCAGGATAGCCCAGCTTGGCCATCAACGGCATGGCAAATTCGTAGAAAGTGTCTGACAGAATCACTACCTGAAAGCGCTCTCGCAGCCAGTCCAGAAATTCTGCTGCACCGGGCAGCGGGTCCAGCCCGCCAATAACTTCCTGAATTTGTGGCAGGCCGTATCCGTGTTGGTCTAACAGCTTCAGGCGCTGCTTCATCAATACGTTGTAATCAGGAATATCGCGGGTGGTTGCCTTGAGTTCTTCAATGCCGGTTTTCTCCGCAAACGCAATCCAGATTTCTGGGATCAATACTCCTTCAAGATCAAGACATGCCAGTTCCACAGTGCTCTCCTGTATTATCTATAAGGGAAGATTCGGTTGCAGTCACAGTGCCCCGCACCCGCATTGGTTCGCTATGTTAGAAAAAACTGCCCAGAACTGCATCGCTCTGCAAACAACCCGTCAGAGCACGGGTAGCTCTACATTCTCGAACAGCGCTTCAATCTCAGCGCGGTTGCTCTGTTTAGACACAACCTGATCCACTACGTCGCGGGTCAAGTGGGGAGCAAAGCGCTGGATGAAATCGTACATGTAGCCACGTAAAAATGTGCCCTTGCGAAAGCCAATATGGGTAATGCTGCTGTCGAAGAGCTTGCTGGCGTCTATCACAACCAAGTCAGTGTCTACTTTCGGGTCGAACGCCATGCTGGCAATAATACCCACGCCAAGTCCCAGACGCACGTAAGTTTTGATCACATCGGCGTCGGCCGCAGTGAACACCACCTTGGGAGTCAGCCTTGCGCTTTTAAAGGCTTCATCAAGCCGCGAGCGGCCGGTAAAGCCGAATACATAGGTTACCAGGGAATATTCCGCCAACCTTGAGAGGGTAAGCTCCGGTTCCGCTGCCAGCGGGTGGTCTTTGGGCACCACGATGCAGCGATTCCAGCGGTAACAAGGCATCATGATCAGGTCGTTGAACATTTCCATGCCTTCGGTGGCAATGGCGAAATCGGCCGTTCCGGTGGCGGCCATTTCTGAAATCTGGGTGGGCGTACCCTGGTTCATGTGCAGAGACACATCTGGATAGGCGTCCAAAAACCCACGAATTACCGGCGGTAAGGCGTAGCGTGCCTGGGTGTGGGTTGTTGCTATGCTTAAGTCACCGGCGCGCTGATTGCTAAATTCCTGGGCAATCTTTTTGATACCCTCGGCGCGGCGTAAAATTTCGCCGGCTTCGCGCACAATAATCTCGCCGCCCGGGGTAATGCGGGTCAGATGCTTGCCACTGCGGGCAAAAATTTCAAGCCCCAGTTCGTCTTCTAGCAGGCGAATCTGCTTGGAAATACCCGGCTGCGACGTAAACAAACTCTGCGCAGTAGCGGACACGTTCAAGTCGTGGTGCGCAACCTCCCAGATGTAGCGTAGCTGTTGTAGTTTCATTAGCTGGGTTGCTCCTTGGACGACCGGCGCAACGGGCCGATTCGCACTCACTGATTTAAAGGTTGATGACTTACATTTTACGCATAAGAAAATTATTTTTCATTCTTTTTTAGAATAATTAATACTCAATCACCCGTCGAAACGGCGGCAGCGAATCCAGCAACAGCTGGCCATAGCGCCGCGCCACAATGCGCCGGTCCAGAATGGTCACCCGCCCGGTGTCTTCCTCGGTGCGCAGCAAGCGCCCTACTGCCTGAACCAGCTTAATAGAAGCTTCTGGCACGGTAATCTCCATAAACGGATTACCACCGCGCTGGGTCACCCACTCCGCCAGGCTGGCATCAATTGGGTCATCGGGTACTGAAAACGGCAAACGAGTAATGACCACGTGGTGCAGATACTTACCCGGCAGGTCTATGCCCTCGGCAAAACTGGCAACACCAAACAACACGCTAGGCCGGCCGTCATCCACCCGCGCGCAGTGTTGGCGCAGCACTTCGCCTTTGGCCATGTCGTCCTGGGTAATAATCAGCCCGGGGTAGTCACCGGCTAAAGCGTCTCTTACCTGATGCATCTGCCGCCGCGACGTAAACAACACCAGAGTTGCAGTTTCCCCTTGCCACAGCGTGGGCAGGCGTTCAATCAGCTCTTCCAGAAAACCGTCGTCAGTGGGCATGGCCTTCATGGCCGGCACTTCCACCGTGGCCATCTGCTGGTAACGGAACGAGCTGGGCACCACCAGGTAGCGGGCGTCTTCCGGCAATCCCGCGCGGGAGCGAAGGCGATCAAATTTACCCAACGCAGTCAGCGTGGCGCTGGTTAATACAGAACCGTAGGCCCGCGACCACAGCCGCGTATACAGCAGGTCGTCGGCTAAAACCGGCGAGCTGTAAAGAGTGATGTCCTCGCCGTGGTCCCAGCGCTGGCGCACTGTCCAGCGTGCCGGCGGCGGGCTTTTTGTTTCCTCGCACCAGGCCGCCCACAAGCGCAGCTGCTCTTCGGAGCGGCTGTGAAACGAACCAATCACCGGATACCAGGATTCTGCCGTTTCACGGTCAATATCGTGGGTTTTGCGCTCGTCAAAGGCACCCTGGAGTTCTTCAGCCAGAGCGCCCAAATGGCGCGAAAAATTAGCGCTGGCAATGCGCGCTTCCGCCGCCAGTTCCGCCATGTCGTCCGGCAGCTGACCTTCGGGATAGCGCCACTGGGCCGAGCGGCGCTCGTCGTTGAATTCCCAAGTAATATTGTGTTCGCAGTATTCGTATACCCGGGTGACCACCAGATCGACTTCCCGCGCGGCTTCGCTGATGCGCTCCAGAGTTTTTGCCCCCTGGGTGCCCGGGCTCAGGTAAGGCTGCATTTTTACCAGCATCTGCGACAGCTGTTTTAACCAGCTGCGAGTAGAGTTCAATGAAATAGATGCGGCAAAGTGATTCAGCGCTTTGTCTGGCAGGTGGTGGGCTTCGTCAAATATAAACAGGGCGTTTTCCGGCTCTGGCAGTATCGCACCGCCGCCCAAGGCCAGATCCGCCAGCACCAGGTCGTGGTTGGCTACGACTATATCGGCTGCGTCCAGATCTTTGCGGGCTTCAAAAAACGCACAGCTGTCAAAATAACTGCAGTGGCGATTGGTGCACTGGCGATGGTCGGTGGTTACCTGGCGCCAGATATCGTCCGGAATCTGCTCCGGCCAGTGGTCGCGGTCGCCGTCCCACTTGCGCCCGCCGTAGCTGGCCAGCATTTCCTCGAAAAACGCGCGGGTACCGGGTTCCTCTTTACCCGGTGCATCCAGCAAAAACAGCGGCATGGTGTCACTGTCGCCATTGCCTTCGTCGTGCAAGCGACCTTCCAACCGAGACAGGCACAAATAGCGGCCACGGCCTTTAGCCAGGGTCCAGTTTATATCCAGCTTGCTGTGTTTTTTCAGGTCTGGCAGGTCTTTCAGAACTATCTGGTCTTGCAGCGCCACCGTGGCAGTGGAAATTACCAGAGTTTTGTTCAGGGCTTTAGCCACCGGAATAGCGGCAATCAGGTAGGCCAGAGTTTTACCGGTACCGGTACCGGCTTCTACCACGCAGGCCGAAGGCGGTGACGTACGCTGGCCATCGTTGTCGGTGATGTCGCCCATATAGCGGGCTATTTCGGCAATCATCAGGCGCTGGCCATAACGCGCGCGCACCTCCTTACCCGCCAACATATCGCGGTAAGCCTGCTGGATTTGCTGTTTGGTCTGTTCGCTCAGGGCCATCAGCGCGGGCTCATCCAGTCGCGCATTATACCCAGTCGAAATTGTTGCCCTTGCCTGCTTAACACCACGCCATCCTCAGTAATTTCTTCCACCCGCAGGCCTTCAAAGCTATCGCCCGGCCGCAGATTCTGGTTATTGATCATTACCCTGCGGGCCTGTGGCACCGAGGCAAATATGTGACTGTTTACCGTCAAATCCGGCACGCTGCGCTGGAACGACAACGGCAGCTCAACCAAGTGCGGAACACGCACCCCATCTGCGCTGCTTGCAGACGCCTCGGCGCCCGAGGAACCCAGCGGGCCAATCTGGCCCCAACCCTGGTTATTGCGATCAACCACACCGCTGTTGCCGTAGCCCGACGGCACAATCACCGTTGGTGATTGATACTCTGAAAAAAACGCTGATTGAACGTCTGCAGGCTGCGGCGCTGAAAACTCGTCCACAAGGCGCTCTTTAACAAGGCTCTCGTCAACAAGAATCTTTGCCGTAACACCCTCGCCCATTGCCGGCGCAGAAATTACAGCAACAGCAGCCAGCGTTTGTTCCGGCGCAGCCAGGTTCGTCACGGCGTCGTCTTGCGAGGGCCAAAACACATAGGCCAGTATCCCGGCATTTAGCAGCAAACCCGCTGCCAACAATGCCTGAACCGGCCAATGCCGCTTTGGCGGGAAATGAATAAGCTGCAGTTGGCGCCCCAAATCCGGCACTTTGCCTTGATGGCGCTCGCTCTCCGATTTACGCAGCGCATCTAATATATACGACATGCGCTAACCCTCCGGCGGCGCGGACGCCGCTGTATTAGTGGTCAGAGCGTCGCTTTTGCCTTGCAGGCGCGGCACCGCTGCGTTTAGGTCATTGTGCATCTGTATAACCGTCATGGTGCCGGCCACACCGTCTTCGGTCAAACCCTTCCGGCTCTGGTACCAGCGCACTTGGTCTTTGCTGGAGCGCCGCTTTAGCTCGGCATTGAGTGCGTCGTCGTCAGCGGTCAAACGGTCCACCAATTCCATCATGCGCGCGCTCAACCACAGGTTTTCGCCGTTGTCGCCGCTGAAAGGGCTGTTTGGGCGCAGGTATTCCGGGTACTGCCACAATACTCGATAGTGCCCGAACCATAGCGGTTCCAGATCGCTAAAGGCAACGCTCACCGGCCCCTGCTGCGTCAGCAGGTCGGCCTGCTGCTGATGCAAACGCCGCAATACCACGTAGCGGTCGCCAGTATCACTGGCGCCGCTTTGCAAGCGGTTCTCTGATTCGTCCCTTAATCCGCCCCTTAATCTTAATATGGCCGGCCGGTCAATCAGCTCCAGGCTAAGCCGGGTTCCGGTGCGCTCCAGGCAGCCAAGCCCCTCAGCCCGGGCAAAAAAACAGGCTATGGGCGCTTGTTGCGGCTGATAATCAATCTGCCAGGCGCCAAATAACTGCACAAACGCCGCCGAAAGTTCGAGACTGTGTACCTGTAGTTCAAACTTCGTCAGTCCATCAGCACTGCCGGCTGTTTCGGCAACCGTTGCCGGCGCGGCCGTATCGCGTTTTATACGCCCACTGCGCGGAGTCACTTCGTCGTCCGCTGGTGCCGATGCTGCTACTGGGCTTTGTTCAGCAGCCGGGGAGGCAATAAGCCCGTCAAAATCGCCATTACTCCATCGCTGTACGGCCCACAGGGTTAACACCACGGCCAACAAAAGGGACGCCAAAAGCGGGCCGAGGCTTCGGAGCCTGGATACTCCCAGCCCGCTGTAAGGATGGCTGCCGCGAACCTCTCTCGCCGCAATGCGGATGTGAACCGCAGTAATTTCGTGTTCGCTCTCGGCGTAGGCGCCCAACAACGCGCGATCACTGATCAGGTTAATCAGTCGCGGTATGCCCTGGCTTTCACGGAATAAGCGCCGCCTGGCAGCGCGGCTAAACAATTCGCCGCGCACACCGGCAACACTGAGCCGGTAACGCAAATACGCGGCCAACTCCTGGCGATTGATCGCTTTAAGGTGATAACGCGCCGTGATGCGCTGATTCAGCTGCCGCAGCTGCGGTAACGCAAGAATGGTTTGCAGCTCGGGCTGGCCCAGCAGCACAATCTGCAACAGTTTCTTCTCGGCGGTTTCCAGGTTGGTCAGCAGGCGCAACTGTTCGAGCACACCCGCTGACAAATTCTGTGCCTCGTCAATAATTAGAACTTTGTGCCGACCGTCAGCGTGGGCTTGAAGCAGATGGTGGTTGATCAGGTCTACCAGCTGTTTGATGCTGGCGTCGTCGCGGTGGGGTATTTCCAACTCGTCGCAGATCACCATCAGCATTTCAGCGGCAGACAGACGCGGGTTGATAATCAACGCAATATCGGCATTTTGCGGCGCATTTTCAATAAAACAGCGGCAAATGGTGGTTTTTCCTGTCCCCACTTCCCCAGTAATCACAATAAAACCACCCTGCCCGGGAATGCCATACATCAGGTGCGCGAGGGCTTCTTTATGACGCTCACTGAGGTACAAATAGCGCGGGTCAGGCGCTATGGAAAAGGGGGGCTCGCGAAAACCGAAGAAGTCGTAATACATGAATACGCTAATATCCCGTTTGGCTAATTCATGAACCTGTTGAGCGAGAGGCCCCTTAACTCATTAGAAGTCATCAAGCATCAGGTCGTCACTGTCGTCGGCGGCAAACGGATCCCGCTGTACCTTGCCGTCGTTAATCAGGAATTCACGGCGCTGCATATATGCATTGCGAAAAAACACGTAACGGTCACCGGAAATCAGCTTTTCAACCGGAATCAAGTCAGCCCGCACATCTACCAGCTGCAAGCCACGAGCGTACCCGTTGTATGGATTTTCAATGTCGTCCCAGCTGGATGGCAACAAAAAGCTGTCAACACCAAAGCCTGCAAAATCTCGCGGGTTGGATGGCCCCAGCACGGGCAGCATTAAGTAGGAGCCTGCGCCCGTACCCCAGTGGCCCAGGGTTTGGCCGAAATCTTCCGGACGCTCGGGCAAGTCCCAGGCGGTGGCCACATCAAACACGCCCGCTAGCCCGAATACCGTGTTAAAGGTAAAACGACCTGCAGCCACGACGGCCGACTCCAGCTTGAGCTGCAGCACGCTGTTGGTAAAATTGCCAAGTTCACCCAAATTACTGAACACATTGGTAACGCCACGGTCCGCGAACTCCGGCATAATCGCACGGTAAGTTTGGGCGATCGGCTTCAGCAACCAGCGATCCAGACTTTCGTTAAACGCAAACACCTTGCGGTTCCAGTTTTCATAGGGATCACGCTTGTGCTTGCTAGAGTTCGTCGTCAAAGACGCAGATTCAGTCACCCCTTCACTTACCCTTTGGCCTGTGGTTTGTATCGATTCCTGGGCCTGGGCCTGGGCTTGGCCGGATGCGAATAACAGCATCAAAGCCAGCGTTATCGAGGCACCACAGGGAAGCACAAACCGTGAGTAGGGCCGTAGACTAAATTGAATCATATTAAGCTCTTTGCATTCTATATTTATAAACGGAGAAATCGATGTCGGTACCGGGAAATCTTGTCAGCACAATCACCGCTCCCCTGCGCTGGGGTGATATGGACGCCTACGGGCACGCCAACAACACAGTGTACTTCCGCTTCTTTGAGGAAGCTCGGATTGTCTGGCTGGCCGACATCAAAATCGGCATGAATGGTCCTACTGGGCCCATCATTATTAAGACGAGCGCGACCTTTCTAAAGGAATTGAAGCACCCCGCCAACTTGGTGATTACCACCTACGCCGACAAAGCCGGCAACACCAGCCTTGACACCTACCACGAGATAAAAGGCGCCGAAAGCGGGCAACTGTACGCAGAGGGGTACGCAAAGCTGGTATGGTTTGATCACAACACCCGCAGTTCCTGCCCTTTGCCGGACGCCCTACGCGCACTTGCCACAAACGCCTGAACGGCATGAATGCTTTAACACAAAAAAGCGATGGGGGAATCACCCGTCGCTTTTTTTCTCAACGGCGGCGCACAACCACGCTGCCAATAGAATAGCCGGCGCCAAACGAGCATATTACACCAACATCTCCGGGCACCAGGTCGTCTTTGTTCAGGTGGAAGGCAATGATGGAACCGGCGGAGCTGGTGTTGGCGTATTCATCCAAAATCACCGGTGCCTCATCTTCGGTAGCATCGCGGCCCAAAACCCGGCGCGCAATCAGATGGTTCATGCTCAGGTTAGCCTGGTGCAGCCACATCCGTCGCAGTTGACCGGGCGTCAGCCCAAGGCTCTGCAGATGATTCTGAATGGTATCGGCGACCAGCGGTGACACTTCCTTGAACACCTTGCGACCCTGCTGCACAAACAACTTGTCTAGCTGACCAATACCGCTGTCGTCGGCACGGTTCAAAAAACCGAAATTGTTGCGGATGGCGTTGGAGTACAGTGTTTTCAGATTAGTACCCAAAATCTCAAAGCCGGCGGCCGGCGCTACCGCGTCTTCCCGCTCCACCAAAATAGCGGTGCAGGCATCGCCAAATATAAAGTGGCTGTTGCGGTCGCCAAAATTCAGGTGGCCGGAACAGATTTCAGGGCTAACCACCAGCACCGCGCGGGCAGTGCCGTTTTCCACCGAATTCACCGCGGCCTGCAAGCCAAACGTGGCAGAGCTGCACGCCACATTCATATCGTAAGCAAAACCCTGAACGCCCAACGCGTTCTGAACTTCGATCGACACCGCCGGGTAGGCCCGCTGCAAGTTGGAACAAGCCACAATCACCGCGTCTACGTCATCCGCTGTTTTACCCGCTTGCTGCAGGGCCTCGCGACAGGCCGCTACCGCCATATCGCACTGCACCGAAGGCTGATCGTTGGCGCGGTCCGGAATATTCGGCTTCATCCGCTTGGGGTCCAAAATGCCCTCTTTATCAATGACGTGGCGGCGCTTTATACCGGACGCTTTTTCAATAAAGGCCGAAGACGAATGTTCCAGGGCCGTTTGTTCACCGCGTGCGATCGCATCGGCATGCTCGGCGTTGTGCAGGTCTACGTACTGATTGAATGTTGCAACCAGCTCGTCATTGCTGATGATTGCCGGTGGTGTGTACAGACCGGTTCCACTGATGATGGCTTTAATCACGCTAATCCCATGTTATGGTGAAAATCTGAAAGGTAAAAAGAAAAAATAGTACCACAGACACAGGCGTTTGCCCGCGCTCCCATTACACCCGTGTAGCCTGCCATTGTTTATCAAGGCGCTTGATGGACACCGTCATCTGCGTACCCAACTGCTGAGCGAAAAACGATACCCGGTATTCTTCCAGCATCCAGCGGTACAATTCAAGCTCCGGGTCTTTAACACCCTGGCGTTGCTGCTCAACCAGTTTGCTGGCATAACGCGCCCACAACAGTTCGATGGTATGCAGAAACTCCCGCTCGCGGCCCATCTCCCGGGGCATCTTCTCGAACCGTGCCAAAGCCGCTTCAAAATAACGCCCGAACTGGGCCAGAGATTGCGCCGGTGTTTTTACCAAAAACCCCGGATAAACAAGATTTTGCATCTGAAACTTAATGTCAGCCATGGAATTCGCCAAGGCCAGATTAATCTTTCCCTTCAGCCGTTTTGCCACCTGTTGGTAGCCGTGCATAGCCTGGTGAAGGTGCTCCACCGCGGTTTCGAGCGCTGGAATGAAATCACCCCGGTGCTGATTGAAACACGCATCGAACGCCTCCGGGCTGCGTGGCAATGAACCACCCAAGAAGTGCTGCATGGCGGTCGATAGCAACAAATCGTCCAGCAAAATCCGCGCCTGCCCTACCGGCGCGAACATCAGCGCCGCCTGTTTGAATTTCGGCAGCTTGCGCTCCAAATCATCCAGAGTGTTGCCGAAACGATTCAGAATCAGCCGCGCGATGGCCTTGCGGGTAATGGTTTCTGCCGTTAACGAGTCCAGACAGCGGGTTTGCCGCACGTCTTTTCCCAGGTCTTCCAGGGCCAGGTAAACCGTCACTTGCATACCGCCTTTTTCGGTTTGCACATGCTGCGCCAAGGTGCCGAACTGCCAGCTGGCATGAGTCGCCGTGGGGGTCTCGTCTTTGCTGTCGGTGGCAGTAATCGACGCCAGAGCCTGTTCGGCTTTGGCCTCAAGCTGGTTCTGCAAATCAACGGTTTCACGGCTTTCCGCGATAACGGTGCCTTTGTCCCCGGTCACCCGCAGATTCATTCGCAGGTGCCGCGGAAGATCGTTTTGCTGCCAGGACTGCGGGTCTATCTGCACCCCGGTCATGCGTCGCAGCTGCGCGCCCAGTTGCAACGCCAGCGGCTCATTAGAAGGCTGCAGGTTGGCCAAAGCTGCGTCGATAAAATCCGGCACCGGCACAAAATTACGCCTCAGGGATTTCGGCAGCCCTTTCACCAGTGCAATACACTTTTCCCGCAACAAACCGGGTACCAGCCATTCCAGGCGACGCGCCGGAATCTGTTTCAATGCCATCAATGGCACCCGAAGAGTCACGCCGTCACGCTCGCTGGTGGGCTCAAACTCGTAATCCAGCGGGTACCTCACCCCCTCCCACTCCAAAAAATCCGGATAGAGGGCATCCGCCTGGGCATCCAGCGGGCGCTGAAGCACGTCTTGTTCGGTCAGCTCCAGAGCTTTCAGCTCGGCCGCTTCCAGATTTTTCCACCAGTGCTCGAAATGGCGACCGCTGACGATGTCGGCCGGCAAACGCTGATCGTAAAAGGCCACCAGGGTTTCGTCATCTACCAGCAAATCCCGGCGACGGGTTTTCTTTTCCAGGTCTTCGACCGATTCCAGCATTAACCGGTTAAGTTCGATAAACGGCGCCCCTGAGCGGTATTCGCCATCTACTAACGCATGGCGAATAAACAAGTCGCGGCAGGCGGCCGGGTCAATGTCGCTGTAAACAATGGCGCGGCGCGGAACAATATCCAGGCCATACAGGGTGATTTTTTCAAAACCCATCACTTGGGCACGCTTTTGCTCCCAGTGCGGCTCAAAATAGTGATGCTTGACCACGTGGGCCGCCAAGGGCTCTATCCATTGGGGCTGAATAGACGCCACCATGCGCCCGAACACCCGGCTGGTTTCCACAATTTCAGTGGCTACAATCCACTTGGGTGCGGTTTTCGCTACTTTCGAGCCCGGGAATATCAGCAACTTGCGATTGCGCGTGGCCATGTATTCGCGATTTTCAAACTTTGTTGCCACTTGCCCCAACAAACCCGCCAACACCGCGGTGTGCACCGACTGATAGCTGGCAGCCTGAGGGTTCAGCTTAAGCTTCTGTTCGCGGCAAATCAGCGTCAGTTGGCGGTGCACATCACGCCATTCGCGCATGCGCATCCAGCTCAAAAAGCTTTTTTGACAGACTTTTTTCAGCTGATTTAGCGACAGTTCCTGGCGCTGCTCTTCGTAAAAATTCCAGATATTCAGCAGGGTAACAAAGTCGGATTCTTTGTCGTTGAACGGCGTATGAGCCTGGTCGGCCTGCTGCTGTTTGTCTTGCGGCCTGTCGCGGGGGTCTTGCACGCTCAGCCCGGCAATAATGATCAGCAGTTCACTCAGGCTTCCCTGCTCCGCAGAGGTCACCAGCATGCGCGCCAGACGCGGGTCTAGAGGCAGGCGCGACATGGTGCGACCAGCCGCAGTTACCCGGCGCTTGTCGGTGACCGCTCCCAGCTCTTCAAGCAGTTTGTAGCCATCGTTTATCTGGCGATTATCCGGCGATTCCAAAAACGGAAAGTGACGAATATCACCCAGGCCCGAGGTGGCCATCTGCAAAATCACCGAGGCAAGATTGGTGCGTAGAATTTCGGGGTCGGTGTATTCCGGACGATTGATAAAATCGTTTTCGTCATACAGGCGAAAACAGATGCCCGGCGCTACCCGCCCACAGCGACCGGCGCGCTGGTTGGCGCTGGCTTGGGAAATCGGTTCTATAGGCAAGCGCTGAATTTTGGAGCGCACGCTGTAGCGGCTGATGCGCGCCACACCGGTGTCAATCACGTAGCGAATGCCCGGCACCGTCAGCGACGTTTCTGCCACGTTGGTAGACAACACCAGACGCCGGCCGCGGTGGTTTTGGAACACCCGGTTCTGTTCCTGATTGCTGAGCCGCGAATACAGCGGCAACACTTCGGTGTGCCGCAACTCCGCGTGGCGCAGCACGTTGCTCAAGGAACGAATTTCCCGCTCGCCGGGCATGAACACCAATACATCGCCCGGAGGCTCGCTGGCGCTGCGTTCGTGCTGCTCAATTTCTTCCAGTGCCTGCAAGATGCCGTCGAACCAGCCCTGATCGCGGTCATCGTCATCGCCTACTAATGGGCGATAGCGCACTTCTACCGGAAAGGTACGACCGCTGACTTCAATCACCGGGGCGTTATTAAAGAATTCACTAAAACGCCCCAGCTCGATGGTGGCGGAGGTGATAATGATTTTGAGGTCAGGCCGCTTTGGCAGCAGCTGTTTCAGATACCCCAGCAGAAAGTCGATGTTCAGACTCCGCTCGTGGGCTTCGTCGATAATCAGCGTGTCATAACGGTCTAAAAACGGGTCGTGCTGGACTTCCGCCAGCAGTATGCCGTCAGTCATCACTTTCAAACGGGAATCTTCAGAGGTGGTATCGGTAAAACGAATCTGGTAACCCACTTGCCGGCCAGTCTGTTCACCCAGCTCTTCGGCAATGCGCGCCGCTACGCTGCGCGCAGCGATACGACGAGGCTGGGTGTGGCCAATCAAACCTCGAATACCGAGGCCCGCATTCATACAAATTTTTGGGATCTGGGTAGTTTTACCAGAGCCGGTTTCACCGGCAATGATCACCACCTGGTTGTCTGCAATAGCGGCGGCTATGTCGTCTACCCGCTCCGAAACCGGCAGGCCCTTAGGGAAACTGGCCGGTTTGTGCAAGCGCTGGCGAGACTGCACTTTTTCTTGCCCGGCTTGCAGCCAGCGGCCAATTTTTTCCAACTCTTTGGTGCCAGGACGGCCTTTGGCTCGGGCGAGAGCTCGGGTTATGCGGGCGGCTTCAAGCTGAGCACAAACACCAAGCTGTTCTGTAATGCCATGAACAGCGGCACGAACAGCCGCGCGCGAGTCAGCGAGTGTTGCCGCGCTGGGTTCAGGGGGCGTTGCCGCTCCCGCCGCGTCAGAAAGCGTGTCTATGTTAGGTTTAGTGATTACTTGCTTCATCCCTTAGTTCGCGGCGCAGTACTTTGCCAACGTTGGTTTTTGGCAACTCGGTACGGAATTCAAAATGCCGCGGCACTTTGTAAGCGGTCAGGCGTTCACGACAGAACTCTTTCAGCTCACCGGCAGTCACACCGTCTTTGGAGGCAATCAGATACACCTTTACGGCTTCACCGCTTTTTTCGTCAGGGATGCCCACCGCAGCACATTCCAGCACGTTAGGGTGGCCGCTGATCACGTCTTCGACTTCATTGGGAAAGACATTAAAGCCAGAAACAATAATCATGTCCTTTTTACGGTCCACAATGCGAATGTAGCCATCTTCTTGGATAACAGCCACGTCACCGGTCCGCAAATAGCCATCGTCGGTCATGGATTTACGTGTGTCATCCGGGCGCTGCCAGTAACCGCGCATGACCTGCGGACCCTTAACACAAAGCTCGCCGCGCTCACCAAAGGGCGTTTCATTGTTATCGTCATCCACGGTTTTCAGCAAGGTACCCGGCAGCGGCAAACCAATGGTGCCCAGTTGAATAGCGCTGCGCGGGTTAAAGCTCACCACCGGAGAGGTTTCAGTCATGCCATAACCTTCACAAATTTCGCAGCCGGTCACCTGCTTCCAGGTTTTAGCCGCCTTGGACGTAAGCGCCATGCCGCCGGAAGCTGTCAGCTTCAGATTGCTAAAATCCAGCTTACAGAATTCTTCGTTATTACACAGCGAAACAAACAGCGTGTTTAAACCCAGAAACGCGGTGAATTCATGATCTTGCAGCTCTTTCACAAAGGCGTCTATATCCCTCGGGTTGGGAATCAGCACGTTGTGGGCACCGGCTTCCAACATGGTGCCGCAGTTCAGAGTGAACGAGTAAATGTGATACAGCGGCAGCGGTGCAATCACCACTTCTTTGCCTTCAACAATGTTGTCTTCCAGCATCGGCCGAATCTGCAGCAGGTTTGCCACCAGATTGCCGTGGGTCAGCATGGCGCCTTTGGCCACGCCAGTCGTGCCACCGGTATACTGCAGCACGGCGATATCGTCCTGTTTGCATTCAACCGGAGTGAACTTCTCGCGGGCACCGGCTGCCAGCACCGCGGGTAATTGGTGGGCATGAGGCAGATTGTACGCAGGCACCATCTTCTTGACGTGCTTGACCACCATGTTCATCAGCGTGCGCTTGAAGGTCGAATGCATATCCGCCACTTCGGTCACAATCACGTGCTCAATGCTGGTATCGGGCAGCACTTTTTCTACGTTGGCAGCCATATTAGCCAGCACCACCAGCGCTTTTGCACCCGAATCATTAAACTGGTGTTCCATTTCACGGGGGGTATACAGCGGGTTGGTGTTCACCACTATCAGCCCAGCGCGCATGGCACCAAAGATAACCACCAAATACTGGCACACGTTCGGCATTTGAATGGCAATGCGGTCACCCGGCTTCAGGTTGGTTTTGTTCTGCAGCCAGGCTGCAAAATTACGGCTTTGAACATCCAGATCTTTATAACTGAGGGTAACACCAACGGCAGATACTGCTGGGCGATCCGCGTACTTAGTCACTGCCTGGTTGAACACGTCAACCATGCTGGAGTATTTTGCTGAATCGACACCCAGGGCTATACCCTGTGGGTACTTATCCTGATAGAACTGTTCGAAACTCATCATTACTCGAACTCCTGTCTGGGCTTTTCTAGTTATAATATTTGGCCTGTCAAGTCGTGCGACCGAGTTTCTTTTCTGAAATCAAGTCGACAAAAGTCTAAGTCGCAGAATTGACGCAAGAATAGCAGTTTTGAGCGCAAGCAAATAGCAGTTTCTACCCACCACCTTGTTCATTTTCCTGCAAATTACGGCTATTTACTCAGCTGTTTCATGGCGCCTTCCAAGCCTTCCACCGTCAAGGGATACATCTGGTTATCCACAAGCTGACGGGCCATGGCCATAGAGCCGCCCTGCGCCCAGAAGGCCTCTGGCAGGGGATTCAGCCAAACCACTTTGCGGAAATGATCGGTAATACGTTGAAACCAGGTGGAGCCGGATTCTTGATTCCAGTGCTCGATGGAGCCGCCCGGATGGCTTATTTCATACGGCGCCATAGTGGCGTCCCCGACAAAAATAACCTTGTAATCCGAGCTGTATTTATTCAGCAGGTCCCAGGTCGGCGTTACCTCGTTGGTGCGCCGAACGTTCTGGGTCCACACGCCCTCGTAAATGAAGTTGTGAAAATAAAAATACTCCATATGCTTGAATTCCAGCCGCGCCGCTGAAAACAGCTCTTCACATTCGCGAATGTGCGGGTCCATAGAGCCGCCCACATCAAAAAAGATCAGCACTTTTACCGCGTTGTGGCGCTCAGGCACCATCTTCAAATCAAGGTATCCGGCGTTACGGGCGGTGGAACGAATGGTGTCGTCCATGTCCAGGGTATCTGCCGCGCCCTGACGGGCAAATTTGCGCAACCGGCGCAACGCCACTTTGATGTTGCGAATACCCAGGGTAACGCTGTCATCCAGGTCTTTAAACTCGCGTTTTTCCCACACTTTTACCGCGCGACCGTGGCGGCCTGTTTTCTGGCCGATACGAAAGCCTTCCGGATTGTAACCATTCGCACCAAAGGGCGAGGTGCCGCCGGTGCCAATCCATTTGTTACCGCCGGCGTGGCGCTCTTTTTGCTCTTCCATGCGTTTTTTGAATGTTTCAATCAATTCTTCCAGGCCACCCAAGGAATCAATTTTGGCCTTTTCTTCATCGCTCAGATGTTTTTCAAACTCGGCCCGCAGCCAATCATCGGGAATCAACGATTGCAACAACTCATCCAGGTGCTCAATGCCCTCAAAATACACTTTAAAAGCACGGTCGAATTTATCGTAGTGGCGCTCGTCTTTAACCAGGCACAGGCGCGCCAGATAATAGAATTCTTCCATGTCAGCGAAGGCCAGGCGGTGCTGCAGAGCTTCCAGCAAATCGAGAAACTCTCGCAGGCTCGCCGGCACCTTCGCCCGTCGCACTTCCAGAAAAAAATTAATCAGCATAAAACCCTACCTTTAAACCACCGCACGAACGCATCGGGCCAAAACAGTCTTAATAGCTACTGACAAGCACACCCCACAAGAGTTCTGCACTCTTGCGAAACTCGCCACCATCAGCCGCGGCGGCGCGCCATAAACGCCAGCTTCTGCAGCAGATGAACATCCTGCTCGTTTTTCACCAGCGCACCGTACAGCGGTGGCAAAGCACTGCTGCTGTCTTTCTGGTGCAGCATCTTGGCAGACAGCTCATCGGCCATTAGCAGCTTCAGCCAGTCAATCAGCTCAGAAGTAGACGGCTTTTTCTTCAGGCCGGGCACCTTGCGCACGTCAAAAAACACTTCCAGAGCATCACGTACTACCTGCTGCTGAAGACCCGGAAAGTGAACATCGACAATGTTTTGCATGGTGCCTTGGTCCGGAAAGCTGATGTAGTGGAAAAAGCAGCGACGCAGGAAGGCGTCGGGCAGTTCTTTTTCGTTGTTGCTGGTGATCACAATGATCGGCCGATACTTCGCCCTTACGAACTGCTGGGTCTCGTAAACGTAGAACTCCATGCGGTCGAGTTCCTGCAACAGATCGTTGGGGAACTCAATGTCGGCCTTGTCGATTTCATCAATCAACAGCACTACCTGCTCTTCGGATTCGAAAGCTTCCCACAACTTGCCGGGAATAATGTAATTGCTGATGTCTTTTACTTTCTCATCGCCCAGCTGGGAATCCCGCAGACGCGACACCGCGTCGTATTCGTACAGGCCCTGCTGAGCTTTGGTGGTGGACTTGATGTGCCAGGGAATCAAACGCTTGCCCAAAGCCGCCGCTATTTCTTCCGCCAACAGGGTTTTGCCGGTGCCGGGCTCACCTTTAATCAGCAACGGGCGCTGCAGTGTAATAGCCGCATTCACAGCCATTTGCAGGTCTTCGGTGGCGACGTATTTATCGGTGCCGGTAAATTTCATGTGCTGGGTCCTGTAGGTTACTTCTTGCGATCATTGTCGGGCGTATTTTTTGGCTCAGGCGCGCCGCCTTCGCTAGCGCCTTTGTCAGTTTCTGTGTCTGGCAGGTCATCAAATTCAGACAGGTCAAAGTCGTCCAAGCCAAACTCGTCATCGGCCGATTCTTCTAGGTCAACGTCATCCAGCGCCGCATCCAGCTCGTCATCAGGGACCGACAGATCGAAATCGTCATCAAAAGCCAAAGGTTCAGGTTCAGGTTCACTCTCTTCCGGCTCTATCAGCGGTATGTCATCTTCGGGCAGCGGTTCAGGTTCGCTGGGCTCGGGCAAGTCCTCGGCAGTCGTATCCGGCTCTGGCTCAACGCTAGGCACTGGGATTTCGTCAACCACGAGCTCTGCAGCGAGTTCGGGTTCTAGCTCTGGCACCTTTTCAAGCTCAGGCTCCGGCTCAGGCTGAAGTTCCGGCACTGATTCTAACTCTGGCTCTGGCTCAACCAGTTCGTCCGGGCTTAATTCCGGTACAGTTTCAGGCTCGTCAATATCGGTAATCACCGGCACGGCAGCCACTTCCGGGGCTGCTGCGGGCGCAGCAGGTTCTGCTTCCACGTCCGCTTCAGCATCGCTTTCGTCGGTGTTTTTGCGCTTGCGCAGCAACAGCCAGATCAACAAGGCCAGCACCAACAGAGCACCCGCGCCGGCCGCAATCATCCACGGCGCTATTGCCAAATCTGCGTTTTCGGGTTCTGCCGGCTCGGACTGGTCCAATTCAGCAACGTCTATTGGCTGTATCAGTTGTACAGCTTCTTCTGGGGTAAGCTCGGGCTCTGCGACAGGTTCGCTGGCAACTGCAGACGCGGGCGCCTCATCAACCGCAGGCGCAGCAGTAGGCTGCGGCTCGGGCTTGGCAGGAGCGGCGGTTTTGAAAGGATTAGCGGCGTCTATTTCAAGCGCAAACAGTGGCGCGTCTGCGGCGGAAGCTTCGGCACCGGCGGCAGGTTCAAAACGGGTGGTTCCGGAGAACTTGCGCGCAAAGGTGCTGCTGCGCGCTTCAACTACCACCTGGTACTGGCCAGCGGTCGGCATTTCAGCAATGTTATAGCGATACACGCCATCTGCTGGCGGGCTCTGCTCTGACAACACCTTGGTACCGCTACGGCCATCTTCATTTGACAGTGTCAGGTCAACGGTCAGCACACTCAGAAAATCGGCATTTGTAATCGGTTCTTCACCGTCAAAAAGCCCGATTCGAATCGCCAGTGGCTTCTCTATTGAAAAGATGCCGGGAATGGGACTCACAATCATCCGCAAGTCACTCACCACGCTTACCCGGCTACCCTCGCCTAGCTGGCCGTCCAGGCTCCAGCGCCCGGCTACGGGGTCGGTTACGGTAATCAGGTCATACCCCGGTTCGCGGGCCCAGCGAATATTGTCCGGGTGCTGCTGCAAGGTGGTCGCGGCTGCACCGGGCGCTTTCAAAGCCAGGGCGCGGTTGTCAGATGTTTCATTGTCGCCCCAGAAAATCAGCGCGGTGTATTCAGTTACGCTGGCGTCTACCATAAAGCCGTCGTCATCTATGGGCGTCTGTTCTTGTGGCACGGCGGCGTTAAAAGCATCCAGAAAAGCACGGCTCAAATCGTTGGCGTTTTCCGCCACGTGAAAGCTACCGTTTGAGTCGGAGGCCAGTTTACGCAGAAACTCGGTGTCTGCCTCGGCCGACAGCGCTACCGCGTGAAAACGCGCGCCCTGCTGTTTCAACGGCGGAACCAAAGTGTCAAGAATGCGGTTAGCCTCGACTTTATTAGCACTGGGGTTTCGGCTGATATCCACCTTGCCGTCGGTAAGCACGATAAAGTGAGTGTTACTCAGTACGCCACCGGTAAAGTAACCATCACTGGCGGTTTCGATGGCCGCACCCAAATTGGTACGCATGGCCACAGAATTGATCGCGTCGCTTTGCGCAATCGCCATTTCACGCCAGGCATCACTAACTTCGCGATGGGGCACTAGCATGTTGACATACTGGCCGAAGGTCCACACACCGGCCGTGGCGCCATCGGGCAGCAATCGGGCCAGCAAACGCACCGCCGGGCGGCGCAGGTTTTGCGGATCGTTTTGCTTCATGGAGCCGGAAACATCAACAATAATTCGCACGTCCACCGCGCCCGGCAACTGCGGACTATCCGCTTGCTCTGCTTGAGCCTGAGCCACGCCCGAAAACGCCGCCAGCGTAATAACAAGCGCGAGCCACAGTGTTTTGTGCGTTACCAGAGTTGATTTCATGAAGCGTCCCACCACGTTTTCCCTGTGTAAAACAGCCGTAAAATGAACAGCCGCCGATTTATTGTTAAATTTTCAGCGTTTCATCCGATAACGCACCAAGTCCAGAATCCACACCAGCAGCAAAACCATGCCGGCCAGCGCAAGATTTAACAAGGCAGCGCTGGCCGCAACGCTGTCACCCAGAATCAGTTCATAACCGCCGTACAACCATGCCGGAATCCACCAACCGGCTATATCTATAGACTCCACCGGTGCCGCCAGAATAGCCGCCAACGCAGCTAGCAACAGTGTACGCAACCCGTAAAACGGCAAAAACCGCAACAACCGCTGCATCATCCATAAAAACAACACCAGCCCTACACCGTAGGCGGCCCAAAACAGCCAGTACACGTTCTGTAATTCCGCATCCATTATGTCATTACCCAGTGAATAATATGTTCTTCCCAGTCTTGCTCTGCCACGGCCGCCTCTGACACCACCTTACCGCGCACTGACACGCCCGCATCGTGCACGGATTGCGGATCACCACTGCGCAGCGGGTGCCAATCGGCCAATGGGCGACCGTCTGCCAGAGTTCGATAGGCGCAGGTATAGGGCAGCCAGTGATAATCCGGCAAGGTTTGCGGCGTAATCAATGTGCATCCGGGTACTTTTTTCAACCGTTCAGAGTAAACCGTGCAACCGCAGGTATCAGTATCCATGTACTGGCACACTAAATCCGTATGGTATACCTCACCGGTGTCTTCATCTTCCAGCTTATTCAGGCAACACTTCCCGCAACCGTCGCAGAGAGACTCCCACTCGGTCGGTGTCATTTCGTGCAGGCGTTTACGCTGCCAGAATGGCACCTGGGCAATCATCGGTTGCGCTGCCCCAGCTTCATCTTGAACTCAACAATTGCCATGTCCTGTTCTTCCGGCATCTGAAGGAAAAAGCCTTTGTCGGCAATCCCCGCCAAAACCTTTTCGGCGCTGGTGCGAGCCAATTTTCGCTCGGGCGTCAAGACCACATCCATAGCGTGCACCGGCTTGCCAAACAAGGTGCGCAGGGCTTCCGGCAAGTCATCCCAAAGGTGACCTCGGCGCACATACAGATAAGTGTCGGGTTTTTTGCTGCTGCGAAAAACAGAAACAAAGTCGTGGGTTTTGGTCACGAAAGCAGTTCCTCGATTGCGCCCCGAACCGGAGCCAGTATCTGGCCGCGCCAGCCTTCAAAAAACGGGTTACCCGCCAGCTGTTGTTGCTGCACAACGGCTTCCAGGCGTTTGCGCGGCGCCAGCAATTCTATCGGAATATCAGCCGATTCCGCAGCACGCACAAAGTGTTTTTTCAACTGCTTGTAAAAGCCCTGTTGGTCTCGGGTCAAAGGTGCTGGAATCGGCTCTATGGCAACATCATCGGCGGCATCTGCTTTTGCAATCAGCGCCAGCAGAGTATCACCGTGGCGTCGAACCTGGCCGGATGCCAGGCCCTGAATGTTCGACAAAGCGTCCAGAGTTTTGGGCTGCATCTCGGCCATTGCCAGCAACAAAGGGTCTGCCATTACCCAATTGCGGGGCTTGTCTTGGCGATGACATTCGCGCTCACGCCAACTAACCAACGCCTGAAGCACCTGTTGCTGCGGGGCGCTTAGAGGCCAACCGCCGCGCAGCTTTAAATAATGTCGGGTGGAATCGTCTTGGCTTGCCAGGTCGGCAGCAAAGCGCGCGGATTCTTCCACCAAAGCCTGCTGAAGCCCGCGCCCGGCCAAAACTTCTTGCAGCCAGTCATAAACCGGCTTTAAAAAGCGCACATCATCAATGGCGTAACGCTGCTGCAAATCGCTCAAAGGCCGTGAAATCCAGTTAGAGCGGGTCAGCGTTTTGTCCAGGCTTTCACCGAACAGGCTTTCAACCAATTTGGCGTAACCCATTGAAAACCCGAGCCCGGCAAATGCCACGCCCAGCTGCAGATCAATGACACCCTGCATGGGAATACCCAGCCAATGGCGGAACAATTCCAGATCTTCACTCACCGCGTACAGCAGTTTCAAACGTTGGTCGTCTTCCAGAGCCGCGCGAAAACCGGCAGAGGCTTCTGCCACTTCCGGGTCCACCAGGCGAAATTGATCGGCCAGCCCAAGCTGCACCAGGCCCGGAATGGGGTAATAGGTGCTTACCCGCTCGAATTCGGTATCGAGAGTCAAAGGCCCTGTGGGCTGCGCCGCCAGCCAGTCATCCAGCTGCTCAGGGGTTTCCAGCCATAGTACCGGTTCGGATGGCACAGGCGCTGTTAGCCGGGGAAGTTCATTCGCATTCATAAAGTTGCCTGATCGGGAAATGGCTTAGCCAGCTAAGGGTTTGCGGCCGCGGAAAGCGTGGGTCAGGGTAAAACCGTCGACATAACCCAACTCGCCACCCACAGGAATGCCGTGGGCCAACCGGGTAATCAGTACGTTGTTATCGGCTAGGCGGTCGGCAATGTAGTACGCCGTAGCTTCGCCTTCCACCGTGGGATTGGTGGCCAGTATTAACTCGGTTACGCCTTCATCGCGCACCCGGTGAACCAGCCGATCAATACCAATCTGCTCCGGCCCAATGCCATCAATGGGGGACAAGTGCCCCATCAGCACAAAATAGCCGGCGCGGTAATCGCCGGCCTGCTCGATGGCCAGCAAGTCTGACGGGCTTTCCACCACGCACAGCACACCGGTGTTGCGCTCCGGGTTTTCGCAAATGCCGCACACGTCGGTGTCGGCAAAATTCTGACAGCGATCACAGCGGCGCACGCCATCCATAGCCCGGCCCAAAGCATCACCCAGGCGGCTACCGCCACTGCGGGCGCGTTCCAGCAAATGAAAAGCCATACGCTGGGCGGTTTTTTGGCCCACGCCAGGTAGCACCCGCAAGCTTTCAACCAACTCATCCACCAGAGGACTGAACGCCATAATAATCCCAAAAGTTCAATAATTCAGAAAGGCATCTTAAAGCCGGGAGGAAGACCCATACCCGACATCATGCCAGACATTTTGTCTTTCTGATTGGCTTCCACACGGCGCACGGCGTCATTCACCGCCGCCGCCAGCAAGTCTTCAAGAATGTCTTTTTCTTCGCTCATCAAAGACGGATCAATCTCCACTTTACAAACGTCGTGGCGGCCGTTCATTACCACCCTCACAAGCCCCGCACCGGATTCGCCAGTCACTTCTGTTTTGGCGATTTCTTCTTGGGCTTTTTGCATGTTTTCTTGCATTTTTTGGGCTTTTTTCATCAGTTCGCCCATGTTATCCGTCATAACGTTATCTCCTGTTTGAGCCAGCCGGGCTCTTTATATCGGCCTGACTCGTGTCGTTGGCCGGGCGCTTTTTGGGGACTTCAATCGGTCGAATACTGTCTTCCACAACACGGGCAGCAAATCGATCCACAATCGATTGTACCAGCGGGTCAGTGCGAATGGCCTGCTCCGCCGCCTGCTGCCGAATCTTACGCTGGCGCTCTTCATAGGCAGCCGGCGTATCGTCTGGCTGCCCTCTTTCTATACGTAATTCAGTGGCGGCGCCAAAGCGATTTCTCAAGGCGGCCAGAATTTTTTCTTCGTGGCGGGCGTTCAGCAGCCGCGCGTGGCCCTCATCAATGGTCAGCAGCACGTCATTGCCTTGGTGCAGCATAGAGCCGTGGCTGGCCAGATTCCCGGGCATGCCCGCAATATTCAGGCTGCGAAAATCCCGCTGCCAAACAAATTCACCCGCCGGTAATGTCTCCTCCGCTACCTCTGGCTGCATTGGCAATTCACTGGCCAATGGCAGTGGCTGGTCATCAGGCTGCGGTTTTAGCTGAACAGCAGACTGCGGCTCTAACTGATTCTGCTGAGCTGGCTGATGCTCGGGCTCTGCCGGCAGCGGCTGTTGCTCTGGGGCAGAAGCCTCAAACGCTTCATCAGCGCCGTAAAGGGCACCGTCGTCAGGGTAATCTACGTCTGTGCCAGGCTGAGGCTCCCAAGGTGGAATCGACTCAACCGGCATTCGTGCTGCTGCTGGCGGCGGCGCCGAAGCTGCCGGGGCTTCAGGCTCCGGCTTTGCGAGTACTGGCGTTGCAGGTTGATTCGAACTGGCAGTAACAGGGTCTGGTTCATCGCGGTTTCCGGCCGGTGCCGACTCCGCAGCAATCGCCGCGGGCGGTTCCCGGCGAGCAGTTCCGGGCCGGAATGCCAACATACGCAGCAGCGTCATTTCGAATCCCATGCGCGCGTCCGGCGTTATCGCCAGATCTTTGCGCCCCATCAACGCCACTTGGTAAAACAGTTGCGCGTCTTCGGCACTCAGCTTTTTGGCCAACGTCTGAATCTGGCGGGCGTCGCCCAAGGCGTTGTCTGCACTGCCAGGCACTACCTGCTCCATCGTCACCCGATGGAACAGCGACAACAGGTCCGCCAGAATTACCCCGTAATCCGGCGCAAAATCAGCAATACGGCTAATTTCCGTCAACAACGCAGGGCCATCACGGGCAACCAAAGTGCCCACCAAGCTTTCGATATCACGTTGATTAATTGTACCCAGCATGGAACTGACATCGCTCGCCGCCAGTTGCTGGTTACCAAACGCAATTGCCTGATCTGTCAGGCTCAGGGCATCGCGCATACTGCCGTCCGCTGCACGCGCCAGAAGCCACAGGGCCGGTTCTTCAAAAGGAATTTTTTCAGCGGTCAGTACGTGATTCAAATGGCCGGCGATGTGTTCCGGTGTCATCCGCTTCAAATTAAACTGCAAACAGCGCGATAACACCGTCACCGGCAGTTTTTGGGGATCGGTGGTGGCCAACAGGAATTTAACGTGCTCTGGCGGCTCTTCCAGAGTTTTCAAAAAGGCGTTGAACGACTGATTGGTGAGCATGTGCACTTCATCAATCAGGTACACCTTGAAACGCCCGCGGCTGGGCGAATACTGCACGTTGTCGGTCAGCTCACGCATGTCGTCAACGCCGGTACGCGAAGCCGCGTCTATTTCGATCAGATCAACAAAGCGGCCTTCCTGAATTTCGCGACAGCTGCCGCACACACCGCAAGGTTTCGCGGTAATGCCGGTTTCACAGTTTAAACAGCGGGCCAACAGGCGGCCGATGGTGGTTTTCCCCACACCACGGGTGCCGGTAAATAAATAGGCATGGTGCAAGCGCTGACTTTCCAGCGCGTGGATTAATGCCTGAAGCACGTGTTCCTGCCCCACCATGTCTTCGAAGGTGCGAGGGCGCCATTTACGGGCAAGTACCTGGTAGCTCATAGTTCGCCAATTGCCGTGAAAAATAGCCTTAAGTCTAGCATGGATGCTAAAACCGAAAAACAGAGGGTATAGGTAATGAAGAATGAATAAAGCGTAATCGAGAAAGTAGCAAAAAAATAGCACTTATAAAACAGAGAGAAAGGCAATAGCGGAAAAAACGTGGGGGGGGGGGGGGGGGGGGGCTAAAATAGGTGGTGGCCCCACTAGCGACACTCCGGCACACATATCGACCGCTGCGGCTGCTCCCTTCCGGGTCTGACCGGGTTCACGGTTTCATGTTGCGAAGGCACCAATGGAGCCACCATAACGGCGTTTCAGAACGTTTACCTGAAAGCGGCACGCATAGTAACAAACGCCACGGGGTACTACAAGGCCGAGCGGGCTCGCCCAACCGAGCGTTTTAATTTACTCTTCATCTAGCCTGCGTTAATAGTCACCAGCAGCCGCCAGAACAAAACCCGGAAGAGTCCATGTTTAACGATTTCAACGCCCTCAGCCACGCCGTTGCGTTTATCACTTACGGCCTACTGGCAATTCTGATTGCCGCCCGCTACATGCGCCGCAATTCCGATCGAGCTCTGTTCTTTGCCGCGCTGGTATCCACCTTGTGGGCAGCAGCTCTGGTGACACAGTCCATCTGGGGATTCCCGGATTTTGCCGTGCGTTACTTGCTGGAACTGCTGCGCGACGGCGCCTGGATCGCACTTATTTTCACCCTGCTAGGCAGCGCATTGCCAAACGACGGCACCGCACGAAAAATTAAACAAATGTTGGCAGGCGCCGTTATTGGCGTGTTGGTGATACTGCTACTGGCGAGCGCCGCTGAACACTTTGACGTAAACCACATATTTTTCGGCAAAACAAAAATAGTAGGCCAGTTGGCGCTGTCGCTGATTGGCCTGCTACTGATCGAACAAATCTGGCGCAATTCCCTTGGCTTTCGTCGCTACAGCATCAAATACATGTGCACCGGCGTAGCCACCATCTTCATCTTCGATTTTGTGATGTACGCCGATGCCCTGCTGTTTGGCCAGATCAACCCGAACTTCTGGGACGCCCGCGGGCTCGCAAATGCACTGCTGGTGCCGCTGTTTGCGGTAAACGTGGTTAACACCCGCAGACAGCCCATAGACTTCCGGGTATCACGGCGTGCCGCCTTTCACGCGGGCACTCTGCTGTTCGCCGGCGCCTATCTGGTATTTCTGTCGGTTGCCGGCTACTACATCAAAACCGTGGGCGGCAGCTGGGGCGACGCCCTACGCATTCTATTCTTCACCCTGGCACTGGTGTTTCTGGCTACCCTACTGCTTTCGCGCCGGCTGCGAGCCCGCATGATGGTTGCCATCAGCCAGAATTTTTTTGACTACAAATACGACTACCGCAATGAGTGGCTAAAAATGACCAAAGAGCTGGCCAACCTGACCGACTCGCCGCCCCTGCCGGAACGGGTTATCCGCATTCTGGCAGACCTGGTAGAAGGCAACGCAGGCGCCATCTGGCTGCAAGACGACCAGAACCGCTATCAGTTAAAAGCCACCATCAACATGAACTTCGATCGTCACACCCTGATTGACCCCAATGACGACCTGGTGCGCTATTTCCGCGATAAAGAATGGATCATAGACCTGAACGTCTACAAAGCAGATCCGGTTGCCTATGACTTATTAGAAGTGCCAGACATTATCATCCAATGCCCTAGTGGCTGGCTGATCATCCCCCTTTACTCAGGCAACGAGCTGTATGGTATGGCACTGATCGGCGCGCCCCTTACCCAGGTAGAACTGAATTGGGAGAACTTCGATCTAATCCGCGTGGTTGCCCGCCAAACCGGTAACCTGCTGGCCCAAGCCGATGCCCAGAACGCACTCACGCGGGCCATGCAGTTTGAAGCCGTCAGCAAAGCGTCTGCCTTCATGCTGCACGATTTGAAAACCGTGATCGCGCAACTGTCCCTGCTGGTCAAAAACGCGCCAAGGCACCGCGACAACCCAGCATTTATTGATGACATGATTCAAACCGCCGACCACGTGGTGAACAAAATGTCGAACCTAGTCACCCACATCCAAAAGCCTCAGGACAGCCAGGGGCAAGCCGCAGAAATGATCAACCTGACAGACCTTCTCACTAGCGCCATATCCGACGCCAGCAGGCGCAACCCGCAACCGCATTTTGATTACCGAAACGGCGACGTGTGGATAAGGGCAGGCGCCGAACAACTGGGCACCGTAATAGGCCATTTGCTGCGCAACGCCCAGGACGCCACGCCGCGAGATGGCGACATAACCGTCACTTTAAAAGTCGCCCGCGGCACCGCCGTGGTATTTATTCAGGATTCCGGCAGCGGCATGACCGAAGAATTCATCCGCAACCGCCTGTTCAAGCCCTTCGAAAGCACCAAGGGGCTGACAGGCATGGGCATAGGGGTTTACCAAACCCGGGAATACTTACTGGAGCTTGGTGGAAGCATTGATGTCACCAGCGAGGCAGGCGTGGGTTCGTGCTTTTCAATGCGCCTGCCGCTGGCCGACGCCGCAACGTCAACTTAAACACCAGCCGCAACAAAAAAAAGCCAGACGGGCGAATGAAAATGTGACTCTTAACAATGCATGTGTATGCAAAAGCAAGAATTGGCACACACAATCGTTGCAAAATGCGGCCTTTGAGTTAAGACTTCAAAACGTAGACACACGCGCTCACAAGGAATAAACACACCCGTGACAAGACAATTACTGATTGTAGAGGACGACCCGGGTCTGCAAAGCCAGATGCGCTGGTGCTTCACTGACAACCTGCAAGTGTCTGTTGCCGCCGACCGCGAAACCGCCCTGGCCCTGCTGCGACGACTGGAACCTGAAGTGGTAACCCTGGACCTGGGCCTGCCTCCAGACCCAGGCGGAAGCACCGAAGGCTTCGCCCTGCTGGAAGACATACTGCGCCTGGCACCTATGACCAAAGTCATTGTAGTGACTGGCCGTGAAGAAAAAGAAAACGCCGTAAAAGCCATCGGCATGGGCGCCGCCGACTTCTACCAAAAACCGGTAGACGCCGACATCCTCAGCTTTGTGGTTAACCGGGCGTTCCGCCTGGCCGAGCTGGAAAAAGAAAACCTCGAGCTGGCAAGCCGCGACAACACCAGCGTGAAAGGCATTATCGCAGCCAGCCCGCAAATGCTGGCGGTGTGCCGCACCCTGGAAAAAGTAGCGCCAACCGACATCACCACCCTGATCAACGGCGAAACCGGCACCGGCAAAGAAGTACTGGCCCGCGCCCTGCATGACCTTAGCCCGCGGGCGCACATGCCCTTCGCCGCCATTAACTGCGCGGCCATTCCAGATAACCTGCTGGAGAGCGAGTTGTTCGGCTATGAAAAAGGCGCATTCACCGGCGCCACTCAAAGCAAAAAAGGCAAAATTGAAAGCGCCAACGGCGGCACCCTGTTTCTAGATGAAATTGGCGACATGCCCATGGCGCTACAAGCCAAACTGCTGCGTTTCCTGCAGGAACGAGTGGTAGACCGAGTCGGGTCACTAAAACCCACGCCCGTAGACGTACGCGTGGTGTGTGCTACCCACCGCAATGTCAACGAACTGATTCAGGAAGGCACCTTCCGCGAAGACCTTTACTACCGCATCAGCGAAATCACCCTGGATCTGCCCGCGGTGCGTGACCGCGACGGCGACGCCTTGGTCATCGCCCAATCACTGTTGAAAAGTCTGAGCAAACAACTAGACCGGCCCGGCCTGAGCTTCTGTGACGACGCCATAAGCGCCATTGAGACCTACCCCTGGCCCGGCAACGTGCGCGAAATGATCAACAAAATAAAACGCTCGGTGATTATGGCCGACGGCAAACGCATCACTATAGATGATCTTCAGCTGCCCCTAAGCACAGACAACACAGACGCCAACGAAAGCCAACTGAACCTGCGCAAAGTACGAGAAAACGCCGAACGCGCTGCCATCGTTCAAGCCCTGCGCACCAGCAACTTCAACATGGCGCAAGCATCCCGACTTCTAGGGGTTACCCGCCCCACCCTGTACAACCTGACTGACAAATACCGGATTAACACCTCAGTCGAGGCTGCGGAAAGCTAACCCAAGTATCGAGGACGGGGACGGAGCCAGAGACGAACTTCAAATCCGTCCTCTACGCTAAAAGTTAAACCGAGGACAGATTTCAAATCTGTTCCCCTACCCAAACTTAGGGACAGATTTCAAATCTGCCCCTACCTTCATCGGAGCCATAAACGATGTCGATAACAACACCAAAGAAAAAACTCCCACGGCTGATCCTGCTGGGCACTCTTATACTGCCCTTGCTGAGCGCCTGTAACAGCGGCCCGGATACCTCCGAAGCGCTGTCGCACCTGAGTCGCGCAGACACCTACGCCGAGCAGGGCCAGTTCCGCTCGGCTATTCTCGAAATCAAAAACGCTATCCAGACCGAGCCAGACAACGTCAGCCACATTGCCCGGCTGGGCGAACTCTACTTGGAACTGGGCGCCAACAAACAGGCCGTTGAGCTGCTGGAGCCCTGGCTGAAAGACTACCCGCAAGCGGTGGCCCTGCCTTTGGCCCGGGCCTATGTGGAAGAACGCAAACACCTGTCTGCCATCGAAACCCTGGCACTGGCAAACCCCGAAAGCTCTGATGAAAAACTCGAAGCGTCCCTGATCGAAGCCAAAGCCATGCGCTTGTCTGGCGACGTAGACGGAGCAATCACCGCCTACCGAGACATTAGCGCCAATTACTCAACCAGCGTGGATGCGATAACCGGTCTAATAGAGACCCATATTCAACAAGGCAATGCCCGCACGGCGCTCGGGGCCGCCAACGATTGGTTGGCCAGCCACGAAACCACGCCAGCCGTTCTCTATCTGAAAGGCCTGGCCCAATACCAGCTTGATGAACTGGAGCCCGCCACCGCCACACTCACCGACGCCGTTACCCAAATGCCGGCATCCGACATATTCATGCCATTAAGAGGCAAGTTACTGTCGCTGTTGTCACGGGTGTTGACTGAACAGGGCAAAATCACCGAAGCCCAGGTATACAGCCGCATCCTGGCCGAACAAACCGACTCAGGCTCCCGCGAACAGAGCAAAGCCGTTATCGCCGCCATTCAAGCTGGCAACTTTGACGAAGCCAAAACCATGCTGCGGGACATGCGCAAGCTAGACCCCGACAACGAACAGCTGGCCTTAATGTTGGGCACCCTGTCTGCAGGTACCGGTGAATTGGAAGAAGGCGCCGAATTGCTGTCTGGAAATCTGGACCCGGAAACCACCCCAACCCGCTTTATTCGGGCCTCTACCATGGCCCAGATTGACGTGGGCGAACGGGAAGAAGCACTCGCCACTCTGGAACGTGCCGTAAAAGCCCGCCCCAACGACAACGATCTGCTGGCCATGCACGGCGTTCTGGCCCTGAGCATGCCCGGCCAGGAAGCCGCGGGCGTCACCAGTTTGAGCAAAGCCATTAGCAACGAACCCGATCGCACCCGTTTAAGGATTGCGCTGGCCCGGCACTACATCAATAACCAGCAAACCGAACAGGCCTTGGGCCAATTGCGGATGGCGTTTACCGCCCAGCCAGCAGATTGGGCAAGCACAGCTATCTATTTAAGCCTGCTGATCGACAGCGGTGAAACCCGCGAAGCCGAAGACGTACGCGATTCGCTGGTCAATGGCTACGGCAACGAGCCTCAAGCGCTCCTGCTGGCGGCAATCGCCGACGGGCGCATGGGTAACTCCGACTTCGCTTTGATTCGCCTTGAGCAACTGACAGTAGACAACCCAGATATGCAGCAGGCGCGCCTGGCCCTGGCAAGCCTGTATGCCTCGACCAACAGCCCAGACAAAGCCGTTGAACAACTCCTGGCCGCCGCCGTTATAACCCCGGAGGTGATCGGACCGCTTCAGCAGGCCGGCCAGATTTACGCTACCACCCACAGCGTGGAAGAAGTTCAACAGTGGCTGGGCACCGTTGCTGAAACGCATCCGCCACTGGCACCAAACGCCAGCTTGTTGTCTGCGTTAATCCACATACAACAAAGCGATGTAAAACATGCACGAACGATTCTTGAGCCAATGGCCAACGAAGATAACCCCATCGGCTACAGAGCCTACGGACAGCTATTGGCCGCAGAATCTGTTATCAGCGCACAGGCCGAAGATTACTCAACGGCCCTGGCTAAAGCAGCAGAAGCCATTGCCATTCAGCCCGAAAACGTCGGCTTCGCACTGCTGCCTGCCCGCATACTCATCACTCAGGGTAAAAATGCTGAGGCGCTAGAAGCACTTCAAGCCGCCGCAGAAACCCACAACAACCACGTCGCCATTCTAATGGCCCAGGCCGACCTGCAAATGAACCAACAGCAGGATCAGGCAGCAACCGAGTTGTATGAACAAGTTGTGTTAACGCAGCCTAACAACGTGGTGGCGCTGAACAACCTGGCTTGGCTACTACGTGAAAAGAACAACAGCCGCGCCGTAGAACTCGCCAGCCGCGCCAGCGAGCTGGCGCCCGAAGCGCCAGACATACTCGACACCCACGGATGGGTTCTGCACCTGGGCGGTAACCACGCAGAGGCCAAGCCCATCATTGAGAAGGCCTTGGCGCTAGCGCCAGACAACGCAGAAATTCAGGGACACTTGAAAGCCATTAACGAGGCACTGTAAAGCAACCTGACACTCCGCAGGTTAGCTAGCAAAACCAAAAAAGCCGCTGAACCCACTATTCAGCGGCTTTTTTGATGCGAATGTCAGGTTTCTTTACAGGCACAAAATCAGAACGTAAAAAAACCTTTAATAAACAATGAATTTGAAAGTTGGCACAGTAATCGCTTCATATTGCATAGGGAAAAGGCAAGAGCCTGACCAGAAGCCAAACCATTTGCGAAGATGGGACGGAAAGCCAAGGGTCTCAACAAGAAGAAGAGATAGCCTGGTTGCAAGGCGAACTATACGGAATTAGAGCTAAACAACCGGAGAGCACCTATGAAATTTAAAACAACTCTTTGCGTAGCAGCATTATGCTTGGCTTCAGCAGCAGCCCACGCGGTGCCAAGCTTGGGCACCATCCTTTCGAATGGCACCTACAATGGCGTCACTGATACTGGTCTCGAATCAGTTGTGCTGACAGACACTAGCAACAACAACGATGATATTACGGCTTTTTTGTTTCTTGAACTGGCAGGATTCAGAAACAACAACAACTTTGGCATCTACAGTTTTTCCTATGATGGGTCCGGCAACGTGGTTGTTGGTGATACGCTTGAGCTGTTCTCAGGATCGCAAAGCCCGGGTACCGGCGGCTTCACCACAGATGCGACCGTGGAATTTGACTTGCTCGCAGGAACTGCCACCAACGCATCAACCAATGTTGTTGCCAACATCGGTAAAAACTTTGGTTTTTATCTGGCCAATACCGTTAACAATAACGGCTTTACCTGGTACAGCCACACCTCACTAAACTCGGACGGCTTTGACCATATGCTCATGTTTGATACGTCAAGCAACTCAGTGTCTGGCCTAAGCGGTAGCGATGTGGTTCTTGCCTTCGAAGATCTTTGCAATACCAACTGCAGCAACGATGGTGATTACAATGACATGGTCGTAGGCATCTCCGACGTAATCCCGGTCCCCGAGCCCGGCACCCTGGCCCTCCTCGGCCTTGGCCTTGCAGGACTTGGCGCAGCTCGCCGTCGTCAGAAAGCCTGATTTCGGTTGAGTAGTAAGAAGCCAGCTTCGGCTGGCTTTTTTTATTTTAAATTTGTGTATTTCCAATTCTGAATAACCAGCACTTTCCTCAGCACTATCAACACCCCCCCCTAAAAACGAACGTCGACTTTCTTTACGCTATCGCTCATTACCTTACATTACCTCGACCTATTGATTTTAAGACTTGTCATGGGGAACTCACGCAACTTGAACGAGCGATAGATCTATGCGGCTGCCGAGAACGAAAATCCCTCTGTAAAGGTGACATCGTTGTATTCCCTAGCGAATTACGCTCCCCATGCAAGAACTGCAAAATCACGACAGTCACGGCGTCGACATTTTATACACTTACCATAACCTCGCACTCGCGATTACTTTTTAACCGATTCTACCCTTCTGTATTTTGTGTATTTTTGTAACTTGACCGCTATATTGCTTTCTGAAGCTACTAGCCGCTTAGGGTTAAGTGAAAAAGTCAGCTTCGGCTGGCTTTTTTATGGGCCAAAACCAGACTAGGGACAGATTTCAAATCTGTCCCTGCCTTGCTTATCGAGCAGGCACTGGCGCCGGAAAGTGTGGAGATGCAGGAGCACCTGAATACTGTAAAGCAATCTATGTAAAATTTTCTGACACTACCTCAAAACGCCCCACTTATAAGGGCTGCTGAACCACACGTTCAGCAGCCCTTTTTTTATGGCGTATCAGGTTTTTTTACACAGACCCAGGAAGCGGCTCGCACCAACGTAACCCCCCTAAGCATGATCAAACCAAGCTCCAGACAGGCCAGAGCCGGAAAGATCTCGTTTTACATGGCACAGCAAACCCCCATGGCCGCCTCAACACAAATACTGGTGTCGACATTTTATACATATATCCCAGAATCGCTCTTTTTTTCAGTCTTAAATATACTCTAACCTACTGTATTAAATGTTAATTAATAACTTGGCCTTTTTTTTGCTAGCAATACATCAAGTCTAAAGCTGCCCAAAGTTAAGACTCAAAACCTCCCGGCTCAAATCATTTTTGGCGCAGAGATCAACAAAACCACAGGTGAATCATCATGAAAAAAGTACAACTGAGAACCGCACTCCTTACAGGCGTTGTAGCTGCTGCCGTTTTGAGCGTGAGCTCGCTAGCAAACGCAAATCTTCTTACTAATGGTAGTTTCGAAGACCCAGGGGTTTCTGGATCTACGTTCCTGACAAGTCTGCCAGGATGGGGCTCAACTGGAAAAGTAGAGCTTTGGAACCGTGACATTGGCGCTCAACCGAGGGGACCTGCCCCATACGATGGATCCCAGTACCTCGAGTTAAACTCTACGAATGGCGGCCCTTACTCAATTTTCCAAAGCTTTGATTCAGTAATCGGAAGCATCTATGAGGTGTCTTTCGCTTACAGCGCAAGAGCAAACACCAACCCAGCAGAAGAGTTCAGCTTTTACCTCGGAGACGAAAGTGATAACGGAGACACATTTAACATCGTTAATGGGCCAAGAGGAGACTGGTCTCTCGCCACTTACAATTTTATGGCGACATCAGAAACTTCTAAGATAGCGTTCAAAGCCATCGTTCCATCCACTGGCACCATAGGGAACTTTCTGGACAACGTCATCGTTACTGACGTTCCAGAGCCTGGCACACTAGCTCTTCTGGGCCTCGGCATTGCCGGCCTGGGCGCAGCCCGTCGTCGTCAGAAAGCCTGATTGTTCAGCATTGAAAAAGGCCAGCTTCAGCTGGCTTTTTTTTGTCTTGTTTTTGTGTTTGCCCAAACCTGAAAGCCCAGTATGCTGAACACGTTTATAACACTCGGTGGACGCGCAATGTTACGGAAAACACTACAAAATATCCCAGTAGCAAAACCCTATTTGCTGGCTACTGCGATCTCTGTTTTGATCTTCTTGCCCACCTGGGTCAGGCTTGGCGAGGCTTGGCTAGAATTCGAACAAGTCCTCGCCCACGGCCTCGCAACCGCACTCATTTTTCTGTGGTTGGTTATCACCCACCCGCCGGCGCCAAATAAAGCGTTAACCCATCAGCAAAGGCCCTTTTACAAAACCGGCGCACTGGCCTTAATTGTGATCACCCTGGGCTGGGCCGCGCTGGAACCTGCCCGCATCGACACCCTCGCCTATTTTGCCCTGCCCGCGGGCATCGCTGGCGTAACCTGGGCGTTACTGGGCTAGCAGCGCCTAATCAGCTTTTTGCCTTACATTCTGGTTTTGTCACTATCGTTACCGTTCTGGACCGATTTAGTACCGGCACTCGTCCACCTTGCAAGCGCCGTAGTGGGTACCTGGGTGCGCTGGATGGATATGCCAGCACTCATAGAAGGCAACAGCATTACCGTGCCCTTCGGCCGGCTGGTCATTGAAGACGGCTGCTCCGGTACTCGCTACTTCGCCATCACTATCCTGCTGGACGCCATGACATCTATATTGAACGACAGTCCCAGAGCCAGGCACCTTGACTCTTCTAGGTCTTGGTATTGTAGGCCTTGGCGCAGCCCGTCGGCGCCAGAAGTCTTGATTTAATCAGGCCTGAAAAAAGCCAGCTTCGGCTGGCTTTTTTTGTTTTAAATTTGTGTATTTCCAATTCTGAATAACCAGCACCTGCCTCAGTACTATCAAAACCCCAGTAAAAAGCGTCGACTTTCTTTACGCTGTCGCTCATTACCTCAACCTATTGATTTTAAAACTTGCCATGGGGAACTCGCGCAACTTGAACGAGCGATAGATCTATACAGCTGCCGAGAACGAAAATCCCTCTGTAAAGGTGACATCGTTGTATTCCCTAGCGAATTACGTTCCCCATGCAAAAACTGCAAAATCACGACAGGCACGGCGTCGACATTTTATACACTTACCGTACCCTCGCACTGGCGATTACTTTTTAACCGATTCTACCCTTTTGTATTTCGTGTACTTTTATAACTTGACCGCTATATTGCTTTCTGAAGCTACTAGCCGCTTAGGGTTAAGTGAAAAAGTCAGCTTCGGCTGGTTTTTTTTGTGCGCCCGGCACGGGCGCACTCCTGGAGGTGCAAGTCCTCCCGTAAGCTGGCCACAGCGAACGAAGTGAAGCGCAACTGAGGAAGGGTGACCGACCGTGGGGAGGAAGCGTGGAGCGTAAACCGTGAGCCGATGAACAAGAATCGGATATGAGGCACTGCTAAGCAGGGCGAGCGGGCAAGAAGCCGCGAAGCTCTTGTGGCCAAAGCGAGGTGGTGTATATCCGGCGGTTGTGCGGTGAAGGAGTGTGTTCTTACCCGGGGAGATCTCGCCTCATGCCTGAAAGGGCGACGTGGAAACACGGAGCGAGAAGTCAGCAGAGGCCATAGTAGCTCCACCACGGAGCGAAGGGCCGAACGAGAAGGAGCGTCAAACGACTTGACGATGAGGTCTGCCAGGCATCAGATGCCCGCATACGCGGGGCGGGTCACGCAACGGGAAGGTGAAGCCTTGCCGTTGCGTGTCCCGCGATGAAACAGAACTCCCGCGTCGAGATCCGAAGGGCGCAGAGCGAAGCCTGCTAGAACAGGCGTTCGCGCGAGAGAATATGCAACGGGCATGGAAGCGCGTAAAGGCGAACAAAGGCGCCGCAGGTGTCGACGGTCTGGATATCAGCCAAATCGCCGAACACCTGAGATGGGCTTGGCCTGACCTTCGGCAGCAACTGCTGGAAGGCACGTACCGGCCACAGCCTGTCCGTCGGGTAGGTATACCGAAACCGGACGGAAGTGAGCGGGAACTGGGTATCCCCACCGTGACCGACCGTCTGATTCAACAAGCACTGCTGCACGTGCTGCAACCTCTGATTGATCCTACCTTCAGCGAGCACAGTCGCGGCTTTCGCCCGGGCCGCCGTGCCCACGATGCCGTTCTGTCCGCCCAGCGATACGTCCAGCAAGGCCGCCACATTGTGGTTGATGTGGATTTGTCCAAGTTCTTTGATCGCGTCAATCACGACATTCTGATCGACCGCCTGAGGAAACGCGTGAACGACCCCGGTCTGATCCGGCTGGTTCGCGCCTACCTGAACGCGGGGATTATGGAGGGTGGTGTGATCACCCGGCGAGTGGACGGGACGCCGCAAGGCGGCCCCCTATCGCCGCTGCTGGCCAACGTGCTGCTGGATGAAGTGGATCGGGAGCTGGAACGCCGAGGGCACTGTTTTGCCCGATACGCCGATGACTGCAACGTTTACGTGCGCAGCCAGAAGGCGGGAGAGCGGGTGATGCGGCTGCTGAGGCGCTGCTACGACACACTGCATTTGAAGATTAACGAATCCAAGAGTGCAGTGACGAGCGTGTTTGGACGCAAGTTCCTTGGCTATGCTTTATGGCAGAGTCCGAACGGCGACGTCCGCCGTGCGGTCTCAGCGAAGGCATTGCAAGCGTTCAAGTTGCGGATCCGGCAACTGACTCGACGTTCGGGAGGGCGCAGCATGGAACAAGTGGTGGAGAAGCTTCGACGCTATCTGCTGGGCTGGAAAGGTTACTTCAAGCTGTCGCAAACTCCACGCATCTGGCGCTCGCTGGATGGATGGATACGTCGGCGTTTGAGGGCTATGCAGCTTAAGCAGTGGCGACGAGGTAAGACGATCTATCGGGAGCTGATGCGTCTGGGTGCAAATCCCTGGGTGGCACAATCGGTAGCGGCTCTGAGCCGGCGCTGGTGGCACAATAGCTTGTCTGCTATCCACAACGTGTTGACGGTTGCCTATTTCGATCGGCTAGGTGTGCCAAGACTCTCATGACCTCAACGTCTCGAACCGCCCGGTGCGGACCCGCATGCCGGGTGGTGTGGGAGGGGCGGAGCCTCATGGCTCCCCCCTATCCCGATATGTTCAAAAATTGAGCTTTATACAGTCGAAACACGCAGCATCCATTCAACCTACCTGGAAAGCCCATGCTTTTCCCGATCGTTCTTGCAGGCGTCGAAATTATTGACGCAACAAATAATCGCAAGCTCCCGTAGCGATGGCGACTTCAAACCCTATTGCTAACATTACCGCCCCGACTGGTCCTCGCAAAATTAACCTGAACATTAACTGTCGAAATAATTGACACCTTGTGTAATGGCTATGACCGAAAAATACTTCATATTATTGATTTTATGGTATTTATGTTATTCAGGCATCATGTTTGCTTAAATCTAGTTGCGCGAATAATAACGCAAAAGTAAAAAGTTAACTCAGGCCAAACCAGTCCGCAAGGTTGGTACGGAAAGTTACAGACCTGCAAAGCCAGATGTTTGAACTACATAACGTTTACCAAAGGACTAAATCATGATCAAAAAATTAATGTGTGCATGCGCCTTGTCGGCGGTTTCTAGTGTTGCATCTGCGGCGATTATCAGCTTTGACTTTACTGGCGGTAGCAATGCTTTCGGCGACCCCTTACTATTTTCGCAAGATGGCTTAGACCTTTCAGTATCAGGAAATCCGGGTGTCGCTGTAGACAGAGACTCAGGATTGGGCGTATTGAGCAGCCTGTTTGACACCAGTTATCAAGTTGACGGTTTTGGTCCTGACGACACGTTATCAATGGTGTTTGGCGAATCCGTTACACTGTTATCGGTTCTGTTCGGAGCGGTCGGAGCGAATGATGACTTTACTTTGGCCGTGAATGGCACTTTATTAAGTAGAGACATTCCAAATGGAAATTTGTTCGACTTCAGCAGTTTTAACTTTTTCAGTACTTCGTTCGATTTCAGCGTTGCCGGTTTTAATGATGACTACTATATCAGTGGTATCAACGTAAGAACCGTTGATGTTCCCGAGCCCGGCACTCTTGCCCTACTAGGCCTAGGCCTGGCAGGTCTGGGCGTAGCCCGTCGTCGTCAGAAAGCCTGATTGTTCAGCATTGCAAAAGGCCAGCTTCAGCTGGCCTTTTTTTATCTTGTTTTTGTGTTTGCCCAAGTCTGAATACCCAGTATCCTGAATACCGTTACAACACCCGGTGGACGCGCGATGTTACGGAAAACACTACAAAATATACCGGTAGCAAAACCCTATTTGCTGGCTACCGCAATCGCAGTTTTGATCTTCTTGCCCACCTGGGTCAGGCTTGCCGAAGCTTGGCTAGAATTCGAACAAGTCCTCGCCCACGGCCTGGCAACCGCACTCATTTTTCTCTGGTTGGTTATCACCCACCCGCCGGCGCCCAATAAAGCGTTAACCCATCAGCAAAGGCCCTTTTACAAAACCGGCGCACTGGCCTTAATTGTGATCACCCTGGGCTGGGCCGTGCTCGAACTTGCCCGCATCGACACCCTCGCCTATTTTGCCCTGCCCGCGGGCATCGCTGGCGTAACCTGGGCGTTACTGGGCTGGCAGCGCCTAATCAGCTTTTTGCCCTACATTCTGGTTTTGTCACTATCGTTACCTTTCTGGGCCGATTTAGTACCGGCACTAGTGCATCTTGCAAGCGCAGTAGTAGGCACCTGGGTGCGCTGGATGGATATGCCAGCACTCATAGAAGGTAACAGCATTACCGTGCCCTTCGGCCGGCTGGTCATTGAAGACGGCTGCTCCGGTATTCGCTACTTCGCCATTTCTATTCTGCTAGCTGCCATGACATCCATCCTGAACGATTACCGCTGGCGCGGCTGGCTTGTCAGCCTGGCCGTCGCCATTACCCTGGCGCTCATCGTAAACTGGGTTCGCATCACCATCCTGGTGGTAGTCGGCTATCAATCCGAAATGCAAAGCGACCTACTGAAAGACCACGAACTGATGGGCTGGTTGGTATACGGCGCCTTCATCATCCCGGTTATGTACTTCTCACCGGTCATGAAGCGCAACCCCGACAGCCAAGCCCAGCCAGCAAACGTCAATAAAAAAGGCTACATCGCCATCGCCGTTGCCGTGCTGCTCGGCCCCGCTGCCCTAACGCTGGCAACCACCACCACAACCACCCAACCCGGGCTCTGGTCGTTGAACATCGCGAACGGCTCAAAAGCCGAACTGCAGTCGCTACCGATTCCCTTAAGCATGCCGGAAGCCTTAAACCAGCAAGCCTGGCGCACCGCAGGCACTCGGGTATTATTGGCGCAAAGCCAGCGCACCAGCGCCGACAACAAGCTGGTGCCTTACCTACCAGCACAGTTCAACCACTCACAATGGCTGCGCGAGAGCAATCAACAGCCCGGCGCAACGGTTTATCGCAACATACTCACCCGGAAACAGGTGGTTATGGCGCAGTGGTATCAAGTGGGTGACTACCGTGCCGACAGCTACCGCAACGCCAAACTGCTGCAGATACCGGCGCTGCTTCAGGGTGCAACGCGCTTTGCGCTGGTGACCCTTCAAGCCTCTTGCCAGCAGCGAAGTTGTGAAAACGCTTACAACGCCGTCATTAACCAAAAAACGACGCTACAGGCCCAATCCTTCACGCTGACAAACGACCGTTCCCCATGAGCACAAACCAGGGCGATATGCGCGGCAAACCAGGCAACAACGCAAGCAGCACTGGCACCCTGTCGTCTTACACCTATACAAAGCACACCTTAGAACGCAGCCTAAAGCCAGAGGCGATGGAGCTCATCCGCTGTCGGCACCTTAATATTCAAACAATCCACGTCAAAGCCATCGAACTTGTCAGCTTTAACGAAGCCGAAAACCGCCTAACTACAAAGAAGGTCATCGGTCAGGAGCTGTTTCATACCCTCTGGAACCCAACCAATCTGCTGGGCCGCCTGCAAGGTCACCGGTTGCAAAATCCAGATACTCTGGTCAGTCGCATTACAGAAATCGGCACCTGGCTACGCAAGTATCACGACAGCTCGGCTGGGCTCACACTAGAGGGCGCAGATGGCAGCTGGCTGGCAACAGAATTTGCACAAAAAATTCGCGAAATCCGGGCAAGCAACCTAATACCTGAACTTAAGCTCAAAAAAGTCGAGCAAAAATACAACGCCGAATTGCAGAAACTCACCGCCCCCAACTACCTGGCCTTGAATAACGCCTTCCCGTGCCAAATCCATGGCGACTTTGTGCTTTATAACGTATTGGTAGACAGCCAGCAGAACATGCACACACTGGGTTTCAGCAAAACCCGCGTCTCAAGCAACCTGGAAGACGTGGCGCGTTTCTACAGCACCCTCTGGGCCATCGCTCAAACCAGCCGCACCCGTCATAACCTGTTCCATGAATTACCAGCCAGATTTCTGAAAGCCTACGGATTACGACCTCTTATTGCCGAGAGCGCTTATTTTCAAGCCAATCTGGTATACAATTTCTTGGCTCATCTGGAAGCCCAGCACCGCGGGCGAAAGACGTTTTCGTGGAACACCAACCGTGAAATGAGCCAGATCACCCGCGCGGGTATGAAGTGGATCTACCAGCAAATCTGAAGCTGGCACACAACCGCATCCACCCAGCTTACAAGGTTGCTTTTATGCTTTTCCCAATCGTTCTTGCAGGCGGCAGCGGCTCACGTTTATGGCCGTTATCACGGCAGCTGCACCCCAAGCAATTCCTACCCTTGCTGGGCAAAAGTTCCATGCTACAAGCCACAATAGTGCGCCTGAAGGGCTTGGAGACCGCACCACCAACGATCATCTGTAACAACGAACACCGCTTCCTTGCCGCCGAGCAACTGCGGGCCGCCGGAGTAAACGATGCCAAAGTTCTGCTAGAACCTGTCGGGCGCAATACAGCGCCAGCCATCGCCCTGGCAGCGCTGGCTCTGGTAAAAGGTAACCCAAACGCGGTATTACTGGTGCTGGCGGCCGACCACGTTATAGATGATGAAGCGGCTTTTCGCGCCGCGGTAGAAAACGCCGCTCGCTATGCAGCCCAGGGAAAGCTCGTTACCTTTGGCATAAAGCCAGACATGGCCCACACCGGCTATGGCTACATCCGCGCAGGAAAAACCTTGGGGCCGGGTGCCTGTGAATTAGACGAATTCGTAGAGAAGCCCTCCAAAGAGACCGCACAAAGCTATCTGACAGAAGGAAACTACACCTGGAACAGCGGCATGTTCCTGTTCAGGGCCGACAGATACCTGGAAGAACTTAAGCAGTGGCGGCCAGATATCCTTGAAGCCTGCACACAAGCAATGGCAAACCCCGTGCCGGACCTAACGTTTATTCGAATCAACGAAGAGGCGTTTCGGGCGTGCCCAAGTGAATCCGTCGATTACGCCGTTATGGAGAAAACCGGCGCAGGCGTCGTTATCGAGATGGACGCAGGCTGGAGTGACATCGGATCATGGTCTGCACTTTGGGAAAAACTGGACAAAGATGCGAACGGCAACGCCTGCAACGGCGATGTCATGCTTCACAACGCCAGCAACTCACTGGTTCGCGCCGACCACCGGCTGGTTGCATTGGTCGGCGTTGAAAATCTTATCGTGGTCGAAACCAAAGACGCAATCATGGTTGCCCACAAAGACCACGTAGAAGATGTAAAAGTCCTGGTCGCGTCCATTGAATCAGACAGGCGCCACGAACACATAAACCATCGCGAAGTGTACCGGCCCTGGGGTATGTTTGATTCAATCGACAACGGACACCGCTATCAGGTAAAACGCATCACCGTGAACCCCGGTGCGAAGCTCTCGGTGCAAAAACACCACCACCGGGCAGAACACTGGATTGTGGTCAGCGGAACCGCTATGGTCACCAACGGCGAAAAGCAGTACTTGGTCACCGAGAACCAGTCGACTTACATTCCCATTGGCGAGATTCACAGCCTCGAAAACCCGGGGGTCATTCCTTTGGAATTGATTGAAGTGCAGTCTGGCTCGTATTTGGGCGAAGACGATATTGTGCGCTTACAAGATCAATACGGCAGAGCCTGATGAAACTTTTTGTCCCACAGAGCGACCCTGCCCGTGGCTGATAATCACTTTTCAACCCGCATCCCAACCCGCATCTTGCACGTTACCTTCAATATGGGTTTCGGCGGCACCGAACAGGTTATTCGCCAGCTGGTCACCAACCTGAACCCACAACGGTTCCAGTGCGAAATCGCCTGCATTGACGGCGAAGTCGGCGCCATCGGCAAAGCCATGGAAGCGGACAACGGCATCACTATCCATTCCAGAAAGCGCGGGCCGGGGCTAGACTGGAAAACAATCCTTTGGCTTCGGCGACTCATTAAATCCGGCCGTTTCGACTTTGTGCATTGCCACCAATACTCGCCTTATACCTACGGCTGGTTCGCACACTGGGGCACTGGCGCAAAAGTGGTGTTCACCGAACACGGCCGCTTTCACCCAGACCAACACCGAAAAAAAGCAAGGCTGATCAATCCCATCATTGCGCTCACCTCTCATCGCCTGGTTGCCATATCAGCGGCTACCCGTGAGGCACTGATTGAATACGAATACATGCCAGCGTCCAAAATCAAGGTCATTTACAACGGCATCACGCCACTAACCGTAGAGGAATACCGCAAACAGGAACTCTTGACGGAACTGGGCATTAAACCGGGCGAAGTCGTTATAGGTACCGTAGCAAGACTGGACTCTGTCAAAAACCAACCCATGATGCTGCAAGCCACCCGCGCCCTGATCGACCAAGGTTATAAAGTACGCCTGCTGCTGGTCGGCGACGGCCCCGAACGCGAAAACCTGGAAGCGATAACCCGACAGTTGAATCTCAACAACGCTGTCATTTTTACCGGGTTCCAGTCCAAGCCTGCGGACTACCTCAGTTTGATGGACATATTCCTTCTTCCGTCCTTCACCGAAGGCACCTCTATGACCCTGTTGGAGGCCATGAGCCTTGGCATTCCCACAGTAGCCACTCGAGTGGGAGGCACGCCGGAGATTGTCGAAGACAAAGAAACAGGTTTTCTGATTGAAAGTGATAACCAAGAAGCATTTACCCGCGCCATAAAGAACTTGCTGGACCAGCCAGCCGAGCGCATAAAAATGGGCAATGCAGCAAAAGTCAGATTTGGACAGAAATTTTCAGTAGAGCAGATGGTCGATCAATACCAGCGATATTACAGTGCAAGTTCGGCTCATTAAATCATCTATTTTTTTAATTTATGCTAAAGTTACGATGATGAATTTAGTGCTCGAAAAGTCTTTTTGCGCGCAAGGTAAATCTGGAGGTGTCCTCATGCAGGCCAACAAAAAATTTCTTGTTATTTGTATTTCTATACTTATAACCTCTGGCTGTAGCACTTTGACGCCTCGGGATATCGATACCTTGCCTGCGCCAGCTGCTTTGCCTGAAAAAAGTGAGCAAGGCGTTGTTGAGATTTGGTATTACAACAACATAACTCTCTCATCTGTAAGTGGTTTAGATAGCCTAGCACGATACCCCGACAACCCAGACGAAGTGTTACAGCTTAATCGCTTAGAAGGCCCCACTAACAGGGGTGACCGTTATGCTGGTTTGGTGAGAGGTTACATCACGGCACCCGCTGACGGGCAATACCGATTTTTCGTAAATAGCGATGATGATGGGCAGTTTTTACTGAGCGACTCTACCTCGCCCAGTGAGGCACGAGTTATAGCTTCCGTCCCTGGCTGGGCTAGACGCGGAGAATTCACAAAATATAGCTCTCAAACTTCCGGCAACATCACTCTGTCATCCGGTCAACGGTATTATTTTGAAATGCGGTACCGTGAAGCCGGCGGTGGCGACCAATTTGCCGTTGCCTGGGAAGGCCCAGGCTTTAGTCAGGCGGTAATAGACGGGCAGTATCTGTCATCGTTTTCACAAGGATCGCAGATTTATCCTGACGATGCTCAGTCTGTCGCCGGTTACGAACTCGGATACCGGGTTGGTTTCTTTGATGGCAAACAGGCTTTGCCTTTTACGCCCGCCTACCCGCCGTTAGATAACGACCAAGACCGTCTATACGACAACTGGGAAGCGTTCTATGGGCTGGATTCTACCAACCCGAATGACAGCAACGCCGACACTGACAATGACATTCTCACGAATTACGACGAGTTCTGGGTGGGCTCCAGCCCAACTATCGCTGATTCGGATGGGGACGGAATACCTGATGGGGCCGAATTTGCTTACGGCCTAGACGCATTGGACGCTGCCGATGCGCAGGCCGATTTCGATAACGATGGATTTAGTAACCTTAATGAGTATGAAGCTGGTTCGGATTTGACAGATAGTGAAGATATGCCGGTTCAAACAGAGACTCGCACAGCAGGAATATGGGCGCAGTATTTTTCGGGTAAGAATTTCGAAGAATTTGTGCTTGCGCGAGTAGAACCCGGACTGGACTTTAATTGGGGCGCCGGCTCTCCGGCATCTGGAGTTCCAGTTGATCGTTTCAGCGCTCGCTACGTCACACAATTCACTCCACCTCATGAGAGTGGAGCCAGGGACTATCAAGTTGTTATTAAACGTGATGATGGCGTAAGGATGGACTTCGACGGTCAGCGTATTATCAATACGTGGGTTGACGGGACATGGGGTGTTTCTGCTCAAATCACTGCGAATGCCGGACAAAACTACCCGGTCAATATTGAGTATTATGAAAATCGCGGCGATGCCCTTCTCGCTGTTCAGTTCGTTGACACAATTACGGGCAAGACGCTGAACTCAGCAGACATTTTGACGGTGTTAGATTTATCTGATCCGTCGAATCAGTCCTTTGATAATGATAATGATGGTATTCCAGACGTATGGGAGCAACAACAAGGCACGAGCGTTTATGTCGCAGATTCAGCGATTGTTAACAATACCGCAGGCATTTCGAACCTCGAAGCCTTTCAGACGAATGTGAGCCCGTGGACATTAGAAGCTCTTGATGAAGCCGTCAGCATTGTGCCAGGACCTGGTCAGTCGTCGGTTACCTTGACATGGACTGCGCCACTTACAAGAGTTGACGGTGGCTCGTTGACGTTGGGAGATATTAAAAGTTACGAACTAACCTACGGTCAGCAGCCCGATGCTTTAAATACAAAGATCGATATCCCAGGGCAGGAAACCAGCTATACCACTAAAGAACTAGTCAAGGGGACGTGGTATTTTCAGATACGGACTTATGACTACAACAACCTTTACAGCCCACCGACCGAGATTCTGGAATATGTCATGAAGTAATTTTTGGACTAATCAACCACTGTGTGCAGCGCTTAAAGATCAATATTACAGAGAGGCGCTCGATCCAGCTGGAGAGCGCCTCAAATCAATGAGTAATTGCTACCCTGTCACTCTAAACCAACAACATTCTCACTACCGAGCCCGACAGGCTCCAAAACGATGACCTTATCAATATAATCGATGAGCATTTGGGCTCCGGCTTTCGCAAGATGATCACTGTCAAAATAACGTATTTCACTTTTTTCCCAGAGTGGACAGTCGCCGTCGGGGCAAAGGGTACTATTCAGACGAATGAGTCGTAGTTTAGGACTTTCTATACCCTCAAGTACCTTCAAGCTTTGGAAAGGTGGTCTACCATCTACAAAAGTATCGATCGACTGCTGACCGATTAACGCCCTTCGTGCGAGGACATTTGCAACATCGAAACCCGGTTCTGGCAAGCTGTCCACGATGACAACATTGAGCCCTAGCCCCAGAAGCTGGCGAACCGTAGCCAGTAACGCATCACCAAATTTATTGCTTGATTGATTTTCCGTCAATGTCAGGGTCGTTAGTTGGTATAAAGGCCATCGGGCGGCGACAAGAACTGTGTTGATGGTCGGGTCAGACTCGATAATTTGTTTTGCTGACCTCTGCGATTCAAGACACGCTACCTTGTCAATATTTGCAGAAACTGGCACCCCATAAAAAATGGGGGGGCAGCCACCCTTGGTTACATGGCGAACAGCAGCCCCTCGCCGTTCGGCAATACTGTTGATTGCCCATATCAATGTTTGCGCGTGAGAGTCCCCCCACACTAGAGTTGTCGCTGGCTTCCCTTCAGGACCAAGAATACAATTATAATAGTGATCTTTATCGTATTTCGTCACACAGCTACCGAAGTCCGGCCATTTTTTAATAGCTATCAGACTCTGAGCGGCCTCTGGCAAACGTTTTTCGTATCCATCATGCAACATGATCATGCCGGCACTCACCGCGACGGGCACAGACATGACGACGGCACCGATATAACCTCGCCACTTGCCCGCCAACCAGCGATGCCCACGCAATCTGGATTCAATCCATCGCCAAGAGCCGTAAGAAAGCACGACTGTAACCGCCCAGCAAAGCAGTAATTGGAAAAGTGTCAGTTCATCACCGAAGTAAAAGCGGGCGTAGAGCAAGACCGGCCAGTGCCAAAGGTAAAGGGAATAGGACATCTTTCCGATCATCACAAGGGGGCGCCAAGAAAGACATGACGTCAGCAAGCCTGTTTCAGCCTGGGTTATGTTATAAACCAGAATGACAGTCGCAAGCACAGGAACGATCGCAGCAACGCCGGGAAACAGCGTTGACTTATCAAAGAAAACAAATGCCGCTACCAGAAGAAGCAGTCCTGCTGCCGTGAAGACATGTCGCTCTCTTCCCCGAAAGGCTCCATTCATGTACGCCAGACCCAAAAGCCCCCCAGCGATTAGCTCCCAAGCCCTCGCAGGAAACATAAAGAAGGTGAACTGCGCGTCTTGAGGGGTCATGACTAGATTCAAGGCTAAACTCGTTACGCCGAGAAGTAACAACGTAATGAGCACCCTGCCAGTAAACCGAAAGGCCAGCCAAAGAACGGTAGGAAATATCAAATAGAATTGCCACTCAACCGCCAATGACCAAGTGTGCAGTAAAATTTGCTGCTCAGCCGCAGCATCAAAATACCCTAGATTCTGATAGAAAAAGATGTTGGAGAGAAAAAATAAAGAAGCTAAAGCTGTCTCCGCGAGGCGTTCGAACTCAGCCGGCAAAAGAATGAAAGGCGCTGCCGCCAAACAGGCGCTTACCATCGCAAGATAGGCTGGGAAAAGGCGCCTAACACGCCCTGCGATAAAATCTACGTAAGAAAATCTTCCCGCTTCCAGGCTCCCGACCACCATCTGGGTAATCAGGAAGCCCGAAAGAACAAAGAAAACATCCACGCCAACAAAGCCGCCTGATAGCCAATCAGTCCGGGAATGAAAAATAACGACAGCCAAAACAGCCAAAGCACGCAAGCCATCAAGCTGAGGAAGGTAGGTTAGTTTTTTTGGCATTGTTCTCTCTGTGAAGTCCATGTTTCGAGTTATTCTAGATCGCGCAACCGCGATGAAACTGGTGTCGCCATTTTTTTATCGAGCACTATCTTTTCAGATTACGGCATACACTTACAACTCAATTCCGGCCGGTGGTTATTGATAATCACCTTTAACATAGAGCTTTGCGCGCTATTTTTTTCACATCAAAATTATATCAGACGGCTTACTCTCACATCACTCGGATTTGAGTTTTATGTAGACGAAATACACAGTATCCTATTGTTTGATATTCAGTCCGGCGCTAATAAAATGTAAGCGCTGCCTAAATGCGAAGGTTCACTTGAAAGGGTAGCTCGTCAAATGGTTCAAGTTAGCAAACTCTTACTACCAGATAACGGGTGATGGCGTTAATAATTGGTTCATCCGGACTAGCTAAATCATGACGACCAGCTTGAGAGTTCTCAAAAGTGGCAGCCTGCTGCTTGGCATGCAAGTCGTGCAGCGCGGCCTTGGCATTGTCAGCACTTTGGTACTGGCCCGCCTGCTGCTACCTGAGCACTTCGGTGTGGTAGCCCTTGTCATCATCGCTCTGCAGTTCTTTGAGCTTTTGGTGGAAATTGGAAATCAACAGTACATTATTCAAAAACCCGAAGTAACCGATGCAGACCTCAACACCGCCTGGAGCATGGACATCGTCATCAAGTCCACGATGTTCGTTGTGATTCTAGTTTTTGCGCCCTTCCTCGCTGATTTCTTCGAAACGCCTGAGCTCACAAAAGCATTAGCCGTCGCGGCAATCACACTCCCGGTCCGGGCACTAAAGAGCCCAGGCATGATGCTGCTGGCGCGCGAGATAAATTACAGCCCATTGTTCCAGCTGACGCTCTGGCAGAAGGGGCTCTCTTTTATAGTTGTCGTCCTCTGGGCAATCACCAGCCCCAGCTACTGGGCAATCATCGCGGGGACTTTGGTTTCCGGCATAGTATTCACCATTGGATCTTACCGCGTTCATAGCTTCCGCCCCCGCTGGACACTCGTCCACTTTCGTCAGCAGTGGCACTTCTCTCAATGGTTGCTTTTACGGGGCATCGTCGGGTTCACACGCTCGCAAATCGACAATCTGATGGTGTCTCGGCTGTTTGGAACGGCCCAACTAGGTGGTTACAATCTCGTGCGAGAGGTCAGCCTGTTACCTGCTCTGTCGGCTATTATTCCTATGAGCGAGCCTTTGCTCGCAGCCATTTCCGAAAGTAAAGCGGATCGCCAGGCTCTTGCTTACCGAATACGCTTGAGCTTGGCGCTGATGATAACCGTACTTACACCCGTAACCGCCTTTATCATGCTGTATCCGGAACTCATTATCCGTGTGCTGCTTGGCCCGGACTGGTCTGAATATGGCCCTCTACTAAAACCATTCGGGCTATTTTTCTTCACGTTCTGCCTGTTTGCCCTAGTGAGTGACGCCATTATCGCCCAGGGCAAGGTTAAATTATTGTTCTGTTTCGATGTTGTGTCGACTGTCGCGATCATCGTTATCCTCTGGCTAACCGCGACAGGTGGCCTAGAAATCATGGCATGGGTTCGTGGCTGGCTATCAGTTGCAACCACCGCTGCACTATTGCTCATTCTTGCGCAGCAAACGAAGTTCTCGTTATTCAAGCTTATTTTCCTGTGCATTCCAACGCTCACAGGAACGCTGTTAGCCGTTGTCGCTACACAGTCATTAGATCTCTCGAGCAGTCATTACTTAGTGCAATTTTTACTACTTGGCACACTGCACGTCATAACAGCCGCACTCAGCATTTGCATTATTAGTTTGTTCCTACTTAAGGGAACAGAAGAATGGGGGCAACTTCGCTATCTAGTAAAACAGGCTCGTGGAAAATGAGAATGCAGAAGCTATAACATGGCAAAATGTGGCTTTATGTTGCTCTTCTGGCAGACTATTCTATGCAATACACAGGACGTTAGGCAGTAGTCAGATTTATGGAAAAAATAACCATTCGGCTAGAAGAAAAAGACGGCACCGCTCGTATTAAAGAGCCCGTGGGACTAGGTATTCCGCTGCCAAAAGGCGGCGTGCAGGCCATTCACCAACTTGCGTTCATGCACGACCAGGAGCCTATCAATGTTCAAATTGAGCCCCTTGCACACTGGCCAGACGGCAGCCTTCGCTGGGTTCACACCAGTTTTCTGATCAGCCTAGATTCCGGCCAAATAAAAGATCTAGAACTGGCAAAGCCGCAAAACCCGAACGACAACACCAGCCATGCGCCTGCTATTGAGCAAGCTTCAGAAGGCTGCGTCATCCGCACCTCAACAGGTAGCGTGGTTCTAGTTTCTAACAGTCTTAGTTGGCAAGTCACCCAACAAAATAACCCAGGCACGCCATCGACCGTAACACTCCACGATGAAGCAGGCCTGCCCTGCACTGCTGAAGCCGATGTCAGTTGGGAAATCATGCATAAAGGCCCCGTTTTTGTCGCAGCAACGTTAAAGGGCCAATGGGTAAAGCAAAACAATGAGCCGCTGGCGCGATTTGAATGTGGACTCAGAATTTTTCTGGAGACTGGGCTCATTCATGTGGAGCTAACCACTCACAACCCAAAACGTGCCCGACATCCGGGCGGTTTGTGGGACTTAGGCGACACTGGCTCGGTGTACTTTCGAGAGCTGGCGATAGAAACAACACTACCAGCAAAGTGCCTGGCGCAAGTAACGCCGCAAGCGACCGATAAAGAACCAAAAATGGTTCAACTCGTCGATTTCAACCTCTACCAAGATTCCAGCGGCGGCGAAAACTGGCAAAGCCGCAACCATGTCGATGCGAACGGTGAAATAACCACACAATTCTGTGGCTACCGGCTCGCTAATCCGAACGACCTAGTACAAGAAGGCAAGCGCGCTAACCCACTAATCAGCATTGAGTATGATGGCGGAACACTCGATTTAGCCGTTCCGGGCTTTTGGCAAAACTTCCCAACCAGCCTGCGCAAAAAAGACAACAAACTTACAGTTGGTCTATTTCCAAAAGATTTCAAAAAGACCTACGAACTGCAAGGCGGTGAACGCAAAACCCTCCGCTGCATCATGGCGCACGGCTCAAACAGCAATATAGTTACCACAGCCTATACGCCTCTTGTGCCGGTCCTCACGCCAGAATGCTACGAGCGCACCAGCGCCTTCCCGTGGTTTAAGGCCAACACGCAGCCGGACGCACTCGACCAGCTCCTCACAGAAGGTGTGGACGGAAGCTCTAACTTCTTTGCCAAAAGAGAAGTGATCGACGAATTTGGTTGGCGCAACTTTGGCGATATCTTTGCCGACCATGAAACGCTTTACCAGGCCGAAGACGATGCACCGTTCATCTCCCATTACAACAACCAGTACGATGCGATATTCGGCTTCGCCCGACAGTTTGCCATGAGTGGCGACAAACGCTGGTTTGAGTTGATGGATGACCTTGCTCAGCACGTCACCGACATCGACATTTACCATACCGATCAAGATCGCGGCGAATATAACAACGGCCTGCTCTGGCATACAGACCACTACCTGGACGCACAAACAGCCACGCATCGAACGTTCACACGTCGTAACGATACCAGCTCCACCCCAGGGCAAACCGGCGGCGGCCCGGCAGCAGAGCACTGTTACACCACCGGTTTGATGTACCACTATCTGCTAACAGGCAGTAAAGCCTCAAAAACCGCTACACTGGAATTAGCCCAGTGGATGGTGACGAGCCATGAAGGGTCTGGTGGGTTACTGGAATCGGTACTCACGTTGAAAAATCGTGAACTCCCTCGCATCAGAGCCTTGGCTAGAGGCAACACGGTAACCACGCACAGCTACCCGTTCACCCGTGGTACTGGCAACTACCTGACAGCGCTTATTGATGCATCTATTCTTGAGCCTGAAAACGATTGGCTTACTCGAGCGGAAGACGTTATCAAAAACACCATTCACCCGAAAGACAACATTGCTAACAGAGATCTTTTAAATGTTGAAACCGGATGGTCTTATCTAATTTTGCTATCGTCGATAGCTCGCTATTTGCAGGAAAAACGAGCCCGTAACCAACTTGATGAATCCTATCAGTTTGCCACTGCATCCCTTCTTGCTTACACAAATTGGATGCAGCAAAACGAACGCCCATTTCTAGCCGATACAGCTCAGCTTGAGTTCGCCAATCACACCTGGGTTGCGCAGGACATTCGCAAAGCCATGCTGATATTTCAAGCCGCGGAATTAGTCAGCCAGCCAGAGGCAGACAGCCTTATGAGCACCGCTCAGGAGTGGCTCAAACAGGTATGTGACACATTAAAGGTCAGCGAAGAGCGTCACTTTGCGAGAATACTGATAATTCTGATGCAGAATTATGGCCCTCACCTAGCTGCGATCCCGGCAAACCACAACGCGGCGCTAAAAAGTCCCAAATTGATTGGGTCGAAGCCTTTAAAGCTTACTTGGCGTGAGCTCATTGGCAGAATCGCAGGCCGAATGGTTTGCAGCATCAAGCATTTGAATATTGCGAAAGAAAAAGCTTGGCTGGATACGCGGCGGGATAAAAAATGACTGCACGTCAAATCACCAAACGTTCTATTAAAAATGCTTTTTTGGTGTTGATATGGCCGGTTTACGCGTTGTATCGCGCTTTAAGTATGGTGGGAGACATTGACGGTACGTTTATGTCGTTCTCACAAGCGCTAAGCCTGATACCCGGTAAAGTCGGGACTTACCTCCGGGCGGCTTTTTATCGCCTGGCCTGCCCGGCCACGACTGACGAAATCTCAGTAGGCTTTTTGACTATTCTGTCCCACCGCAATACCAGTATCGCCAAGGGGGTGTATATCGGACCGCAGTGCAATATCGGTATGTGTTCTATCGGAGAAAACACGCTGATCGGCAGTGGCGTCCATATCCTGAGCGGAAGTCGTCAGCATGAATTCCAAGACGCTCAAAAGCCCATTCAGGACCAAGGCGGTGCCTTTGAAAAAATACGGATCGGTGCTGACTGCTGGGTTGGTAATAGTGCAGTGATTATGGCAACGGTGGCCGATGGCTGCATCGTCGCTGCGGGGAGTGTATTGAGTAAATCCGCGAATAAAGAGGGCGACATACTCGCAGGCAACCCCTCAAGGACCATCCGAAACCGTTTTGTAGATAGTAGCCAAACTCAACAAGGAACCGTAGGATGAAAAGTCACCTACCCGAGCGACTCTACTTATCTTCTCCCGTATGGCTCCAGAATCTAATGGTGAGCGTCTACGGATATATGGAACATAAAAGGCGATACGAAGGGGAATATGGCGCTTTCCTGAAGCACCTCAGAAACAACAAGCTTGTTAAACTTCAAGAAAACAAGCTCCTTCAAAAAAAACTTCTGGAGGCCACTCTCGCTAGCGCAACAAAAAATGTACCTGCCTATCAGCACTTGTGCTCTGCACAGCCGAAACTCTCTGACTTCCCGCTGTTAGACCGGCAGCAAGTCGCCAACAACACCGAGCAATTCGTATCGAGCGAATTCGATGTCAAAAACCTGTTAGCGCTCTATACCGGGGGAAGCTCCGCGAGCCCCCTGAAAGTGTACATCTCGAAGACGACACGGCAGAAAACCTACTCTTTCTGGCAGCTGTTCTATGACAATATGGATTTCAATATTGGAGACCGTAAAGCTTCTTTCGTAGGACGAAAGTTACAGGAACCTGACAATAACCTGCCCCCGTTTTGGCGATACAATATCACCGATAGACAGCTTCTGTTTTCGTCTTACCATATGGAAGAGGCTAATCTCCCGCACTATATAGAGAAGCTGAACACGTTCAAACCTAAGGTTATTGAAGGCTATCCATTTAGCATCTATCGCATCGCCGAGCACATTCTTAATAACTCGCTAACACTTTCATACACGCCCACCGGCATCAGTACAAGTTCCGAAAATTTATCTAAACACCACCGAGGCGTAATAGAACGTGCTTTTAACTGCCGAGTTTTTGACCAGTACGGATCCGCAGAATCGGTTGTCTTCGCATCAGAGTGCGAACACGGCACAATGCATATAGAGCCGGAGTATGGAATAATTGAAGTACTAACAGAGTCTGGAGAAATTACTCCAACTGGTACAGGCGAGCTTATCGCAACGACTTTACTAAACGATGCAATGCCTTTGATTCGATACAGAATAGGCGATCTCGGAGTGATAGCCGAAGAGTCATGCCTCTGCGGACGCGAGACCTTCGCTTTAAAAGAACTCCATGGCAAAGTCGGCGCTGTAGTCATCAACGAAGGGCGTCAAGCGCCAACTGCAGCAATCGCGATTGCATTCGAATATCTGGAAGGGATTAAAAACGCTCAAATTATTCAGAACGTACCTGGCGCTGTCATTGTTAAGCTTGTAAAAAAACCAGATTTCAATCCAAAATCTGAGGATTTTATGATTTGGGAGCTCAGAAAGATGTTAGGGGAATCGCTTAAAATCAAAGTTGAGTACGTCGACGGCATACCCCCAGAATCCAACGGTAAATATAAAATGGTCATTCAGAATCTCTACCAATAAGATAATAGACACTTTTCTAAGTGACGTCGATTCAATACCCCGAGATTCCAACGGTAAATTCAAAAATTTGCTTCGGAAAGCGCTACTTTGGTCATAATCTATACGAATAATTTTTTGTGACATTAATCCCGGTGGATACTAAACACCTTTTGGAAGCGGCCTCATGAGCTACCTGGAACACTTCGACGCTTTCGAGAATATGTGTTTTTTTAGCCACGTAAAAAAAGTTAAACAATTTATCGTATGGGGATTTACGCACATGATCAGTCAGGATATTGAAATTAAAGAAAAATATTTTTGAAACACCATTCGACTTACATATATCATGAGCCAAATTTATCACAAACACATTAGAACAAAAAATTCATAACTAAATAAGTGAAAAAAATGAGCCTTGATTTTATTAGCGTTATTGTACCCGCCCATAACGAAGAAAAGTATTTATCACAATGCTTAACCTCACTTATAAACCAAGACTATCCTTCCGATAAGTATGAAATAATATTAGTGAACAACAACTCTACGGACGGGACAAAAAAAATTGCGGAAAATTTTAAAATAATTACTATTGATAAAAAAACTGGTCCGGTTGGCGCTGTGAGAAATGCAGGCGCCGCTCGCGCGCAAGGGTCGGTGCTAGCTTTTATCGACGCTGACTGCATAGCTCATGGGAATTGGCTAACGACTGGTGCCGGGTTAATAAAAAATGGCAATACTGTTTGCGGGGGAGGTTACGACCTCAGGCCAAAGCCTTTTTGGTTAGAAAAAGCATGGCTACTTAAAACAGGTAACCGCCTAAAGACCTCCTTGGTGGATGCATTATTATGAACAAAAACGATTTTTTTTCAGTAGGTGGTTTCGATGAAAAGATAACGTCTGGCGAAGATACTAAACTCACAGTATCCCTAAAGAAAAAAGAATATCAAGTGATAATGACCACTGAACTAAATGTGATTCATTTAGGAAACCCCATAAAAATTAGCCACTTCTTCACCCGCCAAATATGGCACTCCGAAAACTACTTCCAAAACTTATCTGACTCAGTGAGAGATCCAACATTCTATTTGGTGATCACATTTTTTTTCAGTATCGCAACGATGGTTTCGTGTCTCATCCTAAATAACCCAGTAGGTTTTATTACTTCTTTGACTATCACGCTAATCATCCCGGTTGTACTATCAATAAAAAGATTACACAGATCTAAATATTTACTTAGCAATCTACGCAATCTTCCCTCAATTTACTTGCTAGACTTAACCTATATATCTGCCCGAGTTATAGGTCTTTATAAAAGCTTCGTGAATATAATGAAAAAAAAACTCCAATTGTGAAGTCTGTCATTCTCCTCTGCCAACCTAGTCACCCAGTTAGGGATTACGCATGAATTTCACTAGATGGTACAAATAAACACATTTTTATATTATCCTGAAAAGTACACAATCGTTTTTAGCAACTTGACCGGAGTTTTGCGAGAACATCAACACTGATCAGTTTCGACCAAAAAAATGCAAGCCAGTGTTATTACAACCTTTGATAGCCGGGTGTTTACTTCACTTCAAGATTTCCTGGAGGCATTGGCTCGTAGCCTAGTTTAACTCCGGTAGATAAATCAGTCGGTAAGTCAGATCTTACAACGATGTCATCAATGGAGTACCAGTCTTCAAACTGGTCTTTGTTCGGAAACGGTGCAAAGTAGTCATTGCCACCAATGGCAAAGTAATTCCAACCTGGATGCACCCCCGTACCGTTATCCTCTACCCAAGGAATATTGGTCCTGTGTACAATGCGCTCATCGTTTATAAACACACTTAGCGTTCCGTCCGCCGCGCCAATTGCGCTGTTTTTCTTGACATGAAAACCCATCTTCGTCCAATGCCCCGCAGCGCCGAACACTTGGTCATGACTTGTTGCGCCACCGAAATTAGCCAGAAAACCACCACTAACCTGATCCAGCACTTGAGGATCACCACCGCCAACGGCCATTCCTTTCGTGCTACTTGTATAATTTAGAGATTGCTCACTTGTGTAGGACCCGCTTGGAAAAGCATAATTCGCACCCCAAGGGCCACCCCGCACGGAGAAGAAGTTCCTCACACCATAGGCATCTTTTTTGTAGTCCCAAAGATACAGCGGACCGATGTCACCATTGATGCCGGATTCGATATCTCCAGATTGAGACCAACTACCGACCCGAAATATCTTTGATTGCCAGTTTGCTTCGTTCCCCACGGTTCGCTGCCACCAGTTCGGAGAAAACGCAATCCAGAACTCTACATACAGCTCGTCGTATTCCTGTCCCAAATATTTAATAAGCTGGCTATCGCTGTTAAACGCATAACCACCTCCAGTTACGTAGGACTCACGCCAGTTAACCATAGCCTTTCCAGTGCCGTTGCGCGTCTTTTCGATATTGCTGGCCAAGATTTCCATCGAGGCATGCTTAAATGGCAATCCTTTTTCTGGAGACCACCAAGTGCTCTGGTACAACCCATACCAGCCATCAGGAATGACGGCTCCGAGATTAGCAAACTGAGGCTGACTTGTTGTATGCATCGTGCTGGTAAAGTCGGGTTGAGAATCAAACGTTTCCTCGAAAAGGATTTCCCCAGTCGATTTTGAAGCGATCCCAAGACAGATAAGAGCTGCGCTTACTAATACAAAATGCCGATGATAATTCATAACATTCCTCATACTAATAACTTAAAACGGCCATTAATACCGATTTTTCGTTTGGTAATTCATGAATCTGCAAGCTAGTCGCCGAGAACTCAGAAGAGTTTCACCTGATGCAGCTCCACTAAAAGCACTTGGCCCGCTTCTTCGAACAGCCGCCCCTATCGAGAACGTCACAGTCTCGCTCCTCAACTCTTCCTGCAACCTCGCAACTCACTTAATTCGAAGAACCGCTATCAATTTAAGCTTCGCCTCAATATTCACCAAACACCTTCGACTAACCATTCACTAACCAAAAAAAACTTCACCCTTGGTGTACTAGCCATAGTAAATCCCCGTAGCAGCGCGACAAGAATACCTAACCGGTTGGATACAGTTTGCACCAACTTTGCAAGCCATGCCATGTATCAGTTCAAAAAAATTAGTACCCACCGATTGGTCATTTCTTTGTAAAATCCAGCGATGCGTTTTGTTTGCATGTTCCACTGAACGTTACGAAACAGCTCTAAATGGTTGCGAAGATTAAGGGATAATGATTATTCCCAGAGAACCGTTGAGCAGTCTGCTTTCGCTGTAAAAAATCATAACAACGAGATCCGTGAGTTTTCGGCGTAGGCCAGCTACCAGCGCCAACTATTTCGAGTGAGTCATCGGCGGTCCCCGTTTTCATTTCGTAAGCTAGCCCGCCATTATATTCCTAAAAAATCACCTGAAAAGTAGACTGGCAACCAGATTTTTTAAAGTTTCTTGATTCCAAGGCGCAGCAACAAAGCTCGCCAAAGCAGACCTAATGGCCTTGAGCTTATGTCCATTATTTCGATACCAGTAAGTATTTAATACCAGGTGATGGCGGATCTCACTCTTTAAAATAGCCCTGTGCCCTTGGAAAGCTGGGTCATTTAGAAGTTTTCGAAAAACATCCACTGCACCTTTCGTTTCAGGATCTCCCGAATGAGTCAAGCTGCCTATTCTTTGTCTATACCGTGAACCTACAACTGGGATGTAAACGATGCAATCCGAGTATGCTGATAATTTAAGCCAAAGAAAAACATCCTCATAAGTATAAAGAGACTCATCAAACCCGTCTAGAGACCGCAAAAGTTCAGTCTTAATCATAATAACTGATGTATGAGTAAGCGCCGATTCAATAAAGGCCCCAATTGGTTTGAACATTTCAAATGATTCGCCGCTTTTGTTGCTCGCCGAAAAATATTTCGCCCAAACTGGATTAACGGAACTTATCGAGACCTCCGCATCGTCATTATCCGGAAACCAAATGTTGTAATCAGAGGTAATGACATCGCAGTTTGGGTATCTATTGACTACAAAAACTCTCTGTTCAAGAGTGCCTGGAAACCAAATATCATCACTATCAAGGAATGCAACCCAGGCCCCTCTAGCCTCTGATATCCCTGTATTTCTCGCTCCACTAACACCCTTTGTTCTCATGTTATTCAAGGAAAATACTCGAGGATCTTTACTCACAAACCAATCTATAATGCTCGCGGTGCCGTCAGTAGAGCCATCGTCTATCACTAATAGTTCAAAATTAGAGAAACTTTGAGCAAGAACGGATTCAATACTGTCAGCAATAAAACTCTCTGCATTAAATGCCGGCATTATTACGCTAATAAGTTGAACATTTCCCATCTATGCAGCTCACTTTTCCCTATACTTCTGCGTAGTTTTGGCCTGTTTATTTCAGAAGGCAACAAGACTTGTAAAAAAATTGATCATTTTGAAAAATCTCACAAATTACAAACCCAAAACTCCACGTACGAATGCAACTAAAAATCGTATTCGGTCTCGGGTGCCAAGATTTTTTAAGGGAATATTCCTTGCCAACTGCACCGCTTTTTTATTTTGCGATGTCCAATAGTAGGATCGAAATAACCGAACTGAAAAATGATTTAGTTGCTCCGCAATCACTTTCATCAATGAGTCAGGCACCAGTTTGCGATCACGAATATCTTGTAGTATGCGGACCTCACCCTCTAAATTTCTGACATATTCGGAAGAAAAGTTGCCTTCATGCTTGTTAATCAAAACCGTTTTTTCGGTACAAACAACCGCGTCCGCAAACGCAGCCAACCTTGCTGTAAGATGGAAGTCTTCCGATGCCCAACGGGAGACACAGTCATTTATGCCCCCTGCGGCCTGGTAAACATCTCGACGGAATATTAGGCAGGATTGAAAGCAAGCTTGAAACTCTAATAGGGTTTCCAAGAAAGGGTTCTGAACTTGGTAGAAAAGCTTGGTGCCTTCCCACGGCTCACCAGTGAGGCGTTTAAACCAACCCTCCGGAGCGAACTCAAACTTGGTCTGCTCCGGCTTGTCCGAGGTTGAAAAGTTCGAAAAATAAAGATTACTTTCTGGAAATTGAGTTCGAGAGTTTAGAAAGTTTTCGAGGTGGTTTGGACACCAGAAATCATCGCTGTCGCATAACGCTATCCAGTCACCATTACTGTGCTCGATAGCTGTCTTGCGAGCAATAGCAGGGCCACTGTTCTCAATTCGAATAACTTTGATCCTGCTTCTATAGTCTTGGATCGCCTGCTCTAAATCATCTGTGGATCCGTCATCACAAAGAACAACTTCATCAACAGGGACGCTCTGCGAAAAAATATGTTCTAGTGTCTTGCCAATCCAGTCAGCTCGATTAAAGACAGGAATTGCTACCGAAATTGATTCCTTCAAAGTTTATCTTCCTCTCTCTTACTAAACCAACTGTAGTATTGCCCGTTATCATTACACGCCTTACTGAAATAACTCTATCGCCTTTTCTGCCAGCTTATCCCAACTAAAATTTTGTTCCATATGAACACGGCCGTTGCTTCCCATATTATCAATACGTGGCATATCACTAAGCAAAGCCTTAACTGCTTTTACTAAAGGTTCAGGTTCAGTGCAGTCAACAATAACTCCTGTTTTTTCAGCTACAAGCGTTTCACCTGTGCCACCGGCATCCCCGGCGAGCACCGGGCGCCCACAGGCCTGAGCCTCCAGAAGAACCATTCCGAAGCCTTCATCATCATTACCGATACGACGGTTGGGTAGTGCGAACAGATCACAATGCCGGTAGTGTTCTACCATTTCCGCATCATCAATCTCCCCCACAAACTCAACCATGTGAGAAACACCCAGCTCGGTAGCTAATCTGGCCAGCGGCTCTCGCTCTGCACCATCACCAACAATGCAGTAATACAAATCGGGAAACTGGGCTTCTAACGCTGGCAAGGCGCGGATCATCATATCTTGGCCCTTGCGTTGCTGCAGTCGCCCCACCGTAAGAACAACCCGCTTGCCAACCCATTTCTGGAGAGGCTGGCTGCTGGGAGACGGAGTAAACTTATCCACATCCACTCCCGGCGTCATGACCACGACTTTGTGTTCAGGTAAGTGCCACTTCTCCGTGAGAATACGACGACTGTTCTGGCTATTCGCTACAATCCGCTCGACGCGCTGCATTACCAGCCGCGTTAGAAGCTTCAGTTCACGGCTGGTCAAAGCCACTTCTACATCTTCACCATGAACATAGCAGGTATATGGTACTCCATGGGTCAGCTTGATGAGCATTGCCGCCAGCCCCTCTGGCAGAATACGCCCACAGTGTATCTGCGTAATACCTTCGCTTTTTACAAGTTTCCGAAGCCTGTTCCATACCTTCAGGTAATAACGCAATCCAGAAAATGAACGCAATCCCCATTCGGAACTGCTCAGAGCGAAGCGTTGTATGGGGTGAGGGAAAGTAGAGTCGATTACCGTGGCATTTGGGTGTTCGCCCACCAGGCAAGCTACATTGCCGACCGAAAAGCGACTGTAAATTTCCCAGAACCAGCGCCCACTTCCACCGTGGGTAGGAGGAAATATCTCGCTGACCAACAGAATCTTACGCATTTTTTAATTACTCCCTGAAAATTTTTCCCACACCCCTTACTCGATTACAAGCGCGACTCCATGATCCCGCTTGTGAAAAGGCTAACTAGATTCACGATAACAATCCAACAGGCAAGGGTCATAAATACCCCACAAGCCAGCTTTTAGCGTCTCACACTAAAATGAACAGAGGGTTATATTTCTGCCAACAGCAACCTCATACAAACCCCTCTAGTCAAATTTTCAATAATAGACGAATTTCCCCATACAGGGGGTGGCGTAAAACTTTCAGGGATACCAGCCAGACAATCGGCAAGCACAAGGCAATCACCCCCACTGGACGCCAAGCCTGCTCATCGTTGAATGACACAAAGTGCGATATCGCGACAGTGGAAGCAGCACATATGACAGAGAGCATTAGATTTGGCAGTAGCGCCAGGAAAAACGGCCCTGTTTTAAGGTGGACAGCACGAGTGAGAAGACTGCTTACCAAGATAATTTCAAAAATACCTAAGACTATAAATGACTTGGCTACCGCCTGAAGCCCCATCGGGAATGAAAAAATGACAAGACCGAACACGCTGCCCATAAGGATCGCCTCCTTGATAAGCATCAGACTCTCGTTGCCCGAGGCAATAAACAGATTGTTGGCGAAGTTATGGGTTGAACGCAAGATCAACCAGATAGCTAGAGTGGATGCTATAGGTGCCGCCGCATCCCACTGATCACCGAAAAAAATCCGAATAACCGGTAAACTTGCCACCGACGCAACGCTTAATACTGGCCATACCAGTGCCCCAAGCAATACAGTCGCTCGAGTGTATGCCTCACTCAAATTCTCACCAGAGCGTTTTGCTTCAGATAAGTAAGGCAGTACGACGGGCGACACGCCCACCTGCAGTGTCCCGGAGAGAAACTCAACAAATCCAAGACCACGAGAAAACATCCCCACCTGGGCCGTTGTACCCATTTTGCCAATTACCAGATCGGGCGCGATATTTATTGCTCTACTGCAGAGATTGCTCAAAGAGGCAAAAATGCCGAACCGGGCTATAGCAGCGATACCCGAGAAGGTTGGCACCCAATACTTCGGGAACTCGCGAATTAGACAGACAACAGCAAGCTGAGTCGCCATCTTTGCGCAATAGCCCCACGCCAGCGAATAGTAGCTGAACCCCAGATTTATAAGAAGAACTGTCGTGGCCAGTGACGTAATCGAACTTACAATATCCGCGACCAGCACAACCCTGAATTCAAAACGCCTTGCAACCACTGCCATGGGGATACTAATGAAAGGGGCAAGAAAAAGTCCTGTGGAGAGTATCGCAAAAATCACTGCAAGCTGAGGGATATCGTAAAACGCCGCAGTTGGCATCGCCAAAGCCAGAGCAAGCAATCCCAACCCCCAGGAAATGAGTATGGTAAGGCCCAGCGCGCGCCGAATTTTGAGATCCGTGATTTCCGGTTCCCTTATAAGATAGTCGGCAGCGCCAAGGAGCTTGAACTCAGAGAGAAGCATGATGATAGCGCTGGCGATGGCGAACGTCCCCACTTCGTCTGGCGTTAAAAGGCGGGCCACAATCATCGTGGTGACTAGCCCTACTAGGCGCACGCCATACTGAGCCATTGAGGAAAATACAACAGCTCTGCGAATTTTAGACATATTAGTGAATCACTGGAGTTGATTGAAACCGCTCAATCGTCATTGCGAGTTTCCGTTGTTGAACCCGAGTTTGGCCTGAACCAGGCCAAGTAACAAAGGAACAGCAAGATAAGTAATAGAGGAAATACCCATTTCGCTATATAACTCACTTTTTCGAAAATATATCGCAAGGTCATAAAGTGATAGGTGTTATCGAACAGCGCGAACGCGGTTTGATAAATGCTAATCAGATCGTCTACTTCGGCGTCGCTGTATCCGGCCGCAAAGTATCGCGCACGCACCTGTTCGGGTCGCTCTAACAAACCCTCAAGGGGGATCACCAGGGCAATACCGAAATCCGGGTCAAGGAGCTGCGATTTTCCGTCCTCCTGCTCATATTCAACGATGACGTGCCCACCAAACGATACAATGCGGTTGGGAATCTGATGCTGATCGAGAATACTGGAAAGAATCGTGGAAGCGTCTCCACAGATCCCGATACCCCTCTTGATGTTTCGCTCATAATCTGCGTAATGATAGCGCTCGAACTGAGGTAATCCTGAAAACATGCCGATACCCCACAAGAAGTAATTTTCCCAGATGGGCACCAACTGCCGATACTCAACAGGGTCGATTTCCTCCCAGTCGGGGTGAACCAAACTCTGATGAACGACTCGATTGGCGGCTTCGGCTAACGCACTTCGCGGCGACACGGCATTGAGCCCGTTTATCGCAGTAAGACTATCCTCATAACTCCAAACCTGCTCCGGAATAAACCGAAGTTGATCGTGATCGGTAACCCCCAGGCCCGGCTTCCGGATGGGCTGGGTCAACCCATAGATGTTAATCCCCATAAGCATAAGAGCAACCACGAGGCTTATGACGGCCAGTCCGTGAAGCCAGTAGCTGAGCCGCCCTCTAGCTTTCCTATCATGGCGTTCATCCATGTCATGGCTCCCGCTTTTAGTCTTTTTTATCATTGGTACGCTTTCCACCAAAGCTCAAATGCCAGCATACTCCAGAGTTCCTGAGTATTCTGGTCCTGGCCGCGCTGATGGTTCTGCCAAAGCTTGCGAACCTTGTGCATGTCAAAACACTGGGCAAGGCCGCCGTTATCGGACTGGAAGGTGGCGTCTGCGACTTCAAAAAGCTCGCTTCTCAACCACTGGGCCAGTGGCACCGAAAATCCCATTTTCTTACGATAGAGCACGTCCTCCGGGAGCAGCTTTTCAAATGCGCGTTTCAGAATGTATTTTTTTTCCTTGCCACTGAGCTTCAGGGCAGATGGAATACTGGCAGCGTATTCAACCACCCGGTAATCCAGCAGGGGAGCTCGTGTTTCAAGGGAATTAGCCATGCTCATCCTGTCCACCTTGACTAGAATATCCCCTGGCAAGTAGGTCTTAATATCCGTGTAGAGAATTTTGGACAAATGATCATCCGCGTTAGCGTTAGCGTTAGCGTAATGGTAACGGGTAATGTCGGCGGGGTCATATCCTGCGGTCTCGCGCTTCAGATCACCGCGAACCAGATCATCCCAAACGCTCTGGCGGAAAAAGCTATTGGTTATGAAGAAGGAACGGTCTGGATCCATGGCCAAGGTTCCGAGAAGTGACTGAGCCTTGCGGGTAGCCGATGTGCCAAATCCACCGGCCATTTTTTCCAGCATAGGAAACAGGCCACGGCGCAGGGGCCCGGGGAAAAGATTGCGAAGCCGGTTTTCAATCTGGTCCGTACGATATTTGCTGTAGCCCGCAAAGTTTTCATCTCCCCCGTCACCAGCAAGGGCAACGGTCACTTTCTGGCGCGCCAGCTGGGACACAAAATACGTTGGAACAAACGATGGGTCGGCAAAAGGCTCATCAAAGTAACGAGCGATGTCGACAAGGCTGCCCGCAACATTGCCTTTCACCGTGAACTCGTGATGATCTGTTTTGAACTGGTCAGCTACTTTTTTGGCCCATTGCACTTCATCAAAACGCTTTGAATCGAACCCGATGGCGCAGGTGGTTACCGGCTTACTGGAGTGGCCAGCCATCAAACCGACAACGGCGCTAGAGTCAATCCCGCCGCTGAGAAACGCTCCAAGAGGTACGTCACTGATCATACGAAGGCGAACAGCGTCATCAATCAGATCGTAAAGGCCGGCTTCCAGTTCGGACTGACTTGCACTACTAGGATTTGCGAAAGACAGATCCCAGTACTGTTGTAGCTGACATTCTTCGCCGTTCGTGATCAGCCAGTGGCCGGGGGGTAGCTTGTGAATATTCTTGTAGATGCTTTTCGGGTCTGGCACATACTGGTAGGCAAAAAAATCTTTCACTGCGTCCGGGCGAAGCTCGGTTTTGATAAACGGGGCGGGAAGTAACGCCTTGATTTCGGAAGCGAACGCAAATTGCCCGCTTTCCTGATAATAATACAAAGGCTTCTTACCCAGGCGGTCCCGGGCCAAAAACAGCTGTTTTGCTTCAGTATCCCAGATGGCAATAGCGAACATGCCATTGAGCTCATCAAGACATTTGACACCTTTATGCTCGAACAGGGCCAGCAGAACCTCAGTATCGGTTTGAGTGCGAAAAATGAAGCCGTCCGTATTTAGCGTTTTCCGGAGCTCTAGATAGTTGTAGATCTCGCCGTTAAAGGCGATGACATAGCGGCCAGTTCGAGACACCATGGGCTGAGTACCGGCGTCACTTAAGTCCAAAATACTCAGGCGGCGGTGCACTATACCGATGTGGTCATCTAGCCATACCGCACCAGCGTCTGGGCCGCGATGAATAATGGCCTGCCCCATGGCTTCCAGCCAGCCTTGATGAGCCTCACGATGAGGCGTAGCTGGGGTACGGAAAAAACCTGCCAGTCCGCACATACCTAGCTTACCTCCTTCTTGGCCGAAGGCTCCGGTTGATCCGGATTTACCAGTTGCGCAAACAGGGCTTCGTATTCCCGGGCCATACGCGCGGCAGAAAAACGCTCATCAACCAGCTTCCGGGCGTTGGTGACCATGTAACGAGCCATCTCAGGATTTGTGAGCACCTGACAACAATAGTCTACCAAGGCATTAACGTCGCCCAGAGGTGCAAGCAGGCCCGTCTCCCCATGTTTAACCAGTTGATCCACACCTGGAATGTCATAAGCAACAACGGGCACACCAACTGCCATGGCCTCCATCAGGCAACGGGGTATGCCTTCAAGGGAAGATGTCATCACAAAGAGGTCAAACTGTGACAGCAGGGCAAGCCTGTCGCTGCGAAAACCCAGAAACTCTATCGCGCTGGCGCTTTCCAGGGAGGCAGCCTGGGCTTCAAGTTCTGCCCTCTGGCTGCCATCGCCGAGCATTTTCAGCGTCATTGACTCATCCTTGGCGTAGAGTCTGTCAAACGCGGCCAGCAGGTCAGGCAACCCTTTCCGTGGAATCATTTGCCCGATGTAGCCGATGTTTTTGAAAATTTCCTGAGAGTCCCCAGCGGGCAGGTTCTGCGTAGCGGCGTCAATCTCCGTTAAATCGACGCCGTTGCGGATAAACCGGGTTTTGCTTGGGGGAACCTTGAAGCGGCTCATGTCGGCCTCTAGCTCTTCCGACAAGGGCGCAACCGCGTCGAAGTACCGGAGCATATAGGTACCAATTCGAATAAAAGTGGCCAGCTTAAATCCGACATTTCCCGCAAAGCCGTGAGGGGTGCTAACGCAGCGGATACCGGCTTTCTTTGCTGCTAAAAGTCCAAGAATATCGGATTTGTAGCCGTGGGTATGAATGATATCTATCTGCCGCCTTCGGATCACGTCCACCAACTGGCGAATAACCCGCAGATCGAACCGCCCCGCCATCTCCAGGTAATGAACTTCGCCTACAGCTTGGGGGTAGACCTCTGCCACGGTCAGATCCTGGTGTTCGCTCTCCCGGGTCACCGCCAGGTCGCAAGTCACGCAGTTCACGTCGATGTTATTTGCCAAAGCCAGCACCCAGCGTTCAGCGCCGTAAAAGCCGGCAGGCGTGATGAACTGCAGAATATTCAGACGTCGCATCAGCGCGAGGGCTCCTTGGTATAATTTGGTGTTAGTGAATTGGGCATCACATCGTCTTGTGCTTTGGAAACTGCCACTTTCGCTTTCCGGCGTTGCAAGAAATAGACGTTAATTCCGATAGCTAAAAGCAAAATCATCCAATACAAAATTTCAGCACGGAAACGGTTAATAAAGCTGCCAGCTGCCAAATAGCCCAGAAGCGCACATTCTAGCGCAAGCAATTTGAAATAAGATGCGTTGTCGTCACTTTCAAGCACCCATTTTTTTGCCTTTCGGGATAGCCTGAATAACGAGAAAAGCGCAATAACGAAGAGCCCGGTACCGGGCCAACCTACCTCACTCAACCCCTGAAACCAGAGCGAGTGAACGCTTTTTCCTCCCTCTCCCCCGTGATATTCCGGAGCAAGGTAAATGTCGGAAAGGAAGTTAAAACCATAGATTCCTGCACCTAACGGATAGTCTTTTGAAATATCCAGCGCGGCCATCCAGTAGTTAATGCGTTGCGAACCGCTTTCACCTTCGTCCTCTACATTTTCCATGGTGCGCATACGATCCCAGAACTGATCATCGGCAACATAGAGCCCTCCACTGATCCCAATAATAATAATGAAAACAGCCATCGCCCGCTGGCCTTCCTTTTGGTAGCGGGAAAACATCATATACAAAAGGAAAAGACCTGCACTAACCACAACGCCCACAAACGAGCCTCGGCTGTTGATCAGAACCAGGCCGTTCGCTATCAGAGCGCCACAAAAAACACAGAGTAATTTAACCTTTTTGTTGCCCATCCAGGCGTAGTACATAAGAAAAACCGCAGCGGGCACCAAAGCTGCGGCCGTATCATTTGCGTCTGGCGCGTCGGCCATGCCGATGCCTTCAACCCGGGCCCCCGCCCCTCGCCCGACAGACGTAGCCAAATAACCAATATAAGTGGCACCTAAAAGGTAGGCCCATATCGAAATATCTAGAATTCTGGGTGAATTGACCAGTTTGTAAGCGACCAAAACGATAATCACCAGTTTGGTGAACTGAAACGTGAACTGGTAGTGCACAGCAGGATTAAGAGCCCAAAAATAGACTAGGTAATGATATAACAACAGAACGATAATCCATTTGAAAGCGGGTAGCTCTTTCCATGGCGCCAGCGTGGAGTACTTTCGGTAGCCAATACCGAGCGAAATCAACATCAGAATAGATGCGATGAAGGAGTAACTGATGCCCGGTATTTCTGCAGCCCACCACCTGAAGTCTGGATTCAGGAAATAGACAAACTGATAAAGAATAAAGGAAGAAGCGCCACTATAAGTGAAGGTAGCAATAACACCGACTATAAACACCATCAAGAACACGAGCGCTATTTTAGACATAGTTCAGCTTGCCACCGATTTTCCAGCATGAAGGCTCAACCCACATAACCCCACCCCAAGCTTGCCAGTAAAAAAATTAGGCCAGCCACCCACCATGTAAGCCTTACCTTTGAATTCTGCGAGACGTACCCAGCATTAGTGTTCGCGGCTGGCCGTGCGCTGCTCCACGTAATCTGAGTTTCGCCCCTTGCCGCACTTAATACCCCACGGACGGAATACGCATTCACCAACACGAAATAATAGGGAGTTGACAGCCATATTGGGAGGTTGTTCTTGTCTTTGGACAGGTGTCCGGCTGTAGCGAGAGCTAGCAGCGCAAAAGACCCTAAGGTGATCAACCGGAACAGCAACAGCCCCTGGGCTGCTAACAATGCGCTGCCTGCGACACCAACGACGAGGAATACCGGTATTAGCCAGCGCATCAGCTTGTGGGAAACCACCTCCCAAGCGAAAATACCGGTTTTGCGGGGATTCATAACGGCTTTGACTTGCATAAGCCCCCGAATGCTGCGGTTTACAATCCGCTCTTTTCGAGCCACTTCGCGGCCGAAATCCCCTGCAGTTTCCTCAAAACAGTGTGCACGGGGGTCAAACCGGCCGCGATAGCCTTTGGCGATGATTTGTAGCGGGTTCACAAAATCGTTGATGTCCTGCGGCTGTAAAGGCTCCCAGAGCTCAGTGCGAATGGCGTAGATGGCGCCGTCGCCGCCGACTACGGAGTGCAGCTTTGATTCCATTTCTTTGATGGCCAGCTCATAACGCCAATAGAGGTCTTCATTGTTGGCGCTGGCACCGCTGTCTGCGTCTGTGTAGAGCGCAGCGCCTACGGCGTAGCCAACCTTTGGGTCGTCAAAGTTTTCTGCCAGGCGGCTGATGGCATCCGGGGCGTACATGGCGTTGGCGTCGCTGAACACGGTGATTTGGCTGTGTATCTGTTCCATGGCCAGGTTGATGCCCATGGTTTTTCCCAATCGGCCTTCTTGGCGGATCAGTGTGATGCGGGGGTTGCCAAGGGCTTTTACTTTTTCGTCGGTGCCGTCATCGGAGCCGTCGGACACGACAACGATGTTCAACTTGTCGGTGGGGTAGTCCAGCGCTGTGGCGTTGTTGAGTTTTTCTTCTATTACTGCGGCTTCGTTGAAGCAGGAAATGACCAGGGTTACGGTTGGGATGCTGCCATTTTCAGTGCCGACGTTTACCGGTGCTGGCTTTGGCTGACTGTTACGGGTGAGCAGCCACAAAATAGCGGGGTATCCGAAATACACGTAGACCGGCACCAGTAAGCACACAACGGTAACAAACAGAATAACGCTCATAAGGTGATATAACGCCGTAATTTAGGGCCAATCCAGTTGGCGACGGGCAAAGGAAAGCGCTGCCAGATGCGTTCGATTAGCGGGCGCAAACGGCTGACAGTTTTGCTTAAACTAGAACTTAAAATTTGGCCTGACACCGCGCCTTCGTTTGCCTGGCTGTCATTGCGCCAAATCAAATGGTGGGGTACTGCACCCCACTGCTTTTTAAAACGGAATGTGCCCTCGCCCAATGTGGAGCGGCCAAAATCAAACTGGGTGCAGCCCAGGTCATTCACTTTGGCCAGCAGGGTCCAGTACAACAGCATGTTCGGCGCCAGCTTGTTGTGTTCTTCAAGGGTAGACGCCCAGGGAATGCACGCCTGCTTGCCCTGTACCAGCACTATGCCACCACCTACCGGCTCGTTACCTTTGAACACCAGACCTACCAACATTTTGTCGCCGTATGCCCTACCCAGTTCTTTGAACCAGCTCAGGCTGTGCACCGGTGAACCTAGTCGCAGCATGTTTCGCGAAAATACCGCATAAAATGAGGCAATAGCGTCGTCGCCTTGGCGTACTTCTGCGGTTAAGCCATTTTTTTCCGCTTTGCGGATTTGGCTGCGCAGTTTGGGCTTGTAGCTTTTCATCAGGGTTTCACTACAGGCCGGCAATTCGCAGAGCATGCGCACTTTGGTGTCGCCGGCAAGCTCAGTGCATTCTTCCGGCAGCAGTTCTGGCCCGCCTTCGCGAATTTCCAGAGCAGCACCGCCGAGACTGGCGGCGAGATTCTGCGCCGCAAATCGCATTTCGTTGGCAATGTGCGGGCTGTTGGCCAGCAGCCCACCAAGATCGCAGAATGGCAGTGACACCAAGGTGCTTGGCCGAAAGGGTCGTTTCACTTCCACCAGCGGCAAGGCTCCGCACAGCTTGTCGTTTTGATGGGCGGTTACCACCCAGGCAGTGTGGCCGTAGGCTTTTTTGACTGCCGTTAACCAGCCGCTGTAATGGTAAGGGGTGGCGTTTGGTTGGCTGGCGATGTAGTCGTTGTAGTCTTTCAACGGCAGAGCCGACAGCCGTGCCGCACGTACCTGAAGTTCAGCGTTCATTAGGGGCTGTTTCCTTCAGCCAGAGCTGTTTGGTGCGCCGGGCGGCGTCTTCCAGTTTCAGCTTGAAGCGGCCACGTTGCAGTGACACCTGAGTGAGCTGCCGGTGCAACTGGCCCAGGTTGGCTTTGTAGCGTTCTTCGCCACCCATAAAGTCGTAATAGTGAAAGCCGTGGTGACGGTAGTCTTCAATGCACAGGGTGTGGCCCAGAAGCCCGGGTTTTAGCCGGTTGTCGCTTTCAGTTTCCATGCCGCCCAAGTAGAAATAGATAACGCCTTTGTGCAACAGGTTATAGAAGCTGGCGATTTCCTGGTCGCCGGCCATCAGCGATACCAGGTCTATACCGCCATCTGCCCATTGGGTTCGTATCAGTTCACGATGGAAGTGCAAAAAATCGGGGTTGGCAAAGCCACTCTGGTCGGCACCACTGCCCCAACGCTGAAGGTGTCGCGGGCCTATGCGATCAAACAATGCCAAGGCACCTTCTACGGAATCTGGCCGCTGCAACTGCACCTGGCCCCGCTGCTGGTATAAGCGTTCGCAGCGGTTTATTTGGTAACGGGTGTTGCGTGACAGGGTATCGAGGTAATGCACGCCACCGCGCCGCAGTTCGTCCAGATTCACTCCAAAACAGGGTGCTTCCCAGCGGATGTGTTTGTGTAACCCGGTTAGCTGGGCGTAGCGGTCGGCGTCTTTACTGTCGATGGCGCCGACAATGAATTCGTCCCATTCCGGCAATTCTTCACAGATATACTTTAACGACGCAGCAGCTACCCGGTCTTCATCGCCTTTTTCAGACAGAAAACCGTTGTATTCAATCCAGATCTGGTCTTGCAGGCGCTGCCCGGTTTGGTGCAAGCGCAGGCAATGGCTTTTCAGCACGCCATGGCGGCGTTCGCTGGTTTCAACCAACAGGCCCAAGCCGATAATGCGCTCGCCCTCGGTCACTTTTAACACCAGTGCTGCAGGCTTGTAAGTCGCCAGCCAATGCCCCAGCCACTGCCACGACAAAAACACCGTGGGTTCGGCGCGGTATTCCAGATCTTGCCAGTCAGCCTTCAAACCCGGGTAGGCGGAGGCTGGCTGCAATGTCACTGATAAGTTGGCCTTGGCCATGGCATTGCTTCCTGACACCTGTTTAATGCTGCGGATTCGGGTGTTTCACCAAGAATGGCCCAATGGCCAAGTAGTCCAGAGCTCCCTGCAAAAATGCACGAACGCCATCTTCCGGCGAGCTTACAATGGGCTCTTCGTGCATGTTAAAGCTGGTGTTGATCAGGCTGGGGATGCCGCTGATTTTTTCGTATTCTTTCAAAATGTCGTAATAGCCGGGATTCACGTGGCGCTGAATCAGCTGGGGCCGGGCGGTGTTGTCGACGTGCACGGCGGCCGGGCAGTTTTCTTTCATGAAATCGGTGCAGTCAAAGGTGATGGTCATGAATTCGGCGGCATGTTCGGCGCCTTTGATGTTGTGGTAGCACTTCTCGCGGGCCTCGTACAAGGTAACCGGGGCGAACGGCATGAATTCTGTGCGGCCCAGGCGCTTGTTCAGCCATTGGTTCACTTCAGGCTCGCGGGCGTGGTACATGATAGTGCGGTTACCAAGGGCACGAGGGCCGTATTCCATGCGGCCGTCAAAACGCGCGACTACGTTGCCGTTGTGAATCAGCTCGGCCACGTCTTTCGCGAGGTGTTCCGGACGCTGGTACGTCAGGCCTTCGGCTTTCAATGCTGCTTCAATTTCAGATTCGGAGTAATCCGGCCCCATGTAACTGTCACCCATGGACGGCTTTGCCCCACCCGGCCAGCTGTGATACATCGCCGCGCCGGTGCCGCAGCCGCCGTCGCCCATGTTGGGGTATACGAAGATGTGGTTTACGCCTTCGATTTCAAAAATGCGCTGGTTCAGCTTCACGTTGGCAGTAACGCCACCGGACAGCACAAGGGTGTCTATACCGGTTTTTTGTACCCAGTGGCGGATGTAATCGGTAGCCACTTTTTCCAGAACGTACTGATAAGCCGCCGCCACGTCGATTTTCGGAAACTTGGACGCCAGATAGCGGGAGAAGAACACGTTATTGGCTTCGTAAATGCGGAAGTCACCCGGCGTCTGTTGAATACGGGACAGCAGAATGTCGCCCAAGATAGACGGATCGCCGTAGGACGCCAAACCAACGATTTTGCCTTCGTGGCGGCTGGGTTTAAAGCCAAGGCTGGAGGTAACATGTTCGTACAGGGTACCCAGAGAGTTCGGGAACGGCAGGCCGTGCAAACGATGGATTTTGCCGTCGCGGCCTTCACTGATGGAACCGGCCAGGCCAGTTCCATAGCCATCCAGGGTAACGCACAGGGCACGATCGAAACCGCTGCACAGGAAACTGTTGGCAGCGTGGGACAGGTGGTGGTCCATACGCTTGATGGGGCCACTCCAGCCTACCGAGGCCAGGCCGTCGGTCAGTTCGGTTTGCCAATGCTGGAAAGATTCTTGTGCGTTCTCACCCCACTGCCGCGAGGCTTTCAACGCCATGGTGTTGGATGCCATTTTTGTGGCACCGGTCATGGAGTAGTAGGAGCTGTGCAAAAAGCTCTTTTCCATGATGGCGTTGGGGTGGGTTAGCCCGTGAATGGCTTCGCTGCGGTCTGGTACGCGGCTGAGAGCTTCTTTTATTTGCGGGCCCAGGTCTTTGGGTGCAAACGACTTTATAAATTCTTTTTCGTCTTCCAGGTTTTTCGAAAACAGCTTCTGTTCGTTTTCTGCGGTCAAGAACGGGTAGCAAACCAGGTCAAAATCTGACATGGACAGACCAGTGTAGGCAAGGGCTTTTTCCAGGGCCAGGCGCGGAAATCCGGATTGCTGTTTAACCCGGGTAAACCGTTCTTCGCCGGCGGCAAACAGAATGTTGCCGTCTTCAACGATGGATACCGTTGAGTCTTTATCTAACGGTGATATGCCAAGCACCTTCATTCCATTCTCTCCATAAGCGTTCGAATGCGGGCCGGTGATGATGCCTGGCCGCCTAATTCATTAAAGAAAAAATCAAAATACTGTCGAAAACTGTCCAGAAATAAGCGCAGTTGCGCCTCGCTCTGAACGTAAGAGGTGTGCCCGGGCACCACGCTGGGGCTATGGAAGCTCCAGGTAAAGGTGCGCACACCCTGTTTATACAGGGCACGGGTGAGCTTTATGTGTTCTGCCGGGACGAAGCCTTCTGGTGAGAGCATAAGCCGGTCTACCGCGCCCAGTCGTGACAGAATGCCGGGGGCTTTGAATTTTTTCAGGACCAGCGCAGACTCGTAGAGCGGAATGGCAAGGGCGTTAGCCCAGCCTATGAATCCGCCGCTGCACGGGATTTCCAGAATAGGTTTACCACTGTCGCTACCAAACCAAAACGGGTGGGCAGTGAATCGCCGGTAGTCCGGGCCGCCGTCTGCCCGGGAATCCAGGGGCGGACATACCGACAAATCGATGTTAAAACCCAGTTCCTGAAGTATGCCTGTGGTGTTCGGCCCAAAGCCGTAACGCCCGGCTTTGTAGGTGGTGGGTTTCACACCAAAATTGTCCGCGATGGTTTGCTGAAGAATTTTGAGTTTCTGCCGCTCCAGATCTTCAGGCAGATTCCCCGGGTAGCTGTTGGCGCGGTTGACTACTTCGGTTTGCGGCGGGTTTACCCAGGGATGCAAATGGGCGCCGATTTCGCACTGGCCGTCTAAGGTAAACTGCTTCAACAGGCCGTAACCGTGGGGCTGGCTGGCTACCGGGTAGTCGATGACGTAACACGGGCAAATGCCGTATTCGTTGAAAATACTCTGTACCCGGTCGATATGCGCCATGGCCGACACCTGATTTGCCTGGGCGTTTGGCTCGGCGCTCCAGTCAAATTCTTCTTCGGTGTCGATCACTACGATTAATTGCGGTGGCAATTCGCATGGCAGGTTGATGGCCTGGCGCTGTGAAAACATAGGTGCGTCCCTTAATCCCTGTGTCATAAAGCCTGCCGCCTAGCGCCGGCCGTTTAACGCAAAACCGTGGGTTAACTCTAAGCGGATAACGTATTGATCGCGATCATCGCTGCCCGTTCCGCTCCCCAAGTCGCTGCGCAGGTAGGATTGGTTAAACGCCACCGCGAATTCGGTGTTTTCTGCCAGTTGCCGTGACCAGCGGGTATCAAACCGGTGTATCTGATCAACAATGGTACCGGCCTGGTCTTCCGCATCGCCCTGCCAGCTGTAACCGAAAGTGATGCGCTGAAGGTCGGTTAACTGCACACCCAAGCTAACGCTGGAGCGGTATTCGTGGGTTTTGTCGCCGCTGATTTGAGATTTCAGCAAGGCGGCTTCTGCGGCCACGCTGAGTGTGCAGGCGTTGCACAGCAGATCGGTGCTGTGGGATATCGATACGGAATCGCTAACCACCAAATCTCGCAGCTCGACTGTTTCCGGTAAAAAATCAAATTCGGGCGGTAAATTCAGCGACAGCTCTGTGGCGCTGTCGGACAGCCTTCGGTTGTACTGAAGCGAGGTGCGGTATTGGTCGGCCACCCAGCTGCGGTCCAGGAACCCGGTTAATGCATCGCTGTCGGTTTCGGTATTGTTTGAATACTCGGTTGTTGCCCAACTTTGACCGCCACCGATGCTGAACGAGCCGTTTTCCAGATCGCGCCGGTACACCAGCTCGGCGCTGTCGATTGTTTGGTCAACACTGCTTCCGTCAGACCAACTCCGGTTGGCGTTAAGGCTGGCACTGGAGCGTTCGCTAAGCCTTCGGGTTAGCTCGGCGCCTGCCGTTAAGGAGTTTTCATCACTCAGGTCACCGCCACCAAAACTTTGGCCGGCCTGGCTGAACAGGCGCAAGGTAGATAGGCTGCCGGCATTAAAGCGTAAGCCTGCCCCGGCGCTTAAGGTGTTTCGGGTTTCGTAACTGGACGGGTTGACCACAAAGCCGGTGTTGTTGCGCACCGAGCTGACGGTGTGGCCCAGATTAAAATCCAAAGGCTGAGCCGGGTCGAAATAGGCGTAGCTGGCCGCGCCTGAAATGGAGCTGGTGTCTGTTTGGTCGCCAACGGAGGTGTCGCGCCTGGTTTCCAGGGTGCCACCGTATTGCAGTGCTAGCGAGTTTGCGCCGCTGGCAAGCACGCCACCAATACGACCAGATACACCCACGCTGGGTTCCGTGCGGGTGTCTGTGCCGCCGACACTGTCGGTTCGGGTGTGGGTGGCTGCCGTAAAGACGGAAGCGGAACCAGCAATGGATTGCAGTGTGCTGCCGTCAGCCACCTGTGCCGCTAGTGGCAATGGTAAACCACATACCGCGATTAATGCAGCCGATGAGCGGCCAAATCGTTTCCCTGCTCTGCGTTCCATGTGTTACTCCTGAAAAACCAGCCCGGCAAATTTGTCCGTTTCCAACAGACTAACCGCTTCTGCGATTTCGTCGCCTGTTACTTCGCCAAAGGGCACACCCATGATCACTTGGTCAGCAAAGCGTTCGAGTATGCGGGCTTCGGTGTTATCCCGGAACGCCGGGGCGTTGATCACGATACAGCGGTCCGGATAACGATTTTTCAATTCGCTGATCAGCTCGCGCATGCGCACCGCTGCAAACAGTTCTACCGCCGACGACGCCTGAGTGCCCGCCGGAATGACGCTTAAACGGGCAACGCCGCTGGCGTACAGAATATCTTTGATGTTCAAAGAACGATCGGCGACGAAGTCGGTCACACCAGCGCCTAAAGGAACCGACACCAGGTTCTGGAGATTCTGGTTGTATGGGTCGCAATCTACCAGCAGCGCAGACGTGTGTGAGTCGAGTGCAAAGGCCGCCGCCAGGTTGTACGCGGTGGCGACGGAGCTGCCGCCCAGTCCCAACGAGCTGAACATAACCGCAAAATTGCCCTCGCCGTGGCGGCTGCGCAGCTGAATTCGCAGTTCGCGGTAGGCGTCCATCACCTCTTTATCTGGCATGCCAAGATAGATGATTTTCTTTTCCCGCAACTGCTCCCGGCTCCAGGGGTTGGGATTTCCGATCAGTTCCAGCGAAACGGCAGAGTCATAGACCGTTGGCGGGCGCTCTGAATCTGCACTTTGTGCTGCACCCAGCTGTCGACGTGGCGCTTCGACACCGGCAAAGGGCCGTTCTTTGCGGAAGTTGTCTTCAGAACTCGCTTCGCCTGCTGAATGGGCGCTTTGGCGTTCTTTCTGATTTTTCAGCAACGCGTTGTAAAGTTTGTTGTCGTCCACTAGCTGCCCCCGAACCCGGTTAACTCGCGGGCTTTATTGATCAATTGTTCCGGGGTTATTCCCATTACGCTGAACAGCAGCACGCCGAGGTAGACCGCCATGAACACGGCCAAAATAAACAGTATGGCCATGACATCCTTGCGTAGCAGGCGGTCTTTCCAGGTACTACGGTAATGCGGAATACTGGTCAGCACCGGAAGGCCCGCGGGCAATGACAGCTGCAAAGCTCTCGGCGAGCGCAAGCGCTGGTCAAACATCACCAGCATAACCAACAGGCCTAGCACCATGGTGCTGCCCAAAAACGGGCCAGCCAAGCCAACCTGGTAAAGTTGTAGCCCATCCCAAGTGGTAGGATAAGTCGCCGGCTCCTGAATTTTGTAGCTTACGCCCTCGCCTTGTACGTCGAGGGTCATGGATAACCTTGCTCGCTCGCGGCGTTGCAGCATGTCGTCGTAAACGCCGCGGGTGACGTCGTAATCGCGGGTCAGATCAGAGAACTCGGCCTGGTTTTCGGCGACGCGTTGGGAACGTTCAAAGGCTTCTTCTAACAGCCGCTCAAGCGATACCAGTCGATTGGTTTGTACCGCTAGGCGAGTGGTGCCCTCCGAGAGCTGAATTTTCAGGTTCTCGTAGACCGGGTTTTCCATCACTTCGGTCACCCCACCCTCACGGGAGGAATCACTCTGGCCAGACACTTGGCGTTCCAGGTCGGCAATCTGTGCCAGAGTGCTGATGACGTCTGGATGGCGCTCTTGATAGCGCAACAGTAGCGAATCCAATTCTATTCGCATCGACGCCAGACGGCGCTCTGCAGCGGACTTGCCAGGGTCTACGGTAATGCGGCGTACCGGTTGTTCCCGGGACAGCTGTTCGCGGGTTAAGCGTACTTCGGCCTCGGATTGCTGCAGTTCCAACTTCAGATTTTCAATTTCGCCGCGCAGGCTTTCGATGCGCGCCATGGCGCTGTTTTCATTGCCGTCTTGGTTGGCACTTTTGAATTCTTTCAGCCGCTCTTCGGCGTCTTCTAGCTGGCGCTGGTAGGTTTTTACCTGAGAATCAATAAACTCAAACGCGCCCTGGCTTTCAGATCGTTTTTTACGCACTGAGCGCTCAATAAACCGGCTTAAAGCCGCGCTGAGTACCTGAAATGAGCTGTCTGGATTGCGGCTGGTGTAAGTCAGTTCCAGGAAACTGCGGTTAGACACGCTCAATCGAATCTGTTTGCGCAATTCACTGATGATGCCGTTGCGCGTTGCATCGGCTTCGCCGCCGTTGATCATTCCGGTGTCCAGCGCGACTTGCTCCAGAAATGACCGGCTTTGAATCATCTCGCGGGCTTCGTTAATGCGGTCAAGCTGGGTGACTTCAGCCTGGCCGCGCAGTAGTGGTACAAGAATGTTGGACTGGTCGGCGTAGAGCACCGCCTTGGATGTATAGCTTTTCGGGGTAACGTACCCCATTGTTAAAACACCGGCTGTTACCAACATAAAGATAACAGCCGCCGCCAACCTGTGGCGATAAAGCTCAAGCTTTACCGCACGCAGGGTGTCGATGATGAACTGTAGATCCATCAGAGCTCGCCTCGGAACAACTGTTTGCGGGGCACGCTGATGACGTCACCGGCCTGCAAGGTGTGGTTGGTCTTCATGTCGCCTTCGGTGAGGATGGCGGCCAGATTCAGGCCGTAGCTCTTATATTCCCCATCGACCTGGCGGTGCAACACTGCACGGCCGTCGGCAGCAAAGTCGGTCACGCCACCGGCGATGAGTACCAAATCCAGTACGGTCATGCCTGGCTGAAAGGCAACGGACTGGGGTGACGCTACTTGGCCGGTAATGCGAAGGCGGCTGCGGAATTCTTTGCTGGCCGGTGAGGTAACCATAACGGAGACTTCGGGGGTGCGAATGAACTCGCTCAGGGCAGTGCCTACTTCGGTGGCCAGTTCTTCAGGGCGTTTGCCATCGGCTTTCACATCGCCCATCAGGGGCATAGAAATAAAGCCGTCCGGGCGCACCACAATGGTTTGATTTAGTTCCGGGTTACGCCACACGTGTACTGCGATGGTGTCGCCCACACCAATTTCATAGGCTTCGACGTCCATTTCGGAAGACGGAGGCATTTGTGCGGAAGATGGCAGGCCGGAGCAACCCGCCAACACAAGCGTGAACAATGTCGTACAAACTGCTGCAATCGTTTTAAACCTGCCCATAATTTTCTCCAGATCCCTGTGTTTTTGTCGTTGTTTCTTTTGTTACTGCCGCTGCTACCGCACGCCTTTGCCCAAAAGCACCACTTCCACTGTTTGAATCATAATGAGTATGTCCATCAGTAGACTGTGATTTTTCGAGTAATAAAGGTCGTATTCCAGTTTGCCTTTGGCGTCTTCTACCGAAGCGCCGTAAGGGTATTTAAGCTGGGCCCAGCCCATTAAGCCAGGCTTTACGTAATGCCGTGTGTCGTAAAGCGGTATTTTCTCTTTCAATTCAGAGACAAATTCCGGCCTTTCCGGGCGCGGCCCGACAAAACTCATTTCGCCTTTGATCACGTTGTAAATCTGTGGCAGCTCATCCAACCGAGTGTTGCGTATGAACCCACCAACACGGGTGACGCGGTTGTCGTTCGCCGAAGCCCAGCGGGCTTTGCCGTCTTTTTCTGCATCCTGGCGCATGCTGCGAAATTTATAGATGCGAAATTCTTTGCCCAGCAGGCCGATTCTTTGCTGACTATAGAGCACCGGGCGGCCAGTCTCTAGGAATACTGCAATAGCGGTTAGTATAATAAATGGCGACATAATGGCCAGCAATGCGAGGCTCAGCGCAAGATCGACAAAACGCTTAGCAAGCGCGCGGCGACGAGAGGCGCTAAAGCCGTCGGAAAACAGGATCCAGGACGGATGCACCATATCGAGTTTGGCTTTTTTCAGCTCGCGCTCGTAAAAATCTACCCCGCTGGTCACGGTGATGCCGCGCAGTTTGCATTCCATTAAGCCCGCCATAGGTAGAAAGCCACCCTGGGCTTGGCGCCGTTCTTGTGCGGCAATCACAATTTCAGACACTTTGTTGTGGCGGCAAAACTCGTGGAAATTGACGGGGATTGGCAGTAACTGATCTTTTTTTACAGCGGCCTGGTCCGAGTTGTCTGCAATGCAACCGATGATGCGAACGCCCATGGCGCGCATGTTCTGTTCGTACTCTTGCATTAAGTTAGCGGCAAACGGGCCTGCGCCAAACACCACTACCCGGCGTACCAGTTGTTCTGAATCTACTACTTTTAAAAAGGCCAGCCGGCACAGAATGACAATTAACGAGGATAGAGCAACGGCGTAAAATAGCGCGGAACTGCCCGGGTCAAGCGCTGGCACGAACAAATAGACAATGGTGAGCCCCAGGCCGCCTACGAAGCAGTAAGCCACCAAAGTGCGGAAAAACAGGGAAATGGCGTTTTCATTCGCAAGGGACGAATAGCCACCCATAGACAAGGTACCAGCGCTGAGCATAAGCGCGAAAACCAGCGCGGCTAAGGTACCAGGCGCCAGTTCAGGCGGTAGAAAAATGACCAGCTGTACGCCGGACGCGAGCAGGCGATACACAAAAAACAGCAGGCAAAACTCCAGCGTGCCAAGCAACAGATACGGAATGTGCAAAAACTGTTTCCGAAAACGAATATAGGACAAACCAAACTTCCTTGCCGCTCGCTTATTGTTTAATCGAAAAATCGACGCTGTAACCTGGACGACTTTAAGCCCTTTGTATCTTTATGTAACAAGCATTTACCGCTCTATAACCATGACTGAGATATTACGGGTAAGGCGATTGTTTTTGAACCTGTAGTAGGTGAGAATTGCATAATACTTGCAATAAGGATGCCCACGCCCATGTCAGATCGGCAGAAGAGTGAAACCAGCGCACCTGCTGCCGCGTCAGGCGACACTTTACGCGACAGAGAGGGCGGTGCAGGAACGCTACACGCCATGAGCATTGATGTGGAAGACTACTTTCACGTGGCCGCTTTGGCAAAGGTGATTCACCCGGACCAGTGGGGCAGCCTGCCCAGCCGTGTAGAGCAAAACACCGAGCGCCTGTTGGCACTGTTCGAGCGCAATAATGTGAAGGCCACATTTTTTGTGTTGGGCTGGGTGGCCGACAAGTACCCGCAATTAGTGCGCAAAATTGCCGCTGGGGGTCATGAAGTGGCGTCCCACGGCTACAGCCACCAGCTGATTTACAGCCAGACTCCGGACGTGTTCCGCAAGGAAACTATGCGCTCAAAAGCGCTGCTGGAAGACATAATTGGGGCCGAGGTGAGCGGTTATCGCGCTGCCAGCTATTCGATTACCCATAAATCGCTGTGGGCGCTGGATATTCTGGCGGAGTGCGGGTTTACCTGGGATTCCAGTATTTTCCCGGTGCGCCATGACAATTACGGCATTCCGGGTTCGCCCCGTGCTCCCTACACCATTGAAACTGAAAAAGGCCATTTGCTGCGGGAATTCCCGCTGACCACGGCCAAGATCGGCGGGCTGTCTATACCGGCGGCGGGCGGGGGCTATTTTCGCCAATTCCCCTACCCTATTTTCCGCTATTTGTTCAATAACGCCTCTGGCGGTGGCAGCCGGCCGCAAATGTTTTACCTGCACCCTTGGGAGATAGACCCAGACCAGCCGCGCTACAACAACGCCAGCTGGTTTTCCCGCTTCCGTCATTACACCAATCTGGATAAGTGCGAGCACCGCCTGGAAAGGCTGATGCAAGACTTCCACTTTGGTACAGTGTCACAAAGCTACAATGCGTATAAACCCGAGAGCTCTCAGTCGGGCACGCGACTGACCACCCAACAGATGGTCGGACTGGCCTGAAACTGACGGGGATTGCCCATGTATTTAGAATTTTTCGGCCTGCACAGAAACCCGTTCCGGATTACGCCGGAAGACGACTTTATTTACATGAGCCAGCAGCATTCGCGGGCTTATGTGTACATGTCGTCGGCTATCTGGAGCTCAGAAGGTTTTGTGGTGATCAGTGGCGAAATCGGCTCTGGTAAAACTACCCTGCTAAAGAAAACCATCCGCAATATGGATGGGGATTTGAAGCTGTTGAACGTGGCCTACACCAACCTGGAATCCAAGGACCTGTTCAGCCTGATTCTACGCAAGGCGGGATTGAAGGCCGAAGACGACAGCAAGGTGGGCATGCTGTTTCAGATTACAGAGTATCTCGAGAAGATGGCCGCCGAAGGCACGCCAGTGGTACTGACTATCGACGAAGCCCAAAATCTGACCCGGGAAAACCTGGAAGACGTACGCATGCTGGCCGGTATGGAAAGTATGGGCGGGCCATCCATGCGGGTGATTCTACTGGGCCAGCCCGAGCTTAAAAAGGCGGTCACTTCTATTCCCCAATTGGCGCAACGGGTAAAGCTGTTTTTCCATCTGGAAGGGCTAACGCCAAAAGAAACCGCTGAGTACATTGATTACCGCTTGCTGGTGTCTGGCCACGGTGGCAATAAGCTGTTTGATAAAGACACGGTTCAAGAGATTCACGATTTGAGCCATGGCATTCCGCGCCTGATTAACAAGCTGTGCGACGGTATGATGATGTGCGCCTACGCTGAAGACCGGCCGTTTATAGACCCCCACGACTTGAAAAACATCCGCAAGGATTTGCTAGGCGAAGACGACGAGCCAAAGGCAAAACTGCCGGAGAGCGCGCAGCACAACAGAAACGCGCGCCCTGCCCCGGTTAGCGCGCAATCAGGCGAGGGCTTCGGTGACCTGTCAAAAACCCTGCAGCGTATTGCCAGTGCTCTTGAGAGCATTGATGGGCGTTTGGCAAAGATGTCACCAGAAGGGAAATCCTCACAAAAAGACTCCGTTAGTTCCACTGACAATATAAAGCCACTCACGCCCTTCTGGAAGAAATAGCCGGATAAGCATCGTCGAGTTATTTTACACAGTGGGCAAGTGATTGTTATGCCTTATTATTTTCTTTACAAGGGCATTTAAACGTCGCATATGTAGACACAACTCTTAGCTATACATGTTTTGTGTCGATTTTTTTTACATATACTCCAGCAAAGTCGCGACCTAAAACTTTTAAAGCACTGAAATAAAAACAAAAAAGTTTTCTGGCACCAAGTTTGCTTAATTTAATTAAGCCTAGAAAAAAACTTAGTTAAGGAAAATCTTATGTCTTTATTCAACCGTATCGCCGCTATAAGCGCTTTCAGTTTTTCTCTTGCTATTGCAGCCCCTGCCATTGCGGCCCCTGTCACTGGAAACCTGATTCAGAATGGCAGCTTCGAAAGCAACTCCATATCTGTGAATAGCTGGAAATCGTTCGCTGTTATCGATGGATGGAAAGCCGATAACAACAGATTCGAAATTTGGAACAACTTTAGGGGCGAAACCGCTAAAGAAGGTAACCAATTTGTCGAGCTAAACGCCGATCCTGGTACAGGCGCTGCTTTCAGTTTTTATCAGAATATCAGTACCGTTATAGGCCAAACCTACGACATCAGCTTTGCTTATCAGGCCCGCCGTAACAACAACGAAGAATTTTCCTTTTCTGTCACTCCAAGTGGAAGTCTTACCTGGCTGCTCATCACCGACCACACGACTAGTAACTGGAGCACGTTCCAAAATTCATTCGTAGCCCAGGACGCAATCACTAAAATCACCTTCACTTCTGTAACACCGCTGACTGGCACCGTTGGCAATTTCATTGATGATGTAAAAGTGACCGCAGCGGTTCCAGAGCCTGGCACCCTGGCGCTTCTTGGTCTGGGCCTGTTTGGTTTGACTGCTGCGCGCCGTCGTAAGAACGTCGCGTAAGTTAATAGCCTAAAAGGTAAGTTTCACCGGTCATTCCCTGACTGGCGAGCCTTTAAAAACCTCGGCCCTGTGCCGGGGTTTTTGCTTTCTACGATTCCTGACAAGAGTTCATCACATTTTGTTCAAATCACAAACAGCGACGTAAATTCGTGAACGGCCATGCATTCCAGCTCCGCCTGGCTTTGTAGCGCTTGGGAGATTCGCTGGCATTGGCCTGCGGGGAAACGAGTTGCAAGGTTCTGCTCGAACTTCTGTTTAAGCAGCGGAATCGCGGCTTCGCGACGGCGGCGATGGCCTATCGGATATTCGACGACCACGTTTTCTGTGCTTGTACCGTCTTTAAAGAAAATCTGTACCGCATTGGCGATTGAGCGCTTGCTTGAGTCCAGATAATCCGCGGAGTAAGCCTCGTTTTCGACAACCTCCATTTTGCCTCTTAGCTGATCAATCACTGGGTGGGCACTGTGAAAGCTGTCTTCATAGTGCTCGGCCGTGAGTTCACCAAATATCAGCGGCACGGCTGTCATGTATTGCAGGCAGTGGTCGCGGTCTGCAGCGTTGGCCAGGCTGCCCACTTTGGAAATGATACGAATGGCGGATTCGTGGGTGGTCAGTACTATTTTATCAATATCTTGCAGGCGGTCTTTCACTTGTGGGTGAAGTGTGACAGCGGCTTCTGCGGCGGTTTGAGCGTGGAATTCTGCAGGGAAAGACACTTTGAACAGGATGTTTTCCATCACGTAGGAACCAAATGCCTGTCGTAAAGAAAGCTGACACTTGTCTGCAGGTTTGATTTTTTGGTCTTTGTTGGTTTTGCTGAACAGCACATCGTTAAAGCCCCACTGGGGTGCTGTGAGCGCGCCGGGTATGCCCATTTCGCCGCGCATGGCAATGTCTGCCAAGCGCACGGCTCTGGAGGTGGCGTCGCCTGCGGCCCAGGATTTGCGGGAACCGGCGTTGGGGGCATGGCGATAGGTGCGCAGGGATTGGCCGTCTACCCAGGCGTGTGACAGCGCTGACAGCAACTGGTCACGGTTGGCGCCCATCAGCCGAGCCACCACGGCGGTAGACGCCACTTTCACCAGCAGAACGTGGTCTAGCCCTACCCTATTGAACGAGTTTTCCAGCGCCAGCACGCCCTGGATTTCGTGGGCCATGATCATGGCTTCCAGCACGGCTTTCATGGCGATGGGGGATTTGCCTTCGGCCACGCGCTTTTGCGACAGGTGGTCTGCTACGGCGAGTATGCCGCCCAGGTTGTCTGACGGGTGGCCCCATTCGGCCGCCAGCCAGGTGTCGTTGTAATCCAGCCAGCGAATAATGCAACCAATGTCCCAGGCGGCTTTGACCGGATCCATACGGAACGATGTGCCGGGGACTCGCGCGCCGTTGGGTACGATGGTGCCTTCTACCAACGGGCCTAAAAGCTTGGTGCATTCCGGAAATTTCAGGGCCAGAAGGCCGCAACCCAAGGTGTCCATCAAGCAATGGCGGGCGATGGTCCAGGCCTCGTCACTTTTGATTTGGTAGTTGAGGACGTAGTCGGCGATGGTTTGCAGGATATCGTCGTAATCCGGGCGTTCGTTTAGATCGAATGTGGCAGACATGGATTTTCTCCTGTTTGAAATGTGCGGGTAAAAAAATACCCCCGGCTGGGTCTCCGGTTATTCCCTAAGGGTAGCCGGTTATTAGCGCGGGGGTACTTTCAAAATCTGGAAAGCTACGAAGCTAAAACGAATCTCCGGGAATTCTTACCCAGCCTTCCATCAGCACTCGCGCGCTGCGGCTCATAATAGCCTTTTTGGCTGTCCACTGGCCGTCTACTTCTTTGGCTTCTGCACCCACCTGCAAGGTGCCAGACGGATGGCCAAAGGTGACCGATGTACGGTCACCGCCGCCAGCCGCCAGGTTTACCAGGGTGCCGGGAATGGCCGCAGCCGTTGCTATAGCGACGGCCGCTGTACCCATCATGGCATGGTGCAGTTTGCCCATAGACAAAGCTCTAACGACTAGGTCTATGTCGTCAATGGCAATGGCTTTACCGCTTGAAGCGCTGTAGCCCGCAGGCGGCGCAACAAACGCTACTTTTGGTGTGTGCTGGCGCGCAGCCGCTTCTTCGATGTTCTGGATCAGCCCCATTTTCAGCGCACCGTAGGCACGAATAGTTTCAAACATCACCAGCGCCTCGGGGTTGCCATTAATCGCATCCTGCAGTTCGGTGCCGTTGTAGCCCACCGCGTCTGCATTGATAAACACCGTGGGAATACCGGCGTTGATCATGGTGGCTTTCAGGGTTCCAACGCCTGGTACTTCCAGGTCGTCGACCAGGTTGCCGGTGGGGAACATGGCGCCTTCGCCGTCGGCCGGGTCGATGAATTCCACTTGTACTTCGGCCGCTGGGAAGGTGACCCCATCCAGCTCGAAATCACCGGTTTCCTGCACTTCGCCATTGGTGACCGGTACTTTGGCTATGATGGTTTTGCGTATGTTGGCCTGCCAGATGCGGACGATGACTGTTCCACTTCCTGTACCATTTTCGGGTAAGCGATCTTTTTCCACATAGCCACTGCTAATGGCAAAGGCCCCGACTGCTGCGGTGAGGTTGCCGCAGTTGCCGCTCCAGTCCACAAAGGGTTTGTCTATGCTGACCTGGCCAAACAGATAATCCACATCGTGGTCTGGCTGGGTGCTTTTGCTCAAAATAACGGTTTTACTGGTGCTGGAGGTTGCACCGCCCATGCCGTCGGTCTGTTTGCCGTAGGGATCCGGGCTGCCGATCACCCGCAGCAACAGGTTATCCCGGGCCGGGCCCGGGATCTGCGCGCGCTCGGGCAGGTCTTCCAAACGGAAGAACACGCCTTTGCTGGTGCCGCCGCGCATATAGGTCGCGGGGATTTTTACTTGTGGTACCTGGCTCACAAGACCGCTCATGCGACCGCCCCCTCTGCCTCAAGGAAATCCTGAGCAAAGCGCTGCAATACACCGCCGGCTTCAAACACAGACACTTCGTCTGCGGTGTCCAGGCGGCAGGTTACAGGTACGTTCAGGGTTTCGCCGTTGGTGCGGTGAATAACCAGAGTCATGTCGGAACGTGGGCTCATATCGCCTTCTACGTCGTAGGTTTCGGTGCCGTCCAGCTTCAGGGTCAAGCGGGTGGTACCCGGTTTAAATTCCAGTGGCAGCACGCCCATGCCCACCAGATTGGTACGGTGGATGCGTTCAAAGCCTTCAGCGGCAATGGCTTCTACGCCAGCTAATCGCACGCCTTTGGCGGCCCAGTCGCGGGAGGAACCCTGGCCATAGTCGGCGCCGGCCACGATGATCAGCGGCTGCTTGCGTTCCATGTAGGTTTCAATGGCTTCCCACATGCGCAGGTTTTTGCCTTCCGGCTCCACACGGGCCATGGAACCCTGGATAATCTCGCCTTTCTCGTCCCGTACCATTTCGTTCATCAGCTTGGGGTTGGCAAAGGTGGCGCGCTGGGCGGTCAGATGGTCCCCGCGATGGGTTGCGTAGGAGTTGAAATCTTCCTCTGGCAGGCCCATTTTGTGCAGGTATTCACCGGCAGCGCTGTCCATCATGATGGCGTTAGACGGCGATAGGTGATCGGTGGTGATGTTATCCGGCAGAATCGCCAGTGGGCGCATGCCTTTCATGGTGCGTTCGGCTGCCAGTGCGCCTTCCCAGTATGGCGGGCGACGAATATAGGTGCTCTTCGGGCGCCAGTCATACAGGGGGCTTTCGGCTTCTTCGAACGCGCCCAGATCAAACATCGGGATGTACACCTGTTTGAACTGTTCGGGCTTAACGCTGGATTTTACGATGACGTCGATTTCTTCATCGCTTGGCCAGATGTCTTTCAGGGTAACCGGGTTGCCGTCTTTGTCTTTGGCCAGGACGTCTTTTTCGATGTCAAAACGCACGGTACCGGCGATGGCGTAAGCCACAACTAAGGGCGGCGATGCCAGGAATGCTTGCTTGGCATACGGATGTATACGGCCGTCGAAGTTACGGTTACCCGACAGTACCGCGGTGGAGTAAAGGTCGCGGTCGATAATTTCTTTCTGGATTTTCGGATCCAAAGCGCCAGACATGCCGTTGCAAGTGGTGCAAGCGTAGCCGACGATACCAAAGCCCAGCTTTTCCATTTCTTTCAGCAGGCCAGCTTCTTCCAGATACAAGCGGGCGACTTTGGAACCCGGTGCAAAGGAAGATTTCACCCAAGGCTTACGCACCAGACCCAGCTCGTTGGCTTTTTTCGCAATCAGGCCAGCAGCGACCACGTTGCGGGGGTTTGAGGTATTGGTGCAGGAGGTAATCGCGGCGATGATCACCGCGCCGTCTGGCATTTTGCCTTCGGCTTCTTCCGCCAAGGCCCTTTCCAGATTACCGGCAATGCCCTGGGCGTGCAGATCGCTGGTCGCTACGCGGCGATGAGGGCTAGAAGGGCCAGCCACGTTGCGCACAACGGTGGACAGGTCAAATTCCAGCACCCGCTCGTATTCCGCTTCGACCAGCGCGTCGGCCCACAAGCCAGTGTGCTTGGCGTAGGTTTCTACTAATGCAATCTGCTCTGGCTCACGACCGGTCAGCCTCAAATAATCGATGGTTTGCTGGTCGATGTAGAACATGCCGGCAGAAGCACCAAATTCCGGGGTCATGTTGGAAATGGTGGCACGGTCGCCGATAGTCAGACTTTCCGCGCCTTCGCCAAAGAATTCCAGGTAGGCGGAAACCACACGCTCTTTACGTAGAAATTCGGTAATGGCCAACACGATATCAGTCGCGGTGATGCCCGGCTGGCGCTTGCCAGTGAGTTTTACACCAATAATGTCGGGCACCCGCATCATGGATGGGCGGCCGAGCATGACGGTTTCTGCTTCAAGACCACCCACGCCAATGGCAATTACGCCCAGGCAGTCGATGTGCGGGGTGTGGCTGTCGGTGCCGACGCAGGTGTCCGGAAAGGCAACGCCGTCACGGGACTGGATCACCGGAGACATTTTTTCCAGGTTAATCTGATGCATGATGCCGTTACCGGCAGGAATCACGTCAACGTTTTTAAAGGCGGTTTTTGTCCACTCGATGAAGTGGAAACGGTCATCGTTGCGGCGATCTTCGATGACGCGGTTTTTATCGAATGCGTCTGGGTCAAAACCCGCAGCTTCTACCGCCAGGGAGTGGTCCACAATCAGCTGGGTAGGTACCACCGGGTTTACTTTTGCTGGGTCACCGCCTTTTAGGGCGATGGCATCGCGCAGACCCGCCAGGTCAACCAGAGCGGTGGTACCCAGGATGTCGTGGGTGACGACGCGGGCCGGGTACCAGGGGAAATCCAGGTCTTGCTTGCGTTCGATAAACTGCTTCAGTGATTCGGTGAGCATGTCGGGTTCGCCACGGCGAATCAGTTGCTCGGCTAAAACGCGGGAGGTGTACGGCAGTTTGGCGTAGGCGCCAGGCTGTATGTCTTCGATGGCCTGGCGGGTGTCGAAATAGTCCAGGCTGGTGCCTGGCAGGTTTTTGCGGTAGTGGGTGTTCATATTTTGGGCTCTCTACGCAACAGATGTTGAGGACAGAATTTAATTCTGTCCTCCGGCTGGTCTCGATATAAGGGACGGATTTCAAATCCGTCCCTTATCTGGCGCTAGCGCTTTTCGATCGGCAGCCATTCGGCGTGTTCGGGGCCGGTGTATTCCGCACTCGGGCGAATGATACGGTTGTTGGCGCGCTGCTCTTTAACGTGCGCGGTCCAGCCGGACACCCGTGACATCACAAAAATAGGCGTGAACAGTCCAGTAGGAATGCCCATGAAGTGGTAAGTAGAGGCGTGAAAGAAGTCGGCGTTGCAGAACAGCTTCTTCTCGCGCCACATGACTTCTTCACAGCGCACAGATACCGGATAGAGCACGGTATCGTTCACTTCTTTCGACAGTTTTTCGGCCCATTTTTTAATGATTACGTTGCGCGGGTCGGAGTCGCTGTAAACCGCATGGCCGAAGCCCATGATTTTTTCTTTGCGTTGTAACATACCCATCAAGCCGTCTTCGGCTTCTTCCGGGGTCTTGAATTTCTGGATCAGTTCCATCGCCGCTTCGTTGGCGCCGCCGTGCAGCGGGCCACGCAAGGTACCAATGGCGCCAGTTACGCAGCTGTGGATGTCAGACAAGGTAGAGGCACAAACGCGCGCAGCGAAGGTAGACGCGTTGAATTCGTGCTCGGCGTACAGAATCAGGGAAACGTTCATCACCCGTTCGTGCAGCTCGCTTGGCTTTTTGCCGTGCAGCAACTCTAAGAAGTGGCCGCCGATGGAATCGGAGCTACTGTTGGTATCAATGCGCACACCTTTGTGGGCAAAGCTGTACCAGTAATTGATGATACTTGGGAACACAGCCAGCAGTCGGTCGATTTTGTCGTCTTGCTCACTGAAGTTTTGCTCGGTTTCCAGGTTGCCCAGCATCGAGCAGCCGGTGCGCATCACATCCATCGGGTGGGCGTCTTTGGGGATATTTTCCAGCACGGTTTTCAGTGCGTCTGGCAGCGTGCGCAGGCTTTTAAGTTTGGCTTTGTAGGCGTCCAGTTCCTGCTGGTTTGGCAGCTTGCCTTGCAACAGCAGATAGGCCACTTCTTCGAACTGGGCGTTGTCTGCCAGGTCGCTAATGTCGTAGCCGCAATAGGTGAGGCCGGTTCCGGTTAGGCCGACGGTGCAGAGTGCGGTTTCACCGGCTACTTGTCCGCGCAGTCCTGCGCCACTTAATTTTTTTGCTTCAGCCATGGGTGCTTTTCCTTAAAACCGGGGACAGATTTAAAATCTGTCCCCTAATTTGTTATACCGGGGACAGACCTAAGGTCTGTCCCCTATTGTCAGGTCGGGGACGGATTTTAAATTCGTCCCCTACTCTTTCTCTCTCAGCCTTTGGACTGCTGGAAAAGCTGGTCAAGCTTCTGTTCGAAATCGTGGTAGTTCAGGTAGTCGTATAGTTCCATGCGGGTTTGCATCAGGTCGATTACATCTTTCTGGTCGCCCTTCTCCAGAATGTCTTGGTAAACTGTTACGGCGGCTTTGTTCATGGCGCGGAAGGCGCTCAGTGGGTAAAGCACCATGCTGGCACCGGCGTCGCCCAGCTCTTTGCGGTTGTACAGCGGCGTAGCGCCAAATTCGGTGATGTTAGCCAGCAGCGGCACATTGCCCAGGGCTGCAGAGAAGGCTTTGTAGTGTTCCAGCTCGTTTACGGCTTCAGCGAAGATGCCGTCGGCACCGGCTTCTATATAAGCTTTGGCGCGATCAATGGCGGCTTCCAGGCCTTCTTTCTGGAACGAATCGGTACGGGCCATGATGAAGAAGTCTCTGTCGGCGCGGGCGTCAACGGCTGCTTTTATGCGGTCTACCATTTCTTCTTTGGAGACAATTTCTTTGTTCGGGCGGTGGCCACAGCGTTTCTGGGCCACCTGGTCTTCAAGGTGAACGGCGGCTGCACCGGCTTTTTCCATTTGCTGAATGGTACGGCCAATGTTGAATGCGCCACCCCAACCGGTGTCTATGTCTACCAGCAGCGGAATATCCGTAGCGGCGGTAATACGGCGCACGTCTTCTACTACGTCGTTCAGACTGGTCATGCCCAGATCTGGCAAGCCATAGGAGGCGTTTGCAACACCGCCACCAGACAGGTAAATAGCCTGGTGCCCCACCCGCTCGGCCATCATGGCCGCGTAGGCGTTGATGGTACCAACAATCTGCAGGGGCTTGTTGTCGTTCAGGGCTTTACGAAAACGGGCACCCGGGGAAAGTTTGCTGGACATGGTGTTGCCTCCTTTGGATAAAGATGACGATGGTTTGCTGATGGGTTAAATGGTCAGTTCGCCGTCGCGGATTTTTTGTTCAATGTTTTTTCGTGCTGCGTGAATGTGGCGTTTCATCAGAAATTCCGCCAAGTCGCCATCTCGGCTGGCAATGGCATCAACAATATTGCGATGCTCGCCCAGCGCCATGTGCGGGCGTCCGGCCGAGGTGCTTAAACGGTAGCGGTACATGCGCACCATGTAGTATAGGTCGCCCAGGAGCATTTGAGTCAGCTTGGTGTTGCGGCTGCCAGTGGCGATGCGGTGATGAAAATCGTAGTCGCCCTCAGCCTGGTAGTACGCCTGGCCCTGGGCTTGTTCGATCATGGTTTCGTGGGTGTCGAGGGTGGCACGCAAGGCGGCAATTTCTGCATCTGTCATGCGTTCGGCGGCCTGCCGTGCGGCCAGGCCTTCCATCAGTTCGCGTATGCGATAGAGCTCTATTAACTCGTCGGCGCTTACGGCGACCACTTTCACCCCTGCGTGGGGGCGGCGTACCAGCAAGCCCCGGGATTCCAGGCGTCCCAACGCTTCGCGCAGCGGCCCGCGGGTTAAATGAAAGCGGGAGCAGAGCTCAACTTCACCGATTTTTTCGCCCGGGATTAGGTCGCCTTTCACAATCGCCGTTTGTAGACAATCGAAGGCTTCATCGGCACGAGTATAGACTTGCGAGACGGTTTCCAACATGCTTTGTTAACAATCCTAAGAATAATGATGCGAAATTACGCGCCATCACGCGGATTGTCAACAATCCTTCAGTATAAGACACTCTATCGGACGTATTACAGTTCCAAAAACCGAGCTTGCTCGCTCGCTGGCGGCGGCGTGTACTGGTAAAGCCACATTTCTGAGACCGGTTGCCCGCTGAGCGTCAGCTGCAGACGGATGTCGACGGGATCACCCGATTCACCGGGCACCAAATCAAACATTGCGCGGTAGCCCTTAATCGAGTCCAGAGGGCGTACAGACGCTATTTCTACCTTGCCACTGCTGGTTGTAATGGCAACTTCCAGCTCGGCATCGGCCGCCAACATGCTCAAACCACCACCACCAAAATCGATCGCAAACCGCCAGGAAAATACCTCCCGCTGCTGGCCTATAACGCCGCCAAGCCCGGTACGGGTGGCCTGCACTTGCGCCAACTTGTCTGGCTGCACCGGTGGCTGTTCACCCCAAGTTAGAATGTAGGAAAACAGGTGTTCTTTGCCAACAGCCAAAGGCTTTTGCGGATTCCAGAATGCCACGATATTGTCGAATGTTTCGTTTCCGGTGGGGATTTCAGTGAGCATTACCTGCCCTGGGCCCCAATCTCCTTTTGGCGTAATCCAGGCGCTTGGCCGGCGATTGTAGAACACGCCGTCGTCTTGGTAGTGCTCAAAGTTACGGTCGCGTTGCAACAGGCCAAAGCCTTTCAGGTTATTGTCAACAAAACTGCTGACATGCACGTTGCGGGGGTTCATCAACGGCCGCCACAGCCATTCGTTGTTGCCGTTTTGAATCGCCAGGCCATCTGAGTCGTGAATTTCCGGACGCCAGTCGTACGCCATACGGCGATCGTTTTCGCCCATTTGGTACATGCTGGTTAACGGCGCAATGCCCACCCGTTCGATGGCTTTTCGCGGGTAGAGCGCCACATCCACGTCCATCACTGTATTTTGCCCAGGCTGAATACGGAAGGCATAGGCGCCGGTAACGCTGGGAGAATCCAGTAAAGCCCAGACGGTGACAAAGTCCTGGCCGGGGGCCGGTTTCTCTAGCCAGAAGGTGGTGAAGTCGGGGAATTCTTCTTCTCTGCTCATGCCCGTGTCTACGGCCAGGCCGCGGGCAGACAAACCGTACTGCATGGATTCGCCCACCGCACGGAAGTAACTAGCACCCAGAAAAGACGCCAGATCTAATTGAAAATTGGTGTAGAAGTGCAAGCGAAAGCCGGCGTAACCGAGATTCGATTCCAAGTTACCCAGTGCCTGTTTGCCGCTGTAGTCGAAGTTGCTTTGACGATATTCCAAGGCTCGGGCGATACCGCCGTCCACTTCGAATATTTGCACTGGTTTTTTGAAGTACAAGCCAAGATGGAAAAGCTGCACCTGAAACAATAAATCGTCGCTGCGCCAGAGCGCATCCTGGGGCTTGAAGCGAATGGCTTGGTAGTCATCCCAGCTTAAGGTGTTCAGGCTTGCGGGGATGCCGCTGGCTTGCGGTTGGTAGGCTTTGTTGGCCAGATGGCGGGCATGGCCTTTGAGCCAGGCGTAATCAAAAGACCCGCTGCGTTTTGTGCTGCGAGCCACTTCACCCGCTTGCAGCAAGGCCGGTATGGGTAACACGCCTAAAACAGCAGCAGATACGGCTTTTAGAAGAGAGCGACGGCGCATTATTAAACCTCAAAAGTCATCTTGGTCGGTTGTCGATGTTCTGTTGTTGATCGATGGTCAGTTGTTGGTTGAGTTCGTTATTCTTCACTATCCATTTGTCAAAGACGGGCGATCGCCTGGCCCCAATAACTTTCCGTTGGCGCGATCCAGGCGCGGCGATGAAGCTCGGCCAGGGCCACTCGGTCTTGACACAATTCGCTGATTTGTTTTTTATTCAATGCCGCCGGGCCGGTGCGGATGCATTGGTCCACCAGGCTGTTGAGCCTTACGGCTCGCCTGGAATGGCGGTCCGGCCTGGCCAGCGCCAGTTGTTGCTGGTGAACCAGCGGCACCAGAACGGCCTGTTCAAAGCGGCCAATACTCCAGGGGCTGGCCGGCTGGGCTCGATTCTCGGCGGCGTTTTTCAGCAAAGGCAACGGTGCCAGCTCTTCAGGAATCAGTAGCAGCCCGGCGCGGCGTATGGCTTGACCGACTCTGACCCGGCTAAGCAGCACCGAGGTGGGCGCGGCAAGTATTAAAGGCACAGCAACAGGCAGAGACCAAATGAAAAAACTGACATCTAACCACCAGGCGAACACCGCCCAGCTACCGCCCATTATTAATCCCGGTGCCTGGGTTATTAACGCCTCGCGCCAGCCGGTTTCTTCCGTGCGATTTTGCCCGGCCCAGCTTAGGGAGACGTTTAACAAAGACGCGATTACGAACCGGCTGTGAGCCAGCATGCGGATGGGTGCCAGTAACACCGAGAATACAATTTCTACCCACACGCTTAAAAACAGCCGCCAAGGGCCACCGAAGCCTTTGGCTAAGCCATGAATGATGGCGTCGATAATGGCCAGAAATTTTGGCACGAACAGCAAGGCCAAGGTGCTAAGGGCGAGAGTAAGCGCCCACTCTGGCCGCCATTCCGGCCAGAGTGGGAAGAGCCCTTCGTGGCCGGCAGGAAAATACTCGATGGGCGACAACGTTAACTCCGCGGCAGCCACTGTGGTTAACGCCAGAAACGCTAGCCACAAGGGCGAAGCCACGTAGGCCATTATGCCGTTGAGGAACGCCATGCGGTGCGCCAAACAGATGCGGCGGCCAAAACACAGAATCCACAGGTGCTGCAGATTGCCTTTGGCCCAGCGATTGTCACGTGACAGTTCATCCGCCAGCGTGGGCGGTGACTCTTCAAAACTTTCGCCCAAACCGGGTTCCAGCCAGACTTCGTAACCGGCGCGGCCAATATAGGCAGCCTCGACAAAATCGTGGCTCATGATCGGCCCTTCAAACACCCCAAAGCCACGTAATTTACGCAAACCGCAGTGCTGCATAAACGGCTCTACGCGCAGTATGGCGTTGTGGCCCCAAAAAGCGGCATGACCCATTTGCACAGCGGCAATGCCCGTCGCAAAGAGTGAGGAATACAGCCGATTGCCAAACTGTTGCAGACGGGCAAACAGCGACTGGCCGTTAATAATGGAGGGGTTTGTTTGCAGTATTCCAACCTGTGGCTCGCGCTCCATTAACTGAACCATGCGCACGATGGTGCGCCCACTCATCAAGCTGTCTGCGTCTAACACCACCATGTATTTGAAGCGCCGGCCCCAACGCCGCAGGAAATCGGCGACGTTGCCGCTTTTATAGTTCAGGTTAACGCCGCGGCGGCGGTAAAACAGACGGCCGTGGGCACCCAACTCGTCACACAGCTGGTGCCATTTTGCTTGTTCTTCCAACCATATTTCCGGATTCCGGCTGTCTGACAGTATGAAAAATTCAAAGTGTTCAATCTGGCCGTTGCACTCCAGCTCGTGATACACCGCTTTCAGTCCGCTAAACGTCCAGTGCACCGGTTCGTGGTAAACAGGCAGCACAATGGCGGTTTTGACCAGCGGGGTGTTTTCCAGGTCATCGCTGCTGTAACGGTTTAGCAGCGAGTGCTTATCTCCACCCATCAGCCGCAACACAAATCCAACCACCGCGGTCCAAAAACCTACGGCTATCCAGGCGTAGAGCAATGCAAACAATACCAGCAGGCCAATTTCTACCGCGGTGCCTCCGTGGTAGGGCATGATCCACAACAAGTAATAGCTGGCTATCGCGGTTTGGCCAAATACCAGCAGCGCCAGCAAGCTGCGCCTTATTCTGGCTACCGTGCGCCAGCGCCAGAGTTTCTGGGGAGCCCGATCATTCATAACCCATGCTTCCCCTGAGCAGCTCTGGCCCGGCTTCAAGCGACAGTTTTGGTTGTGGCAACTCGAAATACTGGGGCAGCAGTTCCATCACCAGCTTTAGATAATCGCCATCGGGGGCCTGCTGCAACGCATGATCAACCAGTTCAAGCGCGGTGCGGCATTCATTGACACCCGGTTTGATTCCGCTGCCGCGAAGGTAAGCTATTACCCGGTTCAGTGCCTTCTGGCACGGTAGCTGCTCCACGCTTAGTCCCTCGCCTGGGCTAAGTCAGGCAGCTGATACAACCAGGTTTCAGACACCGCATTCGGGCCTGCCAATAATCGCGCCCTTAGAGGTGTGTCCTTATCGGGCGCAGGCTTGACCAGCATCGACAGGCGCCAGATGCCCTGCTCGGGCAGGTGCTCTACAAAGTGTTCCAGTATTTCGGCGCTGTCGTTGGTGCCCACTTCGCTGACAACGGGAACACTGGCGGCGTTCAGGGTTTTTCCCTCAAAGTCGACGACCACCCGCCAGGTACCTTGCAGGTTGCGATTGTTTTCGCTCTGGTTAACGCCATTAATTCGGCCAGCACCCACCCAGGTGTCCACAACGCGGCCAATATTACCGTCAAACGCGGTATGTTCTCCGAATCTAAGGCGGTACTGGAAATTCAGCTCTGCGCCCTTCTCGATTTTCTGACGCGGCTTCCAAAAGGCCACGATGTTGTCGTTGCTCTCTGAGGATGTGGGGATTTCTACCAGCACAACTTCACCTGAGCCCCAATCGTCGGTGTTGTCAATCCACGCGCTCGGGCGCTTTTCGTAGTGGGCTTCTGCGTCTGAAAAATCATCAAAGCGAGTATCTCGCTGCATCAGCCCAAACCCTTTCAGGTTGGTCACTTGAAAATAATTTATCCGCAAACTGGTGGGGTTCAGTAATGGCCGCCATACCCACTCGGTCACGTCAGCGGATTTTTCGTCCCGTATTAGCAGGCCATCAGAGTCGTGAACCTGGGGCCGCCATTCCCCCGCTGGCTGACGTGTGTTCTCGCCGTAGTAGAACATGGACGTGAGCGGCGCCAGGCCAATCTGATCGATATTGCTGCGGGCAAACAGGCGGGCACTGACCTCGATGCCAGTGACCGTGTTCGGGCTGATCACAAAACGGTAAGCGCCGGTTGCGCTGGGGCTATCTAACAATGCATAAACCGTCATAGTAGCTGCGTTGGCAGCTGGTCGTTCCAACCAAAACTCGGTGAACGCCGGAAACTCTTCGCCGGAAGGTAAGCCGGTGTCTATAGCCAATCCCCGGGCTGCCAAGCCGAAACCGTTATCGGCCCCAACACCGCGAAAATAACTGGCGCCGCCGAACACCAGGAACTGGTTGCCCTGGCGTTCGGCGCTCTTAATTGCGGACGATGATTGTAAGGGCCAAGTCAGCCAAAAACCCGCGTAACCCAGGTCGGTTGGAATACGCTTGGCCAGATCAGGCGAAGGGTAGGTAAAGTGATCGCGATTAAAAATCAGCGGCCTTACGCCCTCTTGATCCACTTCGTTCAAGGTAACCGCGTGCCGATATACGTTGCCAGTGGGCACCATCATGACTTCAAAATGCTTTTTTTCCGCACTGTCCGGCTGACGCCAAAGATTGGCTTCGGGCTTGAAGCGGATTGACTGGTAACGGTCGTAGGGCAATGACGTTAAAAAGTCGGGAACTGCGCTGGGCGCTTTGTAAGGACTTTGCGCCAGCGCCTGAGCTTTTTTCGTGACATCGTTAAAACCAAAGCTCCAGACTGGAGCGCTGGCGCCCAGGCAGAATACGACAATGCACCCGTTTACAACACGGGCTGTCCTTGCAAGCATGGATGGTATTCCCTGAGTTCAACTCAATTTGTTGTGACTATACAACACCACACGTGTTGTCGCGCTTTATGTGACACGTTTGTAAAAGCTTGTTCATCAAGCCAGAAACCGGTTTTAATACTCTTCGCCGCGCCTGATCACAAGCAGGCAGCAATCTTTCTTTTGGTGAAACTGCATTTTAGCCATCAACTTGGGTAAACTTCGCCAATACCGACTTTCATAAGGACGCTGAAATGATCAAGAAGTGCCTGTTTCCCGTTGCCGGTTATGGCACCCGCTTTTTACCGGCCACTAAGGCCATGCCCAAGGAAATTCTGCCCATCGTCAACAAACCATTGGTTCAGTACGGTGTTGAAGAGGCATCAGATGCCGGCATTCACGAATTCGGGTTTGTTACCGGCCGCGGCAAGCGCGCCATTGAAGATCATTTCGACATCAGCTACGAGCTTGAGCACCAAATTGCGGGTTCAGGCAAAGAGGGTTTACTGACCTCTATCCGCGATTTGATTGACAACAATACCTTCGCCTTTACCCGTCAGAGCGAAATGAAGGGCCTGGGCCATGCAATCCTGACCGGGCGCAACTTGGTGGGCGACAACCCTTTCGCTGTGGTGCTGGCCGACGACTTCTGCGTGGGGCCTGACGGCGGAGACGGCGTACTGGCACAAATGGTCAAGCTTTATAGCCAGTTCCGCTGCTCTATTGTGGCCATTGAAGAAGTACCGGCCAACGAAACCCACAAGTACGGTGTAATTGCCGGCGAGTGCATGAAAGATGGCCTGTTCCGGGTAACGGACATGGTCGAAAAACCTGCGCCTGAAGACGCGCCCAGCAACATGGCCATCATCGGTCGTTATATTCTGACACCGGATATTTTCGACATTCTAGAGCGCACGCCACCTGGCAAGAACGGTGAAATGCAAATTACTGACGCCCTGCTGGAACAAGCCAAAACCGGTTGCGTACTGGCTTACCAATTCAAAGGCCGGCGTTTTGACTGCGGCAGTATAGACGGCTTTGTAGAAGCAACCAATTACGTTTACGAAAACATCTATAAAAAAGGCTTATAGCCTTAGCCAATAAAAAGTTGACGCATCGCAGCCGAATCAGTATATTTCGCTGCGTTGCAAAACAGGACCATAGCTCAGTTGGTTAGAGCGCTGCCTTGACATGGCAGAGGTCGGCAGTTCAAATCTGCCTGGTCCTACCATTTTTTTCAATGACTTCCACGACCTCGCAAAACCCCATTTTGAAAATTGTTGTAATGCTGTTGTAAAACGTCCCGCTTATATAGTATTAGTTTCAGGCTCAATTCCGCAGCCACCGTCATCCATTTTTGTTCATGCCCAGCTTGGTAATACGCCGTTATCTTCTTGTCACTGTTACCCCTCAGCGCTTGTACATATCCCTGACTGTACCCTGCTTTTTCGTAGAGCCATGAGCTAGATCCAGTGCTCGCGACCCCCTGCCCTCACTCTGTGCGTCGGCGCCCGGCGCGGAGCGATCGCATGAATGGACCGGTATTGATCCAGGTTCATGCGCTGGCGGTCTTTACCGTAATCGGTTTTTGAATACGTGACTTCAACCGGGTTGTCGCGCTCTGACGGGCTCCAGCCCTTGGTCTTCGCAAACCGGAACAAGTCAGCCACGAATTCACGTTTACACCGGTGGCGCAGGGCAAGATAGAGCCGCCCCTATGTGTTAGCGTAGTTGGTCAGGTGTGGTTTGCTTCCGAACTGATACAGTGAGAAGCGCGGTTCGTAGAATAGCAGTGAGTTGTCAAATAAAAATCGTTTTTAACGCAAAGGGACATGTATGAACAATTCTGAAGACGTGCTTCAATCCCCACTGTTTCAAACCGTCGCTGGCTTGGCTTTTGAATCGATCATGGTGACAAAAGCTTCTTTCGATCATACTAATTCTGTGATCATCTATGTAAATCAGGCCTTCAGCAATCTGACCGGCTATTCTGCGGATGAAGTAATCGGAAAAACACCAGGATTGCTTCAGGGACCGAAAACCGAGAGAGGAGTAAAAGAGCGCTTGTCTGACGATCTGAAAAATAATCGGACCTTTCACGGCGACACCATCAATTACCGCAAGGACGGCTCCTCTTTTATCATTGAATGGAAAATCTCACCGGTAATGGATGGCGACGAAGTCACGCATTATGTGGCAGTTCAGAGAGCTATCGGTTAGTGCTTATAAATCCGCCCGAGCAGAGGGCGACATGGCATCATTAACGTTTCGACCACCGAGCTCAATGAGCACCTGCCATCGGGTATATTCGTCTGTATCTTCGACAACCAATGGATGAGTAATTTAGATTTTTTTCGCTTCTACCGCCCACTTCAACGATGTGCTGGTCGGCAGTTGGTGATTTCGCCAACTCATTCCTGATCTCACATCCAGGCGCCCGCGGAGCATTCTTTTCGGGGAGTTTCAGCCGCGACCTGCAGTCCAAGTGACACATGCCAATGCCGATGCGCGGCTTATCTAGGGAAGCAAGGCCTGTGTCCAGCAGGTTCATGGGTGGGCTATCAGCCCGTTATTGTTAATTCAACACAACCACATACTGCGCTCACCGAATCCTTGGATGTCCGGATTCCGGACACTCATTACCTAACAGTTGCCAACCACTCTCCAAGGCGTAAAATCCTAACAACTAGCTCCGAGCACAACTTTGGGCACCGATCAAATATTCTATTTCCGGACAATGAAGCCCTATCAGCCTTGTGCTCAAAAGTAGCGGTGCTCTCCGAAGGCTGTGGTCACAGGTTCGAATCCTGTCGGACGCGCCACATTTTCCAGGTCTTACGTGAAAACGTAGGATCTTTTTTATTGGCTGTTTGGTTCTCGATGAACCTGACGGTGATCTTTCGTATGCAATTGATTTTCTTTTTGAGCATCCACCAAAGAAACAGATTTTACGTGCGAGTGGGTAGATGACTCTGATGGCATGAAGGGCAAGCGAGGGAAAACGTCCGAATTGGAGTTGTTACCCCTCACAACTCGTATGATGGCTGGCAACCAATTACGCGATGTGAACGGAATGATGGTAGATGAAAGTGCTTCAGGCGTATGGTATGAAATTCATAACGGCGTTTGCAAGAGATCTGCGCTTAGTTCGCCGTTAATTTGTATAGAGGGACAGCCAAAAGATGCCATTAGCGATGACGGGCAAATAATGAGCGCTTATCTGTATGGATTAGTTCATCGTCCCGATGCCTGCCAAGCGCTACTAAAACGGCTGGACCTCACTAATGGTGAGCGAAACGATTACCAAGCCCAACGTGAAATTGATCGCTTGGCGGTTTGCTGGAAGTCTGCATAGATATCGATGTGGTTATTGCTCTGATTGAGGCTGGCGTTTGGCCATCACGGTAATTTCAACATTACCACCGCCACAGATGTTAGGCGATTCCGTGCAGGTACGGGCAGGGTAGCGACCGGGTTCAAAATGCTCTGAATATACAGAGTCCATATCTTGGATGGCATGTAAATCAGTGAGGTGGATATCCACCCGCAGTATATCCGTCAGGCTGCCACCTACCGTCTCAAGCATGCGTGACAGTGCACGCATGATAAGACGCGTTTCTTCTTTAATATCTCCCCGTGCGGCATGGCCGTTGGAAAGATCAACGACGGTTAGCCCTGAAATAAACACATAGTGGTCATCGATTACCATGTGGCTACCGGGGAAGCTTGGGGTGGGCATGGTAGGGTCATTCATAAATGTGGGCATGCTAGCTCCTTCTAAATACTGATCACGCTTGCGGATAGTTAGGCAGGGTCTAAAAGTGATTATTTATTGTAAAGTGGCTGAGTGGATGTGACCAGCCCAGATAAGGAATAATACCCTAAACTTGGAGAACCTACATGACCACGAGAAAGCTGTACTCAAAGAAATTTGAGCTGGACGCCATAAGTCTTGAGTCGGAGCCGGGATATTCGTGAGCCCACGCGGCGCGAAGTCTGGGGGTCAACCCGAATATGCTGGAGCATCGGTTAAAGGAGCATGAATCGGTCGATGGGCAGGCTTTCAAAGAGAATGGCAAACTGATCGCTGAACAGTTTCTGAACCTATCGTCGCAGAGCGCGTTTACCCATGCCCAAGGACGTACGGGTCGGTGTAGATGAGCATCCTTAGTTAACCATCAGGCCAGCAGCTTTTCGCTTGAACTCAAACGAAAAGAACGTCGTTTTTTGGTCATCAGACACCTCACTTAAGGCGGCTATATTACCACTTTGGTCAATGTCCGAAAACATTGAAACAAAGCAGTTTCCAAGAGCCTAGAAAGCAATTCTTTAGAGAATCAAGAATCATCAATTGAGCCGATGTTAGTCAGTAAATTATTCCTCTTTATACGCTTCAACCAAGTGTGATTGCTGCCAAAGCCGGGCCACCAGCTCTTGAATAAAGGTGCGCACAATGAGCGAGGGGCGTCGGCCTGTTCGGGTAACAACACAAAACGGCGAAACAATCTCAACGAGATCAGGCAGCAGCGCTTTGAGTTCACCCCTCTCTACCCAGTGATTGGCGTAATAGTGGGGTAGATTGCCAATAAAGTGGCCGCTTAAAATTAATAGCGCTTGGGCTTCCATATTTGACGCATGGGCGCCTACTTCTGCATTGGGAAAGCTTTTAAGCTCTTGCAGGTTGGCGTATGGGCGCACCACAAACGGATGATTGATGACTTCTTCTACCGTTAGCTGGGCGCTATCGCGTGCAAACAGTGGATGCCGTTTAGCGCAATAAATCCTGTGCACCTCAGTGTATACTTGACGATGCTGCAAGCCTTCAATTTGTGCCATTTCCGGTAAGATGCCTAGCTGCACTTCACCATTGGCGATCTCGCCGATCAAGCGATCAGGACTACCCACGGTAATATTGAGTCGCGCTTTAGGGTTCTTGCGCAGAAACTCGCCAATCACACCCTGTAGGTCAAGATCCACATCCATAATGGTGTTATCAACCACGCCTAGACGCAGCGTGCCATAAACGGAACTGCGCAGCTCATTCATCTCGCTATCAAAATCGTCCACAGATGCGAGCAACACCTTGGCACGCTCATACACAATGGTGCCCCGCTCGGTTAGCTCAAACCCCTGCCGACCCCGGCGGCATACGGTAAACCCTACCCGCTCTTCAAGTGCGCGGATATGAAAACTGACTGCGGACTGGCTCATATGCAGCGCAGTTTGCGCACCCGCAAACCCTCGATGCTCGGTCACAGCATGAAATACAGAGAGACTTTTAAGATCAGCGGCAGAGAGTTTCATCGGCATGCTCTACGTTAGTGCAATTAACATCAATAAAACGGGTATATACATCCGAATATAACGATTTTATTGTTACATAATTCCTGATTTACTCAAAGAGTTGTTCAGCAGGCCTTTGCCGCTGATTCGAGTATCACTACCCTGAGGAGCATCCCCATGCAACGTATACCGACCATTATCGCTGGCCTTCTACTCAGCGCCAGCTTCGCCACTCCGGCCCACAGTGATTTACTCGACGACATTCGCTCAGATGGCACTTTTACCGTCGGCACCGAAGCGCGCTACGCTCCGTTTGAATACGTTGAAGATGGCGAAATTATCGGCTACTCCGCCGATATCATGAAACACATCATGGTAGAGCTTGAGGGCGTCGAGTTAATCCGCATGGACCTTCCCTGGCAAGGTATTCTGCCGGGCTTAGAGCGCGAGCGTTTTGACTACGTAATCACCTCGGTCACCGCTACCCCAGAGCGCATGGAACGTTATCACCTCAGCGCCCCAATTGCTGATGCCACCATGGCAATTCTTAAGCGAGCAGGCGAAGAGGGCATCAGCTCACCTGAGGATATCGCCGGCAAAGTAGCCGCTGCTCAGGTGGGTTCCGCACAGCTGGAAGCGCTAGAGGCATTAGCAGCACAGCTTGAGGAAGCGGGCACCCCCGTTGCCAACATCCGTACTTACACAGGTGTTGACGAAGCCTACGCTGAGCTGGGAACCGGCCGTGTCGATGTGGTGATCGCTAGCCTACCCAACCTGCTCGAAGCAGAGCGAACCCGCCCCGATGTATTTGAAGTGGTTGGCACTTTCGGTAATCCCGTTTATTTCAGCTGGGCGGGACGTAATGACGAAAAGAGCGCGACGCTTAATGCCTTTATGGATGAGCAAATTCGACGCCTCAATGAAGACGGCACTCTGGAAGAGCTACAAATAAAATGGTTCGGTGGCCCGATGGAGCTGCCTTTAGAACTGCCAGCGGCCGAGTAAAACGGCGCGGGGTTCGCTAAGCCGATCCACTTTTTTTTGCAGGTGCTACATGTTTGAGATTCTACTCAACCACTACCCTGTGCTGTTCAAAGGTTTGGCCACCACGTTGGTGGTCTCACTTTCCGCCATCGCATTAGGACTGGTATTGGGTGTTTTACTGGCCTTTGGTTTGACCAGCCGGTATCGCCTAGTGCACTGGCCCTGTGGGCTTTACCGCAGCTTTTGGCGTGGAACCCCCATCTTGCTGCAACTACTGCTGGTCTATTATCTGTTGCCTGAAATTGGCATTGAAATAGCGTCTATTTTGGCCGCCATTTTGACCTTAACGCTTAATACCGCTGCCTTTCAGGCAGAAATCTTTCGCAGCGGCATCAGCCATATTCCCACTGGGCAAATAGAAGCGGCACGCATGGCGGGTATCTCCGCTTGGCACACCCGAAGGCGCATTATTATGCCCCAAGTGTTTCGTCTTACCTTGCTGCCTTTAACCAACGAGGTCATCACAATTGTCAAAAATTCATCGCTGATCTCGGTGATCGCGGTCACCGAGCTGATGCGGGTCAGCGAACAAATCGCTTCACGCACCTTTCAGCCGCTAGAAACCTACCTTGCCGCTGCAGTGCTTTATCTCGCGGTCAACCTGGTGCTAGCACGTCTCAGCGCTTATTTAGAACGCCGCATGGTCGGCGGCCTAGCCACCGAATAGGGGAATGTCCGCTATGTTTGATATTGCCCTGCTATGGGAAGCGCGAGGCCTGATTCTGCAAGGCTTGTGGAACACGCTGTGGATCTGTTTTTTTGGCTGTCTACTCGCACTTTCTTTAGGCATGGTGCTCGCAGCACTACGGCTCACTAATCCGCGCATTTTCGGCTACCCAGTAGCCTGCTATGTAGAAGTGTGCCGTGGCATTCCGCTGCTCATCCTGCTGTTTTTACTCTATTACGGTGGCCCCAGTATTGGCCTTCGGTTAGATGCCGAGATCGCCGGTGTCGCGGGCATCGGCCTCTATGGCGCAGGTTACTTTGCTGAAATTTATCGTGGTGGCTTCAAGTCGATTCCTAAAGGTCAGCTTGAGGCGGCGCGGATGCTTGGCATCTCCCCTTGGCACGCGCTAATACGTATTCAGGTTCCACAAATGGCGCGTTTAATCGTACCGCCTGGTACCAATCAGTTGATCATTCTGGTGAAGGAATCCGCCCTTATCTCGATTATCTCGGTAGACGATCTGACCAAAAATGCCACCACAATCGTTAACCAGACGTTCCAAGTGATCGAGCCCTACCTGGCGGTCGCGCTGCTCTACTGGCTAATCATTGAATTGATTGCCCGCAGCGGCTATGCACTGGAAAAACACTTAGCCAATCGTCAACCGCGTCAACTGCGTCAACAAGGAGCTACCCCTCATGCCAATGGTTGAAACGCTCTCGCCGCCATCGCTTACCCGTCAAAAGACAATGGTTGAGGCACAAGGTATCAGCAAGCAGTTTGGCAATTTGGAAGTATTGACCACCATCGACTTCCGCCTCGCCTCTTCTGAAGTGGTCTGTGTAATTGGTCCTTCCGGTTCCGGCAAATCGACCCTGCTACGTTGCCTGGCATTTTTAGAGCCCTATGACCATGGCAGCGTCTACATCGACGGCCAACTATTGGGCTACGAAGACCGCGGCGGCAAGCGCGTCCGCACTAGTGAGAAGCGTGTAGACCAAGTGCGTGCCTCAGTCGGCATGGTGTTCCAGCACTTTAATCTATGGCCGCATCGCACCGCGCTTGAAAACGTGACCGAGGCGCTGCGCTTAGTCAACGGTTTGTCCCGTCGCGAAGCCGACGTAGAAGGCATGGCCATGCTAGAGCAGGTTGGCCTTGCCGATCGTGCCGGGCATTTCCCCGAGAGCCTTTCCGGCGGTCAGAAGCAGCGCGTAGCCATCGCCCGGGCGCTCGCCATGAAACCCAGGGTGATGTTCTTCGATGAACCCACCTCGGCGCTTGACCCTGAGCTGGTCGGCGAAGTGCTAGATGTGATGAAGAAGCTTGCCGCCGATGGAATGACCATGGTGATCGTCACCCACGAGATGGGCTTCGCAGCTAAAGTTGCCGACCGCGTGATCTTTATGGATCAAGGTCGCGTGGTGGAGAGTGGCCCGCCCACCACGCTGTTCCGACAGCCAAAAAGCGAGCGCCTTCAGCAGTTTTTGAATACCTGGCGCGAGCGCCATATTGATTGACGCAAGGGTTAAATGCATCGGTTAGACCACATTATAAATACATATGGAGAATCCTATGAGTTCTGAAACACGCTTTGATCACGCTCGCATTGAGCAACTGCCACGCAGCAACAGTGAGCCCTGCGGTCACAATCACACGTTAGAAAATCCGATCTCTACCGATGGCACCCCAGTGCTCGGCGAGCGCTACGAAGTTGCCGCACGTGGCGGCCGAGCAGTACGATTAAAAGCAGGGCAAACCATTAGGATCATCAACACTCACGGTACTCAAGTGTGCGATGCCTGGGCATTTAGCACCGACAATCTCAACGAATTTATGTCATGGGAACACGGTCGTGCTTGGTTGAGCGGGCTGATTCCCCACGTAGGCGACCCACTAATGAGTAATCGTCGCCGCCCGATCATGACGCTCACCGCCGACACCTCGCCGGGTATCCACGACACGCTAATGGCGGCCTGCGACCTGTTCCGCTATATGACCTTGGGGGTAGAGGGCTACCATGATAACTGCGCCGATAACCTGCGCTTGGCCATGCGAGCGATTGGCACTGAAGTATCCGAGGTACCACAGCCGTTCAATCTTTGGATGAATATTCCGGTTAACGCACAGATGAAAGTCGACTGGTGTCCACCGGTTTCCAAACCAGGTGACTATGTTGAACTACGCGCTGAAATGGACTGTGTTGTAGCCATGTCCGCCTGCCCACAGGACATCATTCCCATCAATGGGGCTGACTGTGTGCCAGTCGAGGTGCATTTCGAAGTTTACGAATAGAAAACATACATGGAGAGCCTGATGCAGACACACATCAACTACGAAACCGATTGCCCCATCATTGATATTGCAGCTATTGCGGCAGCAGTAAGCTCGGAACGTCTAGCCAATGACCTAGCAACGGTAGCTATGTTCGGCGGACGCTCGGATGGCGGTGTGGCCCGCCTGGCACTTGATCGCAACGACACCCGAGCGCGACTGTGGCTAATCGAGCAGGCCAGCGCGCTGGGGGCGAAGGCAAGCGTAGACGCAATCGGCAACGTGTTTCTTGATGTTCCCGGTAGCGAACACGAGCTGGACCCCGTGGTTACCGGTAGTCATTTGGATAGCCAACCGACGGGTGGTAAGTACGATGGCGCGCTGGGCGTACTGGCTGGGCTTGAAGCCCTGCGAGCACTTAAAGATGCGGGCTTTACTCTCCGCCGGCCGCTCTCTTTAGTGAGTTGGACCAATGAAGAGGGCGCGCGCTTCTCGCCCGGCACATCAGGCTCGGCGGTCTTTTGCGGCGTGCGCAAGCTGGATGAAACACGCTTGCTTGAAGACAGCGACGGCGTCAACCTTGGAAGTGCGTTAGATACTTGCTTGGCGGAACTGGACGCTGCGGGGGTGGCCCGTCGCCCGCTGGCAACGCCCATGCACGCTTTTATTGAACTGCATATTGAGCAAGGCCCTATATTGGAGCGTGATGGCGCTTCAGTGGGTGTAGTGGAAGGTATTCAGGGCGTCAGTTGGTTTCAAGTAACGGTGACGGGAAGCGCTAACCACGCTGGCACTACCCCGCGTGCCCAGCGCCGCGATGCATTCGAAGGTGCCTGCGCCTTGGCAACGGCGCTACGGAAAGCCACTTGGGACGATGAAGACCGCGTGCGTTTTACCATTGGCACGTTTTCGGTCAGCCCTGGATCAGTGAACACGATTCCTGACCAAGTCACCTTCAGTATTGATTTACGCCACCCTGAAACGGAGACCCTCAAAGCGCTGGAAGCCACGTTTAATCAACTTTCTCAGCAAACCTGGGCCGGTTGTCGCGCAACGCTGATCCCGCTATCACGGGTTGAACCGGTTGCTTTCCCGACAACCCTAACGGCACTACTTGATGACACCGCACACGAGCTGGGCATAACAGCACCGCACTTAGTATCCGGTGCTTTTCACGATGCCATCCATCTTGTCAAACACTGCCCAACGGCAATGATATTTATACCTTGCCGCGATGGCCTCAGCCATCACCCGGATGAGCATATCGAGCTAGACGATGCCGTTGTGGGCACTCAACTGTTAGCCGCCAGTTTGGCAAGATTGACCTGTTAAGAAAAGAGCAATGACCAGGGGCACAGACGGTGCCTTGAAGGGACTTGAAATTGCTCTGGTCAGGATTCACTTTGACGGTGGAGTTAGTAATCGCCCTGGCACCCACCACGGCCCACGAAAAATTCGCAATCAATCAACCATAATGCGCGGTCTGCATCACCTTACCCGGTTAGACCCGTTTGCCCAGCGGCACATTGCCGATATCGGCAATGTGCGCTTTTCATTTATCTACCACTTTGAGTAAGTTTCCAATGATATTGCCGCTTGCTACAGCGTCGTTCACCAAGCAAGTGTTATCCCGCTTAGCTCCGGTGGCGACCATTCAATCACCTACCCCATCTTGCCTGGTTTAGCAGCCGATGGTCCGGCCTGGTTGATCCATATCTATGCCCATGCTGAAACCTGGGACGAGTTTCATCGCTCGAAATTTCAGCACGGCGGCCCGGTTTAAGTTAATCAACTAAAACCATAAACTGCGATTCTCAGAATCGTCTATGTCCAATTTTCGGACACTCAAATCGTAACGCTTGCGAACAAACTAGCAACGCACAAACTCTGTAAATAGGTGGTTAAAGGCACTGATCAAAAGTTCCATTTACAGATAATCATTTCGTATCAGTTTTGTGCTTAAAGTTGTCGTTAATCGGTCAATATTTTGATAAAAAGGCATTTTTATATTACAAGTTACGTTCTAAGTATCTGATTTTAATTACTTATATAGATTTAGCTCTCTTACAAACGCACTGTAGCGGTACTCTCCGAAGGCAGTGGTCACAGGTTCGAATCTTGTCGAGCGCACCATATTTGCAAGGTCTTACGTGGAAGCGTGAGGCCTTTTTTATTGGCTGTACCCAAACGGTGCCCTGGGAGTGTTCAAAATTCTAAGCTGCTTTTTCTTAATCCTGAAGCTACGACCCCTGCCCTGAATGTGGAAACTCCCCCCTGTCGGGCACAGTTTTCACCAGCTCAACCAATCACAACTTCATCGTAAAGCAACCAACCACACTGAGTTCGTCTTGAGATTGAAAACGAAGTGATAAGATCACTATCGTTTCAATAAAAGCCAAATCGCTTGAGCATCGATTGCCTCCGTCCCTTTCGCCTAAAAGCGGTCGTTTTATGGCCATCAGACACCTCGTTTATGATGGCAATGCTACCACCTACGTTAGTGTCCGGAATTATCGAACCACTACAGTTGATCACTACACACTCACCAACACCCGGATTCGGCGCAGGAAAAGGCGGCAAGGCAGGCCTGCACATCCTGACGTTGCACGCTGATGCACTGGAACATCCCCGGATCACCTGACCAGTAGTGGTCTTGTCCGGAGCTACCAGGCGGTTGACTAATAGTTCGACGGAAAGAGTGCACGCAGTGCCTCATCGTCCCGTTCTTTCTTGAACGGGTGGTCAGCGCCGACCAGTCTTGCGCGACTCGCCGCTGGCCGGTCTTCGACAACCTCGAACCAACGCTTGATATTGGGAAATGCCGCCAGTGGATTATCATCGCCTGAAAATACACGACCCGCCATGCTGATCCAGCCCCAGGCAGACATGTCAGCGATAGAATAGTCATTCCCAACGATGTATTCCCGGCCGTTAAGGTGAACTTCCAGTACCTGGTAGTGACGTTCGGCTTCCCGACGATAGCGGTTAATAACGTAGGGTAGTTTTTCCGGCGCCGCGAGTTGAAAGTGCACCGCCTGACCGGAGAAGGGACCAAGACCCGTACCGATGAAAGAAAGCCAAGACAACAGTTCCCCGCGATCTTCTGGCGCGCTATTAAAGCGCCCGGTTTTCTCGGCGAGATACAGTAAAATGGCGGTGGAATCGAAAACACGCACGGCGTTTCCACCCGGGCCGTCAGTATCCACAATCGCGGGCACCTTGCCATTAGGGTTGATGGCGCGGAACTCAGAGGTGTGTTGCTCGCCCTTGCTGGTGTCGGTGGGTACTACCTCGTAATCCAGACCGGCTTCTTCCAAGAAGAGCGCGATCTTGGCCGGATTGGGGGTCGGATGGAAATAAAAACGGATCATTTAAGAAAGCTCCCGCTCTGGCTGGCTGAATTTTTTTGCGGCCAGAGTCTATTGTTGACCTAAGTTTTTGATCAATCGTTCTAAGAAAAGTTAGGTAACCAAATTCTGGGAGACCCGAGGCCAGCCAAAACTTCGGGAGTGTCCAGCCCGCGGAGCGTGCGACGGGGGAGCCTGACATTCAGTTCCCCTTAAACCCCGCGCCTAACGCATGCTACCGAGACATAGGTATTTGAGTTCCATGAACTCATCCAAGCCGTATCGTGAACCTTCCCGGCCAAGTCCGCTTTCCTTAATACCGCCAAAGGGGGCCGCCTCTGTAGAAATAATCCCGTCGTTGATACCGATCATGCCAGTTTCAAGAGCTTCAGCCACATGCCATATACGTCTTATATCATTACTGTAGAAGTAGGCAGCTAAACCAAACTCCGTGTTATTGGCCATGGCGATCGCCTGCTCTTCAGTATCAAACCGAAACAGCGGCGCCACTGGGCCAAACGTCTCTTCACTGGCTATCACCATTTCCTGCGTCACATCCGTAAGGATGGTAGGCTCGAAAAATGTCCCGCCAAGCGTGTGTGCCTGCCCTCCCAAAACGACTTTCGCTCCCTTAGTCGTTGCATCAGAAATATGCCGCTTAACCTTGTCCAGAGCTGCCTGATTGATCAACGGCCCCTGATGCGTCTCACCGTCGAGACCTGCACCTACAACCATCTTGCTGACAGCAATCTTTAGTTTCTCAACAAATGCGTCATAGACTCCGGACTGGACATAGATACGGTTGGCGCAGACACAGGTCTGCCCGGTATTGCGATACTTGGATGCCATAAGCCCGTTTACTGCCGCATCAAGATCCGCATCGTCGAAGACGATAAACGGGGCATTGCCGCCCAGTTCCAGGCTCACTTTCTTGACAGTGCCGCTAGCCTGGCGCATCAGCAACTTACCAACCGGCGTTGAGCCGGTGAACGATACTTTGCGAACGATCAGGCTCGTTGTTAACTCCTCACCCACCTCCGGCGCTCGGGCTTTAGAGCAGGTTATTACATTGAAAATTCCTGCTGGAACTCCCGCCTCCGCTGCCAGCACCGCCAACGCGAGGGCGCACAAGGGTGTATCTTCCGCAGGCTTAACGACAACAGGGCAACCCGCTGCAAGCGCGGGCGCTACTTTGCGAGTAATCATCGCCACTGGAAAGTTCCACGGCGTGATGGCTGCTACTACCCCTATAGGCTGCTTGATAACAATAATTCGCTTATCCCGACCGTGACCCGGAATAACATCGCCATAGGCTCGCTTGGCCTCCTCGGCAAACCACTCGATAAAACTCGCCCCATAGGCCACTTCGCCCCGTGCTTCCGCAAGTGGTTTACCCTGTTCGGCGGTCATCAGCCGTGCCAGGTCTTCCTGATGATGCATCACCAGATCAAACCATCGGCCAAGGATACCCGCACGCTCCTTGGCTGTTCGTGCGCGCCATTCCGGCCATGCAGCCTCCGCAGCTCGAATTGCCAACGCCGTGTCTTCCGCATCCATGTCCGGCACAGTGGCCAAGCACTCTCCATTGGCAGGATTGATAACCGAGAAAACTTCACCGGATTGGGCCTGAACCCAACTTCCGTTAACGTAAGCACTTTCACACAAGAGTTTCGGGTTCGCTAAACTAATAGTCATTACAGTCCTCACAAGGGAGATTCAACGTTTCCAAAGCAAATAGTTTTCAATCATGTCTGCTCCTGCAGCGATGATTCCAGGCCAGATTACGCGACCGACAAGAACCTCTCCTGAGTGGCCTGGTCAGCTCGCAGCTCGTCACTAGTGGCCTGATGGACAACCTGCCCCTTTTCCAGAATGTAGGCTCTCTGGGAATGTTTCAGTGCGAATCGAACATTCTGGTCAGTGAATAGTATGGTCGTAGTCTGACTAAGATCGTCAATCAACTCCCCGATCTGCTGCACAATAACCGGGGCCAGCCCCTCATTGGGTTCATCCAGCAACAGCAACCGTGGCTGAGTCATCAACGAACGAGCTACCGCCAGCATTTGCTGCTGTCCGCCAGACAAAGTAGCTCCGTCTTGGTCTTCTCGCTCTCCCAGCATTTCGTATTTCTTGAGGATATTATCCACTGTCCAGTGTGTGGCACTCCCCTTGCGCTGATACGCGGCCACTTCGAGGTTGTCTCGAACGCTCAAACTGGGAAAAATTCGGCGATCCTCCGGCACATAACCAATGCCTGAACGGGCAATTCGGTGCGGCGGAAAACCCTGAATTTGCTTGCCGTTGAAGATCACCTCACCAGATCTCGGAGGCGTTAAGCCAATGATACTTTTTAGTGTTGTACTCTTTCCGGCTCCGTTCCGGCCGAGTAGACAAACAGTCTCCCCCTCTTCCAGCCGAAGAGTAACGCCCTGAAGCGCCTGGCTTTCGCCATAGAACGTCTGGATATTGCGAACATCAAGAATCATGCGCTGGTCTCCCCGGTCACTTCGTCTTCTTCCTCACCCAAGTAGGCACGCCGAACCTCAGGATGGATCTTCACTTCCGCTGGAGTGCCTGCAAACAACTTTTCGCCACGGTGCATGACGAGAATACGATCCGCTAAATCGAAGACCACATCCATATCATGCTCGGTGATGAGGAACGTATAGTCGCCACTGTCTGCCAGACTTTTGATCAGTTTTGTGGTTCGTCGGGTTTCCTCCGGCGTCATCCCTGCCGTTGGCTCGTCTAGCAGAACCAATTTTGGACGCGTCGCCAGAACCATAGCTATCTCTAACAGACGCTTGTCGCCATAACTGATGACTTCGGCACGTCGATCCTTGAGGCTATCAACACCCAGGCGCTTGAGGAGTTCTTCCGCTTCCTGCTGGATGCCGGCGTTACGAGAGGCAATATTAAACAGCTTGCGACTGTGGCCGTGATAAGCCGACAACACCACTTCAACGTTCTCTTGGACCGTCATCTCAGGAAAAATGTTGTTGATCTGAAAAGAGCGTGAAATTCCCAATTTGCTAATTTTATGGGGTGGTAGGCCAGTGATGTCTTTACCGTCAAGCGTGATATTGCCCTCAGAGGGCTGCATCCGACCAGAAACCATGTTGTAAAACGTCGTCTTGCCAGCGCCGTTGGGGCCGATGATAGCCATGGTCTCCTTCCGTATGACGTCCAGATTGATGTTCGAAACCGCAGCGTTTCCGCCAAAACGTTTGGTAAGGTTTGATATGGTAAGAATTGGACTAGTCATTTCTTTATCTCCATCCACCAGTCAAGGACGGTACCTAGTAGGCCCTTGCGGAAGAAAATAACCATTAGGGCGAGGATAATACCGAGAACAAGCATCCAGGATTCTGTAAAGCTGGTTATCCAGGTCTCCAGCAGTACAAACACCGCCGAGCCAACGAATGGTCCCAAAAAGTAGCCTGTGCCACCCAGGATAGCCATCAGTATCGGTTCTGCAGACATCGACCAATGCAGCAGTTCAGGGCTCGCAACTCGAAGGAATGGAGCAATTAGACCACCGGCTAAACCAGCAAAAGAGCCTGCAATCACGAAGGCCACCAACCGATAAGTGCGCACATTCAGGCCGGCAAATGACACCCGCTCAGGATTCTGGCGAATAGCCCTCAGAATCATGCCGAATGAACTACTACAAACCAGATATAGCAACGCCGAGGCAATAACAACAATGGCTAGCACCACGTGATAGTAGACAGCTGGATTCGCCAGGGTCAGATCAAGCCCGAGCCCGAATGAGCCGAGGGAAAAGCCAGCTAGTCCGTCACTGCCATTGGTGACTGAGCGCCACTGGTATGCAATAGCAAAAACCATCATGCCAAAGGCAAGAGTCAACATGGCGAAATACACTTCATTCAGCCGAACGCAGAAAAAACCAATGATCAAGGCCAGTAGCGCGGAGACACCCATGGATACCAGCAGGCCGACGACGAACGGCCACTCCAGATGGATTAGCACTAGCGCCATCGCGTAGGAGCCGATACCGAAGAAGGCTGCATGCCCGAAACTCAGCATTCCTGTATAGCCAAAAATCAGATTAAAACTGGCTGCGAACAATCCTAAAATAAGAATTTCGGTAAAAATGAAAATGTAAAAGTAAGAGGCAATCCATGGCACCGCAATCAACCCGGCAATCACCAAAGCTAGCAACGCCCATAAAATCTTGATCTTCATGCCGCTGCCCCTTTGCCCATAATGCCATTAGGTTTGAACAGCAGAACCAGCGCCATTCCCAAAAATGGCAAAAGCATGTTTACCTCTGGAAAATAACGACCACCAAAGCCATGGATCAGCCCGAGAATAATGGCCCCGAGCAAGGCGCCTGGAAAGCTTCCAAGACCACCAATAACCACCACAATGAAGGATTCGATAATAATCTTGTCACCCATGCCAGGATCCAGTGCACGCATCGGTGCGGCAATTACACCGCCGACAGCCGCAAGCCAGGCGCCAAAGGCAAACACACCCGTCACCACCAGCCGGGTATTGATACACAAGACCTCTGCCATATCGCGATCCAGCGCGGCAGCACGCATGATTCGACCGATTCGGGTCCGGTTAAACAGGAGCCAGAGGCCAGCCAGTAGCGCCAGGCCCATAACAATCACAAACAGGCTGTATGTCGGTATGGAACTACCCATAATATCCATCGACCCGGCCAGCAGCTGAGGTGGTTGAACAACCTGAATTCCACTGCCCCAGATCATTCGCACGCTCTCGTTAATAATTAACAGAAGTGCGAAAGTGAGTAACAAACTGTCTGCTATATCTCTGGAATAGATATACCGTAATAAAAATCGGTCGATGAGAACCGCCAATATAGCCACGCCAAGCGGAGCCAATAGCAGCGCTGCCCAAAACGGCATTCCTACTATGTTGATCAGGGTAAATGCCAGGTATGCCCCCAGCATGTAGAGCGCTCCGTGAGCAAAGTTGATGATGTTTAAAACACCAAACACGATATTCAGTCCCACTGCGATAATGAACAGCAGAAGCCCGATATCCAGACTGTTCAGCAATGCTGATCCGATGCCAGACATGAATTACCTCATTTCGTTAGAGCCGGTTTCGTGGCGCCCTGCAAGGGCGCCACGGCAAGCATTTTGACAACCGTTAGTTCAGAGCTTGCAACCGGTCTCTTCGATAGAGCGAGCCACATCCTCGCCGTTAAAAATCTGCAGATCAGTCAGTGTGCGGATACCGTACTCAGGATGCATCGGGCCTGAAATGCCCCAGTTCGGACCAACCATTGCCTGATTATCTCCTTTTCGGAAAGTAACCGTTCCGTTCGGGGCTTCTATGCTCATACCACTAAGTGACTTTGCAACCGCAAGGCCATCGGTAGTGCCAGCTGTCTCCATTGCTTTTTTATAGGCATAAATCGCCGCATAGGCGCCTTCTGCGTTATAGCTAGGAGGGCCGTCGTAGGCATCGACATAAGCCTTAACGAAACGAGTATTGATGTCGTTATCATAACCATCGAACCAGTACCGAGTAGAAAGGTGTACGCTTTCTGGCATCTCGTCGCCCAGGGCCGATAGCACTTCGGTTGCTGCACCCACAGTAAAGAGCAGCTCGAGGTCTTTTTCAAAGAATCCGCGATTGTTGGCCTGGCGAACAAAGTTGACCAGGTCGCCACCCCAAACAGAGATAAGAACACCGTCGGCATCTGAATCCATCACTCGATCAATGAAGGGCGTAAAATCTTCAGCTCCAAAACGTGGGAAATTGGTCTCCGACATCAGGTTGACGTCAGGTTTGATCTGTGTGAGGTAGTTTCCGAAAAACTCCCAGGATTGGTGACCGAAAGCATAGTCAGGGCCGATAGTCGTCCAGTTAGTGGCATCAAGTTTTTCAGCCACCAGAGCAGCGGCCTTCATGTTCTGGGCAACGTTTACGCTAATACGATAGGTAAACGCATTGCACAGCTTTCCGGTTACATCGGGAGTGGCTGCATGGGTAATAATGAGTGGTTTCTGCAACTCAGGCATTGTCGGCACCATGCCCTGGGCTACACCGGAACTATCCAGCCCTACCAAGGCGTCAACACCTTCCGAGTACACTAATTTGCGGGCTGCTTGTATGGCCACCGACGCCTTACCCTGGCTATCTTCGTAGACCATCTCGACTTGACGGCCCAGAATTCCGCCAGAGGCGTTAATTTCATTGACCGCGAGGTTAATGCCCCTCTGGGCAAACTCACCATAGGTCGCAGCGCTGCCAGAGAGAATGTAGATTCCCCCTATGCGAATTGGCTCCTCAGCGTAACTGGTGCTTGCGGCACCCATCGCAGTGGCTGCGGTTATCGCAACTAGGATTTTTTTTACATGTGTTTTTATCATTGTAATGCCCTTTCATTATTGTCTTTATTTTTAATGGCTTAAAAACGTTCTACTTGCTATCGCAACCTCCTTCTGACCACGGTCAGACTTGATATGGGAACAGCGAGTCCCGGAGAATGTTTTTGCGGACCTTACCAGTAGCGGTTTTCGGCAATTCACCAAACACGACCTTCCTGGGCGCCTTGAAATGCGGCATGTGCTCTCTACAAAACGCTATGATGTCAGCGGATGTTATCTCTTCACTATTGTCAGTCAAACTGACAAAAGCACAGGGTACCTCCCCCCACTTTTCATCGGCTATTGCCACGACAGCAGCCTCGGAAACCTGCGGGTGCCGGTAAAGCACCTCCTCAACTTCAAGGCTGGAGATGTTCTCTCCGCCAGATATAATGACATCCTTGGCCCGGTCCCGAATCTCGACGTAGTGGTCAGGGTGCATGACCGCCAGGTCGCCCGTGTGAAACCATCCATGACTAAAAGCATCGGCTGTGGCTTCCGGATTTTTCAAATAACCCTTCATCACGGTGTTTCCCCGAATACAGATCTCACCCATGGCTTTGCCATCGGCAGGCACGTATTCACCACTCACCATATCGAGAACAGCAATCTCATCCAGCCCATGTGTGGAAACGCCCTGACGGGACATTTTCAATGCTCTTTGTTCCAGGGGAAGAGCCTGCCAATCGGGCTGAGGCATGCACAATGCGGATGGACCAAATGTCTCGGTCAAACCGTAGAGGTGAGTAATCTGAAAACCGATCTCTTCCGCTTTTCGAATCACACTGCTCGGGGGTGCTGCACCACCCAAAGCGAACTGGGTCGAACGGGACAGCTTCAGCTCTTCTCGCCCGAGCTCCTGCAGCAACATATTCATGACCACCGGAGCCCCACACATATGGGTTACTCCGTACGTCTCGATATGGCGATAGATGTTCATCGAGTCCACACTCCGGAGACACACATGGGTTCCACCTACGGCCGTTATCGCCCAGGTGTAGGCCCAACCATTACAATGGAACATCGGAAGCGTCCACAAGAAAACCGTCTCAGGAGTCATCTGAAACACCATGGCGTTTGTCATCGCGGCCAGAAAAGCACCACGATGGTGGTAAACCACGCCTTTTGGATTACCTGTGGTGCCCGATGTATAGTTCAGAGCAATAGCATCCCATTCGTCATTGGGGCGCTGCCAACAGGTCTCTGCACTCCCCTCTAGCAGAAAGCTTTCATAATCCTGTTGCGCAAGCCCGTCACTTTTGCCCGCTTTACTCTCGATAGAAATCAGCAGTGGCGGCACGTCTAGCCCCGAAACCGCTGCGCGCACCACATTCTCCCAGTCTGTGTCATAGAACAGTATGCGCGCCTCACCATGTTCTAAAATAAAGGCAAGCGTTGCGGCATCCAAGCGAATATTAATCGTATTGATGACGGCACCCGCCATCGGCACGGAGTAGTGAGACTCAAGCATCTCGTGGCTATTCGGGCTTAATATGGCGACCGTATCTCCGGGATTAACGTCCCTGCGCCGCAGCGCATCACTCATCTGGCAACAGCGTCGGTATAGCTCACCATAGGAAAGCACCAGATCAACATCGATTACGGCCTGCTTATCCGGATACACGGTTGCCGAGCGCTGTAGCAACGTAAGTGGTGTCAGCGCGGAAAAATTGGCGCGTGTTCTATCAAACTTTTTGTACTTATTCATGTTTCATCACTTCAGATAGCCCGAGCTGTTTATTCCCAAACGAGCGTCCGTTAGAGCTCGGAGCACTTCACGCAGAGCCTTGTCTCAACCATTCAGCCAACAATCGCAAATCGTCTCGCATCGGCGAGAGATATCCAGCCATTACTGACAGTAATCCCGTCGATTTTTAATCCACATCAGTCGGCTCCGGTTATCTCATAACAAACATGTCACTCAAACAACCCGAGTTTTTTAATATTCAAAGGGCCGCCCAACAAACGAGTCAGCTTAGACTTTGCCTGTTAGTTTCATGAATTCGCGTAAAATCGGGCCAATCTTTCCTGAATATTCGGGATCACGTTTAGAGAGTTCGTCGACTACCTCTAGCGATTTTAAGCGAAGAATTTCAACTGAATCGTTGTTCATGTAAACAATTTCGCCATTATGTTCAGTTTGAAAGTCTTTCATTCGCTGGAGATCGCGAATCATGAACATGCCAGCGGCTTCAAGGTGTGTGGCCAAAACTGCATCTTCGATCACGCGTTTGAAATCGTCTCCCAACTGATTCCAAGCTTCTAAAGAGAAAAACACCTCACTATTTTGATGCGCTGCTAGGTTGGGTTGAATGATATACTTGCTTACTTCTTGTAAGTTCATTCCCCATCCAGCGGAAATGCCACCCCAGTGAGCGCCGTCTACAACACCTGTTTGAAGGGCCTGATAAAGCTCACCACCACTAATAGACACAGGAGCTGCACCCATTTTTTCAAAAACTTGCGCAGAACTACCATTAGAGCGAACTTTAAAACCCTCGAAATCTTTTGGCGTTTCGAGACGTTTGTTACTATAAATTGCGGTGCCACCGTTCGAAATTGGTCCTACCTGGTAGATACCCCTGCTTGCGTAAGCCTCACGGATAATTTTAAGAGCCCCCATATCATGTAAGAAGAATTGCATCTCCTCCATAGAATCCCAAGTACCAAAATTACCGTTTAGATGCCCTGCCGCCGGGATATCTCCAACCCAATAAGCGGGATAAATCATCGCGCCCTCCAGCGTTCCACGGCGAACGCCACGCAGTACATCTCCGGTGGAAACGATGGAGTTTGGTTGATGTGTTTCAATTTCAAGCTCACCATTAGTAGCTTCTTTAATACGACGGGCAAACCCCTCGAAAAGAGGATCGTAATACCAGTTTCCAACAGGCCAGTGGGTTTGCATTCTCCACTTGATCTTCTGTTTTGGGGAAGCGATGACAGCCGGTGCTGAAAGACCAGTTACGGCAACAGCGGCAGCAGCCGTTGCACCAGTGGTCAGAAACGATCGGCGGTTTATGGTTTTTGTATTTTTCATGGCAACCTCTTTTAGTGCTTGCATTTATTTTAGGACTACGTGAGTATTTTAACGCCTTCAGTGATAATGCTCGGAAATGCCAATAAGAAAACGCCAAACAAAATCATTATCACAACAAAAGGAAGCACGCTTTTATAAAGCTCTAGAATGGGAGTTTTTGGGCTTAACGTCTTCAGATAAAATATGTTATATCCAAACGGCGGAGAAATATATCCTACGCACAAGTTAAGCTGGAATATAACGGCAAACCAAATTGGGTCAAAACCTAATTCAATAACAACTGGCATGAATATAGGCATGACCAACAATATAATACCAATAGGATCGAGAAACATCCCTAAAACAAATCCAGCTATTTGCATTATTACAATCAAAAGCCAGGGGGATAACTCAAGCGACAACAGGAAAGACTGTACAAAATTTATCCCATTGGCTGCCGAGTAAACTGATACAAATGCGCTTGCGCCAAAAATAATCCAGATAACCATGCCACTCATGGAGGCGGTTGAATAACTGACGTCTTTAATGAAACTCCAGCTAAACTCCCCGCGAACAGCAATAGCAATCAATACGGCAGCCGCACCAACCGCTGCGGCCTCTGTTGGTGTGGCCATGCCAAGAAAAATGGAAAGCAGTACAATCGCTACAATTGCAATTGGAAGAACAATAGAGCGCAAAGAGCGAATTTTCTCTATGAATGGGATACTTTCTTCCGATGCGGGGGCTTTCTCTGGCTGAAGGTTGGCGATCAAAATGACATAAGCCAGAATAACGAGCAACATTCCTATCCCAGCAATCAGCCCCCCCATAAACAATTTGCCGATCGAAAGGCCCGTAGTCATACCAATCACAATCAATGTAATCGAAGGTGGAATAAGTATTCCCAATGTGCCTGCCGCTCCAATAGTGCCTAGCACAAGCCTTTTGTCGTAATTGTGGCGTTCCATTGCTGGCATACCCACCATGCCTGTCGTCAATGTAGAAGCTGCACAGCTACCGGTCATAGCAGAAAGAAGAGAAGCAAACCCGGTTGTGCCAATCAGTAGTCCCCCGTTAAGTTTGCCAGACCACAGATAGAAGGCTCTGTAGAGATCAGAGGCAATCTTAGATTTTCCAAGTGAGACCCCCATTATCACAAACAGTGGGATGGCGGCTAAAGAAATTGACCACATACTTCCAAATGTTGCAGATAAAATAGGGAAAAGTCCGCTTGTTCCATTCATGATGACTGTAAAAATGACTGCAACTGAACCTAGAGCGAATGCAAGTGACACACCTGCAAGAATAAGAACGAGCAACAAGCCAAACATACCAGCGGTTAGCAATTCTGGAGACATGGACTTACCCTTCGCTTTGTTGTTTTGGTTTGATGAATTGAAGACTGGACGTGAAAATTCCGCTTAATCCCTGAATCAGGATCAACGCTGATCCAACTAATAGCGTCAAATTAACCGGCCACATGGGGTGGCGTAAAGCGCTAGCGTCCAGCTCATTGAACATCCAAGCATCTTGAAAATAAAACCAAGCTTCGTAGGTAAGAGCCATTGTCCATATCACAAGTGCAATATAATTAATGACATCAGCAAAGGCATTCCATCTAAGTGACCGAGTATTTAAGAAAATATCAACCCGCACATGACCCCCTTTTATAAGGGTATAAGCTCCAATTAAAATAAAATAACCAGCGAATACACGTTGTGTATAGCCTGGCGCCCACACAGAAGGAGCGTTAAAAACGTATCTGGCTATCACTTCGTAAACAACGATCGCCATGCCAATGAAGACAAAAAAACTAAATAGTTTTCCAACCGCTAGATTTATTGCTTCGATGATTTTTATGGGGTTCATATTCTGCTCTATTATTTTTGTGTGGCCCATTCATGTCAGCTGTCGCTGGGGACTAGCTCCACTGGTAATGGTTGAAATCCTCTCTCAACATTTTTTTACTTACCTTTCCTGTGGCTGTATGAGGCAGCGTTTCAACAAATTCGCACGCGTTTGGAATCCACCACTTTGGAACTTTTCCTTCCAGATAACTAAGCAGCTCGCCGGGTGTTAATACTGGGTTATTATCATTTGGGACTACAATCAAGAGGGGACGTTCACTCCAGTGCTGGTGGGCTATTCCAATCACAACCGCTTCGCGCACTCCAGGATGAGACATAACTACGTTTTCTATTTCGATAGAACTAATCCATTCCCCGCCCGACTTGATCACATCTTTCACTCGGTCTGTTATGCGCATGTAACCGTTAGGATCGATGGTTGCAACGTCACCGGTGTTGAACCAGTCGTGTTCCTGGGCTTTTCCATAATAGGCGCTGCATGTCCATGGGCCACGAATTTCAAGCACGCCAGTTGTATGGCCGTCATGAGGTAGGCTGTTGCCGTCTTCATCAACAATGCGCATTTGAACGCCAAACAAAGGCCGTCCAGACTTGAGGCGCTGTTCTATACGAGCGTCGTCTTGGAGCTGATGATGCCAAGATAATTGTCGATTGTAGCTGCCGATAGGGCTGAGCTCGGTCATTCCCCAGCCATTCTCCAGCGTGACGCCGTGGCTATCCATTTCTTCATACAGCTTGAGTGAGCCTGCTGCACCACCAGTAACGCCTCTAACAAGGCTGGGTATGCTAACGCCTGAGCTTTTCAGATATTGGTTAATGCCACTCCACAAGGTTGGCACAGCAAGTGAAAACGTAACCTTCTCTTGATTGATAAGGTCAACCATTGCGGAGGCGTCGGACACATTCGGGCCAGGAAGAACCAGTGCAGCGCCGGCCATCGGTGCGCTATATGGCATGCACCACGCATTAACATGGAACATTGGCACCATTGGCATTACTGCGTCTTCGGATGTGAGGCCTAGATTACTGGCCATATTTTGAGACATGCACTGCAAAACAATACTGCGATGACTGCCGAGAACACCCTTGGGATCACCCGTGGTGCCCGAGGTATAGCAGAGATTGCTGGCTCTATTTTCGTCTAGAAATGGCCAGTCATAGATGCTTTTTTCGCAAGCAAGAAGGCTTTCATAAGACTTCAGATTTGGTAATTTACTTATAGGTAAACTATCAGCAGAGCAAAGCGCTATCCAGTGCTTAACAGATGGAAGCTGATCCATCATATCCTCAATTACAGGAATAAATTGAGGATCAATGAAAAGCGCCTCGTCCTCTGCATCATTAATTATAAACTTGATTTGCTCAGAAAATAATTTCGGATTGATCGTATGGCAGATACGGCCGCTGCACGGAACAGCATAATGCAGTTCAAAATGCCGATTGTCGTTCCAGGCTAAGGTTCCCACTCTCGCATCTGCGTTCAGATTTAAGCAATCCAACGCATTTGCCAGTTTTGCAATTCTTACAAAAGCCTGATGATACGTCAGCCTACAGACACTGCCGTCTGCCCGACGGGAAATAAGCTTGGTATTCGCTGCGGTCGTTTGCGCATGACACATTATCGTTGTGATGCTCAGCGGAGCATCCATCATTAAGCCTCGCAAGATAGGCCTCCGGTTATAAATTTTGTTGGGCGACCGTATGTCACCACGGAACGATGGATAAAGTGATGTAATGAAGGTGTATTGAGCAGGATGCATGCCAGCTTGCCTCTGTTGACTCTAACAGAGGCTTCGGGAGAGGTTTTTTAGATCTAAGTAGGTGCGGGGTTGACCCCCATTTGTTTCACAATTGAAACTCTTGTCGCATTGGCTGGACGTGCGATTCACAACAGGGCTATGTTTTTGGACGCCATCAGCGAAGTCTGCGCCAGAGTGTCGAGCGGCTAATACCCAGTGCTTTTGCCGTTTTGGCCAAATCACCGTTATGCGAGTCGAGAACCTTTTGGATGTGCACAATCTCGGCCGCCTTACCGGAGGCTTTTAAGCTTTCTTTTGGTTTTTTTGAACTGAAAGATTGATTAAATGAGTCTGAAAATAACTCAGGAAAAAGGGCTTCTGTTGAATGGTTCTGGTTCGGAAACTGGCTCACTAGATGAGCTCGTTCGACGAGATTTTCTAGTTCGCGGATATTCCCTTTCCAAGGGTGTTGAACCAACTGAGGTGTGAGGGCCTTTAAAACCTGATTCGTTGCCTTCTCTTGGTCAACGTTGCCTTGGGCGAGGTTTTTCGATATTCGCATCATAAGAGAGTTAATGTCAGACGTTCGCTCGCGTAGGGGTGGAACGGAGACTCTGAGAATATTCAGTCGATAATACAGGTCTTCCCGAAAACACTTATTTATGATCTGTTTTTGAAGATCCTGGTGTGTGGCAGCAATAACCCGAATGTTGAGGGGGGTCGGTTCGGATGCCCCCAATCTAAGCACCTCTCGCTCCTGCAACACTCGAAGCAACCGAGTTTGGAGGTGAGTCGGCATGTCACCTATTTCATCAAGAAAGATCGTGCCGTTGTGCGCGGCTTCAAACAAACCCGGTTTACCTCCCTTTCGGGTTCCGGTAAACGCCCCATCTTCGTAACCAAAGAGTTCACTTTCCAGCAGCGTTTCAGGGAAGGCGGCACAATTGATGGCAACAAAGGGCATCTTCTGCCTGTAACTGGCATTGTGAATACTTTGTGCAAATAGCTCTTTGCCCGTTCCGCTTTCACCTGTAATTAGAACAGTGGAGTCTGAATGAGCGTAAAGTTTTGCCAGCTGAACGGCTCTTTTGAAGCGGCTATCCTGTCCTAATATCAGGTCAAAGTGATACTTTGCTATGAAGTGGCTGGGTCGGCTTTGAGAGCGTAACCTCCTCTCTGCGCGTTGAATTTCATTAATTTCCTGGCATGTCAGAATCGCTCCGTCGACCAACCCTTCTTCCAAGATTGGAATGACGCTGATCGCCAGCCGCTGGCTTCCCCGGATGCTCAAACGATTTTCAATGGCGGTTCCAGTGCTTAGCACCTTACTTATATCGACGTCCGGGAAATGCTCTGCAGCGGTTTCGCCGATGGCGATCGGTCGAATAAGTTTTAGCAAGTTGTTCATGCTTGTATTCACCGAGAACACTTTTCCCAGTGCGTCCAGAGCGATTACGCCCTCATTCAGGTGCTTCAATACGGAGTGAATACGCTGATGCTTCCATGTTTCTTGTGACCTGCTGTGGCAAATGGCAAGAGCCTCATCCAGCGTACGTCGCACAGCGTCCGCGTTAATTGCAAACACGCCCTCTGCCCCTGCAGCTTCTGCCAGGTCAACGACCGTGGGCGAGCCGATAATCACTCGATAGCCTTGCTCAACGAAAGTTTGAACTTTCTGGCGGGCATCTTCTAAAGATGTATAGACAGCCTGTGACACCTCGACGGTGAACAAGCTGGACAGCTCATCCAGGTCTTTCAATGTGTGCTGGTGGGTCAGAATACCTGCCTTAGTGCCGCGCTCTTTAGCCAGGTTAAGGGCTCGAATCAAATCGTATTCACCCATTCTGAAAGACAAGATGGTTGTTGAGATTTTCTTACGCAAAAATTCCGCAGATGCGCCAGAACAAAGCAGAATATCCGCCTCCTGCTCATATTCTATGGCTCTAGCCGTCTCTAATAATTTATCAACCGATGTTTCTACAATGCGTATTTCCGCCTGCTGTTCATAGCGGGGCATTATTTCCTGGAGGATTCGCGTCAGCTTGCTGGGCTTGCCATCGAATGTGAGGTGGTTGATAAGGGTAACGATCAGTGGTTTGCGTTTTGCAAAAGCCATGTTTAATTCTTTTGGTCTTGGATTTAGGCTCCATTCTAGCTGCAGTGCGAGTATTTCAAAAGTGACTTTAAACGTTTCATTGATGAACCATCAATATTTTAACTTACTATTCTAGTCTTTCAACTGATTGCAGAAGCTTGAATTTAAACAAAAATATAAATCTTGGCAGATGGCACCGTACTTGCAGGAATCCAAGGTATGGAAACATGATTTCAAAGAGAGTAGCTAATGAACATTTCGCAGAATAGCTTAGCTTCACAACAGGATATTCCGGAGGCACCACAGGGTTGGCAGCAAAGCCTAGAACGATATTTCTCAAATGTCGTTTTAAATGGCAAAGCTACTATCACTGATATGAAGCGTCTTTCTGGCGGCGCCATTCAAGAGAACTGGCTGCTAAGTGTTCTTGTGCAAGGCGGTGATTCCGCTGGCGAGAATAGGTGGGTTTTACGGACAGATTCTTCATCTGTTGTACAGGTGAGTATGTCTCGCGGGCATGAATACGCTGTTCTCAATGCTGTTTACGAAGCCGGTGTTCAAGTGCCTGCGCCTTTGTGGCTCTGTAGTGATTTGGATGTTATTGGGCGTGAGTTTTTTGTGATGCAGGCTGTGGATGGCACGGCCACTGGTCACCGTTTAGTGAAAGACGATTCACTGGTCCCGGATCGCTCCGCCCTCTGCCGTGAGCTCGGACGAAATCTGGCAAAGCTTCATACCATACGCCCCCCTAGAGAGTCGCTCGCTTTTCTACTTGCCCCAGGAGCTGACCCAGTAAGATCAATTATTGCGCAGTATCTTGATTTTTTGGATGAGCTGCCTCAAGCGTTCCCTGTTATCGAATGGGGGTTACGTTGGTTGCACACAAACAAACCGAATCCCATCGAACCCTGTCTTATCCACCGTGATTTTCGAACCGGTAATTTCATGGTTGATCAGGGATCTATTTCTGGGATTCTGGACTGGGAGTTTACTGCTTGGGGAGATTGGCGCGAAGACATTGGATGGCTAACCGCAAAGTGTTGGCGCTTTGGCAATAACGCCAACGTGGCCGGAGGGATTGGGAATGTGAGCGATCTGATGGCAGGATATTCCGACATATGCCCACGTGAAATATCGCCGGAAGAACTTCGCTACTGGCAAATTATGGCACACGTTCGGTGGGCCATAATTGCTGTTCAACAAGCTGAGCGTCATCTATCAGACCAGCAACATTCGCTGGAGCTTGCGCTAACAGGGCGCCTGGTTCCGGAGCTTGAACATAATATTCTGACCTTGATTGGAGATTACTGATGAATCGTCCGGATGCGCCGGAGCTGCTTGCTGCCGCTCGTGAAACACTTATGAACGATGTTTTTCCATCGATTCCCGAACACTTACGTTATGAAGTACGCATGATCGCCAGTGCTATGGGAATTGCGGCTCGCGAAGCTACGGCTCAAAGTCAGACTGAGGCCGCGCTATTTTCCAGGGTTCTGCCGGAGTCTATTGCTGGTAGCACTTCATCTTCAGACGACGCGCGCCGCACCATAGCGAAGGCTATTCGAGCCGGTGTGTTTGATACCCCCGGGGCCCAGCAAGAAAGGCTACAGGTAGCTTTAGCGAAGACGGTCTACAACGCGCTAATGATCAGTAATCCGAAAGCCGCTCAATCATCGAGAGGGCAGCGATAGTGACGTCGCATTCAAAAGATTATGCAGATTCAGGGCGCCGCCGGTTGTACCTGATTCGGCATGGACATGTGAGTTACTTTGACGACTCGGGTCGCCCACTGGATCCTCGCAGTGTGCCATTGTCAGCTGACGGTGAAGCCCAAGCGTTGGCTCTGAGTGATGTTCTAAAAGACGTAACCTTTGATAGAGCCATCAGCTCTGACTACCCAAGAGCCATACAAACACTTGAGATGGCGTTATCAGGAGCTCCCACCCATGTTTCCACTGAAACAACTCCTGAGTTAAGAGAGGTTCGTGGGGGCCGCCTCAGCCAAATACCGCGCGATGTTTACAGCACGGAAGTTGCCGGAGCGTATCACTTGTCTCTTCAGCCTGAAGCAGGTTTTTTGCGGGGCGAGCGATGGAACGATTTCGGCGAGAGAGTTTTGGCCTGGTTTCGCTTGATACTTGCTGATTCGCAATGGCAGAACCTTGTGATCGCCAGTCACGACGCGGTGAACCGTGTCCTTATTTCATGGCTGATGAATGGAAATTTATCCGCACTACCTCTTCTTGAGCAAGATCACGCCTGCATTAATATCGTCGATATTGATCGCTCTGGCGATGACTCTTCAATAACGGCGTATTTGCGTCTACTGAATTTTACACCCTACAACCCCCTCAAGACTGGCGAACGTTCGACTGTGATGGAGCGTTTGGCTCAGTCCATGTCGCGGATGTGAAATTCAATAAAGTATTAGCGCACCAATAATTAATGGATCAAGCGATCAGGAGATCAACATGAATTTCGAATTGAGTGACGACATCAAAGCATTGCAAGCAAAGGTACGCCGCTTTATTACTGAAGAAGTGATGCCTATGGAGTCTGATTCGCGACAAACGCCACATGGGCCAACCGAAGCTCTACGCGACGAGCTGGTTGCCAGTGCGCGTAAACACGGGCTGCTTACTCTTCATGCCTCGCAGGAGATGGGTGGTGCAGGGCTGTCCCATGTTGCAAAGGCAGTGATTTTTGAAGAGGCCGGATATTCCCCTTTGGGCCCTACGGCGATGAACATTCACGCGCCAGATGAGGGTAACGTGCATCTGATGGACGTAGTGGCGTCGGAGGAGCAAAAAGAGCGCTGGCTTCGCCCTATGGTTGAAGGCAAAACGCGGTCTTGTTTTGCGATGACTGAGCCCGCACCCGGCGCAGGATCTGACCCTTCAATGCTGGAAACAACAGCGGTTCGTGACGGCGATGACTACGTTATTAACGGCGAAAAATGGTTTATCACAGGTGCGAAAGGGGCCAGCTTTGCAATCATAATGGCCAAAACAGAAGATGGCAATGCGACCATGTTTTTAACCGACACCAGCCGCCCCGGGTTCATTGTTGAACGGCTGATGGACGTTATGGACTCCTGCTTTACTGGCGGGCACGGGGTTGTTCGCTTCGAGAATCTACGAGTACCAGCAACCAACATACTTGGCGAATTGGGAAAAGGGTTTCGCTACGCGCAAATCCGTTTGGCGCCTGCGCGCCTTACGCATTGTATGCGTTGGCTGGGAGCTGCGCAGCGGGCCCACGATGAGGCGTGCCAGTATGCTCGGACACGACAATCTTTTGGCAAGCGTTTAGGCGAGCATCAGGGCGTTGGGTTTATGTTAGCTGACAATGAAATGGATATGTTGACCACACGTCTCTCGATCTTGCACTGCGCCTGGGTATTAGACAAAGGTGAGCGCGGTAATCGCGAGTCCAGCATGGCAAAAGTCATCAGTTCTGAGGCTATTTGGCGAGTAATCGATCGAAGTGTTCAGATCCTTGGGGGACAGGGTGTTTCAAGCGAAAACATTGTAGAACGAATTTTTAAAGACGCTAGGGGTTTCCGAATTTACGATGGACCAAACGAAGTGCATCGGATGAGTTTGGCGCGAAAGATTATTGCTCGTGAGGCGGATAAGGCAGAAAGATAATCATGTCTGATATTAATCATCTTTTTAGCATGGCGGGCAAACGTGTATTGGTCACAGGTGCATCAAGTGGGCTTGGGCGACATTTCGCGCGAACGCTGGCACGAGCGGGTGCAAGAATTGCAGTTGGGGCGCGACGGACGGATCGGCTTCAGACGTTAGTCGAGGAAATTCGCTCTGATGGGGGTGAAGCGATCGCATTGGCTTTAGACGTATCGTCACGCAAGTCCGTAATTGCCTGTCTTGACGCTCTTAACGATCAGTTCGGCGGGCTAGACGTTGTGGTTAATAACGCGGGAGTCAGTGACACTAAGGCGGCCCTGGATTACACCGATGACGATTGGGACAACATTTTACAAACTAACCTCAAAGGTGCCTGGATGGTCGCCCAAGAGGGCGCGCGCAGGATGGTCAAAAACGGCGGTGGTAGTATCATAAATGTCACTTCGATTTTGTCCAGCCGTGTGACAGCTGGTGTCGGCCCTTATTGCGCTGCCAAGGCTGGGCTGGCTCATTTAACTCGCTCGTTGGCCCTAGAGCTTGCACGTTACGGCGTGCGCGTTAACTCGCTAGCACCGGGCTACGTTATGACTGAGATAAACCGGGAATTGCTGGAAAGCGATGTCGGCGAAAAACTGAAAAAACGGATTCCAGCGCGTAAGTTCTGCGAAGTTCAAGATTTGGATGGCGCTCTATTGTTGCTTGCTTCTAATGCAGGGAGGGCAATGACAGGCTCTGAGATTGTTGTTGATAACGGTCACGCCTGCTCAGGATTATGACGCTGATACCGATCCTACTCGACTAGTTAGTTTGAAAAAGTTACGCGTCACTTATGCTTTTTTCATTAAGAGTTGTTGGCACCTGTGAATATTATTCGAATACAGAAGGGAGGGTATGCTTTCACTTAAAGCCATTTCGAAATATTACACAGCCAGCAGAATTTGAACCTGCGCATCCTATTGCGTGGCGAAACTCGCAAGTGCCCAGCCATCACATCTCGTGATTGATGGTAGTGACCGATCTGGTTTTCTCATTGCACAAACGGCCAGTGGCCAGTCTGTATCTTGCATTAGCTCCGGGCAATTACTATGCACTGCAGCTTAATTCAAATTCAAAAGGGTGTGTCCTTACCCCTTCCATTGGAAGGGGTTTTTTAACGACCTAACAAAGTGTAGTGGTTCAATGATTACCGCCACCTATTAATAAACTCCACAGTCGCAGGATTAACATGCTGCGGATCAGATGCGCTCAAGAAATGCTGACCGCCATCAACGATTTTTAACTGCGCGTCTGCTGATTGACTAAATCGCCTAATCCCATCTTGAGCATTGGCGACCGAATACACCGCATCAGCGGTACCGTGGATCCAAAGAACAGGACAGGTGACGCTGCCGACCCGTGCGTGCAGACTGTCTCGGTCACGAAGATTAATGGAGGATATACGCAAGCGTTCACGCCCCGCATCCCCTTTGTAGTTCCGTCGGTACTCATCAAGCCAGAATGCGCGATCCTCTGCGGTCACCGTATCGCCCAGCCCAGCGTCGAGAACGCCCACAACGAATTCGTCCGGTACCGTCCAGTCATCAGCAACCGGTTCCGCTAGAGCATCGATGGCCGGGGTACAAAATTCTATTCCGTTCCAGCAACCCAACTTACGGCTAAGTTGACTCTCACTATCCATCGATGTGCCGAGCGGAATGATCCCCTTGATCCGGTCTGGCGCAAGCATCGCTGTCTGCGCAACAATCCAACCGCCCTGCGAAGTTCCCAGAGCAAATGCTTCAGCGATACCAAGAGCATCGAGTACTTGAAGATTCGCGATTGCGCTGTCCCAATACGTGAATTGTCGATATTCCGGATAGGTTTTGCCATGGCCATAGGGTTCGATGGCAAGAAGATTGGCCACTTTCATCAGCTTTGAATCTGCAAATTGTGGCCTGAACAACTCCACTGACGTCGTGAACGAATTGTTCATAATAAGCGTCGGTAACGAGGGATCGTACGGCTTACCAAACCTGTAGCCAACTTTTGAACCGCCCAGATGGGAAATATCAATTGTTTTCATAACTTCGGTCATTTGCGATTCCTTTTTTATCGGTTTTGGACTCTGGCATTTAGACTTTTAGCGTAAGTGAGAGCGGATTATCTTGCCGATTGAGTGACAGTCGAATTAACCTAAGAGTCGAACCTGAGATATGCCAAGCATCAACGAGGAACTGACAATTCGATTCTGACTCGCTTTAACCTTCCCGCGGATGCCCGGCATAGAGCGCCACTTTCGCTTCAGACACTTCCAACTCTCTTTTCGTAAAATATCTACGTTTTTGACGTGAGATTAAGCATTCTACTTCGTCAGTACCGTCACTCTTGAACGTTGTCTAGTCGCCTCACGTTTGGAGGTAATTCTTGATTTGTCGGCCCATCGAATAAGTGAAAGTGACGTCACCATAGAGCACTGAGGGTGTCTTAAGTGGCAATACGGGAGCAAGACTGGCAGCCGGGTGACCCTCAGGGAAGTCGAACGAAATATCGTCAACCGTTGCTTCGTAAAGGTCGGCCACAAAGGGGAGAGGAAGTTCAATTAATTCGCTTATGGCTGCAGCACCGCCTTCAGGGCGTGGAAACTCCCGGTGAGCGTAGTAATTGAGGTGCCCCCCTAAAGTTCCAGCCGGAACATCCGTCACTAATGCTCGCGCCGTTATGACGTCCCTGTTATCGACAGCTAGCGTGGATACAAGGGTCCCGTCGACGGTTTCGATTCTTCTGACACCATGCATTGCCGGGATTCCAGCCACCTCGCGCGCATATGCCAGGACGCGCGGTGAGCTATTCCAGTAGTATGCGAAAAATCGACCCGGGATTGGGAACGTGCCCTCTGCAGCCAGGCTGTCGTGGCCGTCGATCTCTACCGTCAGGTATGTCAGGGAGAAAGTCCCAAACCCACTTGTGTTGCTCGCGTCGATCTCATACATATTCATCTGAACAAGGTTGTTCGGATGAGGTTTTAAACCGTCTGGAAGCACAGCCTTGAGAGCCTCTGGGTTGGCTTTGTAACCAATAATGAGCATTCTAGCGCCGCGGATTAGTTGAGGCGCTGGGGGAGTCCATATAGACGCAGGCATGCCGCGATATGGAGTGCTTGTATCAGACATTATTTACTCCTTTTGAAGCTTGGATGAAAGCACTTTCCCACAGCCGCACAGTTTCCCGAGAGTTTTCCACCATCGGGTAATGTCCGGCGTTATCAATAGCCACCAACGTGCCTGAACTCAGTGAGGATGCCGTATTTGAAAGATATTCAGCTGTCACGAATGGGTCACTGTCGCCATAGGCGAGAGTGACCGGGGTAGAACAGTTTTTTAACGTGTTAAAGAAATCCGCCTTAGTCCAGTTCTCAAGATAAGCTTCCCAAACAGATTGATTCATCGTCGCTCGCGAGTACCCGACGATGTTGTCCAATTGTTCTGCAGTCAAGTGTGGTGCGAGGCCCCTTAATACAGGGCTTGGGTCTGCCCATGCTGACTTAAAGGATTCATAGGTCGCCTCATCCAAGGGAGTTCCTTGGGGGGATACGGGAGTCAGCGCTACGACGGCAGAGACTCGTTCCGGCGCGAGGGTCGCCACTCGCAACGCCGTTGCCCCGCCCATTGAGTGGCCGAGAATATCGAAGTGATCCCACCCTAGTGAAGCAGCAGCAGCCAGTGCTGACGCTGCCATTCCTTCCATCCCGTCGGCGAGCGTGGCTGAGCGATTGGACCCATACCCGGGGAAATCGAAGTAGGCGTAGGTGAAACGTGTATGGTCAATCAACGCGCGGGTGTCGAGCCAGACTTTACTGTCCAGCGCCCACCCGTGTAAAACAAGGACGCGTTGCGCTCCTGAACCTTCCACTGCTGCGATGCCGTTCACTGATAGCTCCCCTCTTCTTCTTTTTGATTATTGTTTTCAAGTATTGCTCTTATCGTAGGTTGACTAAATACGATGCGCCGAATTGTGTTGTTCACACGTTCGCAACTGTTTAACAGATGACCCTAATGAGCTAAGTTTAGGTTTACTCGTATGTCAAACAATCTGTGCTATCCATACTTACTATTAATAATCAGGGTTCAGTAGGCCTAAAAATGCATATTGTAGTGGTCAACTAATCCCGGACAGTATTTTAAGTTTTTCTTCCGCAATTACGGGTGGCATGCCGTCATTGAAGGTATGAGGGCGTTGCCGGTTGTAGTAGTTCATCAAGTAGTCGCCAATATCCTTCCTTGCATCAGGAATCGAGCGGTACCCAAGTGAAGAGACCCATTCGCTCTTCAAGCTTCGGAAGACTCTTTTCATCGGGGGCATTGGCCGACAGGTCAGTGCAAAGGCAATTACGCCAATCCCAGCACGGGTCAGGCCAATACGATGTTCATAAGCATAGTAGACTGAGTGTCCCAGCAATTTCCCCGGCGACTCATGCTTTGCTCAATGCAATAACGCCAGAGCCGCTGACGGAATAATCGACTGGCATACTGACTGCCCTGGTCGGAGTGAAACAGAACCCCAGTTGGCTTTCCTCGTTGCTCGTAAGCACGATCCAGCGCCTTTACACCAATTCAGCATCAGGCCGGTAGACAGTGCCCAGCCAACAATACGGCGGGCGTAAAGGTCCAGAACGACTGCCAGATAGCTCCATTTCTGGCCAGCCCAGATGTATGTGATATCGCCGTACCAGTCCTGGCCTGGGCGACTGACGCTGAACTCATGATTCAGTCGATTGGGAATGTCCGGCCTCACCACTGTTGCCTGTTTGTATGCATGCGGCCCTGGCTGTTTGCAGATCAGCCTCAGTTCACTCATTAGTCGACGGAACTTGAAGCGTCCAATCAAAACGCCTTCGTTGTTGAGCATGTTGGTGATCATCCGGCTTCCTGCCGAGCTACGACTCATGCGAAATATCCGGTTTACATCAGCTCGCAGAACCACTCGTTCGGCATCTACTACAGACCGCCTGCGGCGATAGTCGTAATAGCTGGACCGAGATACATCAAACGCTTTGCAGACCATCTCAACCGGCTACTGCTCACTTAACTGGTCTATCAGCGCGTACGATTCATCTCGTCCGACATCAAGAGAGCGGCCGGAGTGCCGGACCAAACCTTTTTTAGTATCGACTTCTCCCGTTCCAGCCGCTCACAACGGGCTTCCAATTCCTGAATTCGCTGCTGTTCCAGGGTCAAAGCTTTGGATTTTGGGGTGATGCCGCAACGCTCCTCAGAGAGCTGCATTACTGATCGCCTCAAGGCATTTTCGCCGACATCCAAAGAGCGGCTGGCTTCGGCAATAGAGTACTCTTGGTTAAGCACCAGACAGGCGGCTTCCTGCTTGAACTCCGGCGTAAAAGATCGTCTTTTTCTGGTCATCAGACACCTCGCTTATGGCAGCAATATTACCACCTACGTTGGTGTCCGGAATCATTGAACCACTACAAAGAGAGTCGAAGAATACTCTTCGAGATATGGGATAATCGCTTATCCTCCAGCACTTGATCTAAACCAAGCAAAGCGCATCGAATCGAGCATTCTGTACTTAAATCCGTGTATTTACACAGCATCTACTTGGGGAAATTAGGTACATGGAAAGCGCTGTTTTCGGCATTGATAAAGGTCCGCTTTGAGAACCGAGCGGCTAATTTATGGGATCAATACCACACTATCTCGCGACCGGTCATCTTAATTGTCGCCGAACAGCGGGGGTTTGGAACCGATTCTATAAAAAAAATCCTCACAGTTTCTCTCTAGCGGCAACACTTTTTATGCTCTGAACTGGTTCTACAGCGCCAACTCCCGCACAGAACTAGGTATGGTCCGGGAGCTAAAAAGCAGGCAGTCTGATGAAGCCGCAAAATAAAACGAGTCGGTTATGATCCAGAGTTATCAAAATGACCTCCGCCTATGAAACTCCGGTGATGGCCCATGCTATCGAGTTCCATGGACTTGCGCTGGAAGGGCATCATCACCGCGGCGTAGACGACGTGCGTAACATGGTGCGCTTATTGCCCTTTATGGATTGGACGTTAGAAGCGGAATTGTTAACCCCACCGGGAGAAGACCTGTGAGGATCGTTTGTATTTCCGACACCCACAGTCTGCACAGGCAAATACCGGAAATTCCGGACGGCGATGTTTTGGTTCACGCCGGTGACAGCCTGGGGCAAGGCACGCTAGAAAACGTGAAAGATCTAAACGAGTGGCTGGGCACCCTGCCCCATCGACACAAAATCGTGATTGCCGGCAATCACGACTGGGCGTTTCAAGAAACGCCGGCGCTGGCTCGGGAGGCACTGACGAACGCCGTCTACCTGAAAGACAGTGGCATTGAAATCGAAGGCGTTCGGTTTTGGGGCTCACCGTGGACACCCACCTTCATGGATTGGGCGTTTATGCTCGAGCGAGGTAAGCCGCTGTATGACAAATGGACGCTGATCCCTGACAACACCGATGTTCTGATCACCCATGGCCCGCCCAAAGGCTTTGGCGACGAGGCAAACCTAGGGTTCAAGTGCCAGAACGTAGGGTGTGATCAACTGCTGGACCGAGTCCGACAGCTCGCCCTGAAAGCGCACATTTTTGGCCACATTCATGAGGGGTATGGGGAATACTGCCTGGGTAAAACCCGATTGGTTAACGCGAGCACCTGCACTGTTCGGTATCAACCATGCAATGCTCCCGTGGTTTTAGAGCTTTTTTCCAGCGGACATTTGTCCTATGAGGAAGCTCTCGTTGATGTGGGAAAAGCACGGCTCGATGAACCCAGTATTCGAGTGGGCCTGAACGACCTGTGAAGCTACCTATGATGGGCAGAAGAGGTTATAGATGACGACGGAAGAGTTATTGCGCAACTGAGCGCATTGCCTCCAGATACACCTGTGTTGGTCGAGGGCTACGAAACCGAGTTTGATAGGATTGTCGATCTGATACCCCAAAAGATTATCCGGTACCGGAATGCTCAGGGGTGGGATGGAGAGTATCAAGCGACGGACAATTTCTCCGATCCAGAAACTGGGGCGCTTCAAGCTATTGTTGGAGAATATTAAAGTTTGAGAATTCACAATAATGTTTGATAAAAATCGCCAAAACCCGCGTCTCTCAAGGAGCTGGTAAGCTGCCAGGTACTCAGAGCGCCCAAAAAACTATCAAGCATTAGGTGGAAATACCGGCTGTTGTCCGCATTGCACTGCCGTGAATTTATCAAACTTTAATATCATCGGACACGTGTGACAGCTGTGCCTCCCGGTCTCATGGTCAACACACGGGCACTACGTTGCTCTTTAAAACGCACATAACTAGCTCGTATGTCCGTTTTTACGTACAATTGAGCTTGATCCCTCCTCGATGTGCACTATACTGCACTTACATGCCTATTTTGTACGTCTTGGTGACCAATGCCCAAATCAATTGAAGCTCAAACCTACCAAATCCGTCAGGTGAACGATGCGCTAAAGGCTACTGGCCGCCTGATCTCTATCGCTCGCAAACACCGTAAGTGGAGTCAGTCCCAGCTGGGCGACCGCCTTGGCGGCGTAGACCGCAGGCACATCAGCGCTATCGAAAAGGGAGATCCCAATGCGGAATTCGGACTGGTGGTCAGTGCCTTTTGGTTGCTGGATATCCAAGCACTCGCTACGTTGCCGCCACAGAGGAATCAACCATTGTCGGATAGGATCAAGAGCCTTTTGAGTGTGATGGATGCCACTAACTCTGACGACACAACGCTCCTGAGAAGGACTAAACGAATGCTGGGTTCGACAAACACAGAGAAGAAGGTGGTTAACAATGATTTCTGATGAGGCGTACCTTTGGCTCTATCTTCCCGGGGAAACCAGCCCCGTAGTCTGTGGAGTGGTTGCCTTCGATGGGGTTGAGCACCTATTCCGGTACGCCGCCAGCTATCTGAATCGTGAGGCGGCCATCCCTCTGGCGCCGCCTAACTGCCTTCTCGGGGAGCTCACAGACGCGCCTATTCCTCTGGACTTCGAACTGAACAGCGTTATTCGGGATGCCTCTCCAGACGCCTGGGGCCGTAACGTCATGATCCGAGAGTATGCAAACGCACCCGGGCATAAAGAAAGCGACCTCGGTGAAATTGATTACCTGCTCCGGGCAGGCCCGGATAGGATTGGTGCTCTCGATGCCACCAGCGATCCGAGGCAATACATCCCTAAAGCGAGCCAAGCCCCGCCTCTGGAAGACCTTCTTGAGGCCGCTGACCGCATTGACCAGGGGCTTCCCTTGGAGCCCCATCTTGACGTAGCTCTGAATCACGGCACTAGTGTTGGAGGTGCCAGGCCGAAAGCGCTGCTCCAGGATGACGGAGAGTATTGGATCGCCAAATTCGGATCCAGCAAGGACGCCACGGACATGGTCGGCATTGAAGCGGGCGGCATGCAACTGGCCGAAAAGGCCGGAATCAATGTGGCAGACACCCGGGTGGTTGGGGTTTTAAACAAACGCGTTATTCTGGTTCGACGATTTGACCGGGTGGTGGCACCCGGAGGCACACGCCGACGGATCATGCTCAGCGCCATGACACTGCTGGGTCTCGATGAGTATGCAATCAGAGCAGGCTACTCTAGTTATCTTGATCTGGCGGACATATTGAGACAATACGCTTTGGATTTTCAGCGCGACGGTACTGAGCTGTTTCGTCGCATGGTGTTCAATATCCTGATCGGCAATATCGATGACCATGCCCGCAATCACGCCTGTTTTTGGAATGGGTACACCCTGGAGCTGACACCGGCCTACGACGTTTGCCCACAGCCCAGGTCGGGTATCTCTGCGGATCAGGCGATGACGGTGGGACTTTGGGGACGAAAGGCTAACCTACAGAATGCGATCAGTGATTGCGCCCGATTTGGGCTTGGTGAACAAGAGGCGTTGGACCTGGTGCGGGTCATGCATGATGTTGTCCGGAACCACTGGCTCAGTGTCTTCACTGAGGTGGGCGTGCCCAGGGCCGATCTCAACTACCTCTCTCAAGCGACTATTCTCGGCGAATCGATCTTCTACAAACTGGTGTCCGATGATATTAAAGTTTGATAAATCCTCGGCAGTGCTAAACAGACAGCAGCCGGTATTTCCGCCTGATGTTTGATAGTTTTTTGGGCGCTCTGAGTACCTGGCAGCTTACCAGCTCCTTGAGAGACGCGGGTTTTGGCGATTTTTATCAAACATTATTGTGAATTCTCAAACTTTAATATTCTCCAACAGCTGCAGTGATTCGAGGCCGTAGAGAATCAAGAAGATAGTGTTATGACCAGCCGCTCATTCTGTCAATGTGGCGGCTAATCATCTTGAAGTCCTCCAAATCGCCGTTGAGCAATCTATCAATCGGGCGGTGTCCGGAAAAAACAGGGTGCGCGTTTGGTTTCGCCATGAACCCGTAAACGCCCAGAAAACATAGCTATTCGACTTTTTAGCTCAGAGAAGCTGAAAGTAAAAATTCACTGCAATTAATTCTGTAGCGACGTGATCTGCCCATAGTCAGCCAGTAACCTTTCTTGCCGGTTCTCATTACTTTACTTAACAACTTCGCATATATAGTACAAGTTGAGCTGGTGAAGCTGAACCGGTGCTTCAGCGGCCAAGACCCTTGGCGAAAATGCGACACCTGAGACCAGACAATTTTTAGAGTCGCTTAGCCCTGTATTTCGGCAAATTCATCGAGAAGTAGCGATTTGGGCAGAACTCAAATTGGGCTGTCACCGCCACAGTAATACTGGACCTGTCCGCCAAGGTACGCCTGTTCATCGATCTCTTACGTGAAACGCTACAACCTAAAGCGGATGAGCTGTCCTTGAGGCAAGCTAAATAACTCAACAGGAGCGCGACTCGGAGGGGAAGGGGGTAGCTCTTACTGTTGATAACAGCGAATTTTATCGCACAGGGAATACAGCATCTTTTCCATCTTTTCTTCCCAAAAGGCTAAAGGCACCCTGTACTGATTGAGAAATAATTAGAAACCTTATATTTCAAGCTAAAATAAAAATACAAATTTCAGATAAATTAGAATTAATTGAGTCCGTAATTATCGAATCGATATCAAACCTTAAAAGTCCTGTCTTCATAGACTCCAAGAAAACTATTTCTGCATATTCATCGAAAAAATTTGCACTCGGATCATTCAGTACATATTCCAATTATTTGAGAGATGAAAAACACCTCTGCTCATTATTTGAACTACGCATGTATATTGAGTAATCAGCTGCCGAACTAGCTGCAGTTAACAGGACTGACAATCATGTTCACCGTATAAAAGAAGCTTTAGATGTAATGGAAAATGAAATAAATGCAAGAAGTCCTGATAGTGAGAGTAGCATTATTGCAGATATCAATTTTCATAAAACTCTAGTTGATGCTAACAACAACTCTTACTTCCAAAAATTAATTATATTTCTCGATGAAAACTTCAGAATAAAAATCAAAAAAGGAAATGCGAACAGTGCAAAAATAAATAATATATCCGAAAAGGTATAAAAGGAGCATACTTGCATATACAAAGACATAGTTAAAAAAGATATTACTGTGGCAAATAGCGCAATTCGTCGACATGTTTTTAATTCGGCAAGCAGACTTAATTTAACTGTAGAGCTAATAATGCTAAAAATTAATATCTTTTTCACGGATCGCAATCCTTCGTATTCGCGTGTCTTCGGAGCACAGCAAGGACAAATTCAAAAAGGGTGTAAGACCTGCTGGCGGGCTGGGTCAGTCGCCGCTGTAATATACAGTTCAAAAACCCTTGATTGCGCTCAAGCGCATACCCTGCGTTAACTGCGCCTCAAATTAAACTGTTAAACTAATTTAAAAGCCGTTTTAAGAATTAGCCAGTCGTTTCAATACGGCAGAGGTCAGAACTTAAAATATGTCCTTTATCTTTACATATTGACGTGAGCAATTGCCGCACAGGTGATAAACTTTCAGTCTCAAAGTGTAAGGATTCCTTAAATGGCCCCCTACCGAACGATTTTGAGCTTTTTGTTGTTGTTCATCTTGAGCTTTGCCGCTCAAGCGTCGTCGATTCTGACTATCGGCCAGGAAGCGATTCGGTTAACAGATTTTCGAGTTGAGTATTTCACTGACGATTCGCAGTCGCTGAGCTACGAGGAAGTTCGTAAGCAGACCTTTCAGGAGACGACCAGCAGCACGTCGCTTGGTGCCAAGGCGGCAGTGACCTGGTTCCGTTTTACTCTTCGCAATTCGAGCCTGAAGGCAAGGGCTCTTCTTCTGCACTTGCCCAGTGCTTATCACGCCCGTTCAGTCGATATTTTTCAAGAGCGTTCTCAAAATCTGATTGACCAAGCATCGGTTGACCTTAACGATGCCAGTGACCATCTCCTTATGTACCAGGGAACGGTGGTCTATCCGTTCACGGTGCCTCTGGGAGAAACCGTGGTTGTTTACGTTCGCAGCCATGTTTATTCGCACCAATGGTTTTCATTGGAAATCTATGACAATGCGCGATCTCGCCAAGCACTCGTTGGTGGTCATCTGGACATCGCGTTGTTGGTGGGCATATTGTTGGCAATGGTTTTGTACAACGCCCTTTTGTACTTCGCCACCAGCAAAAGCGAGAACATTTTCTATTCTTTGTATCTGATATCAGGCCTGGCTTGGATTGCGCTCTCCTACGGGCTGCTTGGCAAAGCATTCAATATCTACGGCGATGCCGTTTTCGTGTTGAATCTGGCGCTTATCACCATGCCGATTTTTCTATTGTTGTTCATGATGTCGATTTTCGAGACTGAAGAGTTTTACCCCACCGAACACCGCGTGCTGCAGGGCATGTTGGCGTTGTTGGCCATCACGCTAGTATATGGCTTGTTTGATGCTGTCGGGGCACTGAAACCCGCAGCCAGCCTCGCGGTGCTATTAATGGTGGTGACCTTTTCGGTCGGTATCTCGTTGTTGCGTAAAGGTCACCCCTTGGTGAAGTACTTTCTTGTCGGCCACACTTTTTTTGTGGTGTTCAACGGGATTGCCGTGCTGTATTACAAAGGCCTGGTCGCGCCGAATTACATAAACGGCCATGGTGTCGGGATTGGCATTGTGCTGGAAGCACTAACGCTGGCGTTCATCATCTCGTACCGGATAAAAGTGCTGGAGAATATCCGCTCCAAACAGAATGAATTCAAACAGCAAGCGGCGACCGACCCGCTCACTCAACTTTATAACCGCCGACAAATTGTGTCTGAGGGTGAATATATAGGTGAAAAGGCGAGAGCCGCCGGGGAACCCTTGTCTGTTATCGCACTTGATATTGACCATTTCAAAGCGGTGAACGATGAACACGGCCATCATGTTGGCGACTCGGCATTGGTGGACATAGCCGGCATTTTACGACAATACAGCCGGGATACGGATCTGGTCGCCCGAGTTGGCGGCGAGGAGTTTGTGATTCTTTTGCCCGGCGCTGACCATGCGGAAGCCCGGAGTTGTGCCGAACTTATCCGTAGGGGCGTTGAAAGGCATGTTGTTGATGCCGGTGATGGGTTAGACGTGCGTATTACCGTAAGCATAGGCGTGGCGGAAGTGGATACCGCCATGGAATCGGTTGAGAGTGCCGTCAATCGAGCGGATAAGGCATTGTACGAAGCCAAGGCCTTAGGGCGAAATCGGGTGTGCTGTTCTGAGGCGGTTGCCGGCGGGGCGAGTTTTTAAGATAAGGAACAGATTTAAGACCCGTCCTTGTCCTTAGTCAAGTGGCAACTTTTAGCGCCTTCCACTAAGCCTTCTTCCTTTTTTACTTCGCAAACTATACATTACTCGCAAACTGGGGACAGATTTGAAATCTGTCCCCTATCCCTTGACAGCTGAGCCTCACCATGACGAACGTTCATAAACCTGACCTGATTCTGGTTGGTGTTACGCTGCTTGCTGCCACCAGCTGGATATTCTCTAAAGAAGCTATATTGCTGATGCCGCCGTTGTTGTTTATGGCGCTGAGATTTTTGATCGCAGGTGGCTTTTTAGCGGTTTTCGCTTACCGGTCACTGGCACGTTTGAGTGGGGATCAAGTCAAACGCGGCGTGGGTGTTGGCCTGGTGTTCGGCGTTGCCATGAGTTGCTGGGTGATGGGCCTGTTTCATGCCAAAAGCATGGGTGAAGGGGCATTTATAACGAGCCTGGGCGTGGTAATTGTTCCCATTATTGCTCGCCTCCTTTTTAAAGAGGCACAACCTGCCAGCACTTGGTTTGCCATTCCCGTCGCGGTAGCCGGGCTGGCGTTTCTGTCGCTTGGTAACGGTTTTCAGCCAGAGCCTGCGCAGATTTTTTTCGCAATGGCCGCCTCTATTTTTGCGCTGTATTTTACATTGAACACCCGCGCTGCAAATCAACGTACTGCCGTTAACCGGCATGGCAACACCATCGCAAAACAGCGTATTCCAGCACTGCCGCTGACGGCTATTGCGCTGCTTACCGTCGGCTTGGTGACGTTGGTGGAATCGCTGGTTACAGAACCCTGGCAGCCAACGTTCAGTGACCCGCCACCGCTTCTGATCTGGTGGATTCTTGCCAGCGCAATTGTGGGCACCGCAGGGCGCTTTCTTGCCCAAACGTATGCGCAGAGCTTGTCTACGCATAGTCACGGCGCCGTTATTCTGGTGATTGAACCGGTTTGGGTGTCTTTGTTCGCAGCAGGATGGTTTGATGAAATCATGACCCCAGTTCAGCTGGCCGGCTGCGGTTTGATTTTTGCGGCATTGATCGTGAACCGCTGGGGCGTGCTCAGCTCAGCTATTCGAGCTTCGCTGAGAAAGAGGCGGAATTAGGGCTGGGCGAATTGAAAAGCGGGGACGGATTTTAAATCCGCCCCCTGTCTTGGGCTAGCCAAGCGGCACCGCGGACGCCACTGGAGTCGCCGTGTGTCGCTTGACGTATGGGTGTTTCGCACTCACTCCCTAAAACATACGCCGGTAAACGCGTTGCCAACTCGTCGTAAAGGCTCGGTACGTTTGACATGCCGCCGCCCAGTACGATGACGTCTGGGTCCAGCAAGTTGATGACTGCCGCCAGGCCGCGGGCCAGGTGATCTGCGTAATCGTCGAGTGAGCGGACAGCGCGGGGATCGTTTTGAAAACGCTCAACGATGTTTCGGGCATCCAACTGCTCATCCCACAGCAAGCGATGTGTCAGGGCCAGCCCGGTGCCAGACAAGAAAGTTTCGTTGCAGCCAAAGCGGCCACAGAAGCACGGGCGCTGGTTTAGTTCTGCTTGTGGTGTCCATGGCAGTGGGTTGTGGCCCCATTCGCCCGCAAGACCGTTAGGGCCGCTGAGCAGTTGGCCGTTAACGGTGATGCCAGCGCCACAGCCGGTGCCCAGAATGGCCGCGAACACGACTTTGTAGCCTTGCCCCGCGCCATCGCTGGCTTCCGACAGGGCCAGACAGTTGGCGTCATTAGTCAGGCCAACCGGGCGTTGCAGCAGGTGGGTTAGATCAGCGGCCATGGGTTGGCCATTAAGCCACGTCGAGTTGGCGTTTTTGACCAGGCCTGTCAGGCCCGAGACGGAGCCGGGAATGCCCACACCTACAGGCAATGAAGCTCCGCCGACCCGCAATTCAGCGGCTTCGACCAATTCTTTAATGGAATTCAGGGTGGCTTCGTAATCTCCCTGAGGGCTTGCGATGCGAGCGCGGAAGTGAATTTTGTTGGCGCCGTCTAACAAGATGACTTCGGTTTTTGTTCCACCAAGATCGATGCCTACCCGCCAGCGGCTGTTCATGGGCTTATCACTCTGCTTTGTCATTTCCGGAATGGTTACAGGATTCTGCGCGGAGCGCAAAAAATCTGATACCCTGTCGGTCCTTAGTTGCGAATCGATCGTAAGTAAGTGCGAAAACATATTTTAATACTGACCGCCAAGGCTTATTTCATGAGAATTGTCATTCGTTATTTTTTCCGCACTTTGCGGCTTATTCTGACCCCGCTTGTACTGCTCAACGAGCAAATCGGAGGTGGCAAACCCGTGCAGCGTAACGCCCAAGAGCAACAGAAAGTAGACGAAGCGTGCCGGGACCTGGCGCTGTATCAGTTCAGAACCTGCCCGTTCTGCGTCAAAGTTCGTAAAGAAATCAAACGCATGAGTTTGAATATTGAACTGCGTGACACCCAGCATAACACTGAGCACCGCGCTGAAATTTTAGCCGGCGGCGGTGCCGTGAAAGTACCCTGCTTGCGGATTGCCAAAGCGGACGGCAGCCACCAGTGGCTGTACGAATCCAACGACATTAACGCTTGGCTGAAGCAGCACTTCGAACCGGGCTGATTCGCTAAACCGCTCTTCCCGCACGTCCGTCGTGCCACGGCGGTGGTTCAAAAGCCACCGCCGACTGCTTTGTACAAATCCACGCTTGCCAGCAGATGATTCAGCCGCGCTTCGCTGCGCCGTACTCTGGCATCGAACAACGTGCGCTGGCTGTCTAGCAGGGTGATCAGTTCTTCTGCGCCCTGGCGATAGCGAACTTCACTCAAGCGCAGAGTTTCTTCTGCCTGCTGTTCAATTTCCGCCAGTCGCTGTTCCTGTTCCCGGAACAGATTGATGCGCGCCATGGCGTCTCCCGCTTCTAAAAACGCGCTCAATAGGGATGAGCGATAGCTTTGTACCAGGGCAACCTGGCGCGATTCGCTGAGCGCCACATTGTTGCTTCGAGTACCACCGTCGAACAGGGTTTGGCTAAGGGCGAGCAAACCACTGGCCGTAGTCAGCGGACTGGATAGGCTAAGCAACCCATCGGAAGAGAGTCCCAGGGCCGCGCTTAATGACACCGCCGGCAAGAGCGCAGCTCGGGCCTGGGCGATGTCGGCGTCGGCCGCCTGCAAGCGGGCTTCGACGGCGGCAAGGTCTGGCCTTCGGGTGATCAGCTCTGCCGGCGAGCCTGCATTGATGTCCGGAATACGGATTTTTCGTAGCTCACCCTTTAATTCACTCCTTAATTCACCGCCGGATTGGCCTAAGAGTTCTCCCACGAGTACATCTACGGGTGCATCTTGGGATGCGTTGACGCTTTCCATCCAGGGCGGCTCGCCACTAAGCACCTGCAGTGCCGCTTCGCTCTGGCGCAGGCCATACACTAGCGTGGGCAAGGCGTTACGCAACACCAGCACGGTTGTGCGTTGGCGAGCTAGTTCGGAGCGGTCGGCAACGCCGTTGCGATAGCGCGCATCCACAATGCGCAAGGTTTGCTCTGCCAGTTCCAGGTTTTGCCGGGCGATGTTCAGGCGCTGGCGTAACTCCAACAGTTGAAACCAGTTACTGGCCACTGCACCGGAAAGACTGAGCTGCGCGGCGGCGAAATCAAACGTGCTGGCATCGCGGCGGAAGCTAGCGGCGTCTTCTGCTGCGCCCAGCCTGCCCCAAAGATCCACCTCGTAACTGATCGATGTGGATACTGATGTGGAGCCACTGCTTAGCCAGTCACCGCCGCTTGGGCGCCTCGTCTGTTCGCCGGTACTACCGCCTAAACCAATGCCCGGTAGCAGGCTGGCGCCGGCGTTCTGCAGCTGTAAATCGGCTTGCACCAGATTCTCGGCCAGAATGGCCAAGTCTGGATTGGCCGCCCGCGCTTTTTCAATCAACGCTAGCAGGTTGGGATCGCCATATGCCTGCCACCATTGTTCGTCAGTGACAGCGGGCCCGGTGAAAGCTGTTGAGTTCAGCTCTGGTGCCCAAGCCAACACATGCAGAGATGCGCCGTTCATCGGCACCGACGCCGGTGTGGCCACCTGAGTAGCACAACCTGCCAGGGCAAGGCCGGCCGTTAACGTGCACACACACAATGCCAGCCGCCGTTTAGGCTTTGCTGCAAGGCTCCGTGTCTGTTGTGAGCGATGGATCATAAGATTACTCCGCGGCCAGGGCCTGAACAGGGTCCAGATGAGCCGCTTTACGCGCGGGCAAATAGCCAAACAGAAGCCCGGTACCGAAGGCGCAGCTGAACGCCAGCACCATGGGAAATACGGTGACCACAACGGGTGTGTCAAACCAGCCTACGATTTGGGTTGCCGCTATGCCAAGGATGACGCCGATAACGCCACCAATGGCCGACACCAGCCAGGCCTCGGTTAAGAACTGCTGAAGAATATTGCGGGTGCGAGCACCCGTAGCCATGCGTATACCAATTTCCCGGGTGCGCTCGGTCACGCTCACCAGCATGATGTTCATGACGCCAATGCCACCCACCAGCAGCGAAATCGCGGCGATAGAGCCTAACAGCCATGTCAGGGTGTCTTGGGTGTCTGACACGGTATCGATCAGTGACGCCATATTGCGGATCTGAAAATCTTCGCTGCCATGGCGCGTGAGCAACGTGCTGTGCACTTGGTCTTGCACCGCGTTCATGTCGGCGGAGTCTGCTACCGCAACGGTGATGTTGCGCAGATGTTTCTGGCCAAATATACGCAGGTTGGCGGTGGTGTACGGCACCAGCACAACGTCGTCTTGGTCTTGCCCCCAAGGGGATGCCCCACGTTCATCCATTACGCCAATGACCTGAAACAAAACGTTATTGACCATCAGGTAGTGGCCCAACGGGCTTTGTTCGGGAAATAGAGATTCGGCCACGGTTTTGCCCAACACCGCCACCGCGGCGTAGCGGTTTTCGTCGACTTCGTTAAAAAAGGTACCGGCGACGACGGGCCATTGCCGTGCGGCGGGAAATTCGTAGGCTGTGCCATTAACTTCGGTCTGGTGATCGCGATTGCCAAAACGCAGGGTTTGGCCACCTGTGACTTCCGGAACCGCCGCTCGAATCCCGGGTATGTCTCGGATGGCGTGGTAGTCAGACGGCACCAGGGTAGTGACGCTCCAACGTCCACCCCTCTGGTCTGGGCCACCAGGGCGCACCAAGAGTAGGTCGCTGCCCATGGCGCTGATTCTGTCAACAATGTCTTGGCGTGCGCCTTCACCGATCGCCAGCATGGTGATCACCGACGCTACGCCAATCACAATGCCCAGCAGGGTCAACGCCGTGCGGAACAGGTTTGTACTGAGGGAATGCACCGCGCTTTTTAGCGCCTCAAACCAACCGGAAGCGCCGCTGACGTCGGTTGTTTTGTGCGCAGCCAGGGGGTGTTCTGACGCAACAGCGTTGTTCTGAACGGCGCCGGTATCGTGGGTAATCAGCCCGTCAGCAATGGTGATCCGGCGATCTGCCGTCTGGGCGACTTTGGCGTCGTGGGTAATTAGAATAACGGTGTGACCGCGGTCTGACAGGCTTTGCAACAGCCGCATAACGTCTTTGCTGCTGACGCTGTCAAGGGCGCCGGTTGGTTCGTCCGCCAGTATAATTTGACCGCCATTCATCAACGCGCGGGCAATGGATACCCTCTGCTGCTGCCCGCCCGACAGTTGGGCTGGGGTGTTGAGCAATTTATCGCTTAACCCGAGTTCCCCAAGCAGTACGGTAGACCGCTCCCGGCGCTGTTTTTTACCAAGGCCGGCGTAGATGGCCGGTATTTCGACGTTGTCTAACGCGCTTATGCCGGGCAGCAGATTGTAGCTCTGAAATATAAACCCGAAGGATTCGCGGCGGGCACGAGCTAGGTCGTCGCGTTTGAACCCTGACACGTCTTTGCCCTGAAACAGATAGTGCCCGGAGCTTGCCACATCCAGACAGCCAAGGATGTTCATCAAGGTGGACTTGCCAGACCCGGATGCCCCCATAATGGCGACAAATTCCCCTGCTTGAATGCTCAAATCTATGCACTTGAGCACAGGCACTTGCAAGTCGCCCGCGCCGAAGGTCCGGGTAATCTGGCGCAATTCAATCAGTGGCGCTGTCACCGTGAGCCCCCGCCCATGCCCGAAGACGCTGCTTGCCTTGAGGGTGCTCCGCCTGTGACCACCAGATCGCCATCGGCCAGACCGTCGCGAACCTCGGTATAAATACGGTTGCTGATACCTACTTCAATTTTGCGTTCTACCAGTTCGCCGGAACTCTGTTGCAGCCAAACCTGACCGCCCGCAACGGTCGCCGCGGGCACCCGCAATACGTCCCTCGCCTGTTCCACCACAAAAAATACCTGCGCCGTCATGCTTGGCAATAAACGCCCTGCTTCATTAGGCACGCTGAAAAATGCGTTGTATAACACCACGTTGTTGAGCACTTCGGGCGTGGGTTCGATGTAGTCAAGCTGGCCATAAATCTGCTTGCCAGGTTCGCCCAGAGTGGTGAAATACACCTTGTCGCCCGGGGCTAGCCTGCCCACGTCTGCTTCGGACACTTGGGCGCGGACTTTCATATTAGACAGATCGGCAATGCGCATCAGCACGGGTGCTTGCTGTGATGTGTTCAGGGTTTGGCCCTGGCGAGCTGTGATGGATACGACGGTACCTTCCATGGTGGAATAAATGCGGGCGTAATCCAAATTGGCTTCTTCCGCGCGCAGGGTAGATGCCGTTTGTTCCAGTTGCGCTTGCAACATGGCTAGCTGAGCCTGAGCAGACGCCAGCGAAGCATCGGCAATTTGCAGGTTTTCCCGGGTGGTGGCGTCTTCACGGAACAGATTGGTTTGGCGTTGGAACTGTATGTCGGCAAGAGTGAGCTGGGCTTTGCGATCGGCCAACTGAGCCTGTTGATTTTTTAGTTGGGCACGATTAGCGTCTACCCTGGCCAGATAGATGGTCGGGTCAATTTCTGCCAGAAGCTGATCTTTGCTGATTTGTTCGCCCACTCTGACGTGAATCACGTCTAGCAGCCCGGACACCTGCGCGCCCACATCCACAAAGTTGCTGGGTTCCAAAACGCCGGTGGCGCTCACCAAAACGTCTATGTCGCCTCGGCTGACGGCTGTGGTGGTCACGTCAGCTGTGTTATTACTTGCCGCGTAAAAGTGGCGATACGCCCAAAAGGCACCACCCGCAATTACAGCAACAAAAATTATAACGACAAGAACACGAGAAAAAGACAACCTCGATGAATCCACAACTTCAAACCTCAATAATCGTAAGCAAGCGGCATAGCCTAACTTGATTGGCTTAAATAACCAGACATTAGGCGAGCATTTACGGATTATTTACGATGGTGCTGGTGTTTTAGCTGACGGAACCAGAAATCAACGGACTGGGGGTCGGCTTGATGGACTAGAACGGGATCAAACAGGGGCAGCAAGCCGGATTGTTGCAAGTGGGAAGCCACGGCGATACCAAAGCCACAGAACTGACTGTAATTGCGATCGCCCAAAGCCAAAACCGCAAAGCAGGCGCCTTGCCATGGCTGTAAGCTATTGTTTTCAATGAGCCAGCTGTTTCCGGTGCGGGGCGCGTCGCCATTACCGCTGGTGCTGGCGACTACCAGCAATCCCCGTTTTGCTATCGGGCACCCGGCTAGCTGGTTGAGCTCCACGATCTGCGCGCAAAAGCCACATTGTTCCAGCCGCTTACAGGTTTTTTGGGCCAGAGCCCGTGCGGTGCCGGTTTCAGTAGCATAAGCGACCAGGTAATCCACGCTTTGCGCAAGGGCGTGGCTCAATTGCCACTTTAGCCGTTGATAATAAACAGCAAGCATAGCGGCATACGCTAGCAACGCAGCACTGGCGACCCATTGGCGGGCAGCAGACAGCAACTCCAGTTGCCAGACCCAAGCCGTCGCTGCAAGCATTACAACAATGCCTGCGGCGGCGAGCGACTTCACAACGGCAACACCTCGAGCGTGGCGCTGTAACCCAGCGAACGGGTAGCGCCCTCAACGTTCTTACCGGGTTGTTGGGTTTCCACTTCCAGCCAGTACATACCGGCCTCAGGCCAGTCTACGGAGATTTCACCAAGGTTATTGGTGGTCAAATTCATTGCATTCACCTGGTCACGGTAGCGTATGCCCGCGCGAATCAGCACAACGTTTAAATCAGTCGCCGGTTTTCCGTCCATTAGGAAACGGAACTGGGCTGTTTCACCCGCAAACAAGTCATTGGGGTGGGTGATGGGCTGCATTTCCAAGCCTACGCCGCTGGAATTGAATGTGTTTGTGGTTGGCGCTCCCAGGCTTGCGAAGGTTTGCATGCGCCGGTCTATTTCACGGATTTTCACGTTGCTGGCAGCCGCCGGGATGTCTTTAAGCTGCTCCGCCGTGCCGCGCCAGCGCTTCTGTTCGCCGTTCATTTCATAGCTCGCGAAGACACCCTGATTATGAATCTGCAGTGTGTAAGTGCCCTGTTGACTTAGCTCTACGTCAAAGACCGAGCGATAGCGCCCGCGGGCTTGGTTGACCGCTTCCAAGCTTTGCTGCTGAGGGCCGATAATTTCCAGACCCGACAAGTTCATGGCATGGTGCTCGAAATAAAACAGACTATTGGAAATAGCGGCGTCTACGGTTAGCCAAGCGCTGTCGCCGGACAATACCGTTGCAGAAGGCAGCATCCATGCCCGGTGAGCATGAGCTGGCGCGATGATTGCGAGCATAAGCAACGCAAGCGCGCCCCTGCGGGCAAGCTGTTTTAGTGTCATGATTTCATCCTGTTGTGTGCGATAAATGGCTTTCTATGGCCCGTTACGGTTTTAGTGAGAGCTCTATCAAGCCCAGTTCGTCACTGCCTTGCGCCCTGGAACGGCTTTCCTGAACGATGGGCCAATTAAACGGCAGCTTCACCAGTTCGCGCCCACCCACTTCCCGCGCTGCTTCAATCACCAACTGATAAGACCCTGAAGGCAGTTGAGCCAGTGCTTTGTGGCTGCCATCAAAGCGAATCTGATGGTGGCCAGCAGGGCGGGTAGCACCGGTAAAGCCGTCTGCGGGGAAACTGAGGTTACGGCCACTGCGGCGCCACCACTGACGCAGGTCTTTCAGCCATTTGCTGCCTTCGTTGTTTGCCGCATCGTGATCAAACCACAGCGCCAGGTTTGCCTGATGGCGCTCGCGATCGTTTTCCACCCATACGGCGACGTAGGGGCGATGGTATTCCGCTACCTGCAAAGCCGGTATTTCAACACTAACGCTAAGCTCGGATGCCGCTGTGGGCGCAGCGGCAAGCAGTAATAGCGGCACCAATGGCAAAAACGACCTGACGATTACGCAACGTGTGTATGCCATATCAATCCTTTACTCCCTGTATTAATGAACGAAAACCACAGCCAGCAGCAGTGGCAGCAGAACACCCAATCCAACCACCGGCCACACCGAGATTCGCTCCCGCGCATGCAGACCCAATACCGCCAGGCCTGTAAGGCAGAACACCAGGCAAATTACCGCGAACACATCGATAAACCAGAACCATACCGGGCCGGCATTGCGGCCCTTGTGCAAGTCGTTAAGCCAAGCAATCCAGCCCCGGTCGGTGGTTTCGTAAAGCAGCTCACCGGTGTTCAAATCCAAACTCAACCATGCGTCGCCTCCTGGCTTAGGCAGCGACACATAAAGCTCGTACTCGCTCCATTCAACCGCACCCGGTTTTAGCGCCAGCCCTTGTTCACGCTTTAACCAGTGATTCAACGCTATGGGCAGGACCGCTGAGTCAGCTTTTTGAGCTTCTACCACTGACGCCAGAACAGCATCAGGCGCTATGCCCTCTACAACCGTTACAACCGGCGTGCCGGGTATTTGCCCTGCGTGGTTCAACGTGACGCCAGTGATAACGAACAGCAGCAGGCCAAACAGCGCCAAAGCTGAACTGACCCAGTGCCAGCGCAGCAAATGCTTCAACCAAACGCTCGTCGCCATGGCCCTTGTACCTCCGCCGAATTCAAGAGTGCGCCACTATAAACACCAAAAAACTTAATGAGAAGTACTCGCTAAAGCAATTACGAATTATTTACATTAAATATACAAATGAGAATTATTGCTATTGATAATTTATTAAAGCTTAGGTACCTTCACTTGCCTCTAACGCTAACGAGACACGTTAGCATCCGCAAAAACTTACAAGGACGCTTGATCTGTGAAGACGCTTACACCTTCCCTGCTCTCTATTGCCATTGTTTCAGGCACTGGTGCCGCACATGCGCAACAGCCGATACAACTGGATACCATGGTGGTTAGTGCCTCCGGCATTGAACAAAAAATAACCGACGCACCAGCCTCGATTACCGTCATCAGCAAAGAGGAGCTTGATCGTAAGCCCTATGTCACTTTGTTAGATGCGGTGCGGCAGGTAGAGGGCGTAGACGTAGGCGAAACAACCGACAAGACCGGCCAGGGTGGGATTAGCATTCGCGGTATGGGTGCGGACTACACGTTGATTCTGATTGACGGCAAGCGCCAGAATAACGTGGGCGATATTTATCCGAACAACTTTGGCGGTAACCAGTTCAATCACATTCCGCCGAAGGAGATGATCGAGCGCATCGAGATTATTCGTGGTCCGGCATCTACCTTGTATGGCGCAGATGCTCTGGGTGGTGTTATCAACATCATCACCAAGAAAATCGGCGATGCCTGGCACGGATCTCTTTCTCACAGCCGCACCGTTGAGACCGACAGCGATTTTGGCGATGACGACACCTCAGAATTCACACTTTCCGGGCCAATCATTGCCAACAGACTGGGCGTTGGTTTGCGTGGTTCTTGGTACAACCGTGACGCGTCTAATCCGGGCTATGAACCGGGCATTGACCCAAATGGCAATCCGGTATCCCGGGAGCTGGGCTTTGGCAGCGGCGGGCGCACGGTAAATAATGAAAACCTGAACCTGGGTGCGCGAGTAACCTATCGCTTGGCCGACAACCAGGATCTGACCCTGGACTATGAAACTTCGCAACAGGAGTACGACAACAAGCCGCAAGACAATAACAATCCTCTGGGCACAACCGACAGTGTTAACCGCTTGCCCCGCGCCGGTTATGCGCTGGAACAGCAATTCAACCGGGAACAGGCATCCATTCGCCATCAGGGCCAATGGGCTTTTGCCAACAGCGATATCACCCTGCACCGTATTGAAACGTCTAACGATGGCCGTACACTGCCACTAACGGCATTGGAACGCCTTGAGTACGACCGCCTGGTCACAAACGGCGCGAGCGACGCGAATATTGAAGCGACCTTCCTGCCCCGCACCAAACGGATTCTGGAAACTCGCCAAACCACCGTCGATGTCAAACTTGACTCGCTGGTTGGTGACCATCTGCTGGTGTACGGCGGCCAGTACCTGGATGCGGAAATGGAAGACGGAACGTTCGGCATGACCGGCAGCGGTTTTAGCGGCGGTAAAACCCAGCCCCATCGCCAATGGGCAGCGTTTGTGGAAGACAACTGGGAAATGACCGATGACTTCACGCTAACGGCCGGTGTGCGTTATGACGACCATAATATTTTTGGTGGCAATACCAGCCCCAGAATTTACGGTAACTGGGAGCTTAACCCGTCATGGGCGATCAAAGGTGGCGTAAGCACCGGTTATAAAGCACCCAAAGCGAGCGACTTGTTCCCGGGTATTACCGGTTTTGGTGGCCAGGGCACGCGGCCGTTTGTGGGAACACCGGATCTTGAATCTGAAACCAGTGTGAACAGCGAACTGGCGGTGTATTACAACCACTCGCAAGGCCACAACATCAACGTGACGGTGTTTGCCAACCGCTTTAAAGACAAGATTGAGTCTGGCGGCAGTATTCTGCACTGCGATGACCCAGCCGCAGACGCAAGTGACTGCGCACCACTGGCAAAAGAGTGGAATGACGTTCTGGGCAACGGCTATACCTTTGGCCAAAAAGTAAACGTCGACAAGGCCGATATAAACGGCATTGAAGTTGCGGGCCGCTATTACATTCTGGACGCGCTGTCGCTAAAGGCCAATTACACCTACACCGACGCGGAAATAAAAAGCGGCGCAGACAAAGGCAAACCATTGAGTGGCACCGCCAAGCACATGGCAAACGCTACGCTGGACTAGCAGGTTACGCCAAGCTTCAACACCTTCCTGACGACCGAATTCCGTTCCAAACGCTTTACCAACAGCCCAAGGGGCTGGCCGTCAGACCTTGATTACCCGGAATTCTACAAGAATTACACCATCTTCCACCTGGGCGCGAGTTACAGGGTGACCAAGAACCTGGAGCTGAATGGTCGCATCAATAACCTGCTGGATGAGGATTTTACCAGCTACCAGACGGTTTACACCACGTCAGACGGTGGCGTTACTTATGAGCCCAATTACATTGATGACTACAACGTGAAAGCCAAAGCACGTAATTTCTGGCTGTCGGCAACGCTCAGTTTCTAAAAGCGTTATAGCGGCAGCATGATAGGGGACAGATTTCGAATCTGTCCCCGGCTTGGCGCCCTCTGCTTGTCTAGCCAGTCATATCTTCTATAATCGGCTGCTCACTTTTTCTATCAGGCTTGCTATGCGAACCACCGTTGATATCACCGTAGAAACCCCCGGCCTAGCCGTGGATATTTTGAGTGAGGCTTCCGGCCTGCCGAAGCAGCGTATCAAAGACGCCATGGCGAAAGGCGCGTGCTGGTGGACCTTGAAGGGTAAGATTGTGCGGCTGCGCAAAGCCAAGCGTGACGTTAAAGCTGGCACCCGCATGCAGCTGTACTATGACGAGGCAGTTCTGACGCGCAAGGCGCCAGAGGCTGAGCTGCTGGAAGACAAGGGCCACTACAGTGTGTGGTTCAAACCCCACGGGCTATTGGCACAGGGCTCACAATGGGGTGATCACTGCAGTTTATTGCGGGTGGCCGAGGTGCAATTAACCCGACCCTGCTTTTTGATTCATCGCCTGGACGCCGACGCTGCAGGTTTGATGCTGATTGCTCACGATTCAAAAGCTGCGGCTGCACTGTCACAGTTGTTTGCCGGGCGCACGATCGTAAAACAGTATCTGGCAGACGTAACGGGCGTGTTGGATGTGAAGGAGCAGACGATTGACGGGGACATTGACGGTAAGGCCGCGATTAGTCATGTGAGTACTTTTTATATCAATGCCGGCTCCATCAATACCAACGCCCTCAATTCCAACTCCATCAATGCCAGCTCCATCAATACTAAGGCCGAGGATACTGAGGCCAGCACTTCAAGAGTGAATGTGCGCATTGAAACCGGGCGAAAACACCAGATTCGCCGCCATTTAGCGAGTATTGGCCACCCGATTGTGGCCGACAGGCTGTATGGCTCAGCCGCTGGGGTACCCTTGCAACTGCTGGCGTATTATCTGCAATTCAACTGCCCGCTGACGAAGTCAAAAATGACCTTGGAGTTGCCGGAACGGTTGAAGCAGCTGGGCTTAGAAACCCTGCAAAAGTTCCCGAAAGGAAGCTCTTTACAGGAATCTGCTGACGCGAAACGTAGTTAAACCTGATAGAAATCCCGATACCACTGAACAAACTGTTCAACACCCTGCTCTAGCTGGGTTTCGGGTTTGTAACCGACATCATTGATCAGGCCATCGACGTTGGCGTAGGTTGCGACCACGTCACCCGGCTGCATGGGCAGCAGATTTTTCTCGGCTTTTTTACCGGTACACTGCTCGATGGTTTCAATAAACCGAGCCAATTCCACCGGATTGTTGCTGCCGATGTTGTAGATGCGATAAGGCCCACGGCTGGTGCTGGGATCTGGCTGCGCGCCGCTCCATTGGGAATTCGGTTGCGCTATTTGATCCAGAGTGCGAACCACGCCTTCTACAATATCGTCGATGTACGTGAAATCGCGTTTGTGATGACCGTGGTTGAATACGTCAATCGGCTCGCCGGCCAGAATTTTCTTGGTGAAGATAAACGGCGCCATATCGGGCCGGCCCCAGGGACCGTATACAGTGAAAAAGCGCAGCCCGGTGGTGGGAAGGTTGTACAGATGGCTGTAGGTGTGGGCCATTAGCTCATTGGCTTTTTTCGAGGCCGCGTAAAGGCTAAGCGGGTGGTCTACGTTGTCGTGCACCGAGAACGGCATGGCTTCGTTGGCGCCATAAACCGAGCTACTGGACGCATACACCAGATGCTGCACGTCGTTGCGGCGGCAGCCTTCCAGAATATTCATAAAGCCCACTAGGTTTGCGTCTACATAGGCATGGGGGTTTTCGATGGAATAGCGCACCCCGGCTTGGGCCGCCAAATGCACCACACGCTCCGGTTTGTGTTTTTCAAAGAGTGCGGCCATAAGGTCACGGTCGGCGATATTCTGGCGCACTTCCGTAAAGCCGGCTTTGTCCGTTAGCCGTGCCAGGCGAGCTTCTTTCAGATTCACATCGTAGTAGTCATTCAGGTTATCAACCCCGATGACTTCGTCGCCACGATCCAGCAGGCGTTGCGCAAGATGGAAACCAATAAAACCGGCGCTACCGGTGACCAGAATTTTCAACAGACTTTCTCCTTAAAAAACCACTCCGGCGCTGACAAACGGACCATCTATTTCCACGTCGAAGCGGTCGTCACCGTCTTCGTAATCCACCGCCATTTGGCGATAGCCGGCGCGCAACTGCAGCACTGACAACTGATACTGGCCGTACACGTTAAAATCGTGCAGAGAGTCACCGCTGTAGGCAATAGCATTGCCTACGACGCCAACACTGACACCGCTGAACGGCAGATCAAAACGCGCTGCAAGATAGCCCATGGGCACAACAGCGTTGGCTGTTGTCCGGCTACTCTGGCCATTACCCTGCACCAGCAACTCGCCGGAGAAGTCCCGCGCAGTCAGGCCCAGGTCCAGATTGACCCAGTTATCCAGTACTTCGTAGTACAGGGTAAGGTCAAGCTGTTCCAGTTCCAGATCAGAGCGTACGTCTGAGCCGTCGCTAATACCATCGAAGTCACCGCTCAAACGGCCGCGGGCAGTCTGGTCAATATTGACATAAGCCACGCGCACATTGGGCAGCAGAGGGACCGGGTGTTCCAGATACAAGCTCAGCTGATTGCTGCTTTCACCGTCCAGATTGAGCTCGTCTTTGACGTCCACCGAGCCACCATTGGCTGCAACGTCACCAGACAGTTCCGAATCCCAGTAACCTATCTGAGCCCCAAGCCCGAACACGTCTGCTTGCGCCGCAGGCGCTACTAGAACGGCTGATCCGACCAAAATCGTAAATAATCTGCGCATAGCTGATGTTCCGTATTTTTGAACCAGTATCAGTCGAACGACATACCCAAACGGCGGCCTACTTCTTCGTAGGTTTCAATCACGTTACCAAGGCCTTGGCGAAAACGGTCTTTGTCCATTTTATTGCGGGTTTCGGCATCCCATATGCGGCAGCCATCGGGGCTGAACTCGTCGCCCAGCACAATCTGGCCATGGCTACGGCCAAATTCCAGTTTGTAGTCAACCAATAGCATGCCGGCGTCTGCAAACAGGGTTTTAAGCACGTCGTTTACTTTATAGGTCAGCGTTTTCATCTGTGCCAGCTCGTCAGCCTTGGCCCAGCTCAGGGTTATCGCCAGTGATTCGTTGACCATTGGGTCGTGCAATGCGTCGTTTTTCAGGAACAGCTCAAAGGTGGGCGGGTTCAGCTCCAGGCCCTCTTCTACGCCAATACGGCGGCACAGGCTGCCGGCGGAGATGTTGCGAATCACACACTCGACCGGAATCATGTCGAGCTTTTTCACCAGGCATTCAGTGTTTGAAAGCAAGCCTTCAAAGTGGGTAGGAATGCCCGCAGCTTCCAGCTTTTCCATAATGAAGGCGTTGAACTTGTTGTTCACCATGCCTTTGCGATTCAGCTGCTCTACTCTCTCGCCGTCAAAGGCCGAGGTGTCATCGCGGAATACCAGTACAAAACGCTCAGGATCGTCAGTGGTGTGCACCGATTTGGCCTTGCCAGCGTAGAGTTCTTCGCGCTTTTCCATGGGATTCTCCAAAAACAGGCCAGCCTAAGCCAGCCCGGTTATCATTAATAAAGCCCGCGGTTACTGAAAAAGCCTGCGGCTGTTAATAACGCTCATGGCCGCTAATAAAGATAGTCAAACAGGCGATTTAAAAGCGCGGAAGGTGTTTGTTCACCGCCGTCATTAACGGCGGTTTCCGCACTAACCTGCACCGTCTGTTCGCCGCGGGTAACGTTCACCGTATGGGTGTGGCGCGGAACTTCGTTATCGCTAAACCAGCTGAACCAGTTGAACCAGCCCGACTCGCGCTCGTCGGCGCTGCGATAGTCTACCTGCAGCCAGCCTGCACTGCGGTTCAGGTCTATGACGGTCATATCGGATTCTTTTAATGCGCGGCTGACTTCCGCCCAGGCGCGACCGTAATCGAGCTGCATTTCGATGGCACTGGCTTGCTCGTTTTTGGATATCAGTTTTACCAAGGGTTTGCTGGTCATACCCGAAGCCGCACGCGAGAAAGATTTTTTCTCTTCCCCGGCTTTCAAAAACTCGCCCATATCGGCCAGAACCCGTTTTTGCAGTTCCAGGTCAGCGGAGTCTGGAGCAAGGGTGGTATCCCAGTTCAGCAAAGCCTCGGGCTGATCAGCTACCTCTATATTGCGCACCTGAATTTCCGTGGATTTACGGCGAACACCGGGTGCAATGCGTACCTGCAGTAGTACTTTGGGTTCGCTTGCGCTGGCTTCACCCTCAAGCTGCACCAGTTCACGAGCGCGAAGACTGAAGTTCACCAATTCGCTCTGCTGCAAGCCAAGCAGCGGACTGTCGAACGCAACGCCCAGGCGTCGGTCAGACATATACGCGGTGACTGCGGGCCACAAGCGACCTGGAACGTCGTTCACCAACAGCCAGGCGCGGCCGTCTAGCGTTTCTACCGCATAATTCTGATCCAGAATTTCAGAGGTCATGTCCGGCGGCGTTGGAATGCCGTCCGGGTAAAATTTGCCCGCGTTAGCCAGGTTAATATCACGCACTGGCATAATCTGGCGGAAGCGGGATTCGTCGGCACTTGCGGGCAGCTCAATGGTTTCACCCTCAGGCGCACTGACGTAATCCGCGGAACGGTCCGACAACACACCGCAGCCTCCCAAGCCTGCCAACAGTGCAAAGCCGGCGGCGGTGGCCAGGGGTTTACAGGCCACGGTCTTAAAAGACGCGGTGCACCTTAAATAACGGGTTCTGGAGAGAACCTGCATGGACTTACTCCGGTATTGGAACGGGTTCAGCACGCTCAGAGTACGCCTGAGGCTTTCAGGGCATCTTCCACTTCGCCATGGAATGGTTCGCTGAGTACAGTCAGTGGCAAGCGCAAGCCGTCACCGATCATACCCATGCGTTGCAACGCCCATTTTACCGGAATCGGATTGGCTTCCAGGAACAGTTTGCGATTCAGGGGCATCAGCAGTTCGTTCAGACGTTCGGCTTCTTCACGATTGCCCGCAACGGCAGCCGTGCACAACTCGGCCATGGCCCGGGGGGCAACGTTGGCCGTTACCGATACGTTGCCTTTGGCGCCGGCCAGCATCAGTTCCATGGCGGTTGCGTCGTCACCCGAATAAACGTCCAAACGGCCTTCTACCGCTTGAATTAACTCAGCGCCGCGGGGAACATTGCCGGTGGCATCTTTAATGGCGATGATGTTGGGAATATCGGCTAGGCGAACCACAGTTTCGTTCAGCATGTCGCAGGCGGTGCGGCCAGGGACGTTGTAAAGCATTTGCTTCATCATCGGGACGGCTTCGGCGATGGTGCGGAAATGCTGGTACAGGCCTTCTTGGGTTGGCTTATTGTAATAAGGCACCACTAACAGGCAGGCATCGGCTCCCAGCTTGTGGGCCGCAGACGTAAGCGCAATGGCTTCGCGGGTACTGTTGCCACCGGTTCCGGCAATTACCGGAATGCGACCATTCACCCGTTTGATGATGTGGCCGATGGTTTTACAGTGCTCTTCCGGGTCCAGAGTCGCAGACTCGCCGGTTGTGCCCACGGCAACGATGCCATGAGTGCCATTTTCAATGTGAAAGTCCACCAGTTTGTCCAGGTGCTCCCAATGAATGTCTCCATTTGGGTGCATAGGTGTGACCAGTGCGACAAGGCTACCCGTAATCATAAAAGCTCCGTCCGAATAAAACCGTTATGTTAATGTTGGCTACGAACTGACACAAGGGAATTAAAGGAGATGTCATGCCATCCGTAGAACTGAACAAAACCATACCTGACTTTGAAGCGGCTGCTACCGGCGACCAGACGGTTCGCCTGGCCGATTTACGCGGCCGCAATGTGGTGATCTATTTTTACCCGAAAGACGACACCCCCGGCTGTACCACCGAGAGCCAGGACTTCCGCGACAACATGCAAGCCTTCACCGAACATGACACCGAGATTTTTGGCGTGTCCCGCGATGGCTTGAAATCCCACGACAATTTTCGTGGCAAGTTCGAACTGCCGTTTCACCTGATTTCCGACAAAGACGAAAAGCTCTGTGCTTTGTTCGACGTCATCAAGCTGAAAAAACTCTACGGCAAAGAATACATGGGTATTGACCGCAGCACCTTTCTGATCGACGCCAAAGGCGTACTTCGCCACGAATGGCGCGGCGTAAAAGTGCCGGGCCATGTCGATGAGGTGCTCACCGCAGTCAAAGCTCTGTAGTCGTTATCTGCCGTTAGCGATTGGTCGGTGCCGGAGGTAACTCTCTCACCGGCCAGGCGGCCACTACCGCTTTTAGCATTGTGGCCAGCGGGATGGCAAAAAATACGCCCCAGAGCCCCCAGATCCCACCGAAAAACAGAACCGCGACAATGATGGCCACCGGGTGCAGGTTGTTTACTTCAGAAAACAGCACCGGCACTAACACGTTACCGTCCAAAGCCTGAATGACACCGTAGGCCACCATTATCCAGATAAACTGGCTACCCCAGCCAAAAGCAAACAAGCCGATAATAGCCACTGGCACCGTGACAACGGCGGCGCCAATATAAGGAATGACCACGCTCAGACCCACCAGCAAAGACAGCAAGGCGGCGTAAGGCATACCCAAAATCTTGAAGGCTATATAGGTGGTGGTTCCAACAATCAGGATCTCGAGGGCTTTACCACGCACGTAGTTAGCGCACTGGAGATTCACTTCATGCCAGATTTTGCGCATGGTTGCACGCTGCGGTGGCAACATGCGAGCAATAGAATCCAACAGAACGTCGCGGTCTTTCAGGAAGAAAAACACCAGTATGGGCACCAGAACAGCGTATATCAGCAGCGCCAACAGGTCCGGAATGCTGGACAGTGATGCTGTCACCAACCACTGGGTAGCCTGCCCGACTTCGGTCGACACCTGCTGGTAAATAGTCGCTACGGCATCCAGCGACACCAACTGCGGGTAGCGCTCGGGTAAGAGTTCCAGATAGGACTGTAATTCACCGATAATGCGCGGGGTTTCTCGGGCCAGATTGGACAACTGGGTCCACACCAGCGGCATAAGGCCGAAAATGGCGCCGGCCAAAATGCCGAGAAACAGCAAGAACACAATCAGGATAGCCAGCGGTTCCGGCACTTTCCAAGCCAACATCTTGGTCACCAGACCCTGAAGAATAAAGGCAACGATCAGCGAAGCAATGGCCGGGGCCAGCATAGCGCCAAACCAGATGACGAACATAGTGCCGATAATCAGCATCAGCCCAAGAATGACGGCTTCTTCATCTGAAAAGTATTTGTGAGCAAATCCTCGTAATATTCTAACCATTACCGGCTCTGCCTTACTGAATCGCCGCAGCGGATAACAAAACGGTACTGGCTGCCGTCAACGGCAGATTCCACCAGCTGATGGGCAGACAAGGCAATAAACGCCGGAATGTCTCTGGCTGAACCAGGATCTGTAGCAACCACTTCCAGCTGTTCGCCGGGGGCCATGGTGTTCAGTTCGAGTTTGGTTTTTAGCAGAGGCATCGGACATTGCAGGCCCGATACATCCAGAGTTCGATCAGCCATGTTAAACGTTAACCCGTAACAGCGTTTGATTAATGAGCCGGCATTATGCCGCCAGTGTTATTGTATTGCATTACAATCATTGGTTATGTGACGCTCAGGATATTCCGACACAGGATAGACCCAGAACATGAACAGCCTGAATGGCCACCTTCGCTTCAATACCCTGCTTTGTGCGCTGCTGGCACTGACGTTAACCGCCATAAGTGTCAGTACAGGCGCTGCTGCCCAAGGACAGGGTAGCACGCTGCCCACCATTGGCGGCACCGGTGGCGGCCTGATTGCAGGCCAGCAGGAAGCCGATATCGGCCGCCAGGTCCTGGTGTCACTGCGACGCTTTGCTCCACAGATTACTGACCCTTTGGTGTATGACTACCTGAGCTCCATTCTTTACCGCCTGGTGCCAGCGGCGCCGCTACAGAACCGTGACCTGACGCTGGCGCTGATTGACGACCCTGCCATCAATGCTTTTGCGGTGCCCGGCGGCATTGTGGGGGTAAACGGCGGTCTGTTTCTGTTTGCCCGCACCGAACAACAGTTTGCATCGGTGCTGGCCCACGAGCTGGCCCACCTTAGCCAACGCCATTTTGCCCGCCGCCTGGAACAGCAGCAAGCCAGCACCCCACTGACCATCGCCGGCCTGATTGCCGGTATTGTACTAACCGCTGTGACCCAGTCTGACATTGGCATTGCCGCCATTGTCGGTACTCAGGCCCTGGCGATTCAGAACATGCTGGAATACAGCCGCGCCAATGAGCAGGAAGCGGACCGAGTCGGGCTGGACATTCTTGCCAATGCCGGGCTAGACCCGCGGGGAATGCCGGAAATGTTTGAAATTATGACGCGGCAAAACCGCTTGCAAGGCAACCGCGTGCCAGAGTACCTGTCTACCCATCCGCTAACCCAAAGCCGGGTTGCTGACACTCAGAACCGCGCAGAACAATACCCGTTAAAGCACATCGAAGACAGCCCGGAATACCATCTGATACGGGCCCGCCTGCAGGTGCATTATGCGGTCTCTGCGGCAGCTGCTATTGACAGTTTCAGGGCGGCTCTCAACGAATCAAAAATTGCCGGCTCTGGCAACAGCCTCGGCAGCAACGCCAGCAATACGGCCATTCGCTATGGGCTGGCGGTGGCTTATATTAAAGATGGTCAATACCCTGAGGCCGAGACTCTGCTTAATCAGCTATTGCTGGCCAATCCAGGGCGCATTACTTTTCAGGTGACCCTGGCACAAAGCTTGATTGCCGCCAGGCGCCTGACCGAAGCTCGGGCGCTGCTGGTGCGGGCGTTGGCCCGCAACCCGGGCAACTACCCGATTACCCACACGCTGGCACAGCTGGAACTGGCCTCGGATAACGGCGCAGCGGCGGCGGAACTGCTGTCGCAGCTGGCTCGCAAAAAACCGCAACAGGAACACTTGTGGTTTAAGCTGGCAGAAGCCGAAGGCATGGCGCGCAATATTGTGGGAGTGCACAGGGCAAGGGCGGAATACGATGCATTAATGGGCGACCTGGAATCGGCCCAGCGCCAATTACGCCAAGCCCAGGAAAAACTGACAGCCGGCTCGCCCATGCGCCAGATTGTCACCGAACGCCTGAGCGCCATTTCGGCCGAGCTTAATGTTCGGCGTAATGGCTGATAGAGAGAACTCCCGCCACCGCAGCAAAAACCCGCAGGGGGCCTGAGGTCAAACCCTGTCAGGCGTTGCCGACGGCCTTCAAATTCATATTGGCTGTAAAATCCAGCATGCGCTGTAAAGGCCGCAGAGCGTCTTCACGCAGGGCTTCGTCTACCATCACTTCCTGATTGCTGGTCTGGCCCTTTGGCGCCTCCAGCACGGCCAGCAAGTTTTCTAGCCCATTCATAGCCATCCACGGGCACTGGGCGCAGCTGCGACAGGTCGCACCGTTACCGGCGGTGGGCGCTTCAATCAGGATTTTGTTAGGCGCCAGCTGCTGCATTTTATAAAAAATGCCGTTGTCGGTCGCCACAATAAAGCGTTCATTCGGCAAGTTTTGTACGGCGTTGATCAGCTGTGAGGTAGACCCTACAACGTCGGCCAATTCCACTACCGCATCCGGTGATTCCGGGTGTACCAATACGGCAGCATCGGGGTAAAGCGCCTTCAGATCTTCCAGGCCCCGGTGCTTGAACTCTTCGTGCACAATGCAGGAGCCGTTCCACAGCAGCATATCGGCGCCGGTGGTTTTCTGCACCCAATGGCCCAGGTGTTTGTCTGGCGCCCACAGGATTTTTTCACCGCGGGCGTCCAGCAATTCGACAATGGCTTGGGCGCAGCTTGAGGTGACTACCCAATCGGCGCGGGCTTTAACCGCCGCCGAGGTGTTGGCGTACACCACCACAGTGCGGTCTGGATGTTCATCGCAGAAAGCTGAAAACTCATCCACCGGGCAACCGACATCTAGCGAGCAGGTGGCCTCAAGGGTAGGCATTAAAACGGTTTTTTCCGGATTCAGGATTTTAGCGGTTTCGCCCATAAAACGAACGCCGGCTACCACCACGGTAGACGCGGGATGTTGATTGCCAAATCGGGCCATTTCCAGGGAATCGGCTACACAGCCACCGCTTTCTTCAGCCAAGCGCTGAATGTCTGGGTCGGTGTAATAGTGCGCCACCAGAACAGCGTTTTTTTCCTTTAGAGCAGCCTTGATGCGAGCTTCAAGCCGCGTTTTTTCTTTAGCGCTGAGGAGCTTGGGCTCCGCGGCGTGGGCCAGGTATTCCTGAACACGGATACGGTCTTCAGCTTTCGTCATGTACGGCTTCTCTCAATTGCTTTCTGGCAGTAACCTTCGGCAACCGAGTATATCATTTCAAACTCCGGTGTATCGCCTGGCAGCAGGGCAAAAAACGACGGAAAACACGTGAAGACGCCGGGCGTGATGAGTCAGAGGTGAAAAAAGAGAAAAAAAGACAAAAAAAGATCTGCTTTGCAGCAGATCTTGAATAATGGTGGGTCGTGATGGATTCGAACCATCGACCAATTGGTTAAAAGCCAACTGCTCTACCAACTGAGCTAACGACCCTAAATTGCTCACTGAATAACAAACAGCCTGTTGGTCGGCGTGCTTGCGTGTTGGAACTGCTTTAAACCACCGCAGCACTGCAACACTTCAGTGCTTACCATCGAGAATCTCTATAACCGCAATCTGTACTAACACACTGCGCTTGCAAGACCCTGACGGATGTTTGGTGGGTCGTGATGGATTCGAACCATCGACCAATTGGTTAAAAGCCAACTGCTCTACCAACTGAGCTAACGACCCCGAGCGAGGCGCACATATTAATGATTTTTCAGGCGTGATCAACCCCTTGCGCCCGTTTTTTTCATTTTTTCCAAACACTGAGCTTCAATCGCCGCTGCTTTGGCCGTCAAGATAGCTCTGAGCCAGCTTCGCTGCGCTGCTGTCCGGGTAGTTTTTTACCACCGTTTGCATTCGCCGACCGGCCTCTTCCTTTTCGCCCAGCCGGTCTAGAGTAACCCCAAGCTTGTAAGTTGAATCTGGTGCTTTGCGGTGGTCGGCAAAGCGCGTGGCAACAATACTGAAGGCCTGCTTGGCCTGCTCTAGCTGGGGTTTTACCAAATAGACTTCACCGAGCCAGTAATAGGCGTTCACGGTTAGGTCACCTTCAGGATAAGTATCTAGAAACTCATAAATCTGGGTGATCGCCTGATCGTATTTTTTCTGGTTACGAATCAGATCAACAATACCGTTGTAAGCTTTGCTTTCTTCAGCAGAAGGCTGACGATAGTCTTTCGCCTGCACGCTGGCAGGTGCGGGCGCAGGTGCGGCAATGGCGGCCGCCTGAGCCTGCTGCTGCGCTGCAGTCAGCTTCAGAATACGCTGGTCAAGATCAATGTAGCGATCGCGGCCCTGTTGCTCCAGGCGGTCTACCAGATGGCGTTGCTCTTCCACCTCACCCTGCAAGCGTCGCACATCTCCCTGCAACTGCTGAAGCATGTAAAACAGTTCTGCACTCGCTTGATTATTGCCGGCCTGACGGCTGGCCTCAGACGTGTTGTTCTGAAATGCCGGTGTCGACGACTGTGCCAGCACCACTCCTGCCTGCGTTACCGCAAGCAGGAGGGTGGCAGCCGCCATGAGCTTTTTAGTCATGGGCGTACCTGTTGGATACTAAAAGTTCCTGTAGATGCTAACAGCAACGGTTAACGGAAAATCAGCTCTACCCGACGGTTCTGGGAACGGGCGCTGTCGCTCATGCCTTGCACCGCTGGCTTCTCTTCACCATAGCTGATGGTTTCGAGCTGGCCACGGGACGCGCCATTTACAATCAAAAAGCGCTGCACTGCGTTAGCACGGCGCTCGCCCAGAGCCAGGTTGTATTCACTGGTGCCACGATCGTCCGCATGGCCTTCCAGGCGTACGTTCATTGACGGGTTGGCAGACAGGTAACGCGCATGGGCAACCAGTACGTCACGAGATTCTGCATTGATTTCAGCGGTGTCAAAATCAAAGTAGAACACGGTAACGCCACGCAGTGCCATTTGTTGCGACTGCTGTTGTGCGGCCATACGCTCTTCATCGCTCAGCTGTTCCGACGATACGCCGTCACGAGTGCCATCGCTGTAAACAGTGGAGCCACCTTGCTGGTCTACTGCTGACACGTCTGAACCAAAACTGGCGTCTTCCATCTGGTCGCCCGTGGAGCTACAACCGGCAATGAGGCCGACCGAGAACAGCATGGCAATAGCTTTGGACTGAACTGAAAACTTCATGAGCATTTCCTTGTAGTCAATGGGTTAAAAATGAGTAGTCAATGGTTTGCAACATGGTAGTAAATTGATCAAAACTGCGTTCACTTCATAACTCACCGGCTGACCTTATTTAGGCCAGACAGTTACCGAGGCAGCGGGCCCCACGCCGGCTCACGGACATCACCTTCGGTAGCGGGCAAGCTATAGGCTGCGCCGCCATCCGCCGAGATAACCGTCAACACGCTGGCACCACCCTGACGAGTAGCGTAGATCAGCATGCGTCCGTTGGGGGAGACACTGGGTGATTCATCGGATTCGGTGCGGGTAAGCACGGTTTCTTCCCCGCTTTTAAGATTGGTGCGCGCAATGTGAAACCCGTTGCTGCTCTGGTGCACGTAATACACAAACTCGCCTTTATTGTCTGGCCTCGGGCGCGCATTGTAGCGGCTACCGAAGGTGATCCGACGCGGCTCACCCTTGCCTTTCTGACGGTAGATCTGCGGGCCACCAGAGCGGTCAGAGGTAAAGAAAATTTCATCGCCGCCGGCACTGAAGGTGGCTTCGGTTTCAATGGCCCAGTGGTCAGTGAGCTTGGTCAGATCACGGCTGGCCAGATCCATCCGGTAGATGTCAGCATTGCCGTCTTTGGACAAGGTCATCAATAGGGATTTGCCGTCGGGAGACCAGGCCGGAGCCGAGTTCAAACCACGAAAATCAGCTATTTTCGTACGTTTTCCGCTGGCCAGTTCATGCACATAAATCGCCGGCTTGCCGGTTTCAAACGAGACATACGCCAGGCGACTGCCATCCGGCGACCAGGCCGGCGACAGAATCGGTTCAGCGCTTTCAAGGCGAACCCGCGACCGCTTACCATCAATGTCGCTGACCTGCAGGCGATAACGAACCTTATCGCCAACATTTTCTCGAGTGATATACGCCAGTTGCGTCGAAAAAGCCCCCGGATCGCCGGTAATGGCTTCATAAACCCGGTCACTGACGTAGTGTGCCAGGGTCCGCATATTACCCAAAGGCGCACCCGCGCTTTCGCCCAAAATGCGTTCCTCGCGGTTCACATCAAACAGCTCATAGCGGGCTTCGAGACGATCACCCTGACGGGCCAACTGGCCAACCAACACATAGCGCTGGCCCAGCAGTCGCCAATCACGGAAGTGCACCTCAGAGCGCTGCGACGGCAGGCTGAGCATTTTTTCCGCTGACAGAGTGCGGAACTCACTGCTCATGGTCAGATCGGACTGCACAATGTTGGCCAAGGTATCGCCCGGCGGTATGGCGCCACTTTCGGCAAACGGCACGATGGCGATCGGCAGCGCCGAAGCGGCGCCTTCGGTGATGCGGATAAGCAGCTCAGCGCGCAGTGGCAAGCTGGTCGATAACAACAAAACCAGCGTCAGCGTCACGCGCAGCGTGTTTGTAAACGTCGAAGACCACGTCATATTCAGAACCTGTGTCATGTTATTGTCTGTGTTCCAGTATTAACGGCTCGGTGTAAACTCGATCGTAAACCGACGAAAGTAACGCTCAAACGTATCTCGATCATTAGGCACCGGGTAGCGGTTTAATGAACGCACCGCACTCAGAGCTGAGTTATCAAATGCCATATTCCCACTGCCCCGCACCAAAGTGACGCCAGTTAACTCACCGGTAGGCAATAGCGAAAGCTGCAACTGTACTTTCATACCCTCTGTGGTGGATGACGGGTAGTACCAAACCTCAGTTACACGAGCGCGAATCAACTCCTGGTACTTTTCTGCATCGGTCAGCATTTGCGCTTCCTGCGCGCTGGCGGCGGCGGCCTGTTGTGATTTGCGCGCTTGGTCAGCTTCGGCGTCTGTAGCCTGTTGCGCCAATGCTTTTAAATTTTGCTCACGCAGTCTGCGCTCGGCTTCTACGCGTTTCTGCTCGGCCTGATCCTGAACTTGCTTTTCGCGCTTCTGACGTTCCGCTTCTGCCTTTTTGCGCTGCTCTTCCAGCTGCTTTTGCTCCTCGGCTTTGCGCTTTACTTCCTGACGCTCGCGCTCTGCCTGCTGTTCTGTTTTCTGCCGGGCCAACTCTTTGGCTTTAGCGTTGGCTTTCAGCTTCGCAGCCTCTGCTGCCTGCGCTTTGTTTTCAGCCTGCGCACGGGCTTTTTCCTGTGCCTGTTCCTCGCGTTTCTGTTCTGCCTGCTGTTGCACGCGAGCGTCCGCTTCCTGTTTCTTCTTTTGCTCTTCGATCTTACGTTGCTGCTCCACCTCACGCTGTTGTTCAACCAACTTGCGATCTTCTACCAAGCGCTTTTCGGCTTCATCAGGCTGGTCCACCTCGGTTACGGCTGACGCTGGCCGTGGCTCGGGGCTGATCAACCGGGCAGAAATGCTGCGCGGTGGTGGTTCGTAGTTAGAGCTGCTCCAGCTCCAGCCGCTTATGGCTATCACCAAGATCGATAGGTGCAAGCCAACGGAAAACGCCACCGGCGATTTCCAGGCTGGCGTTCCAGCATTATTCTGGTCGCGTTCTCGTCCGCTCACCGCAAACCCGCCTGCACTGCCATCATGGTTTGTCCAAGGGCGCTTCAGTAATAAGCCCTATATTGGCTGCGCCGGCCATTTGCAGTGCCGACATCAAGCGTACTACCGTGCCATAACGTACTTGTTCATCGCCACGCACCAATACTTCGCTGTTGCTGCGCTGAGACAAAATTTTGGCGACTTCTGACTGCAGTTCTTCCAACGCCATCGGGTCACTACCGCGATCACCCACTTCCACGTAATAAGCGCCGTTGCTGTCTACCGATACAATAATCGCTTCCACGTCTTTGTCGGCTTGGATCGGGTCGGAACTGGTTTGCGGCAAGTCCACTTTTACGCCTTGGGTCAGCATAGGCGCAGTTACCATAAAAATGACCAGCAGCACCAACATCACGTCGATGTAGGGCACCACGTTGATTTCAGACATTGGTTTGCGCCGGCTTTCCGGCATCATCCCCATACCTTTCATAAGGTTACACCTTTACCTTCAGCGAATTAAGATTCACGATGCAGCTCTGTCGCCGCTGTGAACCCGGCGGTGCAATATGCTCGAAAACTCTTCCGCAAAGGTTTCGTAGTTTTTCAACAAGGCATCGGAACGCGCGGCAAAGCGGTTGTAGGCGATAACCGCAGGAATAGCGGCAAACAAGCCCATGGCGGTAGCAATCAAGGCCTCGGAAATACCGGGTGCCACGGTGGCAAGGGTTGCCTGCTGCACCTGAGCCAGCCCGCGAAAGGAGTTCATAATGCCCCAAACCGTACCGAAAAGGCCCACGTAAGGGCTGGTTGAACCCACCGTTGCCAGAAATGGCAAGCTGGCTTCCAACCGTTCCTGCTCGCGGGAAAAGGCAACTCGCATAGCGCGCTGGGCGCCATCCATTACTGCGTCTCCGTCTTGGCTTTGCTGGCGCAAGCGGGAAAACTCGCGAAAGCCAGCACGAAAGATAGATTCCATACCGGAAAACGGCGTGGGTTCGGCAGCTACCTCACGGTACAGCTGGCCCAAGTCCATTCCTGACCAGAACCGCTCTTCAAACGCCAGCCGCGACTGCTGGGCTTGACGAAATACCTGAACGCGCTGGAGAATCAGCGCCCAAGACGCTACCGACGCCAGCAGTAATAACAGCATCACCAACTGCACTAGCACACCGGCGTTGGAAATCAGATACCAGACCGAAATTTCAGATTCCACCTTCTACTCCCGGTTATTTTGATGATTCTTCAGAAAACTCTTTAATCTATGTTTGGCCAGTATTTCAAATAACGTTTTTAACAAATCTTCAAGCGCTTCTAAAGCGGCTTCGCACTCTGCGACGACTGGCCCTATTGCACCTGCTGCTCGAGCAGGCTGGTCATATTAGCGGGTAAACGCTGGAGCCGACCCGTGTCCATGGTGACGCAAGCAACGGTGACACTGGCCTCGCACAACAACGTCTGATCGCACTGGCGCACGACTTGTTCGCGAAGCTTCATCCACACCCTACCAAAGGAAATTGGTACAGCGCGAACTTCCAGCATGTCATCAAGCTTTGCAGGGGCGCGGTAATACAGCTCCATACCCTGCACAACATAATTGACGTTATCAACCAAGCCGGCACGCAGACCAATGCCATGGCTGCGAAGCCACTCGGTGCGGGCACGCTCCATGTAGTTCAGATAGTTGGCGTGAAAAACAATGCCGCCGGCATCAGTGTCTTCAATGTAAACCCGTATGGGTAAAACAAAACTGTTACTGATAAGTTCAGTCATCAGCGGCCGCTCCGGCCTGACGCGTTGAATCTTCGCCCTGCATTTCTTTGCCTATTTCGCCTTTTACTTCACCCCGTACCACGCCGAAATGCTGGTAAGCGTGGTTAGTGACCATGCGCCCGCGAGGGGTGCGCAGCATAAAACCCTGTTGAATCAGAAACGGTTCCAGCACATCTTCAATCGTGCCGCGCTCTTCGCTGATGGCAGCGGCCAGACTTTCAACTCCCACCGGGCCACCGTCAAACTTTTCAATCATAGCCAGTAACAGACGCCGGTCCATGTGATCAAACCCCTGATCGTCTACTTTCAGCATGTTCAGCGCCAAGTCGGCGATGTCAGCGGTAATACGGCCATCTGCGCGCACTTCAGCGTAGTCCCGAACCCTGCGCAACAAGCGGTTGGCGATACGCGGTGTGCCGCGGGAACGGCGCGCCATTTCAAACGCACCGGCCTCATCAATATGCACCGACGACAGCCGCGCCGAACGCAGAATAATATGGGTCAGGTCGGCGTTGTTGTAAAACTCCAGACGCTGCACGATGCCAAAACGATCCCGCAAGGGCGACGTCAATAGACCTGCTCGGGTGGTGGCGCCTATTAAGGTAAATGGCGGCAAATCGAGCTTGATCGAGCGCGCCGCCGGGCCTTCACCAATCATAATGTCGAGCTGATAGTCTTCCATCGCCGGATACAGAATTTCTTCAACCGCTGCGCTCAAACGATGAATTTCATCAATAAACAGCACGTCGCCGGCTTCAAGGTTGGTCAGCATGGCCGCCAGATCACCGGCTTTTTCCAATACCGGACCAGAAGTGGTTTTGATCGCCACGCCCATTTCATTCGCTATAATATTGGCCAGAGTGGTTTTACCCAGCCCGGGCGGACCAAATATCAGTACGTGATCCAGCGCTTCCTGACGGTTGCGGGCTGCAGAGATAAAAATATCCATCTGCTCGCGTACCGACGGCTGACCTACGTAGTCCGCCAGCAATGAAGGACGAATAGCGCGGTCCTGAACGTCTTCGTAGTCGGCGGTTTTGGCCGAAATCAGGCGATCAGATTCGATCATTGTGTAAGCGGCTCTTTTGTCATGACTGTTTAAAAGCGTGGCAAGTGTACAAAGGTTGTGCAGAGTGTCACGTTACGCTGACGCAAGGTTCGGCGCCAGTGCCCTGCACATTAAAGCCGTGTCATACCGTTGGTATCATGTTGCGCAGCGCCATGCGAATCAGCTGTTCGTTGGTCATGCCCACTTCGGCAATACGGCTGATGGCCTTAGCGGCTTCCTGGGGCTTGTAACCCAGCGTTATCAAGGCCGCTTCGGCTTCTTCGCGGGGGTCGTTCGCCGCTGGCATGCCGTTAGCAGGCAACGTTGCACCATAAGCGGACGCGGCCGTCAGTTCAAATTGCCCTTCCAGCTGACCTATCCTGTCTGTCATCTCGATCAGCAGGCGCTCGGCGGTTTTTTTGCCCACACCGGGCAGTTTTACCAGGGCGCTGGTGTCTCGCGCCTGCACGCTGCGAATAAACTGGTCGGCGCTCAACCCGGACAGAATGCCCACTGCCATTCTGGGACCCACACCATTCACTTTTATCAGCAGGCGAAACAGGTCGCGATCCAACTTGAAGGAAAAACCGAACAGGCTTTGAGCGTCTTCGCGAACAACAAAATGAGTGTGTAGTGTGAGTTCCTGCCCCGGATCGGGCAAGTTAAGGAAAGTAGAGAGGGGGATATCAATCTCATAACCCAGCCCCTGACATTCAACAATCGCCTGGGCCGGTTTTTTTTCCAGCAAAATGCCGCGGATACGACCAATCACATCAAAGCTCCTGGCACGGGTGCCGGTTAGGTGTCGGTTATTGCTGCCGCATTCGCCCGCTGCGGGCTTTGCCGCCCTGCCCGGCTACGCGCAACAGGCTCTGATTCATGTGAGCGTGGCAAAGCGCTATGGCGAGTGCATCGGCGGCATCCTCTTGAGGCTTGCGCGAGAGGCTCAAAAGCACCTGCACCATATGCTGCACCTGAGCTTTTTCGGCGCCGCCTGACCCCACCACCGCCTGCTTTACTTGGCGCGCCGAGTATTCGTGCACTTCCAGACCGCTAGTGGCTGCGGCTACGATAGCCGCACCGCGGGCCTGCCCCAGTTTCAGGGCAGAATCCGGGTTGCGAGCCATAAACACCTGTTCTATGGCAAATTCTTCGGGGCGAAATTCCGCAATCAGCGTGACCAGACTTTGAAAAATCACTCGTAGCCGCTCCGCCATGGGCTTTTCACCCACACGGATGCAGCCACTGTCGATATATTCAGTATGCCTGCCCTCGACACGGATAATACCGTAGCCGGTAATGCGCGAGCCGGGGTCAACGCCGAGGATTATGGGCACGGATCAGGCGTTACCGTCGACGTTGCTGTTGTCGACGATACGGTCAGTGTCCGCAATATTGCCCTCGACAGCCTTAGCCGATTTGCGCAGGCGAATGTGCAGCTCACGCAGCTGTTTTTCGTCCACCGCACCCGGCGCTTGGGTCATCAGGCAGGTGGCGCTCTGGGTTTTCGGAAACGCAATCACATCGCGAATGGAACTGGAACCGGTCATCAGCATCACCAGGCGGTCCAGGCCAAAGGCCAAGCCACCGTGGGGCGGGCAACCAAACTTCAGTGCGTCCAGCAGGAAGCCAAATTTGGCGCGCGACTCTTCTTCGGTAATACCCAGAATGCGGAACACTTCCTGCTGCATCTGCTGATTGTGAATACGGATGGAACCGCCGCCTAATTCGGTGCCGTTCAAAACCATGTCATAAGCGCGGGACAGCGCGGCGGCCGGGTTGGCTGCCAGCTCTTCCAGTGAACACGAGGGCGCGGTGAACGGATGGTGAATAGCGGTCAGGCCGCCATCAGGCAATTCTTCGAACATTGGAAAATCCACTACCCACATCGGCGCCCATTGACAGGTCAGCAGATTCAGATCGTGGCCGACTTTGATCCGCAGCGCACCCAGGGCTTCATTCACCACATTGGTTTGATCGGCACCAAAGAACACGATGTCGCCGTCCTGGCCGCCAACGCGTTCAATAATCGACAGCGCAACGTCCTCACCAAGGAACTTAACGATAGGCGATTGAAGCCCTTCAGCGCCTTTGGCCAGCTCGTTGATTTTGATGTAAGCCAGGCCGCGGGCACCGTAAATGCCGACGTACTTGGTGTATCCGTCAATCTGCTTGCGGCTGAGTGAGCCACCGTTGGGCACGCGCAGTGCAGCAACACGGCCTTTGTCATCGTTGGCAGGGCCAGCGAACACCTTGAAGTCTACGTTGGCGACCAGGTCGTCTACGCTTTGCAGTTCCAGCGGGATACGCAGATCCGGTTTGTCGCTGCCATAGCGGTTCATAGCTTCGGAATACGGCATGCGCGGGAAGTCTGGCAGCTCTACTTGCATGACGTCTTTGAACAGGGCGCGAATCATGCCCTCGTTCAGATTCATCAGGTCTTCTTCGTTCACAAACGACGCTTCGACGTCTATCTGTGTGAATTCTGGCTGGCGATCAGCACGCAGGTCTTCATCACGGAAGCATTTGGCGATTTGGTAGTAGCGGTCGATACCGGACACCATCAGCATCTGTTTAAACAACTGCGGCGACTGCGGCAGCGCGAAAAAAGAGCCTTCGTGGGTGCGGCTGGGCACCAAATAATCACGGGCGCCTTCCGGAGTCGCACGGGTCAAGATGGGGGTTTCCACGTCCATAAAGCCGTTGCTGTCTAAATAATTGCGGATGTAGCTGGTAACCCGCGAGCGGAAGCGCAGGCGATTCAGCATTTCCGGACGGCGCAGGTCTATAAAGCGGTAGCGCAGGCGAACGTCTTCGCCCACATCAACGTGTTCGTCAAGTGGAAACGGCGGCGTGGCGGCAGCGTTAAGAATAATCACTTCTTTGCCCAACAGTTCAACCTGGCCGGTGGCCATGTTGCTGTTTTCGGTACCAGCGGGACGACGACGCACACGGCCGGTAATTTTCACCACGTATTCGCTGCGGACTTTTTCCGCCCGGGCAAAGCTTTCGGGAACGTCTGGGTCTACCACTACCTGTGAAAGTCCGTCCCGATCGCGCAGATCCAGAAAGATAACCCCACCGTGGTCACGGCGGCGATGTACCCATCCGCAGAGTGTAACTTCCTGATCGATGTGAGATTCGTTGATCTCACCGCAATAATGACTGCGCATACCGGTTCCCGTTATATGTAGTGTCTGATGTTTAAATTTGGCTGTTTAGAGTTGTGCTTGGCGTTGGCCCGGCAAAGTCGGGCAAGCAGCCGTGCGCGCGAGCTGTCAAGTTGGTTTTGGCACGCAAAATGAGGCGCGAACGATACTGCAAAAGTAGGACATTATAAACAGAATGGTGGTGAAAATCAGGCCCGTTTGAAGGCCAACGTTATTGTCGACTTACAGTTAAGTGACGCAGCCTCGGTAGCTGGCTAGAATATGCAGTTCGAACCCTACCTGGAGTCGCTATTTTGTCGTCCCGTGCTGAGCAGAAAAGCCGTACCCGCCGCGCCCTAATGGACGCTGCCTTGGCTCAGTTAAGCGCAGACCGCAGTTTTGGCAGTCTGAGCCTGCGTGAAGTGACGCGCCAAGCCGGGCTTGCACCTACGTCGTTCTACCGCCATTTCACAGATCTGGACGAACTGGGCATGACTCTGGTGGACGAAGGCGGCGTGGCATTGCGCCAGCTGATGCGCCAGGCTCGTCGACGCATCGTTCGCAACGGCGATGATGGCAGCGCAATCGCGACCTCTATTGATACCTTTATGGAATATTTGCAGGGCAACGCTAATCTGTTCCGCTTGATGCTACGGGAACGCACCGGGCTGTCGGAGCATTTTCGGACGGCGATTAAAGCCGAGATTGATCATGTGGCAACGGAACTGGCGGTGGACTTGCGCCGCTTTGCCGCCGCAGAGGGCCGCCGTCTTGCAGAGCCCAAATTGGTGGCCGAGGCTATGGTGGCGCTGGTTTTCAGCCAGGGAGCGGAAGCGCTGGATGCCAGTACAGAGATTCAGGAACAGCTGAAAGTTAAACTGAAGGTTGAGCTGAGAATGGTATTGTTAGGCGCTCAAGAGATGGGCGCCAGAGGCTAAAGCGGCCTCTGAACAGCCTGCCAACCTATCCTACAACTCCGTACAACTTTAGCTCTGTACGACTTTAGCTCTGTACAACGTTAGCTTTGCAGCTTGGCTGCGACTGGTGCCAGCTGTTCGCGGACGCGGGCAAGCCCTGCGTCATCGTAGGCCACTGGTGCTTGCTTACCCCACACTGGCGCGGGCCAGGCCGGATCGCCCTCGAAGCGAACGATATGATGCAGATGGAGCTGCGGTACCATATTGCCCAGCGCCGCTACATTCATTTTGTCGCCGGCAAACAACACCATCATGCCGCGGCTGAGTTCAGACGACTCCCACAACAAGCGCTGCTGATCGGCTTCATCAAGCTGGTAGATCTCGCCAATGCCGGCCCGCATTGGCACCAGAATCACCCATGGCCAGGTGCTATCGTTCATTAAACGAAGCTCACACAAACGGCTGCGCCCTAAGCTTAACGTGTCAGCCGCCAGGCGTTCGTGAAGATTAAAGCCGTTGATGCTTGCCATGTTGCTTCCTGTTATTCGCTGTGGAACTGGTTGCGGCCGCGGCCGATGGCGTAATACAACAGGCCGTGGCGTTCCAATATTTCCGGCTCGTAGAGGTTGCGGCCGTCAAATACAACGGGATGTTTGATGTTTTCGGCAATGGCCTTGAAATCTGGCGAGCGGAATTCTTTCCATTCGGTACAGATCGCCAGCACGTCGGCACCTTTAATGGCCTGTTCTTTGGTGCCGCACAGGGTCAGGCGTGCTTCGTCGCCATAGATACGCTGGGTTTCTTCCATGGCTTCCGGGTCAAACGCCTGCACGGTAGCGCCGGCTTTCCAAAGGTCTTCCATCAGGGTGCGGGCCGAAGCTTCGCGCATATCGTCGGTGTTGGGCTTGAACGCCAGGCCCCACAGACCTACAACCTTACCCTTCAGATCGCCACGGAAATAGTGGCTGATTTTGTCAAACAGCACGTGCTTCTGGGCGTAGTTGACGGATTCCACCGCGTTCAGAAGCTTGGCCTCGTAACCGATGCTTTCAGCGGTGCGGGCCAGAGCCTGCACGTCTTTGGGGAAGCAGGAACCGCCGTAACCGCAGCCGGGGTAAATAAAGTGGTAACCAATACGTGGGTCTGAACCAATACCGCGGCGCACCGCTTCAATGTCGGCGCCCAGGCGCTCGGCCAGGTTGGCAATTTCGTTCATAAAGCTGATTTTGGTCGCCAGCAGCGCGTTAGCGGCGTACTTGGTCAGCTCGGCGGAACGGATGTCCATGTATACCATGCGATCGTGACTGCGGTTAAACGGGGAATACACTTCCCGCAGCATGTCCGCGGCACGGTCACTGTCGCAGCCGATGATAATGCGGTCCGGCTTCATGAAATCGTTAATGGCCGCGCCTTCTTTGAGGAATTCCGGATTCGACACCACATCGAATTCCAACTCCAGACCGCGGCTATCCAGCTGCCCACGCACTGCCGCTTTAACCTTATCGGCGGTGCCGACAGGTACGGTAGATTTATCAACCACTACCGTGTAATCGTCCATGTACTGGCCGATGGAGCGAGCGACCGCGGTGACATATTGCAAATCTGCCGAGCCATCTTCGTCTGGGGGCGTACCCACGGCAATAAACTGCAAGCTGCTGTGTCTTACTGCTTTTTCAGCGTCGGTGGTAAAGCACAAGCGCCCGGCTTCGACCGTATGCCGCACAATGTTTTCCAGGCCAGGCTCGTAGATGGGAATCTGACCGTTTTCCAGCTTCGCGATCTTGGCCTGATCCACATCCATGCACAGCACGTTATGGCCTACATCCGCTAGGCATGCGCCCGTTACCAATCCTACGTAACCGGTGCCAAAAATCGTTATATTCATAAATCGTTTCCTGCCGTTCTCAATAAATTAAGGGTAACTGTGGATTTTTACCAACCCGGTTCTATTGCTCGCGCTTGCGCGTTTGCCAGAGGCCTTCCCACGCCAGCGCGGTGCCCACAATGGTATCCAGATTGTCGTGATCCGGCTGCCAGCCAAGGGTGTGTTTGATCAACTGGTTATCCGCCATCAGCGCCGCGGGGTCGCCCGCTCGGCGGCCACTGCGCTGAACCGGGAAGTCGACTCCGGAGAGGCGTTTGACCACGCTGATGACTTCATCAACGGTGAATCCGCGTCCGTAGCCGCAGTTCATCACCTGTGACTGACCACCACGGGCCATGTAATCCAGCGCCATGACGTGGGCCTTGGCCAGGTCTTCCACATGAATATAATCGCGCACGCAGGTGCCATCGCGGGTGTCGTAGTCGGTGCCGAAGACACTCATGCCTTCGCGCTGGCCGGTCGCGCATTCGCAGGCGACTTTAATCAGGTGGGTCGCTTCCGGCGTGGCTTGGCCCAGAAGGCCTTCGGGGTTGGCACCGGCAACGTTGAAGTAACGCAAAATAACGTAGTTCAGTGCCGATGCCGCGGCCAAATCCATAATCATCCGCTCGCTCATCATTTTAGAGGCGCCGTACGGATTGATGGGTACTAACGGCAGGTCTTCGGTGAGCACGGTCTGCTCTGGTGTGCCGTAAACGGCAGCGGTGGACGAAAACACCATATAAGGCGTTTTATGGCGTTCAACCGCCTGCAATAAATTCAGGGTATTGCGTGTATTATTGGCGTAGTACTTCAAGGGATTGCTGACCGATTCCGGCACCACAATGTTGGCCGCAAAGTGCAATACGGCTTCAAACTGATGCTGGCTGAATACGGCGTCAATGGCCTCTGCGTCTGCCAGGTCGCCCACCACAAGTTCGCCGGCGGTAACGGCCCAGCGATAGCCGGTGGAAAGATTGTCGAACACCACAATGTCGTGGCCGGCAGCAGCCAGCTGGCGCACAACGTGGCTGCCAATGTAGCCGGCACCGCCGGTAACGAGAACTTTCATGTCCATTTACTCCGTTTTGGCTAATTGGCGCCTGAGTTCGCGCCGATGGCTAAAAAAGTCACTGATAATACGACTGCAAGGCTCTGCCAATAAACCGCCACGGGTTTCAACACGCCAGTTAAGGTGAGGCTCATCAAAGGTACGCCGGGCCGATTCCACTGCGCCGGCTTTGGGTTCGGTAGCACCGTACACCACCCGGCTGATACGACTGTGAATAATCGCGCCCACACACATGGTGCAAGGTTCCAGTGTAACGTAAAGCGTAGCGCCGCTTAAACGGTAATTGTTCAGGTAGGTCGCGGCCTGGCGCAAGGCGCAGATTTCGGCGTGGGCGGTAGGGTCACAGCTGCTGATTGGCTTGTTAAAACCCGCGCCCACTTCCTGGCCATCAATCACCACTACCGCCCCCACCGGCACCTCGCCCAGAGCGGCGGCCTGTGCCGCCAGCGCCAGAGCTCGGTTCATCCAGTATTCATCGTTCGCGGACGATGGAATCACGGGTTCAATCACATTTCCTCCTGTGCCCGGCGCTACGCCAGCATCGCAAACCAACCACCACCCAGAACGTGACCGATGAGTGCCAAGGCGACATGATAGCCTAAATTCTGCCATTTACGCGGCCACAGCCCCCTAGATATAATGCCGCCAGAAATTGGGCGGGAGTCCTGTATCAATATTGGACGATCATCAACAAATAGGAACCCCTCTTGCGAATCCTCTTTAATCACAACATCTCTGGTGCTGCGGACCTGATCGACCTGATGCGTCGCGCCCGGCCAGACCTTCACGTTATCGCGACCCATGAGCGGCGCGACACCCCGATCGCCCTGGCAGCGGACAAGCTATTGCCTGAGCCCGCCGAAACCCGGCTGATGAGCCCAGACGCCTATGCCGACTGGCTATTACAGGTAGCGCTTACAGAGAGGGCAGACGTGGTTCTACCTTATCGGCGACGTGAGGAGCTGGCCGGGTTTCGGGACTGGTTCACCGCGCGTGGGATCCGGCTACTGACCGCCTCAGACTCGAACACGATGGGGTTTCTCGAGGAGAAGCCGACATTCCTTTCCCGAATGGAGACGGCTGGCGTTCCGGTCACTCCGTTCAGGCGTTTTGAGGGAGCAGAAGAATACGGACGTCTGCGCGGGGAAGGCGAACTCTTCCCAGATCACCCGGGCCCGCTGTGCGTAAAGCCCGCGTCCGGCATTTACGGGGCCGGCTTTCGGATAATTCGAGACGAACTGCCTGCCATGACCCCACTTTCCGGCCTATCGGCGCTGGAACTGCCGGACGTTGCCTTTCGGGCATTGCTCGGAGCGCTACACCGGCCAGAGCCAATGATGCTGATGCCGTTTCTGGAGGGCCCGGAACGAAGCGTCGATTTCTCTTGCCATGACGGGCATCTGCTCGGGACGGTGACCCGGATCAAAGCGGGGACTTCACAGCGGCTCCTTCATGACACCTACGGAGAGGAGCTAGCCCGATTCGTCGCACAGACATTCAGACTGACAGGCATACTAAACCTACAAACAATTGAGGACACGGCCGGAACGCAAAGGCTGATGGAAGTGAACACTCGCGCCTCAGGTGGGATCGGAATGACCGGGCTAACAGACGTTAACCTACCTGCACTCTTGCTTGACTCCATCGCCGGAGTAAGACCCGAACTCCCGGCGCGGGTTGCCAGAGAGGTACAAGCGGGGCGGCGCGAGCTGTTCTGGGGAGTTTAGGCGCGAGCTGTTCGGGGGAGTTTAAAGGAGCGCCCGGCTATTTACGGCCGGCGGTCCAGCGGAATCCCCAGTCGTATTGTTTGTCCAACGCCTTATGGCCACTGAAGAAAGTGACCTGCCGGGAGACGCGCACTTGACCGTTGTGATTGTCTATGCCGACCACGGCACACATGCTGCCGTCTTGTTCGAACTCGTTCATCCGGATTTCGACTTCTGGCTGCCCGGGAACCAACACTCGAACAATGCCGTCCGTTTCCTTCCAATTCGGGACGCCTTCGTAAATAAATGCGTAAACAAGAACGCGCTTGATATCTGCCCAACGGTCCCCGTTAATCTCAAGCCACTCTCCGTCTGAAGTGGAGCCAGTACGATCATCCCCGAGCAATCGCACAAAGGGAGCCTGCTGGAAGTCACCGAAGCCATTGCCAAGCGCCTGAATGACATGTTTTTTCCCGTCTCGCGTCTCTACGAACGCGCCCAGGTCAAGGTCGATCGCGACCGAGCCTCTGGAGAAAAAGCCGGTCTTTTTCTGGGTCTGGCTTTGATTCCAGTTCAGGTTGATCTGCATTTTCCCAAAACGGCCACCCTCTTTCGTCAAAGAAACCGTGTTGTTCTGCTTGGTCAGACTCACTTTCGAGAGATTGACCGGACTTGTTGACGGCGGGGGAACGGGAGTCGGGGCTGGACGTGAAGCCGGGGCCGGAGTCGGAATGGGAGTAGGCGCCGGGGGTGGAGGAGGCGCGGGTGTCGGAGCAGGCGCGGGTGTCGGAGCAGGCGTCGGGGTAGGAGCATGGGGCGACGGTTCGGCAATCTCAACGCCAAGGTGTTTCGCCAACGCGGAGAGCCCACCGTTGAACCCCTGCCCAACAACCCTGAATTTCCAGGCTCCATTGCGCTGGTAAAGCTCGGCCAAAATAAGCGCCGTCTCTGTCATACCCGCGCAGGGAATGGCACCCCGTACTCCGCCCGCATCCAGTGTGATCTCAGGAACTCGGGAAAAAGAGGCTCGATTCTCGTGAATCGTGGCCGTGAACACCACCTTTTCTACCCCGGCTGGAACTTGGCCAAGCCCCACAGTAAAACGGGACTCGCCGTATTCAGAGCCAGTAAACGCCACAGCGCCCTCGGCAACCGATGGCTGCCCGTAGAAACACATATCCCCATCTGACCGAACTTTGCCTGACGCAGTGACCAGAAAAGCGGACACATCAATATCCGCACTCGGTATTGTGCCATGGCGGATCAGAACGGTTAGGTCATTCGAGGTAAGGGGCGCGTTTGCGCCAGGGCCTAGGACAGTCATCAGGAACTCCTTAATAAACCGGTGCGGGCCACCCCAAAATGGCGACCCGCCCCCGAACTAGCCGATGTTCACGCCGTGTGCCGTGGCCAATGGCCCTAGGCCGCCCGCAAAGCCGGCGCCAATTGCTTTCATTTTCCACTCTTCGTTATGCCGATAGATCTCACCAAAGATCATAGCGGTCTCGGTTGAGTAGTCTTCGGAGAGGTCGTACTTCGCAAGTTCAGCGCCGCCGTTCTGATTGAGAATGCGCATAAACGCATTGCTAACCTGGCCAAAGTTCTGACTTTTCTTTTCGGCTTCGTGAATCGTCACTACGAAAACCAGCTTTTTTACGTCCGCCGGGATTTTTGACAGATCGATCTTGACTTGCTCGTCGTCACCTTCACCTTCACCGGTGCGGTTGTCGCCGAGATGTTCAACAGCGCCGCCAAGCCCAACCAGATTTCTGTAGAAAATAAAATCCTCGTCGGAACGCACCTTGCCGTTTTCACCGCAGATAAACACTGACGCGTCCAAATCAAATTCTGTGCCGTCAGTAACGCGCGGATCCCAGCCAAGACCAACCAGGATGGAAGTGAGACCCGGAGCCTCTTTAGAAAGCGAAACGTTGCCACCTTTACTAAGAGAAATTGCCATGTCGTTTTCCTTTGCGAAATGTAAGTTGTAACCCGCCCAAAGCAGACGGGTAAAGATTACAGGTTGCTACCAAACTCTTTGTACATCGTTATAAACAGTTGTACATCAAGGGGCCGCGACCCCAACGAATGCGTCAGCCACTCCGCTGTACTGAGCGAAGGTGAACAGCAGATACGAAACCGCCATGATCCCGCCAGCAATGCGGCCAATTCGACCGACAAACAGCAGGAAGAGCGCGAACACAAACGTTACGGCAAGAACGATCAGCAGGTCAAACTGGCCGAACCGTGGATCGATCACCAGCGGTTTCACTACCGCCGTAATCGCCATCACCGACAGGATGTTGAAAATATTCGATCCAACAATCCCGCCAATGATCATATCCGACTGCCCCTTACGAGCCGCCGCTACGCAGGCGGTGAGCTCAGGCAGGGAGGTCCCGAATGCAATCACGGTCATCCCGATCACCGCTTCAGGAACGCCCAGAGCGAATCCGCCGGCAACCGCTCCTTGAACCAGCACTTCCGACCCGATCACGAGCGTTGCAATTCCGATCGTGACCATAACAAAAGGATTCCCGGGACTCGCGTCTTCGCCCTCCTCGTCTTCGTCAACTTCGATTTTACTTGCTTTGTACTGGTAGGTCACATACGCAACAATGGCGAAAACCATCGCCAGACCTGCCCAGCGGGGCAGGAGCCCGGCCCAGACGGCTGCAGCCATAGCGACAGTCGCCAGAATCATCACCAAGGTGTCGACCTGAGCTTTTTTACGGTCAAACACGATCGGAGCGATCATTGCTGAAATACCAATCACCATCAGCACGTTCGCGATATTGGACCCGATCACGTTGCCAACCGAGATGCCTGCGAAGCCGCTGATGTTTGCGTTCACCGATGTAAACAGCTCCGGCGCCGACGTACCAAAAGCAACAATGGTCGCCGCAATGAACATCTTCGAAAGACCCGACTTTTCAGCAATGCGTACCGCTGAATCGATCGTGAGATCGCCACCTTTAACAAGAAGCCATACCCCAAAGAAAATAGCACCCAGCGCAATGACCGCGAGCTGATAGGTGGTTAATCCGTCCATTTATGATTCCGTTTTTCTAAAAAAATGAGGGCGGCATGAGCGCCGCCCTCGGTGAATGGCTGATTAAAGATCGAAATCGGCGGGTTTTAGCCCAAGCTCCACACAAATCTCTCGCACGACAGCTTTTTCGTCATCATCGAAGGTTCCGTCTGACGCACCGATCGCGCAGGCAACACGAACCATAACTCTGCCTTGCTCTTCGTTATCACGAAGGCGGCCAATCACTTTAAGCGCCTCGGCCTTGCCGATCGCCGAATCGAAATCAAAATTCGCGACCACTTTTTCGAAGAAGGCAATCACGTCGGTCATGGCAAAGTGCTTGAGTTCGTCCGAATTCCGCATGTACCCCGCCATCTTCTGTTTCTCGTCAGAGGATACGGTTCCATCCGCCGCCGCTACCAAGGCACAGGAGGCAACAACAGCCTCCATAAAGGTGCGATTGCGGAACTTCGACACTTCCGCCGTCAAGCGGGCGTGAGCTTCATTACTTTTGTCTTTCAACCAGTTCAACATAGTTAAGTTCCTGCTAGATGACAGATTTCGAAACGCCGACCAGGTCGTCTACAGTGCGGCCGGTAGCCTGAACTCCGTGGGCTGTCATGCTCCAGCCGTCGCTGCCTTTTGACAAAGACGCCATAACAACGCCGGTGTGTGCACCATGCTCGCGCAGCGTGTATGAACAAATTTCGCGCTGGTTGGTGTCGTCTACCAGACGCGCAACGGCGTTATCGACCTCATTGAATGTCTGGCCGCGAAAGCTGTTGACAGTGAACACAAGGTGCGCAGCTTTTGCGTCCAGGCGGGACAGATCGACCCGGATCACTTCGTCATCGCCGTCGCCTTCACCGGTCAGATTGTCGCCGTCATGGGTGATAGCACCGTTTGATGATTTGAGTTTGGTGAAACAAACTCTGTCAATTTCGTTCTTCGCGCTGTCAAAGACCAGTACGCTTGCGTCCAAATCAATGGACGAGGCACCTCCGCCAAACAGCTTCGACAAGAAGCCGCCGCTGCTTTTCACCGGATCCCAACCCAGCCCCATGAAAACACGGGACAGTCCCGGATTGTCTTTTGACAAACTTATTGCCTGGCCTTTCGATAAAGAAATACTCATTTTTTAATCCCTTTTATGGCTTTGAAAAACAGTACAATTTTCTGCATCTGTTGTGCAATGCTTTTTCCATTCCTTAATTAATCCTAATTTAACCTTTTAACCGGTACCGGTTTCTCGCTGATAACGAGCGTGCCCATAAGAGTGACATCCGAACCGATCCGCGCGCGCCAGTGTGCGGCGTGCCCAAGCGGCATGGGTCGCAGGCTCGCACATGACTCCACCAATCTGGAACACGGCACGCGCATCCCGATCAAGGATTGCTTTGGCTGCGCGAAGGTCCTCCTCCGATACGGAGAACGCGCCTTCAATGATCGGGACCTGGGCCGGATGGATCGCGGTTTTTGAAACGAATCCCATTTGCACATCGCGTTCCACCTCACGGCGCAACGTCTCCGTGTCTTCAATGATGTCAAAGACCGGAGCGGAAACGGGAATCCCGGCCGGGATAAGGATCGACGCCGCCATCGATAAAAACCAGCCAAGCGGCCCCTCGTAGGCCGTCATGCCACGCACTCGGCGCAGCGCCATCGAGCCTAGAAGATCGTTTCCACCAATCCGAACCGCGGCAATTCGGTCCGGCCCCGCCCTCAGCAGTAAATCCCGAAATTGAATCAGCCGGGCCGGATCGAAAAATTCCGGCGTCTCAAGCGTTGGCATGAGCTTCAGGGTGGTTCCTGACAACAGCGAAATCCAGTCCGGGGCGGTTTCAGGCCGAGCCTTTGGCAGAACGAAACCGTCAATCTGGGTTATGCCGTCAATTGCCCGAAGCCGGCACGCCATATCATAAGACCGAGGCCGGATGAAAACCTGTGGCCGGCTATCAACGTTACCAAGACGGGTCTTTAGCAGTTCCGTCAAGGTTCGGATGCCTTTCTCAATGTCTTCCTCACGCAGCGCGTCCTCCAGGCAAAGAACAATCGATGAGGCTGGCGACGGTGCCAATCCTGACACTATGTCTGGCACCTTCGGATGTATGGCGGGCATGTAAAGGGTAGCCCCCAGCCTATAGGCCGCGAACATATGGGACCCAAAATCAGTCATTTAGTTTCCCTGATGAGTGTAATCGCCCGGTAAGGCCCTGTGAGCTCAGGCGCCGCAATAAGATCGACCCCGTCCTGACGGCAAAGATGAATGAGCGCTGCAAGGTCTGGGTCCTGGCTGAGCGATCGAACCAGAACGCAATCGGGCCGGCGCCGCAGAACCGCCCTTGTGGCCTCTGCGATTCCTGGTTTGATACGGTTGCGGTTCTGCACCCCAAACCGCTTGGCAACTGCCGCAACGGTGCGATCCGCCTCGGTGCGGAACCGGGCAGCCGCGGACAACTCCGCCTCTGGGTCCAACTCAACCCTGTCCGCCAGCGACGACAACGCCACATCCACCCGGTCGACAAACGAGCGCGATAGGTCAATGTCAGCAAGGTGATCCAGCACAATGCAGCCGTGATAGTCCCCGGGACCTATCAGGTCGGATCGGAGGATAGAGCGAGAGATAAGGCCTGACACGTTACCGCCAAGAATGCCGGAGGGGATCAGCCAGTCCTCGCGGGATCCGCAAAGGTTTGCACGACCGCAAGGATCAGCAATCACAGCGAGCATTGGCTCCCGATCGGTGAGAGCACGCCAAGACTCCGTCAGCTCTGCCGTGATTGCCCCTTTGCCGGTCCAGCCGTCAACGAAGATCACCCCGTCAACAGGTCGCCGCGCAAGAACGTCCCCCATGGCCACCTCGTCAAGGCCCCGATCGCGGATGATCGATATCCCGAAATGGCTGACGTCGGCGCCCAATCGTGCCAGATCGCGCTTAAGCAGCACACCATAAGGAACACCGGCCCGAACAAGGCTGCACAGGGTGATTTCCCGGTTCAAACGGCCCTGCTGAACCAGCTCAAGAATTTGCCCCGCGAGGGAACGGATGTCGCGCGCGAGCCGCGGCACTCCAAGCCGGCAAGACGCCTCGAACAGCGATAGGTAACGAGCATCCGGACGCCGCTCTTCGGAGATCATTTCCGAGTAATGGGTCACACCGGCCTGAATTCGACGCTCTTTCTCCTCCACCGGGGTGGGTTCAAGCGCAACCGGCTTCAACAGAAATTCAACGTCTTCCGGCCGGTAGCTGCCTGAAAAAGGGCGTTTTTCGGTATCCGTCAATGGGCGGTTCAAAGTGTTAGGTCCTCATTGGACATTTGCGCCACGAGGTCTGCAATCTGTGACCCGGACGGAGTCATGATGAAATCGCAAAGGCCCATGAACGGCAAGTCCGTCAGGCTATCTCCGATGCCGATGAGCGGTGCCCCGCTGTCGTCTCTGATGTTTTCTAACAGATGCCGACAGGCGGCCCGCTTTGAGATCTCTGTAGGCGTGAACGAGAGATTATTGCCATTTGCGTGTTGCCGCAGACCGGACAGATCAAACCGACTTGAGAGGAGCTCCGCTGCTGCACTGATTCCGATTCGAACGTCTTCCGCTGCAGACGCGTTCATCTTCACGCAGAAATAGACCGGTGCGCCGTACTCTTCGACGATCCAACTACGAGCTGCAGTTCCAAACTCCGCGTCAATAAGCGCAGACATGTCGCGCAGCAAGGCTTCTGCGCTGCGCCCAATGTGCGCCGTGTGCGCGAGCCAATCCGGTTCTGCAATGCCTTCGCCGTTCAAAATTACCGCCCCATTGGCCAGAATAGCCCGCCGGGTACCAAAATCGAGATGGACCCGGGAAAAAGCGTCGGTGCTACGGGCGGTCACCGGAATCACCACCCCGGTTGCCCTCAGCGCCGAGAGCAGGCCCTGCTGCACCGGGTTCATGTGGCCATGGTGGCCGTTGGTCGCGGTAGTTACCCGCGTAAGGGCCTCGCCTTGGGGATGTTTGTGAAAGGATCGAAAAAGAGTGTCGTCAAGATCCGTCAAGTAGATACATTGGCCCATTAGGTCTCGAACTCCGTCACTTGGCCGGCTCCGTTAATGATGTGTCCGCGCCCAAGATAGGCCCGGAGCGTTGGGCAGATTCCGTCATCGCCTGTTTCGGTCATGATGATGACTCGAGCGCTGGGGCGTTCGGGGACATTGTGCAGATACATCGGTACGCCTACCCGGTAATGATCTGGAAACACCACCTTGTGCCGGATAACCTCTCCATTAAGGATCGGCGAACGGGTGGTGGCGACGAACGTTACATCCGCCCCTTCCTGCTCAAGGCGTTCCGCCAGCAGCATCGGGCCCCAAACGTGCTCGCCGGTCCCGATCACAAGAACGGAGTCACCTGCGGCCACCGCCGGCAGACCGGCCGGAATCAAGGGCCTTATCAGGTCGATCGTCGGTTCAACAATTGGTTCCATCTGAAGCCCTAGCCGCGGCGCATGAAACAGCGGATTCGGCACAGGATTCGGGTTCGGAACCCAGGCCGGTCGTGCTGCGTCCCCGGCCCAGATCGGGACAGCCGGAAGCGTTGCTTTAGCATCTTGCTCCCACCGCCATTCCCCTCGAACTAAAGAGAACGCGTCCACCGGGATTCCAGGGCAGAGCTCCGCGATTGCCTCGGCGGCACGTCCTTTGGACCAGTCGGTCAGGGTCAGAAGTAGGACACGTTTAACGTCTACCCCACCGTCATGAACCGCCTTGAACAAAGCTGCAAAGGTATTTCCGGTGGTCGTCTCGTCATCCACAAGAACCAGAGTTCTTGCAGGCCCGCTTAAAAGCTCGCACGACGTTGGCGCCATCACATGATGTGCGGTGGCGTGACTGTGCCCTTCCGAAAAGCTGACCCATTCCCGACCCGCTACCGGGTGGCGGGTGGTCGACAGGTAGAGCAGGTCCGCTTCGGGCCGTCGCTCCCGGAGCCGTCGAGCCGCGGCCGCTCCAATTCCAACGGCAGTCTCCGCGTAACCCATCACCAAAAGAGGGCCGCCAAGAAACCCATCGGGAATCTGATCAACGATTCCGTTAACCGCATCAAAATGGTCCCGTGGTCTGACGGGGATATGGCGCCCCAGTACAGTAGATACAAAAAGAAAGCTGCGCTTCGGGTTGATTCGCTCCGCAATCCGGAATAGTTCGCCGTCTGTCGGAGCGGCGATGGTCCGCAGCTCAAGAACCCCAGTGGTCAGAGGATGTCGCGTGATAACCGGTGTTTGTTGCATCCGCTCAGTCGTCCCTCCCCGACTTATCGGACCGGCTCGACGTTTGCTGGTCGCTCTGCAGCCATTCATCGTGACCGGCATCGCTTGCCGGGGATGACTTTGAGGATGAGGAAGGCGAAGACGACGGGACATTATCCGCACGCCCAGGCGTATGGCGGGCGCGCAACTCTGTTAACTTACCGGACGCGCGCTTAAAGACACGGCGCGCTATAAACGCCAAGCCTAAAAGAAACACCAATATAACGATGTTGAAAATGGGGATATGACGGTACCCAGGCTCGACCGGCCAGGCTGAGGTCGCATTCGGGAACATCGAAAAAAGCGGGAGCCGCCAGCCGTAATGGCGGACGGCAACTGCCGTGCCATTCTCTTCGCGGGCAAAAACAGCCGCTTGCGTCTGAAGATTCGCGGAGTTGATCTTAAAATAAAGCCATGCGTCTTCGTTACGGAACACGCGGACGTTGTCGCTGCCGATCAGCCGGGTTTGAATCATGTAAACGTCTCGGGTTCCCACCTCAACATCGGTGCGCTTGACCTCAACGCCAACCACCTCGACGACGGAGACACGCGGCAACACATAATGCAGGGCCAGACCCATAACGATCAGGCAACACCCGATCAGGATAATTTTGAGTTTCTTCATATGCAGTTCCCTGGAGTCCTATTTTGCTCTGACAATTTTTGGGACTTCGGCCTGACAGACTGGCGTCGGTTAGCCGCTCACGTGCAACTGTTGACTGCTTAATCGCGTTAAACACGCCAGACACGCTTAGCCCATTGTAAACCTGAGTGAGTGTGTCACAGCGGCGCTGTCCGGTCTCGCTGGAGTTTACTAGACTGCATGAAAAGCTGTTGCAGATATTGGGCAAACAGGCAAAAAAAACCGACACAGCTGTGTCGGTTTTTTATCATGCGATTTGTCTAACCCACACTACTCCCATTCGATGGTCGCTGGCGGCTTAGATGATACATCGTAAGTCACCCGTGATACGCCGCTGATTTCATTAATAATGCGGTTAGACACGGTTTCCAGCAGCTCGTAAGGCAGGTGCGCCCAGCGTGCGGTCATGAAATCGATGGTTTCTACGGCGCGCAATGCAATCACCCATTCGTATCGACGGGCATCACCTACTACGCCTACCGATTTCACCGGCAGGAAGACCGCAAAGGCCTGGCTGGTTTTGTGGTAATAATCGGCGCGGTGCAGTTCTTCCAAGAAGATGGCGTCAGCGCGGCGCAAGATGTCGGCGTAATCTTTTTTCACTTCGCCAAGAATGCGCACACCCAGGCCCGGGCCCGGGAACGGATGGCGATACACCATATCGTAAGGCAGGCCAAGCTCAAGACCGATGCGACGCACTTCATCTTTGAAAAGTTCCCGCAACGGCTCTACCAATTTCAGCTTCATGGTTTCTGGCAGGCCACCCACGTTGTGGTGGGATTTGATCACGTGGGACTTGCCAGTTTTGGACGCAGCCGATTCGATCACGTCCGGATAAATAGTGCCCTGGGCCAGCCAGTTTACATTCTGGATGCGGGTGGCTTCTTCATCGAACACGTCGATGAAGGTGTTACCAATCACTTTGCGCTTCTGTTCGGGATCGCTGACGCCCTTAAGGTTAGTCAGGAAGCGTTCCTCGGCGTCGGCGCGAATGACTTTTACACCCATGCTGCTACCAAACATGTCCATCACCTGGTCGCCCTCGTTCAGGCGCAGCAGGCCGTTATCAACAAACACGCAGGTTAGCTGATCGCCAATGGCTTTGTGCAGTAGTGCCGCGGTCACCGAGGAATCTACCCCGCCAGACAGGCCCAGCAGCACTTTATCGGTGCCGACCTGTTCGCGGATCTTTTGCACGGCGTCGTCGACGATCTTAGCCGGCGTCCACAGGGCTTCGCAACCGCAGATGTTCATCACGAAGTGTTCCAGAATACGCTTGCCCTGCAAGGTGTGGGTCACTTCCGGATGGAACTGCAGACCGTAAAGATGGCGCGACAGATCTTGCATGGCTGCAATCGGCGCGCTTTCAGTAGAGGCCAGAAGTTCAAAACCGTCGGGCATGGCAACCACTTTGTCGCCGTGGCTCATCCACACGTCCAGCAGAGATTCGCCGGTTGCAGTCAGGTGGTCAGTGATGCCTTGCAGCAGAGGGCCCTTGGCGCGCACTTTTATCTGGGCGTAACCAAACTCGCGTTTTTCCGAGCTGGCCACCCGGCCGCCCAGCTGCTCTGCCATGGTTTGCATGCCGTAGCAAATGCCCAATACCGGAATACCACGATCAAACAGGCCATCAGGCGCCCGCGGGCCACCCAGCTCGGTGACCGACTCAGGACCACCGGCCAGCAGAATTCCCTTGGGGTTGAACGCGTCGAGCTCTTCAGCCGTGATGTCAAAAGCGCGTACTTCGCAATAAACACCGATATCTCGAACCCGGCGGGCAATCAGCTGGGTGTACTGGGAACCGAAATCTAGAATCAGGATGCGGTGATCGTGAATGTCGTGGGCCATGGAATCCTCGGGGAAATTAGCAATGCGGCCCCAACAATGGGGCCGCATAAAAACAACCTGTAATCAGCTAACGCGGTAGTTCGGTGCTTCCTTGGTGATGGTCACGTCGTGAACGTGACTCTCGCGCATACCGGCACCGGTGATGCGCACAAACCGAGGTTTGTTGCGCATATCAGTCATGGTGGCACTGCCGGTGTAACCCATCGAGGCACGCAGGCCTCCCATCAGCTGATGAATAATATTGCGCATCGGGCCTTTGCACGCCACGCGACCTTCAATCCCTTCGGGAACCAGCTTTTCTATGCCTTTGCTGGCGTCTTGGAAATACCGATCGCTGGAGCCCTGACCCATGGCGCCGATTGAACCCATGCCCCGATAAGCCTTGTAACTGCGGCCCTGGAACAGTTCGATTTCGCCCGGGGCTTCGTCGGTGCCGGCCAGCAGGCTGCCGATCATCACACAGTGGGCGCCGGCCGCAATGGCCTTGGCAATATCACCGGAGAAGCGCAAACCGCCGTCGGCAATCAGCGGAACGTCACTGTTTTTCAGAGCCTCAGCCACGTTGGACACCGCTGAAATCTGCGGCACACCCACACCAGCCACAATGCGGGTGGTACAGATAGAGCCCGGGCCGATGCCCACTTTCACCGCATCTGCGCCGGCGTCAACCAGGGCAAGGGCGGCCTCAGCTGTGGCGATATTGCCACCAATCACCTGCAGTTCGGGGTAATGTTCCTTGATCCAGCGCACACGATCGAGCACACCGCGAGAATGACCGTGGGCCGTATCCACCACAATCACATCAACACCGGCTTCCGCCAGAGCGATCACGCGAGCTTCGGTATCGCCACCAGTGCCTACGGCCGCGCCAACCCGCAGGCGGCCCTGATCGTCTTTACTCGCCAGCGGGTAGTCTTTGGACTTCTGGATGTCTTTTGCTGTGACCAGTCCACGCAACTGGAAGTTATCATTCACTACCAGAACTTTCTCAATACGGTGGCGGTGCAGCAGTTCTTTCACTGATTCCAGATCAGCGCCTTCTTTCACCGTAACCAGCTTTTCCTTCGGCGTCATGATGTCACGCACGAGCGTGTCCATGCTGCTTTCAAAACGGATATCCCGGCCCGTTACAATGCCCACCAGTTCGCTGCCGTCGACTACCGGGAGGCCAGAAATATTATTGGCCATGGTAATTTCCACCAGCTCGCGTACGGTGTTCTCGGGTTTGACCGTAATCGGGTCTTTTACCACGCCGCTTTCGAATTTTTTCACCTTACGCACCGCGGCGGCCTGCTGCTCGGCGCTCATATTTTTATGCATAATGCCAATGCCGCCTTCCTGGGCCATGGCAATCGCCAGCTCTGCGTCTGTTACTGTGTCCATGGCCGCCGACACCAGCGGAATATTAAGTGTGATGGTTCGTGTCAGGCGAGTGCGAAGATCGGCTTCGTGGGGCAGAACCTCGGAGTAACCGGGCACCAACAATACGTCATCAAATGTGAGAGCTTCTTCGGCAATTCGCAGCATTGGGATCGGCCTTTTGAACGTGCTAAATTTAAACCTTGGCAAGGGCATAGCAAGTGCCACTGCAAAGTAGAATTCTTAATCAAACTATTATAAAGATCTGTTGCAGCCCAGTAAACCGCACAGTTTCCCACCAAAGGTTGCATGCATCTGAATTTTAAGCAGTTTACATCCAATTTATTCGGCTATTGCGTATAAAAATATGGGGAGTTTTCGGTGAATGATGCCTTTCAGGACACCCGCCCGCGGGCGCTCAGCGTTAGCGAGCTGAATCATCAGGCCCGTCACCTGCTGGAAACCAGCTTTATGCAGGTTTGGGTTGAAGGCGAATTGTCGGGGTTTTCACGCCCTTCTTCCGGGCACTGGTACTTTTCTCTGAAAGATCGTAACTGCCAGATTCGCTGTGCAATGTTCCGCAGCGTTAATCAGCGGGTTCGCGCGGCGCCAAAAGAAGGCGAACTGGTGCGAATTCGCGGCAAAGTGACCTTGTACGAGAACCGCGGCGACTTCCAGATTATTGTCGAGCATCTTGAGCCAGCCGGCGCAGGCGCCCTGCAGCAGGCGTTTGAAGCGTTGAAGTTAAAGCTCTTCAACGAGGGCTTGTTTAGTACCGAGCGCAAAAAACCCATACCCGCCCTGCCCCGGCATATTGGCGTGGTTACCTCCCCAACCGGTGCTGCGATTCACGACATACTCACGGTGCTGGCTCGGCGTTGCCCGGGAATCCCGGTCACACTTTACCCAACCGCAGTGCAGGGCCAGGCCGCAACCGCAGACATAGTCGTTGCCATCGGCCGGGCTGTTGCCCACAATCGCGCGGACGTGCTTATTATTGGCCGCGGCGGCGGATCATTGGAAGATTTGTGGTGCTTTAACGAAGAGGCCGTAGCCCGCGCCATTGCCGCCTGCCCGATAGCCACCGTCAGCGCCGTGGGGCACGAGGTAGACACCACCATTGCCGATTACGTAGCCGATTTGCGGGCGCCGACACCGTCGGCAGCGGCAGAAAAAATATCGCCAGATCAAAGCATCTGGTTACGCCAATTACAGGCCATCAGCGAGCGCCTGCAGGCTGCGATGGGGCGCCAACACACGGCGCTAGAAAACAGACTACTGCAGCTTTCCACGCGATTAAAAGATCCGCGCCGCAGCCTGCAGGAAAAAGCGCAGCGCCTGGATGGGCTGGATCTTCGCCTGAGCCGCGCAATGGCGCAGCTGACTCAGCGTTTGCACATGCGTACCGACTATTTGCAGCAGCGCCTGGCCATGCAATCACCTAACAGGCAACTTGCCAGCGCCAGCGAACGTGTGTTGCGGGCAACAACAGGCTTGAATCTGGCCATTCAGCAAACGCTTAAAAGCCGCCATGAGCAACTGGATTACACAGCGCAAACCCTGAATCTGGTCAGCCCGCTGGCCACTCTGGGACGGGGCTACGCCATTGTGAAAGACCACCAGGGCAAGATTGTGCGGCATGCCGGGCAGCTTGAAGCTGGCCAGGCTATCAGCGCCCGAGTGGCCAGCGGCACTGTTCACGCCCGGGTCACGAGTTGCGATGAATCTTAACGCAGTGCACCACATGTTTTATGAAGCATAGCAACGCTTAAAATCACCTCGTTTTGTCGTGTGACTGCTTTCATTCCGGCTTGCGCCAGCAAATCTACTCCCATGGTCTACTGGTTGCGTAACGAAAACGGCCTAAAGTGGTTCACAAGTACACGAATAATAAATATTGATACTGTGAGGTGGTACGGATGGATTACAACGCAGAATTTACACGCTCAATCAGCAGACCCGGCGATTTCTGGCGTGAAAAAGCCGCCGACATCGAATGGATTAAATTTCCGCATACCATCTGGCAGGCCAAAGACAACGGCCACGGCGACTGGTTTACTGATGGCGAGCTGAACACCAGCGACATTGCCCTGGATGCCAACCTTCGCGCCGGCCGTGGTGAACAAACCGCTCTAATTTACGATTCACCGGTGACCAACACCCAACAAAGCTACACCTACAATCAGCTGACCGATGAAGTCGCGCGTCTTGCCGGCGCATTAAAGGCCCGCGGGATTGAAAAAGGCGATCGCGTCGTTATCTACATGCCGATGATCCCCCAGGCGGTTATCGCAATGCTGGGCTGCGCCCGTATTGGCGCGGTTCATTCGGTGGTGTTTGGCGGCTTTGCGGCTCACGAACTGGCCCTTCGCATTGACGATGCAACGCCCAAGGCACTCATTACCGCGTCTTGCGGCATCGAAGTCAGCAAGGTGATTGCCTACAAGCCTTTGGTGGACAAGGCTCTGGCACAAGCGAAACACAAACCTGAGCTGTGTGTTGTGTATCAGCGCGCGGAAGCAATAGCCAACCTGCAAAGCCCCAGAGATGTGGACTGGAGCGCACTTGTTCGCGACGCCGAGCCAGCAGCCCCGGTCGCCGTCAAATCGACCGATCCGCTGTACATTCTTTACACCTCCGGCACCACGGGTAAACCCAAAGGTGTGGTGCGGGACAACGGCGGCCACGCCGTGGCACTGAAATACAGCATGAAGCTGGTCTACGACGCCAGCCCCGGTGATGTGTTCTGGACCGCATCGGATGTGGGCTGGGTAGTGGGTCACAGCTATATTATTTACGCGCCACTGTTTGCCGGCTGCACCACCGTACTGTATGAAGGCAAACCGGTTCGCACCCCAGACGCAGGCGGTTTCTGGCGCGTGATCCAGGATCACAAGGTCAATATTCTGTTTACCGCCCCGACCGCTTTTCGCGCGGTGCGCAAAGAAGATCCGGAAGCAGATTTTTTAAAGAAATATGACATCCGCTCGCTGAAGCGCATCTACCTGGCCGGCGAGCGCCTGGACCCGGCCACCTACGACTGGCTGCGTGAGCACACTCATTTGCCAATCCTTGACCACTGGTGGCAAACCGAGACTGGATGGGCCATTTGCTGTAACCCCACCGGTATCGAAATGATGACCACTAAACCCGGTTCCGCCACCATGCCGTCCCCCGGCTACGATGTTCAGATAGTTGATATACGCGGCAATCAGATGCCAGCGGGTGAACAGGGCCAAATCGCGATAAAACTGCCACTACCACCGGGCTGTTTGCAAACCGTTTGGGGTAATGATGAGCGTTTCCGTGAAAGTTATCTCGACGCTATTCCCGGCTTTTACAGCACTGGTGACGGTGGCTTTGAAGATGAAGATGGTTATATTTTCGTTATGGGCCGCACCGACGACGTCATTAACGTAGCCGGCCACCGGTTATCTACCGGTGAAATGGAAGAAGTGGTGTCGTCTCACCCGGCGGTCGCTGAATGCTGCGTAGTCGGCGCCCATGACGATATGAAAGGCCAGATTCCGATCGGGCTGGTACTGATAAAAGATGGCGCCACCATTGACCATGACGAACTGGAAGACGAGCTGGTAGAAATGATGCGTGACAAAATCGGCGCCATTGCCTGCTTTAAGCGGGCCATGGTGGTTGACCGCTTACCTAAAACACGTTCTGGCAAGATTCTGCGCCGGGTTTTACGCCAGATTGCAGACGGCGAGGCCTACAATGTACCGAGCACCATTGATGACCCGTCCATTCTGGAAGAAATCAGCGACCAGTTCCGGCCTCGGTAAATTTTCCAAAACAGCGCCCGAAAGGGCGTTGACGGCGCCTTCGCTGGGTCTATACTGGGGTGGCAGTATCTAAGCCCCTACGGGGGGAAATCAGAAAAGCTCCGTTCATAGGAGCTCATGTGAAATACAGGAAAGATCGATGTCTGAGACCACAACTGGCCACGTGAAGTGGTTCAACGAAGCAAAAGGCTTTGGCTTTATTGCCCAGGAAGACGGCAGTGACGTGTTCGTTCACTTCAGTGCCATCAACGCAGACGGTTTTCGCACCCTGGCCGAAGGCCAGAAAGTGCAGTTTACTGTAACCGACGGCCCTAAAGGCCCGCAGGCAGAGAACGTAACGCCTGTGTAATAAGGGCTGTCGCTGATAAAGCGTGACCAGTCAGAAAAACGGGCCGATGATTCACCGGCCCGTTTTTTATGGCTAATATTAAGATCAGACGCTTAACACTTCATCGACCGCGTTTGCGCCAGCGTGAATACCGGGCACAACCTGAGCCACCGCATTCAATAATGCCTGTAAGGTCGCCGACGTGGTGTCTTCCGCCAAGGCTGCTGCGCTGCACGCCTGGCCGTTGGCCTGCAAACGAATACACGCCATGGCATTGGCCGAAGTGCCTGCGCCCAGAGCGAATTCGTCATACGCCTCTACCGCCAGGGTAATGGAAAAACGCTGGGCCAGCGCCGCTGCCACGGCTTCCACCGCACCTGAGCCATAACCTTGCAGCGTTACTGGGCTGTTTTCGTTACCGATCACCAAATCTGCACGTACCCCTTGTTCGTTGCGATGAAGATCGTAAGTGCGTAACGCCCAGTCTGCCGGCACCGCAAGGTAGCGAGCTTCAAACAGGCGGTGAATGCTCACCGAATCGATCTCGCCGCCGTTGTTTTCCGCTTCACGCTGCACCACTTTGCTGAACTCAATTTGCAGCCAACGTGGCAAGCTAATGTTGTAATCCCGCTCTAGCACATAAGCCACACCGCCCTTGCCAGACTGGCTGTTGATGCGCACCACCTCGTCATAGCGACGGCCCAGGTCGAACGGATCAATCGGCAGATAGGCCACATTCCAGGCATCGCCTTCTTTACGCTGAGCCAGACATTTGCGGATAGCGTCCTGATGGCTGCCAGAAAACGCGGTGAATACCAACTCACCCGCGTATGGGTGGCGTGGATGAGTCGAAATCTCGGTGCAGGCTTCAACCACCTCGGTAATGTCAGCCATGCCGGACAAATCCAGGGTTGGGTCAATGCCCTGTGAATACAGGTTCATCGCCATGGTCACCAGATCCATATTACCGGTGCGTTCGCCGTTCCCCATCAGCGTTCCTTCCACCCGATCAGCGCCCGCCATGACCGCCAGTTCGGCCGCGGCTACGCCACAGCCCCGGTCATTGTGAGTGTGCACGCTGATGCTCAGATGTTCGCGGCGCTGAATGGTGTCGCAAATCCACTCGATCTGATCGGCAAACACGTTGGGCGTGGCCATCTCTACCGTGGCAGGCAGGTTAATAATGACCGCTTGGCCCTGGTCCGGGCGCCACACTTCCGTCACTGCATCGATGACTTCAGCGGCAAAATCCAGCTCGGTACCGGTGAAGCTCTCTGGCGAATACTGAAAGGTCCATTGGGTGTTCGGGTAACCGGCGGCCAACTCCTTCACCAAACGCGCACCCTCTACTGCAATATCACGGATGCCATCACGGTCTAACCCGAACACCTGCTCGCGCTGCACGGTAGAAGTGGAGTTATAAACGTGGACAATGGCTTTTTTGGCACCTTCCAGCGCTTCGTAAGTACGCTTGATCAGTGCCGGCCTGGCCTGGGTCAACACCTGAATCTTTACATCGTCAGGAATACGCCCTTCTTCGATAAGCTTGCGGCAGAAATCAAAGTCCGGCTGGCTGGCTGCAGGGAAACCGATCTCGATTTCCTTGAAGCCCAGCTTTACCAGCAAATCAAACATCCGCTGTTTCTGGCTGACCGACATAGGTTTTACCAGAGCTTGGTTGCCATCGCGTAAATCAACCGCGCACCAGGTAGGCGCCCGCTCAATCATACGATCGGGCCAGCGCCGATTGGTTTTAGCGATGGGCTTGAAGGCGGCGTATTTACGATGATCAAAAGCCATACAATGGTTTCCTTTTTGCGTGTGCAGATTGCCGGTTACAGAACACAAGATTACACAAAAAAACGCCGCAGGTGATTGCTAATAGAGGCTACAAACCGGACTATAGAGCCATTAAATATTGTTAAAACTGAGGTTTGTGGCAGAAAATGCTTAAAAAATTCGAAACCCTGATCGCACTGGACAAAACCGACCGAAAAATTTTGGACCATCTGCAAAAAGACGGTTCACTCACCAACCAACAGTTGGCCGACAAAGTCGGGCTATCGCCGTCGCCCTGCCTGCGCCGGGTACGTGCGCTGGAGCAAAACGGCGTGATTGTGCGCACGGCAACCATTCTTAATCACAAAAAACTCGGGCTGGCGCTCACCGCCATCATTCTGATTGGCATGGACCGCCACACACCAGAACGTTTTGCCGCGTTTGAGGAGGCCGTCAGCGCCTATCCGGAGGTGCTGGAGTGCTATCTGATTACCGGCCACGACGCAGACTACATGCTGAAAGTGGTGGTGCCGGATATGGACCATTACCATCACTTTCTGTTGAACCAGATAACCCGCATTGCCGGGGTGAGCGGCGTGCATTCAAGCTTTGTGCTACGCCGGGTTCTGGATAACACGGCCCTGCCCTTAGGCTATTTGTCCTGACCTTGCGGGCTGTGCGCTTTTACGCCCGGGCAAACCCAACTTTACCGGGCGGGTGTCTGTACCTGCCTGTTGCGGCTCCGTACAATAGACGCCATTATTTTTGAGGCTGCGGCCTCTCCATGAATCACTCCTGACGGAACCCAAAATGCGAGCCAGCCGTTATCTGATTGCCACCCAAAAAGAAACACCCGCCGACGCCGAGATTATCAGCCACCAGCTGATGCTGCGTGCCGGTTTGATCCGCAAACTGGCCGCCGGCCTTTATACCTGGCTGCCCATGGGCCTGCGTACCCTGCGCAAAGTTGAGCGCATTGTGCGCGAAGAAATGGACCGCAGCGGCGCACAAGAACTGCTGATGCCAGCGGTACAGCCAGCAGAACTGTGGCGGGAATCTGGCCGCTGGGACGAATACGGCGGCGAACTGCTGCGCATGAACGATCGCCACGGCCGCGAGTTTTGCTTTGGCCCTACCCACGAAGAAGTGATTACCGACCTGATCCGCAACGAGCTGAAAAGCTATAAACAGCTGCCTGCCAACTTCTTTCAGATTCAGACAAAATTCCGTGATGAGCGTCGTCCCCGTTTTGGCGTGATGCGTGCACGGGAGTTCATCATGAAAGACGCCTATTCATTTCACATCAGTGCTGAATCACTGGACGAAACTTACCAGCTGATGCACCGCACCTACTGCGCTATATTTGATCGCCTGGGCCTGGATTACCGCCCCGTGCAGGCAGACTCCGGCGCCATTGGCGGCAGTGGCTCCCAGGAATTTCACGTGTTGGCCTCCTCTGGTGAAGACGCCATCGTGTTCAGCACCGGCAGCGACTACGCGGCGAATATAGAAAAAGCCGAAGCCATGGCACCCGCCGGCGAGCGCCCCGCACCCACCCAGGCGATGACCGAAGTGGCGACGCCGGGGCAACGGACAATTGCCAACATTACCGAGTTTCTGAAAGAAGACGTCACCCAAACCGTTAAAACGCTGCTGGTGAAAGCCGAAGCTGAAGCCGGTGCCGAAGAAGGCAGTGACCCAGGATTGGTGGCGCTGGTTCTGCGCGGCGACCATTCCCTGAATGAGATCAAGGCAGAAAATCTGGCCGGCGTGGCCGACCCGTTGACGATGGCCACGGATGAGGAAATTCAGCACGCCACCGGCTGCGCACCTGGCTCGATTGGGCCGGTAAATTTGCCGGTGCCGGTGATTGTCGACCGCAGTGCCGCGCACTTAGCTGATTTTGTATGCGGCGCCAACAAGGATGACGTGCACCTGACCGGCGTAAACTGGCTACGCGACCTGCCACTGGGACGGGTGGAAGACTTGCGCAACGTGGTGGAAGGCGACGCCAGCCCGTGTGGCCAGGGCACCCTGGAAATTCGCCGCGGTATTGAAGTGGGCCATATATTCAAACTGGGCAACAAATACAGCAAGGCACTGAACGCCACTGTGCTGGACGAAAATGGCAAAACCGCCACGATGTCTATGGGCTGCTACGGCATTGGCGTGTCGCGGATTGTGGCAGCGTCAATCGAGCAAAATCACGATGACCGCGGCATTTTATGGCCCGACGCTATCGCGCCCTTCCGGGTTGCCGTGGTGCTTCTGAACGGCCACAAATCACCTGCGGTGGCCGAAGCCGGTGAAAAACTCTACCAACAGCTGCAACAGGCTGGTTACGACGTGCTGCTAGACGACCGCAACGAGCGGCCCGGGGTAAAGTTCGCAGATATGGAGCTGACCGGCATTCCCCATCGTTTTGTGGTGTCTGACCGTGGGCTGGAAGCCGGTACTCTAGAATACAAGGGCCGCAGCGATGCCGATAAACAGGACGTTGCCCTGGCGGATGCGATTTCCTTTCTGAAGAGTGTTTCGCCGCTTTAAAAACAAAACGCGTCATTAAAAAACCCTGGTCGCCGAAACGCACCAGGGTTTTTTTATTCGTGACCGATCGGTCTGACTAATTGATGGCCGGCTGTGTGAGAGGCTCCTGCTCTAGCTCAACGTCAAAGCGTGCCTGAACAGACTCGCGAATTTCCTGAGCCAACGCAAGCAGCTGTGTACCGCTGCCGCCGCCGTGGTTGATTAACACCAGAGCCTGGGAATTGTGCACGCCCACCCATTGGTTGCGGTAGCCTTTCCAACCACACTGTTCAATCAACCAGCCCGCCGCCAACTTCATGCCCTGACCGTGTGGTAGTGGATAAGCCACCAGGTCTGAAAAACGACTTTGTAGCTGATCAAACACCCTTTGGCAGACCACCGGGTTTTTAAAAAAGCTGCCAGCGTTTGGCAGGCGCTGCGGGTCTGGCAGTTTGCGGCGGCGAACGGCCATGACCGCCTCGGCCATATCTTCAGCGTTTAATTTTGACACCGGCGTATCGCCAAAATAAGCCGCCAGCTCGCCGTAACCCAACTGGAAAGGCCGGTTGCGGGACAGGCGCAGATGCACGTCCAGAATCAGATACCGTTCGGGCTGCTGTTTAAACAGGCTGTCACGGTAGGCGAAATTGCACGCTTCGGCACTTAAAGTAACTGACTTTCCGCTACTGCGATCCAGAGCGGTGACGCACACCAGCGTATCTGCCAATTCCACGCCGTAAGCGCCAATATTTTGTACCGGTGCGCCGCCGCAGGTACCCGGAATCAGCGCCAGATTTTCGATCCCGCGATAGCCGCTGCGGGCAGCGTACAAGACCGCGCCATGCCAGTTTTCCCCAGCACCCAGCACCAGCGTGGCCCCCTCAATGCTGATATCACGCCAGTGCCGTCCTGCCAGAGCCATATGTACAACCAGGCCCTCAATGTCGGCGCGAAACACCAGGTTACTGCCACCGCCGACAATCAGCACCGGCAGATTTTTTTCAGCCGCCCAAGCCAGCGTGGCGCCAACCTGTTCACGATGGGTAATGCGGGCGAAATAGCGGGCACTGGCCGCAATGGCCAAAGAGTTATAGGGCGTTAAATCTACCCTTTCCCGTATTTCTGGCAGGGTTTTCATCCCAGCTTCCCGCGAATATCATTCAGCAGACCTTCACCGGCTTGGTGGATCAGTTCGAGCACATGTTGAAAGCCATCGTCTCCACCGAAATACGGATCTGGCACTTCTTGGTCGTCAAAATCAGCAAAATTCAAAAACAGCCGGGGCACGGTGCCGCCGTTCTGATGCCAGATTTCTTTCACGTCTGCCAGATTCTGGCGGTCCATCACTAATACATAGTCAAAACTGTCCAGGTCTTCAACCTCGAACTGACGCGCTCTCAGGCCACTGATATCAATCCCGATTCGACCGGCCGCGGTCACCGCGCGCTGATCTGGGCCTTTGCCAATATGCCAGTCACCGGTGCCGCAAGAATCAATACGTACCTGCTGTTCAAGGCCGGCGGCCGCTACCTGTTTGCGAAACACGCCTTCGGCGGTGGGTGAGCGACAAATGTTACCCAGACACACAAATAAAACGTTAACAGAGGCTGCCATTAATTTATCTCCTGCTTGTTCAAAAAAGCCCTTACCCGTTGCAGATCCGCTTCGGTGTCTACCCCGGCTGGCGGACTGACGGCCGCCAAGTCAACATGAATGCGAGCGCCGTTATAAAGCGCACGCAACTGTTCCAATGCTTCCACCTGTTCAGCGGGCGCCGGTGGCCAGCGCACAAAATCGGCCAGTACGCCGGCGCGATAACCATAAATGCCGATGTGGCGAAAATAACCAAAATTGTCCGGCAGATCCCGATTTGCAGTGCGGTTTGCCCCGACCGCCGTAGCGGCGTCCCAGCCATCACGATACCAGGGTATAGGCGCGCGGCTGAAATAATGTGCCATCCCCTGCCGGTCGAAAACCACTTTCACTACGTTGGGATTAAACACCGATTCCGCATCGTGAATGCGCTCGCACAGAGTGGCAATGGCCGCTTCAGGGTGCAAGTCCAGATTGTCTGCCACCTGATTAATCAACACGCTGGGGATCAGTGGTTCATCCCCTTGTACATTGATTACCCGGTGGTCTTCGTCCAGATTCAAGGCCTGTGCCACTTCAGCCAGACGGTCGGTACCGCTGACATGGCCAGCCAAGGTCATGACAACTTCGGCACCAAAGCGCTCACAGGCTTGCTGTACCCAAGCGTCGTCAGTGGCAATCACCACTCGCCCGGCGCGGCTTTCCTGTGCTCGCTGCCACACATGCTGAATCATCGGCTGGCCGCCAATGTCTGCCAAGGGTTTGCCCGGCAAGCGGCTTGACCCGAAGCGCGCCGGAATCACGACGGTAAAGGGCGTGGTAAAGGGCATTAATGGCTCCTCGCTCAGCTTTTATGCAGGCGCTCATCGGTGCTCAGGGTGCGGGCTTCGGTGGCCAGCATCACCGGAATACCTTCGCGCAAGGGAAACGCCATGGCGTCCAGAAAGCACAACAGTTCGGTTTTTTCACCGTTGAGCTTGAGCTCGCCTTTACATACCGGGCACGCCAGCAGTGCCAGCAGTTTTTTATCCATGATGGTGGTCTCGTTCTGTTGCAACGGAAGCAGCCGCCAGCGGGCCGCTTTTATTCGGGTGCAGCTGGCGCCAACCGGCCAACTGGGTTAGCAGCCGACGGCCAAATTCGGCGGGCAACTGGGCTTCAATCATCAGAGCGTAACCGTTGTCGGGTGCAAAATCCTGGCACTTCACCGCATCTTTCGCGGTCATCACCAGCCACTCACCGGCGTCGGTTTTCAGGTCACCCGGTTTAAAACGGTGATGGTCGGCAAAAGCCCGCGGCCTTACCTCAGCGCCCAGGGCGCTGAGAGTGGCAAAAAATCGCGCCGGGTTCCCGATACCCGCCACTGCCAGCAGCTTTTGTCCCGCCAACTTTGTCAGCGGCACCTGCGCACCGCTGGCCAGGTGCAGAAGATGCATCGGGCTAAGGTTCATGGTGTAGATTGCCTTATGTTGCACGCCGGCAAATTGGCTGTGGCGGCGAACGTGCGCTCCGGTAGAGCCATTAAGAATAATATAATCGACCGATTTTAACCGTTCTGCCGGCTCCCGCAGCGGCCCCACAGGTATGCTAGCGCCATTGCCCAAGCCGCGGCTGGCGTCGAATACGGCCAGTTCTATATCACGGGGCAGAGCGTAGTGCTGAAGACCGTCGTCGCACACCAGAACATCGCCTAATCTCTGATCAATGGCGTAGTGCGCTGCACGCAGCCGTTGCGGATCTACCACCACCGGGCAGCCAGTGGCCCGTGCCAGCATAACGGGTTCATCACCGGCGATACTGGCGTTGCTATCAGCATTCACAAAAAGTGGATATTGCCTGGACTTGCCACCGTAACCGCGGCTAAGAATGACCGGATGCCAGCCTGCGTTGCGCAATTGCGTTACCAGCCAGGCCGTAAGCGGCGATTTACCGGTGCCACCGGCTGTAATATTACCCACCACCACCACCGGAGCCATTAACGCCGGGGCCCGATCTTTCAACGCTTTGCGCCTGCGCAATGACGCAATGCGCCGGTATAGCCAGGCCAGTGGCGCCAGAAATCTCAGCGGGCGATTTTGGCTATACCACAACCGGTCTACTAGCGAACTCATACCCGCTTACCGCTGGTCATGCGTGCTCGCTAAACTGCATCTGATGCAGTTGGGCGTAGGCGCCGCCCTGGTCCAGCAACTCCTGGTGGCGGCCGGATTCCACTATGCGGCCATTGTCCATCACCAGTATGCAATCGGCGTTTTCAATGGTTGACAGGCGGTGAGCAATCACCAAGGTGGTACGGCCTTTCATCACCGTTTCCATAGCGTTCTGGATGTAGCGCTCAGATTCGGTATCCAGCGCCGATGTGGCTTCGTCCAGAATCAGAATGGGGGCGTCTTTCAGCAGCGCCCGAGCAATGGCCAAGCGCTGGCGCTGACCCCCGGAAAGCATAACGCCATTGTCGCCAATCATGGTATTCAGACCCTCGGGCATGCGATCAATAAATTCCAGAGCGTGCGCTTTGTCGGCGGCGTCACGAATGGCCTCAGGGCTGCAATCGCGCAGCGCGCCGTAGGCAATGTTCGCCGCTATCGTATCGTTAAACAGCACCACGCTCTGGGTAACCAGGGCAATCTGCGCGCGCAGTGCCTGCAGCGTAAAGTCTTCCAGCAAGTGACCATCAATACGAATTTCGCCGTCGGTGTAATCGTAGAATCGCGGTAACAGGCTCACCAGGGTAGATTTGCCGCTGCCACTGCGACCAACCAGAGCAACGCTCTGCCCCGCCGGAACCGTCAGCGAAATATTGTTCAACACATTGTCAAGCTGGTCGCGATAGCTGAAGCCCACGTCACGAAACTCGATGTCGCCTTTAACCCGCTGCGGGGCAAAGATGCCGAAGTCCAGCTCCGACCGTTCGTCCAGGGTTTCAAACACATCGTAGGCTGCCGCAAGACCCTTCTGGATCTTCGAATGCACGGAAGTCACTTGGCGAATAGGCTTGGCCATCGTTGTTGCTGCGGTAATAAAGGCAACCAGTTGACCGGTGCTCATTTCGCCGCGAATCGTCGGCGACAACATGGTCCACACCAGCGCCGCAATCGCAATTGCTACCAGAACCTGAATCACAGGCACACTGATGGCCTGGGTAGATGACATCTTTAAGCTTTGCTTCAGATTGCTTTCGCTGACCTTCTGAAAACGCTTGCGTTCAAAGTCTTCACCGCCAAAGGTGCGCACCACCCGATAACCACTGATCGATTCCGACGCAACGTGGGTAATGTCGCCCATGGAGCCCTGAATGCGTTTGCTGATTTTACGGAAGCGCTTGCTGGCGTAGCTGACCACTGCACCGATCAGCGGCCCGACCGCCAGAAAGACCAGCGTGAGTTTCCAGTTGGTATACAGCATGTAGCCCAGCAACCCAACAATGGTGAGGCCTTCGCGAAAGGTAATGGTGATAGCGTCAGTTGCGGCTTCAGCCACTTGTTCCACGTTAAAGGTCAGCTTCGACACCAATCGGCCGGCCGCGTTGTCATCAAAGTAGCGCGACGGCAAGGTTAGCATGCGGTCAAAGACATCGGTGCGCAGGGCATTGATGACGTTACGACCCACGTAACTGATGAAATATTGGCTCATGAAGGTGCCCAGGCCGCGAAACGCAAACACCCCAACAATCAGCAGAGTTAAAATCAGCCGATTCTGATCGGTCGGATTTTCAATGGCCTTGATGACGTATTCCATGGCCGCCGCCATGCCGGTCGACGCCGCGGCGTAGATAACGTTGCCGATTATCGCCAGGGTAAACGCTATCCAAAACGGTTTCACATAGCGTAGAAGGCGCTTGTAGGTGTGCCAACTGCCCTCTGGAATCTTACCCGGGCCTTCAGACTCTGGGCCTGAGGAGATTTTTGGGATTGTCGGGCCTGGTGAATTTGCTGCACTCACTGGGGTTGGGCCTCACGTTCGGTGGTAATGCTGAGTTTGGCGAAACCCAGGCGACCGGCCGCATCCATCGCCCGCACCACAAACTCGTGGGGAGTTCGGGCATCGGCGGTAATAATGAACGGCAATGATGTGTCTGTGTTGGCCAACTCCCGAATGCCTCGCTCCAGGGTTTCGCGGCGGTTGTTCACCAGCGGTTTGTCGTTCAGCAGGTATTGGCCATCAGCGCTAATCACCACATCAATCTGTTCCGCTTCTGCCGGCGGCGCCGGATTACCGCTGGCTTGCGGCAATTCCACCTGAAGATGGCTTTCCCGGGTAAACGTTGTCGATACCATAAAAAAAATCAACAACAAAAACACCACGTCGATCAGCGGTGTCAGGTCCATAGCCACATGCTGGCTGCGCTGGCGCTTGAACTTCACTGGGCTCAGGCTCCTTCTACGTCAATTTCGCGGTCGCCGTGTACCACTTCCACCAGCTTGATGGCCTCTTGCTCCATGTTGACCACCAGGGCATCTACCCGGCGAATAAAATAGCGATGGGCAATCAACGCTGGAATGGCCACACTGAGGCCAGAGGCTGTTGTTATAAGGGCCTCGGAAATACCGCCAGCCAGATTGCCAGCATTGCCGACACCGGCCAGCTGAATTTCCGCAAACACTTTGATCATGCCAATGACCGTACCCAGAAGGCCCAGCAACGGCGTTATGGTTGCAACGGTGCCCAGTGGGTTCAGAAACCGCTCGAGCTGGTGAACCACCTGACTGGCTTCGTGCTCGATACTTTCTTTCATTACCTCACGGCCGTGCTTGGCGTTCAGCAAACCGCTGGCAAGCACACGCCCCATGGGTGACGACGCTTGCAGGGTTTTCAGACGCCTGCCGTTCAGCTCTTTTTTCTTGATCCAACGCCACAACTCGTTCAGCGCTTCTGGCGGCGCGATCCGGCTGTCACGCAGGCTCCAGAAACGTTCAAGGATGATGGCCAATGCCAACACAGAACAAAACAGTATGGGCACCATCAAAATGCCACCGGCTTTTAAAAGCTCGAACACGCTCGGTCTCCTGGTCAATTACAAGCCGCGCTACTTTAGCATAGCTGTAGGCATTTTTAGCATAGCGACTATTGTGTGATGTTGTGCAACCGTTCGAGACACTGCGCCCGTGCCAGGCCAGGGCCACTGATCCAGAACGGCGCGTTTTGCTGCATCTGGCGGATAGCCAGCCCAGCAGATTTTACCGCCATAACCACCGCTCCGGCGCAGGCAGTGTTGATTTGACGGCTACCCTCTAATTGATAACGGCGGGTTACCTGCGGGTGTGGGTGGCCGTAGCGATGGAGGTAGCCGGCGGTATAAATGACCGTATCGGGCGAAAGAGCCTGAACCAGAGCGTCAGAAGACGACGTTTTACTGCCATGGTGAGGCGCCAACAACACCCGGATAACGGCGTCATCCGCCTTTTGCGCCGGTTGATCATTTAGATAACTCAGGTATTCGGCTTCTTCCCTAACGGTAATATCACCGGTTAGTAGCCACTCGATCTTCGAGTCCGGGTCACGAATGCGCAGCACGCAGGAAGCACCGTTGCCCTCTTTGGCGCGATCTGAGCGCCAAAAATTCAGTTCCAGTCGCCCCAGCATCAGAGTTTGCCGCTTGCAGTCTGTCACGTTTCTGACCAGCCCGGCCTGCGCCAGGCGATCGGCTATTTCAATCGATTCACCGCCGATCAAGCGCGCTGGCGGCAATTCGGTAACAAGCTGCTCCAGACCACCGCTGTGGTCGCCATCGGCATGGCTCACCACCAGCGTATCCAGGCGCTGTACCCCCAACGCCCGCAAGTTCGGCAATATCACCGACTCTACCGCCGAGAACACACCAGGAATGGCTGGGCCAGTGTCATACAGCAATGTCTGCTGCTGATGGCGTACCAGAACCGAAAGGCCCTGGCCAACATCCCATACAATCACCTGTGGCAGAGGTACGAGGCGATTACCAACCGGCACCTGAAGCCACACGTGCGACACTGACCAAAGCCCCAGTGATAACACCAGCGTCAGGCGAAAGCCCCGTTGCGGATACCACAAAGCCAACAGTACGACCGCCGCCAACCCGATGGCAGCGGCAACACCCAGCTGAATTGTCGGGCTGCCCCAGCCCCCCAGCCACTGCAATCCTTGCCATAAAACCCCCAATACGGTGTCCAAAAGCAGCGTCACCCCCACGCTACTGGCGGGTACAAGCGCCACTAGCAAAGCGCCACACAACAGCAGCGGCATAACCACCATCGACACCCACGGAATGGCAAAAAGATTGGCCACAAACCCCGCCAGCGGCTGGTTCTGGCCCATTAACAGCAGCCCTGGCCATAATCCGGCGAACATGGCAGTCTGCGCCAGCACCAGCGCCAGCACGCCCTGAACCATGCCAAGGCGCCCGGAGAACACCAGTATCAACACCGCAACCGCACAAAACGACAGCCAGAAGCCGGCGTCCAACGGCGAAAATGGTTCGGCAATCAACACCACTGTCAACGCCAGCAGCAGGCTGCGCCAAGGCGATATATGCCAGCCTTGCAGCAACGCCCAACCCAGCACAGCGATCATTAGCAGCGCGCGCCGGGTGGGCACCGTAAAGCCGGACATCAACGCGTAGGCCAGGCAGCCAATCATCACTGCGCCAAACGTCAGGCGCCGCCTGGCACGTTCAGATAAAATGGATTCGGGTACTCGCACTGCACACCGGCGCGCCACACCTCCAATGCCCAAGGCCACCAGGCCCAGATGCAAGCCCGAAATCGCCACCAAGTGAATGGTGCCGGTGGCTTTCAGAGTGTCCCAGTGGGCGGGGGTCATGGCGCCGCGATAGCCAATCAGCAAAGACGCCAACAACGGAAAGTGCCTGGCTTCGCCAAATTTCGCCGTCACCCAGTCCAGCAGGCGGCGGTGCTGGTAGCGGTAACGGCAGTGCAAGCCGCATTTAATACTGGCATCCGACACGACCGTGCGCACACTTCCGGTGGCGCGGTAACCGTGACGGAACAGCCAGTCTTCATAGCGAAAACCGGTCAGGTTCAAGCCACCGTGGGGGCGTTTAAGCACAACCGTTATAGTCAGGGTGTGACCGGGTAACTGGTCCGGATGGTCGCCGTACCAGGCCAGACGCAAGCGGGAGGGTAAAGCGTGCGCCGGCAGTGGCGCTTGCGCGTTATGCTGGTAAGCGTTTTCCACTAGGCAGAAATCAAACTTTAAACTGTCAAAACTGCCCCGAGCGGGAAGACTGCAAACATAACCGGACACCTCCAGCGGCACCTTTTCCCATGACGCCGGCAGGCGCTCATGCAGGCGCTGACTGGAGTGCCATGAAGCCCAGGCGGTGCCCGCTAGCAGCGCCGCAAACAGAATAAACGCCGTGCGACCCCAGCGCTGAGGGAGCAACAGCGCCAGCACGCTGCAACCTGCCATCGCTGCAAACAACCATTGCCACGCTGGCAACACCGACAACCGATACAGTAAGATAACGCCGCAACAGAACGCGATTAGCAAAGGCCCGACCATAAAGCCTCGCGGGTTGCGAGACAGCGGGCGGTTTGAGCCGCCACTGAAAAAATCGCCGGACATTCCTTGTCCTCCTGAGTTATAGCACCGGCGTTGTCCCTAACACCGGTCGTTTAAACGTCTATAGGCAGAACAACTTCTTATGCCAAAGAGGTTCATGAAACGCTATTTGCCGTCTCCGGAAAAGGTGAGGCAAATGAAATCGCTGAATTTTCTGGGCGACATCGTACAAGAACCCAATCTGTGGCATATCAACCGCCACAGTGTGGCCCGTGCGTTTCTGATAGGCGTGTGGTTCTGCTTTATTCCGATGCCTTTCCAGATGCTTGCATCGGCGCTGTTCGCGATCTGGTTCAACGCCAACCTGCCGCTGGCGGTGGTGCTGGTGTGGATCAGCAACCCGGTTACCATGCCCCCGATTTTCTACTTCAACTACAAACTGGGGGCCTGGATGCTGAGCAGGCCACTACTGGATTTTGAATTCTCGCCGTCACTGGCGTGGATCAGCGAACGCCTGCTGGATATTGGTATACCGCTTTACTTGGGCTCGCTGGTTGTGGCTACGGTGTCTGCCTGCTTCGCTTATTTGATCATTCAGTTGTTATGGCGCAGAAAAGTGCGCGCCAACTGGCGTCTGCGCCAGGGGCAACGCCGCCACTAGCCTTCGTTTACCAAACGCCCCTGCTCCAGCCGCATCACCCGCCCCAGACTTCTCGCCATCGACATATCGTGTGTGACCATCACAAACGCCATACCAAATTGATCGCGCAGCGATTCGATCAGTGCGCGCACACCGGCACCGGTGTGCTCATCAAGATTACCGGTGGGTTCGTCCATCAAAACACAGTCGGGCTCGTTCACTAGGGCCCGGGCTATGGCCACGCGCTGACGCTCACCGCCAGATAGCTCGCCCGGCTTGTGGGCCAGGCGTGCGCCCAAGCCCACACTGTTGAGCAGAACAGCGGCCTTTTTACGCGCTGCCGCCACGCTGATACCGCCCAGCACGCATGGCATCATCACGTTCTCAAGCGCGGAGAACTCCGGCAGCAAATGGTGAAACTGGTACACAAACCCAAGATGCTTGTTGCGAAAGCGCGCCCGTGCGGCTTCCGAAAGCTTGTAAATTTCCTGACCACAAATTTCGATATGGCCCGTTGACGGTCGGTCCAGCCCGCCTAACAAATTCAGTAGCGTGGTTTTTCCGGAGCCGCTGCTACCAACAATGGCGATGGTTTCGCCGGCGGTGATTTGCAACGAGATGTCGGAAAAAATCGTCAGCTTTTCCGGACCCTCGTTATAGGTACGGGTCACTTGATTGCAATCAATGACCCAGTTTGCGGTGTTGGTCGTTACGTCTTTTATACTTTTGCTCATAGGTTGGCTCTATTCATATCTAAGCGCGTCTGCCGGGTCGATACGAGACGCACGCCAGGCCGGGTAAATGGTGGCCAGCAGGCTCATGGCCAAACCACTACCGCTGATGATCATGACGTCTTCCCATAGCAACTGGGACGGCAAGTAACTGATGAAATACACGTCAGCACTGAGGAACTGATGGCCCAGTGCGACCTCCAGCCAGCTGATGAACCCGCTGATGTTGAGTGCACCCAGAATGCCCAGCACCGTGCCCACCAGCGTTCCGAAAATGCCGATAACCGCGCCCTGCACCATGAAAATACGCATGATGCGCGCGGGTGTCGCGCCCATGGTGCGTAAAATGGCAATGTCTGCGGTTTTGTCGGTGACCACCATGACAAGAGTGGACACAATATTGAATGCCGCCACCGCCACAATGAACATCAGCAACAGGCCAATCATGGTTTTTTCCATTCGTATGGCCTGGAACAGGTTGCCATGGGTGCGGGTCCAGTCGGATATGTAATAGCGCCCTGAAAGCAGTTGCGCCGCTTGCTCGGCTACCCGCGGTGCAGCGAAGAGGTCATCGACCAGCAAACGGATGCCTTGGGCTTTGCCGTCTGTGCGCATCAGCTTGGCGGCGTCATCCATGTGTATCAGCGTGTAGCTACCGTCTAACTCAGCGCCCACGCTAAACACGCCTTTGACGGTAAAACGTTTCAATCGCGGCAATACGCCAGCCGGCGTTACCGACGCTTCAGGCAGCACCACGGTTATTTTGTCACCCAACTGCAGGCGCAGGCTGGACGCCAAAAAGCGCCCAATAATGATGCCGAACTCGCCCGACTTCAGATCGTCCAGGCTGCCCTGTTCCATGTGGTCTTCAATAATCGATACCGTTCGTTCCTGGTCTGGCAAAATGCCGTTCAACAGCACACCGCGCACCGCTCCGCCGCCGGTGACCATGGCCTGGCCCTTGATAAATGGGGCCGCCGCCAACACTCGCGGGTGCTTCTCGACGGCTGCGTCTACCGCTTCCCAGTTTTCAATCGTGCCGGAACCCTCGATAATAGCGTGGGGCACCATTCCCAGAATTCGCTGCTTCAGTTCGCGGTCGAAACCGTTCATAACTGACAGCACAATAATCAACACCGCAACGCCCAGCATCAAGCCGATCATAGAGGTGAGTGAAATAAACGAGATAAAGTGATTACGGCGTTTGGCAGCGATGTAGCGCAAGCCGATATAAAATGATAAAGGTTTAAACATAAAGCCTTGCCTGCTGCTGGCTGCGACTAATTCGTGATTGATTGAACCCAGTCGTGTTAATGCCGCGCCGGGAACTGCTAAACTTCATCCTACAAACGAACATCCGTATCGGAGCCCCAATGACCCAGCGCAACGATGACAGCGCCAATGCGAAGAAACAACGCGAACGGCGGAATTACTTCAGAATAAACGATCGGATTGGGTTGGAGGTGCACAAACTACCTCCCAGTACCCAAGACGATTTTAGTGCCTTCGGAAATACCCCGTTCACCAGCTTACAGGCAGAATTCAAACGCCTTGACCAAGACATCAGAACCCAACTTGCCGGCTTAAGCGAGCGCGACCGTGCATTGCAAAGCCTGTTAAAAGCGTTCAACTCCAAGCTGGATATTCTGGCGCGCATTATGGCCTTTGAGCAAAATCCGTTGCAACCAGAGCATTGGCACCAAGCCACGCTCAGCGAGGGTGGTGTTGCCTTTTTTAGCAACGATGAAAGTTTGCAGGTGGGTGACCATATTGCCATGCGCCTGACTCTGCCGCCGGAACTGTTTCAGCCCCGGGCCATTGGCGAAGTCGTAGGCGTTAACACTGAAGACCGCGACGGCACATGGATTCACACCCGCTTTGTGCGTTTGGAAGACAGTGATCGCCAACAGCTGGCGCGCCACATCATGCGCTGGCAAATTCGCCAGCGCCAGCAACCAAACACCGAAACTGTCGGGGCAAATGACCAATGCGCAAACTAAATTACGTTTTATCCATTTCTCCTGCGGAGTCACCCTGACCATGAAGACCCATCGCTTTTGGCGCCCATTGCTGCGAGCCGGCCTGTTGTCTGCCGCTCTGGTGACGACCTTGTCGGTGATGCCTGCCAGCACTCAGGAACTGTTCATTCCGCTCGGCCAACAGGGCACCCGCGATGCCATATCACTGCCACAGACCGGTATGAAAGCCGAAGGTGTGCGCGTGCGCTGGGGCTCACCCGAGTCTACCCGCGGCCCGGTAGGCCAGCCGCCCATCAGCCAGTGGCACTACCCGGCTTTTGTGGTGTATTTTGAGAGCGAGCGGGTTATTCGCGCGGTTGTAAAGCGCACGCCTTAGACAGATACAGAAAAGGCCGCAAAGTTTTGCCAGTAGATCCTGACGTGTCGGCGCTTTCCGTTAGAATGGTTTTTTCAATAGGGAAAAGGTACTGGCCCAGTGAAATCGAAGCCGTTATTGCCCGCAGAGTGGGCGCCGCAGAGTGCGGTGATGCTGACCTGGCCCCATCACAACACCGCCTGGGCCAGCCATCTGGTTCAGACAGAGCCGGTATTTATGGCGATTACGCGCGCGGTTTTGCGCTTCGAAGCGGTATTGATAAGCTGCGAAGACCCAGAGCAGGCGCAGCAATTGCAGGAACAACTAAACCATTATGTAGAAACCGCTGGCGTGGCATTCCGCGTACGGGTTCTGGTTGCGCCGTCAGACCACAGCTGGGCGCGCGACCACGGTCCTTTAACAGTGCTCACTTACCGCGACTCCTGGCTGGTCGATTTCAGTTTTAACGCCTGGGGCAATAAGTTTCCATGGGGCAAAGACAACGCCCTGACCAACAAGCTGCTCACGGCCGGTGCGTTTGACGGCAGCACACTGAAAAGCGTCAAATTCATTCTGGAAGGCGGCGCCATCGACACCGATGGCGAAGGCACTCTGCTGACCACCAGCCAATGCCTGCTAAGCCCCAGCCGCAATCCCGACTACAGCCGCAGCGCCATGGAGAGACTTTTTGGCCAGTTACTGGGCATTCGCCGAGTGCTCTGGCTGAATCACGGCTACCTGGCCGGCGACGATACTGACAGCCATATAGACACTCTGGCGCGGTTTTGCGCACCCGACCACATTTGTTATGTCGCCTGCCCTGATGAAAGCGACGAGCACTATGGCGCTCTTAGCACCATGGCAGAGGGCCTGCGCGAATTCCGCCAAGCCAATGGTGAGCCTTACCGTCTGACGGCTTTGCCCTGGCCAGACGCTATCCATGATGAAAAAGGCCGGCGCCTGCCGGCCACTTACGCCAACTTTCTGATCATCAACGGCGCGGTATTACTGCCGGTATACGATGTACCCCAAGATACCGCAGCGATCGCCACAGTGCAGAATCTGTTCCCGGACCGTGAAATAATCGCCATACCCTGTCGCCCGTTGCTGCGGCAAGGCGGCAGCCTGCACTGCGTAACAATGCAATTGCCTGCGGGCGTCGCGACCGAATAGCACCGCACCTGCTCTTTCTCTGGCGGCCGGCGTATTGCCCTGTACTCAGACATTTCACATAGGCAGGAAGTTGATCAGACTATGAACAAAGCGATAAATCAGATCGTCGACCAACTCAATGGCATTCTGCTGGGCAAAGACCAGCAGGTGCGCCTGGCGCTTTGCAGCCTCTTCGCAGGCGGACATTTGCTGATTGAAGACATTCCGGGCATGGGTAAAACCACGCTTGCCCACGCTCTGGCACACATAATGGGCCTGCGCTATCAACGCATCCAATTTACCAACGATTTATTGCCGGCAGACGTGTTGGGCTATTCGATTTACGACAAGGCTGCCGGCAGTCTTGTTTTTCATCCGGGGCCGATTTTTGCCCAGTTGATTCTAGCCGACGAAATAAATCGCGCATCGCCGCGAACCCAAAGCGCTCTGTTGGAAGCAATGGAAGAACGGCAGGTGTCGATTGAAGGAGAAACCCGGCCCCTTCCCCAACCGTTTTTTGTGATTGCCACCCAAAACCCCATCGAGCAAGGTGGCACGTTTGCGCTGCCAGAAAGTCAGCTTGACCGGTTTCTGATGCGCCTGCACCTGGGCTACCCTGATTCCCGGGCAGAACGCCAATTACTGGAGGGCGAAGACCGCCGCAGCATGACCCAGCGCCTTTCCACCCTGTTGGCTGAAGAGCAATTGACGCGCATTCAACAAACGGTGCTGCAGGTCAGCACCAGCCCCGCGCTGCTCGACTACGTACAGCGCTTGCTGGAAGCCAGCCGTAACATTCCGGGCCTGCTTTACGGCCTGTCTCCGCGCGCCGGTCTGGGCCTGCTGCGCGCAGCGAAAGCCTGGGCGCTGATGCAGGGCCGTGATCACGTGCTGCCAGACGACGTACAAGCAGTGTTTGCGGCGGTGGCAGAGCATCGCCTGGAACAGGGCGAAAGCGGCAAAAGCCAGGAACGGGTGCAACGCTTGCTGGCTGGCGTATCGGTGCTTGGCGACTGAGTCAGTTGGCTGCCTGGCGGCTGAACCGATAGAGCAGGCGTATCAGCAGAATTGGCCAAAACAACTGGCAAGCGTACCGGCTATTCATGATAGCCTTCGTATCTTCCTATTGAACTTTCTATACTTTTCAAACTTTCTAAACTTTTTAGACTCGTTAAAATCCGTGCCGCCGCCATAACGAGCTGCGGGCACAGTGACCATACTCGTATTAAGTGAGAACAGCATGAGCACCAGCACACATTCCCGCCTAATTATTCTAGGCTCCGGCCCTGCCGGCTATACCGCTGCCGTTTACGCGGCCCGCGCCAACCTGAAGCCAACATTGATCACCGGTATTGAAGTGGGTGGCCAGCTGACCACAACCACAGACGTCGACAACTGGCCCGGTGACAACGACGGCGTGCAAGGGCCAGAATTAATGCAACGGATGTTGAAACATGCGGAACGTTTTGAAACGAAAATCATTTACGACACGGTTAATGAAGTCGACTTGAACCAGCGTCCGTTTCGCCTCAAGGGTGACAGCGGCGAGCACACCTGCGATGCACTGATCATTTCTACCGGCGCCTCGGCCATGTATCTGGGGCTTGAGTCGGAAGAGAAATTCAAAGGCCAGGGCGTGTCAGCCTGTGCAACCTGTGACGGCTTTTTTTATCGCAACCAGAAGGTAGCGGTTATCGGCGGCGGCAACACCGCCGTGGAAGAAGCCCTGTACCTGTCCAACATTGCGGCCGAAGTGACGCTGGTGCACCGCCGCGACAGCCTGCGTGCAGAGAAAATTCTGCAGGACAAATTGTTTGAAAAAGCCGCCAACGGCAATGTGCGAATCATTTGGGATCACACCCTGGACGAAGTGCTGGGTGACGGCACCGGCGTAACCGGTATGCGCATCCGCAGCATGAAAGACGACTCCAAGCAGGACATGGAGCTTTCCGGTGTGTTTATCGCCATTGGCCATAAACCCAACACCAGCCTGTTCGAAGGCCAGCTTGAAATGACAAACGGCTACCTGCACATCCGCTCCGGATTGGACGGAATGGCAACCCAAACAACCGTGCCAGGCGTGTTTGCCGCCGGTGATGTTGCTGATCACGTGTATCGCCAAGCAGTGACGTCGTCCGGTTTTGGTTGTATGGCGGCGCTGGACGCCGAGCGCTATCTGGACCAACAAAGCTAAACTGAAGCCACAACGTTGAGCTGAAAAGCGAACACACTATGACGTCTTTGCCCTGGTTACCTGAACATGCGCTGTGGTTCCCCTCGCCCGAGAGCGCGCTGGCGGAACCCGACGGCCTGTTGGCTGCCGGCGGCGATTTGAGCAGCAAGCGCCTGGTGCTGGCCTATGAAAACGGTATTTTTCCCTGGTACAGCGACGACCAGCCAATACTTTGGTGGTCACCCGATCCGCGCTGCGTCATTTTTCCGGAAAATATCCACATTTCCCGCAGCCTGCGCCGCAGCCTCAACAAAGACTATTTCTCGGTAACCGCAGACCAAGCCTTCAGCCGGATTATGCACCTGTGTGGATCTACCCGTGCTGAGGGAACCTGGATTACCGAAAACATGCTTCAGGCCTACATCAAGCTGCACAGGGAGGGCATTGCCCACTCTATTGAAGCCTGGAACCCGCACGGCGAATTGGCGGGCGGCATGTACGGCGTAGCGCTGGGCAGCTGTTTTTTTGGCGAGTCTATGTTCTCGCTGGAAACCAACGCGTCCAAGGTATTAATGGTGCACCTTGCTAACCAGCTGCGGCAGTGGGGATACCGGATTATTGACTGTCAGGTAGCCAGCGATCATCTGTTGAGCATGGGCGCACAAACCATACCGCGAACGGAGTTTCTGGCCATGCTCGGCCGCTATACAAAACAATCACCGGCAGTGGCGGACTGGCAGTTTCAATGGCGCTGGCCAAGCCCGGAGGGTGAATGAGCAATTTGAGAGCACTGGTGTTCTTCGCAACACCCGCTCACGACTGCAGCTATCTGCCAGGTCGCCAGTCCACCACCATGTTTGTAGATCCTAAAACAGAAATTAATCGCACGCTTTACAGCGAGCTGACAGCGCTTGGCTTTCGCCGCAGCGGCTCGCATTATTATCGCCCCCACTGTGAAAACTGCCAGGCCTGCATTCCAGTCAGGGTACCCGTCGCAGAGTTTAGCCCCGACCGTAACCAGCGCCGGGTGTGGAAGAAGAATGCTGATCTGGCCTGCGCGCTGGTGCCGGCTGCCTATTCGGAACAATGGTACCGACTTTACGCCCGCTACATTGAACTGCGCCACAAAGACGGCGACATGTACCCGCCATCACGAGAGCAGTTCATGGCGTTTCTGGTGGAGGGCCAGACTGATTCCTGGTTTCTGGAAATGACCCTGCACGGTGAGCTTATCGGGTTGGCGGTGGTTGACCGTCTGGACGACGGCCTGTCGGCCATCTATACCGTGTTCGAACCAGACCTGGTTCATCGCAGCCTGGGCACCTTCGCGGTACTCTGGCAAATTGAAGAGGCCCGGCGCGAGCAGCTCAGCCATGTGTATCTGGGGTACTGGATTCTAAAATGTCGCAAAATGAATTACAAAAGCAACTTTAAACCCATCGAGCAGTTCACGGATAACCGCTGGCAAGCACTCGATAGCAACTGACTTTTGCTAAACGGCTCAAAATCAGGCAGAATTGCGCAATTTAAAATTACGGAAAGTATTCCAAAACGAGGTTTTTACTGAATGGCGAAGACAGATGTCATTGAAATGGAAGGCGTTATTATTGATACGCTACCAAACACCATGTTCCGTGTAGAGCTTAGCAACGGCCACGTTGTGACCGCACACATCTCCGGAAAGATGCGCAAGAACTACATTCGCATCCTGACCGGCGATAAAGTCAAAGTGGAACTGACGCCATACGACCTAAGCAAAGGCCGGATCGTTTACCGCGCGCGTTAATGTCTAGCGAACAAGCTGCCAGCTTTTTGTAAATAGTATCGTCGTAACCCGCGTATCTTTAAACGTTATAAAAGAAGAGTTCGCCTTAGCGAGCTCTTCTTTTTACACTTTTCGAAGATAGCGTATAGCCATGTTCTATTATTCTACCAAGGACCATCTCCTTGGGTGGGTCTTATATGTCTGCTGTTCTGTTTCATAGACACAGCGTGTCTCTGCATACTATGTCTATAATTCAGTTTGTTCTGGAAATTCGCTGATTGTCGTAGCCGGCTAGCGCCGTTTGTAGCCTGTAAGCATTGAGCGGATAAGGTTTTCCTGGTGGTGAAAGCTCTCATAAATCGCCGCACTCACGTGCAGTGCAATTGCGATAAGAGTCATGTTTACCGATATCTCGTGCACTTCTTCGAGCACCCCGCTGCCCCAACCCCAATCGGTGGTAAGCAGCAAGCCGCTAATGCCAATCACACCGTTCGCCAACAACAAAAACAGGATCATTATCGCCGCTGCCGGATTATGACCGAGGTGACTCGGCTCCTGCCCCTTTAGCGCAAGACGTACATAATCGGTCAGACGCCCAGGCCTCGGTACAAAATCACTAAAGCGCGCATAACGACTGCCGATCACGCCCCAAACCAAACGGCAAGCTATCAACCCCACCACCACACAGCCCGACCACTCGTGGATATTCCGGTAGTCGTCGGCGGTGAAATAAGCCACACAAAACGCTGCCACCAGACCCCAATGAAAGATTCGCACCGCCGGGTCCCATACCTTGACGCGGCCACCCTGGCTCACAGTGCTTGCTTTCAGAGTATCAGTCATCGCGTTCTTCCTTGATAACATCACCGCTAACCGGGTTGAAATAGATCTCGACCTTAACGCCGCCCTTATCCATGCCGTAGATCTCGTAGCAGTTACCACTGGTCACCTTGAACTTTTTGATCGTGTAACCTTGATCGTCGAGGTTCTGCTTCAGGGTGTCCTGAGACATCCATTCGGACTGCGGGGCGTCGGTGCATTGCGGGCCGGCGACAGCGGCCCCGGTGAACAACAGAGCGGCGGTTGCGACGGCAATATAACGAATCTTCATGCAGATTTCCTTGTCGTGTTCAGGTGCTATGCCGGCTTGGCATAACATGCATCAAAACACGCCAACCTGACAGGAACCTTAACGCTCGAAATCGAAGACCAATTAATGCAGTAAGAAAGGGAAGAGGGGAATTATCAAAATGACTTCTGCTCAGCCTGATCCAACCGGACCAGGCTGAGCAGACAGGTTAAACCGCTTCTGCGGGTTCCGATTCGTATTCGAACACCAGTTCGTCGTTTTCGAGACGCACAAACACTTCACCACCCTTCTCGGCCAATCGACCAAACAGAATCTGCTCAGCCAGTGGCCGCTTGATCTTGTCCTGAATCAGCCTCGACATCGGCCTTGCACCCATGGACACGTCGTAGCCTTTGTCGGCTAACCACAGCTTTGAAGGCTCGTCTACGTGCAATACCACGTGCTTGTCGTCCAACTGCGCCTGCAGTTCGGTGAGGAACTTATCCACCACGTGAGTAATAGTCTGGCGCTCCAGATCCGCGAACTGAATGATGCCATCCAAACGGTTGCGGAATTCTGGCGTGAAAGTCTTGCTGATAATTTCCATGCCATCGCTGCGGTGGTTTTGCTCACTGAAGCCCATGGAACGTCGGGCCATACTTTCGGCACCGGCGTTGGTAGTCATCACTAGGATTACATGGCGGAAGTCGGCTTTACGACCGTTGTTGTCCGTCAGCGTGCCGTGGTCCATTACCTGCAGCAGCAGGTTAAACACCTCTGGATGAGCCTTCTCAATCTCATCCAGCAGCAGAACGCAGTGGGGATGCTTGTTCACCGATTCGGTTAGCAGACCACCTTGGTCAAAACCGACATAGCCCGGCGGTGCACCAATCAGACGCGACACAGTATGCCGCTCCATGTACTCAGACATATCAAAGCGCACCAGCTCGATACCCAACACCTTGGCCAACTGCTTGGTGACTTCGGTTTTACCCACACCGGTGGGGCCGGCAAACAGGAATGCACCTTCCGGTTTTTCCGGTGATTTCAGCCCGGCGCGGGCCAGCTTAATAGCCGTAGACAGGGATTCGATGGCCGGGTCTTGCCCGAACACCACCATTTTAAGATCCCGCTCCATCGTCCGCAGCAGGTCTTTGTCACTGGTGGACACGCTCTTGGGTGGAATACGTGCAATATTGGCCACGACTTCCTCAATTTCTGCGACATCGATCACTTTCTTGCGTTTGTCTTCACTCATCAAGCGCTGATGGGCACCCGCTTCGTCGATCACGTCTATGGCCTTGTCAGGCAGATGCCTGTCATTGATGTAGCGTTCAGACAGTTCAGCCGCCACCCGCAGGGCCTGATCGGTGTAGGTTAAATCGTGATGTTTCTCAAAATTCGGCTTCAGACCTTTCAGGATCAGATACGTGTCTTCGACACTGGGTTCGTTGACATCAATTTTCTGGAACCTGCGAGCCAGAGCCGCATCTTTCTCGAATATACCGCGAAATTCTTGATAGGTGGTCGAGCCAATGCAACGCAGCTCACCCGAGCCGAGCATCGGTTTGAGTAGATTCGACGCGTCCATCACGCCACCGGATGCCGAACCGGCGCCAATAATGGTGTGAATTTCATCGATAAATAAAATAGCGTGTTCCTGCTTTTTCAGATCCGACAGCAAACCTTTCAGACGCTTTTCAAAATCACCGCGGTACTTGGTACCCGCCAGCAGCGCTCCCAAGTCGAGCGAATAGACCACTGCGTTGGCGATCACTTGCGGCACTTGAGAATCGACAATGCGCTTGGCCAGACCTTCAGCGATGGCGGTTTTACCAACGCCGGCTTCACCGACCAACAATGGATTGTTTTTGCGGCGACGCACCAGAATCTGCACCACACGCTCCACTTCGTGCTCACGCCCGATCAGCGGGTCAATACGGCCTTGGCGCGCTTGCTCGTTCAAGTTGGTGGTGTAATTGTCCAACGGTGTCGATTGCGCGGCTTCTTCGCCGTTCTCTTCCTGAGCAGCCTCGCGGCCTTCTTGATCCTCGGCACCCTGCACTCGAGAAATGCCGTGAGACACAAAATTGACCACATCAATACGCGCGACATTCTGCTTTTTCAACAGATAAACCGCTTGGCTTTCCTGCTCACTAAAGATCGCCACTAGCACGTTAGCGCCAGTTACTTCTTTTTTGCCGGAAGACTGTACATGGAAAACCGCACGCTGCAGCACGCGCTGAAAGCCCAGGGTTGGCTGGGTTTCGCGATCGCCGTCAGAATCCGGAATGAGTGGCGTTGTGGAATCAACAAATTCACGCAGTTCCTGTTCCAGCGGGCCCAACTCTGCGCCACACGCTTTCAGAACTCCCACCGCCGAATCGTTGTCCAAAAGGGCCAACAGTAAATGCTCAACTGTCATGAATTCGTGACGCTTGTCACGGGCATTCTTGAAGGCCGAATTCAATGTAAGTTCAAGATCTTTGCTCAGCATGGGCTACTCCAACAGCTATCAATCTGCACGTTCAATTTCGCACAACAGCGGGTGATCACATTCTGACGAATGGTGATTCACCTGGGCCGCTTTGGTTTCTGCGATATCCCGGGAATACACACCACATACGGCTTTGCCTTGCGTATGGACGAGAAGCATTACCTGTGTTGCCCTTTCTTCATTCATTCCGAAGAAAGTCGTTAACACTTCCACCACAAAATCCATAGGAGTGTAGTCGTCGTTTAAAAGAATCACCCTGAACTGCGCAGGCCGCTCCAGGGCTGGCTTTTCCGGCGCAACGCTGACCTGATCATGACGACCTGGTTCACGTTCGTCTCCCTGATTCCATATTAGTCGAGAATTTTCAATCATTCGCATCATTCTTTACCGAAGTTACCGGTGCCTTACTAGTAATGTGGGTGTGGGTCACCGCTTTTTCAAGCAGGCCTTCTTTAGTATGAATACGCACATGATACCGGTTCCGGACTGCCCTCAACCACTCAAAACCTCTACGACGAGCAGTTGACTGCAACACAGTATTGAACCAGAGTTCATAACGATGTAAAAAAATGTTGCTCAGCTCCAGAATTCAACAATAATAATTACTGACAGCAAAGGTACAGGGGAGTTCAACATGCCCAGCGGCAAAGTAAAATGGTTCAACAACGCTAAGGGTTACGGTTTTATCATTGAAGACGGCTACAATGACGACCTTTTTGCTCATTTTTCAGCCATTCAAATGGATGGCTATAAAACTCTGAAAGCCGGACAGGCAGTCAGTTTCGAGAAAAAACCGGTGGATGACGGTGTTCACGCCATCAACATCATGCCGCTGCTGCAACCAAATCACAGTGTCCCGTCTGGCTGAACGATAAACCAGCCAAATTTCTATACATCCACGGCTACTGGCGGTTGCGAAATCCTGTATCTGGGGTAGTCTCTGCGGCTAGCCCTAACAGCAACACAGACTACCTATGGCCGAATTAATCCTGTTCAACAAGCCGTTTCAGGTACTCAGCCAGTTTACGGATGAACGGCAACCTGGCGACAAGCCCCGGAGAGCGACCCTGGCCGACTGGATCAACCAGCCCGGCATATACCCTGCCGGCCGCCTTGATTACGATTCCGAAGGCCTGCTATTACTGACCTCAGACGGCCCGCTACAGCATCGCATAGCCTCGCCCCAGGGTAAGATGGAAAAAACCTATTGGGTTCAGGTTGAAGGCACAATGAACCCTCAATCTCTGCGCCAGCTGGAGCAAGGTGTACCGCTAAAAGACGGACTGACGCGCCCAGCCCTTGCTCGGGCAATGGAAGAACCTGTCATTTGGCTACGCAACCCCCCTGTGCGCTTCCGCCAGAACATTCCCACTAGCTGGCTGGAGCTAACCATCTGTGAAGGCCGTAATCGCCAGGTAAGGCGGATGACCGCGGCGCTGGGCTTTCCAACACTTCGGCTGATCCGCTATCGCATTGGTGACTGGAGCCTTGGCTTACTTGAACCCGGTCAGTATAGCTCAACAACCCTGAACATGACCGCGACCCCAGCGCCGCGTCGCAAACCCACTGGCAGCCGTCAATCACCAAAAGCAAACCGCGGCCACCGCCCTCACCGGAGTCAAACATTGTCATGACTTGGACGCCCCACGCAACCGTCGCCGCCATTGTTGAAGATGACCAAGGCCGTCTGTTAATGGTTGAAGAGTCCAGCGACGGCAAAATTGTGTTCAACCAGCCGGCCGGGCACATTGAAGAAAACGAAACCTTACTCGATGCGGTGCGCCGGGAGACCCTGGAAGAAACTGGCTGGGAGGTAGAACCAGAGCATCTACTGGGCATTTACGTTTACAAAGCGCCGACCAACGGCGTTACCTACTACCGCTTCTGCTACAGCGCCCGCGCAGTGCGCAAAGTGTCAGAGCAACTTGATAGCGACATTATTGCCGCTCACTGGCTCACACCGGAACACATAGCCGGCCTGGGTGACAAGCTGCGCAGCCCGCTGGTACTTCAGTGTATAGAAGATTTTCAAAGTGGCCGGCGTCTGCCGCTGGATCTGATTCACGACCCACAGACGTGACGACCGCAAGCTGATAAGATGCTCCGCTTTTACTGACACAGAGCCGTTATGACCGAGTTCCATACAGCCGCAAATACCATCCCAGGTACCGTCCCTGGCACTAGCTCAAACATGAGCCGCGTTATCGTCGGCATGTCCGGCGGTGTCGATTCCTCCGTTGCCGCCTGGCTGCTAAAAGAACAGGGTTATCAGGTAGAAGGCCTGTTCATGAAGAACTGGGATGAAGACGACGGCACCGAATATTGCACCGCCATGACCGACCTGGCCGACGCCCAGGCGGTGGCCGACCACATCGGTATAAAGCTGCATACCGCCAGCTTTGCGGCGGAATACTGGGACCGGGTATTCGAGCATTTTCTCAGCGAATACAAAGCTGGTCGCACCCCAAATCCAGACATTCTGTGCAACAAGGAAGTAAAATTCCGCGCTTTTCTGGATTACGCGATAACACTGGGCGCCGATTACATTGCCACCGGGCACTACACTCGCCAATGCCCGCTTGATGACGGTTCCGGCAAGGCTCAGCTACTCAAAGGTCTCGACGGCAACAAAGATCAAAGCTATTTCCTGCACGCGGTATCCGGCGATCGCATCGCCCGCACTCTGTTCCCGGTTGGCGAACTTGAGAAGCCAGAGGTACGCCGCATTGCCGAAGCGCAAGGGTTCGTTACCCACGATAAAAAAGATTCTACCGGCATCTGCTTTATTGGCGAGCGCAAGTTCACTGACTTCCTGAAGCAGTACCTGCCGGCTCAGCCCGGCACCATTGAAACGCCGGAAGGCGACATTGTTGGCCGCCATCAGGGCCTGATGTACCACACCATTGGCCAGCGCCAAGGCCTTGGTATTGGCGGATTGAACGGTTACAGCGATGAACCCTGGTACGTAGCGGAAAAAGACCTGGCACGTAACGTGTTGATTGCAGCTCAGGGTAAAAGCCACCCACTGCTGTTTTCCCGCGGCCTGGTCTCTGGCCCTGTCGATTGGGTTGCCGCTGAGGCTCCGAGCGCAAAGTTCCGCTGCATGGCCAAAACCCGCTATCGCCAGCCTGATCAACTGTGCGAGGTAACAGCCATCGACGGTGGCGTAAAAGTGGTGTTCGATGACCCCCAGCGCGCAGTGACGCCTGGTCAATCAGTGGTATTTTACGACGGCGAGATTTGCTTGGGCGGCGGCGTCATTGAACACACTTGGCGCGATGGCGAACCACTGCCAGTGCGCCTGACAGCTGAACCAACTGACGGAGTGCCGTCATGAGCCGCACACTTCACGACCAAACCCTGGCCCTGGCCGGCGTTTTTCAGGCTGCGAATCTGGTTACCCAGATTGCCCATGACGGTGTTTGCGACGCAACCGACCTGGAAACCTGCCTACGTTCACTGTTCGCCACTGACCCGGCCACCACGCTGGACGTATACGGCGGAGAACTGCGCGACTTGAGCCTGGGGCTAAATACGATGGTTCGCGTGCTCGGCGAGCAACGCAAGCTTACCGACATCGAAACACTGCGCTACGTGCTCAACCTGCTCCAATTGGAGTCCAAACTCAATAGCAACAAAGACATGATGTCGGTGCTGGGCAGCCGAATTGAGCAGGCACGGCACACTGCCAGTCATTTCGGTTATATACACAGCAATCTGATTGGCAATCTGTCGTCAGTGTATGCCGACACCATCAGCACCTACCGCCAGCGCATTCAAGTCAGCGGCACGCCGGCTATTCTGCAGCAGGAAGAAAACGCCGCTAAAATACGGGCGTTGCTGTTGGCCGGCATTCGCTCGGCAGTGCTCTGGAGGCAGACCGGCGGGCGCCGCTGGCAACTTATCTTTACCCGCAAAAACGTGATTGCCCACGCCCGCGAATTGCTGAAAAACGGATAGTGCCCGGTTTGCCTAATTCGCCAGCCGGCTGAGCTGATTCCGACCAGCCGCTGGTGTATTATATCGTCCGGACTTTTACCGCCCCCCGCTACAAACATTTTTGAGAGGTTTTCGATGGAACTCACCGCCCTGACCGCCATTTCCCCGGTGGACGGACGCTACGGCAGCAAAGTTAGCGTTTTCCGCAATATTTTCAGTGAATATGGCCTGATCAGAAACCGCGTAACCGTCGAAATCCGCTGGTTGCAAAAACTGGCTGCTCATCCGCAAGTTTTGGAAGTTCCGGTATTTTCTACTGAAGCAGACGCTGCCCTGAACACCTTGGTTAGTGAATTCAGTGTGGCCGATGCCCAGCGCATAAAAGATATTGAACGCACCACCAATCACGATGTAAAAGCGGTGGAATACTTTATTAAAGAAAAAATCGCTGACAACGCCGAACTTCACGCGGTCACCGAATTTGTTCACTTTGCCTGCACCTCGGAAGACATCAACAACCTTTCCCACGCGTTGATGCTGCGCGAAGGCCTCGACATCGGCATGCTGCCGGTGATGACAAAAGTCATAGACCAGATCGCCAAGCTGGCACACGACCACGCTTCCCAGCCCATGCTGTCGCGCACACACGGCCAAACCGCGTCGCCCACTACCGTTGGTAAAGAGCTGGCCAACGCGGTACACCGCCTGCGGCGCCAGCTGGCGCAGATCCAAAACGTGGAGTTGCTGGGTAAAATCAACGGCGCCGTGGGCAATTATAACGCTCACCTATCCGCTTATCCGGACATCGACTGGGCCGCAACCGCCGAAACGTTTATTGAAGGCCTGGGGCTGAATTTCAACCCCTACACCACCCAGATTGAACCTCACGATTACATCGCCGAACTGTACGACGCGGTTGCCCGCTTCAACACCATTTTGATCGATTTGGACCGCGATATCTGGGGTTATATTTCGCTGGGCTATTTCACGCAGAAAACAGTCGAAGGCGAAGTCGGTTCTTCCACCATGCCGCACAAAGTTAACCCCATTGACTTCGAAAACTCCGAAGGCAACCTGGGCATTGCCAACGCCTTGCTAAACCATTTGTCAGCCAAGCTGCCAATCTCGCGCTGGCAGCGTGATCTGACCGACTCTACCGTGCTGCGCAACCTGGGAGTGGGGTTTGCCCACAGCCTTATCGCCTATGAATCTACCCTCAAAGGCCTGAGCAAGTTGGAACTGAACGCAGCGCGCCTAGACGCCGACCTAAACCAGGCCTGGGAAGTTTTAGCGGAACCGATTCAGACCGTGATGCGCCGTTACAATATTGAAAAGCCTTACGAAAAGCTAAAAGCCTTAACCCGCGGCAAAGCCATGAGCGCCGAGGTTATCCAAAGCTTTGTCAGCAGCCTGGACATTCCCGATCAGGCTAAGGCCGAACTCATGGCGATGACACCCGGCAGCTACATTGGCAACGCCATAAACCAAGCCCGCAACATCTAAACACCGGAGTAACACCATGGACATGCTTGGCGGAATAACCTCTGCAGAGTTTTTACGAGACTACTGGCAGAAAAAGCCTCTGGTTATCCGCCAGGCGCTTCCCGGCTTTGAAAGCCCCGTAACGGCCGACGAGCTGGCAGGATTGGCCTGCGAAGAAACAGTAGAGTCGCGCATCGTGATTGAAGATGATGCAGGGAAACCCTGGCAAGTACATAACGGCCCGTTCACCGAAGAGCGTTTCAGCAAGCTTCCAGAGCAAAACTGGACCTTGCTAGTTCAGGGCCTTGACCACTGGGTGCCGGAAGTCGCCGATTTACTGGAGCACTTCCGCTTTGTACCCAACTGGCGGTTGGACGACATTATGGCCAGCTACGCGCCTAAAGGCGGCAGCGTAGGTCCCCATTACGATCAGTATGACGTGTTCCTGCTGCAGGCCCGGGGCAACCGGCGCTGGACGTTTGGCGGTGAATGCAGCTCTAAGTCGCCGCGTTTGGAAGGCACACCTCTGCGTATTCTAAGTGACTGGCAGGGCGAGGAAACCGTGGTTTTAGAGCCGGGCGACATGCTGTACCTGCCGCCTGCCATCGGCCATCACGGAGTAGCCGAAGGCGACTGTATTACTCTGTCAGTGGGCTTTCGCGCGCCCACAGTCGACGATTTGCTCACCGGCTTTACCGACTTCCTGTGCAACCAGCCCAATGCGGCTGAACACATGAACGACCCGGATCTGGCGGTGCAGGACAATCCCGGCACCATCGCACCGGTGGTCATTGACCGCCTGGAAGCTCTGATACAGGAAAAAATAGGCGACCGGCGCAATCTCTCACTGTGGTTTGGCCAATTTGCCACCGCTCCAAAGAGCGCTGAAACGGTGGTACCCGCCGATGAGCCTGCCGCCAGCGAAGACCTTCAAGCCGCAATACAGGCCGGTGAACAGGTTCGCTGGAACGAAGGGTCTCGCTTTGCCTTTCATGAACTGGACAACGAAACCGCACTGTTTGTAGACGGCGAGCAATACCTGTTGCGCGGCGATGCTCGCCCGTTTGCGCCGCTGTTGTGCGCTGGCGTGCGAGTTGACACAAAGGCTTTGGCAGAATTTGCCGAAGACGACGCGATACTTGGGCTGCTCACCAATCTGTACAATCAGGGCTCGGTCTATTTCGAATAAACGGCCGCACGGGGCTTTGATGAATTTGCGCATTCGGAAATACAACTGGAACAGCGCGCCGCCGCAAATCCGAGGCATACGCCAGCGGGTATTTGTTGAGGAGCAGAACGTGCCACCGGAGCTGGAGTGGGACGCCACCGACCAAAGCGGCGAACACTTTCTGGTGGTGGTGGATGGCAATAAAGCCGCAGCCACGGCGCGCCTGTATGGCATTCCGGGTGCCACTGGCTTCATCGGACGTATGGCGGTGCTGCCGCCATACCGCGGCAAACGGATTGGCCAGGCACTGTTGCATCATCTGATCTGCCAAGGCGCGGCACACTACTCTCAGCTGCAACTGTCGGCGCAGCTGCACGCTGTCGAATTTTATCGGCGTGCCGGTTTTCACCTCTGTTCAGACCAATATGACGATGCCGGCATAGCGCATTTTGATATGCGCTGCCTGGCGCCTTCGGTGCTGGCCGAAGACCTGGCGGCGGAACCGGCCGAGAAACGGCCTGGAATTCGCAAATACCCAATGAACCTTGGCGACGATTCGCGCAGCTGGCTGTTCGAGCAGCCGCGGCAACTGGTAGAGCTGATGCACAGCTTAGCGGGACAGGCGCGGCAGCGATTATGGCTGTACGACAACTCGTTGGACTTTGACCTTTACGGCCAGCCGCGCTTTTGCGAGTTGGTGTCGCAAATAGCCAGGCGCCATAGGCTTAGCGATGTGCGCCTACTGATTGAAGATGACAAAGCCCTGACTCAACGCCAGCACGGGCTGGTTGAGTTAATGCGACGGTTGCCCAGCCACATCGAACTTCGGCTGGTAAGCGATGCAAACCCATCCGAAAAAGAACCCTTTTTGCTGGCCGACCGCCAAGGTGTGCTTTATCGACATGGAGTTGGCGGCAGCCAGGGTTTCGCCAACTTTTCCGACCGCGGGCGGGTAAAACGCCTGGAAGAGCGCTTCTTACAAATGTGGAACACCAGCCAGCAGTCGACGGAATTACGGGTGCTTTCTCTCTAGCATTTAACGCAACCGCCGGCGCTCTAGCATTTAACGTGACCGCAGGTGCGCCATCTTTTGAATCAGCCGCGTTCGAAGGGTGTGCCGAACTCGGCAAACTCTGCGTCTACTTCTTCGGCAACCTCGGCGATCAGCCGGCGCAACCATTGGTGGTCAGCGTTGTGTTGCAGCAGCGGGCTCCAGGCCATTTTCAAATCGAACGGCGGAATATCGAAGGGCGGCACTTTGAACACCAGTTGCGGGTTGTCGCGCTGGAGCCAGGCCGCCCGTGATGGCAGCGTGGCAATCAGATCGTGTTGCTCGGCCAAGAGCATGGCCACTTGATAGTGGCGGGTGAACACTGAAATCTGCCGTTTATGGCCAATCTTGGCCAGGGCTTCATCAACCCAGCCCAGGCGCTGCACGTCTTTGGGGTTCACCCCCACCCCCACGCCAAACCCGGTCTTACTGACCCAGATGTGACTGGCCTGAAGATAACTTTCCAGGACAAACGATTGTTTCAAAATCGGGTTTTCAGCATTCATCAAACAAGCAAAATATTCGCTCCACAGGGTTTTCTGGTGAAACGACTGGGGAATCTTGTCGAAGCGGTTGATGGCCATATCTAGCCGGCCCTGCTCCACATCCAGAAAACTGACGTCGCTGGGGGTTAGTACATCCAGAGTTACCTGCGGAGCTTCCTGACGTATCCGCCGCAGTACTCGCGGCATCAGGCAGGACTCAGCGTAGTCACTGGCCATAATACGAAACACACGCTGGCTGTTAATCGCGGAAAACGGGGTTTTATCCTGCATCACCTGCTCGATGCTGGACACAATCGAACGCACCACTGGCTGCAACTCCCGGGCTCTTTCAGTGGCGGTCATGCCTTCGCTGGTGCGCACCAGCAGTGGGTCACCAAACAACTGGCGCAACCGTCTCAAGCCGTTACTCATGGCGGGCTGGGTAATGCCCAGATGATTGGCTGCCTTGGTTACATTGCACTCTCGCAGCAGCACGTCCAGGTATACCAGCAGATTCAGGTCTACGCGGGAAATATCCAAGGCCTGCTCTCCTTCACATTTAAAAACATTCTTAGGACGCTATTTCTGATACCCTTTTTTTACTATTAAACCTGCGCTAGCTTGCCTACGGAGTCGCGTCGTACGTCATGAAACCTTCAACACTTGTTCTGCTATTAATAGCCGTGGTTGCCATTGCGATTACGGTGGTTACCATCAGCCACCTGCGTGAAAAAGCCCGCATTCAGCGCGTTCGCCACATTGCCATGCTGGAAAAGAACTACAAGCTCGCCAATCAGCTGCTATCGGAACTGCCAGGCCAGTATCTGACCAGTGATTTGAAGCTGATCCTTATCAAACAAATGGAACACAGTTGCAATAGCCTGGCAACCCTGAACACCGCCCTACCCATTGATCAACGGCGCGATGAGCTGGTCCTGCTGAAGCAGCAAATACGCGACGGTGCAGACAAAACAGTGCAGATACTTATAGATTTACCGCAAAAAGCGACCGCCGTCAAAGACCTACTGCAAGGCCTGTTCGCCCTGTTAGAGGCGATGCACAAGGCCGGCCGGCTAGACGCCGCCACAGCGCAGAAGAACCTGAAATACGTGCTGTTCTTGGTACACAAAACCCAGACTGATCTGCTTGTTTTTCAGGCTCGGGATTGTATGCGCCAGAACGAAATACGTAAAGCCATTCACGCATACCATCTGGCCAGCACCGAAATGGGCAAATCTGCGGATAATCCCGTGGCCATAGAAGCCGTGAAAAACTTCCGCACCCGCATCAAAGAACTGGAAGCGCTGACCGGCACAGAGACCGACAGCGCAAGCCTTGAGGCGCACCGCAAGAAGGATGAAGAGTGGGATACCCTTTTGGAAAACGACAACTGGAAGAAAAAAACCAACTACGACGATTAACAGGGGCTAACCCAGCGCCTTTACGATGTCAGCACGAATATCGGCAGGCTTAGTGGTGGGAGGGTAGCGCTTGAGCACCGTGCCGTCGCGATTCACCAGAAACTTGGTAAAATTCCACTTTACTTGCTCAGACCCCAGCAGCCCTGAGGCCTCATGCTTCAGATAGCGGTAGAGCGGATGTGTGTTATCGCCGTTTACCTCAACTTTCGCAAACATCGGAAAGCTGACTCCGTAGTTCAGTGAACAAAACTGTCCGATGCTGTCGTTGCTGCCCGGATCCTGATTCATGAACTGATTGCAGGGAAAACCCAGCACTTCCAGGCCCCGATCAGCCAGGTCGCTGTAAAGCGTCTGCAGACCCTCGAACTGTGGCGTGAAACCGCATTTGCTGGCGGTGTTCACAATCAGCAAGACTTTGCCCTGGTAAACCGCCATGCTCTGGGCGTTATCGCGAATGTCTGCTACTTCAAAATCGTATATGCCGGCCATCGCGTTGTTCCTTCTAACTGAAATACGGTGAAACACTGGGACACCGAGTTTAACACTCGTTGCCAGCCTACGGGCAGATTACTATTTCACAAGCAACCGCGGAATCTACCGTAACCCAGCGTCCCGTCTGGCGAATAGCCAGACGGGACGCTGGCACTATTCATCATAATTCAACTGTTGTTCAGGACTCCCGCTCCATTAGAATAGACCGCAACTTCCTAATTTTTTATTCGCCGTAACACACGCTAAAGAAAGGATAGACTGGGCATGCAGAATTATCACAAATCCGCCAAACTGAACAATGTGTGCTACGACATACGCGGCGTGGTTCTGCGTGAAGCGCGGCGCCTGGAAGAAGAAGGCCATCGCGTACTTAAGCTGAATATCGGCAACCCAGCCAGCTTTGAGCTTGATGTACCTGAAGAAATTCAGCAAGACGTCATCTACAACATGCACCTGGCCCAAGGCTATGTGGAATCCAAAGGCCTGTTTTCCGCACGCAAAGCGGTCATGCACTATTGCCAGCAGCGCGGCATCGACAAAGTCGACATTGATGACATTTACCTGGGTAACGGAGTCAGCGAACTGATCGTGATGTCTATGCAGGCCATGCTCAATACCGGCGACGAAGTGTTGATTCCGGCCCCTGACTACCCCCTGTGGACCGCCGCGGTAGCGCTTTCCAGCGGCAAGCCAGTGCACTATCACTGCGATGAGCAGCAAGGCTGGTTTCCAGACATTGATGACATCCGCCGCAAAATCACCAAACGCACCCGGGCGATTGTGCTGATTAACCCCAACAACCCTACCGGCGCAGTCTATTCCACCGAGCTGTTACACCAGGTGATTGAACTGGCGCGGGCCCACAACCTAATCGTTTTGTCTGACGAGATTTACGACAAAATTCTCTACGATGACGTGAAGCACGTTTCTACCGCGTCCCTCGCCGATGACGTGCTATTTTTCACCTACAACGGCCTGTCGAAAAATTATCGTGCTGCAGGCTATCGATCCGGCTGGATGATCATCAGCGGCGCCAAACACAAAGCCACCGACCTTGTTGAAGGCATCGAAATGCTCTCGAACATGCGCCTGTGCGCCAACGTGCCAGCCCAGCTGGCCATCCAGACGGCTTTGGGTGGCTACCAATCCATCAACGATCTGGTGATTCCCGGCGGCCGCCTGTTCGAGCAGCGCCAGGCGGCGTGGGAATTGCTAAACGACATTCCTGGCGTCAGTTGCGTAAAGCCCCAGGGTGCACTCTACTTGTTCCCCAGACTGGATCCCAAGCGCTACCCCATCGTCAACGATGAGAAACTGGTATTGGACTTGCTGATTCAGGAAAAGATACTGCTGGTGCAGGGTTCTGCTTTTAACGTAAAAGACAGACAGCATCTGCGTGTTGTTTTCCTTCCTCGCAAAGACACTCTGGCCGATGCCGTGGGCCGCCTGGGGCGATTCCTGGAACAATACAAGCAATAAGGCTGTCACCTCTTTTGGCCGGCCTGATTTACAGGCTTTTTTATAGGCACATTCGCAGGCGCGGGTTCATTTACAAGAGAAGGAAGCTATGAGAATACTGCTGTTTCTGGCCACCAACCTAGCGGTAATCCTGGTAGCCAGTTTCACTTTGAGATTACTGGGAGTAGACAACTATCTGGCCCAGAACGGTATTGATTACGGCTCTCTGCTGGTGTTTGCAGCCATATTTGGCTTTGCCGGCTCTCTTATATCGCTATTGATTTCAAAACCCATGGCGAAATGGAGCACCAAAGCCCGGGTGATCGACACACCGCGCACACCGGTGGAGCGATGGTTACTCGAAACCGTGGCGGAGCTGGCTAAAAACGCCGGTATTGGCATGCCTGAGGTGGCCATTTTTCCCGCCAGTCAATCTAACGCTTTTGCCACCGGCTGGAACAAAAACAAAGCGTTGGTGGCGGTCAGTGAGGGCCTGCTCAGCCGGTTCAGCAAAGACGAGGTTCGCGCTGTGATGGGCCATGAAATCGGCCACGTAGCCAATGGCGACATGGTGACCCTGGCGTTGATTCAAGGCGTGGTAAACACCTTTGTTATTTTCGCAGCGCGGGTTATTGGTTCCTTTGTCGACCGAGTGGTGTTCAAGAATCAAAGCGGCCACGGTATGGGCTTCTTTATTGTCAGCATGGTGGCAGAACTTGTTTTAGGCATTCTGGCCAGCACCATTGTGTTCTGGTTCTCTCGCCGCCGGGAATTTCGCGCCGACATCGCCGGCGCCCAACTGGCCGGCCGCGCAGCCATGATCAGTGCTCTGGGACGACTAAAACAAGAAAGCCAAGTACCAGACCAGATGCCCGATACGCTGCAAGCGTTTGCCATCAACCGGGGCCATCGGAGTGGCCTGAGTGCTTTGTTCATGACACACCCGCCACTAGAACGGCGCATCGAGGCGTTACAGCAGGCCAAGCTTTAAAAAAGTATTGTGTACTGGCAATGCTGATAGACGTGGAAGACATTCTCAGGCGTTTGGTGCGTACCAAAACCTGACCCTTACCGCGGAGGCAACTCTGAACAATCTGAATCTGCGCCATCTGCATTATTTTTGGGTGATTTCCCGCCTGGGCTCTGTGGTAGCCGCAGCCGATCATCTTGAGCTGACACCGCAAACGCTCAGCGGCCAACTGGCAAGCCTGGAGGCCCAGCTAGGCGGTGCTCTGTTCCACCGCGCCAACCGGGCTTTGCAACTCACCGATTTTGGACATACCGTGTTCAGCTACGCCGACGAAATGTTCAAGACTGCACAGGCGCTGTCTGATCTGGTGATCAAGCCTGCCGAGGGTCGCCCGCTGCGGCTGGCCGTGGGTATCTGCGCCTCGATTCATAAGTTGATCGCCTACCGTTTGCTGAAACCGGCGCTGGAATTGCCGCGTACTGTAAAGCTGCGTTGCCAGACCGGTGACCTCTCACAACTTTTGAAATGTCTGCACCAGCGCTCTCTTAACGTCATACTCAGCGACCGCCCGCCTGCGGATAAAGACGCGCCCCAGGTACGCTGCTACGCATTAGGCCGCTCCTCCATGTCGCTGTTTGCGGTACCCGAGCTGGCCCAACGTCTGGCCAGTGATTTCCCCCAAAGCCTGAATCATCAGCCATTTTTGGCCACCGCTCTGGATGCACCTTACATCACTGAGCTGAAAAACTGGTTTGCCAGTCGCAACATCGCGGTCAATGTCGTAGCAGAAGTTGACGACAGCGCCCTGATCAAAGTCTTCGGCCACCAGGGTGTAGGCTATTTCGCTGCACCTACGGTGATCTGCGACGAAGTATGCCGGCAATATCGGGTTGCCCACATTGCCATCATTAACGAGGTTCAAGACACGCTGTTCGCCATCACCCGCGATCACGGCAGCCACGATGCTGCGGTGCAGGCTATTATTGAAGGACCTATGGCCATCGTGAAAAGCATCGAAAATTCCGATGTATAAGGCCGAAGAAACTTTATTTTTTTCGAGCCGTAATTAATGGATGATCAAGTCTTACACCATGCAACGTGCACCACACCAGGAGTGGCGATCATGAAAACGATCCATAAGTTTCGGCTTGAAGGCGGTAAGGTTATCAACACCCTGAAATTGCGAGAGGGCTACAGAGCGGTGCGCTGCGAATACGTAGTGCCCGACAAGTGCGTATACCTGTGGGTTGAACAGCCGTTGAGTGTTGACATTGCAACGGTGGTGCGGCAATTCGTTGTGACGTTTTCAGGAGAACCGGTACCCATTCACTACAACTATGTAGACACCGCCATCGACACGCTGGGCGCCGAGGCTTATCACGTGTTCGAAGTGTCAGGGGCGGCTACCGGCGAGATGCTGGCCAAGGGAGAAGTGCACGCCGAACCTTTGGTTGCTGCGCGCTAAGGCGCCGTTTTTAAACAGCGGCCGTCGGGATTGGCCTGCAGGATTCGACTTTCACAAAACCATAACAGGCCTTAATGGGCCTGTTTTGGTTGTGAGCGGTAAAGCGGACATCAGATATTGACTTTGAATCCCAGCGAGCGGAACTGCTCTCCCATAGATTTACTGCTGCCTTTAAGCTGGATTTTCAGACTGGAACATTCACGGCGCACCGGATATTCCTTACGAAGCCGATCAAAGGCTTGAGCGCGCTGCTGCTCGTCGCCCGCCATGCTCAGCCGTAAACGGGCGTCGTCACGGCGCGGATCGTAGCAGTTATGCAAAGCCTGCTGTATCGCATCATCGCCGGCGTTGCTGGTGAATGCCAGCTTACTTAAGGGAGGCTGGGGCAGATACTGGCCTGCCTGTTTGCGCACGGGCAGGCCGAGAAAGCGAGACAGCGCCCGGTATATGGTTTCGGTGCCATGCACTTTGCCTTCAAGGCTGTAACCGGCAATATGCGGCGTGCCCAACCAAACCTGCTGCAGCAGCTGCGGGTCTATGTTGGGTTCATTTTCCCACACATCCAGCACCACCGTGGGCGCATCGGGTTGCTGCAGCCGTGCAAGCAAATCGGCGTTGTTGATCACTTCACCACGCCCGCTGTTGATCAATAGCTGATCGGGCCTGAGTGTCGCAAGCTCTTGCGCCCCCAACAGGTGATAGGTTCGGTGCTCTCCCTCGCGGGTTAGCGGAGTGTGCAGCGTTACCAGGTCACACTCAAGCGCCTGTTCAAGGCTGGAAAATTCGGTCGCGCTTGGCTCGTCCAGCCCGTCGAACTGGGCCTGCTGCCTGGGCGGATCGCACAGAACAACGGTAAAGCCCAAGCGTTCCAGCCTTTGCGCCAGTAACCCGCCAACGTTGCCAGCCCCCACAATACCAACACTCTGGCGCGCCCAGTTGCTGAGCCCGCGCCTAGAGGCGTGCAACGAAGCCACAGCCAGAACGTACTCCACCACGCTGTTGGCATTGCAGCCGGGGGCGGCGCAAAAATGGATACCCTGAGATTCTAACCAGAACTGGTCAACATGGTCGGTACCAATGGTGGTGGTACCCACAAAACGCACCCGGCTGCCTTCCAGCAAGCCGCGATTTACCTGGGTAACCGAACGCACCAGCAACACATCGGCGTCGCGCACTTGGTCTGGGCTGAGCTCTCGGCCGCTGACCCGGCGGATGTCACCAAAATCGGAAAAAAACGAGTCCAGTAACGGAATGTTTTCGTCTGCAACAATCAACATGCCGGTCGTCCGCCTTTTTATCTAAACTGGTATGGGTCTAAACCGCTGTATCTCAAACCTTGTGCCTTAAACGTTATCTCTGAGCTTTTGTACCCAGTGTCTCTATCAGAGCTGTAGTCAGGTCTTTCTAGAAGTGCACCTGAATCAGCTTCTGCGCGGCCGGCTATTGCCACTGCGGTTACCACTGCTTCGGTTGCCGGTCGGGCGCGTGCCCTGTGGCCGACGACCGCGTTTACGGGCGATCGGAGCGTTGTCCATCGGCACCATCAACGCTTCGCCTGGAACCTCGTTAGCAAGCTTCTGGCCGATGTACTTTTCAATCGCCGGCAGGGCGAAAGAGTCGTCTTCGCCGGCAAAGCTGATAGACACGCCGGTGCTGCCGGCACGACCGGTGCGGCCGATACGGTGTACGTAATCTTCGGCGTTGTCTGGCAGATTATAGTTAAACACATGGGTTACACCATTAACGTGGATACCACGGCCTGCGACGTCTGTAGCCACCAGCACCTGAATGCTGCCGGCCTTGAACTGCTCAAGGGTTTTCAGGCGTTTGGCTTGGGCAATCTCGCCAGACATCAGCGAAACAGAGACCCCCTGATTGCGCAGGTCTTCTTCTAAATCACGGCACTGGTCACGGCGATTGGCGAACACCAGCGCCTTGTCCACTTCCGGGCGCTTCAGATAATTCACCAGCACCCTCAGTTTTTCATCATCGCCGACCAGGTACACGGTCTGTTCAACCCGCTCGGCGGTTTTCTGTTCCGGCTCAATTTCCACAAACTCGGCGCTTTGAGTCCACATAGAGGCAAGGTTCAGCACATCTTGGTTAAACGTCGCGCTAAACAGCAGCGTTTGACGATCTTCCTTTGGCGTACACTTGCGAATGATGCGCTTAACATCCGGGATAAAGCCCATATCGAGCATACGGTCGGCTTCGTCAAGAATCAGAATATCGATTTGGTCGAGAAACACGTCCTGAGACCCCAGAAAATCGATCAGCCGGCCCGGCGTTGCTACCAGAATATCCACGACTTCGTTCTGTAACTGATCACGCTGCTTGTCGTAGTGCATACCACCCACCACAGTCACGACTTTATGGCCGGTATGGGCACACAACTGCTCGGCGTCTTTGGCGATTTGCATCGCCAACTCGCGGGTGGGCGCCAGCGCCAGAACTCGCGGCTCCGAGGCAAAACGCTTACTATCTTCAATCGGGGTTTCCAGCATGGTCTGGATCGCGGTAATCAGAAACGCGGCGGTTTTGCCGGTGCCGGTCTGAGCCTGGCCGATCAGGTCTTGGCAGGCCAGGGTCCAAGGCAGGGTTTCGGCTTGTATCGGAGTGCAGTATTCAAAGCCTATGGCGGCAATGGCCTGCTGCAGGCGATGATCCAGATTCAGATCGCTAAAACGCAAATCAGAGGTGTGGCTGCGATCAACAGTAGGACTGTCAATAACGGGACTGTCACTAGCACTGGAGATGTTGTTGTCAGCAGCAGACGTCGGGTTGCTGTCAATAGAATTATTATCAATGGTCATACGGTTTCGGTGTCCTTGGTATTCCGGGAGTCAGAACCGACAGCCGCCCATAATGGCGCAACTCGCCGTGCATCTTTTTGCAAGGCCTCTGTAAGCGTGCCCTCGGTTCCATAAAAACGCATTAGCGCGTGTAAAAAATTCGCTGCACGGCAGGGTATGCTGCTGTTAAAGCCGCTCAGGGGTCTATTCTCAAATCCGCTTGCACCGGCATTAACAGCGTCCGGTGCAAGATACGCTATCGCTTGGCAAGCAACCCGACTGGCAAACAGTTGCGGGTCAGCCGCGCCCTGCCCCGCCAGATTGTCAACGCTGATATGAAAGCGCCCGTCACAGGCCAAAGCAAACAGCCATTCCAAAGCTTGGGGTTTTACCTCAACCTGTTCGAAAGCGAACTGCTGCTCACGGCTACGACCGTCAGGGCAATACCAGTAGCCGTAATCTTGCAGTGTACGGCGGTATTCACCGGCAATGCACCAATGACTGATTTCGTGCAAGGCGCTGGAAAAATAGCCATGGGCAAAAATCACCTGTGCCGGGCCTGGGCCAGCAGGCAAATATTCCGGTTCGTTGTCGCCACGCACCAGAACGGTCTGGCAAGGTTGATCGAACAAACCATTAAATAGCATGATAATATCGTTTGCACAGTGCATCATTAGGCCACTATTGTGCGGCTTTAACAGCCCCAATGCCAGCGTGATCTTGAGCCTGCGTCAAGGTACAAAATGCTGCACCGGCAAACACCCGGGGAACTTGGCCCAACATTTACCCTCTACACCGCTGTTGGTTTTCACTCATTCGTTTGCAATAAAGGCTCAACATGATTGTTACTGCCACAGCCCGGCAACGCCCTCGGGATTTCTGCCAGCTAAGCGCACTTGTTGCATTGATGATTTTTTTGCTGGCGCACAACACCGCGTCCGCGCAACAGGATGCCACCTTCTCAAGCTTTTTTGGCGGCAGTTCCGCTGGCCAAGGTGACTTTCTTCCTGTCGATCAGGCGTTGCCTTTTAATTACCGCACCGACGGTGACGCGCTCATACTAGAATGGGACATTGCCCCGGAACACTATCTATATAAGAGCCGAATTGCCGTAACCCCGGTCAGCGCGGGCATTAACCTCGGCGAGCTTGAGTTTGAACGCCCGGGCGTTATCACCAACGACGAGTTTTTTGGTGAAATGGCGGTGTTTTACGACCCTATCCAGGCTCGGCAACCCATTCGGCTGCCCGCCGGGGTCACCGAAGCCGAGCTTCAGGTCAGCTATCAAGGTTGCGCCAGTGCCGGCTTGTGCTACCCGCCGCAAACCCGCGACCTGCTGTTTTACGCCAACAGTAATGGCTTAAGCACTGCTGCGCCCGGTGAAGCAATCAATTCCAATGCCACCCCTGACGCCAGCAACAGCCGCCCCAACCCGGCGGACGCTGTGTCTGACACTCGCAGTGCCAGTGGGCTTGCCGGCTTCATGAGCCAGCAGCCAAGCTGGCTGATCGTTGGCGTATTTTTCCTGTTGGGCCTGGGGCTGACGTTTACTCCCTGCGTGCTGCCCATGATACCCATTATTGCCTCACTGGTGTCTGGCCAGAATACCCGCTCCAGCGCCCATGCTCTGGTGCTTGCCTCTAGTTACGTGTTGGGCATGGCGCTGACCTACGCCGCAGCCGGCGTGCTGACCGGTTTACTGGGGGCCAGCTTTAACCTGCAAGCACAACTCCAGTCGCCCGTGGTGCTAAGCGTTTTTGCCGCGCTGTTTATTGTGTTTGCGCTGGCCATGTTTGACGTTTTTGAATTACAGCTACCTGCGTTTATTCGCAATCCGCTCAGCAATGCCAGCCAAAACCTGTCCGGCGGGCGCATTGCCAGCCTGTTTGGCATAGGCGCACTGTCGGCGCTGGTGGTATCGCCTTGCGTGTCGGCTCCGCTGGCGGGCGGCCTTTTGTACATTTCTGCAACCCAAGACGCGGTCATCGGCGGCCTGGCGCTGCTGGCCTTGGGCCTGGGCATGGGCGTGCCGTTGATCGCTGTGGCGGTGGGTGGGCGCAAAATTCTGCCGACATCGGGCGTATGGATGAAAACGGTCAAACACGGTTACGGCATTATGCTGCTAGCCGTTGCTATCTGGCTGCTGGAACGGATGCTTGCGCCCTGGCTTACTCTGACTCTGTGGGGCTTGCTGATTGCCTTGGTGGGCGTTCAACTGGGCGCCTTCGACGCCGCCAAAGCAGGCTGGCAGCGCACCCGAAAAGGGCTTGGGCTGGTTGCCTTTGCCTGGGGTATGGCTCTGTTGGCAGGTGCGCTGGCAGGTGCCAACGATCCGCTGCAGCCGCTGGCGCCGTTCACGGCAGGCAACTCCGGCAGCGGTGCCGGCAGTGCGGACAGCCACGCCAACTTTCAGCGCACCAGCGAACCGCAACAGATACGCCAGCTTTTGCAACAAGCACAAGCCGCTGGCAAACCCGCACTGCTGGATTTCTACGCCGACTGGTGCATTGCCTGCAAGGTGATGGAACGCAACGTGTTCAGCGACGCCGAGGTTGTTCAAGCTCTGGTGCCTTACAGTCTAATACAGCTTGATATGACGGCTAACACTTCGCAACAGCAGGCTCTACTGGACGAGCTAGGCCTGTTCGGACCGCCGGGCATCCTGTTTTACAACATCGGTGGTCAGGAAATCGGTCACCAACGTATTTTAGGTGAGATGAACCGTGGCGAATTTCTGCAACACCTAAACGGCGTTGATACTCGCGGCTAACCGTCTTAAACCTCAGCCGCCGCGGCGAATCATAAAATGGAACTCACCATCAGGTTGGTCCTGAGCCAGAAGTTCGTGGCCGAGAAACTGACAAAACCGGGGAATATCCCGCACAGTGGACGGGTCGGTTGCCGTTACCCGAAGAATGCCGCCAGCCGGCACGTCTAAAATACGACTGTGCAGCATCATGACCGGTTCCGGGCAGTACAGGCCCCGAGCATCGAGTTCTGCGTCAAATTCTGGGTTTTCCACGGTTTAGCTCCTGAGAATGGGTCGATTCAACCTTTAAATCTGTTAACTTACGGGGTATTGGACACCAGAATTCGAACCACAACAACCGAGGCTCGCCATGATCCGAGTATTAATTGAACGGCACATTGCCGAATCCCTGGAAGTCGCTTACGAAACACGCTCGCGCAAGGTTTTGCAAAATGCGGTTGCTGCCCCGGGCTTTATATCTGGTGAAGCCCTAAGCAATCGAAACGATCCAAACAACCGCTTTATACTTTCGAATTGGCGCTCGGTCAGTCACTGGGACCGGTGGTACCGATCTAAAGAGCGCAAAGAACTGATGGCAGAACTGATACCGATGATGGATCGAGAGGAGATAATCACCATACTCGAACAGAGCGGATCCTGATTACCCGATAAGAGTCAGCGATCAGCGATGATTCTGTCTACGAATTGCCGAGTCAGTTGCGCCGCCTGGCGAATTAAATCGTTCTGGATTTCTGGCTGGCGCGCCAAGGGTTGAAAGTCGTGATTGCCACCCTCCAGCCAACGCAATTCCCCGTTAGCCAAAGCGGCGCTTTGAGCCTCAAGCTCTGCCGGTTTGCCAAACGGGTCACGGGTGCCCTGAATAATCAGCAGCGGGCAGCTGATGTGCGCCAAGTGCTCAGTGCGCCAGCGATCAAGCTTACCCGGCGGATGAAACGGGTAGCCGTAACAGACCACCGCGTCTATTGGACTGTTTTTTAGCAGGTTGCTATTAAAACTCGGGGCAGAACCTTTCCTTATATTGGCCGGTTGAGCCAGTAAGCTGGCCATACGCCCGCCCATGGATTTTCCGCCAGCCATCACAAAGCAATCCGGCGGCAACTCCTCTTTTGCTCGCTCAAGAGCCAAAGCGAAGCTGTCCAGTAAGCCTGGTTGCCGGTCGGGCAGGCGTTTGCGTCCGTCAAAGCGGCGTTGTTGCATGTAGGGGAACTCGAACCTGACGCTAGAAATACCTACGTCATTCAACGCCATTACCAATTGTTCCATATAGTCAGAATCCGCTGGTGCCCCAGCACCGTGAGCAATCACCATAGCGATCTTGGGACCACCATAGAAACCAACGCTGGGCAACCATGTATTTTTGTTCATATTTATCTCCGAAGAGTCACGTTAAGTGGTGTAGGTACAATGGGAAAATAGTCAATCCAGATTACCACTCAATTACTTAACTCCTTGCCGCACATCTATTTCCGCCACTTTTAAAGCGTGCCAGGAGTTGACCTGAATCATTGCAAAGGCCTAATGCTTTCCTCATAATTGCGTCCGCATAAACCCCTTTCAAACCCAATGGTAAGGCTATGAGCACATTGAATCCGAACCTGACATACAACTACAAGGTGGTACGACAGTTCGCCATCATGACGGTCGTGTGGGGAATTGTTGGCATGGCTCTGGGTGTGCTAATTGCAGCACAGCTGGTTTGGCCGGCCCTCAATTTCGATCTACCGTTTACCCACTTCGGCCGTCTGCGGCCGCTGCATACCAACTCCGTTATTTTCGGCTTTGGTGGAAGTGCGTTGTTTGCAACGTCGTATTACGTTGTGCAGCGTACCTGTCAGGCGCGCTTAATTTCCGACAAGCTTGCGGCTTTTACCTTTTGGGGTTGGACTGCCATTATCGTCTCAGCGGCTATCACTCTGCCAATGGGCTTTACGTCCTCTAAAGAGTACGCCGAACTGGAATGGCCGATCGACATCGCTATTGCAGTGGTATGGATCACGTATGCCGTCGTCTTTTTTGGCACCATTACCAAGCGCAGCATGTCGCACATTTATGTGGCTAACTGGTTTTACGGTGCTTTCATTATCACCGTCGCGGTTCTGCATATTGGCAATAACCTGGCGTTGCCGGTGAGTGCGTTCAAGTCTTACTCTGCCTATGCCGGTGTTACCGACGCGATGATGCAGTGGTGGTATGGCCACAACGCCGTAGGTTTCTTCCTGACTGCAGGCTTCCTGGGCATGATGTACTACTTCGTTCCCAAACAGGCTGGTCGTCCGGTTTATTCCTATCGCTTGTCAATCGTTCACTTCTGGGCGCTGATTGGTACCTACGTATGGGCCGGTGGCCACCACCTGCACTACTCTGCTCTGCCAGACTGGGCCCAAACCGCCAGTATGGTTATGTCTCTGATTCTGCTTGCGCCGTCCTGGGGAGGCATGATTAACGGCATGATGACGCTGTCCGGCGCATGGCACAAGCTGCGTACTGACCCTATCCTGCGCTTTTTGGTGGTATCCCTGTCGTTCTACGGCATGTCCACTTTTGAAGGCCCGATGATGTCCATCAAGACCGTTAACGCTCTGTCGCATAACACTGATTGGACCATTGGCCATGTTCACTCCGGTGCTCTGGGTTGGGTTGCTATGATAAGTTTTGGTGCTATTTACCACCTGATTCCGAAACTTTGGGGCTTGAAGGAAATGCACAGCACTAATCTGATCAATGTGCACTTTTGGCTGGCAACCGCGGGCACCGTGCTGTACATCGTTTCAATGTGGGTTAACGGCATCACGCAGGGCTTGATGTGGCGTGCCGTTAACGAAGACGGAAGCCTGACCTACAGCTTTGTAGAGGCTCTGGAAGCTTCTCACGGGGGTTATCTCGTGCGCTTCCTGGGCGGTGTGCTTTTCCTGAGCGGTATGCTGGTTATGGCCTACAACGTCTTCAGGACTGTTCGTCAGAAAGCCGCTGTGGCCGAAAATAGCGCCGCAGTCCCGGCATTGTAACGGAGAGAACTCAGATGAATCATGAAACAGTAGAAAAGAACCTTGGCTTGATGATCGTACTGATCATCCTGACCATCAGTGGCGGTTTTTTGGTAGAGGTTGTTCCGTTATTCTTTCTGAAGAGCGTCAACGAACCCATCGAAGGCCTTGAACCTTTGGCAGCGTTGGAATTGGAAGGGCGTGATATCTACATTCGCGAAGGTTGCCATGTATGTCACACGCAACAGATCCGCCCGTTCCGTTCGGAAACAGAGCGTTATGGCCATTACTCCGTTGCGGGCGAGTTCGTTTACGACCGTCCTTTCCTGTGGGGCTCCAAGCGTACCGGCCCGGACCTGGCCCGCGTTGGCGGTCGCTATTCCGACGCCTGGCAGCGCCAGCACCTGTATGACCCTCGCAGCCTGGTTCCAGAATCTATCATGCCGGCATTTCCATGGCTGTTTGAAGATCTCGTCAATCATAACGGTACCGCAGCCAAGCTGGAGGGATTGCAAACCCTCGGTGTTCCTTACACCGACGAGCAAATCGCAAACGCCGCCACCTCAGTAGAGGGCAAGTTTGAGATCGAAGCTCTTGTTGCATACCTGCAGCAGCTGGGCACTATCATTCCGAACAAACGGTGATTTAATGGATGTTAACGACTTACGCGGCGTTCATACCCTTATCATAATGGCAATGTTTATCGGCATTATCTGGTGGGCGTTCAGTGCCCACCGTAAGAAGGCGAACGAAGAAGCATCGCACCTGCCGTTTGACGACGAAGAGGTCGCACAGCGTACCCTAGAACGAGAAAAAACAGGGAAAAAACAATGACTACTTTTTGGAGCATCTGGGTCACTGTGATCGTGCTCGGTACGATTTTCGGGTGCGCCTGGTTGCTGATTTCGACTCGCAAAAGCCAGACCTCCGATGTAGAAACCGACCGTACTATGGGTCATTCCTTCGATGGCATCGAAGAATATGACAATCCGCTGCCGAAGTGGTGGTTCTATCTGTTCCTGTCCACCATTGTGTTCGCGCTGGGCTATCTGGCGCTCTATCCGGGCCTTGGTAACTACAAGGGCCTGCTGGGCTGGACTTCTGTCAACCAGTGGGAAGCAGAAGTTGCCGAAGCAGACGCGCTTTACGGCCCGATTTACGCACAGTATGGCCAAACAGCGGTACCCGAGCTGGCCAAAGTAGACGACGCCATGAAGCTCGGCCAACGTCTGTTCGCCAACAACTGCGCAGTGTGCCACGGTTCTGCGGCGCGCGGCCAAGTAGGCTTCCCTAACCTGACCGACACTGATTGGTTGTACGGTGGTTCACCGGAAGCCATTCTGCATACTCTGAACAACGGTCGCATGGGCGCTATGCCGGCCAAAGGCGTGATGCCCAACATGACTGACACTCAAGTCGATCAGGTGGTCAACTACGTGTTGAGCTTTAGTGGCCGAGCCAAAGATCCAGCATCTGTTGAAGCTGGTAAGGCCGTGTTCATGCAAGCCTGTACAGCGTGTCACGGTGTCGACGGTAAGGGTATGCACGCCCTGGGCTCGCCCAACCTGACTGACAACGTGTGGTTGTACGGCTCTACCTTCGACTGGATCCGTCAAACGGTGGTCTATGGTCGGCAAAACCAAATGCCCTCGCAGAGTGGTCGTTTATCACAAGATCAGATTCAGATACTCGCCGCCTACGTTTACAGCATGTCCGACTGAAAAGATCAGGCCGGAGCTCGCTCCGGCCTGATCTTTTCAACTCTGTGTCTGCCGCTGTCGGACACAGACTTGAAATGATCAAACAGGTAATCCACCTGAGACAAATCAAACATCCACTTCCAGGACCCGCCGCGCCCTGCCCCCCGCTTACCTTCATCGGAGAAATCGATGAGCACCAAGATTCCGGTACAACAAATTGACCCGGCGAACGAGTCTTCCAGCAAGAAGGGGTCTGAATCTGTTGACCTTTACGCAAGCCGCAACAAAATTTATGTCAAAGAAATAAAGGGCTTCTTCCAGCGTATCCGCACATTCAGCCTTCTAGCGTTGATGGGTATGTATTTTTTGTTCGCCTGGCTAACGCTGAACGGCGATCCGTTGATTCACTTTGATCTGCCAGCCCGCGAATTCCACCTGTACGGTGCTACCTTCTTCCCAAAAGACTTCTTTTTACTGTCAGGCATGCTGATCATCAGTGCTTTTGGTCTATTTTTTATCACCACCCTTTTAGGTCGCGTATGGTGTGGTTACACCTGCCCGCAAACGGTATGGACCTTTATCTTCATGTGGGTGGAAGAACGCATCGAAGGTGGGCGCAACAAGCGTATGAAGCTCGACAAAGCGCCCAACTCCCCCTCAAAAGTCGCAAAGAAAACCGCCAAACACGTCATTTGGCTGCTCATTGCGCTGGCAACGGGTTTGACCTTCGTTGGCTATTTTTATCCAATTCGTGAGCTGGTTGTCGATCTTTTTACCCTGCAAGCCAATGGCTGGGCTTACTTTTGGGTGGCGTTTTTCACCATCGCCACTTACTTGAATGCCGGCTGGATGCGCGAGCAGGTGTGCCTGTATATGTGCCCGTACGCCCGCTTCCAATCGGTTATGTTTGACCCGAATACCCGTATTGTGTCTTACGACCCCAGTCGTGGCGAACCTCGCGGCGGCCGCCGGAAAGAAGTCAAACCTGATGAAGTCGGCTTGGGTGACTGCATCGACTGCGGCCAGTGCGTGGAGGTATGTCCGACCGGTATCGACATTCGTGACGGCCTGCAGTACGAGTGTATCGGCTGTGCCCTGTGCATCGATGCCTGCGACGACATCATGGACAAGATGAACTATCCGCGAGGTTTAATTCGCTACACCACCGAAAACGAGCTGGAGGGAAAACCCTCCAAGCTACTACGCCCGCGCACCTTCGGTTACGGTTTTATGCTAGCGCTAATGATTTTCGCTGTAGGATACACAGTAGCCACCCGGGTTCCAGCGCAATTAGACGTGCTGCGCGATCGCGGCGCACTGTTCAAATTTAACGGCGAGGGTCGGATCGAAAATTCCTACACCCTGAAGCTGGCTAATATGTCAGAAGCAACGCAAATCTACACACTCAGCGTAAGCGGCATGGACGACATCCAGATTCTGACACCGACCCAGTTCACCGTTACAAGCGGCGAAAAATACGCATTGCCGACCGTAGTGGATGTTCCGCCAGAATCCATTACCCAGAGCAACAACGATATTGTCTTTAAGGCCGTTTCTGATGACAAAATTGCTCTGACGCTTGAAACTGAAAGCCGATTTGTCGGTCCAACGCGCTAGCGGCGGTTGAGCCGCAACGCACCGCGTTTGAATTTAACACCGAGACATAACTATATGACCGCTGAAACACCCGTTGCACCCTGGTACCGCCAGCCCTGGTTCTGGTTTTTGACCATCGCTCCACTGGCCGCCATTACGTGGAGTATGACCATGCTGGTCGTTGCCGTTAACATGGAAGACAGCATGGTGTCAGACGACTATTCGAAGGAAGGTCGGGGTATCAACCTTGAATTAGCCCGTGACGACAAAGCCACCGAACTGAAACTGGCCGCCGACATCCAGTTTAATGGTCGCCAATTGTCCCTGGACCTGACCTCCACCGAGGATTTTCCGTATCTGGTTTTAAACCTGTTCCACCCTACCCTGGACAAGTACGATCGGGTGCTACAGTTCCGCCGCGAGAGCTTGGGACACTATACGGCGCAGATGAATGAAAACATCGAAGGGCGCTGGTACTACGATTTGCGCGGGCCTACCAACGAATGGCGACTGAAAGGCGAAGCTTGGCTGCCAGCAGAGAAGGGACTCAGGCTGAAAGCGGGCCTGATCAAAGAGTGACTCCCTTGAATTGCTTCCACTGCGGCGAGCCGGCAAACGGTGAGCCGCCTATTACCCTGCTATTGGATGACCAACAAAGGCTCTTTTGCTGCCAGGGCTGTAAAGCCGTTTGTGAAACCATCCATCGGGAAGGCCTGACCGGGTTCTACGATTTTCGTACAGAACCCGCTATTACTCCGCGACAACTGACCAACGCCGAACTTGGGCGCCTGCGCGAACTTGACCATCCTTTAGTTCAACAATCGTTTGTCAGCCCGGTAAAAGCCGGTCAGGAAGCCCAGATCTTAATTGGCGGCATTACGTGCGCAGCCTGCATCTGGCTGCTTGAAAACCACCTGCAGAGACAGGCCGGAGTGCTGTCGTTTACCGTCAACTACACCACCCAGCGCGCGCGACTGGTATGGGCCTCAGATCAGGTTCAGCTCAGCGACCTGTTGGTAGCGGTGCACCAGTTGGGCTATACCGCCCGGCCCTACCACGCAGACGAAGTAGAAAGTGCACTAAAAGTAGAACATCGCTCTATGCTGATCCGCCTGGCCGTGGCGGGCATTGGCTCGTTCCAGAGCATGATGCTGGCGTTTCCCATGTATTTTGAGATGGTCAGCGGCTTATCGTCGGATTTTATCAGCTTCTTCCGCTGGTTCAGCATGCTGGTCGCCACCCCGGTGGTGTTTTACAGTGCCAAACCGTTTTTCCAGAACGCCAGCCGCGACCTTCGGAGCCGCCACCTGACCATGGACGTGCCGGTCGCTATTGCCATTGGCCTGGCCTACGGCGCCAGCGCCTGGGTAACGGTAATGGGCGGCGACGAAGTCTATTTTGAATCGGTATGCATGTTCACCTTTTTCCTGTTGCTGGGCCGTTATATTGAAGTTCAGGCGCGTTATCGTGCCGGCCTGTCCGGTAACGCTCTGGTAGGCTTTCAGCCCAGAGTAGCTACGCTTGTTAGCAGTCAAGACAGTGAAACCAGCATTGTTGCCACCCATAGCCTGAAAGCCGGCGACGTGGTGCGCATTCGCCCGGGCGAAACGCTACCCGTCGATGGCGAAATACTTCGCGGCCAGTCTACCCTCAACGAAGCCGCGTTAACCGGTGAGTATCTTCCGGAAACCCGAATACCCGGGGATACCGTGCACGCAGGCAGCGTTAATGGCGAAAACCCGCTGGATATCAAAGTGGTGAGTGCCGGCGCGCAAACCCGCCTGTCGAGTATTCTGCGGGTGCTTGACAGAGTGCAGTCGGAAAAACCCAAGGCAGTCCGCATGGCCGACCAGATGGCTGGCAAATTTGTCGGCCGAGTGCTGATTCTGGCGCCGCTAGTGTGGCTGGGCTGGTGGTGGTACGGCGCCGATAACGCGTTTGATATTACTCTGTCAGTGCTGGTGGTTACCTGCCCCTGCGCGTTGTCGTTGGCAACGCCCACGGCCATTACAGCGGCCACCGTAAAGCTACGCAAACTGGGCCTGCTGCCCACCCGCGGCCATACCCTTGAATCCATGAACGATGTCGATACTGTGGTGTTTGATAAAACCGGCACTCTGACCCGTGGTGAGCTCAGTCTGTTGAGCCAGCACAACGCTGGCACTCTGAATGCTGACCAGTGCCTACGCCTGGCCGCCGGCCTGGAAGCGTTTTCTGAGCACCCCATTGCCAGGGTTTTTCACGATTTGCCAAAAGCCCAGGTCAGCAACGTCAAAAATTACCTGGGCGGCGGTTTGTCTGGCCACTGGGGCGACCAAACTTTGTACATCGGCCATCCACAATTTGTTGCCGAGCACAGCGGCCTGGCCTTGCCAGAAGCGCCTGAATGCACAGGTATCGCCATTTGGCTGGCCTCAGACCAGCAATGGCTGGCCCGCTTCCAACTTGACGACCAACCCCGTGCCGATGCGGCCAACGCCATTGCGGCCCTGCACGAGCTCGGCATTCGCACCCTGTTGCTCAGCGGTGATCGCTCCGGACACGTGCAGCAGATTGCGCGGCAGCTGGGTATTGGTGAAGCCATTGGCCAGGCCTCACCAGAAGACAAACTGGCGGTGTTACAAAAACTCAATGCCGAAGGCTGCAAGATTATGATGGTGGGCGACGGCCTGAACGATTTGCCGTCTATGGCCGGTGCCAGGGTATCTGTGGCCATGGGCTCGGCGGCAGATCTGACCCAGCTTAAAGCCGACGCCGTTCTGCTCAATGGCCAACTGATGCAACTGGTGGAAGGTCTGGCCACAAGTCGCCAGACCCGCAAGGTTATTCGCCAGAACTTGTGGTGGGCACTGATTTACAATCTTGCCGCGCTGCCTTTGGCGGCGGCAGGCTTAGTGCCACCTTGGTTGGCGGCCATCGGTATGTCCGCCAGCTCTCTGGTGGTGGTATTAAACGCGCTGCGACTGGGCAAAATGCCAACGCCCGCGCGCGCGTCACGGCCATTAGTGAGTAGCATGGCGTTACCCTGACAGCCTGATTTTTTAACCCCAAACTCCGGGAGTGCATTGTGGAAATTGTTGTGGTGCTTGTGCCAATAATGTTGATGCTGGTCACTGGTGGCATTGTTTTGTTCAACTGGGCGGTCAAAAACGGCCAGTATGACGACCTCGAAGGGCCCGCCCACCGCATTCTGTATGACGACGACAAAGACCTGATTCCGGACGACGCCATCACCGGGCTGGAAAAAACCCGGCGCAGCGCCAGTGATGCGCAAGACAAGCCGAAAACCAACACCGAAACTGACGCAGACGCAGATCCATCGAAAGCCGATGAAGCGGCCAGCAATCGCGGCAATAGCAGCACCTGATGGCGGGCGAACTTTACCTTAGCTATCCCAGCGCGTTTCTGATTGGCATTCTCGGCAGCACTCATTGCCTGGCCATGTGTGGTGGAATAAGTGCGTCGCTGTCCATGGCCATGCCAGTAGGCCAGGGGTTTCGCCTGCGCCAGACACTAACGCTGCTGGCGTTCAACGGCGGGCGCATTGGCAGCTATGCGCTAATTGCCGCCTTGGTGGCATTATTGAGCACCTCGGCGGCAAGCCAATGGGCGTCTATGGGGTTAGTATTACGCACTCTGGCAGGGCTGCTACTGATTTTTATGGGGCTGTCCATGGCGCAGTGGTGGCAGGGCATTCGCTACGTGGAAAAACTGGGGGCGCCGGTGTGGAAAAAACTGTCGCCGCTAACCCACAAACTGCTGCCGGTGCATAACCCCTTGCAGGCACTGGCGTTGGGCGCGCTTTGGGGCTGGCTGCCCTGCGGCCTGGTGTACAGCACTCTTGGCTGGGCAGCACTGCAGCCAACCGTGCACTCAGCGGCACTGACCATGTTTTTCTTTGGCCTTGGCACTTTGCCCTCTATGCTGGCCACCGGTTATGCCGCGCGCTGGGTGCGCGGACTGCAAAGCCACCGGTTGTTCCGTAAGTTCAGCGGCGTGATGCTGATTGTGTTCGGGTTCTGGACCCTGCCGCTGATGGCATTGCTGGGCACCGGTGGCGGACACTAGCCAGAACCTGCAGCGTCACAGATTCAGGACGTCAAGGCGCCCGAACTCTTCCGCAGCCTTGCCTGAAACCGACGTAACGCCCTTCTTTGCGGCGCCATTCGGAGCAACAGAGCGCGGCGCCGCCTTTCTAGAATTGTCAGCAAAATTGTATAACTGCGGGTCTGCCAGATGTGACGGTTCTACGTTACACAAAGCGCTGAACATGGTTTCCAGACGCCCCGGGTGCTCTTCATCCCAAACCTTGAACATGTCTTTTATCACTTGGCGTTGCAGATTTTTCTGAGAGCCGCACAAGTTGCAGGGAATGACGGGATAGTCTCGCAGCTCGGCGAACCGCTCGAGGTCCTTCTCGCGGCAGTAAGCCAGCGGTCGGATAACCGTATTTCGGCCGTCGTCACTGCGTAGCAGCGGCGCCATCGACTTGAGTTTGCCACCGTAGAACATATTTAGAAACAAGGTTTCCAGCAGATCGTCACGGTGATGGCCAAGAGCAATTTTGGTGACCCCATTGGCCTCGGCAAACGCATATAAAATTCCCCGCCGCAGGCGTGAGCACAAACCACAAGTGGTTTTTCCGGCGGGAATTTTGTCTTTAACGACGCTATACGTATCGCGCTCGATAATATGGCATTCGATGCCCAGGTCCTGCAGGTATTGCGGTAGAACATGCTGCGGGAAACCTGGCTGTTTCTGGTCCAGATTGACCGCAATCACTTCAAAGCGCACCGGTGCCTTTTTCTGCAGGCTCAGCAGAATGTCCAGCATCGCATAGGAATCCTTCCCGCCGCTGAGGCAACACATAATTTTGTCGCCGGCCTCGATCATCGCGAAATCCGCAATCGCTTGCCCGGCTTCCCGTTGCAGACGCTTCTGCAGTTTTTGTCGCTCGTGCCGCGCGTCGGGCTTTTGCGCATCGGTTACTGGGTGCATAGCAGCTTCAACGTTGGAAAATGATAAGCCGGATTATACCCCTCACCTTCCGCTGTTAACACTGACACAGGCCCACATAGGTGCCATCAGACTGGCAGGCGGACCCTTGTTTGCTCTACCATAAAGTCATGACCAACACCTCAACACCCAAACAGCCCGGCGCCATTACCCACCCTGGTGATCCTCGGCCTCATGAGGCTCTGCAAAGCCACATAGCTCACCTGCAAGTTGCTCTGGAGCATGAGCTGCGCCAAGCATCTGGCGGGCTGAGTGAATATACCCTGATCAAAAAACTGCAGCAGCCACCCTGGCAACTTCTGGGTGAGGTGCGCTTCGATCAACCCGAGCCGTTATACCAGGTTCACTTCTTGCTGTTCCACACCCTCTATAAGCTGCGCGATCAATTGGCAGAAGACGGCGAAACCCTGGCGATATCACCCATGCTGACCCGCCTTGAAAACCGCCCCGAAGAGCCTCGGCACGAGCTGTCTGACCAGAGCCCGCTAGCTCAGGTAGATTCTTTGCGGGCATTCTATCTGGATCTGAATCAATACCGGCTATCCACAGAGCAGATTCACGCCATACTTGACAACTTCTACGCCGGTCATCGGGGTGCAAATCATTATCACGACACATCGGAGGTTGCCGCAGCCGCGAACTGTCTGGGCTATGGCGACAGGCCTATGCCAGACTGTTTTCACGAGGTAAAACAGCGTTTTCGCCGTGCTGTCATGCAGGCGCACCCCGACAGAGGCGGCAGCACCGAGCAAATCCAGAAACTTAACGCAGCCTTTGCCGTTATCAGACAGCACTATCGCGGGCGCGACTAAGTCGCTGCGGTAAGCAGCGTAAGGGCCACCCTTTAAAATGAAGGTATTTAACATGCGCCGACAGGATTTTGTAGCCACCACGCTGGCTATCGCACTGGCATTGCCTGCGGGCGCCAGCGCAGATCTGGCCATATTGCAGTACCACCACATCAGCAATAACACGCCGGGCGCCACCAGTACGTCGCCGGCACTGTTTCAAGCCCAACTGCAAATGATCGAACAACTCGGGCTGGCGGTTGAACCACTGTTCGAGGCAACACAAAAAGCCTTGGCGGGTGATGGCGGCGACGCCGTTGCCCTGAGCTTTGATGACGCCTACAGTTCTGTATATTCCAACGCAGTACCCATATTGACGCGACTGAACTATCCCTACACCCTGTTTGTGAACACCGACACCATCGGCAACAACGGTTTTATGACGTTACAGCAGCTTCAGGAGCTGGCGTCTACGGGCCTGGCGACCATTGCCAACCACAGCGCTGGCCACGGGCACCTGGCCAGAGCACCTAACGAGAAAGTGGAGCAGTGGCGAGAGCGTGTTCGTCAAAGCCTTGATGGTGCACAAACGTTGCTTGAAAGAGAATTTGGCAGTGCCCCGCCAATGTTTGCCTACCCCTATGGCGAATTTGATGCAGCACTGGAACAGCAAGTGAACCAGCGCGGCTGGCTGGCCTTCGGGCAGCAATCCGGCCCCGTCGGCGCAACCTCAAGCCGCACCCGACTGCCACGATTCCCCATGGCCAACGCCTATGGGCAGCTACAAGGCCTGGAGAACAAGTTGCTGAGTAAGGCTTTACCCGTGTCGGCCAAGGATCTACCAGACGGTATTGTCAGCGCTAACCCGCCGCACCTTCGGATGACTCTGCCGAGTGGATTCACGCCAGATAAACTGACCTGCTTTGGCTCCGGCCAGGGCCGAATCAAGGTTACCGCCGACGCACAGCGGGCGAAGGTTCAGGCGCCCGCTGCATTCAGCAGCCGCCGCTTTCGCTATAACTGCACCTACCCCGCAGGCGACGGACGCTTTTATTGGCTGTCCCAACCCTGGCTGGATTTATCCCGGCCAGAAGATTGAACGCCTGAGCGCCCAGCAAAGGCAAAAAAGGCAGCAGCGGTGGCCGTGTTGCTGGTGACTTCGGTCAGGAAAATAATCACCAGGGTTACCAACGCGACCATCAACAACGCCGGCAACAGGGTTGCTGCACCCACGGCTTCGGCTATCCAACTCGTCAAGCCAGAGCTGCTAATAGCGCCAGCCATGGCCAGGCCACCACCAAACTAGCAATAGCATCACCACAGCAACCGGCAGCCCCAGCAGCATCCATTGTGCAAAACCCACTTCAATACCGTGGGTATCTAACAAATAAGCCGCCAACAAGGCGTTGGGAGGCGTACCAATCAAGGTGGCAATACCGCCAATACTGGCGGAGTAGGCAATCGCCAGCAGTAACGCTGTGCCGAAGCGGCGCAGGCCGCCTTCATTATCGCTCTGAGTCATGGCGATGATAGACAAGCCGATGGGCAACATCATTACCGACGTTGCCGTGTTGCTCACCCACATGCTCAGAAACGCAGTAGCCATCATGAAACCGGCAATCTGATTTTTTGGTTTAGCACCCATGGGCCGCAGCGTTAGCAACGCAATACGCCGGTGCAAATTCCAGCGCTGCATCGCCAAGCCCAGGGTAAAGCCGCCCAAAAACAAATAGATGATGGGATTGCGTAAGGTGCTGTAGCCTTGCCAATACTGCTCAGGCCCAATGCCGACACCGATGTAAAACCAAACACTGTATACACTACACAAAAGCGACAAGTGCTATTGGTAGATCAACCCGTTTAAGGCATAGTTAATTAAGTTTATCTGTGAAATTTTGCCTTCACCATGGCACCGCAAACAGGGTTTTATTCGTATGGTACCGCAACTTCTTGTCTCCCGACTGATGCACAGCGGTGCCCTTCTGCATTGCGATCCTGATACTACTATAGCCACGGCCGCCGCAATGATGGCGGAGCGAAGTGTCAGTTCCATTCTGGTTATTCGCAATGACGACGTGTTGGGCATCTGGACAGAGCGCGATGCCCTGGCCATTGATTTTACATCATCTTCTATCTTTGCCCAGCCGGTCAGTTCGGTAATGAGCTCGCCGGTTATCTCCGTGCCCACCTACATGCCCATGCAGGAGGCCGCGATTAAATTCCGCGAAACCGGTAAACGTCACTTTCTGGTGGTCGACCCCGACGGCAAAGCGGCCGGTATTCTCTCGCAAACCGACATGGCGACAAACCAAGGTATTGAACCCTATCTGCGTTTGCGTGATGTGCGCTCCGCCACCGCCACAATGCCGCTCTCTATAGAAGGTGATAAGACCCTGGCGGAAGCAGCGGCTAGCATGTATAAAAACCGCGCTCATGCGGCAATTATTGATTGTGAAAAACTGGGATTTGGGATTCTTACCGAGCGCGACATAGTCCGTCTTATCAGCCGCAATACCGGTAATAAAGTGGTCGGCCCCCTAGCTAGCCGCCCATTGATAACCGTGCACGAGGACGAGCCACTTATTCACGCCCGTGATCGCCTTATGAACCTGCGCATCCGTAACTTGGCGGTGGTCAATGACGATAACCAAATAATCGGCCTGGTGGGCTACGGTCAGATGCTTGCCGGTGTAGACCAACTGTATACGCAGGATTTGCGCGCCGCACTGGAGCAGCGTGACTCGGCCTTGGCCCAGTCACGGCAAACCCTGCAACTGGCGGAGCGGGTGATTGCCTCGTCACTGGAAGGCATCATGATTACCGATGCTAAGTCGCGCATAGAATTCACCAACCCCATGTTTACCCAACTGACCGGTTACAGTGCGGACGATGTAATCGGTAAAACGCCGGCGCTGCTTTCATCTGGTCGCCACGACAAAGCCTTTTACGACCAGATGTGGCAAGCCCTAGCACGTGAAGGCGTATGGCGCGGCGAAATCTGGAACCGTCGCAAAACCGGCGAGCTGTACCTGGAATTACTAACTATTACTGCAGTAACCGATGATGATGACATCATTACCCACTACGCTGCCCTGTTTACCGACATCACCCAGAACCGCCACAACGAGGAGCGCATCCGCCATTTGGCCTATTACGATGCACTCACCGGCATTCCCAACCGCCGGCTGATGGAAGACCGTCTGGAACACGCCATTCGCCAGACCCATCGCAACCGAATGGTGCTAGCCGTGCTGTTCATTGACCTGGATCATTTCAAACAGATTAACGACACTCTCGGGCATCACGTAGGCGATTCTTTGCTGCTCCAGTTCACTGAAAGAGCGCAGACCTGCCTTCGAGAGGGCGACACATTAGCTCGCCTTGGCGGCGATGAATTTGTGGTGATACTGCCAGAATTGAACGGTCCTGAAGCGGCAAAAACGGTTGCGCAGCGCTTGCTGGACAAGCACCGCGAAGACTATCAAATTGATGGCCATACCCTGAGCGCCAGCGCCAGCGTAGGCATAAGCCTGTATTCAAGCGAAGTCGACACCGCCCGGCGGCTGCTGAAGCAGGCCGATGCGGCCATGTACACGGCCAAACGCGCCGGCCGTAACGCCATTTGCATATTTACAGACGCCGAAAACGAAAAACCGAAATTAGCGGGCAGATAGCGTCTGCTCATGTGCCAGCAGCGCTTTTTTGATGGCAACACCACCGTTATAGCCGCCCAAGTCGCCATTGCTGCGCAATACCCGATGGCAAGGCACCAGCACGGCCACCGGGTTAGCTCCGCAAGCGCTGGCGGCGGCGCGCACAGCTTTTGGGCACCCTGCCCGCCGCGCCAGCTCGGCGTAGCTGATGACTTCACCACTGGGAATACTTTGTAGCGCTTGCCAGACTTGCTGCTGAAACTTCGTACCGCGCAAATCCAGAGCCAGGGGTTCCGCGCTGCGGCCGTCTGTCAGCTGGGCTTTCACTTTGCCCAGCCAACTCGGGCAAGCACTCTCGGCCTGGCATAATTGAGCGCGGGGGAAGCGACTGCGCAATCGTTCCATTAGCGGTGGCAGTGTCTGCCCGGTCAGCAAAGCGCACACACCCGTGTCACTGCAGGCCACAAGCACCTGGCCGAGATAGCATTGCGCTGATTGCCAGGTGATGTGCTCTGCGTCTTGAGATGATGACATAGCGACCTCCTCTTTTTTACGCCAGCGTAAGGACGCATTATGGCGCAAATTTCGGCCTCCGCGTAATCAGAACCGAGCCAGCCAAATTAATTAACGCGGAATCGCCCCGCCAATGCTTCGATATTGCCAACAGATACCTCAAGGCGCTCGCAGGTTGCAACGAGTTCATCAATTTCATCAAGGCTGGCGTTAGCGGAGCTGCTGATTTCGTTTACCTGACGGGCAACCGACTTACTGACGCTTTCCTGTTCATCCATCCCCAAACGGGTTTGATCGGCTCCCTGATGAATTCGCGCCATGGCACTGCGGATCTTTTCTGCGCCTTCGGAGACACTGGCCATCAGCGTTCTGACCGCCGCCAATTGCGAAAAGTTATGGTTCATTGAACGCACGGATTCCGATGCCTCATCCTGAAGACGCTTTACCAACGTGCGGATGGTCTCAGTGCTTTCTGTGGTTTTCTTGGCCAGGCCCCTAACCTCGTCTGCGACGACCGCAAAGCCGCGCCCGGCTTCTCCAGCCCGGGCAGATTCAATCGCGGCATTCAATGCCAGTAGGTTCGTTTGATTGGCGATACCATTGATCACTTCGGTAATTCGCCCTATGTCCTGAGACGCCTTTTCAAGTTCATGGAGCTTGGCCGCAGTGTGCTCGGATTGGGTCTCGAGCTCTGCCACACAGAGGCTTCCACGTTCTGCATCGGACAGGGTCTCTGCAACCTGCTGATTTACCTCACCCACCAGATCGTGAGTTCCCCGGACTGAACCCGCCACCTCGCGAGCAGATGCCTCCATTTGGGTCATAGCCGCCGCTATTGCAACGAGTTCTTCAGACTGTCCGCGTACCCGTTCATTGAAGTCCCGGGCAAAACGGGCATTGCCTGTTGCAATAACGCCAATGTCGCCACCCGCCTGCTGCAGGCTTCCCAAAACAGTCGCCATAGCGTCTGACAACTGGTTCACGGAAGCTTTAAGATCAATAAACTCACCCTTGGCGTTGAACTCCAGTCGGCGCGAATAATCACCCTTTGCCATGCTGGCCAAGTGCGAAAGTGTGGCCCTAAGGGGCAGGCTGATCATTCTGGCAAGCCACACCGAGGTGCCCAAAGCGAACAAAACAACCAGCGATAACAACCCGTAAACCAGCTGTTCCGACCGTCGGGCAGACTCGTCAAGCGCCACGACCGTTTGGGTAATCCGGTCTGAAACCGCCACTCTCATCCCGTCGAGATTTTCCGCAAGATCGCCCAGGTGCCGATCCACTTCCTGCCCGGCCTGCGCCAGATTCAGGCGATTCTGACGATACCCCAAGTATTGGTTAATAATGCCATCATCTTGATTCACTGCCGCCACAAAATGACTGATCAAAACGGGAAGCCCTTCCAATCGCGGAACTTCTGACACTAACGCATTGATATCCGGCTCAATGATCTGAGTGTTCATCCGCAGATTCTCGATGACACTTGCGAGTTTATCTGCATCGTCGGTACTGACCATTTGCATAATGAGCAGTTCAATGTTCGCCAGGTTTTCCATAATCGTAGTAAACAAGTCCCGGATATAAATATCGTCACCGGCGGGTTCCGTGCCCTCTCTCACTAAGAGCCGTTTCATTTCTGCGTTATTAGCCAGAAATGCCGACAAACCTTCGTTAACTATTTCGGAAACTTCCAACACCGAACGATTGTATTCGTCCAGCTGTTCAACGGACAATTTCAACGCGATAACATTCTGTGCGACACGTTGGTTTCGAGTTTGCACCACAGGAAATTTTTCTATGTTGTCTAACGAAGAAATACCATTCGCTAACAGGTTTAATGTACTAATGGTTGTTTCAAGCGCAGACAGCCTGACAGACAACATATCGGGGTCGTCTGCCGCCATCATAGAAAGCGCCTGCTTTCCGGCTTCAGCCCGGTGAGTGTCAACTTGCTGAATTTGCGCGGCGAGGGGAAAATAGTCTGATGTCAGCTCATGGGTGGTGTCCGAAAAGGAAGACATAATGCGACTGTTAAACGCACCCCAACAGACAATGATCAAACAGAGCATCGCAAAACCAGCGTAGAGCCGGTGAATGACCGAGATTTTATTCATGTTTTTTACTCTCACCACTAGCCCAAAATGAACTGAGCAAAAGAGCAGAAAAGGCCGACAAAAAACACGTGGGCCAGGACAGATAATGTGACTTAATATAATCGGGGGGGAAATGAGAAATTCACCAGACCCACCATGGTAACGGTGAATTGCAGGTCGCAATCGAGAGTTTCGATTGCGACCTGCATCGGTCTTCGGGAGTTAGCTCTTGCGAGCGTCTGCCCAACTTTTCAAAAGTTCATTATAAGGTACGGTTACGCCTTGTACCTTTTCGTTGGCCAGCTTGGGCTTGGGTGCGCCCGGCTGATCCAACCAGTACTGCGGGTCACGCGGCTCGTTCAGCTTAGGACCGCAGGTTTCCAGTACGTTGGCACGTTCCAGACGCTCCATTACGCGATCTTGAGCATCTGCCAAACCATCCAAAGCTTCCTGAGGAGTCGCTTCGCCACTGGCAGCCTGGGCAATGTACTGCCACCACAGCTGGGCCAACTTCGGGTAATCAGGAACGTTGGTGCCAGTCGGCGTCCATTGAACCCGTGCCGGACTGCGATAGAACTCAACCAGACCACCGAGCTTCGGCGCCATTTCTGACATCACGTCAGAGTTGAGGTCAGATTCGCGAATCGGCGTCAGGCCAGCGACGGTTTTTTCCAGAGACACAGTCTTGGAAACCGTAAACTGGGCATACAACCAAGCCGCCAGGCGACGCTTCTCAGGAGTTGATTCCAGGAAGGTCCAGGAACCTACGTCCTGATAGCCCAGCTTCATGCCTTCTTCCCAGTAAGGGCCACGGGGCGAAGGCGCCATACGCCATTTCGGAGTACCGTCTTCATTTACAACCGGCAGCCCTTCTTCGATCATGCTGGCGGTAAAGGCCGTGTACCAGAAAATCTGCTGGGCGATGGCACCCTGGGCAGGTACTGGGCCAGACTCAGAGAAGGTCATACCCGTTGCTTCGGGCGGCGCATACTTTTGCATCCATTCCACGTACTTGGCGGTCGCGTAAACCGCTGCCGGGCCGTTGGTGGCACCGCCACGGGACACGTTGGAACCGACCGGACGACAATCTTCAACCCGAATACCCCACTCGTCTACCGGCAAGCCGTTAGGCAGGCCTTTGTCGCCGGCACCCGCCATAGAAAACCAGGCATCGGTGAACCGCCAGCCAAGAGACGGGTCTTTCTTGCCATAGTCCATGTGGCCGTATACTTTCTTGCCATCAATTTCTTTCACGTGAACCGAGAAGAACTCGGCAATATCTTCGTAGGCAGACCAGTTTACCGGAACGCCCAAGTCATAACCGTAGATGTCTGAAAACTGCTTTTTCAAGTCTTCACGTTCAAACCAGTCAGCTCGAAACCAGTACAGATTGGCGAATTGCTGAGTAGGCAACTGATACAGTTTGCCATCAGGCCCAGTGGTAAACTCCAACCCGATAAAATCTTCAAGATCCAGCGTTGGCAGAGTTAGATCTTTGCCAGAGCCAGCCATGATGTCGTCAATTGCTACAACCTTACCGTACCGGAAGTGAGTACCGATCAGGTCGGAGTCATTCACATAGCCGTCGTAAATGTTTCGGCCTGACTGCATTTGAGTCTGCAGCTTTTCGATAACGTCGCCTTCCTGGATCAGGTTATGGGTCAGTTTGATGCCGGTAATTTCGGAGAATGCTTTAGCCAGAACGTTGGATTCATACTCGTGAGTGGCAATGGTTTCTGAAACCACGTTAATTTCCATTCCACGGAACTCTTCCGCAGCCTGAGTAAACCACGCCATCTCCGCCAGCTGTTGTTCCTTGCTGAGAGTCGACTTTTTAAATGACTCACTCACCCACTTTTCAGCCGCGTCCGAGTACTGATCGGCGTAAGCTTGCAGGCTCAGGCTCATACTGGCAGCGGCAATCGCGGCACTGAGTATAAGAGTTTTAGGATGTTTGTTATTTTTGAACATACCCGACCTCATTTACTTTTTATGGATGGAGCGGGACCAGACCGCACTCCGTTTTTACATCTACATCACTTATAGCACTAGAGTCCTTAAAACGTGGTACACATTGCACTTTATACGCACTAAACGTTGTGCTCGAGAATTGGTTAATGATCGCTTTCGATCATAGATTTAAAAATAGTTCGATTCCGAATCCTTTACAACCACTTTTAACCGAATATTGTCCATTGTTTCAAGACACGCTGTGCTTTTCAATGCACCGCTTTGGTTTAACCCCAGCGCAGCAACACGCCCATCCAGGCTACAGAGACCGCCAGCGCTACCCACAAGCTCACATCGCTGACTGCAAGAAAGGTCAGATGAATGTAAGCGGTCGACAGCAAGCCAATAAACAGCCGGTCGCCACGGGTGGTTTCGATAGGCAAAAATCCTTTGCGTTCGCGACAAGGCGAAACAACTTCGTAGACAGTCATAACCGCAAGAATCGAAGCGATCACCACAAAAAAGATTACGACCGTGGGGGTCCAGTTCATCCAGTCAATCATCAGTATTCTCCTTATACGCGCCCGAGAGCGAAGCCTTTGGCCACATGGTTACGAACGAACCAAATCACCAATATGCCGGGAATAATCGTCAGAACGCCGGCTGCAGACAGCACTCCCCAATCAATACCGCTTGCCCCTATGGTCCGCGTCATGATGGCGCCAATCGGCTGGGCGTCTACAGATGTCAGAGTGCGGGCAAGCAACAGTTCTACCCATGAAAACATAAAGGTAAAAAACGCGGTTACGCCAATGCCAGAGCGGATCATTGGCAGGAATACTTTGATAAAGAACCTTGGAAAGCTGTAACCGTCAATAAAGGCCATCTCGTCGTACTCACGGGGTACACCTTTCATAAAACCTTCCAGAATCCACACTGCCAGAGGTACGGTGAACAAACAGTGCGCAAGTGCAACGGCAATGTGTGTATCAAACAGACCAATCGACGAGTACAGCTGAAAGAATGGCAACAGGAATACCGCCGGCGGCGCCATTCGGTTGCTCAGCAGCCAGAAAAACAGATGCTTGTCGCCCAGGAATTTGTAGCGGCTGAATGCGTAAGCCGCCGGCAACGCCACCAGAAGCGTGATAACCACGTTCATGGACACATACGTCATCGAGTTTAAGTAGCCATTGTACCAACTGGGATCACTAAAAATGACCGCATAGTTATCAAGGGTGAAGATTTTTGGAAAAAACGTAAGGCCCCCCAGGATTTCCTGGTTTGTTTTGAACGACATGTTCAATAACCAGTAAACCGGGGTTAGCAAAAGCGCTATAAAAAGGGTGATCGCGACGCTTTTTAAACGGGTTTGTTTCATCACACTCTCCTTATTTTTCTTTGTCATCTTGAGTGATGGCGGTAAAGAACAGCCACGAAATCAACAGCACAATCATGAAGTAGATCAGCGAGAAGGCAGCTGCACGACCCAGGTCAAACTGTCCGATGGCCATGGTGGTTAATGTTTGGCTCAAAAAGGTGGTCGAACTGCCAGGCCCACCGCCGGTCAATACAAACGGCTCGGTATAAATCATAAAGCTGTCCATAAAGCGCAACAGCACCGCAATGATCAACACGCTTTTCAGCCGTGGGAGCTGGATATAACGGAACACTGCCCATTTAGAGGCGCGGTCAATTTCAGCTGCTTGATAAAAGGCTTCCGGGATGGCGCGCAGGCCCGAGTAGCAAAGCAGCGCTACCAGCGGAGTCCAGTGCCATACGTCCATTAGCAAAACCGTTAACCACGCGTCGACGGTGTCGCCGGTGTAGTTGTAGTCAAAGCCAAGCTCGTTAAGGCCCCAGCCAAACAGGCCAATGTCGCCCCTAGCGAAAACCTGCCAGATGGTGCCTACCACGTTCCAGGGAATCAGCAGCGGAATAGCGATCAGAATCAGACACACAGACCCTTTAATGCCAGACTTCGGCATCATCAGCGCAACACTGATGCCCAACGGGATCTGAATAAGCAGCACAGCGCCAGAGAACATGAACTGGCGAATCAGGGAATCCTGCAAACGCTCGTCACCCAGGACCTCTTTGAACCACTCGGTACCGACGAAAAACGCCTGCCCCGGGCCAAAAATATCCTGTACCGAATAGTTCACAACGGTCATCAGCGGGATCAACGCTGAAAAAGCAACCAGCAAAAATACCGGCAACACCAGCCACCACGCGCGGTTATTCTGGATTTTTTGCATCACTGCGGCTCCTGTACCAGGAATTCATCGACATACAGCTTCAGCCACTGTTGCGGGAACGAAAGGTTCGTGCGGCTGCCAATGGCACCCTCAAACTCTTCGTTCATCCGCACTTTCATCTCCTGCTGATCCAGCTGCACGGTGATAATTTTGTAGGTACCGAGGTCTTCCATATCCAGAATCTCGGCCTCGTAGGTGTCGTCCGAAGCAGTCGGAGACAGCTGGATAAACTCCGGACGGATCCCGATTTTGATGTTTTTGGATGTGAGGCGTTTCAACAGTTCGACCTGCCACGGCGCCAAGTCTACCTGAGTAGACCTGAAACGAACCCCTGCGGCGCTGCGCTCTACTTCAACCAGGTTCATACCTGGGCTGCCAATAAAGTAGCCAACAAAGGTATGGTTAGGCTGCTCGAACAACTCGGTGGGCGTGCCGAACTGAACGATCTGGCCGCCATACATCACCGCAATCTTGTCAGCAAATGTAGACGCTTCCAGCTGATCGTGGGTCACGTACACCATGGTGATATCAAACTGCTCGTGAATCTGCTTCAGTTTGCGCCGCAGTTTCCACTTCAACTGGGGGTCAATCACCGTAAGCGGTTCATCAAACAGAATGGCCGACACGTCTTCCCGCACCAAACCGCGCCCCATGGACACTTTCTGCTTTTCGTCGGCGGTCAGATTTTTAGCCTTTTTGTAGAGCTTGTCTTCAATTTCCAGCACTTCGGCAATTTCTTGCACCCGCGCCTTGATGCGTGACTTCGGTATTTTGTTGTTCTTTAACGGAAATGCCAGGTTATCAAACACGGTCATGGAGTCGTAAACGACCGGAAACTGGAACACTTGGGCGATGTTACGATCCCGCGGCGACAGCTCGTTGACCCGCTTACCGTCAAACAGCACTTCACCTTCAGAGGGCTGAACCAGGCCGGAAATAATATTCAGCATGGTGCTTTTGCCACAACCAGATGGCCCTAGCAGAGCGTAGGCGCCGCCTTCATGCCAAACGTGGTCGAGCTGGCGAATCGCATAGTCTTCTGGTCCGCCAGGCTTATCGCTGTAGCTGTGAGCCAGTGATTTCAATTGAATTTCAGCCATTAGACAGCCCCTCCTAGTATCCGCGATGGTGTTTGCACCAACTTTTCGGCGCTGTCGAAAACAAACAGCTTGTTGATGGGCAGGTAGACCTTAACCGGGGCACCGGTGTGGTATTGGTGAACACCCATCAGCTGCATCACCATTTCAAAATGGCTGTTTTCGATGTGTATAAACGTTTCCGAACCGCTGATTTCGCTCAGCGCGACTTCCATCGAAATTTCAAGATCGTCGTCGTTGGCCGGCACCAGAGCAATGTGGCTCGGGCGAACCCCGAACCAGTAATCTCCTGGCATCAGTTTGGACAATTCTTGAGTCAAAGCATGATGGGAGTATTCATCAAACGTTACTTCGGTGTCTGTCACGCGTCCGCGGATCATATTCATCGGCGGTTCACTGAACAGCTGCGCAGCCAGGGTATTTACCGGTGACCGGTACACATCCATAACCGGACCGTTCTGAATCACACTCCCTTCATGCAACAGCGTGGTTGTGCCGCCCAACGCCAAGGCTTCGTTGGCTTCCGTGGTGGCGTATACCGCAATACACTGGCGTTCACGGAACAAGTCGCGCAGTTCGGCCCGCAGTTCTTCCCGCAATTTATAATCAAGGTTGACCAAGGGTTCATCGAACAGCACCAATGTGGCATCTTTAACCAATGCTCGCGCCATCGCCGTACGCTGTTGCTGGCCACCGGAAAGTTCAAGAGGATAGCGCTTCAGGAGGGGGCTAATCTGCAGCATGGCCGCGGTTTCTTTCACCCGGCGGTCAATCTCAGACTCAGTCATTTTCGCCAGGCGCAAAGGCGACGCAATGTTTTCATACACCGTTATGCCTGGGTAATTGATGAATTGCTGGTAGATCATCGAGACGTTCCGGGCTTGTACGCTCTGTCCGGTTACATCCTGGCCGTTGAAGATCAAGCGACCTTCGTTGGGTTTATCAAGCCCGGCCATCAAGCGCATCATCGAGGTCTTGCCCGAGAGCGTTCGACCTAGCAGCACATTGAAAGAGCCAGCCTGAAAGGTGAGATTGGCATTCCGGATATAGTCGACACCGTCGACCCTGTGGGAGAGGTTCTCCAGAGTTAAGGACATATCTGTTCCTTGTTGTTCTTGTGGAAACACATCTGAGCAAATGATCGCGCCCGATCTTTTGATCGCGAGTCAGGCAACGCAAAGGCCATACCAGCTTTTCACAATTCTACGTAAAAATACTTATATTTATGATTTATATAGACTTTTTTATTTCCGTTCTTTCTAAATAGAAATTAAAGATGTTCGCTTAACACTACTTTGTTCAACTTGAACATTGACCTCAACACAAATTACACAGATTATTGAACAGTATTTAGCGCAATAATGACCAACCCGCTTCGCAAATCGGCACCGAATAACTCGAAAACGAACACAGAGATGCGGCTTAATGAAAAACACCAAATACGAAATTGAACGCAGTCTGGTCGAACAATCCTGGGATCGCTGCATCGCCTGGGGCCTTGATCACGACTTCGAACCCACTCCACCGGCACCCGGCGCGGCACAGGTAGAAGAGCTGGAACGCCAATATCACGAGCTACTGGCCAGTACCGAAGCCGAAGTGCTGCCGTACTATCGCAACGTGCTTTCCAGTAGCCGCTGCCTGATTCTGCTAGCAAACCGGCACGCAACGGTGCTTAAAAGCTGGGGGGACGAGCGCGTTACTGAGGCACAGTTGAAACCCTGGTTTCAGCAAGGCGCAAACTGGCAGGAGGAGCGCTGTGGTACAAACGCCATAGGCACTGCGATTGCCACCAACAAAGCGGTGCAGATTCAGCGCAACGAACACTTTCTAAAACTCAATCGCAGCATGATTGGCTCAGCCGCGCCTATTTTTGACGCACACAAGCAGTTGGTCGGCGTACTCAGCGTATTCAGTGACGCCTACCTACCCCAGGCTCACACTCTGGGTGTGGTTCGGTTGCTAGCGCAGTCGGTAGACAATCGCCTGCTAAGGCGGCAATTTGAGCGCGACCATTTTATGCTGACACTCAGTACCACCGCAGACAACTTCGACAGCCCCTGGTCTGGCATACTGATTTGCGATGATTTGGGGCGTGTCGTGGCCAGCAATCAACGGGCCGACCAACTGTTAAGTAAAACGACCGTTGGGGTTCGGCTGGACGACCTGTTTACGACCCATCGCAATCACATTCTTGGGCACCCAGCGCAATCTGCATTACAGCTCAGCACTAAAAATCGGGTGCGCCTGAGTGCGAAAGTCCAACGACCCACGATTGCTCAGGTACGGCCGCCCGCCCGAGCCCCTTCAGCAGTAGCACCTCAAAGCAAGGCGACAAATACGAACAGCGCCGACTTTTCAACACTCGAATACGGCGACGCAACCGTTCGCCGCTGCGCCGAGCAAAGCCTGAAAGTGTTGGAGCGCGGCGTGCCAGTGCTGATTACCGGGGAAACCGGGGTTGGCAAAGAAGTGCTGGTTAAAGCACTGCATCAGGCCACACAGCGCAAAGAGCAGGCGTTGGTTGCGGTTAATTGCGCGGCTATTCCGCTGGAACTGGTGGAGTCGGAACTGTTTGGCTACGAAGCCGGCGCCTTTACCGGAGCACGGGCGCAAGGTTCATTGGGGTTCATTCGTAAAGCTCACAAAGGCATTTTGTTTCTGGATGAAATTGGCGAAATGCCTTTATCGGCACAGTCAAGGTTATTGCGGGTACTTCAGGAACGGGTGGTAACACCGGTTGGGGCCACCGACAGTATTGCGGTAGATATTCTACTGATAACAGCCACGAACCGTGCACCGGCCTTACACGTTGAATCGGGACAATTACGCGCAGACCTTTACTATCGCATCAACGGGCTGTGTGTCGAGCTGCCAGCACTTCGTGATCGCACTGACAAACACAACCTGGTGCAACATATTTACAGCCAATACCGCGATCCAGAGCAAAGCGAGGCACTGTCGCCGCGAATTCTGGCAGCCCTGACCCATCACCCGTGGCCCGGAAATATTCGCCAACTGGTCAATGTGATCAGGGTAGCTGTTGCCATTGCCGACGGCGAAGATCTCCAGATATGGCATCTGCCCACCGATTTTTTGGCCCAGCTTGAGACTACCGCTGCCGGAAACCTGTTAGACGCCGTTACCTCCAGTACTGGCGAAAGCGGCTCGGAGACCGCGCTTGGCGAACTGAAAAAAGCCGCGCCCGAACCCCTTGTTCACACCTTGCAGGTCTATCAAAAATGCATGGGCAACATTTCCAGCGCAGCGCGAGAGCTATCAATCAGCCGTAACACACTCTACAAACGCCTGCGGGAACTGGGGGTGCGTTAGCGCGCGCAACCGACGTTTATAATTCCCGCTTCGCTTAAAGTTTGTGTACCGCCTGAATCCAGCCTGCGTACAATCGATCGCGATCTGATTTCGACATCATCGGTTCAAAGCGGCGTTCGCAGCGCCATAACTCGGCGAGCTCTTCCAGCGATCCGTATACACCGGCTTTTAAACCCGCCAAATAAGCGACGCCCAGAGCCGTGGTCTCTACCAACGAAGGCCGATCAACGGTTGCGCCCAGAATGTCTGCCAAGAACTGCATGACCCAATTGTTTTTGACCATGCCGCCATCTACCCGCAAGGTGATTGGACGAATACCGTCTTTCTCCATGGCTTTCTGCAGATCTTTGGTCTGATAACACACCGACTGCAATCCAGCGGTTACAATTTCCTTGATACCAGTATCACGGGTCAGGCCAAAAATTGCACCGCGGGCATTAGGGTCCCAGTAAGGTGCACCCAGCCCGGTGAACGCCGGCACTAAATAAACGCCGTGATCTACCGGCGTGCCTTCCGCCAGCGGCTCGGCCTCGGATGCATTACTGATCAGTTGCAAACCATCGCGCAGCCACTGAATCGTTGCCCCGGCAATAAAGATACTGCCCTCTATTGCATAGGTCGGTTTTCCATTCAGGCGGTAGGCGACCGTTGTCAGCAATCGATGCTCGGACTGCAGCGCTTTATCACCGGTATTGAGCATAAGAAAACAACCGGTGCCGTAGGTGCTCTTTGCCATACCAACCTCGAAACAGGTCTGGCCGAACAACGCCGCCTGCTGATCGCCGGCAACCCCTAAAACAGACACACCGTTCAGGGCACCACCTTCCGTGATTTTGCCAAAATCGTCTGACGAATCCATCACCTCGGGCAGCAAGGACGCGGGAATATCGAATAATTCCAGTAGCTCTTCATCCCACTGCTGGGTATGAATATTAAACAGCAACGTGCGGCTGGCGTTGGTCGCGTCGGTGCGGTGCACCTGCCCCCCTGTGAGCTTCCATAACAGGAAACTGTCAACGGTTCCAAAAACCAATTCCCCACGTTCCGCCCGTTCCCGCGTGCCTGGAACATTTTCCAGAATCCAACGAATTTTTGTGGCGGAAAAATAAGGGTCAATTAACAGTCCGGTTTTACTATGCACTAAGGGTTCATGGTTGGACGACTTCATTGTTTTGCAGTAAGCGGCGGTTCGCCGATCTTGCCAGACAATCGCGTTATAAACCGGCTCGCCGGTTTTCCGATCCCATATTATGGTGGTCTCACGCTGATTGGTAATACCCACCGCGACCACTTCGTCATTAACACCAAACTCTTCTGCCATCACCTCGTCGCAGGTACTTTTCACCGTTGACCAGATGTCTGCCGGCTTATGCTCGACCCAGCCACTGTCAGGAAAATGCTGGGGAAACTCCTGCTGCCGTACCGCATGAATATTACCGTGCAAGTCAAAAAGAATGGCACGGGAACTGGTAGTTCCCTGATCTATGGCAAGTATATATTGACTCATTTTTTGTAGACCTCGCTTTCTTATTTGTTCGTATTTTTACTTTTTTGAACATGAATGCCAAGAAGTTTTACCTATGTCCGCACTCAACTCCCCTCTGTTGGACCCGAACGGCTGCATACAGCATAGAAAACGATTAAGCTTTTGTAGTATTTCCAATCAAACAGACAATCGTATAATAAGAACCCCAAGTGGAGGATGTTGAATGGCTCAGCGGCGCCGACAGGATTTGATTATGGAACTGATCCAGCACAACGGGTTTGTCACCACCGAGCAGCTGGTAGAACAGTTCAAAGTAACGCCGCAAACCATTCGCCGAGACTTGAACGAGCTAGCAAAACATAAAAAGCTAAGGCGCCATCACGGTGGTGCGGGCATAGACTCAAGCACCGTCAACACCGACTATCAAGCCCGCAAGATTATGGACCTGGAGGCCAAAGAACGCATTGCCGAAGCCATGATCAAGCTGATCCCCGACAACTCCTCGATGTTCATCAACATTGGCACCACCACTGAGACCATTGCTAAAGCGTTGCTTGAAAAGAAAAACTTACAGATTGTAACCAACAATTTGCACGTAGCCTCTATTCTATCCGCTAAAGACGACTTTCACGTTATTATCGCTGGTGGCGAAGTTCGCAGTCGCGATGGAGGCATTGTAGGCGAAGCCACCCGAGATTTTATCAATCAATTCAAAATGGATTTTGGCATTATCGGCATCAGCGGCATTCACAACGACGGCTCGCTACTTGATTTTGACTACCGCGAAGTACGGGTAGCCCAGTCAATCATTGCCAATTCCGGTCAGGTTCTGCTGGCGGCGGACCATTCAAAGTTTGGCCGCAACGCCATGGTTCGGTTAGGCAACATCACCCAAGCTGATCACGTCTTCACTGACCAGCTACCCCCCCCGGAAATCTCGCAACTGCTCATCGAGCACGATGTTACTCTTCATTTAGTCTGATTTTTGTGCAACTAATTGGCTTGGTGTTTTATATGTTCTTTTATTTTCGCTTTTTTTCTATTTTTTCCTTTACGAATATATCCAGCTTCCGCATAATGGATTTTTAGCTCATATGAACTCTGAAAAGCGCGCATAACCAGAAAGCGTCCTTTCGAATGGCATCAGGAGATGACCGACTATGACTGCAGATCACCAACGTTATGACGTCGTTATCGTTGGCGGCGGCGTAAATGGTACCGGCATCGCAATGGACGCTGCAGGCCGAGGCTTAAAAGTACTGCTTTGTGAAATGAATGATTTGGCTTCGGCGACGTCATCCAGCAGCAGCAAGCTTATTCACGGCGGACTGCGTTACCTGGAACACTATGAATTTCGCCTAGTGCAAAAAGCACTGGCAGAGCGCGAGTCGCTTTTGCGCAATTCTCCTCACATCATGTGGCCCATGCGCTTTCGTTTGCCACACCGGTCGCACTTGCGCCCGGCGTGGATGATTCGTGCAGGTTTATTTCTATATGATCATTTGGCCAAGCGGGAAATTTTGCCCGGTTCCAAATCCATTCGTTTTGATGGGTCCGGTCCGTTAAAACCGGATATCACCCGCGGCTTTGAATATTCCGATGGTTGGGTAGACGACGCACGACTGGTGGTACTGACCGCTAAAAAAGCCCAGCAATCTGGCGCCACCATTTTAACCCGCACCAAGTGCGTAGATGCGGTACGCGGTCGCGACGAATGGCAAATTACCCTTCGTGACACCGACACAAACGCAGATCAAATGATTTCTGCCAAGTGCATTGTGAACGCTTCGGGCCCTTGGGTAAGTTCATTGTTTGGTGAGAGCCTGTCGATGCCGGCGCCGAAAATGATCCGCATGGTAAAAGGCAGCCACATTGTGGTGCCCCGCCTGAACCAAGAAGAAGAGGCCTATATTCTTCAAAACGAAGACGACCGCATTGTGTTCGTCATTCCTTACGAAGATAACTTCTCGCTGATTGGCACCACCGACGTTGAATACGAAGGCAACCCGAAAGATGCCAAAATCTCGCCGGAAGAAACCACCTATTTGCTGAAAATTGTGAACTCGCACTTTAAGCGACAGCTGCAACCGTCTGACGTGGTCTGGTCTTATTCGGGCGTGCGCCCGCTGATGGACGGTGAAGAAGAGAACGCACAGAAAGCCTCCCGCGACTACACCTTTGAAGTAAGCGAAGAGAAAGACAAAGCGCCTTTGGTTTCGGTGTTTGGTGGCAAAATCACTACGTATCGCAAACTGGCGGAAGCGGCTACCGATAAAGTGTGCCACTTCTTCAAAAACACCCAGGGCCATTGGACCAAAACGGCCGTGCTTCCGGGTGGCGACTTTGACAACCAGATTAATCTGGCCGCTTCACTCAATCAGGCCTATCCCTGGTTGCCGGAAAAACTGGTCAGCCGCTACGTGCGCACCTACGGCACAACGTCACGGGATATTCTGAACAATTGCGCTAGCGTAGACGATCTTGGCAAGCACTTCGTGGGCACGCTGTATGAGAGAGAAGTAGAGCACTTGGTCAGAAACGAATGGGCCATGACCACTGAAGACATCCTTTGGCGCCGCACCAAGCAAGGACTTTACGCCTCAGACATCGACGTTGCGGCATTGGACAGCTACCTGGCAGACAAGGAAGCAGCGTAACGCGACAAATCCTGTCCACGCTCTATTTTCTTTTCTCCATTCTCCAGCGCAGCGCCTGATACTTTCTCAGACACTTTTCTCCGGCCGGACTGTTCCGTCCGGAGATTTTTTCCCTGATATTAAGGAGAAAGTCAGACCTGACGTTGTTTTGTACAAACGCAAAATTGCAGTCCTATATGTCAGTTTCATTGTCGTAATTCCAGAACACACTGGCGCCCTGTTCCGGACTGCTGGTGCTGCGGCGCATCCAACCAAACAGTTCACGGCCATGGCCGTGATGGGATGCCGCCAAGTTAGGTTTTACCGGTTCGCGACTAGCAAGAACCTGTTCGTCTAACAAAAGCTCCAGCGAACCGGTACCTGCATTCAGGGATATAACGTCACCATCGCGCACTTTGGCTAGGGCACCACCGGTAAGTGCTTCCGGATAAACGTGTATGGCCGCTGGCACTTTGCCCGAGGCGCCAGACATACGCCCATCGGTCACCAGCGCCACCTGAAAACCGCGATCCTGCAGAACACCCAGGTAGGGCGTCAGCTTATGCAGCTCCGGCATACCGTTGGCTTTTGGCCCCTGAAAACGCACAACCACTACGCAATCCCGATTCAGCTCACCGGCATCAAACGCGGCTTTCAGTTCGTTCTGGTCGTTGAATACCACTGCTGGCGCCTGCACTTTGTGATGCTGAGGTGCTACCGCCGACACTTTTATAACTCCACGGCCAAGGTTGCCGTTAAGCACCTTCAGGCCTCCGCCTTCGGAAAACGGTTTGGCAGCACTGCTCAGCACGCTCGGGTCAAGGCTCTTTGCCGGTGCCGGCTGCCAGGTCAGTTCGCCGTTTTTCAGCGCAGGCCCCCGGGTATAACGCTCAAGACCAAAACCCATCACGGTTTGTACATCGTTGTGCAAATAGCCGTGGCTGAGCAGTTCGCGAATCAAAAAAGGTGTGCCACCGGCGTCGTGGAAGGCATTGATATCCGCTTCGCCATTGGGATAAATGCGGGTCATGGAAGGCACCACCGACGACAGCTCAGCGTAGTCGTTCCAGTCAATAATAACGCCGGCAGCGCGAGCAATGGCCACCCAGTGCAAAGTGTGGTTGGTGGACCCACCAGTGACCAGCAATGCTACCAGCGCATTTACAATGGACTTTTCATCCACCATGTCACCCAACCCTAGAGTGCCGCCCTGGGGTTTCGAAAGGCGAATAACCTGCTCTGTAGAGACACGAGTCAGCTGCTCACGCAAGGGCGTGCCAGGATTCACAAACGCACTGCCCGGCAGGTGCAGACCCATCACCTCAACCAACAACTGGTTGCTGTTGGCAGTACCGTAAAAGGTGCAGGTGCCAGGACTGTGGTAGGACTTACTTTCGGCTTCCAGCAGTTCTTCTTTACCAATTTTGCCCTCGGCGTGCAGTTGCCGAATGCGCTGCTTCTCTTTGTTAGGAAGCCCGGACGGCATGGGGCCGGCCGGCACCAGAATGGTTGGCAAGTAGCCGAAGCTGAGTGCGCCTATCAACAGTCCCGGAACAATCTTGTCGCAAATGCCCAGCAGCAGTGTTGCATCGAACATGTTGTGGCTGAGCGAAACCGCCGTACTCATGGCGATGGTGTCTCGCGAAAACAGGCTAAGCTCCATACCCGGCTGGCCCTGGGTAACGCCATCACACATGGCCGGTGTACCACCCGCGAACTGGGCCATAGACCCCATGCCACGGGCAGCCTTACGAATAACATCGGGAAACGACGCGTAAGGCTGGTGCGCCGACAACATATCGTTGTACGCAGACACAATCGCCACATTGGCCCGGTTCATCAGCTTAAGAGTGTCTTTATCGCCCTGCTCGCAAGCGGCAAAACCGTGGGCCAGATTACCGCAAGACAAGGTGCCGCGCTGGGGCGAACTGTTCTTCAACGCCTGCATACGCGTCAGATAATCCAGACGCCATGCTCGGCTGCGCTCAATAATTCTTTGGGTTACGCGATCAACGGTCGGGTTCATGGCAAGCTCCACTGGCAGCAGGTTTGTTTGATTATTTTGACTAACAACGTATTTTTACGTTTTATTTCTTACATTTTACCGGTTTTAGTGTTCATTTGTTTGCGTTTTGTTGATACATTTACTACATCAATCGTATTTCCGAAAAAAGATCATCCGTCTAGGAGTAACATCATGACCATCCGAATCGCAATTAACGGGTTTGGCCGCATTGGCCGCAACACGCTTCGCGCTCTTTACGAGAACAATTATCGTGAGCAGATGCAGGTGGTCGCTATTAATGACCTGGGCGATGCCGAAACCAACGCTCACCTGCTCAAGTATGACAGTGTTCACGGGCGTTTTACTGCCGACGTAAGCCACGATGCCGACTCCCTCAGCGTGAACGGCGACCGCATTGCCATCAGCGCGATCCGCAACCCCGTCGACCTGCCGTGGAAAGATCTGGGCGTAGACGTGGTTCTGGAGTGCACGGGTTTGTTCACAACACGTGAAAAAGCCGCGGGCCATTTACAGGCGGGGGCCCGCAAAGTGATTATTTCTGCACCCAGCCCGGACGCAGACGCCATGGTGGTTTTCGGTGTAAACGACCAGATTCTGAGCGCCGACCATCACATTATTTCCAACGCCTCCTGCACCACTAACTGCCTGGCGCCGATTGCAGAAGCGTTGAACAATGCGGTCGGAATTGAAAGCGGATTAATGACCACCATTCACTCCTATACCAACGACCAGAATTTAAGCGATGTTTACCATTCAGACCTTTACCGCGCGCGCTCAGCCACCCAGTCGATGATCCCCACCAAAACCGGTGCCGCCGCCGCGATTGGTAAAATCATTCCGGCACTGAACGGCAAGTTGGACGGCCTGGCGATTCGTGTACCGACCATTAATGTGTCGCTGGTCGACTTTGGCTTTATTGCGAACCGCGACACCTCCGTAGAGGAAGTTAACGCGGCGGTGAAAGCCGCGGCTGAAAAAAGCAGCGTACTGGGATACAACCAGGAAAAACTGGTAAGCGTTGACTTTAACCATGACGCTCGTTCGAGTATTTTTGATGCCAACCACACGCGCGTGATCGGGCGTCATGTAAAAGTCATGGCTTGGTATGATAATGAATGGGGGTTCTCGAACCGAATGCTGGATAATGCTGCTGCACTTATAAAAGCCAGCCAATGAAGGCAAAAGCCGACAGCCAGCCAAACCGCATAAGCGAAACACCTTCCCATTCTGAAAGGACACCCACCATGCTCCGGCGTACGAAGATTGTTGCCACCCTTGGTCCCGCTACTGATAGCCCCGAATCTCTGGGCGCTATTATTGCTGCGGGTGTCGACGTTACCCGTCTGAATTTTTCCCACGGCACTGCGGAAGATCACGAAAAGCGCGCGCGCCTGGTCCGCGACACCGCCAAGGCACAGGGCCGTTTTGTCGCTATTATGGCCGACCTGCAAGGACCAAAATTGCGCATTGCCCGCTTTTGCGACAATAAAGTCACCCTTACCGCCGGCCAAACCTTTGTGCTGGACGCCACCATGGACAAAGAAAGTGGCACCTCCGATTGCGTAGGCATCGATTACGAACAGCTTATCCGTGATGTAAAACCCGGTGACATTCTGGTGCTGGACGACGGCCGTATCGAAATGCAGATAGACGCAGTAGACGATCACAGCATCACCTCTACGGTTTTGATCGGTGGGCCCTTGTCTAACAACAAAGGCCTGAACAAGCGCGGCGGTGGCCTGTCAGCTGAGGCGCTGACCGAGAAAGACAAGCAAGACATTGTTACTGCCGCCAGATTGGGCGCAGATTATGTTGCCGTTTCTTTCGTTCGCAACGCCGAAGACATGCACACCGCCCGTCGTTTGCTGAAAGAGGCCGGCTCTGAAGCAGGGCTGGTCGCAAAAATTGAACGCGCCGAGCTGGCCCACGATGACGCCGCACTGGATGCGGTTATCGAAGCGTCTGACGTGGTCATGGTTGCCCGCGGCGATCTGGCAGTGGAGATCGGCGATGCCGAACTGGTCGGTGTGCAGAAGCACATTATTCAGCGCGCTCGGATTCTCAATCGCGCGGTAATTACGGCCACCCAGATGATGGAATCGATGATCACCAACCCCATGCCCACCCGCGCCGAAGTGTCGGATGTGGCTAACGCGGTGATGGATTACACTGACGCCGTGATGCTGTCGGCAGAAACTGCTGTGGGGGATTATCCGGTGGAAGCGGTAGCCGCCATGGTGCGAATTTGCATTGGTGCGGAGAAACACCCCTCCATGCACCAGTCCAAACATCGGATGCACGAATCCATGGGACAAGTAGACGAAGCCATTGCTCTGTCTGCCATGTACGCGGCCAATCACTTGAACGGCATAGCCGCTATCATCTGCCTGACCGAAACCGGTGCAACCCCGCGGCTAATGTCTCGTATCAAGTCCAGCCTGCCGATTTATGCGTTTTCACGCCATCACACCACCCAGCACCGAGTCGTGATGTACCGTGGTGTACAAACCGTACCCTTTGATGCTGCAAACTTTGCAGCCGAAGAGACCAATACCCAGGCGGTTGAGCAACTGGTAAAACAAGGCGTGGTGAAAGACGGCGACTTGGTTGTTGTTACCAAAGGCAACTTTACCAATGCCCAAGGCGGCACGAACTCCATGCAGATTCTACGTGTTGGTGAACATCTGCACTAAACCGCGGGTTATTCAGACACAAAAAACGCCGGCTTGCTGGCGTTTTTTTGTGTCTGTTCACGGCCTATTCGTGTGAACTTTACGTCTCAGTTACGCTGCTCCACGCGCCTAGTTCGGCCAGGCTTGCCCTGGCCAGTTCGCGGACTCTCGCCCAATCGCCGGTGGCCACTGCGTCTTCCGGCGCCAGCCAGGTTCCGCCCACGGTCATCACGTTGTCCAAAGCCAGGTAATCCGCTGCGGTGTTTTGGCGAATACCGCCGGTAGGGCAAAACCGAACTCCGGCAAACGGTCCACTCAGCGCTCGCAAGCCCGCCGTACCACCGGCCACTTCTGCTGGGAAGAATTTGAAACGGCGGTATCCCAACTGGTAACCACTCATTAATTCTGACGCCGTAGCAATGCCTGGCAGCAGCGGCACCTGAGCTTGCAACCCGTATTCCAGCAACGGCAGTGTGATTCCCGGTGTTACGACAAAATGCGCACCCGCCGCCTCTGCCTGCTTATATTGCTCTACCGTTAACACCGTACCGGCGCCTACAAAGGCGTCAGGAAGCGCCTTACGCAGAGCACGAATGGCATCCAGACCGTATTCAGTGCGCAAAGTGATCTCGAACACTTTAAGCCCGCCCTGCATCAACGCCTCGCACAGAGGCACTGCGGTGTCTGGGTGATTAATAGTGATCACCGGCAGCAGCGGCGACAGGCTGACGATGTCGTCTAACCGCTGGCATTGGGCTTGCGCTTGAACATTCATCGATAAGGTCACTTTGCGGGGCTCCAAAAAATGTGCAAACCCGACCGCAGAAACGCGCGGATTGGCATTTGCGCCCAGTTATCAGGTTCAGTCAATGCCTTGCTCAAAGTGGCCAGTTTGTCGTCGCCCTGAATGTGCAGAATACAATTACGGGCGCCGGCAATGGCGCTGCGGGTCAGAGTGATTCGCGCCTGGGCGTGTTGTGGTGGGGTTATCACCGCCAATTTACGGCCGTTGTGTTCCGCCATGGCCGTGACCAGTTCCGGCGCATCCGGAAATAACGATGCGGTATGACCGTCGTTGCCCATACCCAACACCACCACGTCCAGCGGCCAGTTCAGAGATTCAAGCCGCTGGCCAACCGCACCTAGGCCAGCTGAAGGACTTGCGACGTTTTCGTACAGTGGATGAAAACGTGCCACTGCAGCCCCTCCCTGCAACAGATGCGCGCGTATCTGGGCGCTGTTGCTGTCTGGGTGCGACGGATCTACCCAGCGTTCGTCTACCTGCACAACGTCTATCCGCTGCCAGTCCAGAACTTGCTGGGTCAAAGCCTTAAACAGCAAAATCGGTGTACTGCCGCCAGACAACGCAACGCTAGCCCGCGGCGCTACTTCAAGACGTTGGCGCAGAATCAACGCAATTTGCTCTGCCAATTTCCGGGCAAGGTCGGCCGGTGTTGCAGCCCGATACCAAAATACGCCATCAGGCAATAAGGGCTTAAACATCTTCATACCAGTTTCGTCCGTCACGGGTTATTAAAGCCACCGATGCCACCGGCCCCCAACCACCTGCGGCGTAACGTTTTGGTGGCTCGCCGCTGTCTTGCCAATTGGTGATGATCTGGTCTATCCAGCGCCAGGCATGTTCAACTTCGTCGCGGCGCACAAACAGGTATTGTTGGCCTTTCATGACTTCCCACAGCAGCCGTTCATAAGCTTCGGGGATACGAACCTTGGCAAAAGTTTCGGCGAAGCTCAGTTCCAACGGCCCCTGGCGCAGGCGCATGCCTTTATCCAGGCCTTGGTCTTTGGTGAGTATTTTCAGCGCCATACCTTCGTCTGGCTGCAGGCGGATAATCAATTTATTGTTGGCCAGATGTTTCTGGTCCGGGTCAAAGATATAGTGCGGTGCCGGTTTGAAATGAATGACGATTTGGGAAAACTTTTCAGGCAGCCGTTTGCCTGTGCGGATGTAAAATGGCACACCGGACCAGCGCCAGTTATCGATTTCTACTTTCAGGGCGACAAAGGTTTCGGTATCACTGGATTTATCAGCACCTTTTTCATCAAGGTATCCGGGCACCGCCTTGCCCTCGCTGGAACCTGCAGTGTACTGCCCGCGCACCGCGTAATGTTCCATCATGGCGGGCGTAATTTTGCGCAGAGCCTTCAGCACTTTCACTTTTTCATCGCGAATGCTGTCTGCCGACAAATCAGATGGTGGATCCATGGCAATCAGGCACAGCAGTTGCAACAGGTGATTCTGAATCATGTCACGCAATTGCCCGGCCTTGTCGAAATAGCCCCAACGCCCTTCAATACCCAAACTTTCTGCCACAGTGATTTCCACGTGGGAAATGTGGTTCTGATCCCACTGGGAGGCAAAAAGATTGTTGGCGAAACGCAGGGCAATCAGATTTTGTACGGTCTCTTTGCCCAGATAATGGTCAATACGGAACAGCTCACTTTCAGCGTATACCTCACCCAGTGCATCATTGATGACCCGCGACGATTGCAGATCATGGCCGATGGGTTTCTCAACCACCACCCGAATGTTCTCGCTGCAACAGTCGGAATCTCGTAGATTGCGCGCAATCACCCCGTACAACGACGGTGGTGTAGCCATGTACACAATCAGATTATTATTGACGCTGTCGCGCCAACCGTTCAATTCCGGGTAACTCTCGCAGCAGCTGAAATCAAGGCTGCGGTATTCCACCCGCTGCACCAGACGCTCTACAACCGATTGGTCAAATTCTTCAGCCGGAACCCGCTGGCGCAAATTATCGACAATCTGCTGGCGCACATCGTCAGTACTGTGCTCGTGCCGGGCCAGTGCCAGAACACGGCTTCCTTCAGCAAGCAATTCCGCGCGTTCAAGCTGGTAAAGCGCCGGAAACAGTTTGCGGTTGGCCAGGTCGCCCAAGGCGCCAAAAATCATCAAGTCGCAGCGAGTATGGTCTGATTTGGTCATTGTAGTAATTTTATCCAATAATCGTCGCTAAAATGTGAGAACCTCATCATTTAACCCCACTTCCGACACTTTTACTACACCCCAAACTAGTCAAACAGGGTATAATTTTTAAAGTTTCGCATCAAACATTTCGTATCAACCAAAGTAATCAGGGAACTTCAGGCATGGCTGCAATTACCCTCACCCATTCCCGCCGGGATGACAATCTGCTTGAGGATATTCAGCAGAGGCTGGAGCAGCTCAACAAATCCGAGCGCAAGGTGGCAGAGGCCATCATGCGCGACCCCAGCGCCGCAACGCGTTACAGTATTGCTGCGTTGGCGCGGGCGTCTGACGTTAGCGAGCCGACGGTTAACCGTTTTTGCCGCGGGTTCTCCGCCACCGGTTTTCCCGACTTCAAGATTCGCCTGGCACAAAGCATTGCCACCGGCACTCCCTATGTCGGTCAGAACGTTGAGCCCGACGACACGGTGGCAGAGTTTTCCGACAAAATCATACTCAGCACCATGGCGAGCCTGGATAAGGCGCGCCAGACGCTGGATGCCAAAGCACTGACGCAGGCCATCGATTCGCTGATTCAAGCCAAGCAGATCAGCTTCTTTGGCATGGGTGCCTCGGCGTCGGTAGCGATGGACGCCCAACACAAATTTTTCCGCTTCAACATACCCGTTACGACTTACGACGACGCCTTGATTCAGCGAATGGTGGCTGCGGGCTCCCACGTGGGCGATGTGATTGTGGCTATCTCTTACACCGGCCGCACCAGAGAAACCGTGGAAATAGCACAAATTGCCCGCGATAACGGCGCCACAGTCATTGGCATTACCAACCCGCAATCGCCCCTGGCTGCAGTGTCCAGCGTGGTGTTACCGGTGATTTCGCCGGAAGATACCGAAGTTTATATGCCCATGTCGTCGCGTATTATCCAGCTTACCGTCATCGACATTCTGGCTACTGGGGTGACGTTAAAACGCGGTCCGGATTTTCTCAGCCACTTAAAAAAGATTAAAGAAAGCCTGCGCCCTACCCGCCTGCCACTGACGCAACCCTGACAGCACATGCGCTAAAAGAACGTTGACGTTAGAAACAAAAAAACCCGAACCGGATAGCCGGTTCGGGTTTTTTTTACTCGCCTTGGGCGTCATCCTGCCCTGGCGTCTCCCTAGCTTGATTCTAGCTGCGTACTAAAACTGTACTACGGACGCTCCACCTCGGCGTTATTCCGCAGCCACTGCTGGTAAGCCGTGTATTCGCGCTGGCCGTCCAGTGAAGCCAGAAACTCCTGCAACTGTACGTATTCGGTGCTGTCAGTGTTGACCTCGCCTTCATTAACCTTATCCAGAGCGATTACAACGGCACCGTTGCCAGTAACAGTGTGGCCATAGCTGACGCCACCTGCTTGTGGGCGCGGCAACGCGTAAACCGTCTGCATGACCCCACCGCCTAATTCCGGCGCACTGCGCGGCTGTTCGATGTACGTCGTCCAGCTGTCGTCGGTAATATCCTGCAACGATTCGCCGGCCTGTAACTGCGCGGCCATTTCGCTGGCACGGGCCACCAGAGCGGTACGGGTTTTTTCGGCCTCCAAATTGCTGCGAATAGCGTCCTCTACGCCGGCTAGCGGCAACATCTCGGCCCCGCGATAAACCCGCACGCGGGCGACCACAGCGCGATTGTCGGCAACGTCAATCAACTCGGTGTTATAGCCACCGTTCAATACGTCTTCCGAAAACAGCTGGCGCACCAGTCCGGCATGGTCAAACGGCTCACCGCCGCCGTTACGGGTAATACTGTCAGCCTGGCGAAGTTCAAGATTCAGGTCTTTCGCTGGCCCTTCCAGATTGTCGGCCGCGTAAGCCGAGTCCGCCAGTGTTGTACGTGCCTGGGCATAAGCTTCACGCGCTTGCTCGCGGGCCAGATCGTCACGCAACTGCGCAGCAACGTCAGCCAGGGCGGGCACATCTGAACGGCGAACGTCGTTCACTTTAATCAAGTGTACGCCAAAGCTGGTGCGTACCGGGTCTGAAACAACGCCGGGTTCAAGGCTGAACAAAGCCTCATCGAAGGCCGGGTCGTAAACGCCACGGCCGGCAAAGCCCAGATCGCCGCCCTGCTCGCCAGAAACCGTATCAATCGACAGTTCCTGCGCCAGCGCTGCGAAGTCTTCACCGTCAGCCAGGCGCTGTTGGATACTCTCAACCAAGGCGTCTGCATCGGCGGTGTCTTCAATCAGGATATGCGCCGCTCGGCGCTCTTCGCGAGCCAGGTCGGCCTCGCGGCTTTGGTAATAAGTCAGCAACTCTTCGTCGCTGATGACGATGGCGTCAGCCAGCGCTGTTAGCGATAGCACAACATAGCTGACATCGACTTGTTCGGGCTGCTGGAACAAGTTTGGGTTGCTGTCGTAAAACGCTTGTATGTCATCGACGCTGACGTTCACCTGATCAGCCACGGCATTGGCCGAAATACTCAGCAGGCGGAAGTCGCGGGTTTGATTTTGAATCTTCATCAACCGCGTAATGCTATCGCTGGTGACAACGCCGCTGGCGACGATACCGGCGCGAATCTGGTTGACAACGGTTTGCTTGCGCATGGCACTGCGGAATTCGCCAACACCCATACCCGCATTGCGGACGACAGCAACAAATTGATCGCGATTGAACTGGCCGTTTACCTGAAACTGCGGCATCTGGGTGATCAGCGCATCAACATCGGCTTCCGACAACGCCAGACCCTGCTCGTCTGCATCCTGCGCCAACACCTGCTCTTCAATCAGTGCCTGCAGTACGTCAACTCGAATCTGATCTTCATTCAACAGAGAAGGATCCGGCCGTTCCATACGGGACAGGCGATTCTGGCTTTCCAGCTGCACCACCCGCAAAAATTCGCGCTCGGTAATGTCTTGGCCATTCACCGTAGCCACTTCCGGTTCGCCACCGAAGCCGCCAATAATGGCGTCCATTCCCCAAACGGAAAGCGATAAAATCAGCAAGCCGATAATAACCTTGGCAATGGTGCCCTGGGCGTTTTCCCGCATATCTTGAAGCATGTGTCTCCCGAATCCCTGTTCAAGGTCGTGCTGTGCCAGCGAATGCCGGCGGATTTTTCGTCTTCATCAACGCCATTCTGGCGTTGATGACGTAAATCTGTCGCTTTTAACGTGAAAAGGCGCATTCAGTGTGGAATGCGCCTTTAATATCTCTGGCGCAGCTCCAAAACTCGGAGCTGCCGTCAAAAAACCCGTTACTTAACGGCGTCTTTCAGGGCTTTACCTGCTTTAAAACCAGGCACTTTAGAAGCTTTAATCTGAATCTCGGCGCCTGTCTGCGGGTTACGGCCAGTACGGGCAGCTCGTTCTTTCACGGAGAAAGTACCAAAACCAATCAACGTTACCTGGTCATCCTTTTTCAAGGCGCTGGTAATGGAGGTGGTCATGGCATCCAGAGCGCGGCCAGCGGCGGCTTTGGAAATATCAGCAGACTCTGCAATTGAATCAATAAGTTCGGACTTGTTCACACTAAACCCCTTCGATTTCAGGTTGAAGATGTTATAGGTCGGTGGATCTCAAACGCAGAGACTATTGCACATGCGTTTACAGAATTCCATTCGGCAATTACTTTTATTCCTTGCGGCAACAATCCGGTAGTCGGAGCGGTAAACCGTTAGTCGGAATAACATTATGAAACGCGGGAGCCCTTGGTACAGGCTGCTTCACGGCGAAACAGTTATACCAATGGGCTCTTCCGTGTGTCAACAAGTCATGTCGGGTTTAATGCGTATTTGGGCGTTCGTTCGATTCTGCGTCGTCACCACAACCTGCCTTGGCGGCTGATTTTGCAGCGATTTCGCCTGCCATTACCTCCGGCGAATACACCAACGCAATGTCCAACACTTCGTCAATCCACTTAACCGGACGAATCTCCAGAGACTCTTTTATATTCTCAGGTATCTCTTTGAGATCTCTGACATTTTCATCAGGAATTATAATCGTTTTGATGCCTCCCCGGTGCGCTGCCAACAGCTTTTCCTTAAGCCCGCCAATGGGCAGAACGCGACCCCGCAGGGTTATTTCACCGGTCATGGCGACGTCGCTGCGCACCGGGTTGCGGGTTAACGCCGACACCAGTGCTGTACACATACCGATACCAGCGCTGGGGCCGTCTTTTGGCGTCGCGCCCTCGGGCACATGCACGTGCAAATCGTGTTTTTCATGGAAATCATCCGCAATACCCAGCGCTTTAGCGCGACTGCGCACAACGGTTAATGCCGTCTGGATAGACTCCTGCATAACGTCGCCTAGCGAACCGGTTTTCACCACCCGACCTTTGCCCGGCGTAAGCGCACACTCAATGGTCAGCAATTCGCCGCCCACCTGGGTCCAGGCCAGACCAGTCACTTGGCCAATTTCGTTATTTTCTTCTGCTAGACCGTATTTGAATTTCTGCACGCCAGAATAGTCTTCCAGCATCGCCGGCGTTATCACTACCTGGCTCTTATCGCCGCTTGAGACGTGCTCACGCACCACCTTACGGCAGATCTTGGCAATCTCGCGTTCCAGTCCACGCACTCCAGCCTCGCGGGTGTAGTAACGCACCAGGTCGCGCAGGGTTTCTTCCGGAAGATCCAGTTCTTTGTCGCGCAGACCGTTGGCTTTTGTCTGCTTAGGCACCAAATAACGCAAAGCAATATTCACTTTTTCATCTTCGGTATAACCTGGAATGCGGATAATTTCCATCCGGTCCAGCAGCGCCGACGGAATATTCATCGAGTTCGAGGTGCACACGAACATCACATCCGACAGATCGTAATCCACTTCCAGATAGTGATCGTTGAAGGTGTGATTCTGTTCCGGGTCTAGCACTTCCAGCAGGGCAGAGCCGGGGTCTCCGCGCTGATCCATGCCCATCTTGTCAATTTCATCAAACAGGAAAAGCGGATTTTTCACCCCAACTTTGGCCAGTTTCTGCAGCAGCTTGCCAGGCAAGGCGCCGATGTACGTTTTACGATGGCCGCGAATTTCAGCTTCGTCACGCACGCCACCCAAGGCCATACGGGTGTACTTGCGATTAGTGGCGCGGGCAATAGACTGCCCCAAAGAGGTTTTACCCACTCCAGGAGGCCCTACCAGGCACAACACCGGCCCTTTGATCTTCTTCACCCGGGTTTGTACTGCCAGGTATTCCAGAATCCGGGTTTTTACCTCGTCCAGACCATAATGATCTTCATCGAGTATTTCACGGGCCCTATCGATATCGTGGCGCACGCGGCTGCGCTTTTTCCAGGGCACCGCCAACATCCAGTCGATATAGCCACGAACCACCGTGGCTTCCGCCGACATCGGCGACATCATTTTCAGCTTGTTCAGCTCACTTTCCGTTTTTTTACGGGCTTCTTCCGGCAGACCGGCGTCTTCCAGTTTCTGTTCCAGTTCCTCAAAATCGTTATTACCGTCGCCCATCTGGCCTATTTCTTTCTGGATGGCCTTCATCTGCTCATTCAGGTAATACTCGCGCTGGCTGCGCTCCATCTGTTTTTTGACCCGGCCACGGATGCGTTTTTCTACTTCAATCAGGTCAATTTCACCGTCCAGCTTGCCCAACAGCAGTTCAATTCGCTCACGGGTATCCAGCGCTTCGAGCAGTTCCTGCTTTTGCGGGATCTGCAGGTCCAGATGGGCAGCAATGGTATCCACCAGGCGCTCTACGCCGGTAATCCCGTTGAGCGCACCAGAGACCTCGGCCGGCACCTTTTTGGAAAGCTTCACAAACTTCTCGAACTCTTCCATCAAGGTCTTACTGAGCACTTCTTCTTCGCGCTCCGGCAAGGGTTCTTCGTGCAGAATTCGGGCGTGTGCTATCAGGTAGTCGCCATCTTCGATCTGTTCTAGCGCGGTACGTTCGTTACCCTCTACCAGAACTTTCACGGTGCCGTCTGGCAATCGCAGCATCTGCAGAATAGTGGCCAAGGTGCCAATGTTGAAAACGTCGCTTACACCGGGGTCGTCTGTGGCCGCATCACGCTGGGCAACCAGCAGAATTTCCTTACCGCGCTCCATCGCCGCTTCCAGCGCTTGAATAGACTTCTCTCGGCCCACAAACAGGGGCACAACCATGTGCGGGAACACCACCACGTCGCGTAGCGGGAGCAGTGGGTATACTTTCACAGTTTCTTCGGGTGTCCGGGTCATAGGGGATCCTCTGACGGGATATCAATAGAGAGTTTTAATAAGCATTACATCAATCATTGGGGCATCTGCGGCATAAAAAAAGGGGCTAATCAGCCCCTTTTTCAGTCATTACGCGGATTTAGCAAATCAATCGTCCGGCGCAACTTTGGCCAAGTCGTTGTTGGCGTAAATCTTGAACGGTTCAGAATCACCGCTGATCACGCTTTCATCAACCACTACCTTGCACACATCCTGTTCCGACGGGATCTGATACATGGTGTCTAGCAGCGTTGCTTCCATAATCGAGCGCAAACCACGAGCACCCGTATTGCGTTCTTTCGCTTTACGAGCCACCGCGCGCAAGGCTTCCTCACGGAAATCCAGTTCTACACCTTCCATTTCGAACAGCTTCTGGTACTGCTTGGTCAAAGCGTTCTTGGGCTCGGTCAGAATCTGAATCAGGGCGTCTTCGTCCAGCTCGGTCAGGGTCGCCACAACCGGCAAGCGGCCGACAAACTCCGGAATCAAGCCAAACTTCACCAGATCTTCGGTTTGAACATCTTTGATGATCTCACCGGGGGATTTGATGTTGTCCTTACTCGCCACTTCTGCTGAAAAACCGATGGATGAACGCGCAGAACGTTGCTGTATCACCTTATCCAAACCGGCAAACGCACCACCGCAAATAAACAGAATATTGCTTGTGTTCACCTGCAGAAATTCCTGCTGCGGATGCTTGCGGCCACCTTGGGGTGGTACCGAAGCCACGGTGCCTTCAATTAGCTTCAACAGCGCCTGCTGCACACCTTCACCAGACACATCCCGGGTGATGGAGGGGTTGTCAGACTTGCGGGAAATCTTATCAATTTCGTCAATGTAGACAATGCCACGCTGGGCTTTCTCGACATCATAATCGCATTTCTGCAACAGTTTCTGAATGATGTTTTCAACGTCTTCCCCCACATAACCGGCTTCGGTCAGGGTGGTAGCGTCGGCGATGGTAAAGGGTACATTCAGCACCCGCGCCAAAGTTTCAGCCAGCAGAGTCTTGCCGCTGCCAGTAGGGCCAATCAGCAGGATATTGCTTTTACCCAGCTCGACTTCGGCTTTACCCTCACCGTAGCGCAAACGCTTGTAGTGATTGTATACAGCAACTGCCAGAACCACTTTAGCCCGATCCTGGCCGATCACATACTCGTTCAGTGTTTCACGAATTTCGGCCGGTGTCGGCAGACGATCGCTAGCCTCTTCCTGAGCATTTTCCTGAATTTCTTCACGGATAATGTCGTTGCAAAGGTCAACGCACTCGTCGCAGACGAACACCGAAGGCCCTGCTATGAGCTTCCGGACTTCGTGCTGGCTTTTTCCACAAAACGAGCAGTACAGCAACTTGCTGCTATCGTCACCTCTGCCGTTTCTTTCGTCTGCCATTGAAATACCTCTGATCTCTGTTTGCCGGCGGCGATTAAGAACTGAACGCCACGCCGGCCACGGATGGAGCGTGTTACCCAAGTATTATTTATTCGGTACGCGCTTATCAAGTACTGAATCGATCAGGCCATAGGCCTTAGCCTGGGTCGGATCCATAAAATTGTCGCGATCGGTATCGCGTGAAATGGTTTCCAGATCTTGGCCGGTATGGTGCGCCAAAATGGAATTCAGGGTGTGGCGAATCTTGAGAATCTCACGGGTGTGAATCTCGATATCCGTTGCCTGGCCCTGATAGCCACCCAGCGGCTGATGAATCATCACCCGCGAGTTGGGCAGGCAAGCACGTTTGCCCGCAGCGCCGCCAGCCAACAAGAATGCACCCATGCTGGCCGCCTGGCCCACGCATAAAGTCGCAACGTCGGGTTTGATAAACTGCATGGTGTCGTAAATCGACATACCCGCACTGACCGAACCACCCGGGCTATTGATATAAAGATGGATGTCTTTGTCCGGATTTTCTGATTCCAGAAACAGCAACTGTGCCACCACCAGGTTGGCCATTTGATCTTCCACCGGGCCTACCATAAATATAACCCGCTCTTTCAACAGGCGGGAAAAAATGTCAAACGAACGCTCGCCGCGCGCCGTTTGTTCAATAACCATAGGCACCAGAGCGGCACTGGTAGACATTGCGGGACCGCCAATCGGTTTTTGCATCATGATGCGCCTGAACTCCTTATGAACAATGGGCGTGGACCGTTGTCACCACTTCACGCGGCCTGTAGCCACAACAGCCTATGGGCCTTTATAAAGCGGGCAACGACCACTTGGGCCAACCTAAAAAAGTCAGCCGGACATGCCGACTGCTTGCAATGATCGTTTGCGCCGGCTGCTAACATTCGCAACCGGCCAACCATCAACGCTGGGTTTGACCCGCCTGAATGGCCTCTTCGTACTTCATGGCCTTTTCAGTTACTTGGGCCTGACCCAGCACATATTCAACCACTGCGTCTTCCAGAACGGTAGATTCTATCTGGGACTTCTGCTCCGGGCTGCTGTTGAAGTGTGCAATTACTTCCTCAGGTTGTTCATACGTAGACGCAATTTCCTGGATCTTTTCTTCTACTTTTTCCGCGTCGGCGGTCAATTCGTTCTTTTTGACCACTTCCTGAAATAACAACCCGGTCTTCACACGACGCGTGGCCTGCTCTTCAAAGATTTCCTTGGGCAACTGCTTGAAGTCCATCTGGCCGCCGAAACGCTGAACCGCGTCCTGACGCAGACGATCAATTTCCTGATCAACCAAGGACGCCGGAACGTCAAACTCTGTGCTGCTCAACAGCGCGTCAACCACGTCATTTTTGACCTTGTTGGAAACCGCCTGTTTGAGCTCACGCTCCATGTTCTTTTTCACTTCGACGCGGAACGCAGCTTCGTCTTCGGCTTCAATACCGAACTTCTTAAAGAACTCGGCATTCAGCTCTGGCAACTGCGGCTCTTCCACTTCGTGGATCGTGATCTGGAATTTGACCGGCTTACCTTTCAACTCTTCGTTGTGGTAATCCTCGGGGAACGTCAAGTCAATTTCCAATTCCTCGCCGGCCTTACTGCCCACGATGGCTTTCTCGAAGCCTGGGATCATCTGATCAGAGCCCAGAGTCAAACGGTGTTTTTCAGCCGTGCCGCCTTCGAATTCTTCACCGTCGATTGTGCCTTTAAAATCAATAACGGCGATGTCTTTGTTCTTGCACTTGCGTTTGACAGACTTCATGGTGGCCTGCTGGGTGCGCAGGTTGTCAATCATAGTGTCGATGTCTGCGTCGGCTACATCAGCCTGGGGCTTCTCGATGGTAACTGCAGACAGGTCTCCCAGCTCGATTTCCGGCAGCACTTCGAAGATGGCCACAAACTCAAGGTCTTTGCCTTCTTCCATGGTCTTGGGTTCGAAGCGTGGCCAGCCAGCGGGATTAAGATCCTGCTCCTTCAACGCCTTTACGTAATTGTCGCGCATGATTTCGCCAACAATTTCCTGACGCACGCTCTCACCAAAACGACGCTTTACCACGCTCATAGGCACTTTGCCCGGGCGGAAACCATTCAGGCGTACGGTGCGCGCAGTTTCCTGCAGGCGCTTCTGAACCGCCTGGTCAATTTCTTGGGCGGGCACACCAATCGTCATATGACGTTCGATGTTGGAAGTCGTTTCAACAGACACTTGCATGGAGAATCCTCAAAATCAGGTTCGGACAATGGATGAATTTAACGCTTAAAAGCTCTCGGCGACACGCAGCCGCAGAAGCACTGAAAAATTAAAGCCGGCAGTTTATCACGGTTTGCTGTGCCGAGAGAATCACCTGTTTGCAACAAGCAACTGTTGACCGCACAAACGCCCATCAGACGTCACCGGGAATACCGAGGTCTGCAATCATTTTTCGGGCCTGAGCCCGCAGTTTGTCGGCCTGCACACGCACAAACACGGAGTCGCCACGGCAGGTCATAATGTCACCGGCCCAGACTTCACAAATCACCCGCGACTTGCGAGCGACTTCACCTTCTACCCAGGCCTTTAGAATCAGTTCAACGCCCATAGGTGTAGGTTTTTTATAGCTAATACCCAGATGCCCGGTGACGCATTCAATGGGCTCTTCGCCGTCGCCGGCGGTACGGCCATCCTGGCGGTAATGATAGGCGATCGCGGTGTGGTTGGAGTGACAATCAACCAGCATCGCAATCAGGCCACCGTAAACCAGCCCAGGCCAACCGATATAGCGCGTGTCGGGTGTAAACCGGCAGATGACCGATTCGCTATCGTCGCTCCAGTGGCTTTTAATCTGCAAGCCCTCTGGGTGAAGCGGCCCACAACCGAAGCACTGACCGTTTGGCGTGGATGAATCTTGTAATGCAACGCTAGAATTCGTCATAAAAGGCTACTTATATAGTATATTCAGCAATGAGCCGAGAATTACGCCGGCTATTTCAAGAATGCTTACTATACGAAAAAACCGGTTCTTTTATATCCGATGCGTTTGTCTATATAACCTTTTTTTCAGAAATGACAAAAAAAACCCCGCAGGCACAAACCTGCAGGGCTTTCAAATAATGGTGCGGGTGGAGGGACTTGAACCCCCACATCTCTCGATACCAGAACCTAAATCTGGCGTGTCTACCAATTCCACCACACCCGCGTAATTCTTTCGCACCCGCCTGATTTTGGCTGCTGCTGATCCAACACTTCTACTAAAACAAAAAACCGGAAACCCGCTGTTGCAAGGTCCGGATCTGGCTCAAAGCGGTAAAATGGGGTGGACGAAGGGGATCGAACCCTCGACCGCAGGAGTCACAATCCTGAGCTCTACCAACTGAGCTACGCCCACCATATACACACGCGAAAGCGTGAAACACCATCAAAACCACTTGGAAGACTTTGCTGCCCCTGACCGAAGCTAAATGGTGCGCCCGGCAGGACTCGAACCTGCGACCACCGGCTTAGAAGGCTGGTGCTCTATCCAGCTGAGCTACAGGCGCATTAACCGCTTGCCCACCTGAACAGTCAGAAAAGTGGTCGGGGTAGAGAGATTCGAACTCCCGACATCCTGCTCCCAAAGCAGGCGCGCTACCAGGCTGCGCTATACCCCGTCTGAACTGCACAACAACGTGTGTCAGCAAAGTTGGCGCAGATATTAGCGACGACGAGGGCCTTCGTCAACCATCATTTGAAAAGTTTGTTAAAAAAACACCCAGTGAACGCGCCCAAGCCTTTAGAATCCGGACGTTAATTGGCCTGAACCCGGAAGCATGCGACAATAAGAGGCCTTTTTAATCAACCAATTCATGCCCAACCCACAAAGACGAACCATGAGCGCCGAACTGATAAATGGAAAAAAGATTGCCACCCAGGTTCGCCATCAGGTGGCTGAAGGTGTACAAGCCCGCCTCGACAAAGGTCTTAGGGCGCCTGGCCTAGCGGTGGTTCTGGTGGGCAGCGATTCTGCATCACAGGTTTACGTGGGCAACAAGCGCAAAGCCTGCGAAGCGGCAGGCATTGTGTCGCTGTCTTACGATTTAGCGACAGACACCTCGCAACAAGCTCTGGAAAGCCTGATCGACGAGTTGAACGACAACCCGCTGGTAGACGGAATATTAGTGCAACTGCCCTTGCCCACACAGTTGGACGCCGACCCCATCTTGCTGAAGATTCGACCGGATAAAGACGTTGACGGTTTTCATCCGTTCAACGTCGGCCGCCTAAGCCAGCGCAGACCCGTCATACGCCCGTGTACACCGGCCGGTATCATCACCCTGCTAGACAGCATAGGCACTCCCTACAAAGGCCAGCACGCGGTCATTGTGGGCGCTTCTAACATCGTTGGCCGCCCGATGAGCATGGAACTGCTACTGAAAGGCGCAACCATTACCGTATGCCACCGTTTTACAGCGGATCTGGAGCGTTTTGTGCGTGACGCCGATATATTGATTGCCGCGGTGGGCAAACCCGGGCTGATCAAAGGCGAATGGGTAAAACAGGGTGCGACAGTGATTGATGTGGGCATTAACCGGATGGAAGACGGCACTCTGCAGGGCGACGTGGATTTCGCCGCTGCATCGGAGCGCGCCGCCTACATTACTCCGGTACCAGGTGGTGTCGGCCCTATGACCATTGCCACTTTGCTGCAGAACACATTGCACGCGGCCAATGCCCTAGACCCCAAGCCAAAGATGGGACAGACTTCAAGCCTGTCCCCGGAATCTAAAAACGAGGCGGATTTTATGTCTTCCTCCAGAAGCAAAAAGGGGGACAGACCTTAGGCCTGCCCCCTCCCCTCTTCTGACAAAAAAAGAGGACAGACTTCAAGTCTGTCCTCTCTGGCAACACAGCAGCGAATTATTGCCCGTATTTCGCTTTTGCTTTCAACCGGTATGCGTGCAGTAACGGTTCTGTGTAGCCATTAGGCTGCTCGGCACCTTTCAGAACCAAATCCATAGCCGCCTGAAACGCAATGCTGTCGGCAAAGTTATCAGCCATTGGGCGATAACTTGCGTCACCGGCGTTCTGCTTGTCCACGATCAGTGCCATGCGCTTCATGGTTTCTTCAATCTGGTGATTGTTGCAGATACCGTGATACAGCCAGTTCGCCAGCAACTGCGACGAAATTCGCAGGGTAGCGCGGTCTTCCATCAGGCCCACGTTATTGATGTCAGGCACTTTAGAGCAACCTACGCCGCTGTCGATCCAGCGCACTACGTAGCCCAAAATACTTTGGGCGTTGTTATCCAATTCCTCTTGAATTTCCGCAGCGGTCAGATCTTTTGAATTCAAATTGATGGGCACCGTGAGAATATCATCCACACTTGCACGCTTGCGGCTTTCCAGCTTCTGCTGGATATCAGCCACATTTACCTGATGATAATGCGTGGCGTGCAGGGTGGCAGCAGTCGGTGATGGAACCCAAGCTGTGTTGGCACCGGCTTTTAGATGCCCGATTTTCTGTTCCAGCATATCAGCCATCAAATCCGGCATGGCCCACATGCCCTTGCCAATTTGCGCCACACCGCGAAACCCGGTTTCCAGACCGATGTCTACGTTCGACTGTTCGTAAGCGCCAATCCACGTGGCCTGCTTCATTTTCCCTTTGCGAATAAATGGCGCAAGCTTCATGGAGGTGTGAATCTCGTCACCGGTACGATCCAAAAAGCCGGTGTTAATAAACGCCACGCGATCTTTAGCGGCGTGAATGCAGGCCTTCAAGTTCACCGTTGTGCGGCGTTCTTCATCCATAATGCCCACTTTCAAAGTAAAGCGCGGCAAGCCCAAAACATCTTCCACCCGACCGAAAAACTCGTTGGTAAACGCAACTTCTTCCGGGCCGTGCATCTTCGGCTTAACAATATACATCGAGCCTTGAGCGCTGTTCTGAAACCGGCTGTTGCCTTTCAGGTCGTGCATGGCCATCAGCGATGTCATCACTCCATCCAGCAGGCCTTCCGGCACTTCGCTGCCATCTGCCAGCAGAATCGCCGGGTTGGTCATCAGGTGGCCCACGTTACGGATGAACATCACGCTGCGGCCCTTCAGTTGCAGCTCGCTACCGTCGGCGGCGGTGTAAACGCGATCCGCGTTCATCTTGCGGGTTAACGGCTTACCACCTTTATCAAAGGTCTCTTCCAAGCTGCCATTCATCAGGCCCAGCCAGTTGCGGTAAGCTAGGACTTTGTCGTCTGCATCTACTGCGGCTACCGAGTCTTCGCAATCCATAATGGTGGTCAGCGCCGATTCCATCAACACGTCTTTAACGTGAGCACCATCGGTTTTGCCAATGGAATGAGTAGCGTCAATCTGGATTTCAAAGTGCATGCCGTTCTTAACCAGCAGAATGCCCGTAGGAGCGTCTGCCGAACCGGTGTAACCCACAAAACCGGTTTCATCTTTCAAACCGATGCTGTCACCGTTTTGCAGGTCCACAACCAGTTTGCCACCGGCAACATGATAGAGCGCTGCGTCTTTGTGACTGCCAGAGGCTAAAGGTGCTGAACTGTCCAGAAGGTCACGGGCAAACTCGATCACGAGCTCGCCGCGCTTCGGGTTGTAGCCTGCAGTCTTTTCGGCGCCGCCTGTTTCAGGGATCGCGTCGGTGCCGTAAAGCGCATCGTACAAACTGCCCCAACGGCTGTTGACTGCGTTCAGGGCAAAGCGCGCGTTCATGATTGGCACAACAAGCTGCGGCCCCGCCATGATGGCTACTTCAGGGTCTACGTTAACAGTGGAAATGCTGAAATTAGCGGGCTCGTCGACCAAATAGCCGATTTCTTTCAAAAAATCTTTATAGACGTGCATATCCGGAGTCTGGTGCTGGTGATTATGGTTCCAGGCGTCCAGTTTTTCCTGCAGGGAATCGCGTTTGGCTAGCAGCTCACGATTGCGAGGCGCAAGATCGTTGACGATTTTGGCGAAATCTGCCCAGAATTTGTCTGCATCCAGACCCGTTCCAGGAATCGCTTCGCTGTTGATGAAGTCGTATAAATTCCCGGCAACCTGAAGACCGTCAAGCTGTACGCGTGATGTCATCGCATTTCCCTCACTAAGTTAAAAAATTCCCGAACGCAGCATTCTACGTGATATCGCGTATCGGATCATCCCCCAAATGAATCCGTCGCTCGGGGTACGATCTTAATAAAGCAAGGCTTATACAGCGTTTTAGGCGGCTTAACCGCGCCGCCAGCTGGTACCCTCGCGAGAATCGTCCAGAATAACTCCCCGTGTTAACAGCTCGTCACGAATCTGATCTGCGCCGGCGAAGTCGCGGGCTTTGCGGGCATCTGCACGGGCCTGAATCATCGTTTCGATTTGCTCGGCACTCAACTCATTGCCCTGCCCGCTGCCGCTGTCACTCTGAAAAAACAGCTCCGGGTCTTGCTGTAACAAACCCAGCACCGAGCCCAGGCGTACCAGCACCGATGCGCTGGCAGCGGCGGCTTGTTCATCACCGTCACGGCGTTGCTGATTTATTTCGCCGGCGATGGCGTGCAAAATTGCCATAGCGCCCGCACAGTTGAAATCGTCATCCATGCGTTTGGCGAACAGAGTGTCGTGTGCAGTCTGCGCCACCGCATCGCTGGCTAGCGGAGTGATACCGCGCAGCGCATTGTAAAGTTTGGTCAGGCTACGACCGGATTCAATCAGATTGTCTTCTGAGTAATCCACTTGGCTGCGGTAATGGCTGGACACTAAAAAGTAGCGCACCACTTCCGCCGGATAGGTTTCCATAATCTCGCGAATGGTAAAAAAATTGCCCAGTGATTTCGACATCTTTTCTTTGTTCACCCGAATGGCGCCGGCGTGCATCCAGGTATTCGCAAACGTGTGGCCGGTAGCACATTCTGACTGGGCAATTTCGTTTTCGTGGTGGGGAAACAGCAGGTCTGGCCCACCACCGTGAATATCAAAGGTGTCACCCAGGCAGTGATTGGCCATGGCCGAGCATTCAATGTGCCAACCCGGGCGACCGTTGCCCCATGGCGATGGCCAGAATACTTCGTCAGGCTTTGCTGCTTTCCACAAGGCAAAATCCGCCGAGCTGCGTTTTGCCTGTTCTACGTCTACCCGCGCGCCCGCCAGAAGGTCTTCCAGCTTTTTCCTGCTGAGTTTGCCGTAATCCGCGAACGACGATACCGAAAAATACACATCGCCGTTGTCTGCCGCGTAGGCGTGGTCGCCGGCAATCAGAGTTTTAATCATCGCGATCATGTCACTAATGAATGCGGTAGCACGGGGTTCAGCGTTAGGCAACAGCACACCCAGACGGGCTTCGTCTTCGTGCATGGCGGCAATCATGCGCTCAGTCAGGTCGGTGTACACCTCGCCGTTTTCAGCGGCGCGGCGCAGAATTTTGTCGTCTATGTCGGTAATGTTGCGCACGTAGTTCACATCAAAACCACTGTGACGCAAATATCGGGTGATAACATCAAACGCTACCAATATCCGAGCGTGGCCCAGATGACAGTAGTCGTACACGGTCATGCCGCACACGTACAGGCCTACTTTACCCGGCTCGATGGGTTTGAACTGTTCTTTTTTCTGGCTCAGGGTGTTATAGATTCTAATCACAAAATACTCTCGTTTACTGTTCTATTGCAGGCCTGAACGCAACGAGCCGACCTTTCAAAAGGCCAGCTCGTTGTCGATTATTTACCCCAGGAATCGCGGAGGGTGACGGTGCGATTGAACACCGGCTTGCCAGCATTTTCCGTCAGCTTCTGGTCGAAGAAAAAATACCCTTCGCGCTCGAACTGATACGGTAGATCGCTTGCCGGCAACGCCAGATTGCGTTCGACGCGGGCGCCTTTCAAAACCACCAAAGATTGCGAGTTCAGGTGATCCAGCATATCGCCTTCTTTATCGCTGTCTGGCGTTTCCGCGTTGAACAGGCGGTCGTACATGTTGATGTCGCACTCCACGCTGTCCGTTGCAGATACCCAGTGAATTACACCATTGGGCTTGTAGCCTTCAGGGTTCACACCCAGAGTGTTTTCGTCGTATTCGCACTTCAGCTCGACAATCTCGCCACTCTGGTCGCGGATAATTTCGCGGCAAGTCATCACATAACCACCGCGCATGCGCACAGCCTGATCCGGGGCCAGTCGCTTCCATTTGCGTGGTGCTTCCAGGACGAAATCTTCGCGATCAATAAACAGGGTTTGGCTCCAAGTCACTTCGCGACTGCCCATGTCCGGATTTTGCGGATGCACCGGCAGCACCAGGGTTTCGGTTTTGTCAGCTGGGTAGTTGGTCAGAGTTACCTTTAACGGACGCATCACGCACATAGCGCGGGGCGAACGTATGTTCAAATCTTCGCGAATGGCGAACTCCAGCATGCCCACGTCTACGGTACCGCCAGCTTTGTTCACGCCGATCATGTCGCAGAAGGTGCGCAAAGACTCAGGCGTGTAACCGCGGCGGCGCAACCCTGAAATGGTGGGCATTCGCGGGTCGTCCCAACCGTCAACGATGTGCTCGTCCACTAAACGTTTGAGTTTGCGTTTGCTGGTAATAGTGTAGTTCAGGTTCAACCGCGCAAATTCAATCTGGCGCGGGTGACAAGGTACGCTAATGTTATCCAGCACCCAGTCATACAGTGGACGATGGTCTTCGAATTCCAGCGTGCACAGGGAATGGGTAATGCCTTCCAGCGCGTCTGAAATCGGATGGGTGAAGTCGTACATCGGGTAGATGCACCATTTATTGCCGGTCTGGTGGTGCTCAGCGTAGCGGATACGATACAGAATCGGGTCACGCATGTTGATGTTGGGCGACGCCATATCAATCTTTGCCCGCAGCACCATCTCGCCGTTTTGGAAATCGCCGTCGCGCATCTGGCCGAACAGTTTCAGGTTTTCTTCCACCGCGCGTTCGCGATATGGGCTGTTGCGGCCAGGCTCTTTAAGGCTGCCGCGGAAGTCCGCCATCTCGTCGGCGCTGAGAGCACACACGTAAGCATGGCCGCGCTCAATCAGCTCTTCCGCAAAGTTGTACAGGGCATCAAAGTAGTCAGAGGCAAAGTGCACTTTTCCTTGCCATTGATAACCAAGCCACTCCACATCCGCTTTTATCGCGTTGATGTATTCCTGGCTTTCTTTTTCCGGGTTGGTGTCGTCAAAGCGCAGATTGCATTCGCCGCCAAAGGTATTGGCAATGCCAAAATTCAGGCAAATGGCTTTGGCGTGCCCAACGTGCAGATAACCGTTGGGCTCCGGCGGGAAACGGGTCACTACCGTGCCTGTGTGCGCGCCTTTGACGACAGCGTCTTCGATCAGGCTTTGAATAAAGTTATGGGCTTTCTTGGGCTCGGCGCTCATACAATCTCTGCAAAAAGGAGGTGGATCTGAGCGGGCTATTATACGCATAAAAACACAGCAGACTCATGCGCCATACCAAAGTCTTGCGTACAATGGCAGACAACGCGCGCAGTGCGCGCAAACTTACCCCAAAAAACAGGAAAACCCGATGATTCTACTGACAACCAACCACGGCCCTATCAAGCTGGAACTGGATTATGACAAAGCACCGGAAACCGCTAAAAACTTCGAAAAGTATGTGCGCGAGGGCTTTTTTGACGGCCTGATATTTCACCGGATAATCAGCAACTTCATGGTTCAGGGCGGCGGCTTCGAGCCGGACATGAGCCCGCGCAAAACCCACGCGCCTATCCAGAACGAAGCGGATAACGGCTTAAACAACATGGCCGGCACCGTTGCAATGGCCCGCACCATGGACCCGCACTCCGCAACCGCGCAGTTTTTCATCAACGTTGAAAATAACGGTTTTCTGGACCATTCCGCCAAAACTGCGGAAGGCTGGGGCTATTGCGTTTTTGCTAAGGTGGCCGAAGGCATGGACGTAGTCGACAAAATTCGCGCAGTGCGGACCACGATGAAAGCCGGCCACCAGGATGTTCCTGCTGACGACGTGATCATCGAAAAAGCCGAAGTGCTTGAGGACGGAGACGCAGCGTGACCACGCTGTTCATTTCCGATCTGCATTTGGAAGAGTCACGCCCGGACATTACCCGGGCGTTTCTTGCCTTCTTACACGATCGCGCGGTGAGTGCTCACACGCTGTACATTCTGGGCGATTTCTTTGAAGCCTGGATTGGCGACGATGAGCACACGCCGTTGCAGGAAGAGATTGCTGCCGCATTGAAGCAGGTCAGCGACGGCGGCACCGCTGTGTATGTGATGCACGGCAACCGAGACTTTTTGCTGGGCCAGGATTATTGCCAGCGGCTTGGGGCAACCCTGCTGGACGACCCGACCGTGATTGATCTTTACGGCACCCCCACGCTGCTGATGCACGGCGACAGCCTGTGCACCGCCGATGTGGAATATCAGAAATTCCGCGCCAACATGCGTAACCCGAAAACCCAGAAAATGCTGCTGGCTCGCCCGCTGAAAGACCGCCAGCTGATGGCTCGCCAACTGCGCGAACTGAGTATGGCCAAGAACAAGGGCAAGACCCAAGCCATTATGGATGTGACACCAGAAGAAGCGGTGCGGGTGATGGAACAGCATCATGTGCCGCAGTTGATTCACGGCCACACCCATCGCCCGGCCCGGCATCCGTTGCAGGTGAATGATCACCCCGCTGAGCGGATTGTCCTAGGGGATTGGGATAGCCACGTTTGGTGGCTGGAAGCCGCAACGGACCAGCCGCTGCAACTGAACAAACAGGCACTTTAACTCAGACCGGGCGGCTATCGACCATATTGGTGGCGTAACCCTCGGCAACCACTTTGCCATCGACCGTACACACTGTTTTTAGCTTGACCCGGCGCCGTCTCAAATCAATTTCCTGTACTTCCGCACTCGCCACAACGGCGTCACCAATAAACACCGGCGCCTTAAAGCGCAGCCGCTGGTCAATGTAGATCGCACCCGGCCCAGGTAACCTCGTGCCAAGCACCGCCGAGATCAGCGCTGCGCTGAACATACCGTGAACAACGCGGGCTTTGAACGGAGTGGTTTTGGCGTAATCGTCGTTCAGGTGAACCGGGTTGTTATCGCCGCTTAACTCGGCAAACTGCACAACGTCTGCGTCGGTGATAATTTTGGTTACGCTGGCTGTCATGCCTACTTCCAAATCTTCCAGATAATAACCGTGTAACTCGTCCATCGTGATCTCTTTTTTGGTCAGAAAAATCCGGGGAAACCGCACACCGGCGCAAACACACACGTAAAGCGTTCCAACAACAGAACAGGTATGCAACTAAAGCCCAACAGCACTTTTATATTGCCCTGCTACACTGAAAATGTAACCTGATTTTCATCGCTGAAACAGACTACTAAAAAATACCAACCGGCAGACACACAAATTATTGCTAGGCTGAATTAACGGAATATGAAATAAAACCCAAGGGAGAGTTATATGCCAAATCGTGTCGCCATTGTGACGGGTGCAATCGGAGCCCTGGGCACTGCAATGTGCAAACAGCTAACCGATCAGGATCGTACCGTGATCGCCACTCACCGCCCAGGCGACGAGCCACGCAAAAAAGCTGAACAGTGGCAAAAAATTATGGCCGAAGCAGGCTACACCGTTAACATTATGCCGGTGGACGTTGCCGACTATGACAGCTGCAAAGTCTTTATGGAAAGCGTGGAAAAAGAGTTTGGCCCGGTCGATGTACTGGTCAATAATGCCGGCATCACCAACGATGCACCGCTAAAAAGAATGGGGGCAGATCAGTGGACCCAAGTCATCAACGTTAACCTGAACTCCATGTTTAACATGTGCCGCCACGCGTTCGAGGGCATGTGCAACCGTGGCTTTGGCCGCATTGTCAACATCTCCTCTATCAACGGTGGCAAAGGCCAGTTTGGGCAGAGCAACTACGCTGCTGCCAAGGCCGGCGTTTACGGCTTCACCAAATCGATCGCACTGGAAGGCGCACGTAAAGGCGTGACCGTAAACTCGATTTCACCGGGCTATATCGATTCCCCGATGGTGCGCGCAGTGCCTGACAAAGTGCTGGAAAGTATTGTTGCGGACATTCCGGTAGGCCGCCTTGGGCAGCCAGACGACATCGCCCGCGCAGTGGCCTTTTTGACCGCCGACGACGCTGGCTTTGTCACTGGCGCAGACCTGGTGGTCAACGGCGGCCAGTTCATGGGCTAACGCCAAACCCTGAAAAACCTAAAGTGAAAAAAAGCCGGAGTGAATGAACTCCGGCTTTTTTAATGACTAGATTATAAAAGTGCATCCAGCTGGCGGTCGATCATGATTCCGGCAATGCCATTACGTCCGGCTCGCGATAGGTGTTCAGTCGCTTGCGCCAGCCGGGCAACCACTGCTCACGTTCGCGCGCCTGAGTTGCCAGCTCAGCGCGGCGGGTTAACACTTTATCGGCCGCTTCGCGGAACTGTTGCAACACCGAATCGGCAGATTGCTCCGGCATAGTTTGAAGAACTTGCAGCAAGCCCCAGCCCTCACCTTGATAACGCTCAGACACTGCTAACCCTTCGCCCTTAAAGTTCACATAATCCACCAACGCATAAACTCCGCCCGGTGTTTGGCTCAGCTGCGCCAGGTTATTGCTTACCGCAAGCTGCCGGGCCAATGGTGCCGCCTCAACAACGGTCTTCATGGATGCTTGCGCACGGCGAAATATAAACTCGGTCTGAACACCCTGAGTGCCCGCCAAAAACTCTCGCAGTTCTGCGACCTGGGGTGAATTCTCCACCGCATCAAAGGCAGCCTGGTCTGCCCAAGGTGCATCAAACGGCTTTAGGCCCCGCAGCCAGTCCGGAATGGACCGCTGGCGCTGGGCCATGTAATCGATCAGTGTGGGAAAACTCTCGACAAATCCAGCTTCAACGTCTTTTGGGTACCAGATAAAATGGCCGATACCAAGTGACGGAAACGCCTCGCCGTCGTTCCAGTGCACCAGGCAGGGGAACTGTCCTGCACATTCGTTTTGGAAAATCTGCTGACCAATCCAATCAAGCTGCGCGGGCTTCAACACCAGAGAAATGTCGCTAACGCCCCCGCCGTCTGTCTGCGGCTGATTCGCACTCAGGGTCTCGGGCGCTGGATTTGCGCTCTGCCCGACCAGCCCGATATCAGTGTATTTTCCGCAGCCATAGAGCAGTGCCGCCAGAGCACCCACCAGCATCAAGGCTAAAGGTGCAGACGCTCGACTGCGAACCGTGTACCACCTGCGAAGACTATTTTGGCCCAACGTTCAGGCGCCCCCGCCAGGGTTTGTTTTGTCTTCTGTGCGCAGTTCGAAATCGCTGGCGTGGTGGCGCTCGCGGAGCTGTTTGTGAGGCTCGCCGGTGACTTTATTCACCATACGGCCACGCTGTACCGCCGGGCGCTTTGCCACTTCTGCGGCCCAGCGCAGCACGTGGATATAGCTTTGCGCGTCCAGAAATTCTGCTGCTTCGTAAACCAGATTGTTTACCAGTGCTCCGTACCAGGGCCAAATCGCAATGTCTGCGATGGTGTAGGTGTCACCCGCGATGTAGCGATTGTGCGCCAGCTGCTTATCCAGCACATCCAGTTGGCGCTTTACTTCCATCGCGTAGCGGTCAATCGGGTACTCGTATTTTTCGGGTGCGTAGGCGTAGAAGTGGCCGAAACCTCCGCCCAACATCGGCGTACTGGCCATCTGCCAAAATAGCCAGTTCAGGGTTTCGGTGCGGCCAGCGGCGTCTTCAGGCAACAGTGCGCCAAATTTTTCGGCCAAGTACAACAGCATGGAGCCTGACTCAAACAGCCGCTGCGGCGGTTGCGCAGAGTGGTCCAGCAGCGCCGGAATTTTGGAGTTTGGATTTATCTCGACAAAACCACTGCCAAACTGATCACCCTCGCCAATGTTGATCAGCCAGGCGTCGTATTCGGCATCCACAAAACCCAGTTCCAGCAGTTCCTCCAGCATCACGGTTACTTTTACGCCGTTGGGCGTCGCCAGTGAATACAGTTGGAACGGATGTTTGCCTATCGGCAGCGTCTTATCGTGGGTAGCACCGGCAACCGGCCTGTTAATGTTGGCGAAAGCACCGCCGTTGGCTTTATCCCAAGTCCATACCTTTGGCGGTGTGTAAATGTTGTCTGACATTATTTACCCTCCGAATTGCAAAGTGAATGTGTGGAGCTGGCCGACGCAATCGGCAGCCATAAAACCTTAAGAGAACCTTACTGCTCCACAAACGCCCGCTCGACAACGTAATGCCCCATATCTCCCCCACGAGCTTCTTTGAAGCCCATACTGTTGAGTATGGCGCAGGTGTCTTTGAGCATACTGGGGCTGCCGCAAATCATGAAGCGATCATTCTCGACATTAAGCTCTGACAAGCCCAAATCCTGGGTGATTTTGCCGCTTTCCATAGCGTGTGTCAGCCGCCCGGTGTGGCGAAAAGGTTCGCGGGTTACCGTCGGGTAATACATCAGTTTGCCTTCCACCATTTCACCAAAGAACTCGTTCTGTGGCAGGGCTTCGATTTCATGCTGGTATGCCAATTCGGTAACGTAGCGAACACCGTGAGTTACAATCACTTTATCAAAAGCTTCGTACACGTCCGGATCTTTTACGATGCTCATAAAGGGTGCAAGACCGGTGCCGGTGGCAATCAACCACAGATTTTTTCCTGGCAGCAGGTTATCTAGAATTAGCGTACCGGTAGGCTTACGACTAATAAGAATTTCATCGCCTACTTTTATTTTCTGTAGTCTGGACGTTAGCGGGCCGTCTTGCACTTTGATGGAGAAAAACTCGAGCTCTTCTTCATAATTTGCGCTGGCGATACTGTAGGCGCGCATCAGCGGTTTTCCTTCCGTTTCCAGCCCAATCATCACAAAATGGCCGTTCTTAAAACGGAAGCTGGGATCGCGACTGGTTTTGAAGCTGAACAGAGTATCGTTCCAATGATGCACACTGGTGACGGTTTCTTTAATCAAATTGCTCATTTCACCCTCTTGTGTCAATTCGAGTTAGATAGGAATAGCGTGTTTGTTAGCGAGCGGCTACCTCAGCGGACCGCTGTGAAAACGAAACTCAGAATCTGGCTGTTCAATCAACTCTTGTTCGATGGCCAAAAATACCGCAACTCTGTCGTCAACCGCGCCGCCATTGGCCTGTTCGGCCAAAGCCAGGTAATCGCGATAGTGGCGGGCTTCAGATTTCAGAAGTCCGTTATAAAAATTTGAAAGCTCGATATCAAGATACGGTGCAAGGGTCGCAAAGCGCTCACAGGAACGTGCTTCAATGATGGCGCCTATCACCAGCAAATCGACCAGACGCCCAGGGTCACTGGTGCGCACTGCGGTTCGCAGACCTGCGGCATAACGCGCAGGGGTTAAATGACGATAGCTAACTCCGCGCGCCGTCATCAGAGCCAGAACCTGCTCAAAGTGCCTTAACTCTTCCCGTGCCAATCGCGACATTTTGTGCAGCAGATCGGCGTTATCCACATAACGGTACATCAGGCTGAGCGCTGTGGAAGCTGCTTTTTTCTCGCAGTGGGCGTGGTCAATCAGCAACAAGTCCTGATTCGCCAAAGCATTATCAATCCAGGCCTGAGGCGTCCGACACAACAAAAAGTCGTTAATACTATCATGAGCACCCCTGTGGATACGTTCGTTAGTGCTGTCGATATTAGTCTCGATAGTACTATCGATATTGCTGTCCATAGTGCTGTAAATAGTGCTCTGCAGGGCGTCGTTCATGGCATCCCGAATATTGGATTAAAATTGATGCATCAGTATAGCGCAGCTGACAATTCTCTCCGACCTCTGTTCAATTTAACTTTATAAGGGCTTTCCTATACACTGCAACGCCAGTTTAAAGCCTTTTTACCATAACATTTCCGCCAGGCGCCTTGCGCCAACCAAGCGGAATACTTCAACCGATGAGGGTCAAACCGTGTTAGAAGCCTACCGTGAACACGTTGCCGAGCGTGCAGCTCTGGGTATTCCACCCAAGCCTCTGAACGCCGAACAAACCGCCGCACTGGTGGAACTGCTGAAAAAGCCGTCCGCCCCTGAAAACGAAGACGAAAACGTACTGATTGACCTGTTGGAAAACCGTGTTCCGCCCGGGGTGGATGAAGCCGCCTATGTAAAAGCCGCGTTCCTGACCGCCCTTGTGAAAGGCGAAGCCAATTCCCCAGCGATTAACAACGGCAAAGCAATTCAGTTGCTTGGAATGATGCAGGGCGGCTATAACATTACCACCCTGGTAGACCTGTTAGACGATCCCGAACTGGCCGAACCCGCCGGCATTCAGCTCAAACACACTCTGTTGATGTTCGACGCTTTCAACGACGTGAAAGTAAAAATGGACGCTGGCAACGCCGTCGCCAAAGACGTGATTGAATCGTGGGCTAACGCTGAATGGTTCACCAAGCGTAACAAAGTTGCCGACAGCATCAAAATGGTGGTGTTTAAAGTCACCGGCGAGACCAACACCGACGACCTGTCACCAGCACCCGATGCCTGGTCACGTCCTGACATTCCGTTGCATTCCCGCGCTGCTTATAAAATGACCCGCGATGGCCTGAGCCCCGAAGAACACGGTGTTACCGGCCCCATGAGCCAGATTGCCGACATCAGCGCCAAAGGCCTGCCCGTTGCTTTCGTAGGCGACGTTGTAGGTACCGGCTCTTCCCGTAAATCCGCCACCAACTCGGTGCTGTGGTTCTTCGGTGACGACATCCCAGGCGTGCCGAACAAGCGCGGCGGCGGTGTGTGTATCGGCAACAAAGTTGCCCCTATCTTCTTCAACACCATGGAAGACGCTGGCGCGCTGGTATTCGAAGCGCCGGTTGACGACATGAACATGGGCGACGTAATTGATATCCGCCCGTACGAAGGCAAAATTCTGAACGAAAACGGCGATGTAATCGCTGAATTCGGTTTCAAGTCTGACGTGATTCTGGACGAAGTTCAGGCTGGCGGCCGTATTCCGCTGATCATCGGCCGCGGCCTGACCACCAAGGCCCGTGAAACACTGGGCCTGGGCGCTACCGACATCTTCCGCCTGCCAGACGACCCTGAAGTTGGCACCAAGGGTTTCACCCTCGCGCAAAAAATGGTCGGCAAAGCCTGCGGACTGGAAGAAGGCCAAGGCGTTCGCCCCGGCACCTACTGCGAGCCGAAAATGACCACCGTGGGTTCCCAAGACACCACCGGCCCGATGACCCGTGACGAATTGAAAGATCTGGCGTGCCTGGGCTTCCAGGCCGACCTGGTCATGCAGTCATTCTGCCACACAGCCGCTTACCCCAAGCCGATTGACGTGGAAATGCAGCACACCATGCCAGACTTCATGCGTACCCGCGGCGGTGTTTCTCTGCGCCCGGGCGACGGCATCATCCACTCGTGGCTGAACCGCATGCTGCTGCCCGACACTGTAGGCACCGGTGGTGATTCCCACACCCGTTTTCCTATGGGCATTTCCTTCCCGGCCGGTTCTGGCTTGGTCGCGTTTGCCGCTGCCACCGGCGTTATGCCGCTGGACATGCCGGAATCAATACTGGTGCGTTTCAAAGGCGAACTGCAGCCCGGCATTACCCTGCGTGACCTGGTGCACGCCATTCCCCTTTATGGCATCAAGCAAGGCATGCTGACCGTAGAGAAGAAAGGCAAGATCAACGAATTCTCTGGCCGCGTGCTGGAAATCGAGGGTCTAGAGCACCTGACTGCAGAGCAGGCGTTCGAGCTGTCTGACGCGTCTGCCGAGCGCTCCGCTGCTGGCTGCACCATCAACTTGTCAGAAGAGTCGGTGGCCGAGTATCTGCGTTCCAACATCACCATGCTGCGCTGGATGATTGCCGAAGGTTATGGCGACGCGCGAACTCTGGAGCGTCGTGCCCAGGGTATGGAAGCCTGGCTGGCCAAGCCTGGCCTGATGCGCGCCGATTCCGACGCCGAGTACGCTCACATCATCGAAATTGATCTGGCCGATATCAAAGAGCCGATCGTGTGCTGCCCGAACGATCCGGACGACGCCCGCATTCTGTCCGATGTCGCCGGCGACAAGGTCGACGAAGTGTTCATCGGTTCGTGCATGACCAACATCGGTCACTTCCGCGCCGCCGGCAAACTGCTGGAGCAGAACAAAGAACCCCTGAAAGTCCGCCTCTGGATGTCTCCGCCCACCAAGATGGACGAGTCCCAGCTGATGGAAGAAGGCTACTTCAAAATCTACGGCGACGCCGGTGTGCGTACCGAGATGCCGGGCTGTTCGCTGTGCATGGGTAACCAGGCGCGGGTAGGCGCTGGCACCACCGTATTGTCTACTTCCACCCGTAACTTCCCCAACCGTTTGGGCGATGGTGCAAACGTGTACCTGACTTCAGCGGAACTGGCGTCAGTAGGTGCGATTCTGGGCAAACTGCCAACACCGGCAGAGTACATGGAGTACGCCAAAAACCTGAACAGTATGTCGAAAGAGATCTACAACTACCTGAGCTTTGACAAGATGGACAACTACACCAGCAAAGCTGCAGAAGCCGATATCGCTTAAGCCTTTGTAAGGAACAAACCGGGTATCAAGCCGGAGACCAAGCCAAACAGGGGACAGATTTGAAATCTGTCCCCTATTCTGGGAACGCCAGCCTGAGAGCTGGCGTTTTTTATGCCCAAACACAAAAAAAAGAGGCTCCCGAAGGAGCCCCTTTTATCACCAATCGGGGACAGATTTGAAATCAGCCCCTGATCCTCTTCGTTTACCGCTCGATGTGCTGATATTCACCGGTATCAGCCGTCATGCTACTAACAGCCATGATCGCAATCCAGGAAGCGACAAAGCCAGGAATGATCGCGTAAACACCCGGACCACCCATGAACTCACCGCCCCAGCCCAGTGAAATCCAGACCATAACAGTAACCGCACCCACAACCAGACCAGCAATGGCACCGGTACCGTTAGTGCGCGGCCACATCAGCGACAGCAGAATCAGCGGGCCGAACGCTGCACCAAAGCCTGCCCAGGCGTTACTGACCAGTCCCAAAACCTGAGAGTCGGGATCAGATGCAATAAACGCAGCAATCAGTCCAACCAGAACCACACAAACACGACCAATGTTCACACACTCGCGATCAGTTGCTTCTTTGCGCAGGAACAGGCGATAGAAGTCTTCAGTCAAAGAAGACGAGGACACCAGAAGCTGGCTGGAAATGGTGCTCATAACCGCAGCCAACAGCGCAGCATAAAGGAAACCCGTAATCAGCGGGTGGAACAGCAGGTCAGACAAGATGATAAAGAGCGTTTCCGGATCATCGATCTCTATACCATTGCGCACGGCATAAGCCCGGCCAAAGACACCCAGAGAAATGGCACCAATCAGCGAAATAGCCATCCAGCCCATACCAATGTTACGGGCAATCGGAACATCTTTAAGGGTACGAATAGCCATAAAGCGCACGATGATATGAGGCTGACCAAAATAACCCAAGCCCCAGGTAACCGCAGAAAGCCATCCAACAAAGGTCAGCCCTTCTGTCCAGGACAAGAGCGTGGGGTCGATTTCATTCAAGGTCTGAGCCGCTTGCGTATAACCGCCACCGCCTTCACCAAAGAGCACAACCGCCGGCATAAGAACCAGCGCCAGCATCATGATGACGCCCTGAACAAAGTCAGTCATGCTCACTGCCAGGAATCCACCGATAACCGTGTACACCAGCACCACGCCCAGTGTAATGATAATACCCACGGCGTAGTCGTTCAGGCCACCGAAGTTGAAAATGCCGGAAAACGCACTTTCGAACAGCTTACCGCCAGCAACCAGGCCAGACGCGGTGTAAACGGCGAAGAAGATAACGATGACGATTGCCGACACCGTGCGCAATGACAGCGCCTGAGTCGGGAACCGATTTGCCAGAAAGGATGGAATGGTAATGGCATTACCATAATGAACCGTTTGTTCGCGCAATCGGGGCGCAACAAGCGTCCAGTTTACGAACGCGCCCACAAACAGGCCAATACCGATCCAGGCTGAGGCCAAACCAGATACGTACAACGCACCCGGAAGACCCAGAAGTAACCATCCGCTCATGTCCGAAGCGCCAGCCGAAAGGGCCGCCACCTTTGGACTGAGCGATCGCCCGCCCAACATGTAATCTTCGGATGAGGACGTAGATGTGCGCATCGCATAAATGCCGATAGCAATCATGAGCGCAAAATAACCAATTAGACTGATCCAAACGCCAATAGCCATGAAACTCCTCCAGTTCAAATAGGACGGAATTAACTCCGACCGTTCGGCGCACTCACCCGGTAAATTCAGATGGTCGCACCGTTTGTTTTTTTACTTTCTTTGTTTTCGCCTGATAAAGCTCGACTACCTACAACGTATGCCTCGACATCACAACACTTACTGCCTCCCTAGGGTTTTTTTTCATTTTTCCGTTTCGTGCTGTTTCCATTCCCTATTGATTTAAGAGCATCTCACCCCTCAAACCTGTTCAATACCCAGCGACAACAACGATGCGTTACCGCCTACCGCTGTGGTGTTAATCGTGCGAGTACGTTCGATAGCGAAACGTAACACGTAGTGTGGGCCACCCGCTTTCGGGCCAGTGCCAGACAACCCGCGCCCACCAAATGGTTGCACCCCAACCACCGCACCAATTTGGTTACGGTTGACGTAGCAATTGCCCACTTTTACCCGGCGTTCGATGTAGGCGGCGGTGGATTCGCTACGGCTGTGAATGCCCAGGGTAAGGCCGTAACCGGTGGCGTTGATTTCGTCAATAACGTTGTCGAGCTGTTCTGCCTCGTAACGTACTACGTGCAAAATGGGACCGAAATGCTCGCCGTTCAGATCGTTAATGCTGTTAATACCGTAGGCAGACGGAACTACAAAATAGCCAGCGGAACAATCACTTGGCAACTCTTTGCGCCCAATCAACCGAGCGTTGGCGTCAAGATTGACCAAGTGTTTCTCAAGATTCTCTTTGGCTTTCTGGTCGATCACCGGGCCCACGTCAGTGCTGTGGCTTTGCGGATTACCGACCACCAGCTCACTCATAGCGCCCGCCAAAAGGGTTTCCATGCGATCGGCTACGTCTTGCTGAACGTAAAGAACCCGCAGTGCTGAACAGCGTTGACCTGCACTAGCGAACGCAGACTGCACTACGTCGCGAACAACCTGTTCGGGTAAGGCGCTGCTGTCAACAATCATCGCGTTCTGGCCGCCGGTTTCGGCAATCAGAGGCACAATAGCACCGCTGCGCTGCGCCAGCGTGCAGTTCAAAAAATGTGCAACCTGGGTCGAACCGGTAAAGCAGACGCCGGCAATGCGTGAATCTGGCGTCAGCACCTTACCGAGTTTGGCGCCGTCGCCCGGCAAGAACTGCAGCACATTGGCCGGGAAACCGGCTTCCAGCATCAGCTCCATTCCACGCATGGCCACTAGACTGGTCCGCTCTGCGGGTTTTGCAATCACGGTATTGCCCGCTACCAGAGCCGCCATAATTTGGCCCGTGTAAATAGCCAGCGGAAAGTTCCAGGGACTGATGCACAGGAAAACGCCGCGGCCTTCCATGTACAGCTCGTTACTTTCCCCGGTGGGCCCTGGCAGTGCGATGGCCTTGGCAAAGCGGGCACGGCCATCGCTGGCGTAGTAGCGGCAGAAATCGACGGCTTCACGCACTTCGTCAATACCGTCCTGCATGGTTTTTCCAGCTTCTTGGCAGCACAGAGCCATCAGCTCTTCCATGTGCTTTTCCATCAGGTTCGCGAACGTTTCAAGACACAGGGCGCGCTCTTCAACCGGGCGTTCATTCCATTTTCGGAAGCCGGCAAAGGCCACTTTTAGTGCGTCTTCCGCGTGTTTTTCATTAGCCCAAACGACGTCGCCTACCCGTTTGCTTCGGTCATAAGGCGCGCGCACTTCGGTTTTATCGCCGTCGCTGCGGCGCTCGCCGTTAATGACCGGGCAAGCATGCCAACGGGTGCTGTTCCACTTCTGCAGATTGTTTATTAACGGCTCTAGCTGGGATGCCACGTGAATATTAATGCCGCGCGAATTACGGCGCTGCTCGCCAAAAATATCCATAGGCCGAGGAATGCGACTGTTCGCCAGCGAGTCGTATTTCTGCAGTTCCTGCACCGGGTTTTGCACCAGGTGTTCAATCGGTGTACTGGCATCTACCAAGCGATGTACAAATGAGGAGTTGGCGCCATTTTCCAGCAACCGGCGAACCAGATACGGCAGTAGATCTTTATGGGCACCCACCGGGGCATAGATACGAACCGGAATGTCGTGTTCTTGGAGAATGCTGTTGTACAGAGCGTCACCCATACCGTGCAGGCGCTGGAACTCAATTTTGCGATTGCGCTTCTTGGCCATAGCCAGAACCGCCGCAACGGTGTGTGCGTTATGACTCGCAAGCTGCGGGTACAGAGCACCCTGAGTGTAATCACTCAACAAAAACCGCAGGCACGCCAGATAGGACGTGTCGGTGGCTTCTTTGCGAGTGAATACCGGATAGCTTTCAATGCCCATTTGCTGGCACATCTTGATTTCAGTGTCCCAGTAGGCGCCTTTCACCAAGCGAATGGGAATTTCGTCACCGGTTTCCTTCGCCAGCTTGGTCAGCCAACACAGCGCCGGCAGAGCGCGCTTTGAGTAGGCCTGAATAACCAAGCCGAAACCGCCCCAGCCGGATGCAGCCGGTGACGTCAGGATTTTCTCAAACAGCTTCAGTGACAACTCCAGCCGGTCCATTTCTTCGGCGTCTATGGTGATAGACACGTCTTTGTCACGGGCAAACTGCACAAGGTCGCACACGGTACGGTATAGCTCGGTGAGCACCCGGTGTTCCTGGGAAACTTCATAACGTGGATGCAGGGCTGACAGCTTGATGGAAATCGACGGCCGCGGAGCGTTATCTTGCGGATCAGGATCGTTGCCCACCGCCTCAATCGCCTGTAAGTACTCTTTAAGGTAGAGATTAGCATCGTCTTGCGCCATCGCGGCTTCGCCGAGCATGTCGAAGGAATAGCTGTAACCCAGCTTGCGGTCATCACGGGCCTGTTTCAGAGCTTCGTTGATGTCACGGCCCAATACAAACTGCTTGCCCATAATGGCCATGGCTTGGTTCATAGCGCCGCGAATCACTGGCTCGCCGCTGCGTTTAACCAAGCGGTTCCAGACGTTCGACGGTGAACCATCAAGGCGCTTGTCCATCTTGACCACACGACCGGTCAGCATCAAACCCCAAGTGGAGGCGTTAACCAGCGTCGATTCACTGCGCCCAACGTGTTTTTTCCAGTCAGCGCTCAACATTTTGTCTTTGATCAGCGCATCGGCCGTGTGCTTGTCCGGAATACGCATCAATGCTTCCGCCAAACACATCAACAGGATACCTTCCTCGGTATCTAGGCTGTATTCCTGAAGCAGCGCGTCAATCATGTGAACGGCGCCGTCTTGCGCGCGCACTTTCTCAATCAGCGACCTGGCTGTATCGGTTATCGCCTTGTGCTCGGAGGCGTCACTCTGTGCAAGCGGTATCAGCTCTTTCAGATAGGCGGCTTCGTCTACCTGATAGTTTTCCGTTAATCCCTGCCAGAAGAAGGAACGCGGCTGCTCTTGAAACGCCGGCTCCAGAACCTTACTCGCACGAAACATAAAGACACCTCTGCCAAAAATGGATACCCCGGGAGCAAGTTTGTCTCCAATTCAGGCACACCAAAAAAATCGATAGGCTGTTTATCAATACCAATAGTCATACATTAGTATTACTACGGATCTCGATCTTGCAAATTTCTACTGTTTATTTACAAAATCCTGCGGAAATAGACTTCGCTCACTAAAAACCCGAAAAATAAGACGCCATTGGGGGAAATTAAAGGAAAACGGAAGGAAAACAGAAGGGAATCGGAGCTTAACGCCGCGCACGCAGAGCACTCGCGGTCGTTCCGCGGTACTTTTTCAACGCGTTAGCCAATGCGCTTTGAGAAGAAAATCCGGTGCGGTGGCTAATTTCAGACACAGACAGTGGCGTTCTCTCAAGCAGTTTCGAGGCTTGATCGAGTCGGATTTGCAACAGAAATTGGTGCGGTGTGGTGCCGGTACTCTGACGGAACAGATCGTGAAAGCGGCTGGCACTCAGGCAAGAAACAGCAGCCATGTCTCGAACGCCGATGTCACGATGCAGATTTTCAAGCAAAAAACGGCGCACCATGTCTGGGTTCACAGCGTTGCGCAGCGGCGCAGGTTGGCGCGGCGTTTCTGCCAGGCGCTGAGCCAGGCAATGCAGAATCGTCCCCGCGAAGTGCTGGTGCAGTGAGCTGTTTTCCGGAGCCCGGTCAAGCTCGTCTGCGGCAAACTGCACCAGGCCCTGAAGGCGGTTGTCCAAGCTCAGAGTGCTGGGTTGCCGGAACAGAGGCTTCAGGCGTTGATAGTGGCGGTGAGCATTACTGCCAACGCTTGGCATATAAGGATCAACATCGATCACCAGTACATGATTACGCTGGTCGCCGCTGTAATCATGGCGCACATCCGTGGGAACCAGGCACGCTCGCCAGGCATCAATGTGGGACGCATTGCCGTCAACGAACAGATCAGCTTCCCCCTGCACACCCACAACCACCTGATGATGTTCGTGGCGATGCTGGTGCGAAGCGGTAGGCAGTTTCAACAGCGTTGCGTTCAGCATAAGTTCCGCTCTTAGACGCGGATTAGCGCCTTTCGGGATTCACTCGTGTGCACGGAGTATTCGCGTACCCCTAAAGTAAAGCAGTCATCGCGCCAATATTCAAAGAATGGCTATGTCTTGACACAAGCGTTTCACATCGGCACTGACCCGCGCCAGCGGTTGGCCGGCGTCAACAATGTGATAACGCTGAGGTTCGCGACGGGCACGCTGCAAATAGGTCGCACGAATGCGGTCGAAGAATTCAACGGTTTCCTGTTCAAACCGGTCCAATTCTCCACGCTTGCGGGCGCGAGCCATACCAGTTTCCACTGGCGCATCGAGCAGCACAATATGGTCAGGGCGAAGCTCGCCCTGCACTAGGGTTTCCAGCAATCCGATACGCTCGGCAGGCGTGCCGCGGCCACCGCCCTGGTAAGCGAAGGTTGCATCGGTAAAACGGTCACACAGCACCCACTGTCCGGCGGTGAGCGCCGGCAGTATACGTGTATGCAGGTGCTGGGCACGAGCGGCGAACATCAGTAGCAGCTCGGTCAGCTCATGCACCGGTTCATCCCGCGGCGCCAGAAGCAGCTCACGAATCGCCTCGGCCATCGGTGTACCGCCGGGCTCGCGAGTGACCAGGACATTTATACCCGCAGCGCGCAAGCTGGCCGCAGCAATGGCCAACTGGGTGGACTTCCCCATCCCTTCAGTGCCTTCAAAAGTTATAAAACGGCCCCGCTGACTCATGGCTGTTTTTCCTGTACTTCCTGATGTGCGGAACTGCTCTCGGTGGCGTCCTCCTCGGGCGCAACGGGCGCCGGAGACGACCGGTAATCACTACGCCGGTTCAGCTGGAACTGCCGAACTGCACGCTGGTGTTGAGCCAGAGTATGGGAAAACGTGTGCGTGCCATCACCGCGAGCCACGAAAAACAGCGCTTTACCATCAGCGGGATGCAGAGCTGCGTGAATAGCTTCGCGACCGGCCAGGGCAATGGGCGTGGGCGGCAGGCCGTCAATTCGGTAAGTGTTGTAAGGCGTGTGCGTCTGCAGATCTTTACGAGTAATACGGCCTTTATACTGGTCACCCATGCCATAAATTACCGTTGGGTCGGTTTGCAGGCGCATGCCCTTATGCATGCGCCGCACAAACACGCCAGCTACCTGCTTACGCTCGTGCGCTGCGCCGGTTTCACGCTCGACAATAGACGCCATAATCAGAGCTTCATAAGGCGTTTTGTAGGGCAAATCCGCGGCCCGCGCAGCCCACTCCTCCGCCAGCACGCTCTGCATACGGTCGAACGAGCGCTGCAGCACATCAAGGTCAGAGTTGCTGCTGATAAACAAATAGGTATCGGGGAAAAACCAACCTTCGGGATGCTCGCCTTCGGCACCTACAGCCGTCATGATTTCAGCGTTGCTCCAGTCTGCTGTTTTTTGTTGCAGGCGCGGAGCCGCGGCCAGCGCCTTGCGCGCATCGGCAAAGGTCCAACCTTCGATAAATTGCAGCGCCCAGTGCTTGGTGTCGCCGTCAATCATCATTTGCAGCATGTTTTTCGGGCTTTGGCCGTCTATAAATTCATACTCACCGGCCTTAACCAAGGTTTGCTGCGGATGCAACTTGCCGTATACCCGCAACCACAGGCTATCGGGCACCAGGTTCTGTTGCTCCAATTGCCGCGCCACCTGACTAAAAGCGGTACCTTGGGGTACGGCGAACAATTGCGGCTGTTCCAGCTGGCTTGGCAGATCCAGAGTTTCCAGGCCTTGGGACACCCACAGCGCCGTCCCGGAAGCTGTCAGCATCGCCGCTCCCAGCATCATTAGAATTAATTTATTCAACAAGGACAGTTTTTTAAACAAGGAATCTATTCCAAAGTGGTCAGCAGGTCACAGATTGTCGCAAGTCCGCCGGTGACAGGCAAATGAGCATCAGCCAATTGATAAACCGGCACCACACCCAGCACGCTACTGAGCAAATACAGACCTTCGCAGGCGGGCACCCTAAGGTCAGCCAGCCCGAGCGAACGCTCCAATACCGGTTCACCGCGGCGGCGCAGGCAATCCAGCACCCACTGGCGCATCACACCGTCTACCGCCAGAGCCGTTGCCGGCGGCGTTATCCATCCGGCAGTGGTCTTTGCCAGTAGATTGGTTCTTGTGCCCTCTACCAAACAATCGTTGTGATCACGCATGATCAACTCGAAAACCCCATCGGTCAGTTCACGAGCCGCCATCACCTGCTCCAGGCGATTCAGGGTTTTCATACCAGCCAACTGTGGATTAACCGTTAATCTTTGCCGTGCAATATCCGCGACCACGCCCGTTGCGGGCGGCAGTGGTGGCAACAGCCCGGCGCTGATCAGTAACTGCGGGCGGCTGTTACTGTCTGGGCGATAGCCGCGCCCGCCCGGGCCACGGCTAAGAATCAACTTCAGCACCCAGCCACCTTGCCCGGGCCAACCGTCTTCCCCAGAATGGGCGTCAGATTTTTCACCAAAACCCGGAGCATAGCGTTCCGCCGCCAATTGGCAGGCGCGGCTCAGGGCATCGTGGGTAACCGTAATACCCAGGCGTTCGGCATCTGCTAGCAGTCGGCGCTGATGGCGGCCCAGCAGTGCACCACGCTGGCCCTGCATGCGAATGGTTTCGAACAGTCCATCACCGTAGGTCAGCCCGCGGTCATTTGCCGCCAGCCCGCCCTCTTCCGCCCAAACAACATTCACCACCTGCCAGCTCCCACTTTCGATTCTTTCTCTTTTTCCGCTTCCGCCTACGAGCCGATTTTGGCTAATAAAAAAGCCGCACCTCGAATTACCAAGAGCGGCTTTTTTACTGCCTATCGAACGTCAGCGTATCAGGTGTGCGATACGATGTAGTCGATGGCATTCTGAACGCTGGCCAGCTTTTCGGCTTCTTCGTCAGGAATTTCAGTTTCGAATTCCTCTTCCAACGCCATAACCAGCTCAACGGTGTCCAGTGAGTCAGCGCCCAGATCTTCAACAAAAGAAGATGAGTTTTGAACTTCGGACTCTTTAACGCCCAACTGCTCACAAACAATCTTCTTAACGCGCTCTTCAACTGTACTCATAATGTCCTCACTTTGTGTGTCAACCAAGCAACCAATTGCTGCCAGTTTAGTGTAAAGCCTAACTGCAAACAAGCAGCGGCTGTTGGTAACCAATTGTGCGCCAAGGGTTTACCGCACATGCCCGACTGCGGGCTTAACCCATGTACATACCGCCATTTACGTGAATGGTTTCACCCGTCACATAGGCAGCTGCATTTGATGCCAGAAACGCGACGACTGCCGCGACTTCTTCCGGCTCACCCAAACGACCCGCAGGAATAACGTTCAGCATAGCGTCACGCTGACTGTCGTCCAGTTTACGGGTCATATCAGTATCAATAAACCCGGGAGCCACACAGTTGGCCGTAATTCCACGGGCAGACATTTCTTTTGCCAGGCTTCTGGTAAACCCCTCAACACCGGCCTTGGCCGCGCAGTAGTTACCTTGACCCGCATTGCCCATACTGGCAACGACCGAGCTGATATTAATCACTCGGCCCCAGCGCGCTTTTGCCATGCCACGCAGTACCGCTTTACTGGTGCGGTATACGCTGGTCAAGTTGGTTTCCAGCACATCGGCCCAGTCATCATCTTTTAAACGTAATAAAAGATTATCACGGGTAATACCGGCGTTATTGACCAGAATCAGCGGAGTGCCAGATTTTTCGGCGATTATTTTCAAACCGTCTTCAATACTCTTCAAGTCGGCAACGTTCATCACCAAACCGTAGCCTTTGAAGCCCCCGGCCTGCAATTCAGCGCTGATCGATTCAGCACCTGCGGTGGTTGTGGCGGTACCGATTACTTCGGCACCCTGCTCTGCCAAAGCCCGGGCCACGGCCTTACCAATTCCCCGGGTAGCACCGGTAACCAGTGCAACTTTGCCTTCCAGAGACATGCAATGCTTCCTTATTCAGAACGAATTTAGAGTTGAATAATCAACAGATTCAGCCTGCTATCCGGCTTTAGGAAACGCCGCCAGTGCTTTTTTCAAGTTGGCTTCGTCTTCAATATGATATACCGCCAAATCACGATCTATGCGTTTGATCAGCCCTGCCAGTACTTTTCCGCTACCGCATTCAACGGCCACTTCTACACCATTATCAACCAGAGTGCGCACCGAATCGGTCCAGAGTACTGGCGAATAGAGCTGTTGCAAAAGGTTTGACTTAAGCTTGGCGGAATCAGTCTCGGCCGCGGCGTTAACATTTTGTATAACAGGTACACGGGCGTCACTGAACCTTACGGCGTCTAAGGCTTCTGCCAGTTCTTCAGCCGCGCCTTTCATAAGCGCGCAATGTGATGGCACACTGACCGGAAGTACCATCGCCTTACGCGCACCTTTTTCTTTACAGGCTTCAATCGCGCGATCGACAGCGGCGGTATTACCGGCAATAACCACTTGGCCCGGAGCGTTAAAATTCACCGCCGATACCACATGCCCTTGAGCCGCACTGGCACAAGCCGCAATTACGTCGGCGGGTTCCAGGCCAAGAATAGCCGCCATTTTACCTTCACCGGCGGGCACCGCTTCTTGCATAAGTTCGCCGCGCAGCCGCACCAGCTTAACGGCCTCCACAAAATCCAGGCTCTCGGCTGCGACCAATGCGCTGTATTCACCCAGGCTGTGACCGGCGAAAAAATCCGGCACAACACCACCTTCAACACACCACTGACGCCACAGAGCCACGCTCGCGGTTAGTAATGCAGGCTGCGTAATCATGGTCTGATTCAGCTCTTCAACCGGACCTTTCTGGCACAGCTGCCATAAGTCATAACCCAACACGTTCGACGCATCGTCAAAGGTTTTGTTAATAATGGGCCAAGTCTCGGCGACTGCAGACAACATGCCGATAGACTGAGAACCCTGGCCGGGGAAAATAAAGGCTGATTTCATAGGGCGAATCTTATCGTCTTTAGAGGTTTGCGGAAGTTAGCCATTAGTGCAAGCCAAGTCGTACATGCCGGAGTGGCTATGAGTGCTTGGCCAGTACCGGGCAAAATCAATTTAGCCGCAGTTTAGCCTATGCGCCAGGCCAACGCAGATTCTGCGACTTGATTATAACAGGATTTCATCAAGCCGTTCGTTAATGCGCCGGGGTACCTCGCACTCAACCTCACGCACTGCCAGGCGAACCGCTGCCAGCACAGCACGCTCATTGGCATTACCGTGGCTTTTAACCACTACCCCCTGCAAGCCAAGCAAACTGGCTCCGTTGTGACGCGACGGATCAATTAGCCGCAACAGTTTCCGCAGCAGCGGCTTAGCCAGCAAGCCCACGAAACGCCCATACAACGAGCGCGTGAACGCCTGCTCTAACAGCTCAATTAACAGCCCGGCCACACCTTCGCCGGTTTTCAGGGCGATATTACCGACAAAACCGTCGCACACCACGACATCGGCAACATCACGGAACAGGTCGCTGCCCTCCACGTAGCCAATGTAGTTAATGGTATCGCTCTGGGCCAGTAAGTGGGATGCAAGGCGCACCTGTTCATTGCCTTTGATCTCTTCTTCACCCACGTTCAAAAGTGCCACACGGGGTTCAGACTTGCCGGCTACAGCGGAGGCCAACAAAGACCCCATAAGCGCGTGCTGGTAAAGATTTTCAGCGCTGGCGTCTACGTTGGCGCCGAGGTCTAGCACGTAGCAGCGACCCCTTAACGACGGTATCAGTTTCGCGATCGCGGGGCGCTCGATACCCGGATACATGCCAATGATACTGCGCCCAAAACCCATCAGAGCTCCGGTGTTGCCGGCACTAACGCAACCGCCGGCTTTACCCTCGGCAACCAGGCGCACAGCCACTGCCATCGATGAGTTTCGCCTGTGGCGCAGGGCGAACGATGGGCGGTCATTCATTCGCACTACGTCAGCCGCTTCCTCAACACGGATGCGACTGTGACCCTGTGGCGCACTCTTTAACAACAAAGCCTCGAGCTCGCTCTGGATTCCCACCAGAATGATGCTCAAGGCTTTATTTTCGTGCACTGCCTGAACCGCCGCCGAAACAGTCACCGCAGGCCCGCGATCACCGCTCATGGCGTCAATCGCAATTGTGACAGGCTTTACCGTGTGTGTTTCAAGCATAGATCAAAGCCATTCCGTAACGGAATTACTCGTCGCGCGCTTCAATTACCTGCTTACCACGGTAGAAGCCGTCAGGCGACACGTGGTGGCGGCGATGTACTTCACCAGTAGTAACGTCGGTAGACAGCGCAGTGGCGCTCAACGCGTCGTGTGAACGACGCATGCCACGCCTGGAACGGGTTTTACGACTCTTCTGTACAGCCATGATTCAACTCCTGACCTGTAAACGCAATCCTGAGCTAAAACGCTGCAAGTCATGCGTATGGTTAATAATGAAAATGAAATGCACTGAAAACCGATTTTAAAACAATGATTCAGAAATATCGTTCAAAAAAAGTTTTCAATGCTTCGTGTTCTTCAGACCCGCCAGCACACTGAACGGATTCTCGGCGGATTTTCTGGCCGGCTTTTCTGCATTGCCGCCAGGCTCCAAGGCTTCAAGATCTTCCCGCGCCGGGCACTCTTCGCGCTCATGGAGCGGGAACGGCGGCAGCACCAACAACAGTTCGTCTTCAACCATCAACCAGAGGTTCGCGTTGAAGTCGTTTGTCAAAAACGGTTCGAGGCTCTGCGGTAGCCGTTGCGCCTGCTCGTCGCTGGTTACTAGCCCCAACTCAAAGTGTGAACGCAACGTTACCTGCATTGGCCCCATGCAACGCTGACACTGCAGCTGTACCGGAGCCGCCAGCTCTCCACTTACGACACGGCGACGTTCAGGGTCCATCCGAAAGGACAGACGAACGCTGCAAACAGCGTTGTCATCCAGGCCCATAACGGCCTCGCGGAAACGCAATAGGGCCCCGGTAGGCACTTCGCCTTCCAGAACCGTATGCTGTTCCGCCAACTTGTATGGATCGACGGATTTGGGTAGCTTGGGATTTATCGCATTTGACATAGGCGCGCAATTCTAGGGGCGACATGGCCCCGTGTCAAAGACTTCGTCGGCTTTTGGCCGGGTTTTACAGATAGCCCAACAAGGATACACCATGGTAAACGCATCTTCACCCCGCAGCGACCACGCCAAGCAAACCGACAATGACGCTATGCCCACCCTGATACTGGCGTCGTCTTCGCCTTGGCGGCGGGAGCTGCTTCAGCGCCTGGGCCTGAATTTCGACTGTGAAAGCCCGAATATTGATGAAAGCCCGGCCAACGGCGAAGTACCGCAAGAACTGGCTTTACGCCTGGCCCGGCAAAAGGCCGAAGCCCTGGCTGAACGCTACCCGCACCACTGGATTATCGGCTCGGACCAGGTCGCCTGTCTGGCCAATGGCGAACTGCTCGACAAACCCGGAACACACAGCAACGCTGTGAGCCAGCTCATCCGCAGCAGCGGGCAACAGGTCTCTTTTTATACCAGCCTGTATTTATTAGACAGCTCTAACGGCGCCAGCCAGCAGCATTGCGAGCCATTCAGCGTGCAGTTCCGCTCCCTGAGCCTGGCGGAAATAGAAGCCTACTTGCGCCGCGAGCAACCCTACCAGTGCGCTGGCGCCTTTATGATGGAAGGCCTCGGAATCACTTTGTTCGATAGTCTGAAGGGGCAAGACCCAAACGCGCTGATTGGCTTGCCCCTGATTGCTCTCAACCGAATGCTCATTAACTGGCACTGCAACCCGCTGCTGCAAAACGCCCGCTAACGCGTGAGTGCCAGCGTATTAACGCAGGCTTTCAAACTCAACATTTATTAACGCAACTCTTTACCGCAACTCTTTACCGCAACTCTTACCGCAACTCTTACCGCAACTCCAGGCGCTGCTCGCTAACGTATTGCGCCACACCATGGCCCACCGACACGCCAAGCTGATCCACCAGATTCCGAAGCGGCGAGCGCGTACGACTGTAATCAACGAGACTCTCATGGCCGACAATCTGCCGTGCCACATAGGAGGCACTGCCAAGGCCATCAATCAAACCAAGTTCCAACGCCTGCTCACCACTCCAGATCAGGCCACTGAACACTCTTGGGTCGTCTGCCAGGCGATCACCTCGGCCTTCCTGCACGGCCGCAATAAACTGCCCGTGCGTGTTTTCCAGAACGCTTTGCCAGAACGCCACCTCTTCTGGCTTCTCGGCAGAAAACGGATCTAGAAAACCCTTACTCTCGCCGGCGGTGTACAGCCTGCGCTCTACCCCCAGTTTCCCCATCACTTCGGTAAAACCAAACCCGCCAGCAACCACGCCAATGGAACCTACCAAACTGGCGCGATTGGCGTAAATTTCATCGGCCGCGGACGCAATGTAGTAAGCACCCGAGGCACCGATGTCGGAAATGACCGCGTACACTTTTTTATCGGGATGCTCAGCCCGCAAGCGCTTGATTTCGTCATACACGTACCCGGATTGCACCGGGCTGCCACCTGGGCTATTGATGCGCAAAATCACCGCAGCGGCGTCAGGCTCTTTAAACGCCGCGCGCAACGAACTGACAATATTATCGGCGCTGGCCAACTCATCGGCAGCAATGGGCCCATCTACGCCTATCACTGCGGTGTGCATGCCACCGGTCGCACTTTCGAGCCCTTGCCCCAGCGGAAACTTGAACAGCAATACGATTCCGAACAAATACGCAAAAGTCAAAAACTTGAAGAAGATTCCCCAACGCCGGCTTCGGCGCTGCTCCACCTGCATCGACATGACCAGTTTATCAATCAGTTTGCGGTCCTGACGGCTCTGCTTTCCTTCGCTTGCGTCGGCTACTGCCGCTGGCTGATCATTCCAGCCTGGTTTGCCGTCGTTTTTGCCTGAATCCCATTCGCTCATTACATACCCTCTATGATGACTGCCTTATTTTCACAAACCCAAAACCTGACGCAAATCCGTGACCGTTTCAACAATGGCGTAAGGCGAATACTGGCCCAGCACATCACGCTTGTGCACTCCCCACTCCACGCCGATGGATGGCATACCAATGCGTTGCGCCATGTCCAGATCGTAGCGAGTATCGCCGATCATCACCGCCTGTTCAGGCTTGACACCATAAAACTCCAAAATTCGTGCCAACATCGCTGGATCTGGCTTTGAGCGGGTTTCATCGGCGCACTGGGTGATGCCAAAATGTGGGCCCAAACCGCTGGTGCTAAGCGCGGAATCCAGCCCACTCCGATTTTTACCGGTGGCTACGGCACAATGACGCCCGGCACCGCGCAAATCCGTCAGGGTATCGGCAATACCGGCAAACACATTTTGCGGAGTTGTGGTTTTTTTGAAAAAATATTCACGATAGCTCTCACGCATACCCGCGATGCTTGTAGCGCTAATGCCGGGGTATAACTTCTGCAGTGCTTCTTCAATGCCAAGCCCGATAATGTCCCGGTAAGCCTCGCGCTCCAGCGCCGGAAAGCCCAAGGCGGTCGAGGCCAAGTGCAAACTCTCGGCAATGTGCTCTACCGAGTCCACTAAGGTCCCGTCCCAATCGAAAATAACCACTTTCACGTTCATGAATTGCGTCCTGTACGGGCTGCAAGTTTCTTTAAGGCCGCCGCGAAGGCGTTGTCATAAGGCGCCTCCAACTTCAGCGCAGGGCTTTTGCCTTCGCTGTCGGGTGGCAAGCTCAACTCCAACGCCCGTGCGTGCAGCATCAGACGCGCCCCCCCAAATGCGCGAAATGCCTTCAAACTGGCATCGTCCATATATTTGTCGTCACCAGCAATAGGATGGCCGGCAAAGGCGGCGTGCACACGAATCTGATGAGTACGGCCGGTGACCGGTGACGCCTCCACCAGGCTGTAACCGGAATAACGCTCGATGCAGCGAAACAACGTCAGCGATTCTTTGCCGGAACTATCCACTTTTACCCGGCGTTCGCCGTTAGGCATCTCATAACGCAGCAACGGTTGAGCCACTTTGCCAACCCCTGCTGGCCAATCGCCAGAGACAAGGGCGTGGTAGTGCTTACGAATGTGCCTGTGCCGCAGTTCATCTTGCAGGTAACGCAGCGCCGAGCGTTTCTTCGCCACCATCACCAATCCCGAGGTATCCCGGTCAAGCCTGTGCACCAATTCCAGAAATCGCGCCTGTGGTCGCCCGGCCCTCAGCACCTCTATCAGCCCGAAGCTCAAGCCACTGCCGCCATGAACCGCAATGCCCGACGGTTTATTCACCACCAGCAGCTGTTCATTCTCAAACACGACAGCCGCTTCTATCACCGCCTGTACCCTATCGCCGGGCGCGACCTGAGGCACCTTTTCTTTGCGTACCACCGGAGGAATGCGCACTTGATCGCCAGTTTTTACCCGAGTATCAGGCTTTACGCGGCCCTTGTTAATTCGAACTTCGCCCTTGCGAACGATGCGGTAGATGATACTTTTAGGAACACCCCGCAGTTGCGCCATCAGGAAATTATCCAGACGCTGGCCGTCATTGTCTTCATCTACGGTTACCCACAACACAGCTGGGCGTGGAGTCTCCAGAGACGGATTTTTCTGCGACATGAAATTCCTTTAAAATGAAGCGGGCAGCGTTGCTTAGCCCGGGAAATACTGCTATATTCCGATGTGCTACGCCGTTTGTTTACGGCCTGACAGGTTTTAGTCAGAAGCCGGAGCGGTTGTAGTATACCGACACTACTTGCGAGTTTGAATTGCAGTGGCTTGCAAGTTTGAGATGAAGTAGCTCTTTAGATTGAAGTGCGATAGCAATGCCGGGCTCTCAAATCGTTACAGCCCAGGCAACGAAAGACTCCCCACACCCCGGTGCAGATCCAACATTGGCTGCCAACTGGCACGGGAGCCGAAACAAACCTTGCGGAACACCGCCGGGAACGACATCACGAAGATTCATTGCCATGCAAGGCCGGGCCGTCCAATTTACGAATACGACGTAAGACCAAGCACTTGTGTGAACCTGAAAACGGATAACATGCGCCTACAGACAATCACCTTAACCGATCCTTTCCTGCCTGCGGGCACCGGAGTCATCGGTGGTGATCTAGAACCAACAGAGTTGAGCCCCGTAAGGGCTTGATTCGTCTGGCAGCCTCCACTTCGTTAATGCCTTTCTCGATGGTTTTCTGTTTAAATCAAACGACAGGAATTCATCCTTTCCATGAAAAGAATGCTTATAAATGCAACTCATCCCGAAGAGTTGCGCGTCGCCCTGGTTGACGGCCAGCGTCTGTTTGACCTCGATATCGAATCCAGCTCGCGCGAGCAAAAAAAGGCGAATATCTACAAGGGTAAAATTACCCGCGTAGAGCCCAGCCTGGAAGCCGCATTTGTGGATTTTGGTGCTGATCGTCACGGTTTTCTACCATTAAAAGAAATTTCCAAGGAATACTTCAAAAAGTCTCCCGGCCAGATCGAAGGCAAGGTCAACATCAAAGAGGTGATCGCCGAAGGCCAGGAAGTGATTGTTCAAGTAGATAAAGAAGAACGCGGCAACAAAGGCGCAGCGCTGACCACCTATATTTCGCTGGCTGGCCGTTACCTGGTGCTGATGCCCAACAACGCCCGTGCCGGTGGCATTTCCCGCCGAATTGAAGGCGAAGAACGGGCCCAGCTCAAAGAAGCCATGAACCAGGTTCAGGTACCCAAGGCTATGGGTATCATTGTTCGCACCGCGGGCATTGGCCGCAACAGCGAAGAGCTGCAATGGGACTTGGATTACCTGGTTCAGTTTTGGGAAGCCATCACACAGGCCGCAGGCGAGCGTAAAGCACCTTTTCTGATTCATCAGGAAAGCAACGTAATTATCCGCGCCGTGCGGGATTACCTGCGCCAAGACATCGGCGAAGTGCTGATTGACGCCCCCGCCGTGCACGAAGACGTGTTGAATTTTGTGCGCGCTGTTATGCCTACCTTTGAAAACAAAATCAAACTGTACAGCGACGAAATCCCGCTGTTCAGCCGCTACCAGATCGAAGGCCAAATCGAAACCGCCTTCCAGCGTGAAGTAAAACTGCCGTCTGGCGGCTCTATCGTGATTGACCCGACTGAAGCGCTGGTGTCTATCGACATTAACTCCTCGCGGGCCACAAAAGGTCACGACATCGAAGAAACGGCGCTGCAAACCAACCTGGAAGCCGCTGAAGAAATTGGCCGCCAGCTACGTCTGCGGGATATGGGCGGCTTGATTGTTATCGACTTCATCGATATGACGCCGGCCCGTAACCAGCGCGAAGTAGAAAACAAAATGCGCGAAGCCCTGGAAATCGACCGCGCCCGTGTTCAAGTCGGCAAGATTTCCCGCTTTGGCTTGCTGGAAATGTCGCGCCAGCGTCTGCGCCCGTCACTGGGTGAAACCCGCAGCGAGGTTTGCCCGCGCTGTGAAGGCCAGGGCACCATTCGTGGTATCGAATCCTTGGCGCTGAGCATCATGCGCCTGATTTACGAAGAGTCTTCCAAAGACAAAACCGGCGAAGTACGTGCCGTTGTGCCGGTATCCGTGGCTACCTTCCTGCTGAACGAAAAGCGCAAGCAGCTGGCGACAATTGAAGCCAATCAGGAAGTATCGATTGTTATCGTGCCGGTTCCGCAAATGGAAACCCCGCACTTTGAAATCATCCGCATGCGCGACGACGAAGCCGGCTCCGAGCACGTATCCAGCCACCAAGTGGCTCATGAATACAGCGAGCGCGAAGAGGAAGTCGCTGACGTGACCGTGCAAGAAAAACCCGTGCGCGAACAGGCCGCCGTAAAATCTGTGCGCCCGGCCTCGCCAGCGCCTGCGACAACACCGGCAGCAAAACCCGTTAAAGCAGCCGCAGAGAAAACCCGTGACGAAGGCATGTTCAGCCGTTTAGGGCGTAAAATTGCGATCTTCTTCAACGGTGAAGAAGAAATCCAGCCTGCTGTTGCTAGCAGCAGTAACCGCAATGCCAAACAGGCAGGCGGCGACGACCGCTCCAGGCAGCGCCCCGCGTCAAGCCGCAATGATCGCCCGGAACGTCGCAAAACACGCGTCGCCCGTGACGACCAGCAAGACAACCGAAGCCGTGGCGAACGCAGCAGTAGCTCCGGGTCCAGCAATCTTGGCGACGATAACCGAAGCAATCGCACCGACGACAGCCGCAGCCGCAACAACCGCGGACGAACTCGCAGTGAAGGTCGCAGCGAAGACAAAACCAACGCTGGCAGCCAGAACAGCAATGCTCAAAGCAGCAGCGGCCAGAGCAGCAACTCACAGAACGGCAGCGCCCAGAACAATAATGCACAGAACGGCAACACCCAAAGCAGCGGCAACGACACCCGCCGCGATGGTCGCCGCGACAACCAGAATCGTAGCCGCTCCAATCGCGATTCAAGTCGTGACACAAGTCGCGATGGCAATAAGCCAAATGCTGAACAGGCAGATCAGAAGCCGGCTATAGAGCAGAAATCTGCAGAACTCCGCAGTGCAAGCCCGAGCCCGAGCCCAAGCCCAAGCTATAACGACCAGAACGATACGCAAAGCCCCGCAGTCGCAGGCAAAGCCGGCGGTGACGAAAAACGCCGCAGCAAGCCTCGCCGCAGCCGTGGCCGTGATGGTTCACCGGCGGAGGAACCGGTATCAAACCCGGCTGAGCGTAAGGCAGCTCGCAGTGAGATTCATCAGCAAGACACGCAGCCGGAAACCCGTGACGCAGAAGACCGCGCCAAAGCGAAGGCCAAGACCGCTGAGAAGCCCGCAGATACGCAAGTACAGCCTTCAGTCATGGCAGTACCTGCCGAGCAAGCAGCGCCGCAGGATGCACAAGCCCCGGCCGATGCATCGCCTGAAACAACCAGCGAGCAGCCCGTTTCAGTCAAGCCAGTAGAACAATCGCCAGAACCAGAGGTAAGCAAACCCGCTGCGCCTGCATCCGAAGTGCCTGTTGAGGCAGCCGAGGAAAGCGCAGATGTTTCTGCTGCCGAAGAAGCCGCACCTTCCCGGATAGATGCCTACAATGGTGGCACCCGAAAGGCTGCAGAAAAGGCCGAAAAAGCCGACGCACCTGAAGTAGACAGCTCGGACACAGATAGCGCACCTGTCGACGCTGTCGAGGCTGAAGCCCCCAACGCCGAGACTCATACCTCTGAGGCTGCGCCAGCCGACGCAGAGGACGAAAGCGCGGATAGGCCAACCAAGCCAACCCGCAAGCGCACCCCGGCTCGCAAAGCCAAAACGGCGAAAACAGAACCCGCTGACGAGCAACAGGTGCAGCCCGCAAACACTGGCGTCAGCGACAACGATGCAACTGCAGCCGACGTTGCCGTAGCGCCGCCAGCAGCAGCACCGGTAGCCGACGCAGCATCCGAAACTCCGGCAGCACCACTAGCGCCAGTAGCGCCAGGCCGCGCTTATAACGACCCACGTGAAGTACGTAAGCGCCAGCGCGCAGCGGACGCTGCCAAAAATGGCGGGAGCGAGTAATTATGCTGAACGACGCTGACATTGAAGCCCTGGAAGAAATTCTGTTTGCAGAGCCCTGGGGTGAAGACGCAGTAGACTTCTTCGGCTTCCACGGTTTGGTGTGTGCCAGCGTTGTAGGACCGGTGGACTTCTCGGTAGACGAGTTGTTTCTGCTGGCCACAGGCGTTGACGCTCTTCCTGACGGCAAGGTGCCAGACGTGTTCAGTCGCTGTGTGCAGAAACTGAGCGGTGCCATGGCCAACGCGCTGGATATGGGCCTGGCTCTGGAGCTGCCCGAGCCCGAGGACGATGACCCCATGAACGCACTGGAAAACTGGTGCGCCGGATTCATTGAAACCTTTATGGAACGGGAAGACGCCTGGATGGAAGCCGCCAGCGAAGAAGAAGTGGGCGATTTGATTCTGCCCATGCTGGCGCTGTCGGGTTTATTCGAAGATGAAGACTTTCAGAACGTGCGTGACAGCGAAACCCTGTCGACACAGATGGCAGAGGCAATCCCCGATTCGCTTACCGACCTGTACTTGCTGTTCCACGCGCCGGACTGATTTGGCGCGTTAATCGGCCAGAATTAAAGCGCGATGGGTTGATTGAAATGATGCCAGACGGGTGAAAGCCCTTCTGGCATTTTTTGTATGCGCCCCAGCTCTGCCCAAGGCGCCTTTGGCGTGTGAAAGTCACTGCCCTGAGATGCCCACAATCCCTCGCTTTGGCAAAGCTGCGCCAGAAAGTTCACATCAGACGCCGTTTGGCCCGGGCTACACACCTCCATTCCACGGCCAGCTGCACGGCGAAAATCCGCCACCAAGGCCCGCAGCTTGGTCGCGCTCAAGTCGTACTTACGCGGGTGCGCCAGCACTGCTATACCGCCAGCGTCGTTTACCCAGCGCACCACTTCTTCCAACTCCGGCCAATACGCTTTTACATCTCCCGGCTTGCCTGCGCCCAAGTGACGTTTGAAAGCTTGTGCAATATTATTTACCACACCGGCATCTACTAACGCCTGGGCAAAATGTGGGCGCCCTGGCACATCGCCACCGGCGTGTTTGGTCGCGTGTTCGAGCAGATTATCAACCTTCAACCTGGTCAAACGTTCGACAATCAAGCCGGCACGGGCGTGACGATTGGCATTTTGCTGCTGCAATCGCGCAAGAAACTGCGGATCATCTTCGGTAAAGTCCAAACCTACAATGTGAATGGTATGGCTTCTCCAGACGCAAGACAGTTCAACGCCGGAAATCAGCTCAATGTTGTAATCCTGAGCGGCAAGGCGCGCCGACCCCAAGCCGTTAAGGGTATCGTGATCGGTTAATGCTAGATGGCTAACGCCCTTCTCATGCGCTCGGGCCAGCAAATCAGCGGGGCTTAGAGCGCCGTCTGAGGCAGTACTGTGGCAATGCAGGTCGATGCACAACGGTGATTGTTGCGGTATAGTCGCGTCATGCTGCTGAGTTGGCTGTTGCTGCATAATAGTCACAAGCATTCCTGATTACGGGGAAGGGTAAAAAACGAACAGTAACCCACTATAACAGCCATCACCGGTACGACCGAGCTTAAACACCGAACCTAAACGCCGAATCTAAACGAAGAGCGCTCCCTTATGTACTACGCTATTATCAGTGAAGACATCAATGACAGCCTGGCACTTCGCCAAAGCGCCCGCTCGGCTCACCTGGAGCGCTTGCAGGCCTTGGCCAATGAAGGCCGCTTATTGGTCGCTGGCCCGCACCCGGCCATAGACACCAATGACCCGGGCAATGCCGGCTTCAGTGGCAGCTTGGTCATCGCCGAATTTGAATCACTTGAACACGCACAAAGCTGGGCGGACGCAGACCCTTACGTCAGCGCCGGGGTTTACCAGCAGGTAAAGGTCAAACCGTTCAAACGGGTATTGCCCTAGTGCTCTGCAACAAATGCCGAGTAATAGTCACCATGAGCGTTTGGTAATGAATACACATTTGATCGACAAAGCCAGTGTGCCAAAATTACGTTCTTATCCATTTATTGTTCAAACAGAAACTTTCAGGAACCCCGCCCAGTGACCCCTTTTCGTCTGCTTGTTGTCCTCTTTTTTGTATTCTCGTCCATTGCCACGGCCCAAGCCAGAACTGTGTGGGTAGACGACAAAATCTACCTGCCGGTGCGCTCTGGCGCAGGCAGCCAGTTCCGGATTATTGAAAACGCCGTTCCCAGTGGCACCGCTATGGAGCTGTTGGAAGCCGACCAAAATGGCTACAGCAAAGTACGCACCACCAAAGGCACCGAGGGCTGGGTTTCCAGCCAGTATCTGAGTTCGACACCGATTGCCGCAACACAGCTCAAAAAAGCGCGACAGGATCTGGAAGCCGCACAGGCGGAAGTACGCCAGGTACAGGACATACTGACAAGCGTGACCGGTGAACGCGACAGCCTGCAAAATTCTGAAAGCAGCCTGGCTGACCGCTCGTCCGAACTGATGGCTGAACTCAAACGTATCAAGGATGTTGCCGCTAATTCGATTAATCTTGAGCGCCGCAATGGCGAGTTGCTGGAAGAAAATCAAAAAATCCACAATGAACTGGAAATACTGACAGCTGAAAACGAACGCATGGAAGCCGGTAAAGAATCGGATTTCATGCTGCTCGGTGCCGGCTTGGTGCTAGGCGGTGTGTTGTTGGCACTGCTGATACCGATGCTAAAACCCACTCGTAAAAGCGACAATTGGGCCTGACTGCTATGAGGGAATATTCAGAAAAGCGTGACTTTCATCGAATGCAGGTGAACACGGATATTGAGATTATAGACAGTAACGGGAATACCTTTGCCGGCGTGTGCCGTGACCTGAGCGCTTCGGGAATGCAGATTCTGGTCGCTCAGCGAATGGCTGTAGGCTCTGAGCTGCGCACAACCCTTCATCCCACAAGCGACAAGTTTCCGCCACTGGAAACCCTGTGCGAGGTTCTGCGCTGCGAACCCGAAGGTGATGGTTTTTTGTTAGGTGTGAACATTGCCGAAGTGACTGACTAGCGAGATAAGGAACCAAGATAGGGGACAAATTTGAAATCTGTCCCTGATTCGTGTATCCCCAATTCGTAGTTTGCCAATCAGAACAGCGCTTTTTCCGACACTATAATGCCGTTGTTATCGGCGTACAAAAAATGCCCCGGGTGGAAGGTAACACCACCGAAAGTCACGGCAATGTTCAAATCGCCAACGTCACGCTTTTCAGTTTTGCGCGGGTGGGTGCCCAAAGCTTGCACGCCAAGAGGGGTTTTAGCGATTACATCGGCATCACGGATACAGCCATAAATAATCAGCCCGGCCCAACCGTTACTGGCCGCTTTTTCCGCCAGCATATCCCCCAGCAGCGCGTTACGCTTTGACCCACCACCGTCGACGACCATCACCCGGCCAAGGCCCGGTAAGCCTACCTGCTGCTTCACCACTGAGTTATCTTCAAAACACTTCACGGTAACAATCTCGCCGCCAAAGTTGTCGATGGCGCCAAAATTACGAAACCCCGGTTCAACCACCTGTACTTCAGGAAATTCGTCGCACAGATCGGGGGTTATAACGGCTATAACCGTTGCAGTGGCCACGAGGCCAACATCAGACACATTCTCAGACACGATTTGTTCACTCCTTTTATCAGTGTGGGGCCGCTCTAACGTATCGTGATAGAACCAAACACGCCGCCTGCATCGATTGCGGGTGCAATGAATGCGGTGTAGGCGGCGCCTGCTCATAAGTCTGGTTTCTGATCTGCTAGAAAGAACCAGGTATCCAGCACCGAATCCGGGTTCAAAGACACGCTATCGATGCCCTGTTCCATCAGCCACTTGGCCAAGTCCGGATGGTCAGACGGGCCCTGTCCACAAATGCCAATGTACTTACCGGCTTTCCGGCAAGCCTGAATGGCGCTCGACAGGAGCACTTTTACCGCGTCGTTACGCTCGTCAAAGAGGTGGGCAATAATGCCGGAATCCCGGTCCAGGCCCAAAGTAAGCTGGGTAAGATCGTTAGAACCAATAGAAAAGCCGTCGAAGTGCTCGAGGAACTGATCCGCCAGCAGAGCGTTACTGGGCAGCTCGCACATCATGATTACCCGCAGGCCATTCTCGCCCCGCTTCAGACCGTTCTCCGCCAACAAGTCCATAACCTGGGCCGCTTCGCCTACGGTGCGTACAAACGGAATCATCACCTCTACGTTGGTGAAGCCCATGTCGTTACGCACCCGCTTCATGGCACGGCATTCCAGCTCGAAACAGTCGCGGAATGTTTCAGAGATGTAGCGCGATGCACCGCGGAACCCCAACATCGGGTTTTCTTCATCCGGCTCGTAAAGCGCGCCGCCAATCAGGTTGGCGTACTCGTTAGACTTAAAGTCTGACATGCGCACAATCACTTTCTTGGGTGCGAACGCCCCTGCCAGGGTCGAAATACCCTCCACCAGCTTGTCAACGTAAAAATCCACCGGCGAGGCGTAACCGGAAATACGTTTGTCGACCGTCTGCTGAATATCCCGCGGCAGAGTGTCGTAGTTCAACAGCGCTTTAGGGTGAACACCAATCATCCGGTTAATGATAAATTCCAGACGGGCCAGGCCAACGCCTTCGTTTGGCAGCGCCTGGAAATCGAAGGCGCGATCCGGGTTGCCCACGTTCATCATAATCTTGAACGGAATATTGGGCATGGATTCTATGGTGTTTTCGCGCAGCTCAAAGTCCAGCGCACCCTCATAAATAAAACCGGTGTCGCCTTCAGCGCAGGAAACCGTCACTTCCTGGCCATTTTTCAGTAAGTCGGTGGCATCGCCACAGCCAACCACTGCAGGAATACCCAGTTCACGGGCAATAATGGCCGCGTGGCAGGTACGGCCGCCACGGTCGGTAACGATGGCGGAAGCGCGCTTCATCACCGGTTCCCAATCTGGGTCGGTCATGTCGGTAACCAACACATCGCCGTCTTGCACCTTGTCCATTTCATTGATGCTGGTAATGATTTTCACCGGGCCGGCACCAATCTTGTGGCCAATGCTGCGACCTTCCACCAGCACCTTGCCGGTCTCTTTCAGCAAGTAGCGCTCCATCACGTTGGCAGAAGCACGGCTTTTTACGGTTTCAGGGCGCGCTTGAACAATGTAAATACGGCCATCGTCGCCGTCTTTGGCCCATTCGATGTCCATCGGACGCTGGTAGTGGTTTTCAATAATCATCGCCTGCTTGGCCAGCTCTTCCACTTCCGCATCGGTAATGCAGAAGCGGCCACGTTCGGCGGCATCTACCTTCACGGTTTCCACAAACTCACCTTCAGTCGGGTTTGTGTGATAAATCATTTTGATGGCTTTGCTGCCCAGGTTGCGGCGCAACACCGCAGGGCGGCCAGCGGTCAGCGTGGACTTGTGCACGTAGAATTCGTCAGGGTTCACTGCGCCCTGCACTACGGTTTCGCCCAGCCCATAAGAGCCGGTGATAAACACCACACCGCGGAAACCCGATTCGGTGTCCAGAGTAAACATAACGCCGCTGGAGGCGGTCTCACTGCGCACCATTTTCTGGATGCCTGCCGACAGGGCGACCAGTTTGTGGTCGAAGCCATGGTGAACACGGTAGGAAATCGCGCGGTCGTTAAACAAAGAGGCAAAGACTTCTTTCACCGACGTGCGAATATTGTCCAGACCCACCACGTTCAGGAAGGTTTCCTGCTGACCCGCAAAAGAGGCGTCTGGCAGGTCTTCCGCGGTGGCGGAGGAGCGCACCGCCACCGCCATTTTAGAGTTGCCGTTCTGCAGTTGGGCATAGGCTTCAGCCAGTGCATTATCCAGCACTGCGGGGAAAGGCGTATCAATCACCCATTGGCGGATCTTCGCGCCAACGCGGGCCAGTTCGTTAACGTCGTTAACGTCCAGCGCGTCCAGGGTTTCATCAATTTTGTCTTTCAGACCATTGGTCGCCAGAAACTCACGGTAGGCATGAGAGGTAGTCGCGAACCCACCCGGCACAGTCACGCCAGCATTAGCGAGATTACTGATCATTTCACCGAGGGAAGCGTTCTTTCCGCCTACCCGGTCCACATCAGACATTCCCAGGTGTTCAAACCAAATGATGTAATCGTGCAAAATGCATCTCCCTTGAGTCGGTTTTGCGGAGTGTCGAATTTGGGGTGTCGAATTTGGAGCGTACAATGTGGTGCGTTTAATTTGGAGTGTATAATACTGGAAATCGTGGCAATTACCTAGGGAACCGCTCCAACATGAAACGCACCGCATTCTTTCTGTCAGACGGAACAGGCCTGACTGCCGAAGGGCTAGGACACGCGCTGCTGGCTCAGTTCGAGAAAATCGACTTTGAACGCATCACCGTTCCTTATATTGATGACGAAAACAAAGCCCACGAAATTGTGGAGCGCATCAATCTTGCCGCTGAAAACGACGATGCCCGCCCACTGGTATTCGACACCATAGTAAAAAGCGATATCCGCAGAATTGTATCTACCGCAAACGGCTTTATGGTGGATATATTCGGAACGTTTTTAAACCCGCTGGAACAGGAACTGCAGTCTGCATCGTCCTACACCGTGGGCAAATCACACTCCATTGTGAACGGCGACAATTACGAACGCCGTATAAACGCAGTGAACTTTGCACTGGATAACGACGATGGCGCGCGCATTCGCCATTACGACGAAGCCGACTTGATTCTGGTGGGCGCATCCCGCAGCGGTAAAACACCCACGTGTTTGTATCTGGCCCTGCAATACGGCGTGAAAGCGGCCAATTACCCGATTACCGAAGAAGACCTGACAGACCAACAGCTACCAAAAGCACTGCGACCCCACAAACAGAAAGTGTTCGGCCTGACCATCGATCCAGAACGGCTAGCCACCATTCGCAACGAACGCAAGCCAAACTCCCGCTACGCGTCCATCAGCCAATGCATGCATGAAATTGAGGAAATAGAGCTAATCTACCGCCGCGAGCGCGTGCCGTATCTGAACACCACGGCTTACTCGGTGGAAGAAATATCGACCCGCATTATGGTATCGACCGGGCTCAAACGAAATCGCTGAGCCCGGACTACTTGTTTGCCAAAGCCCGCCTTACAGCTCCTGAACAGCCAGCCCTAACTGTTCTACCAGCGCGCGATTGTCGGCGCTAGTGACCACCGCAGTGCTGGCTTTTTCTGGCGCCAACCAAGCTGCAGCCACCCGTTTCAGGTCGTCAATTGTGGTCGCAAGAACGCGCTCGCGGAAACGCCCACGCTGCTCGGCGCTGCGGCCAAACAACGCACTGTGAAACGCATGGCGCGCTGCGCCGGCCGGCGAGTGGGGTTTGTCCAGCTGGCCGATCACGCCCAGAATAGACTCTTCCAAATCCTGATAGCTGTGATCGGTTTCAACCAACCACTCCAGAGCCTTGTCAAAGTCCGCCAGGGTATCGGCCAGGCGCGGGTCGCGGTAAGAGAAAAACTTGAACGTACCGTTCACGCTGTCCTGCGCTGCACCGCCGCCGTAAGCACCGCCTTTTTCGCGAATGGCACGGTGTAAATAACCGTTACGCAAGAATCCGCCCAGCACCGTCAACGCGGCCGCATCCGGGTGATCAATCGCCACCGTGGGATAGGCCTTGGCGCAGAAGTTCACCTGGGTTGACGTCAGCCAGGCTTCATTGGTGATGTAATTCACCGGCTCCATGCGCCACGGGGTGTCTGGCGCAGACTCCGCGTTTTGCCACAGGCTTTTCACGTCGTCCAACATCGTCTGCAGTTGCTCGTCTTCACCAATCAACAGGAACTGGCGGCTTTGCTTACCCACCTTCTGATGCAAATCCGCCAGCTTTTGGCAAAACGCCTTCAGTTCGGACGGCTCTTTCAGAGATTTATCCAATGATTTGGTGCGGCGAATGGCTTCCAGCCCGCCCAGACGGAAACTCAACCAAGCGCCCGAGCTCATGCCCTGGGCCGCAGCGCTCATGGCCAAAGCATGACCACTGCCAGTAACGGCTTGCTCACGACGGGCGCGAATCTGGGCAATAATTTCCGCAATACGGCCGGTTTCATCAAAACGGGCGTTGCTGTAAACGTCTTTCAGCAAACGCGCCAATGCGTCACTGTTGCGCGCCAGAGCCTTGCCGCTGAACACCAGATAGCCAGACATATCCTGCACATCGTCAATCTTGCCCTTGCTGACAAAGCTGGCCGAAATGCCACCGGTCTCTGCGGAGATGCGGTCCTGCATCTGCAGGTAATCCAGCTCACCACAGCCCACTTCTGAAATCAGCGTGGTGTAATAAGGCATCAGCGCCAGCTCTTCTTCATTCAACGACGGCAGTGGCAATACCACCTGTTGATAAACCAATCCGTTGGTACCGCGGGCATAGACCGTGGCCGACAGGTCGCCATCAAAACGACCTTCTGGCTCCGGCATCTGCAGGGGCACATCGGTCAAATCCACTTTTGGCAGAATGGAATCGTCGTCTTTGCGGGTTTGGCGGCTTTCAAGGGCTTGGGCGCGCTCAACGATCTGTGCTGTTTCTTCGTCGCTCAGCTTGGCCTTACGCTGCGCCAGGGCCGCACGAATAGACTCGGTACGCAGGCCTTCCAGCTTGTCGTCCGGGCGCAGGGTCAAGGTTACCCTATGCGGGTTGTCCAGCAACTTGCGACGAATCAGGTTCGGCACAAACTGTGGGTCCTGAATTTTCTCCCGCAGACGAGCCAGAACCGGCTCCAGATCAAGCAGATCCACCGGGTCACCGCCGTGCACCATTGGCGAAATGGCGGACATAATCAGCTGCAGACCGTAGGGGAAACCGTCACCGGAAATTTCGCGCTGGTGCAATTCCAACTGGTGCAAAATCGCTTCCAATCGTTCACTGCTAACGCCGTCTTCAACAACCTTCTTCAAGGTATCTTCAATCAGCTGCTCAAGCGCATGTTGCTGCTCGGGCTCGCTGCCTTCTATACCGCACACGAACGTCATTTCACGGTTGGAGTCTTCCAGCCCGCACAAAGGCGAAGGCGCCTGGCCCAGATCGGTGGTTTCCAAAGCGCGCATTAGCGGTGACGCGCTGTTATCCAGTAACACCGAAGACAACAACTGGCCTTCCAAGTTTTCTTCCAAGTCAAAACTGTGGCCTAACAGCCAGCCCATCACAATGTGGGTCTTAGCCTCTGTTGGTTCGCCCTCGTTCACCGCATAAGCCTGCTCAACCCGCAGCGGCGCGAACATGCGTTTTTCATCGTAAACCGGCAGTTTTACATCCAGCTTGTCAAAACGCTTGAGCACCAGCTCTTCGAAACGCTCCTGATGCTCAACGGCCGGAATATTGCCGTAGGTCGCAAAAATCGCGTTGCTGGGGTGGTAATGGTGTTTGTAGAACGCTAACAGGTCGTCATAGGACAAATCGGTAATGTGATCCGGCTCGCCACCGCTGTTGTAATGGTAGGTCGTGGTGGGAAACAGATGACTGGACAGATTCTGCCATAGTTGAGACGTGGCCGAACTCATAGCGCCCTTCATCTCGTTGTAAACCACACCGCGATAGACCAGATCGCTGGTTGGATCCTCCGGCTTGTCGAACTCCAAGCGGTGGCCTTCCTGGGCAAAATCCAGTTTATCCAGCTTGGAAAAAAACACCGAGTCCAGATACACGTCCAGCAGGTTGTCAAAATCCTTGCGGTTCATGCTGGCAAACGGGTATGCGGTCCAGTCGCTGCTGGTGAAGGCGTTCATAAAGGTATTCAGCGATCGGCGAATCATCATAAAGAACGGATCGCGGACCGGATAACGCTCGCTGCCGCACAGTGCGGTATGCTCGAGGATGTGAGCCACGCCGGATGAGTCCATCGGGAACGTACGCAAAGCCACAAAGAACACGTTTTCGTCGTTATCTGCAGCCATGTGCAGGTGGCGCGCGCCCGTCTTGATATGGCGATACTCTTCAACATCCAGATTCAGGGTGCCGATGTGGTGGGAACGGATTTTTTCAAACGCCGGGTGCATTGCGTTATCAGATGTTGCAGCCATTCAAACTGTCCTGTTGTTGACTCTTTAGTTGACTCGAGAGACGAATCGAGAGATGAACCAATTATGGGTTGCGCGGTAAAATCGTTACACGCTGACGCTGTTCCAAGGTGGTACGTTATCAACAGATACGATGTAAGAAGCGCAAAGGTACAGCGTAACACGGGTTATCCGTTATCATGCAGCACACCCGGTGCAACAAGGTTATTGCTATCACTATGAGCCCAATAGAAAATACCCTCGGCAACCCCGCAGACTCACAAACACCAAAACCGTCCCTGGCATTAAGCACCAGCCAGGCGCCTGGCGACCCGGTTCCGGCCCGTGAAGTCGCCGCTTACTGGGATGAACGCAGGCGCTACCTGAAAAGCATCCGCAAAACACCGGCTGTGCGCCATCACTACTGGCGAGCCATGGCGCTTTATCTGTTGCGGCGGGTATTGTGGTCATTCGGTTTTTTCCGGTGTTTTTCGCCTTCTGGATTCCGCTGGTGCTGGCCCAATTTAATCCGGTTGTACTGGCTAATGATATGATTACGCTACTGCAGGACTTCACCGGCAGCAATCCGGAACTTCAAGCCAACACCCTCAGTACCTTGGTGATTGCCTGGGCGTCTATTGGCTGCTTCTTTTTGATCTTTGATTTTGTACTGTCGCCGTTCCAATCGCCTTATGAATACGAAGCCGACGTTTACATGCGCGCCTGGGAGCACCAATACAGCACAACCGACGCGGCACTCAGCACGTCGCCAAACACATCACCAAACACACTTTCCAATAGCACGGCATCGAATAGCCTATTATCTAAAACACCCTCCAACACTGCGGAAGCTCCATGAATCACCTGTTTGTAGACAACCTCACCGTCATCGACTTCGCCTACCTGGACGCAACCCGCGGCTTAGTGGGTGAAAGCTGGATTGCCGATATTGTTCTGGGCGGCGAGCTGGACGAACAGGGCATGGTGTTCGATTTTTCACACGTTAAACGGGTGATCAAGCAGGTGATCGACGCCCAGGTAGACCACCGCCTGGTCGTACCAAAAGGCCACCCGGGATTGCTGCGGAATGACCAAACACCCCAGCACTTTGTATGGCCGCTTACCAACGGTGAACAGATCGCCCACACTGGCCCGGATGAAGCCGTGCTCTGGCTGGCAGGCGATACCGTCACCAAAGCGGCTGTTGCCACGCTGCTGGAACACGAATTGAAAGCCGTACTGCCAAAAAACGTGATCTCCGTAGACGTACACCTGCGCGAAGAAGTTCTTGAAGGGCCTTACTACCATTACGTGCACGGCCTGAAAAAGCACCTGGGCAACTGCCAGCGCATCGCCCACGGCCATCGCTCGCCCATTTGCATCCATCGCAACGAACAGCGAGACACAGCTCTGGAAGCGCTCTGGGCCAAACTCTGGAAAGACACCTACGTGGGCACCGAAGAAGACGTCAGCCGCCGCTTTGTAGACGACCATGGCACCGAATACATCCACTTCGAATACGAAGCCAACCAGGGCGAGTTCGCCTTAACCCTACCCGCCAGCCGCGTATACATGATGGACACAGACACCACGGTGGAACTGATCGCCGGGCACATCGCCGATCAGCTGAAGCAGGAGTTTCCTGAAGATTCGATTCGGGTGAAGGCCTATGAGGGTGTTGGGAAAGGGGGCATGGCGTCGCGATGAGCCAGTCAGGGACGGATTTGAAATCCGTCCCTTTGACCATATATTACAGGCACAAAAAAACCACCGAAGGTGGTTTTTTTGATGGCTTGCCGGTGGACTAAACCTGCAAGCCGTATTGGCGTCCCCTAGGGGGTTCGAACCCCTGTTGCCGCCGTGAAAGGGCGGAGTCCTAGGCCGCTAGACGAAGGGGACTAGAAAAAAATTGGTGGAGCCAGACGGGATCGAACCGTCGACCTCAACACTGCCAGTGTTGCGCTCTCCCAGCTGAGCTATGGCCCCCAACGGATGCGTATATTAAGGATCGACCCCTGAACCGTCAACCCTTTTCTGTCACTTTTTTCAGGTCTGTCAAAATCCACCGGCATCCCTGCCGCTCGCGTTTAATAATTAACCAGATAGCGCTTACCGATTGAACAGATTGATTATTCCACAATCAACGCAGCGTATTCTTTCTCTACCTTTTTGGTTTCCTTCTTGGAAAAACCACCCAAAACTTCCAACCCATGGCGCAAACGCGCACGGGTCATGTCTGGCCCCAACTGTTCCATAGAGTCCATCACCGACCAGGAATTCGGCGTACCGGCAATCGCCACGAACACAGCAAACATGAAATCGCCCATTTTCAGGTCCATCGCCTTAGCCAGAAACTTCACATCGGCAAATATGTTGTCTTTACTCCAGTGGCGCTGAGCCTCCAGTTGCCACAACGTAAACTGCAGTACCCGCTTAACCTGCCCTTCTTCCAATTTATTGTGAGCGAAGCTCTCTGGCGTCAACGGCAACATGCCGCTGAACATAAACTGGGCCATGGGTGCCACATCCGAGAACACGTCGGCACGGCCCTTCACAAACGGCACCAGCGCCGCCAAATCGTTCTGATTGAACCACCATTGACTCATACGCTGCAGAAACTGCTCATCGCTGAGCTCTTCCCGCAGCCACAGGCCGTTCAGCCAGCGCAGTTTCTCAACATCAAACACCGGGCCACCCAGCGACACTCGCTGAATATCAAAATCACTGATCATCTCGTCCAGAGTGAACTTCTCGCGCTCATCCGGCATCGACCAGCCCATGCGTCCCAGGTAATTGGTCACCGCTTCCGGCAGAAAGCCCATACGCTCATAAAAATTGATGCTGGTAGGATTCTTGCGCTTCGACAGTTTGCTCTTGTCCGGGTTACGCAGCAGCGGCAAGTGACACAGCACCGGCATGTCCCAGCCGAAATACTCATACAGCAGCTTGTGCTTGGGCGCCGAGTTAATCCATTCCTCACCGCGCAGCACGTGAGTGATTTCCATCAGGTGGTCGTCCACCACGTTCGCCAAGTGGTACGTGGGCATGCCGTCAGACTTCAGCAAAATCTGGCAGTCTACCTGGGCCCAGTCGATCTCGATGATACCGCGCAGCATGTCGGCAATTTCGCACACGCCTTCGTTGGGCACTTTCATGCGAATGACGAAGGAATCGCCCGCTTCCCGGCGACGATGCACCTCTTCCTGTGACAGCTCCAGATTGCCCTTAATGCCCGGGTTCAGCCCCGCGGCCTTGCGCTCTTCACGAATCACATCCAGCTCTTCCGGCGTGCGGAAGCAATAGAACGCATGGCCGGCCGTAACCAGGTCTTCAGCGTACTGGGCGTAAGAATCCTTGCGCTCCGATTGGCGATAAGGGCCGTGGGGGCCGCCCACATCGGGGCCTTCATCCCAGTTCAAACCAAGCCAGCGCAGCGCAGTCAAAATTTCCTGTTCGGATTCCGGTGTACTGCGGGCCTGGTCGGTGTCTTCAATGCGCAAAATAAACTGGCCCCCGTGCTGGCGTGCGAAACACAGGTTGAACAAGGCTACATAAGCGGTGCCAACGTGCGGATCGCCAGTGGGCGACGGGGCAATTCGGGTACGGACTAAAGTCATGGATGGTTCCTGAAATAAATTCCCGAGAATAGCCTGGGAATAAGAGCATTAGAGAATAAAATGAGAGCCTGAAAGACTGGAAAGTGGCCGTTAATCGTCAATTAGTCTTCCATTATAACGACCAAACCGGTAAACCGCATTGCCACCAACGCTTTCGCTTAAGACTGCATTTGCGCCGCACCTCATTAAAGTAATATTATAACATTCTCAAAGCACTCGGCGGCCACCGCCGCCTACCCTGATAAATCTGAATGGAACACCAAGCCATGAACACCCAACTACGCCTGCCCCACGCCGTTTTTGTGACCGGCCTGATAACACTCGCCGCTGCCCTACCCGCAGCCGCCGACACACAGATAGTCACATCCATCAAACCGCTGGAACTACTGGTACGCGCCGTGGCCACCGATGACGTCACTGTTACCAGCCTCGTCGCCCCGGGCGGCAGCCCGCACAACTACACCCTGCGCCCGTCCCAGCGCCGCGCACTGGAGCAGGCCGACGCCATCTTCTGGGTAGGGCCAGAGGTGGAAAGCTTTCTTATTGGCCTGCTGGCCAATAACGAATTCAGCGGCAGAACCCATCAACTGATGGGCCAAACCGACAACCGTAACGAAGAAGCCCCCCACGCCGACGATGATGAAAGCCGTGAGCACAATGACCATCAACAACACCAGGCTGACGAAGAAAAACACGATGGTCATAGTGACGAAGACAAACACAACGATCACGCTGACAAAGAAAAACACAGCGAACACAGCGAACACAGCGAACACAGCGAACACAGCGAACACAGCGAACACAGCGACGAGCATGCCCAGGCTGATGATGAACACAATCACGACCACGGCACGGGTGACGACCCACACATTTGGGTAGATCCACAACAAGCGCTTGAGATGGCCCACTCCATCGCCCAAACGCTGTCAAAACTGGACAGCACCAACGCCCAGGCCATTCAGCAAAATCTGGAAGCGTTTGAACAACGCCTGAATGCCCGCGAAGCCAGCATCCGCGAGCAACTCGAACCGCTGCAAAACCGGACACTGTTCTCCTACCACAGCGCCTTCACCCGCTTCGCCGAACACTACGGCCTGCAACTGCAAGGCGTACTCACACTGAACCCGGCACTCAGCCCCGGCGCCAAACACATCGCCGAAGTACAAAACCAGCTAAAACAAGCCGGCAGCGCCTGCCTGCTCACCGAACCCCAGTTCAACACTCAATGGTGGAAAAGCATCACAGAGGGCCTAGACATCACCTTCAGCACCTGGGACCCACTGGCCACAGACATACCCGCCACGCCCGAAGGCTATGAGCAGTTCCAACAAAGCATCGCCGATGCCGTGCTGAACTGCCGCTAGGGAGAGGGCCAGGGGAAGGATTTCAAATCCGTCCCCGCTTTGGCTTTGGCTTCGTCCTTCGAGACAGATTTCAAATCTGTCCCGAAGGTAAGCTTTATGAGAAACTGCTCCCCCAAAAAGGAGCCTCAGCCATGCCCGACCACAGCCCGTCACCCAATCACCACCCCGCCACCCGCATCATTCACAACCGGCGCCATCGGGACCAGCAAGGCAGCCCTTACTCGCCGGTATACAACACCACCACCTACCGCTTCGACACAACCGCCGAGCAGCTGGCCGTGGTAAAAGGTGAAAACGACGGCAACCTCTACACCCGCTGGGGCACCAACCCCACCATCAAAGAGCTGGAACAGGGGCTGGCGCAGCTGGAATCAGCACAGGCCGGACTGGCGTTTGCCTCCGGCATGGCGGCCATCTCCGCCACCCTATTTGCCCATGGCCGCAACGGCATAGTGTGCGCAGGCGATCTGTACGGCGGCACCCAGGAACTGCTGATGAATCATTTCGAGCCCCTGGGCATTCCCTTTACCTTCCTTCTGAACCAACAGCTGGATGAGCTGGAACAGCACCTGACCAAACCCGGTATGCTGGTGTACTGCGAAACCCCGGCCAACCCAACCATGGCTATACTCGACATCGCCGACCTGGCCCGCCGTGCTCACGCTAAGGGCGCCTTATTAGCCGTTGATAACACCTTCGCCAGCCCCATCAACCAGCGTCCGCTGGAACTGGGCGCGGACCTGGTCATGCACAGCGCCACAAAATACCTGGCCGGCCACAGCGACTTAACCGCCGGCGCCTTCATGTCCAGCGCAGAACTCGCCAAACCCGTCGCCGCCTGGCGTAAAAGCCTGGGCCAGATACTGGCACCGGAAATGGCCGCGCTTCTGTCGCGCAGCCTACGAACCCTGCACGTACGAGTCCGCCAGCACAACGAAAACGCCATGGCCGTCGCCATTGCCATGGAAAAACACCCGAAAGTCAGCCGCGTACTCTACCCCGGTCTGCCAGATTTCCCCGGCCACCAACTCGCCAGGCAACAAATGCACGGCTTCGGCGGTATGCTCAGTATTGACGTGATCGGTGGCGGCAAAGCGGCAGAAACGGTAGAAGACCACCTGCAAGTGTTTCTGTTGGCCACCAGCCTGGGCGGTGTAGAAAGCCTGGTCAGCCAGCCAATCGCCACCAGCCACTACCGCCTGACACCCGAAGACCGGGCACAAAGGGGCATCAGTGATGGCTTACTGAGGTTGTCGGTGGGGCTTGAAGATGCGGGGGATTTGATTGCAGATTTGGAGCAGGCGCTGGACAGTTTGGGGGAGTGACTGCTCGCCCGGGGACGGGTTTCAAATCCGGCCCCTCTAGATTTTCCCGGGAACAGACTTGAAATCTGTTCCCGGACGCACTGCTAAGCCGCTCTTTTCTTGTTGCGGCGGGTTTGGTCACCAAGGCCAGCCAGGAGCCCCTTTAACGCTGAAGTCCTCATCCAGTGCGTCCCAATGAATACCATGCACACTCAACTCAAAATCTTGACGGCTCACTGGGTCCGCGTGAAGTAATCTGGAAACCATGCCAGTGTTGCGCCTATAACGGGTTGACGAAACTATTCGCGTTTCACGCGTCCCCGCTACTTCGCTATTCCGCTATAACAACCTGAGATTTCACCTCAGCCTCAAACAGCTTCTTCAACGCCGCCTTAGCACCATCATCACCGTGCACCAGCCGAATTTCCCTGGGCGCATTTGGAATACCCAACACAAAATTCAGCAAGTCACTCTGCCCCGCGTGGGCGGAGTAACCGCCTACTTGGTGAATGCGCGCGCAGATGGGGTAACGTTTATCATCAAGCTCCACCCAGCCAGCCTGATCCGGTGTTCCCACGCCGGCGTTGCTGCCGTATTTTAAAATATCCCGACTTGGTGTGCCCGAGGCTTGATAGCCCACGAACAACACATCATTACGAGCGTCGCCGAGCATCGCTTTCAGGTAATTCACCACCCGGCCACCCGCGCACATACCTGAACCCGCCAACACCACCGCCGGGCGCTTGAAACTGGCCAGGTACTCAACCGCCTCAAGATGACTCGCATGACTGTTAATCAGCGTAAGCTGGTCGAAACCCAACGAATGCCGTCCCTGGCTCAGCACTTCCTGGGCTTCCGCGTCCCACATGGGTTTTAACTTGCGATAAATACGAGTGAACTCTGCCGCCAAAGGCGAATCCACCACAATCTCCAGATTCTGCCATGGCACACCCAGCGCCACCGGCTCAGCGCCAAACTCATGAATCAGGCTTTCAATTTCATACAGCAAATCCTGTGTTCGGCCAATACTGAACGCCGGCACAATGACTGTACCGCCGTCAGCCAGGGCGCTCTGTAACACCTGCTTTAAACGCAAACGTCGTGTAGTGCGGTCTTCGTGGTCCTTATCACCATAGGTGCTTTCAATCACCAACCGATCAGCACGTTTTGGCGACACCGGTGCCGTCAGCAGCGGCGCGTGGGCAGCACCTAAATCACCACTGAAGACTATGCGCTCATTAACCAGCTCGCCCTGTTCCCCGACATGCTCGCCTTCGCCTTCTGCACCGTGCGCTCCCTCTTGCCCTACTGCGGTAACATCACATTCCACATACGCCGACCCCAGAATGTGACCTGCCGGTTGAAAATGAACATCCAAAGAACCACCGGTTTCGTCATCCGCCACAAACACCGAATGCCACTGCCCATAAGGCACCGACACCAAGCGCTGGCGAATAAGCCCCAGCACCCGTTCAATCAACGCCCTATCCCGCGTGAAGCCAATTTTCAGGGCGTCTTCCAGAATCTCTGGCAACATAATGGCTGAAGGCTCAGTGCAGATAATCGGCCCGCTGAAACCCGCCGCCAGCAAATAAGGTATGCGGCCAACGTGGTCTATGTGCACGTGGGTAAGCACCAGGGCACGAATGTGAGCAAGGGGGAAATCAATAGAAAGGTCAGCAACCGATGACTTGCCGGCGGCGTCTGCGCCCTGGAACAGGCCGCAGTCAATCAGAATACCGGCGGAAGGATGCGATCGGTCAGAAGGGGTAATGCTCAGCTCGTGGCAAGAGCCGGTAACGCCAGAAACAGCGCCGTGATGGGAAATATTGATCATAACAACCTCCTTGTTGCTAAAAAGTGAACCAACTCCTGAACGTTAGACGTCAACCTGCAGGGGACAACTCACTTTTCATTTCCAGCCATCGACACAGCTTCGAAATCTGTGTCGATGGTTCTGGGTATGACCGGCTGCGGATTCAGATTCCACACCAAATCCCCAACGCCCCCATTAGGCGCAAAACCCGTCGGCGCGGCTTTAAGAATAGACAGCACTTCCTCACAATCAAACGCCTGACTGGCGTGTTGCAGTTGTTTCACCGTATCCGCTACCTTTGGCCAGGTCATACACACTTCACGGGCCATCATAATACGTGGGTGGGCAGTGCCTTGCGGATCATCACCAATCAACAGCTCTTCAAATAACTTTTCACCTGGGCGCAGCCCGCTGAACACCAGCTCTATCTCGCCATCTGGCTGCTCGGCGGTTCTTTCGCGGCGGCCCATCAAATGCATCATCTTACGGGCCAGGTCCGCAATTTTCACCGGCTCGCCCATGTCCAGCACAAACACCTCGCCACCCTGGCCCATACTACCGGCCTGCAGCACCAGTTGGCTGGCTTCGGGAATGGTCATGAAATAGCGAATAATGTCCGGATGGGTAACCGTCACCGGGCCACCGCTGCTAATCTGATCCCGGAACAAAGGCACCACAGACCCAGACGAGCCCAGCACGTTACCAAAACGCACCATAGAGAAAACCGTGTCGCTCTGGCGCTGAGCCAGCCCCTGCAACACCAACTCCGCCATGCGCTTACTGGCGCCCATCACGTTGGTGGGCCTTACCGCTTTATCAGTAGAAATCAGCACAAACAACTCAACACCCGCCGCTACTGCCGCCTCGGCTGTGTGCAACGTGCCAAACACGTTGTTCTGCACACCTTCAATCACATTGTGCTCTACCAGCGGCACATGCTTGTAAGCCGCCGCGTGATACACCGTTTGCACCCCAAACGAGCGCATCACCGTTTCACAGCGGCGACGATGCACCACACTGCCCAACAGCGGGTGCACACACACATTCAAACCTTCCGCAGCGTTAATTTGCTGAAGCTCGCGCTCGATGGCGTATAACGCAAATTCGGACTGCTCAAACAGCACCAGACATTTTGGCTGGTGGCTGATAATCTGCCGGCACAATTCGGAACCAATCGAACCACCGGCACCGGTCACCATCACCGAACGCCCAAACAGCGACGACGCTACCTGGGCGTTGTCTGACCGCACCGGATCGCGCCCCAGCAAGTCTTCAATTTCAAGATCGCGAATATCGTTAATGCGCGCCTGGCCGGCAATCACTTCACAGAACGACGGAACGGTTTGTACCGGCAAATTCAATTTTTCCAGCTGCGTTAACAATTCACGACGATTTACCTCTATATCCGCATCCACCGCCAACAACAGGCGCTGAACACCGTGGCTGCTCACAGCCTCTTTCAAGTGGCTCAACGCAAACGCCGGCAAACCCACAACCAGGGTTTTATGATTGGCAGGTATCAAACTGATGAACATAACGGGATGATATTCGTCACCCTGCTGAAGCGCTTTAGCCAGCTGAACACCGGTTTTACCGGCCCCCACAATGGCTACGCGCTCCTTGTCGCGCCCAGACGAATATTGAACCAGCATGCGCATGCTCATGCGGCTACCGCCAACAAAGATAAACGCCAGCGCAGCATAAATCAGCGGAACGGAACGAGGGACAAACACATGCAAACCGTAGCTAAGCACCACCAGCAACAAAGCAGAAGCGGCAACGCCGGTGATGATGGTTATGAAGGCCCGGTCGCTCATATAACGAATAACCGCGCGGTATAAGCCAAGGCGAACAAAAACGCCCAGCGTAAACACCACCGTAAGCAGCGAAATCAGCGCTTGGCCCCTGTTTGGTTCCCACAAGCCCACGTCCAGGCGCAGCGCAAAAGAGGCCCAAAGCGCGAAAGACAGCGCGATAAAGTCCACCGTTAAGGAAATGACACGCTTTTTGAAACGGGACAATTTAAGGAATGCGTTAAACATAGTAACCCTTGGTTTTCCTGGCCGATGAACCAAAATTACTCTCGACCCGGAACACGGTCGCCAGTGCCTTTGCCCGATACTGTCATCAAAATATATTTGAAGTAAGCTGCCACCGTCAGATTCGTCAGCATTTTGGCATCCGTTTCTGCAAGTAGCCCAGGCGTAGACATATCAATATTATTGACCTGCGCCAAACCAGTCACGCCCGGCCGAGCGGCTAACACCCCACGCTGTTCCCGCTCCTGAATCAATTTTTCCTGGTTAAAAAGGCAAGGCCGTGGGCCAACGAGGCTCATCTCACCTTTCAACACATTCCAAAGCTGCGGCAACTCATCCAGCTTAGTACGGCGCAAAAAATGCCCAAATTTGGTGATGGACGAACTGCTCGCCAGGTGACTGGCAACCGACGCTGTGTTGACAGACATAGTGCGAAATTTCACCAACGTAAACGGCTTTTTATGCTGCCCTACCCGCTCCTGACGAAAAACCGGTAAGCCGGTGTCAAACAAACCAATAACGTAAAGAACCAGTAACACCGGAAAACCAAACACCAAGCCCAATAATGAAAACAAAAAGTCCAAAGTACGAATCACAAAATCAATCCTGTTGATTGGGAAAACAACGCTGAAGACCCTGCTTTACAGTCAGCGGCGGAGTCCAGTTTAAACACTTTCGGGTGTGGCTGATATCAACCTGAAGGGAACCGAGTAAACGCTGAGCCACAGCTTTTTTTCCCAGCAAGGCGGCACCAAATTGTAGCAAGCCCACAGGAACAGAAATAAGCCGCGAAGGCTTACCCATAGCCCCCGCAACACCTTGAAGCAATTGAGTTGTCGACAGGTCCTCACCGTCACTCACCAGAAACGTCTCGTTTGCTGCACCGGGGTGATCGATGCAGGTAATGATCAAGTCCACTAGATTATCCAGAGCGACAAGCGAGCGCTTGTTATGCACCGCACCAAGTGGCAACGGCAGGCCTTTGCCGACCAACTTGATCATACCGGCAAAATTGCCTTTTACCCTTGGGCCATACACCAAAGGCGGGCGAATAATAACAACCTCCATACCCGTTTCGGCAGCCAGCTCGCGCAAGCCCACTTCTGCCTCGTGCTTAGACGTACCGTAAAAGTCTTCGGGTAACGGCGCATCGTATGAAAAAAACGGCTTGCCTAGCGGGGTTTGCTCTCCGTTCACCTTAATAGAACTGATAAAAACAAACCGCTTTACACCTGCAGTGGCAGCTCGGCGAGCAAGATTGAGCGTGCCCTCTACGTTCACTTTGCGGAACTCCGCCAGTGGATTCAGCATCTCATCGTTCATGATATGAGCACGCGCGGCAGCATGAATAACGGCGTCTTTCCCCGCTAGCGCAGTGGCCCATTGTTGGTTGGACTGGAGACTATCCATTAAAACGTCCATACCAGCGCCCGTTGACCTCGGCCGCCTGACCAAACACGTCAAGTCAAACCGAGCATCTGTATTTAAAACGTTTGCCAAACATAACCCAAGAAAACCGGTGGCCCCCGTTAGTAAAATATTCACTGGCAATTCTCCGAAGAAATCTTGAATTGCGTTTTTTTACTCTCGTTTACAAGCGTAACTAGGTCCTTAGCCATCTCATCCATAATCTCTACACGGGAAAACTGATTAACAAACTCTTGCCTGGGCTTATCTTCAATAAGAAGACTCTCAAAAACCGAAACAGCACCGGCGACATCGCATGGAGAAAAAACCGCCGCGTTACTAAGGTTCTCGTTTATGAACCTGGCAGCGTAGCCCGCAACGCCAGCCCATATCGGTTTGCCCATAGCGCCATACTCAAAAAGCTTGGATGGAAGCACCTTGCGGAAGGCGTCATAATCATTAAGATGTAAGAACAGCACGTCCGCCTGTTGGTAAATCTGTATCAATTCTGTTCGTTCAACAGGGGACTCTATCGTCACGTTGCTGCAGCCTGCATGGGCAATAGCTTCTTCTAAACGCCGTAAACGCCCGCCACCACCGATCAGTCGAAATCTAGCCCGGCCTTCTAGCGCCTTCGCTAAGTCAGGAATGATGTTATGCAGCCCCTGCCCTTCGCCCATATTGCCGGCGTAGACCACTTTAATCAGCGCACCATTCAGTCCCTCAGTACTATTGCCCACACTACTTTTATCAGAGCTAACCTTAGGCGCTACACGCAGAAATTCGTCATCAATGCCGTTGGTGAAAACGACCTTTGGCACGTTAGGGTACCTAGACTCGAAGTACGGCAAAAATCCAGCCGATACCACATTCAAACGACCTGCCCGCAATATTGCCCATCGTTCTACCACGCTGAACACAGGTTTCATTAGCCAAGAAAGCTTGCGAGGCAGAACATCTTTAATCGTATCAACAAAAATATCCCGAATGTCTAAATACAGCGGCACCCGGAGCTTGCGAGCAACCCATGCGCCCAATACGGCCGTCATTAGGCGCGAGGAACTGGCAAAAACCAGGTCGTATTCTTTACCTTTAAGAAACGCACTCACTTGCTTCGCGTATGCCAAAAAAGCCCGGGATTGATCCACCATGCCGCTCGCATGAGCAGGCAACTTCACACGTTTTACCGTTAATCCATCACTTGATTCATTTTCCAGAGCACCCACATTGAAGCCCAAATAGCGATTAGGCAGAGTGGTCACCACGTGAATCTGACTGTTTATGGGCAGGGTCTTCTGCAACGACTCCACAAATGCTGTGTTACGAAAAGAACCCGCACACAAATCCGGCTGAAAATAAAAACTTAGCAGTAAAACCTTCAATCAGAGCTCCAAGAAATTTGGGTGGTGAGTTTACACTCCCTTAACGTTATCAATAACTTTTGGGAGTTTTTTGATATGCCAAATAACTGGGGGAGAAAGATCATTCCAATTGCCTTTAAAACGGGCTGTTTTCCCAAAAAGGATAAAACAGTTGCCATCAATCGTCGCAGGGCAGTAGCGATTTCATTGTTGCTTTAAAAACTCAACAATGCGATTGCATGCCTTGCCATCGCCATAAGGATTATGCGCCTGGGACATACGCTGATGCACCGCCACATCATCTAGAAGTTCCTGAACAGCATCACGGATCACGCTGCTATCGGTACCCACTAAGCGCACGGTACCAGCTTCTATGGCCTCTGGGCGTTCGGTGCTGCCTCGCATCACCAGCACAGGCTTGCCCAAGCCCGGTGCCTCCTCCTGTACGCCACCGCTGTCAGTCAGCACTAAGTACGCCCTCTGCATCAGAAAAACGAAAGGTTCATAACCGAGTGGTTCAATCAAGTGGACGTTACACAGACCATCGAGCAGGCGTTGAACCGGCTCCCAAACGTTTGGGTTCAAATGCACTGGGTAAATAAAATGGGTTTCGGGATTTTTTTCTGCCAAGTCGCGCAATGCTTTACAAATGTTCTCAAAACCAATGCCGAAATTTTCCCGGCGGTGGCCGGTAACAAGCACATATCGCTGGTCAACCACATTAAAATGCAGACCAGCTGATATCAATGCGGAGTTAATTTGCGCCTGAAGCGCCGGCGTATCCGCTATCTTCTGCACCACCCACTGCAACGCATCAATAACCGTATTACCCGTAACCAAGATCTTTTCTTCAGCAACGCCCTCAGCAAGCAGCGCATTCTGATTTCGTTCGGTTGGCGCAAAATGCCAGTGAGCCAACCTTCCTGTTAACTGTCTGTTCGCCTCCTCCGGCCACGGGGAATACAAATCGCCAGTGCGCAGTCCAGCTTCTACATGACCCACAGGGATCTGCTGATAAAACGCCGCCAAAGTACCCGCGAATGTGGTGGCTGTATCGCCATGCACCAGCACCAACTCCGGCTTGAAATCCAAGAGTACATCTCGCAGCCCAAGCAGCACTTTGCTGGTTACATCGTAAAGATCTTGCCCGGGCTGCATCACGTTCAAGTCGTAATCCGGTTTCAGGGCAAACAACTCCAGAACCTGATCCAACATTTCCCGATGCTGGGCCGTTACCGCCACCCTCGCATCAAAATAGGAGTCAGCCTGAAGCGCTTTGACCAGAGGCGCCATTTTTATGGCTTCAGGGCGGGTACCAAAAACGAGTAAAACCTTCACGCCTGGACCACTCCGCAGAAGTCCATTACATCGCCCTTCACTTTCAGCTTTTGAAACTCTCTGTGGGCAACCATATATACGACGATGTCTGCACTAGCCGCAGCATCTTGCCAGGCGGTCAAGCTAATGCTCGCATGCTTCTCCAGATTCGGCTCTACCGCCAAAGGCTGGATATCGCCGGCAACCAACTGTTGAAACACCCAAAGCGCAGGTGATTCACGAAGGTCGTCAATATTCGGCTTGAACGCCAACCCCATACAGGCCACTACCGGGACACGCCCATGTTCTTCGCGGAAATCAGCAACTCTCGCCTTGATCTTTTCAACCACCCACTCGGTTTTACGGGTATTCACCTCTCGCGCGGTGCGAATCAAGCGCGCATCGTCGCCACCTTCATGCACGATGAACCACGGATCAACGGCGATACAGTGACCGCCAACCCCGGTGCTCGGCTGAAGAATATTCACTCGCGGATGACGATTGGCCAGACGAATCAGTTCCCAAACATCAATACCAAACTTATCACTCAGCAACGACAGCTCATTGGCAAAGGCAATGTTCACATCGCGGAAACTGTTTTCTGTTAACTTTGCCATTTCAGCCGTACGAGCGTCAGCCACTAGCACCTCGCCGGTTACAAAGGTGCGGTAAAACGCTGCCACTTTTTCACTGGCTTCGGAGGTAATACCGCCAACGATGCGATCATTCTCCACCAGCTCCCGCATGATGTGGCCCGGCAGCACTCGCTCCGGACAATGGGCGATATGAATCGCATCAGTTTCAACGCCACACTCACGTAAGGTTTCTGCGACCTTCTCCGTAGTGCCAACAGGGCTGGTAGATTCCAGAATCACTAGATCACCGGCTTTTATAACGGAGGCAATTGAACGGGTTGCATTCAGTACATAGTCAATATTTGGCACAAACCCTTCATGGAACGGAGTGGGAACCGCAACGATAAAAATATCAGCAGCTTCGGGTTCAAGCGATGCTTTTAAACGTCCCGAGTTGACTGCTGAGTGGACGAAGGAATCAAGATCTGGTTCAACAATATGAATGTTACCTTGATTAATTGTTTCCACAACTTCTGGTGCTACGTCTACACCTTGAACCTGATAACCACGATTAGCCAATAATGCTGCCGATGGTAAACCAATATATCCCAAGCCAAGCACGCAAATCTTGATATCTAAAAGCATTTAAGTCGTCCAAAAATTAAAGGAATCAAGTGGCGGCCACCCTATTACTAATTAAGCGAAAATAACTTTTTCAAATGCGATAAAGTGGCTAAAATCCTTGTTGCCAAAAACTTTTTCTCATAGCGCTGATCCCCTAATAGTCGTGAATATTGTTTCAACACATAAAAAATACGCTTTATCTCAGAAATTTTAGAAATCTTACTACGTGTGGCTGACCCAAGACGCAAGTAAACATAGTAACAGGCCTCAGGCTCTGCCTTACGAACATGATGAACACGAGGAGAAAGTTGTGTCATGAAAAGTGCATCCTCACCTTTCGAAAGATTAATATCAAACCTCGTGTTGCCAATCATTTTTCGACTAATCATTTTGGCACATGGCGATGAGAAATATTTCCTAGCTTTGAACTTTGAGGACTCCACACTACTCAAATTACTATAGGAATTGCCAATATAGTTTTTCTGGCTATGGTTGGCATTATTTTTAAAAAATTGAACGTCTGTTATTCCGATCACACTTTCACTGGAGACAGACAACAACGACTCAATAAAATTTGAACTCAAAACATCGTCATCGTCAACAAAACAAATATACGACTCTGAAGAATTTTCAATAAGAAAGTTTCTAGCGTTAGAAACGCCAGGCATATCCAAGTAAAAAAAACATAATTAAAAAAAAAGTCTTGAAGCAAATTTTCAACATACTCTCTATATGGACTTTCTTCTCCATTTAAAGCGACATACACAAGAAACTTACTTTTATCTAAACTTTGTTCATTTATCGACTTCAGGCATTTCTCAAGGTAGCTTCCAGGAGCATGAGTCGGAATTAAAACGGCAACCTCAGATACCCTACCCTCTATCATAAATAACACTCAAATTATGCTCACAAATAGTCTATCGGAAACGAATCAAAGTCATAAATTTCGTTTTAAATCATCATACAAACTCATCCAGCTAAGCTGACACTTTGAAAAATTGGGGCCTGGTGAATCTGAATTAATCTCAATTAGCTGAGCCAAAGCAATTGGATCATAAGTTTCACAGAGAAGTATTGGAGCGTTCAACCGCTCGGCAATTTCACTAGTTGCAGTTTTGATACTATCAGTTGACTTGGGAGCCACAACGTTTATACCTGATGCTAATGCTTCTAATATAACCTGACCTAGAGGCTCATAAGTAGAGGTCATCAGAAAATAATCTGATGCTTGATAGTAATCCTCGGGTTTTTTTGTAAAACGCTCAAACTGGACCTTATAGTCGACATTCATGTCTGTTGCCAGATTCTTCAAATAGGACTTTTGACTTCCTTCGCCGACTATGACCAAGTGATATTCGTCCGACAGGCAACCTATCGTTTTAATCGCCAAATCAAAACCTTTTATTTTTTCTAGACGCCCTATACACAGCATAACTTTTTTTTGACTTGGCATACCAAGAATTTTTCTTAGCTCTTCCTTTTGATTTTTTCCCACTGGAAAAAATCGATTCGTATCAACACCAGGAAAGACTTTAATGATCTTCAAAGAAGGCTTTATAGAGTTAATTTGCTCAGCCATTGTCGTACTAAAAACAAAAACTTTTTTTAAAGAAAGTAGCGAGGCAGTTTCAAGAAAGCAATTAATAGAATACTTCAAAAAATAGAGACCACTCTTCCCTTTATTTTGTGGAGAATCTTGAAAGCGATATACCGCTGGAGCCAAATAAACTATATTTTTAAAACCCGCCAATTTAGAACAGAGTGTTGTCAAATTACTTCGTGATATGACTAATTCATAATCTTTTTATTTTTCAATTCTCTACAAAGTTGGTAACAGGAAATCATTCGCCGAAAAAACCCGTTGGACTGAAACCTTAGAACGTTTGCACCAAAGATTAACTCATGTCTCGCTAAATGCCCACTTACAGAATTTGATTGATTTCCAGTTACAATAGTTACGTCATAACCGGACATAATCAACGATTCAGCGATGCCTCTCAAAGAGTTTTCTACACCACCAATGGAGGGATAGAATGATGTATTTATTAAAAGAACACTTTTACTCAAACCCAGCCCCCTCAACGCGCAAAATTAAAACTCATCAGACGATCATTAGAAACTTGAAAAACACATTATCAAACTTCTTTCAGAAACTTAAAAATTTATTCGGTTATTTTTACGAAAATAGAATATCGTGATGATCAGTAAAACTATTAGATGAAATCTCACTGAACTATAGTCGGCTCGATATACAGATGACACGATTAAGTGCAAGGCAAGAAGACTTGAAACCCAATCTAGTTGAGTCATTTTGATTCTCAATGATCGAAAAAGTAAAAAGCTAAAGAGAAAAGTTATTGAGAGGAGCCCTACTAAACCAAGCTCCCAAACATAATCAGAAAATATATTATTCGACGTAATATGAACATGTTCGCCATTCGGCAAATTATAACGCCCACCTAATATAGAGAAACTCTTTGGGCCAAACCCAAAAAAACATTAATTATTGAGTAGGTCGTCAACCAGACAAAAGGCATTACCCACATATACAAGCGAGCTCCTTTGCTTATATCGAAAGCACCAGAAAATCTTCCAAAAATTAAGTCAGCCCCACCAAGGCTAATCAACTTCGCAGTAAAGAAAACAAGTCCTAAAAAAATACAGAGGATAGATAGTAGCGCATAAGAATTAATCTTAAGGCTCAGTATCGAGATAATTGTGTAGAATGATATCGCTGAAAACAAAATAATAAAGAGATTAAAATACCCTCCCAGTGAGAATGTTAAAAGTAACGGTATAAGGGCGTAAAAAAAGCACACTAATATTTTTTTAAAGCCTTCAATCACAAAAAGACTTATCAAAATAAAATCTATCAGCAACGGTGTTAAATAACTAGGCTCCCTAGCAATACCAGTAACTCGAAAACCAAAAAATGAATCAGGGCTAATTGATAAAGAATGAATATGGCTTCTGGTCTCGAAAGGAAAATTAACCAAACCAAAATATTCAGAAGCAATTTGCCAATAACAAAAAGATATAAATAGAAAAAGACCTAACCAGTAGTAAAACAACAAATTTTTAGTTTTTTCTATCTCGTGTCCGCGTGAAGAGCCACAAAAAACAGTCTCTGAGAAAATCAAACAAAAAAACAAAATTAATATATAACTTGAAAGTCTTCCGATAATTTCATAGAAATAAGTAGTATAATCGAAAAAATTAAAGTTATAAAAAGTGCCTACTGGCAATCCAAAAGCTAATGACAAAATTATCGGAGTAAAAAATAAGAAAATGTATATTTTGAAGTAATATGACAAGTAGATAAAAGGCTGAACCAACCTTGAAATTACCCACAAAAAAATTGAAAGGATCAAAAATAAATAGTGCCACTTTGCACCAAAAACCGACACAGATAATGGAACAAAAAATAGGCAAATTTTTAGAAAAAAATCGTAGTAGTGTTTCATTCAACTAAAACCATATATATTCTTCGTATTTAAGGAGGGCGGTCTCCAACCCCAAGTGCAACACTCGGTTTAATGAACGCCTGATGGCACTTCCTGGGTACGGTTGATCAGATCCATAAACACTTCCAGCGGTGGTTTGAAGCCTAGCCGCTTTCGAGGACGAGTGTTGAGCTTCGTCGTCTGTCAAGGTAGTTGGCACCTGATTTATTTAGGCTCTAATGAGCCACGCATTGCTCTTTAACATGTTGCTCTTCTGGTAGTGGATTCAGCCACACGGGTCCGATTGGTTCACAGTTACGGACATCGGTTGACCAACGGCCAGGGTTCTTTGCTTTGGCCCTGAGTAGCGTCATTTTGCGCCCTGCCAGTATGTCAGCATCCTTACCTTCATGACGGTCTGCCGGCGTCACATAGCGGATCGCGCTGTGACGGTGCTCTTCGTTATACCAGGTTATGAACTTCATCACCCAGTCACGCGCCAGCTCAAGGCTCTCAAAGCCTTCTGGCGGGTATTCCGGGCACTGTTTAGTGGTGCCGAACAGCGATTCGATGTAGGCGTTGTCGTTAGACACACGTGACCGACTGAAGGGCGGTGTCACGCTCAGCTGCTCGAACGTGGCCGGTAACGTGCCGCCTTTCATGGCGCTGCCGTTGTCAGAATGCACCACCGGGGACTTGTTCACGCAGCCTTGCCGGAGTAGCGCTTTGCGCAGCACAATTTCACTGTTGCCCGCGTTTTCCGCATCGGACACTCCAGCTCCCACGATTTTGCGACTGTAGATGCCAAGCATGAAGTACAAATAAAAAAATCGACCCCGGACGGTCGTTTTGAGATAGCGGTGATTTGCAACCTAGTTGTTCAAATAGCTGCACTTAGGCAGCCTGCTTATTGCGCTCAATTTCCTGCAATTTTCCAGGGTTGAGCGATACGGCTCCGGCGACGTCCCAGTTTCGAGTATCACCAGACCAACGCCTGGGATTCAGACTCTTTGCTCGTTCATACACCGCTTCACGTTTGGCTAGCAGCTCCGCATCAACACCTTGGTGCCGTTGTGCTGGCGTCACAAAGTTGATGCCGCTGTGCAGATGCTCCTCGTTATAGGCCTGCTCGAACAACAGCATCCATTCACGCACCGCTGTTAGTGATCTAAAGCCTTTGGCAGGCCACTTCGGGCAGTACTTCAGCGTTTTGAACAACGACTCTGAGTACGGATTATCGTTGCTCACTCTGGGTCGGCTGTGAGACATCAACATACCCAGTTCTGACAGCCGCGCTTTCAGCGTGTAGGACGTTATCGGCGCGCTATTATCTGAATGCAGCACCGGTGGGTTTTGCCAACATCTCTCGCGCAACAGAGCTCGATCTATGAGCTTTTTGGCAAGCTCGCCGGACTCTGCTTCGTGGATTTCCCAAGCCACGATTTTGCAGCTGTAGATGTCCATGATCAGGTACAGATACCAGTGCTGGCCGCGCACCTCTGAGGGGCAATAACTGATGTCCCAGCTCCACACCTGGTTCGGGCCAGTGGCCGTAAAGCTGGTATGCTCAGGGACTTTGCGCGGTGGTTTCATGCGGCCCCGATGATTTAATTGCTGGTGCTTTTTGAGCACTCGGTAGAACGAGGACTCAGACGCAAAGTAAAGTCCTTTGTCAGCCAGTCGAGGCACGATCTGGGACGGTGGCAAGCTCTGATACTCCCGTTCATTGCAGGTGTCCAGGATGGCCGCTTCTTCAGCGTGAGTGAGCTGGTGTGGCTGTACAACGCGCTCCGCTTGCGGGCGCTGGTCCTCTGCCACAGTGCCGTTAGCGCATCGCCAGCGCTTCAACGTGCGCTGGCTCAGCTCCATCAAATCGGCTGCCTTGTACCGCGCCGCGCCACTGGCAACAGCTTCGTCATAGTCGTTTAAAAGCCTTGTACGTTCGGTCAGCGGTGTCAGTTGTCCTCGCTGTCCGGGTCCTCGCCGTACAAGGCTTCGAGCTTTTTTGACAGCACCAACAACGAGGTCGTTTCTGCCAGAACCCGGTCTTTACGGCGAACTTCCGCCTTCAACTTCTTGATGGTTTTACGGGCATCGCGCTGCTGTTTCTGAGCGGTTTTCTCTTGCCCTTCTTGAAGACCAGTACCGTGGAGGCCGGCCCCTTTCCAGCGCTGCACCTGCTCTGGATACAGGCCTTTCTGGCGGCAATACGCACCCAGTTCAGCTTCGGACATAGACGCCGTTTCGATCACGACGGCCAACTTGGCTTCGGGAGACCCATCGTCTCCAGCATTACGATAACCCGGCACAGGCCTTCCTTGTTGTCGACACTGTTTTAACCAACTATACAGAGTCACATCCGATATCCCTTCCTCTGCCGCCACCTGCAACACACTGCGGTTCTACAGAGGTAATAACTTCTTCAACACGGCCGCTTTACGTTCCTCGGAATAACGGCTTCCTTAAACTGGCGGATTACCTTAATACTCCTGTACTTACAGGTATCGTAGAAGCGGATCAAACAATGTTCCGCGAATCATTCAAAGGCCAGCGTAAAATTGCTAAACGGCCTGTTCGCAAACGTGGCAACGACAACAAAAAAGGCGCCAAGTCGGTGCCTGTTCTGGTGGCTCGCGACCGCAGCGCAGGTGAGGCCGACTTTGTTCTCAAGCACTTCACCCTGAAAAATGTCGAGCAGCACCTGCTACCCCTATTAAGCCGAGATATCGTTCTCTATATAGATGCTCATCTGACCTTTGAAACGTTGACCCGAAAGCACCATCTCAAGCACAAGGTGCTCAATGCCAGCGCTGGCGAAAGAGTCAAAGCGTCAGTCTTCCACATTCAAGGAGTGAACAACTACCATCTGCGGCTCAAGGGCTGGATTCAACGTTTTCACGGTGTCGCCACCGAATATCTACCTCACTATCTTGGCTGGTTCCGATGGTTCGATAAGCATTCATCAAAAATAAGTCAACCTGCTAATTTTATGGCGGATTTTGTGAAGGCAGACAGTTTTCAACATTTAATACGAACATAGCCGTGCCCACCGATAAGCTTTTGCACGGTAAAGAGCAACGAGTCTTCGGGGACGCCGGTTACCTTGGCATTCAAAAGCGGGATGAGTATAAGCACCGCGAGAACGTCTCCTGGTTCATTGCCAAACGGCCAGGTACCCGGAAGAAGCTGGATGCCGACAAGCTGAAAGCCGAGAAAATCAAAGCCAGTGTTCGCGCCAAGGTCGAGCATCCGTTCCGGTACATCAAGCAGGTCTTCGGCTGCAACAAAGTGCGCTATCGCGGCTTGGCCAAAAACAACAACCGGCTGCATTTGCTGGCAGTGTTCAGCAACCTGCTTATTGGTGAAAAATACATGCTGGCGTAGGGCCAGTGCGCCTGTTTTCCGCCAAAATGGCGGGAAACAGGCAAAAAACACACAAATAACGGGAAAATAATGTCTGAATCTTCGATTTTTTGCCGGCTAAAACCAAGATCGACAAAAATCAGCGGTTATTCAGACCTTCCCTAACCTTCACTGGATCATCTTCCCACAAATCAATCACATCAAAACCAATCCGATTATAAAAATCGTAAACATCAATTACTTGATCTATCTTATTACGTGAAACATCAGATATCGGAAGCTTAAAAAAAACAACGAACTCGGAATTAAATATCAACTTTATATTTATTACAGCCGTAGAAAAGGCTCCGCCGATATATTTAGGTGCAGAACCTTTTCGAAAAAAATGGAGTTCGGCGGGACAATCAAACCGTTGAACTTCTACCCCTACAGATTCTATTAAATCTAATTTATTTTTAGCATCATCACGATGTGCGACGTAAACAATTTTAAAGCCTTTTTTTCGTAGATAGTCAAAGACGCGATTTAAAAAGAGAATCTCAACTTCCATTGAAAAATAGCCGGCTTCACTATATTTTGTTCCAAAGTAATAAAATACGCTATCATCATCCTTGAATTCACCAGAAAAAAGGCTACTAGTGTAGTCATTCTTGATAAACAGCTGCTCAGAGCACCCAAGCTTCTCAAAAGGAAACGCAGTACACATAGTTAATCTATATGGCACGCCCTTTGCACTGCCTGTCGCAAAACAAAGGAAACCATACAATAAGTTAAGAACATTATATCTAGAAATTTTAAAATTTGGCTTATAAATGCCCTTTGACAGATATTGATTAAAGATATCCACTATGATGATCCCATCATCAAGAAGATATGCATGTTTTGAGTTTAAGATCTCTAAACAGCGATGCATCCACACTGAGCGAAATTCGCCAATAAAAATATTAGGCACACCTCGAATGCTCAACATTCTAATGTACAGAAACATTTCTTTTAAGCTCGTTAAGACTCTATTCTTAGAAGAATATAACCTAATTATTTTTACGTCACTAAATAATTTCTCAACTTGTCGTAAATGTTGATTATTTACAGATCTACTAGAATCACCATATTTTATTACTAGAACATCATCACAGCTCTCCCCAAATCTTTTTCGGGCTGCAGCTGCAGAAATTAGTTGTAATGGCGACTCAGCAAGAAACAAACTTTTCATAAATTAGCAACTTAGACATAAGCCGAATTTTTATAAACAACAGCCAAGAGATCTTTTTCCAGATTTTCTCGGCATTTTTTAGCCATAATTAAAAAATTATCCAACTTCTCAATTTCTTCCTTGGTAAAATCTGGGATAAAAGGAAGTTCTTTAGCATCTTCCTTTATCTCAATAATACGAGAATTATCAAAACCTACATCGTTAAGAAGGAACGTAATCTTAGGTGTATTTGATTCAATTGCCAGAAACTTCTTTTTGAGTAAAATTGCATAGGCAACAGCATGGTAGCGACCAGTTACCAGAGCTTCGGACCTTTCCAACGCCTTCGGAAAAATGTGGCTTTTTAACTTTATACGTGAAAAAAGATACCAGAAAAATCTATATATGAATCTAATAACACTTTTCGTATCATGAACGTTTGGTTTTCTTGTTAGTCCAATTTTAATATAGCCTACATTTTGAGAACGGACGCATAGCTGCTGAATACTTTTACTTAAACTAGGGTTTACACTATCAGTTAACAATATTTTTTTCTAAACATTTTATTGTGACAGGGCTTGAGCTCGTAAATCATGGTTAAATCTGGACAATATTTTGAATTTACCCCTTTTGATCGGAGGAGGTCTTGGCTATAAGTGTCGCGACACCAAATACTATCGAAGCATTTAATGTTTTCGTAAAAGCTATCGCTATTTTTATAAATAGTCGCGTTTATGAGAACCGCCGGGCAATTTCTCTTCTTTGCCAGCATTGGGACTTCTAATAACCAACCAACCCTTTCGCGATCAGCATCGTGGTGTAGCGTTCCTTCGCCGTTAACGATAATCAAATCTAACGAAGTGGGAAGGTCATTATCCGTTAGCTTTTCCCCAACTGGCCATAAAAAACTTACGTCCATTCCGATGCTAGTGAGCAGTTTTCTGAGGTTTTTCATGACTCTTTCACAACCATAATGCATGGTTACGCTAGTATCGTTTATTACCGCCACTTTAAAACTCATACTAAACTCTTCCACTTGTCATACCACTAATTTAAAGTGACTACCGCAGGTCACAACCGCTATTTTATAATGCAGCAGGCTCAATATGAAAAATATAACGCTAAGCTTCAAAACCAAAAAATAATATTGTGTTATGCTTTTGAACGACATCGCAGGCTTTACTTTAGGCACTATTTAGGCCATTCAAATAATATTTATAAAATAAAACTAATTAAAACAATAGTTTTTTTTAAAAAATTCTGCGATCTTCAGAAAACTTATAAAAGATTTTCTGAAAGATATTCATACCTATTGACTTCAGTATTTTTTTATAATAAAGAATGTCCTCAAGTTTTCTAGAGTCCATGTATTCACAATCAGCCTGACTCAGCTAGTGGTAGGATGGAACTCCATTGTTAATTAGAGAAAACCGCTGAATTTTCTTCCGGTAAATCTTGGGAAATGGAACATGCATAACAATAGGTGTGTAAGGAAAAACTCGTCGAAACCCAAAACTCTTTAATTGAATTTTATTCTCTTTTTCTGAACTCAAGAATTTCCAATTTATTTATTTCAGAAAATCAACCTTTATAATTCCAACGTCAGCATGTGAACCGCGATAATCATTTCTTGAGAATTCATAGACGCTTACTAGATTAACTTCTGGTCTAACCTCTTTCCTAATAAATCTGGGATCAATTTGTAAAATTTTATCATCACGTTCAAATATACGCCCATACTCCGATAATACGTTATAACTTAGTGGCCTGACTATCTGCATATCGTCCTGCACAAAGAACATGTATCTGTAGCCATTTTTAATGCAGTAATCGAAAGAACTGCATATTGCTATATAAATTTCCGTGAAATTGGCTATTTCCTTTTATCGAAAGAGAACTGGAAAAAAAATATCTTTCACAACATGTTTATTTTTTTGTAGAACTTTAATAGTTTCTTCATCAGAGCTATCGTCATCAAAAATATATAAATTACAATTTGGAGCCATATTAACGAATGAGTCGATGCACTTGCCCAAACGGTTGCCTTGATTATAAGAAAATATACATATCGCAAGCTCACTATTGGCCATTCGAGAAACTCACTAGATTTCTAGTAAATTTAACTAAGGAGACTCTTGATAAGTCTCGAATCGTCAACTCTTTGGATCTTTTCCACCATGGATCAGATCATCTTCTCCACAACTGATTAACAGACCAAAAAGCGCAAAACACTCCGCGAGATCTTGGTAGAACTGATGAACAAACTAAGCCCGCGAGAGCAGCTGGGTAAAAAGGTGTTTTTTCAAGATAATTGGTACGGATTTTCGCAATACAGAAAATACAGGAAAAACAGCACCGGTATAGAACGAACAATTACGGAATTTTTCACTTTTTGCGGATGTTAACTTGTGCCGACAAAAATTTGCGATTCCTCTAATTTTTCATAGAAGTTAAGCTGGCTACTTTTTTATCCTAGATCAATTAGCCATGTTCGGCCATTCGTCGGAAAATCGTGTTTCTTGAGTCTAGCTCGTTGTATGTGCCCTGATCGGTAATTCGACCGTGACCCATTAGGTAGATGGCGTCACATTGGCGAACGGTTGCAAGGCGGTGGGCAATCATGATGATGGTTTTCTTGCCTGAGAAGTCGTGGATCGCGTCCATTATTAGCTTTTCGGTAATACCGTCCAGGGCGCTGGTGGCTTCATCCAACACCAGTACGTCTGCATCGTGGTAGAGAGCCCGGGCAATGCCTATGCGCTGCTTTTGTCCGCCAGAGAGCTGCACGCCCCGCTCGCCCACCCTTGTATCTAGCCCGTGGGGCAGCTCAGCCAGCAGTTCGTCCAGATGCGCCATAGTGGCGGCACGGTTTACTTTCTCCTCGTCTACGGCTTCCGGTGGCAAGCCGAAGGCGATGTTTTCACGGATGGAGCTGTCTGCCAGGAAAATGGACTGGGGCACAAAGCCCACAGAGTTTTGCCAAGCTCTTACGTTGTCTTTGGTCAGCGGCTGGCCATCAATCAGGAGGTTACCTTGTTGCGGTTCTATAAGGCCGAGCAGCAAATCGATTGCGGTGGATTTGCCGGAGCCGGACGCCCCTACCAGGCCAATAACGCCATTGGCCGGTATGGTGATGTCCAGGTTTCTCAGTGCGGGTTCTTCTTTGCCCGGGTAGCTGAAGACTATGTTGTTTAGTCGGACGCTCTTTTTGGGGGTTAGGCGTTTGGTTGTGGGGGTTGCGGTTTTCGCTGTTTCGAAGATGCTGGCTCTTAGGTCGTCCCTTACCGAGTCAAAGGCGGAGAGGTTTCCCCTGATATTTGAAAGCCCTGTGTAAATCTGTTGGAAGGCCGGCAGTAGCTTGAAACCAGCCAGGGCATAGACTGAAAGCACGGGAAGTATGGCGCCAAGGTTGCCTTCAAGAGCCGCCAGTAAATACAGCACTAGAAAGATAACACTGCCGAAGGCGATAAGCTCCATTGCGTATCGTGGCGCTTGGGCCAAAACCATGTTGGTGCCTTGTGCGGTGGCGAACTTTTCGCAAGCAGTTTGGAAGCGGTCTGTGAAGTCTTTTTGCCGGCCCAAAAGCAGGGCGTCTTTGATACCCCCGAAACCTTCGCCCATGAGTTTGAAACGCATTTGTTGGGCTTCACTGATGTGGCGGCTATTTCGCATTAGGCGGCGACGTACTGTTTTGTAAAGCAGTGCATAAGCGCCTGCGAATATCACCAGGCCGGAGATTGCCACCACAGGGTTGTACAAAAAGATCGCCAGTGCCATGAACAAGGCCATTACCAGCTTGGCATTCATTTGCATCAGCGGGTTGATTATTTGGCCGGTAATTCGTTGGGTTTCCTGTGCAATGCGGTTAGTCAGCTGGCTGCTGCTGCCACTGGCGTGAAAAAGCCACGGCTGGTGCATGTAGTGTTTGAACAGGCGATTGCCCAGTTCGGCCCCCACTCTGGCACCGTACATGGAGAGGCGCCAGATGGTGAACATGGAGATGCAGGCGGCTACCGTGAGTACGACCAAAACGCCAATGCCCAGCCAGAACAGGAAGTCGCGCGGGTTTTCCAGGCCGGTGGCGCGGTATACGCCTGCAAGGAAGCTTTCGCCTTCAAGTTGTGAGATGTCCCCTACCAGTGCCATGAATGGGCCAATGGAGACCACGCCGGCGATCTCGGCGAAGGACATCAGCACCACCAGGAATTGCAGGCGCAGGAGTTTTTTGCGCTGCTCTTTGGTGAGTAGGGAGTAGAGTTCTTTTAGTTGGCTGAACATTTTGGCCTTTTGTGTTCGGGGACTTGGTCTAGCTCAGGAGCTTGGCTTTTCAAACTTGGAAAAAGCCATTTGTAAGCTGGAAACCCACGATTGGTCGCAATCGGTCACTTTCCGTGGAAAACGCTTTTGCAATGTTGGAAATAGGCCCTATTGGGTTTCCAAAGCTGGAAACAGATTCTACCCGCAAACAACTGAGAAATTTTGGAAATGGATTTTACAAAGACGGAAATATGAAAACCTAAAACACTGTTTTTTAAAGGTTTTCTAAAACCGATAAGAGCCTCTTATCATTTAATCATTCGTAGCCTAAGACTTTGCTTTTATTTGACTGAATGTATATGAAGCTTCACCGGCCGTCAGTAACCGCCAACTGTTTTTTCAAACTCGCACCAAACTCGGCCATAAACGCGGCAAAAATACCCAGCATCAGACCCAAAACCACGGCCAATGCGACAATAAGGCTTCGCTTCGGTCCGGTTTCTTGAATACTTTGACGGGCGCTAACAATGACTTCTAAGTTACCCAGGCTTTGCAATGCACTCTCAAGTTCTGATTTTTCCTGAATTGCGGTAGGAAGTGCTGTTCCGTCACCGCTTGCCTGCGCCATCATAGAGGCAATGACGGCGTTTAATGATTCGATTTGCCGATTGATGCTGGCTTGCTCACTTTTCACCAGCTTTTCCTGATGCTGGCTCAGCTTGTCAATCAATGCAGCGTGAACCTTTTCAACGAGCTGTTTCTGCCTGGCAGTAGTACCGGTTGTAAAACGAATCAGCGCGGTGTCTTTCGTATTTTGAAACGACACGCCAAATGGTAGTTTGCTTTCGTTTTCGGCGTAATACAGCACTTGCTGTTCGGGCAGCCAGCGCGCTTCAAGGGTCGCGATAACAGTTTCCGGTGTCTGAATTAACGTTTTGCTGTCTTTTTCCGCTAGCTGCACAAGGCTGACGTAATCGAACTTTTCGGGTGTGAGCAAAGCATAAGCCAGGCCGCCTAGCGTACATAACAGAAACACCGCATAAAACACCCTGCGCCTGCGGATAAACGTTGCGGCCAAATCAACCAAGCTGATTTCGTCTGAATAATCAGGTTGATACGTGTTTATCGGTTGATTACGTCTCTCTTCCATTCCACTATTCCCTGTAGCTGCTTTTCGCGCTTGGGCACGCTACCGCCCTGCCGATGGTGATCAGCATAGAGGTAAAAGATGCCTATACTACAGGGTTTGGCTTGCCGTTTCTGCTACAAGAAATTAGCGTTTTTCAATCTTTCTTTATAAAGGCGCGTACAAACACAACGAACACGCCCAGCATGCCACCTAGCATCACCGCCAAAACAGCGATTAATGCCCGTTTTGGTTCACTTTTCTCTTGCGGGGCAACGGCTGGGTCTACGGTTTTAAACACGTATTCCGGTTGGGCGTTGGCCAGCATGACGGTGCGGGTTTCGCTTTCGATCAGTTGATAAAACACTTGCTGCATACCGGCGATGTTGGTTTCGCTGAGTTTGCTTTCCAGGTAGGTTATGCGAGCCTCTGAAGTGCCCACATCTTCCCGGCGCATGTGCTCGTTGATGTCGGCGATGAGTTGGGTTGCCCACTCTTTTGCCGCAGTCGGCGACAGGCTTTTGATACTGAGGGTGAGCATTCCTGTGTCTTTACTTTCGCTCACGCTCAAATGGTTTTCTCTGAATGCTTTTACCAAGTCCCAGTCGGTAGGCGCTTTGCTTTCGCCATCGTCATTTAGCTGCCATTCGCCAGTGTCTGGGTTATAGAGTTCGCGGTCGTAACGCCACTGCTGGCTTTTCATGTCCCAGCCAATCGCCGCTTTAAGCGGAACTGCTAATTCGTGTTTGCGGATAAAGTTGCTCAGAAAAGCCCGGGATTGCAGCACTTCCTTGGCGATGGCGGTTTGATTGGAGCCGCCCGAACCCAAGTTGATACCTGCAAGGCTGGCAAGGCCACCGAGTTGACCGCTCAGACCTTTTGCTCCGCCCCCTTCGTTGGCGGGCGCCACTAAAACATTAGCTTGGTAAATGTCTGGCTTCGATAACGCAAAAGCTACACCACCAGCTGCAAACACTATGGTAAAGGCGATGATCAGCCATTTTCCGGCCCACAGCGTTGCGAACAACTGGCGCAGGTCTATTTCGTCATCGGCGTACTGAGCGGGTTGCTCAATGTGTGCATATTGATTCATTACAGATTCCCCACTGCAGCAGCGCCCAGAGCCATCTGATACACAACCTGGCTGACGTTGGTCCACAGCTCCAGCTGGTTCAGGCGGTCTACATCAATAGGCATGATAACGGTATCACCCGGGTGCAACTGCTGACTGCGACCACCAAACCAGGCGCTTTTTTCAGGCAGCATGACCGAACCATCGGCTTTGACCACGTAAACACGGTTTTCGTCCGCTTGGCGGGTTGGGCCGCCGGAACGTTCCAGATAGTCGTCTACTGTTAATCCGGCTAGGTGCAGATGGCTGGTGGGAAACTGAACTTCGCCGAATACGCTGACGGCTTGCGGAATGGTGGGTACAGTTAGCGAGTCGCCGTCTTGCAGGCGGATAGACTGGTAATCGCTGTTTGACAATACGGCCTGCAAATCGATGACCATGCGGCCAACGGGGCGACTGCTTTGTACATCGTCAAGAAGGCCTTTTACTTCATCCACGCGTTGAGCGTTCTGGCCGCCAAAGCTATCTCCCTCTAGCTGCACACCCAGAAGGTCGCCCTGCAGGCGCTGTTCTGCCTCGCGCAGGCGCTGTGCTTCTAATTGGCGTAATTTTTCACGTGTGAATACAGAACCACGGGGAAAGGCGTTGTTGGTAAGCCCGCCGGCACGCTGAAGCACCGCGCTTAAAGTCTCGCCGTCGCTGAAGGTGTATTCGCCCGGGTAGACCACTTCGCCTTCAAGCGAGATGGTGTGCGTAGCACCAAACAGCGGTATGGATTTGACCATCAGGCGGTCACGGCTTTGCAGAGCCACGTTTCCCTGGCCGTTCATGGCGTCAGCCAGATCTACGGTTTGAAGGCGGGTTTGCTCCACGCCATCTGCATTGAGTATGCGGCGGGCCAGTTCTGCTCCCAGCATTAGGGCAGAATCTTTTAAACCACCGGCCATTACGATGGCGTCTTTTACTTTTCCGGTGGCAGGTAGCGGGTACTCGCCGGGGTATCGTACCGGGCCGCTAATGATCATTGTTTGCTGCGGCGCTTGCGGTGTGGCTTGGGCTTTTAAGAGTTTTACCACGGGATTGAATAACGCATCGCGACTAAAACGCTGTGGGTCTGTTTGTTCATCAGTTCGGTTTCGTGCCAATTCACCAGATCTGTTTCGCGCCACATCGCTTCCATTGCCCATTTCAGGCTTTTCTAGAAAGCTCTGCTCGAAGTCCCCCTTACTTTCGTCCGCAAACAGCAGTAACTGATCCTTTTCATGCATGACCAGATCGGCTGGTCCACCGAGATTGCTTACTGCATTTTTGAGCTGCAGGCTTAGTACGGAAATTTGCTGAGTATCCGGGTTGGTTCTGACTATGGCAGCGAAGTTGATGTCTGCCATCGGCAATAGGTCTGCGTCCAAATTGCGTATTACGGAGCTCACACGCATGCCCGGAACCCAGGCAAACTTGCCTGTGCGCGTTGCTGCGCCGGAGATCTCAATGTATTGGCCGGTTACGTTTGCAATGGATGCCACAGACACCCTGTCACCGGCTTTCACTCGCGCCTGTTTACCCGTCGCTTTGGTCAGGTCTGCTTCCGCGATGATTCGCAAGAACTCCGGATTTGTTCGTTCTATGCGCGTAATTTGCGGGTAGGCCTGAGCCGTTAAGCCTCCGGCGAGATTAACCAGATCTTGCAAGCTGGTGGCGCCATCAAGTTCATACAGTGCTGGCCGGTATACTTCACCGTCTATACCCACTCGCGGCCCGACGGCGGGGATGAAAATAGCGTCGCCCGCTTGCAGGCGTGCATCGCCGCTAGTGTCGCCTTTCAACAGAAGCTCGTAAAGATCGAGGGTGTGAACAACTTTGCCATTGCGCTTCAGCTGAATATTACGCAGCGAACCGGTATGACGAATGCCGCCCGACACATACAGAGCGGTTATAATGGTAGACAACGAGCTGACACTGAACGAACCAGGCGTGCGGGCTTCACCTAACACAAACACGCGTACGCTACGCAACTCGCCCAGCGACACGACGGCTTTTACGCCGATGTACTGTTCAGACACCAGCCTGCTAATTTCATCACGCGCCTGCTGAAAGCTCAGCCCTGCCACGTTAATAGGCCCATGCTCTGGTATGTCAATGGTGCCATCGCGAGAAACCGTGAGAGACCACTGGCGGTTATCCTGGCCCCAAAGCTGCACTTTTAGTTCATCGCCAGGCCCTAGTGTGTAGTTGGTGGGCACGGGCACTTCCGTAATCGGCGCAAAGGTGCTGGGCTTGCCTTCGAACAGTTCGTAGCCAAAGGGCTGTAGGCCGTTGTTCTTTTCGGCGAACGCCTGCTCTTCTTTTGTTGGTTTACGATCGCCTCCGTTTTCCGTGTTATCGCTTTGGAGCGGTTCAACAACCGATATCGCTTGGCGAACTGTCGATCCATTGGAGCCCGAAGGGCCTTGAACCTGATCGAGATCCACACCGTATTGCCGCGCGAGAGCTTCTTGCTGCGCTTTTGGCAATGACTTGAATTGCTGCATTTGCGCAGCTGATATGGATTGCGCGGAAACACACAATGGTGCTAATAGCGACACCAGGGATAACGAGAGTAAAAGACGCTTTAGGTTCACAAAGGGTATCCGGTGAGTGTTAAAAAAACTTGACGTTTTATGTGCTAGAAAAGACGTTAGAACCGGTAGCGCCAGCTTGCGCCAACAGACCATTGCCCGCTTTCATTTTCAGCAGGGTTGACCAGCTGGAGTTTTTTATCGGCGAACTGGGCGCTTAGGTCTAGCCAGCCATTGAGCAATTCGGTGCCATAGCCAACTTTTGCGATCACTTGTTTGGCGTTTTCTGCGGGAACCATCAGCTTGATATTTTCATTAATGACCGGCGTTCGGCTTATTCCATCTTTGTTAAATTCGACAAAGCTCAAGCTGGCCGACAGGTTGCGGCCGTCGTCGAAGAAGTGGAAGCCACCTAATGTGATCGCTTCGGCATCGCCGCTGAAGCTGGCGCCTAGGGTGCGGCCATAGTAGCGATAGCCACTGTTATAACGGGAATGATCGTAGGTGATGTTAGGTCGGGCGTCGCCCAGAAAGTCATCGGCCAGGGTGTTGGCATACTCGACAAACCACTGCTGGTCGCCGTTGAATAATTGTGTGGTCCAGTCGCTACCCAATAGCCAGGATTTGCGCGCCGGGAAGGCGCCAGCTTCGTCTTCGCCCATCATCTGGCCGTACAGGCCCATAGCCTGACGGCCCAGGGCAAAGCCATAACGAGCGTCTATGCCGGCAAGTTGATTACCCGGGTCGTTCTCTTCCAGCTGGCCGTTGTCTTTACCGATCAGCGAATTCCAGACGGTAGAGGGGCCTTCGGGCCGGCCTTCGCCACCAAACATGATGGCGCGGGAAAAGCCGACTTCCAGGCCGTCCAGCGGGCGCAGGTTCAAGCGCATACCAATCAGCTTGGCTTCAGGTACGGCGCGTTGTTTTTCGTATTGACCGGCCAGAACCGTGAGCTGCCACGGGCCAATCCAGCTTAGCCAAGAGGTTTCAGGCGCGGACGGGTTTTTACGATTGAACCACACTGAGGGCGTGGGCCGGGCGTTGTTAGAGAAAATCAGGCTGGACTGCCAGCCCGGCCCCCACCATCTGTCGATGGCGCCTGCACCAAACACCCAGTTACCGGCGGTTGCGGCTAAATAGGACCCATCGAAACGAGCGTTTTCGTCATCGTCTGGATTGAGCGCATACGTAGGGCTTAAGCCCAGCGCGAATCGCTCCCCTTGCCACTGCACATTCAGCGTCGCTGCCCCTTGCGCCATAGGACCGCGTTCAAACCCCTGCACCATGGCCACTTCGTTGGTTGCCGATAGTTCAAACTGTGTGCGAATTCCTGTGGATGCTTGCTGTTCCTGCTCAAACTCAAGATATGCGCGAGCCAGGCCCGTTGCCTCGGAGCTTTTACCAGTAGATTCGGCCAAGGCGCTGTCTACAGATGCCCACATGATGGGCCAGCTGGTCACCGGGCGATTAAATTGCCCTTGATCTGCCAGTTTTTGTATTGCGAATCGGGCCCGGGCATCACCTGGCTCTATCCACGGCGCCGCCGCTGCAGAAATCGTGTTCAGGCACGCTACCGCCCCACATACCAGGGCTAAGTGTTTTAAGGTCATGAGCTTCATGTTTTTCAATGCAGGGATACAACTGGCTTTATAAGGAGAGAAACCGAGCCATCCCTGACCGATTTTGGCGCAAGCGCCGGAGAGCGAAGGATGATACGCGTCAAAGAAATATACGCAAGTGGTTAGCAAGCTTGTCAACGTAAAAAAGCGTTAAGAATTGTAATGTTACGTGAAATACCTTGGGGTCAGACCCCAACTCAGACCCCAATTCAGCTGAGAAATCGCCGGCACCATGGGAGTTCGGCGTCTACCGGAAAGAGCTCCGCTTCTTTGTGTCTGACCCCAGCTTGAATTTTTTGATCAGCTGAGGCAGATTATCAGGACTAAAAATAACTTCACAAGGAATGTGAAATGCCCCGCCGACTACGGATTTGTCCGACCGGGATGCCCCAGCATGTGATTCAGCAGGGCAATAACCAGCAGATTTGTTTTCAGGATTTGGCCGATCGAGCCACTTACGCCATGTATCTTTCGCGCTACCAGCGCAAGTTCGAGGTAGATGTTCACGCCTGGGTGCTGATGAACAATCACACACACCTACTGGTTACGCCGAACTCTGACACCGCACTCTCTGACCTCATGAAGGCCGTGGGCCAGAACTATGCCCATTATTACAACCACAAGCATGAGCGCTCCAGGACTCTGTGGGACGGTCGATTCAAATCTTGCCTGGTGGATACCAAGCAGTATTTTTTGCAGCGCCAGCGCTATATCGAGCTGAATCCGGTGAAGGCAGGGCTGGTGGCTTATGCCGGCGACTATCAATGGTCCAGTTACAACTGCCACGCTTATGGCATGCACTCCAAACTGCACACACCGCACGAGTGTTACCTGAATTTTCAGCCAGATCCCGACAAGCGCTTCATGAGTTACCGGTCGTTTGTTGCCAGCCCTGCGCCTGAGGGCATGGCGGATCAGATTCACTATGCGGCGATGTCCGGGAAGGCGCTGGGGTCGGAGGAGTTCCAAGCGCGTATGGCCGCCCGGTTTCGCTGAGCTGGGGTCTGACCCCACTTTCACTAAGGAGAATACGCCATGACTTCTAACGGTATGCGCCCCATCCACCCCGGGGAAATACTTCGGGAAGAGTATCTAGAGCCACTGGAAATGAGCGTGAATGCACTTTCCAAGGCACTGCATGTTCCGACAACCCGGATGAATGAAATTGTCCGAGAAAACCGAGGTATCACAGCAGACACGGCGATGCGTCTTGCCCGTTACTTCGGAACCAGTGAGCGCTTCTGGCTAAATTTGCAAACTGAGTATGAGCTTCGCAAGGCACAGATCAACAAGGCGGAGCAAGTGGCGCGGGAGGTTCAGCCTCATGCGGCGTGATCATTTTGGGGTCTGACCCCAATTTATAAAACAGCCAGCACCTCTTCCAGCTCCCGAATCATCTGCCGTATCAATTGCTTATACTGGGAAATATCGTCTTTCGCTTCCACGCTGGACAGTTGCTGCTTCGCGCCGCCGATGGTGTAGCCCTGATCGTACAATAAGCTACGGATCTGGCGGATGGTGATGACGTCGGCGCGTTGATAGTAGCGGCGATTGCCGCGGCGCTTTACCGGGGACAATTGGGGGAATTCCTGTTCCCAGTAGCGCAATACGTGAGCTTTTACAGCGCACAGCTCTGCTACCTCGCCAATGGCGAAATAGCGTTTGCCCGGAATGACCGGCAGTTCGTTGTTATTGCTGGGTTCCAACATACTTATTGCCCGATTCCAATCTGGCTGTACTAGGGATGGACTTCAAGTCTGTCCCCACTTGAAGTCCATCCCCATCTGTAAAGTCCGGTTATTGCTTAGGTTCAACGTAGGCTTCGACTTTTGCCTTGAGTTTCTGGCCGGGGCGGAAGGTGACCACACGGCGGGCGCAGATGGGAATTTCTTCACCGGTTTTTGGATTGCGGCCGGGGCGCTCTTTTTTGTCGCGCAGGTCAAAATTGCCGAATCCTGACAATTTCACCTGTTCGTTATGGCTGAGTGCGCCGCGAACTTCGTCGAAAAAGGCCTCTACCATTTCCTTGGCTTCACGTTTGTTCAGGCCAAGTTCGTCGTATAGGCGCTCGGCCATTTCCGCTTTTGTCAAAGCCGCCATCCGTTAACTCCTTAGTGTTGCCCCCAGTTCAGCTTTCAGGGCTTCTATTACGCCGTTAAACAGCCCGTGCACTTCGTCTTCGGTCAGTGTGCGTTGCGGGTGTTGCCAGAACAAGCTGAGTGCCAAGCTAAGATTGCCTTCGCTCTCACCTTTACCGAGGCTTTCGCCCTGGTATACATCGAATGCACGCAGTGCGTTTAGGTGCTCGCCGGCGTGGGATGTTGCCACACGCTCGACGTCCGCAAATTTCACGTCGCTTCCGATAATAATAGCCAAATCTCGACGAACTTCTGGGAATTTTGAAACATCTTTGAAATTAGGCACATAACCGGTAACGATTGGGTTCAAGAATAGCTCAAACATTATAACTGTGCCATTAAGTTCCATATTTTTCTGCACCTGCGGGTGCAAGGTGCCCAACCACCCTACTGGCTGCCCGTCACGCAGCAATTCGGCGGTCTGACCGGGGTGCAACGCCGGGTGTTTTCCAGCGCGAAACTCAACTGTAATGCCTAGCAAGCGGAACAGACTTTCCAATTCTCCTTTTACATCAAAGAAGTCGGTATTTCTGCGACCGTTTACCCAGTTTTCAGGATTTTGGTTGCCGGTGACGACGCCTGCCAGCATGGGCTGCTGAAGAATGCGTTCGCCATCTTTCACAAACCGCAGGCCACTTTCAAACAGGCGAATGCGTGGCTGCTGCCGGTTCTGGTTGTGGACCACGGTTTTTAGCAGGCCGCTCCACAGGGTAGTGCGCATGACGGACAGCTCTGCAGAGATCGGATTGGCCAAAGCGATGCCTTCGTTCTGCGGATCTAACTGTTCCTGCACTTTCGGGTCCACGAAGCTATAGGTAATGGCTTCCTGGTAACCATTGGCGACAAAATAGTTACAGATGGCGCTCAGCGGGCGGGTGTCTTCGGCCTTGGGACGCAAGCCCAGTGAACCTGTGGGTTCGGTGACCGGCAAGTTATTATAGCCGTAGATGCGCCCTACTTCTTCGATCAGGTCTTCTTCGATGGTAATGTCCGGGCGGAAGCTGGGAGCGCTGACTTTCCAGCCGTTGTCTAACCGCTCTTCTACCGCCAGGCCCAGGCGGGTAAGGATATCTTCCACTTTGGCGTTTGCGATGGCCAAGCCCAGTACGTCGGCCAGGCGCTTTTCGCGCAATACGATGGAGATCGGCGTTGGCAGATGTTCGGTGCTGGTGACGTCTACAATCTCACCGGGCTCACCGCCGACGATACTGATCAACAGCCCGGTGGCGCGTTCCATGGCGTCGCGGGCCAGGTTGTAGTCTACGCCACGCTCAAAACGGTGACTGGCATCTGTGTGCAATCCGTAATGACGAGCTTTTCCAGCCAGGGTGATCGGGTCGAAATAGGCCGATTCCAGCACCAGGTCACGGGTTTTCGGGCTAACACCGGAGTGTTCGCCACCCATTACGCCGGCAATGGCGATGGGTTTGCTGTGGTCTGCTATTACCAGAGTCTGTTCGGTGAGAGTGACTTCCTGACCGTCCAGAAGTACCAGCTTTTCTTCAGGCTTGGCCATGCGCACCACAATGCCACCGTCGATTTCGGCGCGATCAAAAGCGTGCATGGGCTGGCCTTGCTCCAGCAGAATGTAGTTGGTGACGTCTACTGCAGCGTCTATCGAACGGATGCCGGAGCGACGCAGTTTTTCCTTCAACCACAGTGGGCTTTTCGCGGTTAAGTCCACATTGCGCAGAATGCGGCCCAAGTAGCGCGGGCAGCCGGAGGGGGCTTCTACGCGCACATCGGGCACTTCGCTGTGGGTGGCGGCTACCTTCCGGATAGAAGGCGCGTTCAGCGGCAGGCTGTTAAGTACGCCTACTTCCCGGGCCAGGCCTTTGATGGAGAGGCAGTCAGCGCGGTTTGGGGTTAGATCTACATCGATAGCAATGTCGTTCAATTGCAGGTAATCGGCAAAAGACGTGCCCACAGGGGCGTCGGCCGGCAACTCCAAGATGCCATCGTGGTCATCAGACAGACCCAGTTCGGCGCCCGAACACAGCATGCCGACAGAGGACTGACCGCGGAGTTTGGCTTTTTTAATTTTGAAATCGCCGGGCAATACAGCGCCCAGTTCGGCGAAGGGTACTTTGATGCCGGCACGCACATTAGGAGCGCCGCAGACCACTTGCACCTGGGTGCTGCCGTTGCTGACCTGGCACACTCGCAGTTTGTCTGCATCTGGGTGAGCGTCTACGCTGAGGACTTCGCCAACGATTATGCCGGTAAATTTGCCCGCCACCGATTCGAAGCCGTCGACTTCCAGGCCAGCCATGGTGATTTGGTCCATCAACTGCTGGGAGTCCAGAGCCGGGTTAACCCATTCGCGCAGCCACTGTTCACTGAATTTCATGGTAATCGCCTTAATCTGTTGCGGTATCGCCTGTTGACTGAAATGCCGTGCCGTTTTTGGCTGGCGTGCCGTCCCGGTTCAAGAGGGTATTTAGCGGAACTGGCGCAGAAAGCGAAGATCGTTCTCGAAGAACATGCGCAGGTCGTTGACGCCATAGCGCAGCATGGCTAGGCGTTCCACGCCCATGCCAAAGGCGAAGCCACGGTATTCTTCGGCGTCTATGCCGCAGTGCTCGAACACTTTCGGGTGCACCATGCCGCAGCCCATGACTTCCAGCCACTTGATGCTGCCGTCGGCTTCACGGCCCCACTCGATGTCTACTTCCGCCGAGGGCTCGGTAAACGGGAAGTAAGACGGGCGGAAACGTACTTTCAGGTCGCGCTCGAAGAACACCCGCAAAAACGCTTCCACGGTGCTTTTCAGGTCGGCGAAGCTGACGTTCTTTTCAATCAACAGCCCTTCCACCTGATGGAACATGGGGGTGTGGGTCATGTCGGAATCGCAGCGGTACACGCGGCCTGGGCAGATCATGCGGAACGGCGGATTACCGGCTTCCATGGTGCGGATCTGTACTGGCGAGGTGTGAGTGCGCAGCAGGGTTCCAGGATCAAAATAAAAGGTGTCGTGCATGGCACGGGCCGGGTGGTGGCCGGGAATGTTTAGGGCTTCGAAGTTATGGTAGTCGTCTTCGATTTCCGGGCCTTGTTCCACGCTGTAACCGGCGCTGGCAAAAAAGTCTTCAATGCGCTGCAGGGTGCGGGTAACCGGGTGTAAACCACCGAGTTCCTGGCCGCGGCCTGGTAGGGTTACGTCTATGGATTCGCTGGCCAGTTTGGCTTCAATGGCGATGCGCTCAAGGTCGCTGCGCCGGGCGTTGATGGCCTGCTCTACCTGGCTTTTGGCGTCATTGATTTTCTGACCCGCAGCGGGGCGTTCCTCGCTAGAGAGCTTGCCCAGTGTTTTAGCCTGCTGGGTAATCGCCCCTTTTTTGCCCAGGTATTCCACACGAATGTAATCAAGCGCCTGCAGGTTGTCGGCGTTCGCAACCCCCGCTAACCCGTCCTGAACCAGCTGCTTCAGGTTTTCCATTGACCCTGCTCCAAACCAGAAATGAAGACGTCACCCTTTACGTTTATAAACGGGTGAAATCTATAAAAAGTGAAGTCTATAAACAAACGAAATCCGGAAACAAAAATAGGGGAAGAGCGTGCCCTTCCCCTATTAAACGCTGCCAGGCCGTTAATGCTTGGCAGCGGATCGATTCGTGATCGATGATAGAGCTTACGCGATCACAAGGATGCTTTGGCTTTCTCAACAACCGCAGCAAACGTTTGCTGCTCGTTCATGGCCAGGTCGGCCAGAACTTTACGGTCGATTTCCACGTTGGCCTTTTTCAGGCCAGCGATCAAACGGCTGTAAGACAAGCCATTGGCACGGGCACCGGCGTTAATACGCGCAATCCACAGTGCGCGGAAGGCGCGCTTGCGGTTACGACGGTCACGGTACGCATACTGACCTGCTTTAATAACCGCTTGCTTGGCAACGCGGTACACACGACTACGGGCACCGTAGTAACCTTTAGCCTGCTTTAGAATCTTCTTGTGACGACGGCGTGCAACCACACCACGTTTAACACGAGCCATACTATAATCCTTCTACCTTAAAAACCGTTGAGGTGCGTGTGCTCTAAACTCCGAGCATGCGCTTTACGGAAGCCACGTCCGACTTTGAGATAAGCTTGGTTCCACGCAGCTGACGCTTACGCTTCGGGCTTTTCTTGGTCAGGATGTGACTGGTGAAGGACGACTTGTGTTTGAAGCCGGTGGCAGTTTTCTTAAACCGCTTGGCTGCTCCACTTTTCGTTTTCATTTTCGGCATTTTTTAAAACTCCGCATTCTGTTTTTTTGATACATCGAGTGTAAACCTGAAACGCAAACCCCCCACCTTTGGCAGGGGATGAGCAACAACGAAAGGCTTACTTCTTTTTGCGGGGGGCGATAATCATGGTCATCTGGCGGCCTTCCATTTTCGGACGCATCTCTACAGTTGCCATTTCTTCCATGTCTACTTCAATGCGCTCCATGAGCTTCATACCAATTTCTTGGTGTGCCATCTCACGGCCACGGAAGCGAACAGTGATTTTGCCGCGGTCCCCGGCTTCAAGGAAACGTATCAGGTTGCGTAGTTTTACCTGATAATCCCCTTCTTCAGTTCCTGGACGGAACTTAAGCTCTTTGACTTGAGTCTGTCTTTGTTTCTTCTTGGCAACGGCCTTCGCTTTTTTCTCGTCGAAGATCTTCTTGCCATAATCCATTATTTTACAGACGATCGGATCGGAATCTGTCACTTGCACCAGATCCAGAGTCGCCTCTTCTGCCATCCTGAGGGCTTCTGCGATTGAAACCACACCCACTTGCTCGCCTTCGGCGTCAATCAGACGGACTTCAGTTGCATCAATGTTCTCATTGATTGGCGCCTTTGGTGTACGCGCACCCCGATTCGTTCTCTGTTTAATAATTAATTCTCCAACTTGGTTCTGCTCTTGCGCCCAACATCTTCTTGCAGAAGTTGTTCGAACGCTTCGAGCGATAGTGTTCCCAAATCTTCACCCTTGCGGGTTCTCACCGCAACGGTGTTGTTCTCGACTTCTTTGTCGCCGACAACCACAAGAAAGGGAACCTTGTTAATTGTGTGCTCGCGGATTTTAAAGCCGATCTTCTCGTTTCTCAAGTCAGCATTCACCCTAAAGCCCAAAGAATCCCACTTTTTTGCAAGATTCTCGCAATATTCCCGCTGATTATCGGTGATATTGAGAATGGCAACCTGTGTTGGGGCTAGCCAACTGGGAAATGCGCCTTCGTATTCTTCAATCAGAATACCGATGAAACGCTCAAACGACCCAAGTACCGCACGGTGCAGCATAACCGGCGTTTTGCGTTCGGAGTTATCCGACACATATTGTGCGCCTAAACGGCCCGGCATGCTGAAGTCTACCTGAATGGTCCCGCATTGCCATACCCGGCCGATGCAGTCTTTCAGGGAAAACTCGATTTTCGGGCCATAAAACGCGCCTTCGCCTGGCAACAGTTCCCATTTCACGCCTTCGCGGTTCAAAGCCTGTTCCAGAGCGGCTTCGGATTTGTCCCAGACTTCGTCAGAACCCACGCGCTTTTCCGGGCGGGTCGACAATTTATATAAAATCTCGGTGAAGCCGAAGTCTTTGTAAACTTCGTGCAACAGGTCGATGAATTTCGACACTTCGTTCTGGATGTCGCTTTCTTCACAGAAGATGTGGGCATCGTCTTGGGTAAAGCCGCGCACGCGCATCAGACCGTGCAATGCACCGGACGCTTCGTTGCGGTGGCAAGAGCCGAATTCCGCCAGGCGCAGGGGCAAATCTTTGTGGCTTTTCAGGCCTTGGTTGAACACCTGGATGTGGCATGGGCAGTTCATAGGCTTGATGGCAAAGTCGTGTTTTTCCGACTCGGTGGTAAACATGCCCTCTTTAAACTTGTCCCAGTGGCCGGACTTTTCCCACAGCGAACGGGACACAATCTGAGGCGTCTTGATTTCCTGGTAGCCGTGGCGATGCAGGATATCGCGCATGTACTGTTCTATTTTCTGATAAATGGTCCAGCCGTCCGGATGCCAGAACACCATACCCGGGGCTTCTTCTTGCATATGGAACAGGTTCAGCTTTTTGCCAACTTTGCGGTGGTCGCGCTTTTCGGCTTCTTCGATGCGATGCACATAAGCTTTCAGGTCTTTCTTATTGGCCCAGGCGGTGCCGTAGACACGCTGCAACTGTTCGTTGTTAGTATCACCACGCCAGAACGCACCGGATACCTTGGTCAGCTTGAAGGCTTTCATTTTGCCGGTGCTGGGCACGTGGGGACCGCGGCACAGGTCGATGAAATCACCCTGGCGATAAAATGACAGGTCCTCTGCGCCGGGAATGTCTTCAATGATGCGAACCTTGTACTCTTCACCCATGCTGCTGAACAGCTCTACAGCTTCGCTGCGGGACATAACCGAGCGGGAAACCGGCAAGTCCTGCTTGGCCAGTTCTGCCATGCGTTTTTCAATACCGGCCAGGTCTTCGTTGGTGAAGGGGCGATCGTATTTGAAATCGTAGTAAAAACCGTCGTCAATCACCGGGCCGATGGTCACCTGGGCTTCCGGGAACAGCTCCTTAACCGCCATAGCCAGCAGGTGGGCGGTGGAGTGGCGGATAACCTCAAGGCCGTCTTCATCACGCTCGGTGATTATAGCCAGCTGTGCGTCGTTTTCGATCAGGTAGCTGGTGTCGACAAGCGTTCCGTCGACTTTACCGGCCAGTGCGGCCTTGGCTAGGCCGGCGCCAATGTCGGCGGCCACGTCGTGCACAGTGACAGCTTCGGAAAAACTTCGGTGACTGCCGTCAGGCAGGGTTACTACGGGCATGGTGTGCTCCTGAGAGTGCTCAGCGGTGATCTATACCAGAGATCACTTGTTTGGATGGCCGCCACGATACAAACCGCGGTGCCGAGATTGGTGCGGATTCTAACAGAAAAGAACCCGGCGGGTTAATGGCGGGTTCTGCTTAGGTCGCAGAAAGGGGACGGATTTTAAATCCGCCCCCTACTTGAAGGATTGTGCTTACTGCATCAGGCCGGCTTCTTTGTAGTATCTGACGGCACCCGGATGCAGGGGGGCACTTAAGGCATCTGACACCATTTCTTCTTTGTTCAGATTATGAAAGGCAGGATGCAGGCGTTTGAAGCTGTCAAAGTTTTCAAACACAGCGCGTACCACTTGGTAAACCACATCGTCTGGCACGTCTGTAGACGATACAAAAGTGGCTGCAACGCCGAAGGTGGTGACGTCTGCATCGCTACCGCGGTACATGCCACCGGGAATGATGGCTTTGCGGTAGTAAGGATAGTTGTTGATAAGTTTTTTGGTGGCGCTGTTGTCAACGCTGACTATAACGCTATCGCAGGAAGTGGTGGCTTCCTTTACCGCGCCTGATGGATGGCCGACGGTGTAGAAGAAGGCGTCGATGTTGCCATCGCACAAAGCCTGGGACTGATCGGCCGCTTTCAGCTCGGCAGCCAAAGCGAATTTGTCCATTTTCCAGCCCATTTCTTTCATCAGCGTTTCGGCGGTGGCACGCTGCCCGGACTCCGAGTCACCAACTGCGACTCTCTTGCCTTTCAGACCTTCAAAGGTGGTGATTCCCGAGCTTTTGCTGGCAACAACGGTGAACGGCTCCGGGTGCATGGAGAAAACCGCGCGCAGTTTTTTGTTGGCGCCGTCGCCCTCAAACTGGCTGCTGCCGTTGTAAGCGTGAAACTGCCAGTCTGATTGAACGACGGCCAGGTCCAGCTCACCTTGGGCTATGGCGTTCAAGTTGTAGACAGAACCACCGGTGCTTTTAACTGAGCAGCGAATGCCGTGGTCTTTACGGTCCATGTTGACCAGGCGGCAAATAGCTCCACCGGCCGGGTAATACACACCGGTAACGCCACCAGTGCCGATTGTAATGAACCGCTGCTCTTGAGCAGAAACCGTGGCAGAGGCTCCGCCAAGGCTCAGTGCCGCGGTAATCGCCAACACGGAGACTTTCAGTTTCACCGTCATCTTAGTTGTCCTTTTTACTGTCATGACCCTTAGAGCCCCGCAAACGAGAACATCCAGCTTTTGGCGAGCTATTAAAACATAGTCCCACCAGCCGGATAAAAGAATCTAACCACTTTAACCAGAAGGGACACCACGCGCCTGAGTAAAAAGAAAAAACCGCCCTGTCATGACCTGCCAGGGCGGTTTACACAGCTAGCTTTTAGCGCTTGCAAAGCGGGCTTTCTCGCGCATCTGTTCCGGCTTCAGAAGGAAGTGCGCCAGCGCCGGCAACAGCCAGATAGAGCCAATCATGTTCCAGATGAACATAAAGAACAGTAGCAAGCCCATATCGGCCTGGAATTTGATGGGTGAGAAAATCCAGGTAACCACACCAAGGCCCAGGGTAATGCCGGTGAATATCACCGCCTTACCGGTGGAACGCAGGGTTTCAAAGTAAGCTTCCTGCAAGGATTTACCTTCCAGCAGAAATTTCTCCAGCTTGCTGTAAATGTAGATACCGTAGTCCACACCTATACCCACACCTAATGCTATCACCGGCAAGGTGGCCACTTTGATGCCGATGCCGCTCAGGGCCATGATGGCTTCCGCCAGCACAGAGGTAAGCCCCAGCGGAACCACGATGCAAAGCACTGCCCGCCAAGAACGGAAGGTGGCAAAGCACAGCAGGCTGACCACACCATAAACGAACACCAGCATCCAGTCTTTGGCTTTCGCGATGACGTCGTTGGTGGCCGCTTCTACCCCGGCGTTACCCGCCGCCAGCAGGAAGGTATGGTCTTCGTTACTGTTGTTGGCAGCGAAAACTTCCACCGCGTTCACCACGGTTTTCAGGGTTTCGGCTTTGTGATCTTCCAGAAACACCAACGTGGGCGTAAGGCTGCAATCGGTGTTGATCAAGCCGGATGGCGCGTCACGAATCGAAGCGTTGATGATGGTTTGGTTGCGGGAAATGGCGTACCAGTTCCAGTTACCTTCGTTCAGCGCTTTGGTGACGACCTTCGACACGTCCGCTAACGAGACGGTGGATTGCACACCTGGGGTGTTTTGTAACTCCCACTGCAAGGTGTCCATGGCTCGCAACACGGTGTACTGGGTGCACTGTTCGACCGGGGTTTTCACCATAACCACCAGCACGTCAGCACTGGTGGAATAGTTATCGATAATGAAAGCGTTGTCTGTGTTGTAGCGGGAATCGGCGCGCAGTTCCGGGGCGCCTTGGTCTAAATCCCCTACTTTCAGGTCTTGCTTGAGGTAGACACCAACGCCCAGGCCCAACAGTGCGATCAGCACAGATATAGGCGCGGCTTTTGGGCTGGCAAACGCTGACAGGCGACGCCATTTTCGATCGGTTTCTTCACCCTGTTTTTGCACTTGGCGAATACCACCGGCGGTAATGCCGATGTACGACATAAGCAGCGGGTGCAGAACCAGGTTGGTGATGATCACGATAGCCACGCCCAAGCCTGCGGCTATGGCCAGGTCTTTGATGACGTCGATATCGATAAACAGCAGCGTTAAGAAGCCGAAGGCATCGGAAATCAGCGCCAGCATGCCGGGAATGTAAAGGCCCCGAAACGCCAGGCGAGCGGCGTTGAGCGGATCAAAACCGCGAGCAGCTTCTACCGCCATGGCGTTCACCAGCTGCACCCCGTGGCTTATGCCAATGGCAAACACCAGAAACGGCACCAGCACCGAATACGGGTCTAACCCGTAACCCAGTATTTTTAGCGCCCCTAACTGCCAGAATACCGCCACAATGGACGTCAGCACCGGCACCAGAGTGCCGGCGATGCAGCGGGAGTACCAGAACAGTAACAGCGTGGTCAAGGCAATGGTGATGCCGGCAAACCAGGCAATCGCACCAATACCTTCAATCAGGTCGCCGACTTTTTTGGCGAAGCCGACGATGTGAATACTAACGTTCGGATTCTGAGCCTGATACTTGTCCCGAATCTTCTCTTCCAGCTCGCGGGAAAAAGCAGCGTAGTTCAGCGGTTCACCGGTTTGCGGGTCGTTTTCGTAAAGCGGCGCGTACACGATGGTAGAGCGGAAGTTGTCGGATATCAGGCGCCCCACTTCACTTGAACGCAATACGTTCTGGCGCAACTGCTCCAGGCTTTCAGCAGAGCTGCCGTCGTAATTATCCGGAATTATGGTGCCGCCCTGGAAGCCCTGCTCGGTGACTTCTACCCAGCGCACGTTGGGGGTCCATAGGGATTTCAGACCGCTGCGATCAACACCGCTGAGATAGAACACTTCGTCGGTGATCTGGCGCAGAGTTTCCATGTACTCTTCGGTAAAAATATCACTGCCGTCTTTTGTAGCCACGGCAATGCGCACGAAGTTACCCAGGTTCTCTAAATCATCCCGGTATTCCAACATGTTCACAATGTACGGATGCTCTAGGGGAATCATCCGCTCGAAGCTGGCATCGGGCTGAATTTTAACCGCGTTGTAGCCCAGAAATGCGGTCAGCACCGCGAACAGAACCAGTATAGTGACGCGGTTGTTGAAAATCAGCCGTTCCAGAAAGGGCTCGGCTTTGGGTGTAGTGAGGTAGTGTTCGCCTCTTGCATGCTTTGGATTTGTCATTCAACCGCCCCTTGTTCTTCCATACCTGCGTCGCCTTCCACCAGAACTACTCCGCCCTCACCCACCAGCAGCAGACTCTGCGGGCCGTTCACCACAACACCCATCAAGCCCAGGCGATCGGCTCGTAGGGTTTCCCTGAACTCGGCATTGGCGCTGTCGCGAATCACCAAGGTGCCGTTGTTCCCCACCAACACCAGGCGTTCGCCAGCGCTGGCGCCATCATTCAAGGTGGCGCTAGAGCCCGTTTTTAAGCGTTCCCAACTTAAGCCGTTATCGGTTGTGTGCATCACTGTGCCACGCAGGCCAAAAGCTAGAGCTTCGCCGCTGTTGCCAGTGCCGGTCACGCCAAACAGCGAGCCTTCGTAACCGCTGTCGCGGCGATCCCAGGTGATGCCGTTATCTTCAGACACGTGAATTTGCCCGGCTTCGCCAGCAATCACCAGCGCTCCACCACCAATTTTGGTGATGGCATTGAGGTGATATTTATCGGCATTGTCCAGTTTTCGCGCCCAGTCCTGCCATTCATTGCCACCATCATCGGTGTGAAAAATCATGCCGTAGGCGCCAATCACAAAGCCGTGGTCTGCATCTTCAAACCACACGTCCAGAAACGGGTTCACCGGCCCTACCGACAAATCTGCCTGCATGTTTTCGAGGCCAAACACCAAGTCGTCCAGTGCCCATTCCAGATCGCCGACATCGTCTTCGGCTGCGGTTTCAAGGCGCTGTTCTGTCGCCTCAATTTCCTGCTGTATACCGGCAATCGCCAGATTGGCGGCCTGAATACCTGTCATCTGCAGGGCCCAGTTAGACCCGCTATCGCTGCTGTGCAGCACCGCACCACTGTGCCCCACGGCCCAGCCGTGACTGGCCGAGCCAAAATCAACCCCGGTAAGGGTGACCGACACCGGCACGCTGGCTTGGGTCCACTTTTCGCCGCCGTCATCAGAGTAAATGATGTGGCCGCGTTCGCCGACGGCTACCAAACGCTCGCTGTCGCCTGCGCGCGCAACATCGTTGAGCAAACTGACCGTGGCCAGTTCGGTGCTGCGAGCGGGTGTTTCCAGTAAGTCAGCGACGGCGAATGCCGTTGAGGGGGTTAAAACACAAAGCGCGGCCAAGCTGATGGCTGCAGCAAATCCCGGGCAGGCGCAGATGGGACGCCTGTTGCGTATGGCCATTCGATTTCCTATTGCTGATGTTGTTGTATTTGGTGTGCGCAAAGCGCCGCAATAGGTTGAGTGTAGTGTATTTCTAGCGAGTTGCTATCGCCCGAAAGTGCGATTTTTATGGTGAAGCGGGGGATTTGAGGGAAACAGTGGAGACGGACTTGTAAAGCGGGGACGGATTTGAAATCCGTCCCCTGGGTGAAATCCGTCCCCTTGTGCTAAAACGACTAGTCCGCCAGGCTCTTGTACACTACTTCGTACAGATCCCCGGACAGGTTTTCTTTGTCGCGAATTTGCATTAGCGCTGCTTGCATCTGCTGGCTGTACTCGGGGGCGAATTTGCGCCAGCGGGTCAGCGGGCTCACGAGCCGCGCGGCAATTTGCGGGTTGCTGTCGTCTAGTTTGCAGACTTGGTCGGCTAGGAACTGGTAGCCAGAACCGTCCGGATTGTGGAAGTTCACCAGGTTCTGGCCGGCGAAGGCGCCGATCACCGCGCGGATTTTGTTGGGGTTTTTCCAATCAAACGCCGGGTGTTCCAGCAACGCGTGAATGTGTGACAGTTGCCCGGTGCGACGGCTGGCCGCCTGAACCGAGAACCACTGTTCCACTACTTGGGGGTCGTGCTGAAAGGTCTGGTAAAAATCGTTCAAGGTAGCCGCACGATCGTCGTCGTAACCGGAGTTCACAAACGCCTTCAGGGCGCCCATGCGGTCGGTCATGTTGTCGGCGTCGCGATACTGACCTAAACCGAGGGAGCGGCCTTCTTCGTCATTAATAAGCAGCAGCCAGGCCAGCGCGGTGTTTCGCAGGCTGCGACGGGCAACGGCTTCGGGGCCAAGTTGGTAAGGGCCGCTGTCGATGTTGCGGCGGTAGCAGGCCACCAGTTCGTCGCGCAAGGCAATCGCCAGATGCTTCAACACCCGGCGGCGGGCACGGTGAATAGCAGGCACGTCGGCGCCATCCGTCAGTTCGGCCAGATAAGCCACCGTCGGCAGCACCAGCATTTTGGCTACCAGCGCCTGATCCAGATCGGCATCGCTGATCAAGTGGCGAAAAGCGCCTACCAGGCGAGCATCTACGGTGACGTCTTTTGGCGCGCCAATCATCTGCTGGATAACGTCTATGGCCAGGCGCTGGCCCGCGTCCCAGCGGTTGAAGCCGTCTGAGTCGTGGTTCATCAGGAACAGCAGCTGTTCGCGGGTCCACGAATAACTCACCCGCACCGGTGCTGAAAAGTGCCGCAGCAGGGATGACACCGGGCGTTCGCTGAGGCCGTGAAATTCAAAACTGTGGCTGGCTTCAGTGAGCTCCAGCACGCGCTCTTGCGGTGCGTCGCCGCTGGCCAACTCATCGGCACTTAATGCCAGCGCCAAAGCCTCACCGCGGCTGCCCAACAGGCCCAGGGCAAAAGGAATGTGCTGAGGCTGTTTGTCGGTTTGGCCAGGGGTGTCCGGCAGGGTTTGTTTGACGTGCAGGTGATAAACGCCGGCGCTTTCATCGTACTCGTCACTGATCGCCAACTGCGGCGTACCGGCTTGCTCGTACCATAAGCGGAACTGGCCAAGATCGCGACCTGAAGCGTCTTCCATGGCTTTTACAAAGTCATCTGTGGTGACGGCCTGGCCGTCGTGGCGTTCAAAGTACAGATCACTGCCTTTGCGGAACAGATCCGGCCCTAGCAGCGTGTGAATCATACGCACCACCTCGGCGCCCTTCACATAAATGGTTAAGGTGTAGAAGTTGGTGATTTCCATGTAAGACGCCGGGCGCACCGAGTGGGCCATGGGGCCTGCGTCTTCGGCAAACTGGGCGGTACGCAGCACAGTGGCACTTTCAATACGTTTGACCGTGGCCGAGCCCATGTCCCCAGAGAACTGGGTGTCGCGGAACACAGTAAAGCCTTCTTTAAGGCTGAGCTGGAACCAGTCACGGCAGGTAACCCGGTTGCCGGACCAGTTGTGAAAATATTCATGGGCGACAATGGATTCAATGCGTTCGAAAGCCATATCCGTCGCTGTTTCCTGGCTGGCCAGTACGCACGAGGAGTTGAATATGTTCAAGCCCTTGTTTTCCATAGCGCCCATGTTGAAATCATCAACTGCAACGATCATGAAAATGTCGAGGTCGTACTCGCGGCCGTAAGTTTGTTCGTCCCAGGCCATGGCGCGTTTCAGGGAGTCCAGCGCGTACTCGCATTTTTCAGAGTTGCGCGGCTCTACGTACATGCGCAGGTCTACCTTACGGCCGCTCATAGTGGTGAAGCTGTCCTGCTTTTCCAACAGGTCACCGGCAACCAGAGCAAACAAATAGGCCGGTTTCGGAAACGGATCTTCCCAAGTCACGAAGTGGCGGCCATCGCTCAGGTCGCCCTGCTCGACGGGGTTGCCGTTCGACAACAGCACCGGATAGGCGGTTTTATCCGCTTCGATGCGGGTACTGAAGCGGGCCATCACGTCTGGACGGTCCGGGAAATAAGTGATGCAGCGGAAACCTTCAGCTTCGCACTGGGTACAGAACATGGCAGCGGATTTGTACAGGCCTTCCAGACGGGTGTTGTTCTGCGGTTCTATCCAGGTGACTACTTGCAGAGTGAAGTGTTGCGGCACCTGGTTAACAGTCAACAGCTCGTCGCTGACGTTGTAGTTGCTCGGGGCCACAGCCTCACCGTTCAATACCAGACTTTCCAATTTCAGGCTGTCGCCGTGAAGTTGTAGTGGCGCGCCAGTTTCCTGGTTTTCCTGGCAGTCGGGGTTACGGCGAAAAGCCAAGGTGCTGTGCACCCGTGCGCCGTCTTCGAACAGTTCAAACCGCAGGTCGGCGGTGTCTACCAGATAGGCGGGCACCTTGTAATCGCTTAGGTAAATGGTTTGCGGCTGATTGCTAGGCATTGCTGTCTCCCGTGTTCGCCGGTGCGCAGAAGCGGACTTGATAACCGGTGTATTTGCGAATGTTGATCACGCCCGTGTCCAGAATCAGGTACTGGCCTTTTACGCCTTGCAGTACGCCAGACACGCGGGGTGTTTTGTCCAAATTGTGCGATGTTACTTTTTGTGGCCAAACGTCTACCGGGTAGCTTAAACCCAGAGACGGTTCCTGCACCGCGCGGATGCTGTCTGCGCCGTGTTCTGCGCGTAGGGCATCCAGTTCTTCGGCCACCAGGGCCAGCAGTTTGTCGCGTTCTTCAGCCAGGTTCAGCTCGGTGGTTTCGCCTTTCAACATGGTACGCCAATTGGTGCGATCTGCCACGTGGGCTTTGCAGGCTACTTCCACGAAACCGGACAATTGACGGGTGGCAACACGCAACATGGGAATGGCGCCTACTGCGCCTTGGTCAATCCAGCGAGTAGGAACTTGGGTGCCGCGGGTGATACCGACTTTTAAACCCGACGAATTGGCCAGGTAAACTACATGCTCAACCATGCAGTTGGCCTGCCCCCACTCGGGTTCGCGGCAAGTGCCCAGGTGAAAATGACACTTTTCCGGGCTCATGATGCAGCTGTCACAAGATGCCAGTTTGCGCATGCAGGGAAAACAGAAACCTTGGCTGAAGCTTTTTTTGGTGACGCGGTCGCAGTTCATGCAGCGAATAATGCCGTTAAATTCAATACTAATGGGCTGGCCGATCAGTTCGTTCAGTGCAACATGATTATCACCCAGGCGCAGTTCGTATTGCACCGGATTGCCGATAGAATGGCCGGCACTGGCGGGCATTTTGCGCAGGCGGCCACTAACGTCCACCGGATTTACGGGTGCCTGGTTCAAACCTTTACCTCAGTGTATTGCTCGGAGCCGTCGTCATCGCTGTTGTCATTTAAAGAGCCATTTGCAGCGTCATTTTTTGCAGCGTTTTTGGCGACTTTTTTCTGCATCCGCACAGTGGGGTCGCAATCGGTACCGGCTTTGGCGCCGCGGTCTATGTAACCCGTGCGATCTTCTTCCGGCATGTTGTGGGTATTTTCGTAGTGAATCACCGCTTCCAGACTGATGGAGCGTTGCTCACGGCTAACTTTGCGGCCATCGGGCCATTTACCCAGTTCAATAGACTGACGCAGGCTGCGGTAGACGTTCGGATCTAACCGTTCAATCAATTCTTCGTAAGTCATGACACAGACCTCCTGAAACAAGCTTTAAAAAAGACTATCAATAACCTTTGACATATGAGAACGATAACGATTATCATTGCTTCACCAAATGGCATCAAGCAACACGGTCGTTCATTTGGCGTCTCTCTCATCAGAGCTATTACGCTCTCTTAATGCCCCACCTTTTGGTGGGGTTTTTTTATGCTTTTCGCCTGCCCGGCGGTGACAAAACTACAGCGACTATTAAACCCGCCACAAAACCACCCAGGTGGGCTTCGTTGGCCATATTGCCCATGCCCAACATGTTGGGCAGCGGGGTAAAGCCCAGAACCATCCACGCCAGGGCGAAAGTGATCAGCGCCGGCGGAAACTGGAATCTGGGCAACCGCCGCTGACTTAGCCAGCAATAGCCCATAATGGCGTAGACCACGCCCGACAGGCCGCCAAACAGCGGGCCGGTAACCAGGTACTGCAGGCTATTGGACAGCAGGCTGGCCACCAACGCCAACACCAGCAGCCGGGTACGGCCGTCTATAAACTCGATCTGACTGCCCAGAAACCACAACATCACCGAATTGAAGATGATGTGGGGCCAGCTAAAGTGCAGGAAGTCTGGCGTAATCAGGCGCCACACCTGCCCTTTCGACAGGGTATCCAGCAACGCATTCAGACGGTCAGCCAGGCTGAACCATTCGTACTGGCGCGGGTCGATGACCATTAAGCCGGCAGCCAGTTCGTTGCTGCTCATGGAGGTGAGCCACACCGTAACCACCGCAATCACAATGAGGCTGATTACCACCGGTGCATGACCGGGGGACGGTTGCCAGCGGCCGTTGACGATGGGAGAACGACGGCCGGGTTTCATCTGTTGATCGTCCATTAGCGTGCCAAACTGTCTTCACTGGTGGGGTAATTACGTTGATCAATGTCGTTAGGCCACTGTACATCTACCCATACGAATTTATCCGCCGACAAGACTCTTTCGCCGTCCATACGATAGGCCGCAAGCTTGCCGTATTTTACTGCACTGAAGTCAACACAGGCCACATTGGATTTTAGTTGTGACGGTTTGCCGTCCATCCAGTAATGGCCCACAAACACCGGGGGTGCATCCAGCGGATAGCTCAATAGTTGGCGATGTTCATCCGCCGTTAGCACATGCGCTGCCACGTCTGCGGGCAAGGGGTCGGGTTGGAATACCACGTCGGCGTATGTATGTGGGTTGTCTGCCCAGAACTTGGTGCGAAAAAACTTGCGTACAAATCCGTCACTGCCGGTAATTGCGACACCTTCCGGCAAACGCAAATCGGTGCCGCGCAACAGGGTGTCCATCACTTCGCCGGGGAAGGAATCATTCACCGACGAGGCGTGCAGAAAATCTTCAGTGATGCAGCCGTCAGGGTGTTCCTGGCGGAATCGACTAATCAGGCCATTGTCCCAGCAGGCGTGCACGGCGCGAAAGTGTTCGTCCTCTATAAACAGCGGGATGGTGTAAAACCACGCCAGGAAGTCTTTCCACTCGCCGGGGTGGGCTTCAAACTGCTGCAGGGTTTCTTTGATCAGGCGGTTGTGGCGGGGTATGTGCTCTCGCAGGAAAGTACGGCCGCTGCCTGGGCGGGCACGGGTACAATAACCCAGAGCATTGTACTCGTGGTTGCCCATCACAATGCGGGCTGAGCCACGCTCGACCATGTCGCGCACCAGGTGCAGCGCTTCGCGGATACGCGGGCCACGGTCGATAATATCGCCGATAAAGATGGCCTGTCGGCGCTTGTGCTCGTACACGCCTTTCACCTTGGCATAACCCATCCGTTGCAAAAGGCTTTCCAAGGTAAGCGAACAGCCGTGAATATCGCCAATAATGTCGTAGCCGCGGCAGGGATTGCTGGACGGTGTGGCCATGTTCAACTCGCTGTTGTGTTGCTAGCCCAGCCAAGTTTATCTCGGCAGGTGGCGTAAAAGTTGTGATCAGTTGGGTGAATTAGACGGATTTTGAACGGTTTCTTACTGATGCGAATAATGTCACCCGGCGCGCAGGCAATGTTCATCTGGCCGTCAAAACTGACCTGCGGGTAAGCTTCGTTTGTTTCGCCAATCACCAGTTTTATTTCGCTGCGACCGTCCACCACGATAGGGCGGCTGCTGAGCGTGTGCGGGAACATCGGCACCAACACAATGGCATCCAGCTTGGGGTGCATAATGGGGCCACCGGCGGACAAGGAATAAGCTGTGGAGCCGGTAGGCGTAGCGACAATAAGGCCATCGGAGCGCTGGGAATACACGAAGTGGCCATCAATAAATAGGTCAAAGGCGATCATGCGGGTGGATTTGCCCGGGTGCAGTACCACATCGTTCAGCGCCGTGCCAAAGCCCAAAGGTTTGCCGTTCCGCTCTACGTGGCCGTCCAACAGAAAGCGGTGCTCTACAATGTATTCGCCCTTCAGCACTTTGCTCAGGCGCTCTTCCAGATCGCTGGGGGAGATATCGGTCAAAAAACCCAGACGGCCGCGATTAACGCCCAACAAGGGTATTTTGGACTTGGCCAGTTCACGGGCAGCACCTAATATGCTGCCGTCGCCACCGACAACAATCACCAAATCACAAATTTCACCTAGCAGCCTTTTACTGGCGACCTGCTGGCCGTGGCCAGGAAGTATGCTGGCCGTGTCTTCTTCCAGAATTACCTGATAATTGTTGGCGACCAGATATTGTTTGAGCTGGCGCAGGGTTTCAACCACCTTAACGCTGCCCATGCGGCCAATAACACCAATGTTGCGGAATTGCTCCATGGAATTTCCTGTTGTTCTGCCGGGTCGCCATTCTAAAGCTGGCAACCCGCTAGTACCAGCTTGCAAACTGGCGTCTCGGTATTGGCAGTTTGAGCGTGCCAGTTTGAGAATGCCAGTTTGAGAATGAACAGCAATAAAGAACGGGCGTCGAGCGCCCGTAAAAACGTCTGATACTGAAGCTGGGGCTTTACAGCTCGGCGGCTAAGTAGCAGCCCTGGTTGATGGCGCGTTTGGCGTCTAGCTCCGCTGCCACGTCGGCACCACCAATCAGATGCGTCGAAACATTGGCCGCTTCCAGTTCTGCCTGAAGCTCGCGCATTGGGTCCTGACCTGTGCAGATGATGATGGTGTCCACCGGCAACAACTTGTCTACGCCCTGCTCCGCATGCTTGGCAGTAACGGTAATGTGTAGACCTTCGTCGTCAATCTTGCGATAGATAACGCCCGGAATCATCTGTACTTCACGATGTCTGAGTGATGTACGATGAATCCAGCCCGTTGTCTTGCCCAGGTTCTTACCAATTTTCGAGGTTTTGCGTTGTAGCAAATACACCTGGCGCGCCGGCTCTGGCAGCTGGGCTTTTACGCCCTTCACACCACCACGATGCTGGCCACTGAAATCTACGCCCCACTCTTTCATAAATTCGTCAGTATCCAGCGCGGCGGAAGCGCCCTGATGGGTAATGAACTCGGACACGTCAAAACCGATTCCGCCGGCGCCGACCACCGCAACCCGCTTGCCCACGGGCTTGCGATTTTTCAACGCATCCAAATAGCTGATAACACTGGGGTGTTCAATGCCCTCGATGTCTGGCATGCGCGGCTGCACGCCGGTGGCCAGTATGACTTCATCATAACCGCCAGCAATCAGATCCTTGGCGCTAACGCGGGTGTTCAGGCGCACGTCTGCATTGTGTTTTTTCAACATGACGCCGTAATAGCGCAAGGTTTCGTAGAACTCTTCCTTGCCGGGAATCAGTTTGGCAATATTGAACTGACCGCCAATTTCCTCAGCCGAGTCAAACAAGGTGACCCTATGGCCACGCTCGGCAGCCACTGACGCGGCCGCCATACCTGCCGGGCCCGCGCCTACCACCGCGATGTTTTTTGGGTTGGCAGTTTTCACGTAATTCAGTTCAGTTTCGTGACAAGCCCTTGGGTTAACCAGGCAACTGGTTAGCTTGTTGCTGAAAGTATGATCCAGACAGGCCTGATTGCAGCCGATGCAGGTGTTGATTTCCTGAGAGCGATCTTCGGCGGCTTTTTGTATCAGTTCGGCATCGGCCAGAAAGGGCCGCGCCATGGACACCATGTCGGCGTCGCCTTCAGCCAGAATTTTTTCAGCCACTTCCGGCATGTTGATGCGGTTGGTGGTAATCAGTGGAATGCTGACTTCGCTCTTCAGTCGCGCAGTGACTTTCGAAAAGGCGCCACGGGGCACAGACGTCGCAATCGTGGGTATGCGCGCTTCGTGCCAGCCAATGCCAGTGTTAATAAGGGTAGCGCCGGCTTTTTCGATCTCTTTCGCCAACTGCACCACTTCTTCCCAGGTGCTGCCGTCTTCAATCAGATCCAACATCGACAGGCGATAAATCAAAATGAAGTTCGGCCCTACCCGTTCGCGCACACGGCGCACAATTTCGACAGGCAGGCGAATGCGGTTTTCGTAACTACCGCCCCATTGATCCGTGCGCTGGTTGGTGTGAGCCACAATAAACTGATTGATGAAGTAGCCTTCAGAACCCATGATTTCGACGCCGTCGTAGCCGGCTTTTTGGGCCAGCTGCGCGCACACGGCGTAGTCTTCGATCTGTTTTTCAATACCGGCTTCGTCCAGCTCTTTGGGAGTAAACGGATTAATAGGCGCCTGAATGGCAGACGGCCCCACCAACGCCGGTGAGTATGCGTAGCGACCGGCGTGCAGGATCTGCATGCAGATTTTACCATCGGCCTGGTGCACGGCATCGGTGATAACCTGGTGTTGCTTAACTTCGTCGTCGGTGGTCATTTTTGCAGCGTGCTGGAATACGCCGCCTTCTTCGTTGGGCGCAATACCGCCGGTGACAATCAGAGCCACGCCGCCACGGGCGCGCTCAGAGTAAAACACGGCCAGGCGTTCAAAGCCGTTTTTGGCCTCTTCGAGGCCGGTATGCATAGAGCCCATCAACGCGCGGTTGCGCAGCTTGGTAAAACCCAGGTCCAATGGTTCTAACAAGTGGGGGTATTTGCTCAGCCCCGGCGTAGCCGCTGCGTTAGGATTGGTGGCGGTCGTCATAGTCATGCATCTTCCTCGTCATCAGGCTTATGTTTTTTGTATAAGCTACCCTTGTGTTCGCAGTTCAACAATATCCTAAGGGTACAATTTGCTATCCTTGAATGACTTTTAGACGACCACTGTGTGGCTCTTTGAAAAGCGCGCTAAGCGACACTCTACAAAATCGGTTAAGTAGATCTCTAAACACTCTCTTTTTAATAGCTTGAACCAATGTTGACAACAAAGACTACCAAGCCCAAACCAGCTTACGCTCTAGGTGACATAAGCGTGCTCTACGCTGCGGTGCTGTTGCGTGCCGCCGCTGCAGAAGGCGCAGACGCCGCGGGGCTGGCGCATCGGTTTCGGCTAGACGCACAAACCCTGGAGTCGGCCGAGGCACGCATCAGCATTCCCCACTACATGCGCTTGGGCCATGCCACCATTACCGAAACCGGCAACCGCGCTCTGGGTTTACGTATGGGGGCGCTGTCACGACCTGTCGATGCGGGTTTGGCCGGGCTGGCTGGCGAGTGCGCAGCCAGCGCCGGTGTTGGTCTGAGCACACTGATTCGCTATGCACTGCTCACCAGCCAAAACAGCCGCGGTTTACCCGAGGTACAAAGTGCAGCTCGCAAGGCGGTGTTCTATTCAATCCGCCCCTATAACGACTACAACTGCTTTGTTGTGGATTCGGTTCTGGCGGCCTGGACCCAGTTTTTACGAACCCTGACCGGCGATTATGGCGTGCTGGAAAAAGTGCAGATTGAGTACCCGTCTCAGGGAATGGACGAGCTGTATGAAAGCTGGTTCCGCTGCCCGGTGCAGTTCGACGCCGCTGAAAACAGCTTGGTGGTAAAAGCCGACACATGGCAACAAGCCCCGCGCCAAACCCAACCGGCCATGCACGGCGCAATGGTTCGGCAATGTGAGCAGCAATTACAGCAAGTGCAACGGGGCTGGACGCTCCAACAACAAGTGCAATACTGCTTAACACCGCTGTTTCAGGGCGAAACCCCGGCTTTGGGCACCGTCGCCGCAAAACTGGGCCTGACACCATGGACCCTGCAAAGGCGACTGGCCGCCGAAGGCATAAAGTATAAAGATTTAGTCGACAACACCCGCCAGCAACTGGCCGCGGACTACCTGCGCGAAACCCGCCTGTCGCTGGCTGAGGTGTCGTGGCTGTTGGGCTTTGCGAATCCAGCGGCTTTTCATAAGGCTTACAAGCGCTGGTTTTCGGTAAGTCCCGGAGAACACCGTAAGTGGCTGGCTGGCCGGGGGCAAGGAAGTCGGGGGCCAGACCGGGAACAGATTTGAAATCTGTCCCCATTAAATCCGCCCCTGTGCTTCCCCGTTCGTTATCAGTCTGGATTGGTCGCCAGAATCTTTTTTAGAAAGTCCTGTGTGCGGGGGTCTTGCGGGTTCGAGAAGATCTCGCTGGGTGGCCCCTGTTCCACAATTCTGCCGCCATCGATAAAAATCACCCGGTCAGCGACATCTCGGGCAAAGGACATTTCGTGGGTGACCACCATCATGGTCTGGCGTTCCGAAGCCAGTTGTTTCATTAGCCCCAACACTTCTTCCACCCATTCTGGATCAAGAGATGAGGTGGGCTCATCAAACAGGATGACGTCAGCTCCGGTGGCCATGGCGCGGCCAATACCGACCCGTTGCTGCTGGCCACCGGACATCGAGGCAGGGTAGGCATCTGCTTTGTCCGCAAGGCCGATACGTTCGAGAATCTCCCGCGCGCGCTGGTAAGCCTTTTCTTTTGGCCACTTGTCGACCACCACCAACCGTTCAGCAACGTTTTCCAGTGCGGTTTTGTTAGCAAACAAAGCGTAATTTTGAAACACAAAGGCCGTTCGCCGTCGTAGTAAGAGGATTTCCGCCCGGCTTGCCCGGTTCACATCCACCGTAAGGTCGCCGACGGTGATTTCCCCCGCCGTGGGGTGTTCCAGAAAATTAATACAGCGCAGCAGCGTGGATTTGCCCGTTCCCGATGGGCCAATAATGACAATAATCTCGCCCTTTTTGATGGTCAGATCAATACCGTCGAGAACAACACTCTTGCCGAAGTGTTTACTGAGAGATTTAAGTTCAATCATCGGCTATAGGCCTTATTCAGGCGAATTTCCAGGTACTTTTGCAATTGTGAGAGTATCTCGACCACGACCCAATACATGACAGCGGCGACGATGAATGCCTCAAAATACAGAAAACTGCCAGAGGCTTCTTTCTGGGTCGCCCCCATCAGTTCGGTTACCCCGAGGGTAAACGCCAGCGAAGTAGCCTTGATCATGTCGATGAAGTAGTTCATCAGTGTGGGCAAGGCAACCCGGGTGGCTTGAGGCAGGATAATGCGCCGCATCAGTTGGCTATTGGTCATACCAATCGAGAGTGCGGCCTCGGTCTGGCTGCGATCCACCCCGATGATGGCGGCGCGGATCGATTCCGCCATGTACGCTGAAAAGTGCAGGGTCAGGCCCATGATGGTCGCGGTGACGCCGTCTATCACGGTTAACACACTGAACAATTGTGGCAGCCCGTAGTAAAACAAAAACAACTGAACCAGCAGCGGCGTACCCCGGAAAAACGAGATGAACACGATGGTCAGTTGATTGAGTACCGGGATGCCCAGCACCCGCACGACTGCGAACACGCAGGCAAGAATCAATGCCATTACCATGGCAGCCCCCGCCAGTTGCAGGGTAAGGGGCAGATAGCCAAGCAGAACAGGTACCAGTCCGAGCATGTACTCTACGTTCAGAACGTCCATAGGGTGTCCGGCCTTGTGGTGCCTATCATGGCTGGGTGATATCAGTGCCGAACCATTTTTCGGAAATGGATGCCAGGGTGCCGTTTTCCCGCAGCGCTTTCAGGGCCTGATTGACCTCGTCTCGCAGAGCTCGCCCTGTTTCTGTGTCTTGGAATGGATAGGCGTTGGTAATTTTTGAGAAGGGTTTACCAGCCAGTGCCAGCGGCAGGGGTTTGTCTTTGATGATCTGGCTGGCGCTGACCCGATCCATCACAAAGGCATCCACGCGTCCCAAGGCTGTGTCGCGTTCAATATTGCTCTCATAGGTTTTGATGTTGATCTGATCGGCATAAGGCAGTTCACGCAACAGTGTTTCGAAATTAGAGCCTAGGTTCACTGCAACCGTTTTGCCTTTCAGGTCTTCGACATCTTGAACCTCGGTGTTGCCTTGCTTGACCACCACTTGGGCACCGTCGTAAACGTAGGGTTCACTGAAAACATAGGCCTGCTGCCGTTCTTCGGTGATGGTGATCTGATTGGCAACAGTGTCGATACGCCCGGTTCCCAACAGACCAAACAGCCCCGAAAAGCTTGCAGTCTGGAAGATGATCTCGCGCCCCATCTCTTTGCCCAAGGCGTTCATGATATCTACCTCAAAGCCTTTGAGTTCGTCTTGTTCCACGAAGGTAAACGGGAAGTATTGCCCAGACATGCCAACTTTTATTGGGTTCTCCTGGGCCAGCAACTGAGGGCTGACGGTGAGCGATAAAACCATGAGCGTGTTGATTAGCGAAAATTTCATAGTGTCTCCTGAGCGTTTATGGGCTTTTAAGCCAATGACCACCCAGGCCTGAGCTGAATTTGAGTGCCTGGGATCATTTGTCTGTATTTCTGATCACTCATTTCAGAATATTGGGTGAATTATGAAGGTCCGCCAAATCCAAGAGCCAGGAAGAGTGAACTTGATACCTGGATTAAAAGACGTTTTACGGGACAAACTATACGTTGAATGATCGCTCAAAAATAGACGCAGTTAGGTTGCTGAGCAATCAAGACCTCTTCTTAATGGTCTAATCAAGACTTTCGGCATGATGACAGGGCCACAAGCGGTTACGGCTGAATCCCAGCAGGTGCATGAAGCTTTTGAAAAATTACAGGAACTGGTGCTGGCTAGCAGTTTCGATAACGATGAGACTGCGGTGGTGTGGCAAGGGATAGATATGGAAAGGTCAACCCGGGACAGATTTGAAATCTATCCCCTGATGCCCCGCTCGATCGGTAACTAAAGAATTAGGGAGTCTTTGTGAATATCATCAACAATGTGTTTGGGAGGTTCGATGAGGAGACACCTTCCGCGGCCTCAGCTGAGCAGTCAAAACCTGGTGCCACATCGACACTCAAGAGCGCCAACACAGGTTGGTTTTGACAACGGCAATTACAACTCTTCCGCATCATTCACGCCGTCATCGTCGTCGTATTCTTCCGCGCGGATTTCAAGCAGTTCTTCTTGGTAGTCGTTCACTTTTATGCTCCATTCTCTGTTTTTTACAGCATGGGGCGTGATTATTACCGGCTGATGACAGCAAACGGGAGTCAGATTATTGATATGGCTCAGAGCGCAGCAGGCTCACCGCCTCGCGCTTTTCGGTGAATCCATGCAAGGCCCAATAACGACAATCCCAGCCCCATAAACACTGCTACCCGCCAGAAACCTTCAAGACCTGACATGTCTATGAGGAAAATTTGTCCCGATCACCACACCCAGCAACGCCATACCGGTTTTATAAACCAGCGCCTGATGACTCTGCGCCGAACTGAGTGGGGAATAGATAATAGCGGCGATGGCGAATAGTATGCCGACCACCGAATAAGTGTACAGCTCGCCCTCCCTGATTCCAGACCACAGGACCATATCGCTGCCGTGACAGTAGCGGTAGTGCCAACCTTCTTCCGCCGCCAGGCGTTGGATAAAGGCCAGATCACTCTCCCTGTGCTGAACGCAGTATTCCCGGGTGTCGCCGCGGCACGTCAGTTGGAACGCTGCGGCAGGTATTCCGCGTTCCTGCAAAAGCGCGCTGGCAATGGACTCTGTGGTCTGGCCCTGAAAAATACGACTGTTGTACATCAACTCAAGGCGCCACAGAGGCGACTGCAGCACGATTTCATAACGGGTTCGGTGATGGCCGTTGTCACCAATGACAAAATCGCTGACTACGCCGGTAAAGCGCCGCAAAGGCTCGTTATGCTGCCATATCACCAGGTCAACCGATCGTTCCAGAACACTGCCGGGGTCAATGTCAGAATCGGTGCTGGCCAACTGCAGACGACCAAAAAATAGCTGCGACAAACTTTCTGTTAACTCAAAGCCAACAACCGAGAACACGTCTGAGGGAAGCTCACCAACTTGTGCGGTGAACTGCAGTCCATTTGCCTTGGACATATCTTCAATCCTTGGAGATATGTGTTTAGGTGAGGCTAGTCTATTTTGGTTAGGCTGCGCTGACGAGCGTGTCGCAAATCATGCATATGGGGACAGACTTCAAGTCTGTCCCCGGGAACCAGGTTGGATTTGGGGACGGATTTGAAATCCGTCCCTGGGAAACGACGTCTGTCCCCTAACGAAAAAATCCCAGATTGTTTCCAATCTGGGATTTTTAAATTTGGCGGAGCGGACGGGACTCGAACCCGCGACCCCCGGCGTGACAGGCCGGTATTCTAACCAACTGAACTACCGCTCCAAGCTGAAACCGTGTGTGCAATCTTTTCGGATTGCTCGGTGACAACGAGGGCGAATTATAGAGACACCCCACTTTATGTCAACGGTTTTTATGAATATTTTTTATTTTTTGGCATATAAGCTTCTGGCAACGCTGCCACAAAGCCTGCTCAATCAGCTTCGGGCCGGGCAACGACCGCCACCGGCAGCGTGAAGTAAAAACGGGTGCCACCGTCTATCGGGCGCTCAAAACCAATTTCACCACCTTGGGCGTGAATCAGCGATTGACAGGTGGTCAAGCCGATGCCCATGCCTTCGCTTTTGGTGGTGTAGAACGGCAGGAACAGCTTTTCCTCGGCGTCGTCTTGCAGACCAATGCCATGATCACGCACCTCGATGCGCACGAAGCCCTGTGCGGTGAGTGTTGCGCTCACCTCCACCGGTACCGCCGAATCAACACTGCGGGTAGCCTCCAGGCCGTTACGGATTAGATTAAGGGCTACCTGCTGAACCTGAATCGGATCTGCCAGCACGTCGGGCAGGTTTGGGGCCAGAGTCAGCTCTATTCCGCCCTCGTTATTACGCATATCGACTTCCGCGAACTGGCGGGTATCTTCGAGCAAAGCGGCGATAGCAACAATTTCTTTGCCGGTGGCTGGCTTTTTCATAAACCGGCGGATACGACGAATGATCTCACTGGCTCGGTGCGACTGTGCCTCTACTTTGTCCATGGTCTGCTGCAGCAGCACTAAATCCGGCTCTGCTTTGCTCACCAGGCGTTTGACCACGCGGGCGTAATTGGTAATAGCGGTCAGCGGCTGGTTCACTTCGTGGGCAAAACCTGCGGCCATTTCGCCCATGGTGGTCATGCGCGAGGTATGAGCAAGCTGGTCGCGCTGGTCCTGCACCGTGGCACGGGCTTCTTCCAGCGCCTGTTCGTTAGCCAATTCTTCGGTAATGTCGCGGAACACTACAACAGCGCCGTGCAACTCGTCAGCATCCTGCTTGGGCGAGGACCGATATTTTGCGCGAAATGCCGACCGGTCTACGCGCAACATTTGAATATCGCGCTGTGCTTCTGCAATGCCGTGGCGACAGGTGGCTTGAACCGGCAGGGGGTCCTCGCTATCGCCCATCGCTGCAAAATGCAGATCAAAAAAACATTGGCCAATCAGCTCTGCCACTGGAGCGTTCATAATCTGGCCGGCGGCAGGATTAGCAAATTCAATAATGCCGTTTTCGTCGAGGCCGTAAATGCCCTCGCTGATGGCATTAAGAATACGAGACTGATCACTTTGTAATTCACGGTTGCGCGCCTGAAGTTCGCGCTCGAGGCGAATAACCCGGGCGTGGGTTTTTACCCTCGCAATCACTTCTTGTGACTGAAACGGCTTGGAAATGTAGTCGGCGCCACCCAGCGAAAAACCTCTTACCTTAGCGCTCAGGTCATCAAGGGCTGACAAGAAAACCACCGCACAGTCGGCGGTGGCCGGGTCAGTTTTCAAGCGACGGCAAACTTCATAGCCATCCATTTCCGGCATCATAATGTCCAGCAGAATAACTTCTGGCTGATGACAATAGGCCAGTTCCAGCGCTTTCCCGCCTCCGTTGGCGATCAGCAGCCGATAGCCTTTGTCTTTCAAAGTCTCATACAGCACTTTCAGGTTCTGGGGATTGTCATCCACTAGCAGAACCGTTACCTCACGGTTGTCGATGACGGTATCAGTCATATGCAAGAAGCCGGTTACCAAAGTAACCGTATGATGCCGTTCGGATCATCGTGGGTCGATAAGGTTCTTTACTGACAGCACCATGCGGACCAAATGTGCCAGCGAGTGGGTGCCCATCTTGTGCATCACTCGGGAGCGGTGAATCTCTACCGTGCGTTGACTGATCTCCAGCTCTATGGCAATCACCTTGTTAGCCTGGCCAGCAATCATGCGATCCATAATTTCGTGTTCGCGAGGGGTCAAGCTTTTTACACGGCGCACAATTTCCTGCTTTTCACCCAGGCTTTTACGCTGCTGGCGGTCTTGAACCAGGGCGGCTTCGATCTTTTCCAACAGGGCTTCTTCGCGGTAGGGCTTCTGAATGAAGTCTATGGCGCCCTCTTTCATGGCATCTACCGCCATGGGAACGTCGCCGTGCCCTGTTACAAAGATAATTGGCAGAATCGAGTGTTTGTCGTTAAGTTTTTTCTGTAGCTCCATGCCATCCATACCCGGCATGCGGATATCCAGCACTATGCAGCCCGCCATGGCGTCAGAATAGCTTTTCAGAAACGCAGTAGCGCTGTCGTAGGTTTTTACCGGTTTGTCGTCTGACTGCAGCAGCAACTCCAGTGAATCGCGCACCGCTTCGTCGTCTTCAACCACGTATACCGTTTGTTGGATGTCCGTCATGGCGCTTTAATCTCCTGTCCGTTTTATAGTGCTGGTCAGTGAATGGACGGATCTTTGTTTTCATCCCGACTATGTTCCTGACGCTCGTGTTCACGCATTTTTTCAAACCGTTGCTGGATAATGCCAAAAACGGTGCCTTTAGGGTACCTGCCTTTGCTATCGGGTGTACCCGCTGGCGTACCCATCAGCATGGCTACAGCTTCCTCCACGTGGCTGACAGCGTAAACATGGAAGTCACCGGCTTTCACCGCAGCAACCACTTCGCTGTCTAGCATCAGGTTTTGTACGTTGCTGGCCGGCATAATGATTCCCTGGTTGCCGCTAAGGCCACCCTTAAGCTGGCATGTCGTGAAAAAGCCCTCTATTTTCTCGTTCACTCCACCAATCGGCTGCACTTCGCCAAACTGGTTAATAGAACCGGTAATGGCCAAATCCTGCCTGACCGGCAGCTGAGATATAGACGACACCAAAGCACACAACTCTGCTAAGGAGGCACTGTCGCCGTCTACTTCGCCATAATTTTGCTCAAATGTAAGGCTGGCCGACAGGTGCATCGGGTCGTCTACGGCAAACCGTGACGCCAGCCAGGACGTCAGAATCATCACACCTTTCGAGTGAATGCTGCCACCCAATTTTACGTCACGCTCAATATCAATGACGTCACCATCACCATAATAACTGCTAGCGGTAATGCGGTTCGACAAACCAAATTCGAAACCGCCGGTAGAAAGCACTGAAAGCGCATTAACCTGGCCAACGCAGCTGCCGCTCGTAGTCACCAAGGTGGTGCCATCGCGAATGGAGTCGTAAAAATGATCGCGAATACGGCTGTTGCGGTAACGGGCGCTCACCAA